>NZ_JBHUGS010000002.1:0-1221753 GCF_042682045.1 Sphingomonas arantia
CCTCATCGCGGGGTGGAGCAGCCCGGTAGCTCGTCAGGCTCATAACCTGAAGGTCACAGGTTCAAATCCTGTCCCCGCAACCAAATATATGGAACAACCCTTGCCGCTAACGCGGCGGGGTGTTTCTACGTTCTGAGCATATCGCAACAGTTTTTCGGACTAGGCTAGGATGTCGGCGCTGGTGGCGCCGTCAGTCGGATCGGTATTAATCGTCATCCTTGTCCACCAAGCCACGGATGGTGGCGACCGCCTCGCCGCGCACGGCCTCGTCGTTCAGCGTCTCGCGCCTCGCGCAGTCGGCCGATCTTCTACTCGAACCTGCGCAGGAGCGCGCGATGGGGGATGACGTCGGCCTTGATCGGCCTCGCCCGCGCGGCAATCTGAACCGCGCCGGGTTTGTCGGAGGCTCTAACTCCTGAGAAGGTGGAGCCATAACAAGCAAGACGACGAACAAGTTTGCGCCCGAAGTCCGCGAGCGGCCGGTACGGATGGTTTTCGATCACGAGCGTAATCGCCCGTCCAGATGGGCGACCGTGGTATCAATTGCCGAGATGATCGGGTGCGTTCCGTAGACGCTGCATGAGTGGGTAAAGAAGGCCGAAGTCGATAGCGGCAAGCGTGGCGGTGTCCTGACCGAGGTGGCCGACAAGGTGGAGGCGCTGGAACGCGAGGTCGGCGAACTGCGGCAAGCCAACGAGATCTGCGCAAGGCGTCGGCATATTTCGCGGAGGCGGAGCCCGACCGCCCGTTCCGGAGATGATCGCTTTCATTGACGATCACCGCGATGCCTATGGGGTCGAGCAGATCTGCCGTGTCCTACCGATCGCCCCATCCACCTACTACGGGCACGTCGCGCAGCGACAGTATCCATCGCGTCTGTCGGCACGGGCGCGTGAAGATCTGATCCTCAAGCCCGAGATCGCTCGCGTGTTCGCGGAGACCTTTGCGGTCTACGACGTGCGGAAGGTATGGCAGCAGATGATGCGGGAGGGCTTGGTGATCGCCCGTTGCACCGTCGAATGGCTGATGCATGAGATGGGCTTGGCAGGCGTGATCCGGGGCAAGCCGGTGCGTACGACCATCAGCGACAAGGCGGCACCGTGCCCGCGCGATCACGTCAATCGCCAGTTCTTCGCGCCGGCGCCGAACAGGCTTTGGGTGTCGGACCTCCCCTATGTCGCGACCTGCGCTGGGTTCGTCTACGTCGCCTTTGTCATCGACACATACGCTAGACGGATCCTAGGCTGGCGCGCCAGCAGGACGGCGCACGCCAGCTTCGTCCTGGATGCGCTCGAACAGGCGCTCCACGATCGCCGTCCGACCCATCGGGGTGGCCTGATCCATCATAGCGACCGTGGGTCGCGATACGTGTCCATCAAGTACACCGAGCCCCCGGCCGAGGCCGGCATCGAGCCATTGGTCGGCAGTGTCGGCGACAGCTACGACAACGCTTTGGCCAAGGCCGAGGTCATCCATCGGCGCGGCCCCTGGCGCAGCTTTGAAGCCGTCGAGTACGGCACACTCGAATGGGTCGACTGGTTCAACCATCTTCGGCTGATCGAGCCCATCGGCAACATCCCGCCCGCCGAAGCCCAAGATCGATATTATGCTGCCGCGGACACCCCCCTTGAGGTTTTCAAGCTATGGGACGGGGGCATGTCGTTTCACGGCGGCGCTGCTGGCGTCTCGATCGCGCTCATCGTCTTTGCGCGCAGGCATGGCCTCGATTGGCTGCGGGTCCACGACTACGTCGCTTGCACCGTGCTGATAGGACTGTTTTTCGGTCGGCTCGCCAATTTCGTCAACGGCGAGCTGTGGGGCAAACCGACCGACGCCCCGTGGGGTATCGTATTTCCGGGTAGCCAAGACGGGATCGCGCGCCATCCCAGCCAGCTCTACGAGGCGGGTCTCGAAGGGCTCGCGCTTTTCGGAATCCTGGCGCTCCTGTTCTGGTGCACCGAGGCGCGCGCCCGTCGAGGAATGCTCGTCGGCACGTTTCTCGTTGGTTACGGCGTTGCCCGGTTCACCGTGGAATTCTTCCGCGAGCCTGATGCTCAGCTTGTCCGGTTCGCTGCGCAGACCGGGCTGCATATGGGGCAGTGGCTGACGATCCCGATGATTGCCGGCGGACTGTACCTGGTGGCAACGGCGCGCGGCCGCATATCACCATCGTCGCTGGCGCCCAGCGCGTCATGACAGTCCCCTGGCCAGGTGCATCGGCGTTCCGTTCGTCGTCGACACGGGCCCGCGTTGTGGCGCGCGATTTCCGTGGCTGGCTGCGCGCGAGCGAGGCGTCGTTCATCGCGCTGGCGATCGTCGTCGGTGCGTTTGCCGGACTGCTCAGCGTCATCGTCGGTGCGCTCGCTCGAACGCTTCAGCATGTCCTCTTCGCCCTCCCGCCCGACACACGGCTCAGCGGGATCGGTCGGCTGGAGTTCTCCAGCCTGATCGTGCTGCCGCTCGGTGGCCTGGTCCTGGCAGGGTTCAGCTACGTCACGCGCGCGCGGAAGCGGCGGCTGGTCGATGCGGTGGAGGCGAATGCGCTGCACGGCGGCCGCATGTCGGTGCCGGACAGTCTTGTGATCTCGGGCCAGACGGTCCTGTCCAACGGTTTCGGGGCGTCGGTCGGCCTGGAGGCGGCCTATGCGCAGATGGGCGGGGCGGCCGCCTCCGTCCTGGGCGGCTGGTTGAAACTGCGTCGCGCCGATCAGCGAACGCTGGTCGGCGCGGGGGCCGGCGCCGCGATTGCCGCGACGTTCGGCGCGCCGCTCGCCGGGGCATTCTATGCGTTCGAGATCGTGATCGGCACCTATTCGCCGACGGCGATCGCGCCCGTCGCCGCGGCGGCGCTTGCCGGTACGCTGGTGGCGCAGGCGTTCGGGGTTCAGCCCTATCTGATCGATGCGGCGTCCCAGACCCTGGTCGAGACACGCCATTATCCGATCTATGCCGGGCTCGGCGCGACCTGCGCGCTGCTGGGGATTGCGCTGATGCGGGCGGTCGGGGTCGTCGAGCGCGCGTCGCGGCGTCGCTGGCTGCCGGAGTGGGCGCGTCCCGCCGTGGGTGGTGCGCTGCTGATCCCGCTCGCGGTGCTGTCCCCGCAAGCCTTGTCCGCGGGCCACGGTGCGCTCCACGCCGATCTGGCAATCGGGGCGTCTATCGGCTTCATCCTGCTGGTCCTGTGCGTCAAGAGTGCCGCGTCGATCGTCTCGCTCGGCTTCGGCTTTCGCGGCGGGCTGTTCTTCGCATCGCTGTTTCTCGGTACGTTGCTCGGCCATCTCTATGCCGACAGTCTCGCGCTCATCGTCGGCCACGTCGTCATCGACCCGCGGAATGCGGCGCTGGTCGGCATGGCCGCGTTCGCCGTGGCGGTGGTCGGCGGGCCGATGACGATGGCGATGCTCGTCCTGCAGTCGACGCATGATTTCTCGCTGACCGGGGCGGTGATCGCGGCCTCGCTGGTGTCGTCGTCGATCGTGCGCGAACTGTTCGGTTATTCCTTCTCGACCTGGCGGCTTCACCTGCGTGGCGAGACGATCAAGAGCGCCCGCGACGTCGGGTGGGTAAAGACGCTGACCGCCGGACGCATGATGCGCAAGGAAACGCACGCGACCCCGACCGCGCTGACGATCGCGGAATTCCGCCGGACATTCCCGCTCGGATCGACCAGCCGGGTCGTGCTGACCGATGGGCAGGGCGCCTATGCCGGGATCGTCGTGGTGTCGACCGCCTATGCCGACGGCCTGGATTCCGCCGCGAATGTCACGACGCTGGCGACGGGCCATGCGCAGGTGCTGACCCCGGAAATGGACATCAGCGCGGTGATGGCGCAGTTCGATGCGACCCATACCGACGAGCTGGCGGTCGTTTCCGACGACGGTCATGTGCTGGGCCTGTTGTCCGAAAGTTATGTCCGAAGGCGCTATGCCGACGAGCTGGAGAAGGCGCAGCGCGAGCTGTTCGGGGAGGGCTGACCGGCCGGCCGGCTGTGGCGCGGGTTAGTCCAGCGCCCGGATCAAGGCGCGCGTGACGTTGCCCATGAACTGCATCCGGGCCGGGATGGGGCGGCGCGTGCTGCCGATCATGACGGCGACCGCATAGGCATGACCGTCCGGCGCCTTCAGCAGGCCGACATCGTTATAGCCGGTCGACAGGTTGCCGAGATCCTGCCCCGTCCCCGTCTTGTGCGCGAAGGTCCAGCCGGGACGAAGCCCGGACTTCAGCCGGAGCGGGCCGGTCTTGCTCGCCGCCATCAGCGTCAGGAGATGGACGGTCGAGCGGTTGCTGAGCAGTTCGCCGCGCTGGAGCAGGGCGAGACCGAGCGTGATGCCGTTCGCCGACGCGCCATCGTAGGGTGCTGCGAGATAGCGGGTCAGCGCCTTGTTGCGCGCCTCGAAGCTCATCTTCGCGCGCGCCTGCAGGAAGCCCCAGCCGCCGGCCCACTCGGGCTTCCACTCAAGACCGGCGGTCTTCGCCTGCAGGATCCGCTCGCCGGGACCGAAGCCGACGCCTTTTATCCCCTTTTGCGCGAGCAGGCGGCGGATCGCCGTGGGACCGCCGACCTTCCAGAGCAGGACGTCGTTGCAGGTGTTGTCGCTGCGCGTCATCGCGCCCTGCAACAGCGCGGCGATCGTCGTGCGATAGCCGTTGGCGCCCACCAGCGGACGGATCGGCTGATGAAAAACGGTGAGATCGGATCGCCGCACGGTCACGACATCGGACAAGGAGAGCGCGCCGCGATCGACCGCGTCCATGACCGCGATCGCCACCCAGAGCTTGCTGACGCTTTGCTGCGGTAGAAGCGCGTCGGCGTTGTAGCCGACGACCCACCCGTCGGTGACATCGCGGACGGCGATGCCGACCCGCCCCTGAAACTTCGACCCAAGCGCCTGCAACGCGTTGAGGATGTCGGCCGGTGGCTGGTTGCGGTGCCGCCCGGGAAGCGGCGCAGGGGTCGCGACGGACAGGGGTATGGGTCGGGGCCGGGCCCGCATGACCGGCGCGGTCTGACGTGGCGGTGGCGGGGTCGTGGCGCAACCGGCCACGCCGACGCTGACAATGAGCGCCAGGAACGCCGCTCGGTTCATCCAGAAATCGCGCAACGCTACACCCTCGCCCAGTCGTCCGGTCTTAGGCCGGGACGCTCGATCCGTACCACCGTCATCCGGTCGGCCCGTCCGATATGGCACCGGACCGGTCGTATCAAGAAGGGTGCCGGATCAGTCGGTTATGCCGATTGACTGTCGAATTGACTGTCCGGCCACGGCCACGCCCACGGCGACATCAGAACGGGAACGCGATGCGCGTGGCGGTGATCGCGACGACCGCGGTGATGAGGTTCAGCGGCAGTCCCACGCGCAGGAAATCGGTGTAGCGATACCGGCCCAACTGGTAGACGATGACGTTGGTCTGATAGCCGAACGGGGTCGCGAAGGAGGCGCTGCCGGCGATCATGACCACGACCAGGAACGGGCGGGGGCTGACCCCGAGGCTCTCCGCCAGTGCCACCGCGACCGGCGTCACCAGCACGGCGACGGTCGCGTTCGACAGCAGCTCGGTCAGCACCATCGTCAGGCCGTAGAGCACGATGAGCGCGGTCAGCGGGCTGACCCCTTCGAGTTGGGCGATCAGCGTCGTGGTGGCGGTGCTTGCCAGTCCGCTCTGCGCCATCGCGATGCCCAGCACGACCATGCCCGCGATCAGGATCAGGATCTGCGGGCGAAGGCCACCATAGGCCTGATCGGCCGAAATGACGCGTAGCAGGATCAGCAGCACGGCCCCCGCGAACGCCGTCGCGGCGATCGGCGCGACGTTGAGCGCGGCCAGCAGGATCGCGCCCACGAACGCCGCGAGCGCCATGGCCGCCTTGGCCGGTTGCAGCGGCCGGCGTTCTGCGAACAGCTCCGCATTGCCGATCGGTCCGTCGGGGATCGCCATGTCGGCATCGGCAAGCGCATCGGCCGGCTCGAGCATCCGCGTGCCCATCAGCTTGCCGCTGAACAGCAACAGGTAGAGGCCGCCGACCAGCGCGACCGGCACACCGACCGGCGTGATCTCGAAAATGCCGAAGCGGCTCTGGCCCGCGATGCGCGCCATGTCGTCGACCAGCAGGTTGGTCGATGTGCCGAGCAGCGTACAGCAGCCGCCGAGGATGGTGATGTACGACAAGGGCATGAGAAAGCGCTTCGCCGGCAACTGCAGGCTCGCCGCGACATCCTTGACGACGGGAGCGGTCAGCACGACGATCGGCGTGCTGTTCAGGACGCTGGAAAAAAGCCCGGCGATCCCGAGCAGCAGCCAGACTCCGGTGGCACCGAGGCGTCGGCACATGGCCACGGCGTTTTCGATCGCGCGATCGAGCAGTCCGGACAGTTCGAGCGCGTAGGAGATGACGAAGAGCGAGGCGAGCGCTATGATCGCCGGACTGGCGAACGCGCCCTGCACATCGACCGGGCGAACCACGCCGGTCATCAGCAACACGGCGGCACCGGTCAGCGCGACGACGTCGGCGCGGACCTTGTCGAGGATCAGCGCGGCAACCACGCAGGCCAGCACGAGCAGGGTGATGATCTGGTCGAGTGTCATAAACGTCTCATCGGCAACCAGAAATCCGGGCTTCCATCGCGGCAGTCATGCCACGCGGTATGGAGCATCGCGAGAATTTTGCTACAGTTCCGGGATGCACGAGCCTTCCCCTCGCACCAGTCGCCTTCTCGTCGCCGGATCGGTCGCCGCGATCGTCCTGCTGGGCGGGGGCGGGTTCCTGCTGGGACGCAGCACGGTGCCGGCGCCTTCACCGGCGGCCGTCAGCCCCACACCTGCGCCCGCTGCGGCACCTGCCGTGCCCGAAACCCCCGCCGTCCGCCTGTTGTCGCGTGGCGACATGATCGCGATCGGCAATGCCGCTGCGGATGCGACGTCCTCGGGAGAGAAGATGCCCGAGCGCGTCGATGCAAGCGAAGGAGCGCGTTTCCAGATCGATCTGCCGTTCGGCTGCGAAGGCCCGGCGGCCGAAGACAGTCGCGACCCGTTTCAATGGCGCTACGATACGGCCTCCTCCTCGCTCAGGATCTCGGTCGCGCCGGCCGTCTTCGATCCGCAGGAATGGCTCGGCAAACCGGTGTCGGGCGACACGGCCGTGACGCCGCCGGCTGCGAACGAGGAGGCGATCGAGGGCTTCTGGGTTGCGCGTCCCTGGTCGTCGCGCGAAACCTGCGTGAGCGGGTCGGCACCGGCCGCATCGGCCACGCCGTTCGGCATCGACGCCGTGACGCTTCCCGGCCAGACGCTCGGGCTCGCGCAGATCTTCACCGCCGAGGATTCGCGGAACGCGCGCCGCGGGGGCAAGCCCTATGAAAGCGTGCGTCGGATGGACGCGGCGGATCTGAAGATCGATCGGGGACTCCGCGTTCGGCTTCGCGGGCGCATCGCCCGGTTTCCCGATGGAGCGACGGTTCGCTGTCGCCAGCCCGCGGGGAGGGAACAGCGCCCGGCCTGTCTGGTGGCCGCGACATTCGACGATGTCGCGATCGAGAACCCCGCGACGGACGAGACAATGGCGACGTGGGCATCGACGAGCCGGACCTGACGTCGCCGACCATGCCAGCAGATCCGCGTGTCGCCTGAGCGGGACGCGGCACCCGCGATTGTCGACCGCGACGTTACTGCATAATCGTCGTTAGTCCGGGCGCGACTCTGTTACCGGGCTTGTCGGCTCGATCGAGGACGTCCGGAAACGGAGGTCGCGCTGGGGCACCGGCATGGTGACGCCGTGTTCCTTAAACAGATCCCAGATACGGAAGAAGACGTCGCTGGTGACATTGCCGACCCCGGATTCGGGACTGTCGATCCAGATGCGCAGGTCGAACTCGACCCCGCTATCGCCGAATTCCTTGATCCAGCATACGGGCGCAGGTTCGCTGAGCACGCGGGGTGAGATGGCCGCCGCCTCGACCGCGAGCCGCTGCGCAAGCCGCAGGTCGCACTCGAACGAGACGCGGAAACCGACATGGACCCGGACGTCGCGGCTGGAGAAGGACCAGTTCTCGACCTCCTCGGTCATCAGCCGTTCGTTCGGAATCAGATGCTCCTTGCCGTCGCGGGTCAGCACCGAAACCGCGCGGACGCCGATCTTGTTGACCCACCCGAAGGTGTCGCCGACCGCGATGACGTCACCGGGTTTGATCGACCGGTCGAGCAGCAGGATGAGGCCGGCGATGAGATTGCCGAGCGTCTTCTGGAGCCCGAAACCGATCGCCAGCCCGAACGCGCCGGAAAACACCGCGAGCGCGGTCAGATCGATGCCGAGCAGATCGATGCCGAGGAAGATGGCGACGGTGACGACCGCGATCTGGGCGAGTTTCTGGAACAGGACGCGTTGCGCGCCATCGAGCAGAATGGACTGCCCGATCCAGCGCAGGACCCAGCCGAGGACCGCGCGCGCCACCACGAACAGCAGCAGGAACAATCCGACGGCATTGACGACGTCGAGCAGCGAGATACGCCGCGCTCCGATCCCAATGCTGGCCCGGTCCAGTCCCGCCATCAATGGAGCGAGGCCCCCAAGCCGGCTTGCAAGAATGATGACGAGCGCCATGGCCGCGATCAGGGTGCTCCGCCCGCTCTGGACCCCCAGCAATCTGGCAACCTCATACGCCAGCGCGGCGACGGCAATGCCGAGACCGGCGGCGAGGAGAAGATCGGCGCCGGGCTCCAGTCCCGGAATGCCGAGAAATGCCGTCAGGGCCAGCGCGGCGACCGCTGAGCGGGTCAGCGCCGTCAGTCGCGGCGCGATGCCCGAAGCATGCTTCGGCGTCAGGACCGGGAGAAGATATCGGCAGGCAAGGCGCGCGGAGACAACGCCCAGCAACAGCGCGGTGCCGAGGATCGCGGCCGCGGCGATCAGATCATGGAAGGGCAGTGCCGACCATCGATCCAGGTAGACCTGCCACCATGCGCCTTGTTCCAACAGGATCTCCGATGCGTGCCATTCAGCGATGCGCCGAAACACCGACGCGGGCTCCAAGCTGCTTAGCGTCTCTTCGACCGGTCAGTCCTCAACTTTGTAACGGTAGCGAAGCCAGAGGAAAGAGACGGAACGCGGGCCTTATCGTAGTTTCGCATCAAGACAGAGAACGTCGCGTTCGAAGCGGTCGGCATTCATGCGGTGTGATCATGCAGGCATGTGGGGCGCTTCCCAGAGCTGATGGCGCAGCCGCAGCAGAGCGTTGCGATCGGCATCGCTGGTCAGCGCGGCTTCCGCCCGCTCAAGTGCGTCGGCGGACGCTGCCTCGCAAGCGGACCGCGCGAAAGGTTCAAGCCCAGTGAGCGTGAGCAGGGATTTTTGCAGGCGGATGCCGACTTCGAGCATGCTGGCCCCGTCGCGGGCGATGGGACGGTACAAATCTTCGATAAGATCGCGGAAGGCGAGCGGTGGTATCGTGACGCGGGCGGGATTCGCGTTCGTCTCGTCCGGGTGGTGGCGCAAAAGCGCCGCCAGGACACGCGTGCCGGCGTCGAGCACGGCAATGGCCGTGCCCGGGTCGTTGACCGCCGGTGACAACGCGCGCGCGGCGATCTCCGCCAGCACAACGAGACCAAAGCGGGGATCCTGATCAAAAGCGCGATTATCGGCGATGGTGAAGGCATCGGCGATCTTGCGGATCTGGCGATCGTCGGCGTCGCTGGAAAGCCACGCGATCGTGCGCGCAGGGTCGATTAGCGCGCCCGGTGACACCGCCACGTTTACGACGGTGCCGATCTCCTCGGCAACCTCGGCCAGATCGCTCAGATCGATGTGCGTGACCCGGCCGATCGCATCGCACCGAATGGGTCTGGCGTCGGCAGGAAACGTCGTGGTTGAAGCATGGAAGCGAAGCGGGACGGTCAGATCCGCGACCGCTTTCAGCGCTGCGGTTTCGACGCGGTTGATCGTGTCGGACACCCGACCGAAATTGGCGACATGCTCGATCCATCGCAGCAGAGTGACCACGATGTAAAGAATGACCAGGATCGTGCCGATGTAGAGGATGACGCGACCGGTTTCGCCGTAGAGATCGGTCGACAGCGCGATGATCCCGACGACGGCGAACAGGAAACTTCCGAGGAAGGTGGACAGGGCGTTCTGCGCCGTGGTGTCGTCGATCAGCAACTGGACGGCACGCGGGGTGATGCTGCTGGTCGCGCCGGAATAAGCCTGGACCATCGCGGTCAGCGAGAAGGTCGTGACCGTCAGCATGCTCGCCGCCAGCACGTTCAAGATGTTGTCGACCGATTTGGCGCCGATCTTGGTCCCGAAATCATAGGACAGGACCGGCCCGACAACCGCACCCGCAAGGGCCAGCGACGCCGCGAAGACGCAGAACAGCGCGGCACGGAACCAGACATGACGCGTCAGCAGACGCACCGCCCACTGCCACCGCGTCACGCAGCACTCGTCAAATGAACGTCGTCGCTTCGTTGTCGGACCATGATCGTCCCTAGCACCGTTGTCACCGAATGCGGCCATCGCAATTGGGGTGGGCGACGGAGAACGGCATGCTCGACGAAGGAAAGAATTGCTGGCGGATCGAGGCGGCGGACCGCTTCGCCCTGGTGATCGACGCGGAGCGCTATTTCGCGGTCGCGCGTGAGGCGATGATGATGGCGCAGCGGCGGATCATGCTGGTGGGGTGGGACTTCGACGCGCGCATCGTGCTCGATCCTGCCGCAACGGACGGTGACGGTCCGGCCAAGGTTGGGCAGTTCTTCCACTGGCTGGTCGAACGCAATCCCGAGCTCGAGATTTTCCTGCTGCGCTGGGACGTCGGGGCGCTCAAGACGCTGCTGCGCGGGACCACGCTGTTCACCGTCTTCAAGCTGGCGACCCACCCCCGCATCCACGTCAAGCTGGACGCGCATCATCCCACCGGGTCCTCGCACCACCAGAAGCTGGTTTCGATCGACGACAGTTTCGCGTTCTGCGGCGGCATCGACATGACCAGTGAGCGCTGGGACACCCGCCAGCATCGCGACTTCGAACCGGGCAGAACCGACCCGCGCGGGAAGGCTTACAAGCCCTGGCATGACGCGACGACCGCCATATCCGGTCCTGCCGCGAAAGCTCTTGGAGAGGCGTGCCGGAACCGTTGGGTCAAGGCCGGCGGCACACCGATCGATCCGGTCGATCTGCCCGGCGACTGCTGGCCCGCCAACCTCGATCCGGTCATGTCCGACGTGCGCGTGGGCATCGCGCGGTCTCAGCCGGTGATGGACGACAAGCAGCCCGTGCGCGAGATCGAGGCGCTGTTCCTCGATCAAATCGCTTCGGCCAAACGATATGTCTATTTCGAGACACAGTATTTCGCGTCGCGCCGGGTCGCCGAAGCGATCGCGCGGCGTCTTGCCGAGGAGGATGGGCCCGAGTTCGTTATCGTGCATCCGCTGACGGCGGAAGGCTGGCTTCAACCGATCGCGATGGATTCTGCGCGGGCGCGGCTCGTCACGGAACTGAAGGCGCGCGACCTTCATGATCGTCTGCGCCTGTACCATCCGCAGACTGGCTCGGGCGAGCCGATCTATGTCCATGCCAAGATCACCATCGTCGACGATCGTCAGCTCCGGGTTGGATCCGCCAATCTGAACAACCGCTCGCTCCGCCTCGATACGGAGTGCGACGTCATTGTCGACGATGCGGAGAACCCGCATCAGAAGCTTCAGGCCGTCATCCGCAACATTCGGAACGATCTGCTGGCGGAGCATCTTGGCGTCTCGATCGACCGCGTCGCCGAGCTGATCGGGCAGACGGGATCGCTGATCCAGGCCATCGAGCGGCTGCGCCGCGACGGCCATTCGCTGGTTCCGTACCGGACGCCGGATCTGTCCCAGGTCAAGGCGTGGCTGGCGGACAACGAGATCCTCGACCCCGAAGGACCGGACGACATGTTCGAGCCGATCGGCAAACGGAGCCTGCTGGAAGGCCTCGGCAAGCATATCGAGCGGACAGGACGCGACGTCCGTTAGAACTGCCAGACGCGTCCACGATGTGCCGGTATCTGCCGCCAATTTGGGCAGGGGCGGAACCGTAGCTTAATTATCGAGTTAGTTTGATATCCACATCGGCAGATCTGAGCGGCGCCACCCCAGTCGCGCGCCCTCTTCATAGATCTATCACATAAATTGGGAGGTTTTTTTGTACGGACTTGCTTTCACTCTGGCAATTGTTGCCCTGATAGCCGCAATTTTGGGTTTCGGCGGCTTGGCTGGATCGCTTGCCAACATCGCCTTGATCATCTTCGTTGTGGCATTGATCGCTACGGTCATCTTCTTTGTTTTGGGTTGGAAAGCAGCAAAGAAGATAGTTGGGTAGTATCGCACCTGACGCAGTCGTTTGATCTTACTCAGTAAGCCATATGAGGCTCGCTTGATAGATCATCTAAAATGCGAATACGGTTTTTCTAAGCATATCAAGGTCGTCCGGTCCATAAGTTAGATTAGTGGTGGAGATGGAATTTGTATAAGATCATAGTCATATCATTGGCGCTCGGCGCGACGGGTCTCGGCGGATGTGCGCGCGAAGCTTCACGGGACGGCCTGCGCGGGGCCGGGTTCGGCGCCGCCGGCGGTGCTGTGGCGGGAGCCTTGATCCCGGGTCTGGGCGTCGGAGAGGGTGCGGCGATTGGTGCTGCAGGGGGTGCCGCGGTTGGCGTCGCAACGTCCGACGGCAATCGTCGCTGGCAGCGCGACCGACGCGGTCGGCAATTCTACGTCAACAACCGCGGGCGCCGTATTTACCGTTGAAGCTGCGTTATCGAGGCCAATGATGGTCGATGGCGTCGCAGAGCACAGCCGGTCATTGGCACGCTGATCCTGAACCCCGTCGCTCATCGTGCCTCATATCCGGATAAGGAGAAGTGCGTGGGAACGATGGTGGACGGCGTCTGGCGATCGGGCAAGCTGACGGACAATGCGGACAGTGGGGCGTTCGCCCGCGCGAATGCGGGATTTCGGGACTGGGTGACCGCCGACGGTGGCCCGGGGCCGGAGGGGCAGGCGGGACGGCCGGCGGCGACGGGCCGCTATCATCTGTATGTCAGCTACGCCTGCCCATGGGCGCATCGCACTTTGGTCGTGCGGACGCTGAAGGGGCTGGAGGACGCGATCGGCGTCTCCGTGGTCGACCCCCTGATGCTGGACGATGGCTGGACGTTTGCGACCGACCACGGCGGCAGCGGCGATCCATTACACGACGCCCAATTCCTGTGGCAGCTTTATGCCCGCGCGCGCCCAGGATATAGCGGCAAGGTTACGGTGCCGGTGCTGTGGGATCGAGAGACGGAGACGATCGTCAGCAACGAGTCCGCCGAGATCATCCGGATGCTGGGCGATGCGTTCGACGCGATCGGCGCAACCAAAGGCGATTTCTACCCGCCCGAGCAGCGCACCGAGATCGATGCAATCAACGCTGATGTGTATGATCACGTGAACAACGGCGTCTACAAGGCAGGCTTCGCGACGACGCAGGGGGCCTATGACGATGCGGTCATCCCGCTGTTCGCGACGCTCGATCGGCTCGAGGCGCTGCTGACGGATCGTCAGTGGTTGGTCGGCGACGCGATGACCGAGGCGGATATTCGGCTGTTTACGACGTTGGTACGGTTCGATCCGGTTTATGTCGGGCATTTCAAATGCAATATCCGGCGGATTGCGGACTATCCGGCACTCGAACGCTATCTGGAGCGGATGCTGGATATCCCGGCCGTGGCCGCGACGGTGCATCTCGATCACATCAAGACACATTATTATGCCAGCCACCGCGACCTCAATCCGTCCGGAATAATTCCGGTCGGCCCAGACCTGCCGTGGGCAGGAATGGTTTCCGGATGAGCGTTGCGACGGTGACGATCGGGTGTTCCAGCCTGCGGTAGCGCGCGGAGTCTAACGCCGTCACCATCGCTTCGGTCACCGACGCCAACTCGGCGTCCTCGAGAGCTTGCTTTCCTAAACGGTCGCAGGCGGATCGACGGTCGCTTCAGGAGGATTGACCGGCGGGCGCCAGCGGCATGCTGCGTCGGCGGAGTCCGGTCGCCAAGGCCAGCGCATTGGCAAGGGCGGCTGCCGCCGGTCCCTGCGCGCATTCGCCGGTGCCCAGAAACGGCATGCCCGGTCGATCGATCACGTCGACCAAGACAGTTCGCGGCACGTCGGCGAAGCGGAGGATCGGGTAGGTGCTCCAGTCATAATCGGTGCGGCGGGTGCCGTCATGGCCGGCGGCCTCATAGGCGGTCCAGCTGATGGACTGGAGGATGCCGCCTTCGACCTGGTTGCGAATCCCGTCGGGATTGACCGCCTCGCCGCTGTCGACCGCGGCGGCGGCACGGTGGACGATCAGCCGGCCCTCGTCAGGGATATGTTCGACATCGAGCGCGATTGCGCAATAGGCACCCTGGTTCTTGTAGCGCGCGAAACCGAAGCCGCGACCGCGGTTCAGCGTCGGGCGATAGGTGTCCCAGCCGAACAGCGCCGCTGCCCGCCGGATGACCGCGGCGGCGCGCGGGTCGTCGAGATGCGCCAGCCGGAAGGCGACCGGATCGCGACCGGCGGCGACCGCCAGTTCGTCCATGAAGCTTTCGAGCGCGAAGATGTTGAGATGTGCGCCTAACCCGCGCAACGCGGAGACGCGCACCGGCATGTGGGGCAGGAAATGGTTCACGACCTGCTGGTTAGCGAACCGGTAGAGCGGGATTGCGTTGCGATCCCCGCCGCCATTGGGTTGCGGGATCGGCTCGGGCTTGGTCGGCCGGAACGGCGGTACCATCTCCAGCCCGGCCAGGAGGTCGCCGGCCTCGGTCGGGCGCGTGCTGTGCGTGTTGCTCCACACCTGGTGCCGCCAGTTGACGATGCGGCCCGACGCGTCCAGGCCCGCGTCGAGCTGGGCCAGCATCATCGGACCGAGCGGTTCCCAGCCATGCTCCTGCTCGCGCGTCCATTGCAGCCGCACCGGCACGCCGGGCATGGCGCGCGCGACGATCGCCGCGTCGCCGGCGACGTCGTCCGCGCCGTTATGGCCGTAACAGCCGGCGCCCTCGCGGTGGACGCAGCGGATGCGATCCGCCGGCATGCCAAGCAGTTCGGCAAGCGCCTGGCGGAGCGGTTCGACGCCCTGGCTGTGCGTCCAGACGGTCAGTGCGTCGTCCTGGAACAGCGCCACGGCGCAGGACGGGCCGATCGCGCCGTGCAGCAGGTACGGCCGGTCGTAGCGCGCCGACATCCGGCGGACGGGCAGGGCACCCGGATCGTCGCGGCGCTCGGACACCACCTGGCTTTCGCGGCGCATCGCGAGCAGGCCGGCGGGCGTCGCCGGTGGCGGCACGGCATCAGGATCGGGCGTCCAGCCGGCCCGGCCGGTCGCGCGCAGCGCCTGTTCGAGCGGCCATTCGCGCGGCCCCACGATGGCGGCGAAGCGACCGCGCCGCACGACGCGCATGACGCCCGGCTGGCGCGCGATGGCGGCATCCTCGCCGGTCGGCCGCGTCCCCGATGCCGGCCCGCGCAGCACGCGGGCGTGCATCATGCCGGGCTGGTGCATGTCCTGGACATAAGCGGCCTGGCCCGACAGCTTTGCCGGCAGATCGATGCGCGGGACGGGCCGACCGATCAGGCGACGGGCCACGACGCGCTTGCGCGGCACGTTCGCGCGCGCCCGGACCGCCAGCGAGACCGACGCGGCGAGATCGGCATAGGCGACGCTGCGTCCCGCGCCGTCGAGCACCGCACCGTTGCGGGTGAACAGGTCGGTCGCCGCGACGCCCCAGCGCTCCGCGGCGACTTGCGCCAGCAGGAGCCGGACATTGGCGGCCGCGTTGGCGATCGCGGTTCCGCTCTGTTCCAGTGTCTGGCTGCCGGCGGTCACGCCTTCGTTCGGAGTCAAATGGGTGTCGGCGGTGACCATCACGACGCGGTCCAGCGCGACGTCGATCTCGTCGGCAGCCAGTTGCGCCATCGCGGTCTTCACGCCGGTGCCGAGCTCCGCCTTGCCCGTGAACACGATGATCCGGCCATCGGGGGCGACCCGGATCCAGGCGTCGAGATCTGGGAACTGCGCCAGCGTGCCGGGCAGGTCGGGCGCGACGGTGGGTGGTCCGCCGCTCCCCTCGCCCCCGCCGGTCTGCGCGCGCGCCGCAGGGGCCAGCGTGAAGCCGACGAGCAGCCCGCCCAGCACGTCGCGACGCGTGGCAACGACACTCATGTGACGGGTTCCGCCGGATCGACGACGCCACCGCCGCGCATGACGGCGGCGCGGCGGACCGCGCGCAGGATACGCATATGCGTGCCGCACCGGCAGAGCGAGGGCGCCATCGCCACACGCATCGCATCCTCGGTCGGGGCCGGCGTGCGGCGCAGCAGCGCTTCGGCCCGGATCATCATGCCCGGGATGCAGTAGCCGCACTGGGCGGCCTGCTCGTGCAGGAATGCCCGCTGCATGATGCCCGGTGCGTCCGCCGACCCGAGCCCCTCCACCGTGACGATCGCGCGCGTCCCGACCGCGCCGACCGGCAGCAGGCAGGCGAAGACCGGCCGGTCGTCGACCAGCACGGTGCACGCCCCGCACTGGCCCAGCCCGCATCCGAACTTGGCGGCATGCAGTCCGAGATCGTCGCGCAGGACATAGAGCAGCGGGGTCGCCGGATCGACATCGGCGCGCGCGACCTTGTCGTTGACGTTCAGTTCGATCACTGCGCTTCCTTCCGCGCCTTGGCCACTTCCGCTTCCAGATCGGGCCAGGCCGGACCGGTCCCGTGACGGGCCTGGAGATAGGCGACGATCTCCGCCACCTGCCGGTCGTCGAGCATGTCGGCATAAGCGGGCATGAACGGTCCACCGGCCGACACGGGCGGGCGCACTCCCTGCAGGATGACCTGGATCGTGTCGCGCGGATTGTCCTCGTGCAGCGGGGTGCCGAGCGGCAGGGCAGGGCGGCCCGCCACCATCATCGCCGCACTCGATTCGTGGCAGACCGCGCAAGCGCCCGTATAGAGCCGCGCGGCCGCGGGATGCCGGCGGGTCGCGAGGGCAATCCGGTCGGGCAGGAGCGGTTCGCGCCGCGCGGCAGGGGCGTCGCGCATCCACCAGGCGTAGTAGATCGCCAGCGCCCGGACATCCGCGGGATCGGCGCGGGCCAGATTGTAGGTCACCGGCCCCATCGGCCCGGCGGCGGCGGCATGGTGGCGGCTGAGCCCGGTCCGCAGATAGGTGTTCATCCGCTCGACGGTCCATGCGCGGACCGCGGGCGAACGCGCGTTGATCGGGGGCGCATACCAGCCGCCGGACCAGCCGCCGTCATAGGCCTTCGCGCCGCGCTTCTCCTGCTGAAGCAGGCCGCGCGGACTGTGGCAGGCGGTGCAATGCGCCAGCGTTTCGCCGATGTAGCGGCCACGGTTCCACGCCGCCGACTGCGTCGCGTCCGGCTGCACCGGACGTGGCCGGTGGAACAGGAGTTTCCAGCCGGCCAGCAGCGGGCGGAAGCCGAGCGGCGGGATCATCTCGTTCGCCGGCGGCGTGGCGCGCACGGCGGGCCGGGTCATTAGAAAAGCATAGAGCGCATCGATGTCCGCGTCGGTGACGGCGGCATAATGGGTGTAGGGGAAGGCGGGGTAGAGGTGGCTGCCGTCGCGGCCGACGCCGTCCCGCATCGCACGACGGAATGCCGCGGGCGACCAGCGGCCGATCCCGGTGTCCGCATCCGGCGTGATGTTGCTGCCGTAGATCGTGCCGAACGCGGTCTTGATCGGATATCCGCCCGCATAGGGTTTTCCAGCTGCGGCCTGGTGACAGCTGACGCAATTGCCGAGCCGGGCGAGGTTCGCGCCGCGCGCCACGACAGCGGGGGCGAATGCGCGGGGATCGGGCCGCGGCGTCTCCGCGATGGCCGGGCGGTAGGCCATCGCGATCGCCAGCGCGACGGCGATCAGCACGATGAGGCCGATCCAGCGCAGGCGCGTCATGCCGGGCGTACCGGCGTGAGGATTGCGTCGCGGGTCGGCATGTCCGGGCGAGAGCGAGCGACCGATGCGCCGGAAAAGCGGTCGGCGGCATCAGGACGGAGCATGTTCATCACGCTCTTCTGTAAGAACATTCTAACGTCGCTCAAGCGCCGGTCTGGCACCCTGCGCTCGAGCCACACTTTGTAATACAAAACGTTCGGAGGTCTGGGCTCAAAGGCACGGCCAAGCACAGGGCGGAGGTGGGTGGCTAACCCGTTTTGTTGCACGGAATCTTGGACTGCGGGTCCCATCAATGAGCAGCGCCGTGCGATCCGTTGTTGGTGCGTGCGGCAGCCATTTATCCCTTTGATCGCTGTCACGATCCGGTTTTGTAGGAGATGATTACGGACTTCGGTCCGCCCCACGACGGCGAAACGTGTATGCGCTGGTTCATGTCGTCCGTGTTGGGTGCGGCCGAATTAATGAATTTCTCGATCGCCGCCGGCCTTCACGGTCCCGGTTCGGCGACCGCGGCATTTGGAACGCCGCTCTTTCCGGAAGAGTTCGCGGCTGCCGGACGTTTTTCTGCTGTTGTGGATGGGGCTTGGGCAGCACTCCCAGGACGAGGATACCGGCGAACGCCGCCGCCATGAAGCCAAGGACGATGGGGTTCAATGACGTGAAAAGCGGTGGTGGCGAGCCCCACTCGGTGCCGTGAGCATACCGGACCCAGTTCTCCAAAACGAACGGCGATCGGGAAGCCGGAAGTATTCCCGCAAACGATGGCGAACTGGGAAAGTGCGTCTGCCCTCAATCGGACCTATGTTGATGCGGCGGTGGCAGCGCGAAGGGGCAAGAATCGTAAATGGACTTTGATATTGTTCTTGTTGGCGGTGGTTTGGCAAACGGCCTGATCGCTCTCAGGCTCTCGCAACGTCGCCCTGACATTTCGGTCGCGATCGTCGAGAGCGGGAGCAGAGTAGGGGGAAACCATATCTGGTCGTCATTCGACGATGACCTATCCCCTGAACAACGGGAGTGGACGGAGCCGCTCATCGCTCACCACTGGCGGGAATATAGTGTCCGTTTCCCAAAAGGGGTTCGTACACTGCAAGCAGGCTACCGAACTGCGACCAGCGGGCTTTTGGCCGATGCCGTCGAGCGGGCGTTACCCGCCGGTCATATCATCACGGACATGAAGGCCGTCGCGTTCGACGCCACCTCTGTGACGCTCGCGGATCAGCGGGTGCTTTGGGCAAAGGCGGTGATCGACGGACGCGGTCTAGCCAGTGAACAGCCACTCGATCTTCGCTGGCAGAAATTCGTCGGTTTGGAGCTGGAGTTGGAGAACGATCATGGTCTGGCCGGGCCGATCGTGATGGATGCGACTGTTGCCCAGCTTGATGGCTATCGGTTCGTCTACACCCTGCCGTTCGGTCCACGCCGCGTCCTTGTCGAGGATACATATTTCAGCGATGTCGCCGATCTGTCGGCCGCGGCCGTGCGCGACCGCGTTCTCGACTATGCGCGTTTGCAGGGCTGGCAGGTGGCGCGTGTCGGTCGCCAGGAATCCGGTATCCTACCTATGGCCCTGGGCGGCGAAGCGGCAGACTTGTGGGCAGCAGCGCCGGAAGGCGTGACGCTATCAGGACTGGCATCCGGGCTTTTTCATCCGGCGACCGGATACAGCTTTCCCGACGCGGTGCGGACGGCCGACGTGATCGCCGGGTTGGATGTGCTCGATGGTCCCTCGATCTACGCGGCGCAACGCGATCATAGCGTGGCGGCGTGGCGGGATCGTGGATTTTACCGCTACCTCAATAGCATGATGTTTCTCGGGGCCGAGCCTGACGAACGATATCGGGTCATCGAACGATTCTACGGTCTCAATCCAGCACTGGTGCGCCGCTTCTATTCCGGTCAGTCTACGCCCTTTGACAAGCTCCGCACGCTGGTTGGAAAGCCGCCAATTCCGATCACCAGGGCGGCACGTATAACTTTGAGCGTTTTGCAACAGCGGTTCAGTCGATAACTCGCGTTACCCTGCCCACTGGGGATCTTGTTTTGGAACAGTCGTTGTTCGCCTTACCGATCTCCACGCCTTGCGTGCGAAGGATCGCGTAGGCCATAATGACGTGAAAGTAGAACCGCGGCAAAGCACGTCACGATCGCCCGGCGGGACTGATCGAGACGGAGGTCACGCGATAGTGGCCCGCCATCGCCGACGATGCGAAACCAAGTCTTAAATCTTCTATGTCATGCCCGAAAGGCTGTCAGAAGAGGATGGAACATGGTGCAGAACGGCTTTGCCGAGGCGACGGATCTTTCGGGCCGGTTGGTCCGCGCGACGAATTTCGCGCTGGATTACTGGTGGATCTGGCCGATTGTGCTGTTCCTCCTGTGGTTGGGACTGAAGCTTCGGTCGCAGCATGCGCTGATCGCGCAGCTCGACGAGCGCGCGGATGCCGCGTTCGGCGATATCGATGCGCTGCTGCTGGAACGTCACGCGCTGGTCGGCAATCTGGCCGAGGTGGTGCGCGCGTTCGCCAGCCGGGAGCATGAGGTGATCCGCGATGTGCTCGACGCGCGCGTCGACGCGTTGGAAGCGGTGGACGGCATGATGCAGGGCGAAACGCATGTCGCGGGCGTGCTGCAGAACCTGTTCTCGGTCAGCGATCAATATCCCGAACTCGCGTCGGGCAAGCATTACGCCGGCCTGCGTACCGATCTGATCCGGATCGAGGAGCGGATCACCGCCGCGCGCAAATTCTTCAATCTGGCGGTCGAGGAGCATCGCGCGGTCAGCCGCGCCTTCCCCGGCAACCTCTTCACCAAGAATGCCGGCCCGGTACGGGAGAAATTCTCGCTGGGCGAACGTCGTGCGGAGTTCATCGAACCCGCCAAAATTACGCTCTGACCGCTCGGACGATGGTGGTTCATGGCTATGTCACGCACGCAGCGGCCAATCGCCGCCGCTTCATGCGGTTGTTCGCGGGCTATCTGTTCGGGTTCGAGCTGGTCGGTGCCTTCGCGCTGACCGCAATACTGGTCTTTGCCGATCCCACGCACTCCATTCTCACCAACCCGGCGGGCTACGCACTGCGGTATGCGCTGCCGATGGCGGCGCTGGCTGCCCTCGTCTTCTGGCGTATCTATCGCGGCCATGCCGCACGGGTCGCGGATCTGCTCGACATGCGGTTCGTCACCCGGATCGAAGAGCCGCGCTTCGTGGCGATCGCCGAGGAGCAATGCACCGCGCTCGGCGTGCGCGTCCCGCGGTTCGGGATCGTGGAGGCGATAGAACCGAACGCCATGTCGTTCGGCGAAGGCCCCGCGCGCGGCCTCATCGCGGTGACGCGCGGGCTGATCGACCGGCTCGACGACGACGAACTCGCCGCGGTCCTCGCGCATGAGGCTTCGCACATCCGCAATGGCGACACCAAGGTACTGGCCGCGAACCATGCGCTGATGCGCACCGCGCTGCTGTTCCAGACGCACAACATCTTCCGGGTCGAGAACTGGCGTCAGCTATGGCTGCCGTTGATCCTGCCACCGATGCTCGTGCTCATGCTGGTCGGCGGGGCAGTCACGATGCTCTCGCTACGCTACGCGCGATGGGCGCGGCGCGGGGTCAAGCTCAGCCGCGATTACATCGCCGATGGCGAATCGGTGCGCGTGACCCATCATCCCGACGCGCTGATCACCGCGTTGGAAAAGGTCGGCGGGCGAGGGGGATTCCGCAACAGCTTCATCGTCGAGCCGCATCTCTTCGACGGCTCCGCCGATCACGAGGGCGGCAGCCATCCGACCATGCGCGACCGCATCGCCGCGATCGACCGGCTTGGCGTGGACCTGCGGGACACCGAGCGGACCCGCCGTGATACCCGCGTCGCTGGCGGCGTGCGGCCGCCCAGCTTTGGTTGCCGGGATGTCGCTGCAAACGGGCGTTTCCATTTCGCGTTCGATGCCGCCGGCCGCCCGCTGGAAGAGCCGCCGACTCCAAACATCAAGTTCCTTTGGCTGATGCTGACCGATCGTCCGGCCTATCACCGCTGGGAACATGCCTGCATCGCGTGGGCGGAATGGCGCGAGGATGATCGTCGCAACATGTTCGGTGTTACGCCGAAGATGATGCTGCCGATCGCGGCAGTCGCGACGTTCCTGCTGGTGCTGCACTGGCCTGTGGACAACGACCCCCGCACGCTTGCGCACGCATTCGATCCGTCGACGACAGTCGCTTGGGTCGAGCGCAACGTCGTTAGCGAGATAAAAAACGACTTTTACGGCTCTGGAACTGTGAACGGCATGCCGGTGGCCGGCGACAAGAACCTATCTGGCCGAATGGCCGATGCGTCGTCGGGTGAAGTCGTGAAGTCGTCTTCGACAACCAGTACGGGCGACCGCGTTGCCGGTCTCGTGCCATTCCTGTTCGCGGCGGTGATTCTGGGTGTCATCTTTATGAGGAAGCAGCGATTTACTGGAATCTTTGGCGTAAAGCCCGAGCGACCTCAAGATCGTGGCTGGCTACCGGTTTCGACAACAGCAGGTGGGGATTCCTCGGGTCCGTTGGACGGGTCGTTGCACGCGTCCGGATCAGTTATGGCTCCGCTTCGACCGCCCGGTGACGTGCCGCGAAAATTCGGTCGGCGGGTCGGCTAAACCATTGTTAGCGGACTAAGCGCGGCGGAGTGAGTCAGCGGACCTCGTTCTCGCGCAACTGACGCCAACTCTTTCCCGAAAGGGAGCGTCGAATGGGAATCTTGCCTTTGGGCGACCCCATGGCCGGATGAGGTTTTCGCCGTGCGTGAGCTTCCCGAGAGTCAGGGGCCGGGTAATATCCTCGTGCTGGAGGCGGTACTCGAGCACGTCACGGAAGTAGTCAGCGGCTTTGGCAAGCTCGGCGTGTCGGCAGAACGCGTTGCGCAGACGGCGGTCGGCCGGATGGCGGGATATCTGGCGTCGGACGCATTCGCGGGTCCGTACCTTGCCGATCAGTTGCTGCTGCCATTCGCACTCGCGGGCGGTGGTGTGTTCACGACGGTGAAACCCAGCCAGCATAGCCTGACTGCGGCCGCGGTGATCGAACGCTTTCTGGGGCGGCGATGTACCTTTACGCAGTTGCCCTCGGGAACTCACATGCTTGAATTGCGATGAGGTCGTCGTGATGAGGCCAATGCGTCGAGTTGAACGATTGGCAGGTCGTGGCGCGCTGCAATGGGAGTCCGGTCGGTCATGGGGGGAACCGGCTATTCGCCGTCCGAGGCCGCCCGTTTGCGCGCCCGGTCGGCGCTTTCCGCCTTCAGGGGGCGCGAGACGGGGCAGACCTCCTGGACATAGGCGTTGAGCGTGTTGGCGAGATTGTCCGCGACCAGCCGGTAGAAGACGAATTGGCCGCGCTTCTCGCTGGCCACCAGTCCGGCGTTCTCCAGCACGGACAGGTGCTGCGACACTGCGGGTTTCGACATCTCGAACCGCGATGCGATTTCGCCCGCGCTCAGTTCGGCGTGGGCCAGATAGGCCAGGATCTTGCGGCGGGGGATGGAGGCGAGCGCCTCGAAAACTTTCTGCATGCCGCTTAATTAAGGGATGAGCTAACCGCTTGACAAGGGCTGCCGTCTTATGAGTATTTAAGCCGTGAGTTAAACACCTGGAGACTGGCATGACCCCCGAGCCCGATCGCTGCGACGTGAACACGCTCGTCGAGCTGCCCGGAAGCAGTCCGGTGGCGGGCGCCGTGCGGTGGGATCCGGTCCATTCGTTGTGGAACGGCACCATGTTGGCGGCGTCGTTGCTGGTCGCGCCATTTGTGTTCAGCTGGGGCGCGCTGGTTGTGTGCGTGCTGATGACCGGCGCGACGCTGCTGCTGGGCCATAGCGTGGGTTTCCACCGCCGGCTGATCCATCGCAGCTTCGACTGTCCGCTCTGGCTGGAGCGGATGCTCGTCTGGGTCGGCACGCTGGTCGGGATGAGCGGGCCGTTATGGATGATCCGCACCCACGACCTGCGCGACTGGGCGCAGCGGCGGAGCGATTGCCACGACTATCTGGCGCACCGCCGCCCGCCGCTCCACGACGCCTGGTGGCAGCTGCATTGCCGGCTGGAGCTGGCGCATCCGCCCGCGTTCGATCTGGGCCGGGCGGGGCGCGACCCGTTCTACCGTTTCCTGGAGGCGACGTGGATGGCGCAGCAATTGCCGGTCGCGGCACTGCTGTTCGCGGCGGGGGGCTGGGGCTGGGTAGTCTGGGGCATCTGCGTGCGTGTCTCGCTGTCGGTGACGGGGCACTGGTTCGTCGGGCATCTGGCGCACCGGACTGGGCCGCAAAGCTGGCTGGTCACCGAGGCGGGCGTGCAGGCACATGACGTGCCGTGGGCGGCGATCGCGACGATGGGCGAGGCCTGGCACAATAATCACCACGCGTTTCCGGGATCGGCGCGGATCGGTCTTTACCCCGGTCAGAGCGATTGGGGGTATGCGTTCCTGCTGCTGCTGGAGAAGGCGGGACTGGTCTGGAATATTGCGTTGCCGGAACATCTGGCGCGCGAGGGTGCGTTGACGCGGGTGGCGCCCGAACATGCGCATGCGAGCGTACCTGCCGCGGTCGCTGTCTTGGGAAGGGGCTGAGCCGATGCTTCGACTTCCGTCCTTCGCCGGTACGATGCGCCCGACCGATTACTCGATCCGCGCGCCGTTGCTGCTGCTGGTGCCGCATCTCGCGGTGTTCCTGATGCTCGTCGGGAGCGGCGGGTCGCTCGTCCCCGATGCGGGCTTCTGGTTGCTGCCGCTTCGGCGGTTCGCGCTGAGCCCCGATCTGCCGGCAAGCCAGGCTGCGCTGGCGTTTGCCGTCTCGCTGGCCTCGGCCGGTGGCCTGGCGCTGCTGTCGTTCCGGCGCGCGAACTGGTCGGGCGGGGGGTATGCGCTCGCGGCGTTGGCGATCGTGCCCGCGGTGCAGATCGCGGCTGTGCTGGTCCTCGCGGTCCTGCCGCGCTTTCCGGGACGGGCGGAGGCGGTGCCGGAGCGCCTGCCGGGGGCGGATGTCGCGCATGTGATCCAGGGCGTGCTCGCGGGTGTCGGGCTGATCGTCGCGGCGGTGCTGATCTCCGCGCTGACGCTCGGCAGCTATGGCTGGAGCCTGTTCGTGGCAACGCCGTTCCTGGTGGGCGTGACCACCGGCTACCTGGCCAACCGGCGGTTGCTGCTGACCGGGCGCAGTACCGCGCGGCTCGTGCTGATCGCGGCGGTGCTGGGGACGGTCGCGCTGGTCGCGCTGGCGCTGGAGGGCCTGGTCTGCATCCTGATGGCGGCGCCGCTCGGCGCGATCGTCGCGGTGGTCGGCGGTGCCGCCGGGCGTGCGGTGGCACGCGCCGCGCACGGCAACAGTCTGCCGCTGGCGAGCGTGGCGCTGCTGCCCGCGCTGTTCATGCTCGAGGCCGCCATGCCCCCCGAAGTGCCGATCGCCAGCCGGCAGTCGGTCGACGTGGCGGCCCCGCGCGATGCGGTCTGGGCGGCGCTCACCGGCGGCGGAGCGATCGCGGGCGGCCCCGGCCTGACCGGTGCGGCGGGCCTCGCCTATCCCGTGCGTGGTCGGCTGCTGGGGCAGGGCGTCGGCGCGGTGCGGCTGGGCGAGTTCTCGACCGGCATCGCGCGCGAGCGGGTGACCGAGTGGGTGCCCGGTCGGCGGCTTGCCTTCACCGTGCTGACCCAGCCGCCCGCGATGGCGGAGATGAGCCCGTATCGCCGCGTCCATTCGCCGCACGTCGATGGTTATTTCGACACCGGCACAACCCGCTTCACGCTGACTCCGCTTCGGGGCGGGGGGACCCGGCTTACCATCGACGCCCGCCATGTCCTGCGCATCGAACCGGGACTTTACTGGGAACCGCTGGCCCGGCTCGCAATCCGGATCAACCTGTCCCGGGTGCTCGACGACCTGAAGCGGAAAGCCGAACAGGTCGCCGCAGCCGGTCGAGTTCGGGTGACGTAGGTTCGTCTGTCAGGAATCGCCGCAGGTTACAGCCGATTATCTCAAGCCTGACAGATACAATCTTCTACCAAGTGGCAAAAAGGGCGGAGGCCTTTGTCGCAGTTGTCCACAGGCCCCAGAGCAGGGGCAGTCCGACCGCGGCCCAGGCGAGCAGGACGGCCAGGCCGCTTCGTCCTGGTGTTACCGCGACGCCTTGGGCGCTCACATCTGCGCCGGCGGAATCACTTGAGACCGGGTCCGGGGTGTCGACCCGCAACCGGGCGGCGACGGGCCTGACGAACATATTTGCAACGAACCCTAAAACAAGAAGACCCGCCAAGACCAGGAATATCGGGGGATAGATCGACGCGCGCGGGGCACCCTCCGCGACGCGGGCGTCCCGCATCGTGGTCACGATCAACGGGCCGAGGACGCCCGCCACCGACCAGGCCGTCAACAACCGACCGTGGATTGCGCCGACGAACCGCGTGCCGAAGGTATCGGCGAGGTAGGCCGGAACAGTCGCAAATCCGCCGCCGTACATCGATGCGATGAGGGCAAAGCTGAGCACGAAGACGGGCAGGGCCGCGTTGCCGGCCGACCAGGGCGCCATCGTTCCATACAGCACCGCCCCCAGCGCGAGCATGATCGCATAAGTGGATTTCCGCCCGAGCCGATCGGAGATCGACGCCCAGAAGAAGCGTCCTCCAATATTGAACAGGCTGATCAACCCGACAAAGCCGGCACCGACTGCGGCGGCAGCGGCCTTCTGGGCGTCATCGAATTGAAGAAACGCCAGGTCCGGCTGGCTTATCAACCGGCCGGCGAAAATCTCCTGAACCATGGGTGAGGCGATGCCGATGATGCCGATCGATGCCGAGACGTTCAGCAGCAATACGGTCCAGATCAGCCAGAATTGCGGTGTCCGGTGGGCGTCCTTGAGATCGACATAGGTCCCGGTGCTCATCGCCGCTCGCGGCGGAGCGGTCCAACCGATCGGCGTCCAGTCCGCAGGCGGGACGCGATAGCCGAACGCACCCGCGAGCATGGCCACGAGGTAGATCGCCGCGAGAACCAGCATGGTTTGCCAAACGCCGACCCCCGCTGCACTTGCAAAATGCTTCATGAGCAGATCGGCAAGGGGCGACCCGACCAAGGCACCACCGCCAAAGCCCATGATCGCCATGCCTGTGGCCATGCCCCGTTTGTCCGGAAACCATTTGATGAGCGTCGAGACCGGCGAAATATACCCGATGCCCAAACCGATTCCGCCAATGAGCCCGGCGCCGAGCCACAGGAGCCACAGTTGGTGGATCGACACCCCGACCGCGCCGATCGCCATTCCGCCCGCCCAGCAACACGCAGCGACCACGCCAGCCTTGCGCGGGCCGACACGTTCGAGCCAGCCGCCCCAGACTGCGGCAGACACGCCGAGAACGACGAAGAAGAGGCTGTACGTCCATGTCAGGTCGCTGACGCGCCAATCGCACGTCGTCGTCGTCATCGCCTGGAGCAACGTCAAGTTCTGGCAGACGATCGGGTTGGTGACGCCGACTGCGCGAGACAGCGGCAGCCAGAATACACTGAACCCGTATGCCATCCCGATGCACAGATGGATCGCAAGCGCGCAGGGGGGGATCAGCCAGCGTTGATAATCGACAGGCGCGATCGTTCTGTTCCGCGCCAACAAGCCACCGCGTTCACTGTGCATAAGTTCCCAAACCCAGACTTTGAGCGACATGCGATGGTGTCGCCTCCGCCAGGAGGAGACTGGCACACACGGCGTCTTCGGCAAAGCGATGCGATCATCGGCGTTGCGAAAGTTTTGATCCGTCGTCGCGCCTGCGGGTGTGAAGGCGGCGATATGGTCGCTCGACAATTCCAAGTCTGCCAGGTCGCTGACACCTCCGGCCGTGGATCCACAGGGACGGGATTGGTCCTCCGCGGTCCGGCCGTGTGCTGCCGGACCGCGGAGGATAACTCCATCGATCGGGCGCCTACGCGCCTGGTTTCAGTTTCCGGGGTTTGGGCATCGGCAGGTCTGCCGCAGTGAAGCGCAGCAGGTCACTCAGCCATTCGGCATCGTCCCAGCGATCGGCCTTGATCAGCAGGTGCAGCTTGGCCGCTGGATATGGAGACGCCTCCGATACCGGCTCGGCATGGAGCCGACCGGATGCCGTCGATTTCACATAAAGCTGATCGTCGCAGATCGACCCGATCATCTTGCCACCGACGTAGACGCCGTACTCCCCGAACATCGGCTTCGTCGACACCGCGCCGGCGCCGGTCGTCTGTTCGAGCAGGTAATCGACCGTGCGTCGCTGCGTTGCCATATGCCGAACCTAACAGACGTGCGTCGTAGCGGGCAATGGACCGACCATCGCCCGTGTCGCCAACCGCAATGAACGAGCATCCGCCTTCGGGAACATCAAGCTGCCGCGGGTGACCGGTTATGAGGCTTCACGATCGGAAAAGGCTTTGACCTCGCAGATGCCGCATATGCCTTTTACTTGGCCGCAGTCGCCTCGATCTCGACCAGATATTGGGGTGCTGCCAATGCGGCGACCTGGACCGTGGAGCGGGCAACGGTGGTCGGGTTTTCCGGCGTCCCGAAATAGAGTTTGAAGGCATCGTTCATTCCGGCGAAATCCATTTTGCCGCCCAGCTTGGGATCACCGGCGACGAAGACGGTCAGTTTGATGACGTCCGCCATGCGAAAGCCCTGGGCCGCGAGCAGCGCTTTGATCTTTTCGAACACGCTGATCGTCTGGGTCCGCGTATCGCCATATTGCGCGATCGTCGCCGGCGTGCCGGCCGGCGGCGGGGCGCCGATCGGTGCTGCGAGTTGTCCGGAAAGATACAGCATCTTCGCGCCGGCGGGGACGGTCACGCCCTGCAGGATGAGGCCGGGCGGGGTCGCCGTATGGCGGACGATCGCCGGTGCCGCGGATGCACCGCCCGACCAGGTCGCCAGCCCGATGCCCATGGCGATAACCGCCCCGGTCACCGACCGGCGGCCGATCCGGGCAGATCGACCACGCGACGGGGCGTTCGCGGACTGATGCGGGAATTCAGAATGCGAAGTTGATGCGTGCATAATAATAGCCTCCGTTGATGCCATAGGGGCTGAACGTCAGCGGCGCGTCAAGCACGTTGCCGCCGTTGACCAGCGTGAAATTGGTGGTGCCGGGGACCAGCGCGACCGTACCGGGCCGCTTGTCGAAGAGGTTGTTCGCGCCGGCGGACAGCTCGATAGCCTTGGTGATCTTGTAGTTCAGCTCGATGTCGGTGATCGCGGCCGTCCCGATGGTCTGCTTGTAGAAGGTGCCGCCATCGGGGCTCGCGAGCGACGAACTCTTGCCGTACACCGTTTCACGCAACGTCGCGGAGAACGGCCCGACGGTGTAGAAGGCCGATCCGACGACCTTGACCAACGGCGAGGCGCTTTCCAAATTGGCGATCGTCGATGCGTTGAACAGCGGCACCGCAGCACTGGTCCCGGTCGTATCGGTGAGGACCGGGCCGCTGTCGATCCGGATCGCCTTGGTCTTGTTGTAGTTCCCGGCGAGCGTCCAGTTGATCCGGCCCGCATCGCCCAGATCCGTCATATAGCTGGCGACGATATCGACGCCACGGGTGCGCGTCGTGGCGCCATTGGCGAAGACGCTGATCCCGGTCTGCGTCACGGTGGGGTCCAGGACGTTGCCGTTGGCGACCACCGCATCGCGCACCAGCGGGAAGTTGCGCGATCCGCCCGCGCTGTACAACGTGCCCGTGCCCAGGATGCGATCGCGGATCCGGACCTGATAGGCGTCGATCGTCACGGTCAGGCGGCTCATCGGACGGATCACGGTACCGACGCTGAAGTTCGTCGATTTCTCCGGTTGCAGATTGTCGAAGCCGAGGATCTTGGCGGCGGCCGAATTGGCTGGAAGCTGGACGATCGCCGCGGTCGGCGAGACGTTCGTCGCCGAGTAATAGCTTTCGGCAAGGGTGGGTGCCCGGAATCCGGTGGCCACCGTGCCGCGCAGCGCAAACATGTCTGAGAAATCGTAGCGGGCGGTGCCCTTGTAGTTCGTCGTCCCGCCGAAATCGGAATAATGCTCGTAACGCGCGGCGGCATCGAGTTTCAGCCCCTCGACCGGCGATGCGGCGACGTCGAGGTACACGGCTTCGTTGTTGCGGCTGTTCGTCGCGGCGTCGCTCGGGCGGAAGCCGGGGAAGGATTGCGCGCCTTCCTTGTAGTAGGAGGTCGGGTCGCCGGCCCCGATCTGGTAGCGGTTGCGGCGATGTTCGTAACCGAATGCGATGTTCAGCGGAGCCGCCATGCCGACGTCGAACCCGCGGCTGAAATCGGCATTGTAGGTCAGTTCGCTTGCCCGGAAGAAGCCGTCGTAGAACTGCGTCGGGGTGACGCCGGTATCGATGTAGAGCGACGCGTTTGCGGTATCGATCGTGTAGATCTGATTCTTGTCTTCCCCGTAGGTCGCGCTGAGGTCGGTCCGGAACCCGGCAAGTTCGGTGCGCAGACCGGCGGTCACGGCATAGTCGTTTTCGCGGATTTTCTCACGCGGGCTGAACCCGTTGGGCGGGTTGTCGCCGTCCGGATCGAAGATGGTCGTGCCGGGTGCGCCGAGCACGCCGGCGGTGCCCAGCACCGCCGAACGGATGATCCGGTCCGGCCGCCGCAGATTCTCGTACGCGCTGGCGATGCGGCGGCTGTAGGTGCCGAAGCTGTAGAACTGCGCCGGCCCCAGATCATATTGCATGTTGTACTGGGCATTGGTCAGGTGCGACCGGGCATCGCCGTTGATCCGGTTGACGTACGGAAAGCCGGGAATGTTCGCATAAAGCGCGCGCTGTGCGGCGGTGAGCGTCGTGCGCAGATTTCCGTCGGTATCGGTCACGTTGCGGTCCAGCCCGCCGACCTGCGTAAAATCATGGAAGCGGTGGAACACGGTCACGTTCAGGAAGCCATCCTCGCCCAGCTTCGTGCCGAGGTTAACCGTGCCGGCATAGGTGCGCCCGCCCGTGTTGTAGTGTTCGCCGGCGGTGGCATAGCCGCTGGCACCTTCGGCGTCGTCCTTCAGGATGATGTTGATGACGCCCGCGATCGCATCCGATCCATATTGCGCGGCGGCACCGTCCTCCAGCACCTCGATCCGCTTGATCGAGCTGGGGGAGATCAGGTCGAGGTCCGCGGTCGCCGCCCCCTGATAGGGGCCGCCCAGAACCGCGAGGTTCGAGGTGCCGTGCCGACGCTTGCCGTTGATGAGCACCAGCGTGTGATTGGGGCTGAGCCCGCGAAGTCGCGCGGAGAGCGTCAGGTTCGCGGTATCGCCACCGAACGCCTGCGCGGTGAAGGACGGTACGAGTTGCGTCAGAACTTGGTTCAGGTTGGGCTGGCCGACATGCTCCAGCATCTCCGCACCGAGGACCTTGATGGGTGCCGCACTTTCCGCGGCGGTCATGCCTGCCACGCGGGTGCCGGTCACGATGATGCCGTCGTCCTCGGTCGGCTGCATGTCCGCCGCCGGGACTTCCAGCATCGCGAGCTCCTGTGCGGAGGCTGCGGACTGACCGACGACCGCCAGCGCAGACGCCAGCGCGATACGCGATATGCAAGTAAAGTGTGTCATGGATTGCCCCCTTTACGGAAGCCGTCCAGAACATCACCTCCCATGGCCCAGCGATCATTGTCGCATGAACCTTATGCCCCAGTTTGAATAATGTTTAAGGGTGATTCGATTTGGTAAATCACTGGATCAAGACTGTTTGATAAAGTACTAGGCTGCAAGCAAAATTGATCAGCGATTGCTAAATATTTGTGCTGTAGCGTCTTGGTTCACGCATGGTGGTTCGACGCGGTCGACGACGTCCTGTGTGCCGGTCAGGCGGCACGATCGGTGCGGGCTCGCGGCTCCGTCAACGCCTGCGCCGCGACACGGCGGAGCAGCGCCGAGACCTGGATCTGCGCTGACTGGATGCCGCCTTCCTGCCAACCGGGTGTCTGGCTGAGCGCCGCACCTGCGAAGTAGACCCGGCCGTCGGCAAGCTGGAACGCGCGGAACGCTTCGGTGTCGATATGGCCTTCCTGATGGCCGTTCGCGCTGCCGGCCTTCCAATCGGGCCAGGGACCGAGGCTGAACGGTACCTTGTGCCAGTTGACCGCGATCCCGTTTGTCAGGTCCTTGCCATGGCCGGGATGCAGACGTTCGATCACGTCGCGCGAAAAGGCGATCTGTTCCGCGATCGGGCGGCGCTCGAACTCGGCCGCCTTCGCCCCCGATGCGTAGCAGCCGAGCAGCATCCCGCGTTCGGAATGCAGGCCGGCCGAGGGATACCAGACCAGCGACGTCGGCCCGCCGACGAACGATATGCCGCCATAGATCTGGTCGCGTTCCCAAAATCGCGGGGCTTCGAACGCGACCTTGTTCGAATGGTCGTACACGACACCCGCAATGGCTTTCTTCACGCGCGGGCTGAAATCGGTGTCGATCTTCGCGAGGACGGGGAAGGGGATCGTGCAGATCATGTAGTCCGCCGCGACCGTTTCCTCCACGCCGCTCGCCGTATCGCGGTAGATCACCGACACGCCGCGGGCGGTATGACGGATCCGCGTCACGACCGCGCCGCGGATCGCCGGGTGCCGCAGGTTGCGATCGAAGCCGGCGTGGATCTGGTCCATGCCGCCGACCGGTTCGAACATCGTCGCCTGCATGTACAGATTGTCTTCGAACAGGGTCATCGGCAGTTGCTGGTTGGCCAGCAACTGGTCGATCGGCATCGCGCTGCCGGGTGCAGCGAACGTCACCCCGGCCCCGGGCGCGGTGCCGAAGCCGGACCGTTCCGTGCCCTTGAACGTCATATCCTGACCAAGATCGCCGTAGGATTTGAGGAACGGCATGAGCCTTTCGCGGTCCGCAACGGTGATCGACTGGTCCAGCGCGCCCTGATTGATCGCCTTGGCCAGCAGCTCCGCAATATGCCCGCGCATGTCGTTGACGGCGGTGCGCATCCGGATCCGGCGGCCGTCGTCACCCATCACATAGGCGGACCGGCTGGAATTGATCTCGACCTCCAGCGGGACGCCGAATTTCTTGGCATAGCCGATCAGGCCCTGGTGAAAGCTCGGGATGCGGGCCGGGCCGGCGTTGAAATAGATGCCATCGGAAAAGCGCGCGGTCTGCGTCGCCTCGCCGTTCATCTCGATCTTGTCGCCATCGCGAACCGTCCAGGCGCGACCTCCCACCCTGTCGCGCGCCTCCAGCAGGGTGACCAGGAAACCGGCCTGTTCGAGCTCATATGCAGCGGTCAATCCCGCGATCCCGGCGCCGAGCACCACAACATGCTTGCCGCGCCCTGCGGTCGGCGTGGCGCCCGTCACCCCCTGCGCGCGGGCGATGCCCGTCAGTCCAAGAGCCTGCATGGCGCAGAATGTGGCGCCATATCCTCCCAACATCCCGATACGACCAAGTAACGCCCTGCGTGTAACCATGTCGATCCCCCCGAACGAGCACCGATCGCGCATATGTCCACGACATGCGCGACACGACGGGACATTGCTGCCACCGGCCCTTCAGGATCATACTCTCCGATTTGCACATCGCTGATGGAGAAGGCAGCAGGCTGCCTGTCGCCCATCAGCCTCGAATGATTTCGTTTCTTGTTTGTAGATGTGCAACTGGTCTGCCGGAAGATGATCCGGAAACCGAGTGCAGCGCAACAGAAAAACGCATAAATCGTAACGCGCGTGAAATTTTGTTTTGGCCGGGCGACTTGTCGTCAGGCGTTCCCGATCACCCGCCGAGAACATCTGGGGCTGGTCGCCTGGTTCGACCGCTCGCCCGATGGTTCCCGGTCGACGATCAGGAATTGGAAATGCGGTCGAGTTCCCGAAACCCATTGCGGGCGACTTGTTTCGAGAACCTGCCCGTGCGGAAAGCCAGCAGAATGGCCCATACAAGGGCACACACCCAGCCGAACACGTCACCGAACAACGCGTAATATGTCGCGTCACCGGGGTCCGCAGGTGCCCGCGCAAGCAAGGTGCCCATGGTGGAGTCGCTTCGACGCTCGGCGATTACACGGCCGTAGCGGTCACTTACGAAGCTGATGCCGTGACGCGCTGCACGAGCGATGGACGATCCGCTCTCGACACCACGAAGGACCGTCATGCGGGCCGTCAGCCAGTCGTCCACGTCGAAGTCGTTTGCCGGCACGAGCATGAGCCGGGCATCCTTGCGAGCATAGTCGCGGCCCAATGTTGGGAAATGCATATCCTTGCAGATTGCGACGCCGATCCCGGTGGTGGGGTCGCGCAGTACGACAGGGCTGGTGCCCGGGGTTATTCCCGCTTCGACACCGGGAACCAGATATTGCTTGAGGTACCAACGGTAGCTCCCGTCCGGTTGGGCGATCAGCGCACGGTTGGTAAGCCGCCCTGCCTCATCGACGATAATGCCGACCACGATCGTGGACCGATGCTGCATCGCATGGGCCGCCAGTGAACGGCCGGCTTGTTCGGCAGCGGCGGCCGGGAGCCGCACGACGGCCTCGGGCAGAAGCACGATCGTGTCCGGCCCGATCACTCGTGTGATCTCTCGGCCGTAAGATTTCCAGAACGCATCCCACCGACGAGGCTGGGTCCGGATTCCGTCCGTCGCGATCAGGGCAAGCTTCGCTCCCGGTGCCGTCGTCGCGTGGTGCAGACGCATGACCCCGAAGAGCAGGCAGGCGCCGACCGCTGCGGCGGCAAGGACGGACGTCGCTCGCAAACCACGCCGGTCCACGTCCGGCGTGCGGGCAAGAAGCACGCCGAGCAGGCTGCCGGCAAGCAGGACGACAAAGGTGACGGCTGGAACGCCACCGAGGCTTGCGACCTGAATGACGGGCAGCGCGTTCATCTGACTATACGCGATACTCCCGGCGCTGCCGTGCGGCGAAAAGTGGATCAGGAGCGTGTCGATCGCCGCCCAGGTGACCGGAACAGCGAGCACGGCTGGAAGGAACGACCTTCTTTCCGCAAAGGTGACCGCGAGGCGGATCGCGCTTGACCAAGCTACGGTTACAAGCGCCAGGATCAGGAGCGCAGCGAGCCAGCCGCCAACTGTCAGGTGGTAGGAGAAGCTGCTGATCCCCCCGATCACGCCGGTCAGCAAGGAGAGCCGGCGTCGCGACGCGACGGGCGCACGCAGGGTCGCGACGATCACAGGGGCGGGTGCCAACCATGCCGCCCACCAGAAGGGGTGCATGGCGTAGCTCATCGCGAGCAGCCCCCCTGAGAGAGCCGCAAGGCCATAGTGGCCAAGCGCCACGCGTCTGATCCCCGGCATCATTCCCCCTCGATGCAGTGGATCATATCGTTCGGGCGGGCCGCTGCAACTTGCATGAGTGACCTTCCCAATTGGGATGACGTAGCGGGAAAGCGGTGGACCAGCGCGCTACCCGACGGTGTATAGCTTTTGGACGATCCCCTCTGGTTCCCGGTAGGTCCGGAAGCCCATCGCCTCATAGTAGCGTAAGCCGGAGGGATTACGTACGCCAGTCTGTTCAGAACCGATGAATACCGGCCTCGCATCGAGTAATCGGCCCGATCTCGTCACCGAACGCCTATGCCGGCGGCGTCCTGACGATCGCGACGTGGACGCCATTGCGGGGGGCCGATTGGATCACGCCAACGCCGATCAGCATGATCGACAACAGCCGGTCGGTGTAACGGCTTCGGTCGGTAGCAGCCTGGGTCAAGATGAACTGGTCCGTCTCCGGCGCACGGTAGTTCGTCGACTGGGAGGCTGTAGGTTGACGGATAGGCCGATTTGCGTCGAGTGAGTGGGGATGCGCCGTAATCGCCGACCGTCGAAGCAAATGTTGGTCCTTCTGACCGCGCTCTCTGCGCGGACCCAGACATGGCGCCATGGCTACGACCTGATGAAGGAAACCGGGCTGCAGTCGGGTACGCTGTACCCGCTCCTCATGCGCATGACAGACCAAGGCCTTGTCGAGGCCGAATGGCGGGAGCCGGAACGACCCGGTCGCCCGCCACGCCACGCCTATCGCCTTACCGCGTCGGGTATCGCCCTCGCGAACACGGCAACGTCAGCCCAGCCTCTCTCGTCCGTCACGGTAGCGATCGCGTGACGGCTGTCCTGTCCCGTGCGGTGATGTCCCTGGCCAACAGATGTCTTGGCCCCGATCGCCGGGAATGGGGCATGGCCATGCAGGCGGAGTTCGACGCGGCGGTCGAAGATGGAAAGCCGTTCGTCTTCGCGATCGGTTGCCTGTTTGCTGCCTGGCGCGAAATGGCGAAGCAGGACGACGGGCGTCTGACGCTCGTGAATTACGCGCTCTCGGTCGGGCTTCTGATCCCAATGGCGGCTCTACAGTTCCACCAGGCGGTGCGGGTCTTGATCTCCCTGGAACACGGGCCGTCCCGCGACATGTTGGATGCTGGCATCGGGCAAAATCCCTATCTGACGTGGTCCCAGAACAGCGCCATGCCGGTCTTGCTTGTCATGTGGCTGTTGCCTGCTGTGGCGCACCTCGGTCTCGCCTGGGTCCTTGTTGAAAGGGACTGGCCACGCGTGGTGAAGTTCGGTGCCATCATCGGGGCGGCGATGATGACGTTGTGGCTGTTCACGGCCGTGCTGATGCTCGATCTGTCGCCCCTGGGTGCGCAAATGACGAGGCTGATCGTCGAGCTTGCGGGCGTTCTCGGAATTGCCCGGTGGCATGCGCGTATCGTTTCAAATGCCTCGCCCGAACAGCTTGCCCGGTAACCGCGAGCCCCGTTTCCAGTGCAGCAAGCGACCAACCGCCCACCCCGGCGATCACCTTGACTGTTAAATCTACATATGTCGTTATGCGCCTCTAAGGATCCTGAAGGGGGGAGCGAAGATGTGGCGCAAGATCATTCCGGGCGTCGTTGCGGCCGGGACTGCAGTGTACCTCGGCTTCCTCATCGTCCCGCACGGGCCCGCTGTGAAAGCCGGCGAAAACGGCACATTCTCGAATGACTGTTGCGGCACCTTCGAGCTTTCCGATGGCAAGATGATATTGAACGGGGAGACAAGCGTTCGCTACACGGTCGCTGCCGATGCGAACGGACCCTATATTCTGCCACGCATCGATGTGGGGACTATGCCTGATCATGGGTTCGCCGTGGATGGGTCGCGTTCAGTGCGGAAGCTGCGCCTCGACAGACTACCCGGCCCGACCCGCATCACACTTTACGAGGGCATCATCCCCTATGTTTTCACGCGGAAGGCGCCGCGTCGTCGCGAGTAAGTCGGCGGGTCTTGGCATCTGGACCACAACAAAATGTAATCGTCGCTGATGCCGGGCGGATCGTATTCATTTACCGGCCGAACGCACCCGATCGAGTAAGTGCCACTCGTTAGCGACGCAATGAACCGCTTATTGGGGTTTTCCTCGCGCGGGCATCGCCTTCACTGCGTCGAGTAGGCCCACAGGCAGCGGTTGTTGCGCACGCACATTCGACAGGGGCCGGAGTGCGCGCGATTGCCGGGATCATGCCTTGGCCAGAGCATAGTCCTGAACCAGCACTTTCTCCAGTACGTCCCATGCCCCGGCGATCTTGCGGATCATGGGAAAAGGTACACGCCGAGGGCAGATGGTCGCGACACGACCGGGGCGTTCTAGAGTTCTAACGACGCCGACATCCGGACCGTGCGGGCGGCGCCCACATAGAGGGTCGTGCCGCCCGTCGCCCAGTATCGCCGGTCGGTCAGATTGTCTCCGTTCACGCGCAGGGTCAGCGTCCGGCCGTCATCGAGGGGGAGGCGGTAGCTCGCGCCGGCGCTGTAGGTGACGAAACCGGGCAGGCGCGCCAGATTGGCCGTGTCGGCGAAGCGGGCGCCAGTGTAGTAGGTGCCGGCATTGACCGCGAAACGATCCCAACCGGATGGGCGATACTGGACGAATGCCGAGCCCGACCAGCGGGGCGCGTTGAGCACGCGCCGGCCGTCGAGCGCGGCGGAACCGGTCCGCTTCTGCACCGCGTCGAGATACTGCCCGGTCAGCGCGACGTCGAAACCGTGCCCGATCGCGCCAAGGATCGATCCCTCGATACCGCGGTGATTGGCGCGTCCGTTGGCGACATAGACGTTGGCTGCATCGGTGTAGGCAAGTGCGCGATCGATATCGAACCATGACAGCGAGGCGGTGACACCGAGGAGCTTCGCCCGCGCGCCGATTTCCCACTGGCGACTGCGGGCGGGGCCCAGCGTTTCGCCGACATTGGCCGTCCCGTCCGGTGCGACGCCGGCGCTTTCGAGGCCCTCGATGTATGAGGCATAGAGGCTGGTCGTAGCGGTCGGATGCAGGATCAGCGCGGCGGTGGGCGTGGCGGCGTGAACCGTATAGTCGGCGTCGCCTGCCTGCGTCCGGTAGCTGACGCCGCGCACGCCGGCGACGATGTCGATGTCTTTGCCGAGCGACATGACGTCCATGACATAGGCGCCCGTATCGGTGACTGTATTGCCCGCATTGACGGTGCGGGTGGCGGGCACGAGGCTCGCCAGGTCGATCGCGACCGGATCGTACAGGTTCTGCGCGAGGGGCGAATAGCGCACTTGCCGCTGATCGCGCCGATATTGCCGCGTCGTGGCCACACCGATCAGGAGATCGTGGTCGACCGGCCCCGTCATGAAGCCCCCCGCCAACTCGGCCCTGACGTAGCGGTTCTGCCAGAACTGATCCGGCGTTCCGGTAAGCGTGAGGCGTCCCGCGCCGGTGGCGAGGTCGATGGTGCCGAGCGTGGCGATAAGCCGGTCGCGGTACGCGTTCGCGATGCCGCCTTCGACCCGGGCCGACCAGCCCGGTGCGAACCGGTAGTCGACGCGGGCGACGGCGTTCAGCCCCTGCGTCGTGAAGGGTGCGCCGTCGGGCGCGTAGCGTTGGCGCGGCGAGGGGACGGCCGGCAGGGTGATGACGCCGCGCACCGCCGCGGGCAGCGTGATGCCACCCGGCTCTTCACCCTTGCGACGATAATATTCGACATCGGCCTGGACCGTCAGATGATCGCCCGCGGTCCAGTCGAATGCACCGCTCAGGACCTGCCGGTCGCCGCCGACGCCGTCGGTGGTCGATCGCGTCCGCGCGGAAAAAGCGTTCAGACGCACGCCGAACTGGCGTTCGTTGCCGAAGCGCCGGCCGATATCGACGCCGCCGCCGAAGCCACCCTCGCTGTCGCCGATGCCGTAGGCGGCCGTCACGTTCCGGGGGCCGGCCCGCTTGGTGACGAGATTAACGACGCCGGACGGGGTAGCGATGCCGTAGTAGAGCGCGGACGCTCCCTTCAACAGTTCCACCCGTTCCTTGTCTTCCAGTGGCATCGGCGCGAAGTTGACGATCGGCAGGCCGCCGTTCAGGCGATAATTGGTCTGGGCATCGATCGCGATCCCGCGCGCCAGGAAGGTGTTGCTGTTGAACGGGCTGGTCGTCTGCTGGGTCACGCCCGGCGTGTTGCGCAGCGCATCGTCGAGGCCAAGCGCGCCCTGGTCGTTCAGGAGGGAGCGGTTGACGACGTTGACCGTCGCGGGGGTATCGAGCACGCCGCGATTGCGGAAGCTGCCCACCTGGACGGTATCGACATCGTAGCCGGATGCCGCGCCCGTCACCACGATCTCCTCGTCGAGCGGGCGTTCGCGAGGCGAGGCCCGTTGTTCCGAGGTGGCCGACGCGACGCTGCCGGCCGCGGCGGCGGCGAGCATGAAAGAGAGCATGGGAACCCTTCGCTAGACTGTGTCGCGACTGCGGCTAGTTCGTTTGCGACTGACTATCAATAGCAGAATGGGGGATTGGAGTTGGTTGTATCCTTGGCGCGTCTCCAGCGGCTGTGGCGTTTGGCGCGGCAGACTGGCCGAGCGGTGCGCGCAGCCGCGCTTCCTGACCGAGACTTATGCGTGTTTGCGGCCTGTTTCCGATCGATCGCTTTAACGGCTGGGGTCGGGATTATGATGACCCGAGTTTCTTGAATGCATCCAGGATCCTGTGTCGATCCCCGCTGGCGGTGCCGAACTGATACCGGAAGACCGCTTGGGCAAAGGGCCCAGCATCGTTTTCGCGCTGGTCGCCTGATATCGCCGGGGGATCCGGCATCGCGTCGAATGGACAGCACGCGGCTTTTCATGTCTATCGTCGTCGACCCCAGAAAGGTGTTTCGGCCGTTGGCCAGACATGCGCAGAAGCACGTCGGACGGGTGCGAACTTGACGAACGCGCTGCGGGCGCGGCCACCTGAGAGACGACGATGGATGAATTTGCGCGCATGATGAATATGGAGGGTGTGCGGCCCCTCGATCAGCCGAAGGAAAAGGCACGCCGGCCGGTCAGGCAGCCCCCCGTGCAAGACGTCGTGGCACCGCCCGAGCCAAGGCCGAGTGGCCACGCCTGGGTCACCGGTCCGCGCGCGCGCATCGCACTCGAGACCGCGCTGGAGCGTCTTGCCAGCGAGATCCGCGATGGACGGCGCGGCTGGGCCACCGGCATTCGTCAGGATGGCACGACTGTCACCCTGCCGGCTGCGTCGGGCGCCGCGTCGCTGCTCGGTATGGCAGACCGGCAATCGCTACGCCTGATGATCGTTGGCGGCGATGGCTGGACCTTCGTCATGCATCCGATGATGGGCGTCGCGACGCTCGACGAGGATCCTGTCGGCTCCGAATGAAGGAGCGGCCGATGCGCTGCTCGAACGGTCAGTCAGAGCGGCACGGAAAGGTCGAATGTCGTCGGGCGACCGGCGCGCAGAATGACGTCCCCGCCATGGCCCTGGGCGACCTGGCGCGCGGCGGCCAGCCCGATGCCGTTGCCGTCGGCCTTGGTGGTGAAGAAGGGCAGGAAGATCGATGCGCGGTGGACGGCGTCGACGCCGGGACCATCGTCGGCGACGTGAAAGGTCAGGCGATCGGTCGATGCCGTCGCGGACAGCCGGACAAGGGGCGGTGGATCGCTCGCAAGCGCCGCTTCGACGCCGTTGTTGAGCAACGCGAGCATCGCCTGCACGATCTGGCCGCGATCGAGCGGTGCGATCAGATCGCCCGGATCGGCGATGTCCAGCCTTGCGCCACCCTGCCACTGGGCGTCGAACAGCCGGGCGAGGTCCGCGAACAGGTCCGCGACGGGAACGGGGGCGAGTGTCGGTTCGGGCAGGCGGGCGACCTGGCGATAGGCTTCGCTGAAGCGGCGCAGGCCATCGGCGCGGCGCGCGAGCGTCCCGAGGATTTCGGGAAGCAGCCGGTCGCGCCGCTCGGGCACCGCCATGACCGCGAGCGCGGTTTCGGCCAGCGAGGCGATCGGCGCCATCGCGTTCATCACTTCATGGCCCAGCACCCGCAACAGGTCACGCGTGGCGCGCGCCTCGGCGGCATGTTCCGCGGCCTCGACGTCGATCAGCGCGACCAGCGTACGCGGCGCTGCGCTGCCCTGGACCGCGACGCGATCGATCCGCCAGCTTCGACCATCATGGCGGAGGCGGGCCACGTCGTCCGACAGGAGCGCGGCCGGTGCGGGAAGAACCAGATCGTCCGTGGCGAACAGCGATCGCGCGGCGCGATTGAGTGCGCGGACGCGGGTTCCCTCGACCGCCAGCAACGCGCCAGGCGCCTGGTCGAGCAGCATCCGCAGCATGACCCCTTCTTCCTCGCGGTCCTCGTCTCCGGCGGCGGGCGCGACGATCGCGGCATTGCGTGGTTCGCTGGCGTTCCACCACAGCAGCGTCGTCAGCCAGACTGCCGACAGGCTGGCGAACAGCGTCGTGCCGTAGAAGCCGTGGCGCAGCGCCCAGACGATCACCGCGCCCGCCGCGATCAGTCCCGCGGCGGCAGCGATCGCGCCCAAGCCACGCGGATCGAGCGCCCGGTTAGAGACCATGGCGGGTCATGCGACGATACAGGGCCTGCCGGCTGAGCCCGAGGGCGGCGGCGGCGTGGCTGACATTGTGATGATGCTGGCGCAGTGCCGCCTCGATCATCACGCGTTCCGATGCGGAGAGCGACACGTCGAGCGGCGCGGCCGGATCGGGGGAGGCGGTGCCGATCGTGCGGACCAGTGCGGGCGCCAGCGCACCCGCATCGATGACGCCATCATCGTCGAGCAACACCGCGCGCTCGACCGCCTGGGCGAGACCGCGGACTTCGTCGGTCCAGCGGGTCGACAGGATCAGCCCTTCGGCCGACGCGGTGAAGGGCGGGACCGGCTTCCCGTGGCGTTCGGCCGCGACGCGGGTAAAATGGCGGGCGAGCAGCAGCGCGTCCTCACCACGCGCGGCGAGGGGCGGCAGCGGCAGGACGATCGTGCCGAGCCGGACGCGCAGACGGGGAGACAGCCGTGCCGCGTCCCCGACGATGCCGATCGTCCGCACCGCGTCCGGCAACCGATCGAGCAGGCGCAGCTGCGCGCCGGTTTCGAGCAGGTCGGGATCGCGCAAGATCAGCGTGGCGGTCGCGCCGTCGATCCGCGACCAGCCGGCCGGGTCGCCGAGATCGACGATCGTTGCCGGTCCGTCGGCATGGGACGAGCCGTCGTGGATCAGCGTGGCGACGAGGCTCCGCCCGCTGCCCGGCGGGCCCTCCACCAGCACGTTCGCCGCGGTCGGCGCGATCCGGCGGATCAGATCGCGCGCGGCCACAATGGGCGGACTGTCGCCAAGCAGACGGTGCGGGGCGGGGACGAAGGCGGCCGGATCGGTGACAGGACGCGCGCGCTTGGCGATGGCCGCCCCGACGCGGGCGATGAGGTCGGCGTTGCGCCACGGCTTCATCACGAAGTCGAGCGCCCCCGCCTGCATCGCGGCGACCGCGATGCGGATGCCGCTGTGCGCAGTGATGACGACCACCGCCGCGGCGGGATCATCCGCGACGATCCGTGCGAGGCAGGCGAAACCCTCCGCACCGCTGGTCTGGCCCTGCGTGAAATTGAGATCGAGCAGGATCGCATTGTAGCGCCGCTGCGCCAGCATCGAGAAGGCGTCCTCCGGCCCAGTCGCGACATCGATCGCATGACCCGCGCAGTCGAACGCCAGCGCGATCGCGCGGGCGACCTCCGGATTGTCGTCGACAAGTAGAATCGTCGCCCGGCTTGACGTGTCATTTCCTGTCCGATCCCGGACAGCCTGTCCGGGGCCGGACAGTGCGGATGCTGTGGTGTTCGGCTTAGTCATTGAAATTGGGCCTTTTCGGCATTTCGGCAGTCCTGCGCGACACTGTCCACATGATGACCGAACAGCCCGTACACGCAACCACCCCTGCCGGCGCCGGCATGGACCGCCGGGTGGCGAAAAAGGTGACGCCCTGGTGGCGGCGCCGGGTGGTGCTGATCGCCGTCGTGGTGGCGATCGCGGGCCTTGCGCTGTGGCGTTTCCTGCCGTCGAGCGGATCGACCGACATCGCATTGGCCGATATCGAGATCGGTGCGGTCGCCCGCGCGCCGTTTGCCGATTACCTGCCCGTGCGGGCCACCGTTGCACCGCGCGTGACCACGCTGGTCGGCGTGCTGTCGGGGGGGCAGGTCGAGACGCTGCTGGTCCAGGACGGCGCGATGGTCGTCGCGGGCCAGCCGCTCGCCACGCTTGCCAACCCCACGCTGAAGCTCGACGTGCTGACGCGCGAGGCGCAGATCGCCGGGCAGCTGGGCGACGTGTCGGGACAGGATCTGGGGATCGAGCGCAACCGGCTGGACCGCGCCGGCCAGATCGCGCAGGCGAATTACGACCTGATCAAGGCCCGCCGCGAACTCGGCATCCGCGAGCAGCTTCACGATCAAGGCTTCGTTTCGGACGCGGGCGTGAAGAGTTTTGCGGAAGAGACCGCGTATCAGCAGAAGCGTCTGGCGCAGCTGCAGTCGGGCGGTGCGGCGGAAGCACGGATCACCGCGACGCAGGCCGCGCGGCTGGCCGATACGCGCGGGCGGCTGTCGGGGAACCTTGCCGCGGTGCGCGCCGGGCTCGACGCGCTGACCGTGCGCGCCCCGACCGGCGGGCGGTTGACGAACTTCACGATCCAGCCGGGGCAGACGCTGAAGCCCGGCGATCCGGCGGGGCAGGTCGACAGCGAGGGATCGTGGAAGCTGGAGGCGGATGTCGACGAATATTATCTCGGTCGCGTGGCGGTGGGGCAGCGCGCCACCGCGGACGGCGCCCGGGTGACGGTCAGCAAGGTGCTGCCGGCGGTCAAGGACGGTCGTTTCCGGGTCGAGCTGACGTTCGACGGTGCGGCGCGCGGTGGCCTCAACCGCGGCCAGACGATCGATATCCGCATCACGCTTGGCAGCACCGCGCCCGCACTGGTGGCACCGGTCGGCGGCTGGCTGGAGGCGGGCGGCGGCGCGTCGGCCTTCGTCCTCGACGCCGACGGCCGCCATGCGCGTCGCCGGGCGGTGAAGGTCGGTCGCCGCAACCCCGAGCAGGTCGAGATTCTGTCCGGCCTCACGTCCGGCGAGCGCATCGTCAATTCCAACACCGCGTCCGTGAAGGGCGACATCCTCAACCTCCGCTGAAGGGCTATGCCATGATCCGCTTAGAGAATATCCAGCGTCGCTACGTTTCCGACGAGGTCGAGACCACGGCGCTCCACGACATCGACCTGCACGTCGCCGCCGGCGAGTTCGTCGCGATCATGGGGCCGTCCGGTTGCGGCAAGTCGACGCTGCTCAACACGCTCGGCACCGTCGACCGCCCGACGGGGGGCCGGTATCTGTTCGGCGATCGCGACCTGGCGGCGCTCGACGAGGCGGCGCTGGCGCGCTTCCGCGGACAGACGCTGGGTTTCGTGTTTCAGAGCTTCAACCTGATCGACGAATTGACGATCGCCGAGAATGTCGAGCTTGGCCTGGCGTATCGCAAGGACAAGGCGGGCGACCGCCGCACGCGGGTCGCCGCGGCGATGGACAAGGTCGGCATCGCCCACCGTGCGCGCCATTATCCGCACCAGCTGTCGGGCGGTCAGCAGCAGCGCGCCGCCATCGCCCGCGCGATCGTCGGCGACCCCAAGCTGATCCTGGCGGACGAGCCGACCGGCAACCTCGACACCGAAAATGGCGCGCAGGTGATGAACATCCTGACCGGTCTGAACCAGGAGGGGGCGACGATCGTCATGGTCACCCACTCGCCCAGCCACGCGGACATCGCGCGGCGCCGGATCGACATGCTCGACGGACGCATCGTCGCCTCCGTCGCCCGCGCCATTTGACGGGAGGACCGATCATGAACCGCTTCGCCCTGCTGACGCTCTACCGCTCGCTGACCCGTCACAAGCTCTACGCCGCACTCAACATCGGCGGGCTGGCGGTGGGGATCGCCGTGTTCCTCGTCCTGGCGCTCTATGTCCGGTTCGAAACCAGTTACGAGAAGTGGCTGCCGCGCCATGACGGCATCTACACCGTGCAGACGGTGTGGAACCTGCCGGAAAGTCCGTTCAACGGCGCCTTTCCCTGGACGATGGGCGGGCTGCTCGATCAGATGCGGGAGGATTTTCCCGGCACGGTCGGGACGCGGTTCCGCGGCGGGGAGGGGTCTGGCAGCGTCTTGCGCGGCGGGATCGCGGTGAGCGAAGACGTGGCGCAGGTCGATCCGTCCTTCTTCGCGGTGTTCGACCTGCCGATGGCGCGCGGCAACGGGCGCGGCGCGTTCCGCACCCCGACGAACGCGATCATCAGCGAGAGCGCGGCGCGAAAGTATTTCGGGTCGAGCGACCCGATCGGCCAGACCCTGACGATCGCGGTGGACAGCGCCGAGACCTACCGCGTCGTCGGCGTGTTCCGCGACGTGCCCAAGAACAGCGACCTCAAATTCTCGATCCTGATCCCCCTGCCGCGGACGCCGCCGTCGGAGAACTGGTTCAACTGGGGAAGCACGTCGGTTCAGACATTCCTGCGCTTCGACACACGGGCCGCGGCGCGGCAGTTCGAACAGAAGCTCGGGGCCTTCGTCGACCGCCGCGGCCTGAAGGAGCTGGGTGAGGACGCGTCGAAAACGCAGCAGCTGGAGCTTCTGCCGATCGACCAGATGCATCTCGAACCCCAGGGCCAGCAGAGCGCCAGTCGCAAGATGACGGTCGTCACGCTCGGCATCGTCGGGCTGCTGACCCTGCTGATCGCGATCATCAATTATGTGAACCTCGCCACCGCCCGCGCCGGGCTGCGCGCGCGCGAGGTGGCGATGCGCAAGGTGCTGGGTGCCGACCGACGCGCGCTGATCAGCCAGTTTCTGGGCGAGGCCATCCTGACCGTCGCCATCGCGGCCATCATCGGCCTGATGCTAGCGGAACTCAGCCTGCCGCTCGTCAATGCAGCCGGCGGATTGTCGATGACGATCCCCTACGCGCTGGTCGCCCCCGCGCTGGTCGTGCTGGTGCTGCTCGTCGGCATCGCCGCCGGCTCGTATCCGGCGATATTGCTGTCACGGTTTCCCGCGGCCGCGGTGCTTGCGTCGGCCCGCGCACCGGGGGGTGGCCGTGCGGGCACCCGCATCCGCGAAGCGCTCGTGGTGTTCCAGTTCGGTCTCGCCATCGCCTTCACCATCGGCACCACCGTGCTGGTCGCGCAGACCCGGTACGTTCGCCAGACCGATCTTGGGTTCAACCGGCAGGGATTGCTGGTGGTCCGCTCGCTGGGCGACAGTCTGATCGATCCTGCACAGAAGCGCGCCGTCGTCGCAGCGATCCGCGCGCTTCCCGGCGTCAGCGACATCGCGGTCGGCAACAGTGCGGTGGGCGGCAGCGGCGAGAACAGCAGTGACAACGTGCCATTGCCCGGGGTGGCCGGCCCCGGCCCATCATTGCGCTGGATCGTCGTCGGTCCGCGCTTCTTCGCTGTCTATGGCAGCCGGCTGCTCGCCGGGCGGCTGTTTGACGACGCGCACGGGGCGGACGATGCGAAGCAGGTCGCGAAAGGCGCAGCACGCAACATCGTCATCAACCGCCGTGCGATCTCGACGCTCGGCTTCCGTTCCGCACAGGATGCGGTCGGCAAGACGGTGGGGGGCGAGCGGCCACGGACGATCATCGGCGTGATCGACGACATGCGCTTCTTCAACCCGCGCGAACCCAACAGCGCGACCTACTACCTCCATTATCGTCAACCCGAGGAGGAGAGCGCACCGGTGGCGTCCATCCGCTACGCCGGCGATCCGCGTGCCGTTCTGGCGGCGGTGCGCGGCGTGTGGCAGCGCATGGTGCCGCAGGTGCCGTTCAACGGCGACACCGCCGACACCCGGCTGAACACGTTCTACGAGGCCGACGACCGCGCGACGCGGCTGTTCGCGATCGGCGCGGGGCTGGCGGTGCTGATCGGCTGCGTCGGGCTGTGGGGGCTGGCGTCGTTCAACACCGCGCGGCGGATCAAGGAGATTGGCATCCGCAAGACGCTGGGCGCCTCGTCCAGCGACATCGTGAAGCTGCTCGTCGGGCAGTTCCTGCGGCCCGTGCTGATCGCCAACCTCGTCGCGTGGCCGCTCGCGTTCGTCGCGATGCGGACCTGGCTTGCCGGGTTCGAGGACCGGATCGCGCTGTCGCCGCTCTACTTCCTGGCGGCGAGCGCCGTCGCGATCGTCATCGCGGTGTTGACCGTGCTGGCCCAGTCGCTGCGCGCCAGCCGCGCCGCCCCGGCCTGGGCACTGCGCCATGAATAGGTGGCTCGTCGGTGCCGCGGCGCTGGTGCTCGCGACGCCAGCCTGCGGAGAGACGCTGCACGATGCGGTCGCGGCGGCCTATGCGACCAACCCGGAACTCGCCGCCGCGCGTGCCCGGCAGGACGCGTTGGGCGAGGCGCCCGAACAGGCCCGCGTCATCGGCCGACCGACGGTCGATGCCGGGGGCGATGCGGGCTACGACCGGTTCAACTCCGGTCGCACGGGCACGGCGAGCATCGGCGCGACGCTGCCCATCTGGACCGGAGGCCGGGCGTCGTCGGCGGTGCGCGCCGCGAACAGCGACGTGGCGGCGGGAGCGGAGGGGCTACGGAATATCGAGGCTGCGATCCTCGAGCGCGTCGTCGGCGCCTATGCGGACCTGCTCTACAATCAGCAGGCGGTGGAGGTGGCGCGGGTGGGGATCGAGCGGCTCGATGCGCAGGTCGCGGAGGCGCGGTCGCGCTTCGGCCTCGGCCAAGCCACCCGCACCGACGTCGCGCAGCTGGAGGCCCAACGCGCGAGCGTCGTCGCCAACCTTGCCGACGCGGAAGGCGCGCTTGCGACCGTGGCCGCGACGTATCGCGCGATCGTCGGGCAGGCGGCCGGCGCGCTTTCCGCCGAGGTTCCACCCCCCGCGGCGTTGCCCGCGACGCTGGATGCAGCGCGCGATGAGGCGCAGGCGGCAAATCCGCTTCTGCTCCAGCAGCGCCGCGTGGCCGATGCCGCGGCGGCGCGGATCGACCGCGAGCGCGCCGAACGCGCGCCGTTCGTGTCGCTGAACGGCGCCTATGGCTATGGCGGACGGATCGCCGATGACCGCATTCGCGGCTATGAGGCTGCGGCCTCGGCCGGGCTGGCGCTGCGCGTGCCGCTGCTGACCGGTGGGCTGGTCCCATCGCGGGTCAGGCAGGCGACGGCGACATACCGCGCCGAACGCTTTCAGACCGACGCCGCCGCGCGGGAAGCGACGCGCGCGGCGGATGCCGCCTGGGCGACGCTGGCGGCTGCGCGTGCGCGGCTGGCGGCGAACGCGGAGGGGCTTGTGGCGGCCGACCTCGCGCTCAAGGGCGTGCGCGCCGAATATAGCTTCGACCTGCGATCGACGATCGATATCCTGGTGGCCGACCAGAGCTTCCGCGCCGCGCAGCTCGCCGTCGCGCGGAACCGAAGCGATGTGCTGATCGCGCAGGCGGCGCTGCTGCGGGCGACGGGGCGGCTGACGGGGAGTGTTTATTAGCCGCGACATGACGACAGACTGCCTCCGATCGATCGGTCCGACCGCTGTTGACGGTGCGGCGCGGTCGCCGATAACGGGGGTCGACGAAAAGCGGACGGAGGGGATAGGCGATGAAGATCCGGTCATGGATCACGGCAAGCCTCACCGCCATCTCAAGTGCGGCAATTGGCCAGCCGACCGTTGCCCAGCCGACCACGCCGCATCCGCGCCTGATCGTGCTGACCGATATCGAGGCCGACCCGGACGATACGCAGTCGTTGATCCGGCTGCTGCTGTACGCGAACGAAATCGACCTGGAGGGGCTGGTGGCGACGACGTCGGTCCACCAGAAGGCACGGCTTGCGCCGGAATCCATCCGCCGGCTGATCGGCGAGTATGAGAAGGTCCGGCCCAATCTGGTGCGGCATGATCCGGGCTTTCCCACGGCGGACACCCTGTCGCGGATGATCGATACGGGTCAGCCGGGTTACGGCATGGCCGCGATCGGGCCGGGCAAGGATACGCCCGGATCGCGGCGGATCATCGCCGCGCTGGATCGGCGCGACGATCGGCCGTTGTGGGTCGCAGGCTGGGGCGGGCCGAACACGCTGGCGCAGGCGCTGCTGACCCTGCGGGCTACGCGGTCGCCGGCGGAGCTGAAGCGGCTGGTCGCCAAGCTGCGCCTCTATACCGTGTCGGACCAGGACGACAGCGGGCCGTGGATCCGTCGCGAATTTCCGGACCTGTTCTATATCGTCAGCCCGGGTGGCTACGGCGCGGCGACATGGAGCGGAATCAATACCGTCGTCGACGGCATCGACAACAGCACGATCTCCAACCCCTGGCTTGCCGCCAACATCCAGCAGGGGCGCGGTCCGCTGGGCGCGGCCTATCCCGATGTCGCGTACGGGATGGAAGGCGATACGCCGACGTTCCTCGGGCTGATCCCGAACGGTTTGAACATGCCCGACCGGCCGGACTGGGGCGGGTGGGGCGGGCGCTACACGTTGCGCATGCCGGCGCGCGCGGAGCTCGATCCGACGGGGTTCAACGGCGGCGTGCCGGTGCCGGCAGAGACCCGGCCGATCTGGACGAACGCCATCGACACCGTCACGCCGGTGGTCGTGAACGCCTATGGCCGGGCGACCAAGCCGATGGAGCGCAGCTACCGGGGGTTTCGCGAGACGTTGTGGCGCTGGCGAGACGATTTCCAGAACGATTTCGCGGCGCGGATGCAGTGGACGTACAGGACGCCGGGCGACGTCAATCACCCGCCGGTGGTCGTGCTGCCCCATTCGGATCGGCTTGCTGTCCGGTCGGGTGCCACCGTCCAGCTGAGCGCGCTCGGCACGCGCGACCAGGATGGCGACAGCCTCAGCTATCGCTGGTTCCAGTATCGCGAGGCGGGGACCTGCGGCGATATTGCGCTGTCGAGCACGGAGAATCTCTATGAGCGCAGCTTTCGGGCGCCTCCGGTCACGCGGACCTGCGACGCGCATTTCGTGCTGGCCGTCACCGATCGCGGCACGCCACCGCTGACCCGGTATCGCCGGGTGATCGTGACCGTCGGGCCGTAGTTGGCAGCCGGGAAGGGCGCTGCGCCATGGGTCGGCATTGACAATTAGGGCACGGGATAGGCAGGGTGGTACTCAGCAGGTGTCAGACAGCAATTTGGATGCTGTCGGCCGGGGTGGAGGGTTCGGCAGGCAGGATGGCGACCGAACCCGCATTGCCGCTTCGCCACCGTCCGGATTCAGAACCGGCTCGCGTTCGCCCGGCCATCGCCAGCGCTCCGTTCGATAGAGATTGAAGAGATCATGCCCAGGATCGTCAACGCCCGCGTCATCGTCACATGCCCGGGGCGCAATTTCGTCACGCTGAAAATCGAGTGCGACGACGGGACGACGGGTGTCGGCGATGCCACGCTCAACGGGCGCGAGCTGTCGGTGGCGAGCTACCTGACCGATCATGTCGTGCCGTGCCTGATCGGGCGCGATGCGCACCGGATCGAGGATGTCTGGCAGTATCTGTACCGAGGGGCTTACTGGCGGCGCGGACCGGTGACGATGACCGCGATCGCGGCGGTCGACACCGCATTGTGGGACATCAAGGGCAAGCTGGCCGGGATGCCGGTCTACCAGTTGCTCGGCGGGGCGAGCCGTGAGGGCGTGATGGTGTATTGCCACGCCAACGGCACGACGATCGACGACACAATCGCGGTGGCGCGGAAATATCAGGCGCAGGGTTACAAGGCGATTCGCATCCAGTGCGGCGTACCCGGCATGGCGTCCACCTACGGCGTGGCGAAGGGCGACCAGCCCTATGAGCCCGCCGATGGCGACCTGCCGACCGAGGCGGTCTGGAACACCAGCCGCTACCTGCGCGTGGTGCCCGAACTGTTCGCCGCGGCGCGCGAAGCGCTGGGCTGGGACGTCCACCTGCTGCACGACATCCATCACCGACTGACGCCGATCGAGGCGGGGCGGCTGGGCAAGGATCTGGAGCCCTATCGCCCGTTCTGGCTGGAGGATGCGACGCCGGCCGAGAACCAGGAGGCGTTCCGTCTGATCCGTCAGCACACCACCGTGCCGCTGGCGGTGGGCGAGATCTTCAATTCGATCCACGATTGCCGAGAGCTGATCCAGAACCAGCTGATCGACTATATCCGCACCACCGTCGTCCATGCCGGCGGCCTCACGCATCTCCGCCGGATCGCGGCGCTGGCGGACCTGTATCAGGTGCGGACCGGCTGCCACGGCGCGACCGACCTGTCGCCGGTCTGCATGGCCGCCGCGCTGCATTTCGGGCTTTCGGTCCCGAACTTCGGGATCCAGGAGCATATGCCCCATACGGCCGAGACGGACGCGGTGTTTCCGCACGCGTACAGCTTCGCGGACGGCATGATGCATCCGGGCGACGCGCCGGGGCTGGGCGTCGACATCGACGAGGCACTGGCCGCGGGTTACGAATATAAGCGTGCCTTCCTGCCGGTGAACCGGCTGGAAGATGGCACGATGTACAATTGGTGAGCATCGCCGCACCGCCCGCCGACATGGTCGAGAAACCGCGTGGCAAGGTGCGGTGGATCGTCTGCGCGCTGCTGTTCGCTGCGGTCGCGCTGAGCTACATCGACCGGCTCGTCCTGCCGACGCTGAAGCCCGAGCTCCAGTCGCGCTACGGCTGGAGCGAGCAGGGCTATGCCAATCTCGCGATCGCGTTCCAGGCCGCCTACGGCATCGCCTATGTGCTGTTCGGGCGGTTCGTCGACCGGGTTGGGGCGAAGATCGGCTACGCGGTCGCGGTGACGCTCTGGACGATCGGTCATGTCGCGCACGCGCTGTTCACCAGTGCCGGCATGATGATCTTCGCGCGGATCCCGCTCGCGATCGGGGAGGCCGGCGCGTTTCCGGCGGCGCTGGCGGCGGCGAACGAGTGGTTTCCGCAACGCGAACGCGCGCTGGCAATCGGGATCTTCAACGCCGGATCGAATGTCGGCGCGATCCTGACGCCTTTGGTGGTGCCGATCATCGCGGTCACGTTCGGGTGGCGGATGGCGTTCATCGCGACGGGCGCGCTGACCGTTATCTGGCTGTTCGCGTGGCTCGCTTTCTACCGCAGCCCGCGGCGGCACCCGCGCGTCACGCCCGAGGAGCTGGCGTGGATCGAGGCCGACCCCGTGCCGGCGGCCCGCCCGGTGCGCTGGCGCACGCTGCTCGGGCTGCGCCAGACGTGGGCCTATATGCTCGGCCGGTTCCTGATCGACCCGGTCTGGTGGACGTTCCTGTTCTGGCTGCCCGACTTCTTCAATCGGCAATATGGCGTGAAGATGCTCGATTTTGGTCCGCCGCTCGTCGCGGTCTACCTGCTGGCGGACGTCGGTTCGATCGGCGGCGGCTGGTTTTCGTCGCACCTGCTGGCGCGCGGGTTCAGCGCGAACCGCGCGCGCAAGACCGCACTGTTCGTCTGCGCGCTGTTCGCGCTGCCGATCATCTTTGCGGCGCAGGCGCCGGGGCTCTGGTGGGCGGTCGCCGCAATCGGCCTCGCCTGTGCGTGCCACCAGGGGTTCTCGGCAAACGTGTACGCCATCCCGGGTGATCTCTTCCCGCGCGGCATGGGCGGGTCGGTCATCGGGCTGGGCGGGCTCGCCGGCGCGCTGGGCGGCATGTTGATGGCGAAGTTCGCGGGCACGATCCTGGCTGGGGTGGGCAGCTACGGACCGATCTTCGCGGTCGCGGGGGTGGCCTATCTGCTGGCGTTGCTCGTCATCCACCTGCTCGTGCCGCGCTATACGCCTGTCGATCCGCACGCGCTTGCCTGACCTGTCCGTTCGGCCGGGATAACCACCGGGTGTTCCGCGGCCGCCGGGCCGGGCGATGACGAGGCGGGCCGTCGACGGTCCCGCGACGCCCGTCCCCGGCGGCAAGCTTCATTTCGAGGCTCTGGCGGACTGCGAGGGACAGCGGCGCTGCTGATTGCCGCATCTCATATCCAGGGCATCACGGTTCGGTTCGACGCCGCGCGTCTGCCGTTGCCGCATGCCTATCTGGCGGTGGATTGCTTCTTCGCTTTGTAGGCTCTGTCGTTGGCTATGGCTAGGCCGATCGCGGGGATGGATGTCGACGCGGCAGCTCCTGATCAGCGGTCTGATCCGGCTGCATCCGCTCGTGATCCTAGGCGCGGTGCTGGGGCTGCTGAGCTACTGTGCCGATCCGTTCGCGGGCGACCGGCAAGGCGCGTCCACGATCCTGATCGGCTTCGCGTTCGTCGCCGCGTTGTTCGCCCTGCCGGCTGCGCCGCTGGCCAATCGGCTGGGCGCCAGTCACTCGCTGAACGCGCCCGCCTGACACTCTTTCAGAAGCACATCGGCAGTCTGGCCTATGCGCTCGTGCTGCGGAAACACGGCATGCGCGCGCTGGCGATGGTTGCGCTGGCCACGCCCTTCGACCCAGCGGACGACGGGCAAAAAAAGGGCCGGTCGCGGACGACCGGCCCATCAGGGGAGGGGAACCGTTTAGAGGGTCAGAAGCGGCCGCGAATACCGACCAGGACCGTTCGGCCGGGGTTGTATTCGTTGAAGGTCGCGTTCGGGAACTGGAAGTAGGAGCTTTGCGCTTCCTTGGTGATGTTGATCACGTTCACGACGACCGTCGGCAACAGGTCGTTGCCCAGAATCTTGCCGAGATCGATGTTGCCGGAGAAGTCGAGCTGCGCATAGTCGCGGCCGATGATGGCGGCGGCGGGCAGGCCGTTCTGGTTGAGACCGGACTGCACCGAACCCTCGTTATAGGTATAGGTCAGCCGGGCGGACAGGCCGTTGCCTTCGTAATAGCCGGTCAGCGTGTAGGTGGTGGGCGCGACGCCGAGCGCCACCGCGGGGGCGCCGGTGCCTTCGCCCTTCTGATCGATCATCGTCAGGTTGCCCTGCACGCCGAACCCTTCGACGCCGATGAAGCGGGTCAAGAAATCGAGCGGCTGGGTGACCTGGAACTCAAGCCCGTTCACCTTCAGCTTGCCGTCGGAGTTGACCTGCTGCTGGATCTGGATCGGCACCTGTTCCGGCGCGACGCCGGCCGGACCCGCGCGGTCGATCAGCGCCTGCTGCTGCGCCTGCGTCAGCGAGGCGAAGGTGATGCCGAACGGTTCGAGCGTGGCGAACGGCACGGTGGTGAGACCGTTGACCGTGAAGCCGGTGATCGATTTGCGGAATGCCGCGAACGCGATCACGCCTTCGCCTCCGGTATAATATTCGAACCCGAGATCGATATTGTCCGAGATATACGGGTTCAGCGCGTTGTTGCCGAGCGTGCCGACATCGGCCGAGGGCGAGGTGAACGACGCACCGGGCAGCAGCTGGTTCGGATCGGGCCGGGTCATGGTGCGCGAGACCGAGGCGCGGGCGACGGCCTTGCGTCCGAAGTTGTAGGCGACGCTCGCCGAGGGCAAGTAGTTGGAATAGAGCCGGTCGGTCTGCGTGAAGTTGACGAGCGTGGGGTAGCAGGAGCCGTCGAGCGCGAACGTCGGGCTGACGCCCGGGCAGGTCACGCCGTTGCGGACGTTGCGCGGATCGGGAATGGTCGTGCGACCGCCGACTTTCTGCAGTGTCCGGACATAGCGGACGCCGCCGTTCAGCCGGACCGTGTCGCCGCCGTCGCCGACGTCGAAATTGCCGTTCGCCTCGATGAAGGTGCCGGTCACCTTTTCGCGGATCAGGCCACCATTGGCGCCGCTGCTGCCCGAGCCGGTCTCGGTCGCGCCGGCGAGCAGGGTGTCATAGTTGGTCGCGGCCTTGAACTTGTCCCAGTCCACCGTGATGTAGCCGTTGCTACCCGGCAGCAGATAACCCGCCAGAGCGGCGGTCGGCACGACCGAACCGGCATAGACCAGCGGCGCGCCACCGGCGCTGAAGCCCGTGCCGTAACCGGCATAGGTCGGGTAGCCCGCGGGGGCGGCGGTGCCGGGCTGGTTGGCGCCATCGCAAAGCGGCTGACGGTTAGGGCCGGGCAGCACGACGCTGGGGTTGTTGCCGCAGACTGCGGCCTGCCACGGATTGGTGTTGTCGAACGGTGTGATCCGGCGCGACGTATCGTCATAGGCGGCGCCGACGCGGACGCTGAACCGCTCGGCATCGCCGAACAGCAGGCTGCCACGGATGCCCTTGGTCTCGGTGGAGCGTTCCTCGCCGTTGAGGTTCAGGCGACCGCCGCCGGCCCAGCCGAACGAAGCGGGATTGTTCAGATCGACGTTGCTCTGGATGTCCGGAATGCCGCCGTCATTGGTGTAGTTCACCGTCACGCCACTGCTCGGCGGCGTGATGACCAGCACGGTCGGGCTTTCGCGGCGGAACTTGCTCTTGGTGTAGTTGAGCTGGAAATCACCCTTGATGGCGTCGTTCAGAATGAACTCGGCACCCGGATTGACGACCCAGTAGTCCTGACGATCGCGGTACGGGCGATATTCCAGGAAGAATTGCGAGTTGGCGTAGGTGCCGCCGGTGACGGTGCAGCCTACGGTGCAGTCGGTGTTGTCGTAGGTCGTGTTGAGCGGGATCACCGCGCCGTTGCGGACCGACCAGGCCATCGACGTGCGCGTGAAGTCGGTCTTGCGATTGGCGTACATGCCGTCGACGTAGAAGTGGAACGCATCGCTCGGCCGCCATTCGAGCGAGACCAGGCCGTTGTAGCGCGTGCGTTCGCCGATCTCGGTCCGCGGGCGGCCGAGGCGGGGGAGCAGGCCGTTGTCGATCTGGTCGATCGTGGCACCCGGGTTTTGCGCGAGCAGGAAGCCCTGGTTGATCGGCGTGCCGGTCACGAGGCCGTTGCCGGCATTGGCCGGGACGGTGCCGGGGATGGTGAAATTGCCGCCGCCGGTCGCGTTCGCCGCACCGCTGACACGCTGGGCGGAGGTCAGGTTCGGGTTGGTCCAGCCGATGGTTTCGAACCCGTCGACCTGAAACCGGTTCTTGACCGCAGCACCGCCAACCAGCACGCCGAAGTCGCCGAACGTGGCACTGGCGAGTGCGTAGCCGCGATAGCCCCATTTGTCGGCGAGGCTGACCTTCGACCCTTGCAGACCGTAGCTGATGTAGGGCTTCGGATTGTCGAACGGGCGTGCGGACCGCAGGTTGACGGTGCCGGCGGCGCCGCCCTCGACCTGGCTGGCGGTGGGCGACTTGCTGACTGTCAGCTGGGTGAAGAGTTCGGTCGGGATCAGGTCGAGATCGACCTCGCGGTTGGTGGACTGCGCATCGAACCGGACCGATGCGATCGCGACGGGGGCACCGTTGAGCAGGACGCGCGTGAAGTTCGTGCCGAGCCCGCGGATCGCGACGTTCGATCCTTCGCCGGTGACTTCGCGGCTGATCGTGACGCCGGGAATGCGGTTGACCGATTCTGCGATGTTCGTGTCGGGAAACTTGCCGATATCCTCGGCGAAGATCGTGTCGGTGAAGCCGATCGAGTTGCGCTTTGCGTTCGTCTGGCTTTCCAGCGAGGCGCGGTAGCCGGTGACGACGATGTCCTGGTTGCCGGTGGCGGAGGGATCGGCCGGGGCCTGCGCGGTTCCGTCGATCGCGGTCGGCGCGGTCTGGCCGGCACCGTCCTGCGTCGCGGCGGGTGGGCTGTCCGCGCTGGAAGACGAGGAGGCGGTTGGCGCGGGCGGTGCGGCCGGGGCCGTCCCGGTCTGCGCCATGGCCGGCCAGGCGGTGGTGGCCATCAAGAGCGTCGACACGGCACCGGCGCGACGCAAACCACTCAGCGACTTCATCTGTAATCCTCCCCAAACGCGGCTGTTCTGCGACGCCGCTGTCCTGATGACAGCGTGCTAGGGGCGGCATGGTCGGCCGGTCAAGATGGTATATGTCGGTCCAATTCATTTTATTTCGGGTGTGATATGTATGGCACGTGGCCTGCACCGATGGTTCGGGGACGATTTGATCTGGCGAGGATCATGCGATTCATGCTTCACGTTCGCGGACGGCGACGAGGGTAGACGATGATCGGCCAGGAAAAGCTTTATCGACGCATCAGTGACGCGATCCTCACCCGGCTTGCCGCCGGAGAGTTTCCGATCGGCAGCCGCCTGCCGACCGAGCGGAAGCTGGCCGATGCCTATGGCGTGAGCCGTGCGTCGGTGCGGGAGGCTGTGGTGGCGCTCGAGATGATCGGCGTGCTCGAACTGCGCAAGGGTTCGGGCATCTATGTCGTTTCGCTCGGTGCGAACGAGGAGGTCGAGACGCTCGATATCGGTGCGTTCGAGCTTCTGGAGGCGCGCCGCGGGATCGAGGCGGAGGTGGCGGCGCTGGCCGCCGTGCGCCGCAGCGACGACGATCTGGCCGAGCTGGAACGGCTGATCGCGGTGATGCGCGAGCCTGATGTGACCGTTAGCGAACAGGCCGATCGCGATTTCCATTTCGCGCTGGCGGGCGCCACCGGCAACCGCGCGATGACGGCGGTCGTGACCGACCTGTGGGCGATGCGGGAGCGCTGCCTGCTGGCGCGGACGATCCACCAGCGTGCCCGTGGCGGCGGGGAGGATCGGCGGGCGGCCGAGCACGATGCGGTGCTGGCCGCGGTGCGCGCGCAGGACGCGGACGGCGCCCGCGTCGCGATGCGCCACCATCTGGAAGCGGTGATCGAGCATCTGCTCGTGATGACCGAGAATGAGGAATTCGAGGCGGTTCGCCGCCGGATCGCCAGCCGGCGTTCGCACATTCTGGGCGCGGATGCCGTGATGAGCGACGCGCGCTAGCTTTCGAAGTTCGCCCGCATCGGATCGGGCGATGGTGGAAAACAATTGCCTTGCCACCCGTTCCTTCTAGATTGGTCTGACAAAAAAGCAGGTAGGGGCAGACCGATGGGATCGTTTCGACGTGGGTGGACCGCAGGGATCGTCGGTTCCCGGTTCGCGACGACGGCCCGTCTCGCGCCGCGCGTCGCCTGGATCGTGACGGTTGCCGCGGTCGCCGCGTCGCCTGCGCAAGCCCAGCGGGCCCGGGTTTCGATCAACGACGGGTGGAAGTTTCACCGCGGTGACCCGGCCGGCGTCGGCGCGGACCTGCGCTACGAAGTGCTGCCCGAACTGAAGCTGCGTCCCGACGGTGCCGATTTCGATGCCGGGGTGATGGACGATTCCGACACGGCGGTGCGCAAAGGCGTGCTGCGCCCGTATATCTTGCCGAGCGGCAACGCCTTCATCCGGGACCCGGCGAAGCGCCATGCCCGACCGACCGGCAATCCCGGTGGCGACGTGTCTTACGTCAAGGACGGTTTTGACGATGCCGGTTGGCAGTCGGTGACGCTGCCCCATGACTGGGCGATCGCCGGTCCGTTCATTGCCGAGGGCCCCTATGGCGGCATGGGCCGGCTGCCGAGCTGGGGGGCCGGCTGGTATCGCCGGAAGCTCGTTGTCCCAGCGACGGATCGCGGTCGATCGGTGTTCCTCGATGTCGACGGTGCCATGTCCTATGCGACGGTGTGGTTGAACGGCAAACTCGTCGGCGGCTGGCCCTACGGGTATAATAGCTGGCGGCTCGATTTGACGCCGTACGTCGTGCCCGGTGGCGACAATCAGCTTGCGATCCGGCTGGACAATCCGATGGAGTCGTCCCGCTGGTATCCGGGCGGCGGCATTTATCGGAACGTGTGGCTGACCACCGCCGATCCGGTTCACGTCGCGCAATGGGGCACGAAGGTCACGACGTCGGACGTCTCCGCACGGCAGGCGCAGGTCGCGCTGGCGTTGACCGTCGAGAACCTCGCGTCCGCCGGGGCCAGCGTCGTCGCCGAGACCGCGATCTTCGCGATCGATGCGGCCGACCGGCGGCTGGGCGGCGCGGTGGCGCGGATCGCGCCCGCGACGGTCGTTATCGGGGCCGGCGGAACCGCCAGCATCAGTGGGACGACGACGATCCGCAACCCGCGGCTGTGGGGGCCGCCGCCGACGCAGGTGCCCAATCGCTATGTCGCGGTCACGACGCTGCGCCGTGGCGGGCGGGTGATCGACACGTACGAGACGCGCTTCGGCGTGCGTGCGCTGACGTTCGATCCCAATCGCGGCGTGATCGTTAACGGCGAGCATGTGATGCTGAACGGCGTCAACCAGCACCATGATCTGGGTGCGCTGGGCGCGGCGTGGAACGACCGCGCGGCCAAGCGCCAGCTCGACATCCTGGCCGACATGGGCGTCAACGCGATCCGCATGGCGCATAATCCGCCCGCGCCCGAACTGCTCGACATGACCGATCGCATGGGCTTCCTCGTGATGGACGAGGTGTTCGACGTGTGGGAGCGGCGCAAGACGCCGTTCGATACGCATCTGATCTTCAAGGACTGGCACGAGCCCGACCTGCGCGCGATGATGCGGCGCGACTTCAACCATCCGTCGGTCATCATGTGGAGCATCGGCAACGAGGTCGGCGAGCAATATGGCGGGCGCGGAGCGGCCGTCGCGCGCGAGGTCATGACGATCGCGCATCAGGAGGACGCCACCCGCCCCGTGATGGGATCGATGAACGTCGCGGCACCGGGATCGGATTTCGCCAGCACGTTCGATGCGATCGCACTGAACTACCAGGGTGCGGGCGTGCGGACGAAGCTGCCGACCTTTGCCGGGTTCCGCGCGAAGCACCCGGACAAAGTCATCTTCAGCTCCGAAAGTGCGGCCGCCTACAGCAGTCGCGGCGACTATCAGTTCCCGGTCCCCGGCGGGATCAGCAACCCGGTCCGGCCGGGCGTGGGCGGCGACGAGACGACGCATCAGGTCAGCGCCTACGAACTGTTCGCGGCCGATTTCGGTGGGACGGCGGACCGGACCTGGGCGGCGCAGGACCAGAACCCAACCGTCGCCGGCGAGTTCGTCTGGACGGGCTTTGATTATCTCGGCGAACCGGCGCCTTATTATAGTTCGCGCAGTTCGTATTTCGGGATCGTCGATCTGGCCGGTTTTCCGAAGGACCGTTTCTGGTTGTACAAGGCGCGGTGGCGGCCGGACGTGAAGTTCGTGCATGTCCTGCCGCACTGGAACTTCGCGGGGCGGGAGGGGCAGGTGACCCCGGTCCACGCCTTCACGTCCGCGGACGAGGCCGAGCTGTTCGTCAACGGCAAGTCGCAGGGGCGGCAGAAACGCGCGCCGTTCGCCTATCGCTTCCGCTGGGACTATGTCCGTTACGAGCCCGGCGATATCAAGGTCGTCACCTGGAAGGACGGCAAGCCCTGGGCGGAGGAGACGGTGCGGACCACCGGCGCGCCGGTGCGGATCGCAGCGGCCGCCGATCGGACGTCGATCGCCGATGACGGCAAGGACCTGGCGTGGGTCAGCGTCGTGCTGAACGATGCGCGTGGCGGGTTCGTGCCGCGCGACCAGCGTATGGTGCGCTTCACGATCGAGGGGCCGGGCGAGATCGTCGCGACCGACAACGGTGACCCGACCGACTTCGTCGCGTTCCCGTCGGCGGCTCGCAAGCTGTTCAACGGCCGCGCCATCGCGATCGTGCGAGCGGTCCCCGGCAAGCGCGGGGCGATCCGCGTGCGGGTGGCGGCCGACGGGCTACCGGACGCAACCGTGCAGATCGCGTCGCAGAAGAAGTGAATCGAGGCAGCCTGCAAGCGGAGGGGTGACAGATCTGCCGCGACGGATTTTCCCCTTCGCCATCCTGTCAGGGCGGGCAAATCAACGGTAGCCGGCCGCCTGCAGCTCGAACAATTCCGCGTAGCGGCCGCCGGCGGCGAGCAGCTCGGTATGCGTTCCGGACGCCTCGACGCGGCCGTTGCCGAGCACCAGGATGCGATCGGCCATACGGACGCTGGAGAAGCGGTGCGAGATCAGGACCGCGGACCGCCCCGCGCTCAGTTCGCGGAACCGCTCGAACACCTCATACTCGGCGCGCGCGTCGAGTGCGGCGGTCGGTTCGTCGAGGATCAGCACCTCGGCATCGCGCATGTAGGCGCGGGCGATCGCCATTTTCTGCCACTCGCCGCCCGACAGGTCGACGCCGTTGCGGAAGCGCTTGCCGATCATCTGGTCGTAGCCGTCCGGCAGCTTGGCGACGACGCCGTCCGCCAGCGCGGCCGTGGCGGCGGCCTCGATCCTCTGGCGATCGCCGCGCGCCTCGATCCGGCCGACCGCGATATTGTCGGCGGCCGGCAGGTTGTAGCGCACAAAATCCTGGAAGATCACGCCGATCGCGGAGCGCAGCGCGTCGAGATCATAGTCGCGCAGGTCGCGGCCATCGAGCAGCACGCGGCCCTCGACGGGATCGTAGAGCCGGGCGAGCAGCTTCACGAGCGTCGTCTTGCCGGCGCCGTTCTCGCCGACCAGTGCCAGCACCTCGCCGGGTGCGAGCGTGAAGGACAGATGGCGCACCGCCCAACGCTCTGCGCCCGGATAGCGGAAGCCGACATCCTCGAACACGAAGCCCTGACGGACGGGGTGCGGGAAGGGGAGGGCGTCCGCCGGTGAGGCGATCCCCGGCACGGTCCGCAGGAAGGAGAACAGGTCGTCGATGTAGAGCGCCTGGCCCGCGGTCGACGAGAAGCCGGTCAGCAGCCCTTCGAGGAGGCCGCGCAGCCGCAGGAACGAGGCGGCGAGGAAGGTGAGGTCGCCGATCGACAGCGATCCACTGACCGCGCGCCAGGCGATATAGGCATAGGCGGCGTAGTAGGCGATCGTCCCGAGGGCGGCGAAACCTGAGCCCCAGAGCGCGCGGCGCAACGCCAGTCGGCGGCTGGCCGCGTAGGTATCACGCGAGATTGTGCGGTAGCGATCGATCAGAAACGCGCTGAGGCCGAAGATCTTGACCTCCTTGGCGGTGTCCGCGCTGGCGGCGACCTGGCGGACATAATCCAGTTCGCGGCGCTGGGGCGTGCGGACGTAGCTGAGCGCGTAGCTGAGTGCGTTGAAGTGCGCTTCGCCGAGGAACGAGGGGACGAGCGCGACGGCGAGCAGGACCATCAGCCAGGGCGCGTAGACCACCAGGCCGGCGGCGAAGCTGGCGACCGTGACGATGTCCTGCGCCTGCCCGAACAGCTGGCCCATCAGCGACATGCGGCCGCTCGCCTGCATCCGCGCGCGGTCCATGCGATCCTGGAACGCGGCGTCCTCGAAGTCGGCGAGGTCGAGCGTGGCCGCGTGTTCCATCAGGCGGACGCTGGCGTCGTTGCTGACCCGGTCCGACAGCAGGCCGTCGACCAGCGAGACCACCCGGCCGAGCAGGTCGGAGGCGACGGCCAGCGCGAACTCCGCCGCTAGGAGGATTTCGAGGCGACCGAGGAGCCCGGAGCTTAGCCACGCGCCGAGGCCCGTCGGGCGATCGACAAGCTGGGTGAGGTGGACGACCTCGTCGATGATCAGCTTGCCCACGAACAGCGTCGCGATCGGCAGCAGCGCGCGGACGAGCCGCACCGCAAGCGTGGTCGCGGTCAGCAGCCGGCTGGTGCGCCACACCATGGCGAGGAACGGCGGCAGGTTCCGCAGCGCGCCCAGCCGCTCGCGCCAGGTGGTGGGCCGGGGCGGCGGGCTGCCGCGGCTGGGTCTGACGCCGTCGGCCATCTAGAGCATCCCCAGCCGCGTGAGGCCGAGCTGTAAAGGCCGGGCAAAGGTCGTGATCCGCATGCCGTCGTCCTTACCCGCCACGGGCGGGGACGCGTAACGGATTCACCCTAGCGGGCAGCCGCCGCCGGGACGCGGGACGCGGTGCCGGCTTCGTAGGCGATCAGGGCCTCGGGATTGTCGGTCTGGATCATCGACACGCCGAGCCGCCGGATACTGCCCCAGACCCGTGCCGGATCGGCGAGCGCCTGATTGTCGCCGCCAAGCTCGGCGATATAGCCGTTGTCGAGCGTGTTGAGCCACAGGCGGATCCGGTTCTTGCGCGCCATTTCGGCCAGTGCCGGCATGATCGCGGGGGACAGCCGCGGCAGTTCGAAGCCGATCGGCTTGCGCGAACCCGACAGCTGGATCCGCGCGACGTCGAGCAACTGCCGTTCGTCGCCCGAGAAGCGCAGGATCGGCATGAACGGCACGAGGTTGAACGGTTGCATCGGGGTGAGCGGCTTCGACTGGTCGCCTGCGGTCGTCTTGACGATCACCCCGTCCTGCGCGCCGGCGCGGATCACCGCGTCGATGACTTCGGCATGGATCGCGTCCTTGATGTCCAGGTTGAGGACGATCCGGCCCTTCGCATGGGCCAGCATCTCGTCCAGCGTGACGATGTGCGCATCGGTGACGGGGGCGGCGGTACCGCCCAGGTCGGCGCGCAGCCGGACCTTGCGCAGCTGCGCCAGGGCCATGGTCGCGACGAGCCCGGTGCCGTCCGTCGTGCGATCGAGTGTCGCATCGTGGATCATCACGAGGCTGCCGTCGACGCCGCGGCGGACGTCGGTCTCCATCACGTCGACGCCGAGCGCGACGCAGTTGTCGAGCGCGGCCAGCGAGTTTTCCGGTGCGCTGGCCAGCTTGTGCGCGGGGGCCGCGGCGTGGCAGCCGCGATGCGCGACCACGACGAGGCCGCCGTTAGGATCGGCGATCTTGCGGTGGATCGCGACGACGCGGTCGGCGGTCCTGGCATTGGCAGCGGCAGGGGCGGCCAGTGCGGCGAGCAGGGCGAGGAGCGGAATGACCATGAGCGGCAGCCTTACCGGAAGCGGGGCGTGAAGCGAACGGTGAACCGACACGTCGTCGGCACGGATCGGCTGTCCGTCAACGGGTCGCGGTTCGGCCCGAACCGGCAAGGCCTGGTTCTGCGGGGTTTGGCGGGACAACGACAGCGGTAATGATCGCATCGCTGGCAAGTATAGTTTCGATCAATTCAAAGATGTCGAGCGGCCCATTGCTCTTGTCCGATGCTGCGGTTAGCAATCGTGCGGCGCGAACGGGGGGCACCGGTGCGGAGCAACTCGGGGTTCGGGCGGGCATTGATGGTGGTGGGTGCGGTGGTCCCGGCCGCTCACGCGGCTTGCCAGGTCCCACCGGATGCACGTCCCGAGGCGGTGATTAGCGACGGCGATGTGGTGGTCATCGGTCGGCGCGGTGCGGTGCAGACCGACCTGCAGCCGGTGGCGACGCTGGACAGCGCGGCAATCGCCGCGAGCGGGGCGACCTCGATCGCTGAACTGCTGCGCCCGCTGCGCGCCGTGACGCAGTCGGGCGACGGGCAGGAACCGATCTTCCTGCTGAATGCGCAGCGCGTGTCGGGATATCAGGATATCGGCAATCTGCCGCCCGAGGCGATCGAGCGGGTCGATGTGCTGCCCGAGCCGGTGGCGCTGCAATATGGCTATCCGCCTACGCGGCGGGTGGTGAACTTCATCACGAAGCGGCGATTCCGGCAGGTGGCGGTGAAGGCCGCGGCCGGCGGCACGACGCGCGGGGGTGGCGGCACCAAAAATGCGCATGTCGACCTGACCCGGCTGGCGAACGACCGGCGCCTGACGCTGTCGTTCGACGCGCGCCACACGGATAATCTGTTGCAGTCGCGGCACAACATCCGGCCGGATCCCGACGTGCCGTTCGATGCCCGCGGCAACGTGACCGGTCTGGGCGGCGAGATCGACCCCGGCCTGTCCGCGCTGGCCGGGCAGGTCGTGACGATCGCGCCCGTGCCGATCGCCCTGCCCGATCTGGCGGGGTTCGCCGCGGCGCCGAACCAGCCGCGGCTGTTCGATATCGCGCCGTTCCGATCGCTGGCACCGGCGAACGACACGATCCACGGCGAGGCGGTGCTGGCCGACCGGATCGGCCCGAAGCTGTCGGGTTCGGTGACGGTGACCGCCGACCATAGCCGCGACGTCACCCTGTTCGGACCCGCCGGCGCCACGCTGTTCGTGCCGGCCGACAATCCCTTTTCGCCCTTCGCCAACGACGTGCTGCTCCAGCGATACCTGGTCGAGGCGTCGCAGCTCCGTCAGCGGGTCGAGACGACGACGTTGCACGCGGGCGGGGTGGTGCGTGGCGCGGTGCGCGGGTGGCAGTGGGATTTGACCGGGACGGTCGATACGCAGCGCCGGGCCGGCGTCATCTTCAAGGGGATCGACGTTGCGGCCGCGAACGCGGCGATCGCGGCGGGTGCCGATCCGTTCCAGCCGTTCGCACCGGCACTGGTCGCCGATCAGCTGATCGACCGGACGGTGCAGACGACGCAGGGGGCGGGGGCCAAGCTGGTCGCGACCGGTCGTCCGCTGCGCGTGCCCGCCGGGCGGGTGACGGTGACCGGGACGGTCGAGACCGAACAGACGCGGACCGAGGGCGAGACGCGCGGCGCCGATCCTTATGCGGTGGCGTTCGGGCGCGGCCGGATCGAGGGGGCGGTGGCGGTCGACGTGCCGCTGGCGTCGCGGCGCGAGGCGTTCCTGCCATGGGCGGGGGAGCTGTCCGCCAACGCGTCGGGCACGGTGCGCCGGGTCGGACGGTTCGGGACGCTGGCGGACGCGACGCTGGGGCTCAACTGGTCGCCGGTCCCGCCGGTGCAGGTCCTCGTCCAGCTCAAGCAGTCGGGCACGGCGCCGACGCTCGACCAGCTTGCGGCGCCGCAGTCGAGCGCGCCGCAGGTATCGCTCTTCGATTTCGCGAACGGCCGGTCGACGCTGGTCACGCTGCTGGTCGGCGGCAACCCGGATCTGCTCGCCGAGCGTCGCCGCGTGCAGTCGATCGGCGCGACGATCAAGCCGTTCGCAGGCCGCGAGCTGCGGATCGGCGCGACGTACGAGACGACCCGGATCGCGAACGGCGTCCAGACGGTCTACGCACTGACGCCCGAGACCGAGGCGGGGCTGCCCGACCTGTTCGTGCGCGATGCCAACGGTGCGCTGTCGTCGGTGGCGTTCCGGCCGACGAACATCTTTCGCGAGCGGCAGCGGACGCTCAACATGACGTTGAGCGCCACCGGCCAGATCGGCCGCGCCAGGCCGCCGGCCACGCCCGGCGGTCCGCCGCCCGACCGGCCCAGCTTTTACGGCGGGCTGGGGCCGACGGTCCGGTTTTCGGACCGCGTAGAGCTGAGGCCGGGCGCGGGTACGCTGGACCTGCTGGCCGGCGATACGCTGTCTGGTTTCATCACGCCGCGGGTGGCGGGTTATGGATATGGCGGGATCAACTATCTGGGCAACGGCGGCACGTTCGATTTCTACTGTACGGGCCGGGCGCGGATCAGCGGGGCGGTGCCCGCGTCGACGCTGCGTTTCGCGCCGCTGTGCAAGGCGAACATGGGCTTCACGCTGAGCGTCCACCATTTCCTGTCGAAGCAGGACTGGGCCCGGAGTCTCGGCCTAAAACTGGACATCACGAACGTGACCGATGCGCGTCAGCGGGTCCGCGACCCCAGCGGGGCGGTGCCGTATCGCTACCAGCCCGACCTGCTCGATCCGCGCGGCCGCGTCGTGACGCTGTCGCTGCGCAAGCTGTTCTGATCCGGCCTCGTTGCTGCGCCTGGATCTCGGCATTGGCGTTCACGGTTCGACGGCACGTCCCTAGCTCCGGATATCCCCGCCACCGAAGACGATCTGGTTGCGTGCGGCCTGTTCGAACAGGCCGTAGAGGAACGGCAGGTTGCCGCCGCTGACCGCGTCGAGCGCGGCACGGTGTTCCGGCGGAAGCTGTAGACCGAGGGCGGCGACGTTGTCAGTGACCTGCTCTGCCCGGCTCACCCCCATCAGGGTCGATGCGACGCCCGGCCGCCCGACGACCCAGGCCAGCGCGACGCGCGCCGGCGTTTCGTCGATCGCCGTGGCGACGCGTTTCAGGACGTCGAGGATCTGCCAGTTGCGATCGGTGAACAGCGTGTCGCCGAACGGGTTGTCGCCATCGAGGCGCTTGTCGTCGGTGGGCCGCGCCGCGTCGCCCTGATTGGCTTGGTTGGGGACGCCGCCCGTGCGCTTCGGACCCGCCTCGACGGTGGCGCGGTCGTACTTGCCGGTCAGCAGGCCGTAGGCGAGCGGGCTCCAGGGAACGAGGCCCATGCCGGCCGAGCGCGCCAGCGGGAGATGCTCCGCCTCGACCCCACGTTCGACGAGTGAGTAGAAATATTGCAGGCCGATCGGGGCCGGATCGCCGCGGACCCGCGCCAGCGTCGCGAGTTCGGCGACATACCAGGCGGGGCTGTTGGAGAGGCCCCAATAGCGGATCTTGCCCGCCGCGACGAGGCCGGTCATCGTCCGCAACAGTTCCTCGGCCGGCGTGACGCCGTCCCAGACATGCACCCAGTACAGGTCGATGAAGTCCGTGCGGAGCCGGCGGAGCGATGCATCGACGGAGGCGAGGACGTGGCGCGCGCCGTGGCCGCCGGCATGATAGCCGCGGCCGGTGGCGAAGCCGGACTTGGTCGCGATGACGATCCGGTCGCGCGCGGATTGCGCGGCGACGAACGCGCCGACCATCTCCTCCGATCGGCCGCCGGCATAGACGTCGGCAGTGTCGATGAAATTGCCGCCGAGGTCCGTATAGCGATCGAACACGGCGCGGCTGCCGGCCTCGTCCAGCCCCCAGCGCGGCGTGCCGAAGGTCATGGTGCCGAGTGCCAGCGGGCTGACGAGCAGGCCGGAGCGGCCGAGCGGGCGATAGGTGTCGAGGTTCATGGCGGCGTCCTGCATGTTGTCGCCATGAGATGGACGAGAAGCGGTGCCGGGATTAGACGGTCTGCGGCGCATGGGTCGCTGAAGGATGTTCAGCAATGGATCGTGATCTGTGGTCTGGGCTGGCGGTATTCGAGGCGATCGTCGAGGCCGGAAGCTTTGCGCGGGCGGCGACGCGGCTCGGGCTGTCGGCGTCCGCGCTCAGCCATGCGATGCGGTCGCTGGAGACCAAGCTCGGCGTCCGGCTGCTCGACCGGACGACGCGGTCGCTGGCGCCGACGCCTGCGGGGGATGAACTGCTGCTGCGGTTGCGCCCGGCGATCGCCTCGGTCGCGGGGGCGCTGGAGGATCTGGACGGTGCCCGCGAGCGGCCGGCGGGGCGGATCCGGGTCAGCGCGCACCGGGTCGCGGCGATCTATGCCGTCCTGCCGCGGCTGGCCGACTTTGCGCGCGCTTTTCCCGACATCGCGGTCGAGCTGGTCGTGGACGACGGGTTCGTCGATATCGTCGCCGACCGCTTCGATTGCGGCGTTCGCCATGCGCAGACGTTGCAGGCCGACATGATATCGGTGCGGATCAGCGCGCCGGTGCCGCTCGTGTTCGTCGCCGCGCCGGCCTATCTCGCCGGGCGCGTGGCACCGGTCGATCCCGACGACCTGGGCGCACATCGTTGTCTATGTTACCGATACACGTCATCCGGCGTCGTCCACCGCTGGGCGTTCGAGCGGGATGGCAGGACGACCGAGCGGGCGGTCCGCGGCGATTTCATCACCAACGATGTCGACGTGATGCGCGATGCCGCGCTGGCGGGGCTGGGCGTGACTTGTCTGCCGCTCCCGCACGCCGCGCTGCAACTGGCGGAAGGCTCGCTGGTCGAGGTGCTGGCGGGCTGGGCGCCCGTCCTGCCCCCGAACCATCTCTATTATCCCAGCCGACGCCAGCCCACGGCCGCTTTCCGGGCATTCGTCGCGGCGATGCGCGTCTGATCGTCGCGAGCGGGACTGAACGGGGCCGGCCTGGTATCGACGGTCAAGCGGTGGGGCCGGGGCCGCTCGCACGGACAGATGGTGCTCGGTCGACGGTTCGCGCGGGAATGGTCTGCATCGCGCGCTCTTCGATATGGAGCCTGGGATCGGGGAACGGAAGATCGACCTTGTCGGTGGGGGTCATGGTCCAGACGCCCTGCACGCGGTAGACGGTGGCCTGCGTCTCCGACGAACCGGCGCGCGACACGACCCGGTACGTGCAGGCGATCTCCCCGTCATGCGTGCCCCTGGCGGCACGATGGTTGGTCCTGCATGACGATGTCGGTTCTCCGAAGCGATCAACTGACCGTCTGAGGTCGTGCGGGTGGCTACCGATCGTTCGTGACGCGACGGAGGACCGCACCGGTGATGCCGAACGGGACGATCACCGCCTGTCCGCGCGCGTCTGCGATCCGGGCCGTCTGGTCGACGGACGGTTGTGCGGGTTGTCGGGACAGGCGCAACATCCATCCCTCGACCTGCCAGCGGCCGGAGGTGATGTGCGGCCTGACCGGTACGCCGGAATTGCCTTCCTCGCGCATCCCGTCGCCCTCCATCCGTTCCTCGAAGCGGCCGTCCGCGTCGAGCCGGAGGGTGACGACGACGCCCTCTTCGCTGCACCGGTACGTGCCCACCAGGGCAGTCGCCGTTGGTGCAGGGCCGTTTTTGTCCTGGCCGGACACGTCCGGAGTACCGCAAAGGTAAGGGGAACGATCAGAACCAGCTGCTGGCGCCACCGCCGAGAGCAGCAGGAGGGTCGTCGAGACCACGAGCAGAGGTCGCATGCCGTCGCAGGATCCGTTTTCGGTTCGCGACGGGCGTACCGGGAACGGTGCTTCCGGTCGAGTGTCGGGCAGGCGTCGCGAACCGGAATCCTTGGTGTCGTGCCAATCCCTGCCGACGGAAAAGTTGCATGCTGGAGGCGAACCGCTGCACCCTGGCCAATCATCGTCGGAGCAAGCAATGCGTATCCTTGTCGGCATGGTCGCCGCCGTCCTGTCCGCGACGCCCGCCTCAGCCAAATTCGATGTGCCGGTGACGCCGGGCACGGACATTCATGCCGCAGTCACGGCGGCAATCGCGGCGCATCCCGGCGAGATTCTCAGGATTGGGAGAGGCAACTACACACTCAGCGGGCCGCTCGACTTCACGCTGGGTGGGGGTGGTCTGGAGGGAGACGGTGTCAGCGAGACGATCATCGCGTTCACCGGGACATCGACCGCGCCCTTGCGGTATCCCGGCAACCGCTGCGCGATCCGGTTCGGTCCAGGGGGAGAGGATTTGCCTTACGGTCGGACGATCGATGGCGCCCTGCTGCGCGGTCTGTCGCTGATCGCGGCGCCCGCCATGTCGCGCGCCGGCGATTGCGGTGTGAAGGTCGAACAGGCGGTCAATGTCCGCATGACGGATGTCGACGTGTCGAACTTCCCGATCCTGATCGACCTGGTTGGCGCCAGCAATGTGTTCCTGACGAACGTGAAGGTGTATCGCGCGAGCACGCCGGCCCCGGCGGGGGGTGCCGTCCCGGGCGACGGGCAGCCGGTTGCCGGTAGCCGCTACCTTCGTGTGCGGGCCGGTTACCGGGCGGGCGATCGCGATTTTCGCACGCGCGGCACGGCCGCCGCGCAGACGACCTATGGGGTTTTCCTCAGCAACGTCGCGCTGACCGGCGCGGGTGTCGGTGATCCCGGTACCGAGGTGGGGATCGAGCTGCTGGCCAGTGACGGGTTCTACATGGCCGGGCCAAATTATGTCGGTCAGGCGATCCACCTGATGGACATCAGGCCGGAGAATGATCAGCCGAGCGTGTATGTCGGCAACGTCACGATCACCGGCGCCCTGTTCGACGGCAATCTGCGTCAGAGCAGCGACGGCATTCGCATTCTGACCAACATGACGGGCAAACCGCGACCGGTCACCAAGGTCGCGATATCGGGGAATGTCGTCACCCATTTCCGCTCCGACGCGGTCCGGCTGGCAAACCCCCTGGCCGATGGGATCAGCATCACGGGGAACGCGATTTTCGGGGGGAACCGGTCCTGCCTGGACCTGACGGCGTCGATGCAGGTGACCGTTTCGGGCAACAGCTTCGGAAGCTGCGGAAGCGCCGGCATCGCGGGTTCCGGAGCGATCCTCTACAGCGAAGGCAACACCGTCGTCGGTGTTGTCGGGAACACGTTCGTCGGGACCGCCGCGGCGACCGACATCGTCGCGCCGACCATGCCGACCAATCTGAAACAGGGGTTCAACGCGACGAGCCTGCGGACGCCGGTCCCGGTCTATCAGTAGATCAGCGACCGGCCCGGTCCTGCGTTCAACGCGTTTCGATCAGGCGGTGGCATCGCGATCACGGCACATGCCGGTGGAGTTCCTGATCCAGTAGTTCACGAACCCGCGTGCCTTGTGGCGAAGGCGGAACCAGTAGAACCATTTGATGCCGGCATGTGTCGTGATCGGGCGGGTTATGTCGAAGCGAACGGCGCAGATGTCGGCAAGGATCGCGCGAACGGCCTGCAGGTCCCGGAAGACATACTTGGCGTAGAGCGCGCCGTCGCCGAAACTGTAACCCGCGAGCAGGCTGTTCTCGTCCGCGACGCGGCGGCGACCGTGATGATGATCGACGACGATCGCGGGATCGTAGAGCAGGACGATCCCTAGCCGGCTTGCCCTGAACAGATAGTCCGTATCCTCGGCGGCGATGAAGGGTGCGCCGGCGCCGAACCGTTCGTCGAACCGCCCGACCGACGTGAGGACCCGGGCATCGAACGCCAGGTTCGCGCCCATGATGAACCCGCCCGGAAAGCCGCCGGAGGGCGCCACCATCGGGTGATCCTCGAGCTTGATCGTCACCGGCAGATCGGCCGGATTGCCAAGCAGGATGCGGCCGCCGATGATCGCGGGGCCAGCCTCGCGGGCGAACGCGGCGACGAGCGCGGCGAAATAGTTCGGGTGAACGGTGCAGTCGTCGTCCGTCATGGCGACGATGCGGCCCCGGTGCGCGGCCAGACCCGTGTTGCGGGCGCGGGCGAGGCCCGGACGCGGTTCGTCGACGATGCGGACCGGGAAGGGCTGGGCCGCTTGCCACTGCCTCAGCCGCGGCAGCGTATCGTCGGTCGAACCATTGTCGACGAGGATCACCTCGATGGCGATCTCGCCGGCGACGTGGGCGGCGGCGCGGGTAACGGAGGCGAGCGTCGCGGCGATCGACGTTGCGCGGTTGCGCGTACAGATCAGCAGGCTGACGTCGACGGTGCCGTCCGTCACGCGACGCGGCCGAACCGACCGGCGAGATCCAGCGCCTGTTCCATGGTCGTGGCGGTCCTCACCAGCGCGGATGATGCCGGCCACGCGTCCAGATAAGCGGCGACCTTGCCGTAATCATTGTCGAGCGCGACGTGCGGGATGCCGAGCAGATCGGCGAGAATGTGGCCGTGGAGCCGGTCCGTCACGACGACGCGGCCCTGCGCGAGAAGCCGGAGGCCGCGATCGACCCGTGCGGTGGCCTGCGCTTCGCGAGCAGCGGGATCGACACCGGGCGGGAGGCCCGGACCGTCTTCGAGCCAGTCGACGACGGTCGCGTCGGTCGTCGGCGGCACGGCATATCCCCGCCGCTCATCGTCGGTGCGCATGAGCATCAGCAGGTCGCAGGTCGCTGCCTCCCGCGCTTGCCGGCCCAGCGCATAGGCTGAGTCCGGGGCGAGGTGCGACGGGCAGGCGAGATGCTGTCGCGCGAAGTCGAGGCTGCGCCGGTCGCGGGCGTAGAGGACGAAATCGGGATGGGCACCGGCCAGCGCGGCGAAGCGGTCGGCCCGCGCGGGATCGCGGAAGTGGATCGATTGGGGCAGTTGTACGATCGGACGATCGCGGATCGTGGACAGGATCTGTTCGCGGAACTGCTGGTGATGGATCCAGATGTCGCCGAGGTTGCCGCCGCCGTGCAGGAACAGCGTGCCGTCGGGACAGGCGCGACGAAAGGCGCCAACGTCGAAATCGTGCCAGGTGGACACGTAGCAGGGGTCGTGTCCGGTCACCTGCCGCAGCATCGTGAGTTCGCCGAGCCAGATCGCGCTGTCGCCGACATTGGCATGGTCCGGGAAATCGACCAACGCGTAACGCGAACCGGGCGCGACATGCGTGCGATAGAGCGCGCCGAGTGCGGCCTGCTGCGCTGCTGTGGGGTCCACCGACGTCATGCGACCTCGACCGACCGGGCGGCGATGACGTCGTGGTACAGGCGCTCGCACCGGTCGAGCCAGCGGTCGCGCGTGAAGAGCGCCTCGACGCGGGCGCGCTGTGGGGCGCGGGGGGTGCGGCGCGCGGCGACGATGGCTTGGGCGAGGGCGGGCACGTCTCCGGGTGGTGCGAATTGCCCGGTTTCGCCGACGATCTCGCGCACGGCGCCCCGGTCGAATGCCGCCACCGGCACGCCGCACGCCATCGCCTCGACCGCGACGAGGCCGAACGGTTCGTCCCAGCACGGCGTGAAGACGAACACCGACGTGCGACCGATCGCCGCGGCGAGGCCGGTGGCGTCCAGATGGCCGCCGTACCGGATGTCGCCGCCCAGCAGCGGTTCGACCGTGGTCGCCCAGTAATCCTGATCTTCGATCGGCCCGAACAGCGTGAGCGGGACCCCCGCCAACCGTGCGGCCTGCGCGGCGAGGTGGGGGCCCTTGTCCAGCGTCATACGTCCGCACCAGACCGCGCTACCGTCGCCCTGCGCCACGAACGGCCAGGCGTCGGCGTCGATGCCGTTGTACAGGATCGACGCTTCGGCCGGCGCGCGGTTCGGCCACCATGCGGAGAGTTGCGCCTGGGACGTCACGGTCAGCCGGTGGCCGGGCACGACGCTGGACTGCACGAACCAGCGCAGCGCGTCGTAGGGCGGGACGTGCAACGAGGTCACCGTCGGAACCGCCGCCGTCCGCTCTGGGGCGAGCGGGAAGCGGTGCAGGCTGTTGTTGTGGACGACGTCGAAGCCACCGGCGGCGATCCGGTCGCATGCGGTGACGTAGGCGGTGTCCAGATAGGCGATCAGCGGTGCGAAGCCGCGATGTTCGGCGCCAGGAAAGGTCCGCTCATAATGTTCGGGCACGACGGCATCAATCGCGAACCGCGGGTCGCTATCCCCCGAGGCGAACAGCAGGACGTCGTGGCCGCGCGCCTGGAGCCCGGCGGCCAGATGCCAGCATTGCGACTCCATTCCACCGGCGAAGGGCTGGGCGATCGGCTGGCGGACGTGACAGAGGACCGCGATCCTCACTCGGCCGCTGCGACTTCCCGGGTTGCCGCCAGACGCGCCTCAAGCAGGCGAATGACGACCGCCGTATTGGCATAGGGCTGGTGGCTCTGCTGGCCGGTCAGCGCCAGGTCGGCGGCGTCCGGCCGGCGCAGGATGCGGATCGGTCGACCCGGCGCCAGATCGATCAGCCCCATCAGGCGGAACGCATGGAGCCAATGGTCCATGGTCCGGTAGCCCCATTTGGTTTCGAACAGTTCGGCATTGCGCACCACGCTGTCGAGATGATGGACCGGCGGCATGTGGTGCGGATGATATTGGTGATAGGCGAGGCCACCCTTGATCCAGGCGATCGGGATCCCGGCCTCGGCAAGCGCCTTGCCGAAATCCGTGTCCTCGCCGCCGTAGCCGACATAGCGCTCGTCAAAGCCGCCTAGGCCGAGGAACGTCGCGCGCCGCATCGCGAAGTTCAGCGACCAGAAGCAGCGATAGTCGTTGCAGATTTCGATGCCCTGCGCCGGCGGGCCGCGACGGTCGGAATGCTTGACGGCAACCTCTGCGAACCGTTCGTAGGACAGCTCGCCGACGGCGGTGTCACCCGGCAGGTACAGGACCTCGCCCATCAGCAGCCCTTCGAACGTGTCGAGGAAGCCGGCATAGTCGGCGATCAGCGTCGGGGTGGGAATGCAATCCATGTCGAGGAAGACGATGATGTCGCCCGTCGCCGCGCGCGCGGCCGCGTTGCGTGCCGCCGCCAGCGGCAGGGTGTCGGCGACGATCTGGATCTGGCGGACGGGGAACGGCGCGTCCGGCAGCACGTAGAGTTCGTCCTGCATGACCGCGATGATCAGCTCCGCCGGCGGCAGCGTCTGGCGCATCAGGCCGTAGACGAGGTTGACGAGATGGTCGGGACGCCCCCTGCCGAGGGTGACGACGGAAACTTTGTTCATGAATGAGCTCTGCCAGAGTAAAGTCGGAGGAGGGGCTGTGGGGGTCTAGCACCTGCTCGGTCATTGGGACCAATGCAAAACCTTCGAACGGGCGCGGAGTTGCCGCGCCTGAAGTCGGGCGGTTCATGACAGGGTGATCGAGGGGGGAGGTAGAGGTGACGAGCGACCATTCCGCCGGCTGGGAGGCCGTCGCCGACGCGTTCGTGGCGATCCGATCGGAGACGGGCGCGGCCTTGGTCGGATCATGGGCAAGGAACACGCTGCCGCCATCGGCCGCGATCCTGGACATTGGCTGCGGATCGGGCGTGCCGATCGCCCGGACGCTGGCGAGCGCTGGTTTCACGGTGTGGGGGATCGATGCGTCGCCGTCGCTCATCGCGGCCTACCGACGCAATCTTCCCGACATGCCTGCTGCCTGCGAACCGGTTCAGACCGGCGACTTCTTCGGCCGGAGCTTTGCCGGTGCCGTGGCGATCGGTCTCGTCTTCCTGCTCGATGCGCATGATCAGCGGATGCTGCTCGGGAACGTGGCAAATGTGCTGGAGCCGGGCGGGCGGTTCCTGTTCAGCGCACCTCGAGAACGATGCGAATGGCGCGATACGCTGACCGGTCGCACATCGGTTTCGCTGGGAGCGGACGCGTATGAGGCACATCTGATAAGCGTCGGTTTGCGGCTGGCGCGCTGCCATATCGATGAGGGCGGTAATAACTATTACGAGGCGGTCAAACGCGTCTGATCTGTCCCCCTATTCCTCCGCGGAGATGCGTTGCAGGCTCCAGTCTCGCCGACAGTCGTTTGATCCGCGATATTAGCGCCAAGGTCGCGTCGAAGTTGCCTTGATGGTGCTGCCCGATCATGGAACGTCGATGACCACTGTTCCGCTTGGCCCGATCGTCCCTGAAGCAACGCGACCGCTGCCGGCGTTCGAGTTGCATCGGGGTAGGGTGGTGACGCTCGAACCGTTGTCCGGCCACCATGCGGGCGGCCTGTGGGATGCGGCGCGATCGGCGGATGTGTCGTGGGCCTATCTCAAATATGGGCCGTTCCCGACCGAGGCAGACCTGGCGGCGCATCTCGGGGAGATCAGCGGTCTGGAGCAGCAACCCTATTTCGCTGTGATCCCGGCATCGAGCGGGAAGCCCGAAGGTTGGGCGTCGTTCTGTGACATCGCGCCGCATGATGCGGCGATCGAGATCGGGAGCATCTGGTTCTCGCCCCGCCTGCAACGCACCCGCGCCGCGACGGAAGCGATTTTCCTGATGATGCAGCACGCGTTTGAGCTGGGTTATCATCGTGTCGTGTGGCGCTGCAACGCACTGAACGCCGCGTCGATGCGGGCCGCGCGGCGGTTTGGCTTCACCCATGAAGGAACGTGGCGCGGTGACGGCATCGTGAAGGGACACCGACGCGATACCGCCTGGTTCTCGATCCTGGAAACCGAGTGGCCCATCCAGCGCGCGCGGTTCGACGCATGGTTGGATGACCGAAACTTCGACGCGAACGGCGTGGCCATCCATTCATTGTCGCGGGAAAGCTGAAATCCTTCATCCCCGATCCCGACGGTCGGTTTCGGGGATGAAGGACGCGGCAGCGACAGGTACCGTTGCGTTGCCGGGTTCAGGGCTGCCTGCCGACCGGTCCAGCCTGTTCGCCCATGTCGGGAGCGTCGTCCTGTGGCTCGCCGCGCTGCAGATTCGAATGGCGCATGCCGTAGGCGAAGTAGAGGACCACGCCGCCGGCCATATACCACAGGAAGAATACCAGCACGCTCCACGGGACCGTCGTGATGAGGTAGAGGCAGGACAGGATGCCGAGGATCGGCACGATCGGATAGAGCGGCACCGAGAAACCGCGGGGCAGATCGGGCGCGGCACGACGGAGATAGATCACCGACAGGCAGACGATCGCGAACGCCGCCAGCGTGCCGACCGACGTCATGTCACCCAGAACGTTGATGTCGAAGAACCCGGCGGCGATCGCGGTGATGACGCCGACCAGGATGGTGTTGATGTAGGGCGTCTTGAATTTCGGATGCACGGTGGCGAACACGCGCGGCAGCAATCCGTCACGCGCCATAGTGTAGAAGATGCGCGTCTGGCCATACATGAGCACCAAGACGACCGAGGTCAGGCCGATGATCGCGCCGACCTTGATGAGCTTGGCAAGCCAGCCCCAGGTCGGACCGAAGCTGTCGACGACGACCGCGACGGGATCGGGCACGTTCAGCGACTGATAGGGGACCAGCAAGGTCATGATCGCCGCGACGAGCATGTAGATCACCGTGCAGACGACGAGCGAGCCGATGATGCCGAACGGCATGTCCTTCTTCGGGTCCTTCGCCTCCTGACCCGCCGTCGAAACCGCCTCGAAACCGATATAGGCGAAGAACACGATCGATGCGGCGCGCATGATCCCGTCGACGCCGAACTTGCCGGGACCCTGGTTGGCCGGGATGAAGGGCGTCCAGTTGCGCGCCACGAGTTCGCCGAAGTTCGACAGCACGATCGCGCCGCCGACCGCGATGAAGGCGATCAGGACAGTCACCTTGATCGCGACGATGATGTTGTTGACCTTCGCCGATTCAGACACGCCGCGGATCAGCAAACCGGCAAGCGCGAGGCAGATCACGAAGGCGGGCAGGTTGAAGATGGTGGTGACCGTTCGGCCATCGACCAGCACCGGGACGCCGTCGCGCATCAGCGTGTAGCCGGCGGGACCGGTGAATTGCGGCGGGATGCGCAGCCCGAAATCGGCGAGCAGGCTGACGACGTAGCCGCCCCAGCCGACGGCGACGACGGACGCGGCCAGGCCGTATTCCAGGAGCAGCAGGGCACCCATCGTCCACGCCACGAACTCGCCAAGCGTCGTGTAGCCATAGGTGTAGGCCGAACCGGAGACCGGCAGCGTCGAGGACAGCTCGGCATAGCAGAGACCGGCAAATGCACAGACGATGCCGGCCACGACGAACGACAGGAGCACCGCCGGGCCGGCGTGGAGCGCCGCGGCGGAACCGGTCCGGACGAAGATGCCCGCCCCGATGATGCAGCCGACCCCGAGCAGCAGCAGGTTCCATTTGCCGAGCGTGCGCTTCAACTCGCTGGTCGCGGTTTCGCGTTGCACCTGCGCGATCGATTTGCGCGCGAACATGCGCTCGACGACCCCCCGTTTAACTTCAGCTGTCATACGTCCCCCTTGGCAATTGTGCCGCCGCTTGTGGGTGCAGCCTAGACACCGGGCGCGATCACGCAATCTTCTTGATTCCAGCAGCGTCCGTCTTTGTCGGCGAAGTGGTGAGCGAGGTCACGGATCTTGTTTCCTGCTGCTCCTTCAGCGCTGCCGGAGCCGGGCGAACGGCACTCGGCGGATACATAGCGTGATGCCGGTCACATGCCGGACATGTTCGGAAATTCGTCAGCAAAGATCGTGCGGCATGTCGCGGTCATGCAGACAGAACAGTTCAGCGCCGCCAAGAATTACCGGTGGCGTCGCCATCTTGCCCGGATGTTCGGCGTGAAGCTGACCGGCGACATCCCGGAGCGACTGATCGCAGCGGGCGTTCCGATACCGCTCAGCGTCAAGCGCCGCCGTCGACTGGCCAGCATCCGATCGAGCGGCGTGCTGTTCATCCATGTGCCGAAGAATGCGGGGACCTCGCTCAGCATGGCGCTGTACGGTCATGCGGTCACGCACGACACGATGCGTTATTACGCGCATGTGGCGCCCGATTTCGTGGCGTCGGCGACCAGCGTGGCGGTCGTCCGCGATCCGGTCGCGCGGTTTGTCTCTGCGTTCCGCTATGCGGCGACCGGGGGCACGCGGCACCGCCGGGTGTCCGAACCGTTTCGGGCGGCATACCAGGCGTTCCGGTCGATCGACGCGGCGCTCGATCACCTCGAACGCCACCGCGACCCGTTCGCTGTCGATCACATCTTCCGCGCGCAATGCTGGTACCTGACGGACGCCGCCGGGCGGCTGGCGGTCGATCATCTCGTGCCGATCGACGATCTCGGCCGGCTCCACGCGCTGTTCGCCGATCGCAAGGTCGCGCCGTTCCCGCGGCTCAATGCCAGCAGAGCGTCGGCGACGATGCTGTCCGATGTGCAGCGCGCGCGGATCCGCCGGCTCTACGCCGAAGACGTCGCGCTGTGGGAGAGCGTTCGGGGTGATCGGCCGCGCGCGGATCGGACCGACGAGGCGTTCGTCGGTGCGTTCGTGGCCAGCTCCTGACCGGTCGCCCGGCCAGCCACCGGTCCAGCCACACTATGTCACGCAACCTGCGCGCGTGCGAACCGCTTCAAGCAGCCTTCGTGTTTGGAGGATTATCATATGAAGATGTTTCGTATCGTGCCCGCATTCGGTCTCGCGCTCGCCGTCGGTTCGCCGGCCATGGCGCAGGTCACCGACAGCTGGACCGGGCCTTATGTCGGCGGCCAGCTCGGCTACGGGTTCCAGCCCAAGGATCGCGGCGAGGCCGTCCTGTTCGACAACAACCTGGACGGGACGTTCGGCGATACCGTGAACACGGCGGCGGGCGCCAACGCGTTCAGCCCGGGCACCTGCGGCGGCAGCGCGGCGACCAACGTGCCGGCCGGTGGCTGCGTCGGCGATCGGAACGGCGTCGATTGGAAGGTTCACGCCGGTTACGACATGCAGTTCGGCAGCATCGTGGTCGGTGTCGTCGGCGATTATGGCCGCGCCACGATTTCGGACAGCGTATCGACGTACAGCACCACGCCGGCGTCCTACACCATGACGCGGCGTTTGCGCGACAATGCCAGCATCCGCGCCCGCGCGGGTTTCGCGCTTGGCGATACGCTGATCTACGGCACCGGCGGCGGCGCATGGGGCAAGGTGCGCAACAGCTTTGCCAGCACGAACGTCGCGAACGTCTTTACCGGCAACGGCAATGACGATGCGTGGGGCTACCGCGTCGGTGGCGGCATCGAACAGCGCGTCGCGCCGAACTTCTCGATCGGTGCGCAGTATCTGTTCACCAGCCTGAAGGACGGCAGCTACAATGTCCGCACGTCGCGCGGTACTTCGCCGGCGAACAATCCGTTCGTTCTGGTGAACACCGACGGCACCGATTTCCGGCGCAGCGGCGACCGGTTCAATTCGCATGTTGCCGCCGTCACGGCGAGCTTCCGCTTCTGATAACAGCGGTTGCAAGGGGGGCCGCTTTCCTGCGGCCCCTCACGATCGACGCGGCGGTCGGATCCGGGTGTTCGCAGGAGAAGATGGCCGAAACCGGCGGCTGTTCCGCCGTCATTTGGGCTAGCGCACCTGGTCGAGCCCCAGCGCCGTGCGATCCGCCGTCGCCGCGGCGAGTTCGCTGCGGGCGGCGGCGATCCGTGCCTGAGCGTCGATCAGGCGGACCCGGGCATCGTTCGCGGTATCCTCACGCTGGTTGACCAGGAAGAAGTCGCTCGACCCAAGTGCGAAGCGCCGCCGCTCCGCCTCCGCCAGCCGATCGGCCAGCACCCGTTCCTGCTCGGCGATCTCGACCAGCCGTTCCGACGCGCCGACGTTGATGTTGATCCCCTCGATCTCCGCCACGATCTGGTCCCGCAGCAGGCGGTCCCGGGCATTGAGGCCTTCGATCTCGGCGCGGGCCTCGGCAACGCGGCCGCGGGCCGCCCGGTTCTGCAACGGGACGGAGAAACGGAAACCGACGACCGCCTCGAGCGGGGTGCGGCTCGGACCGCCAACCCCTTCGCGACCGACATCCTTGCCAAGCTCGCCGCGCAGATCGAGCCGCGGTTTCAACTCGTTTTCGGCCTGGGCAAGGCGCACGACGGACTGGTCGATCCGGGCAAGCACCGTCTGCAGATCGGGTCGGCGTGCCACCGATTCCGACAGGTTCACGGAAATGGGCGTCCCCGCCAGGGCGCTCGCATCCGTCGGTAGTCGCTCCGCACCGACGATGATCGGCTGTCCGTCCTCACCGCGATACAGCAACGACAGGGCATTGGCCGCCGCCGCGAAATCGCCCTCGGCGCGCACGACCAGTGACCGCCGACGGACGAGGTTCTGGTCGTTTTCGGTCAGCAGGATCTGCGGCCGCGCGCCGAGTTCGATCTGGCGCACGATCGCACCGCGGCGGGACTCCGCCAACTCCAGGAAGTTTCGGTAGGCCTGCAACCGCAGCCCGGCCGCGACCCAGTTCTGGTACGCATCGATGGCGCGGCGCTGCACGCCGATCGCAACGGCGCCGGCCTCGAACCGAGCGACGTCGATGTCAGCAAAGGCTAGCGAGCGCCGCGTGCGGCGTTCGTCGATCAGACGGTCGCGCAGCAGCGCATAGAGCGCACCGATCTTCAGCTCGCCCGCGCGGTTGGTGTAGTTCTGATCCTCGTAGACCGGGAAGTCGCCGCGTGACTGGCGGTAATTGCCGTAGGCATAGCCGCCATTGTTGGTGAACGGGCGGGTCACGCGGCTGTCGATGACGCTGCCGTCGTAATAGCCCGTGACGCGGGACCGCGCATCGACATCGAACACCGTATCGAACGCGCCCGTCGCGGACAGCGCCCGGCCCTCGGCCTGGCGGATGCGGGCAAGCTGTTCGATGATCTGCGGGGCCGCACGGGCCGAGGAACGCAGCACCTCGGCCAGCGTCAGCGGGGCGGCGGACCCTTTCTGCACGGCCGGCGCCTGTGCCGATGCGGGGACGGCGGAAAGGGACAGCAAGGCCAGGACGATCGCTCGCATACTCAGTTTGCCTTGTCCGATTTTGGCGCGGTCTTCTCGGCTTCGGCCTGACCGGCGGTGCCGGTGGAACCCAGTCGTCCGGCCTGACCGAAGTCGAGCGGGAAGTCGTTCAGCTGGCGCCACAGTTCGTAGCCCACGGACACGGTCTCGCCCTGGATCCAGCCCTGAACCTTGCCGCCCAGCCGCACGAAGCGCAGGTCGGGCCAGGTCGCCTTGCCGGGCATCGGTTCGACCAGGACCCGGAACAGGCCGGTCGGGCCGGCCGTCGGGTCCAGCGTGCGGACCCGCCCGTCGAACAGGCCGTGGGCGATGACCGGCCATCCGCTGAACTGGATGGCCGGCCAGCCTTCGAATTCAAGCCGGACCGGGCGGCCCGGCTGGACCAGCGGGACGTCGCGGCCGTCGACGAACAGTTCCACCGCCCGTTCGACGCGTTCCGGCGCGACGATCGCGAGGATCGTTCCGGCCGAAACGAGCGCGCCGCCGGTCGCCGCGTTGATGCTCTGGATCCGGCCGTCGCGCGGTGCTCGGACGACCTGCGCCGACTGGCGATTGAGCTGGATGTCGATGCGGTTGAGCTTGGCGCGGGATTCGGCGAGCTTGGCCGCGCCGTCGGCGACCTTGATCTGCGCCTGTTCAAAGTCGCGGCGGGAGGCGAGGCCCTCCGCCAGCAGTTGTCCTGAACGCCCGACGTCGATGCCGGCCACCGCCTGGGACTGGCGCACCGCGGCGATCTCCGCCTCCACCTGCGCGCGTTCGGCGGCGAGGCGCGAGAGGAGGTTAGGATCGACATCGACGACGCGCACGATGGGATCGCCGGCCGCCACATGCTGTCCGTCATGCACGTACCAGCGGTCGACGCGTCCGCCGACCAGCGCGGAGATTTGCTGGGCGCGGTCGTCGGGGTTCAGGGCCGCGACCGATCCTTCGCCCCGCGCGGTCTGAACCCAGGGAACCAGGAACAGGATGACGAAGGAGACCGCGATGCCGACCAGGACCATCCACGCCAGCGCCACCATCGTGCGCGGCGGCCGCTGTCGGGCGAGTGTCTTGAAGTGCGACAGATGGTCAGGACGGTAGGGCATGCAGGTCCTCCCCACGGGCAAGATGGTCCTGAAATTCGGCGAGCGAGGCGAAGCGACGCTGACGCGCCAGGCCCAGATGGAACCAGCCGTCGAGTGCCATGTCCTCCGGCCGCCCGGTGAAGAGCAGCGTGGTGGTACCGTGCGGCTTGAGCATCCGCAGGACGGCCGCCAACCGTGCGGGGGGCAGCAGATCGTATAATTGGCCGAGCACCAGCAACCGCGGCGCGACGAGCAACGCGTTGGCAAGTTTCAGCGCCATCATCGAACCCAGGCTGAGCGGATAGCCGGTCGATGCGAGCGGCGTGTCCAGCCCCTTGGGCAGGCGGGCGACCCGTTCCTGGAGCCCCACGGCCGCCAGCGCTTCCTGCACCTGGACGGCGCTGATCTCGCTGCCGGCGAGGGACAGATATTCGCGGATCGTGACCTCGGCGATCGTCGGGCGGTCGAGCACCAGGACCTGCGACCGCAGCAGATACATATCGAGCCCTTCGAGGTCGGCGCCGCCGATCAGCACGAGGCCGCGTTCGGGGTGGACGTAGCGCTTGAGCAGCAGCGCGAGCTTGCGCTCCGCCGCGGGTTCGGCGGCGACGACCAGCTGCTCGCCCGCCGCCACCGCGAAGTCGAAACGCGTCCCCTCGATCTCGGCATCCATGAGCCGCAGGGCGCCGTCGCCGGGCGCCCCGCGGCCGGCCTCGGTCGGCTGTTCCTGTGGAATGGCGAACAGCAGCGACAATTCCTCGGCACTGGCGACCAGATCGTAGAAGATGTCGAGATAATAGCCGAGCTGCGAGATGCCGTAGAATACGCCGGACAGGATCAGTTCGGCCGCGACCAGTTGCCCGATCGACAGTTCGTTGCGCAGGATCAGGTTGCCGCCCAGCGCGAGCAGCGCGGCGCTGGCGAACGCGTAGATCAGGAGATAGCTGAGCGTTTGGGCGAAGCTGTAGCGGAAGAAGCGGCGATGCGCGTCGACATAGGTCGCGGTCATCGCCTCCGACCGGTCCATGGCGAAGCCGAAGTGGCGGCTCGACTTGTAGAAACCGTTCGAACTGCCGACGCTTTCCAGCCAGCGCGCGGCGTCATGCTTGGCATGGCTCAACGCGACCGATCCGGTGATCGCGCCGCGTTGCCACAGCAGCCAGACCAGCAGGACGGTGACGACGAGCACGACGTTGAAGGCCAGAAAGAACGGGTGGTAGAAGCTTGTGACGACGAGCCCGACGACGCTTTGCAGGACGATGGTGAAGGCGCCGATGACGAGGCCGGGGACCGCCTTCTGCACCACGCCGAGGTCGAAATAGCGGTTGAAGAGGTCGCCCCGGCTGGCGTCGCCGAAAAACGGGTTCTGCGCGTGGACCGCGCGCACCGTTATCTCGGCCACGACGCGGGCGAAGACCCGGCGCTCGAACATCGCCATCAGGTAGACCCGTGCGGCGCTCAGGCCGGCCACGAGGAGCAGCAGGACCAGCAGCACGCCGGACAGCGTCCACAACGGCGCGGGCAGCGCGATATTGGCGACGCTGTTGATCAGCAGCTGGATGGAGATGGGGGTTGCCAGCGACAGCAGGCTGATCGCCAAAGTGTAGACGATCCCCAGGCGGACATAGGCGCTGTCCGGGCCGACAATCTCCGAAAGCCAGGCGGCGGCAGCCCGGAATCCGATGCGTTCGGTAGCTGCCACGTGAACCTCAATCCCTCGCAAGTCTGTCCCTCCTTTCTCCCGGACTGCCGCCTGCGGCACAAGAAGGCCGTAGCTATGCAAGCCATAGGAACCGACTATATGTCGACCGGACGGTTCAGTCGGGTGGTCTAGTGGCGGGAAACGGCATGCCTTCGCTTCGACAGCTTCAGTATCTTGTGACGCTCGCCGATACGGGCTCGTTCGTCCAGGCGGCGCGCCTGATCCGGGTCAGCCAGCCGACGCTCAGCCAGCAGATCAAGGCGCTGGAGGAGCGCTTGGGGGCCCAACTGGTGGATCGGACAATGACCGGGGCGGTCCTAACGCCCGTCGGGCGCAGCATCGTGACGCGGGCGCGCCATGTCCTAGGGCAGGTGCGCGATATCCAGGCGCTTGCCGCGGGATCGGCAGGCGGCATGACCGGCACGCTGCGCCTGGGCACGACGCCGACGCTGGGTCCCTATCTGCTCTCCCCCATCATCGCGGATCTGCACCGCGCCGCGCCCGGCCTGCGGCTCTATGTCCGCGAGGGGATACCGGACCGGCAGGCGCTGGCGCTGTCGCGCGGCGATCTGGACGTCGTGCTTGGTCCGCTTCCGATCGCGGGCGACGATCTGGTGGTGGAGCCGCTGTTCCGCGAACCGCTTCATCTCGTCTCCGCGGTCGACAGCGAGTTTGCCGGCGCCGGCACGGTGGAACGCGCGCGGCTAAGCGGACAGACGCTGCTGTCGCTGGATACGCGGCACCATCTGCATCGGCAGGCCGCGAACATCGCCGCCGATCTCGGCCTGGTCCTGAGCCGTGACTATGAGGGCACGAGCCTCGAAAGCCTGCACCAGATGGTCGCGAGCGGTCTGGGGCTCTCGATCATTCCCGGCCTCTATCTGGCGTCCGACGTCGGCGGATCGGCCGGGCTGGCGGTCCTGAACGTGGCGGGTTGGAACGAGCATCGTTCGGTTGCGCTGGCATGGCGCAAGGCATCCAGCATGGATCAGGCGTTCGGCCTGATCGCCGATCATGTCCGCAGGGCGGCCGCCCGGGCGTGGGACCCGCCCACGTCGCGACGGTAGGGGCGGGGGCCGGATTGGGAGGCTCGTTTGTCGGGTCGTGACCGAAGATCCCGACCCGACGCCCGACCACAAAGGGTTAACGCGGTAGGACCGCTTGCCCGTCCACCTTCAGTTCGGACGCCACGCCCGCAACAGCCGGAAGGCCCGCCCGGCCGCCGGGTTGCCCGCCGCCGACCCAGAGCTTGACCGTTCCGGGCGTCAGACGCCGGACGCCCTTGGCATCGACCAGGCTGAGCGCGCGCGCATCGAGCGTGAAGCTCACGCGCCGCGTCTCGCCCTTCTTCAGGTGGACGCGTTCGAACCGGGCAAGCGACCGGATCGGCGCGTTCTGCGCGCCCGGATGCGCGACGTAGAGCTGCACGACCTCGTCGCCGTCGCGTGCGCCGACATTGCTGACCGCGACCGAGACATCCAACTTGCCGTCCGCGCCGACCCGCGTCGTCGAGAGCGCCGGTGCGGCGTAGGCGAAGCGCGTGTAGCTCAGGCCGTGGCCGAACGGGTATAGCGTCTCACCGGCGAAGTAGCGGTAGGTCCGGCCCTTCATGCTGTAGTCGGTGAAGGCGGGCAACTGGTCGGCCGATTTGTAGAAGGTCACCGGCAGGCGGCCCGCGGGGCTGAAGTCGCCCGCCAGCAGCCCGGCCACCGCATGGCCACCCTCGCCGCCGGGATACCAGGCCTCGACGATCGCCGGCACGCTCTTGTCGGCGCGGTTCACGGCCAGCGCGCTGCCGTTCATCAGCACCAGGACGAGCGGCTTGCCGGTCGCGGTGAGGCGGTCGAGCAGCGCCTGCTGCGGTGCCGGCAAATCCAGGCTGGTGCGATCGCCGCCGGCGAAACCGGGGGCCTGCACCTTCATCTCCTCGCCCTCGATCCGTGCCGACAGGCCGCCGACGAATATCGTCAGGTCAGCGGCCTTTGCCGCCGTGATTGCCTCATCCGCGCCCGAGCCGGGGACGCTCCAGACGAGCTGTTGCGAACTGCGCGCGCCGCGCTGGACGCCTTCGACCCGGATCGGATAGCGGCGGCCCTTCTCCAGCGTGATCGTGCCGGTCAGGATCGACGGTGCGTCGCCCACGCCCCATTCGTCGACCACGAGTTTGTCACCGACGAACACGCGGTAGCCATTCTCGCTGGCGAAGCGGAAGCCGTAGGAACCGCTTGCCTGGGCGACGAGCGTACCCGTCCAGCGCGCCGACGTCTCGCGGTCGCCGCTCCAGTCGAGCCGCGCGTTGGGCACCGTCTCGCTGCGCATTGAGACGCCGGCGAGGTCCGCGCCGGCGAAATATTCGGCCTTCAGCCCCTTGGTCGCGCAGGCCGCATCGACGCACAGCGCGGCGTCCGGCACCGGGACTTCGGCCGGACCGATCAGTCCGGTGCCCTGGGCATAGACGATCTTCGCCTTCGGGTAGCGCGCGCGGATGCCGTCGAGGACGGTGACCGGCTTGGACGGCGTGCCGTAGTAATTGCCGACCAGCGCGTCGATGCTGTCGGCGTTGGGGCCGATCACCGCGATGGTCCGTGGATCGCCCTTGATCGGCAGCAGGCCGCCGTCGTTCTTCAGCAGCACCATCGATTCTTCGGCCATCTTGCGCGACATCGCGTGATGGGCGGGCGTGTCGTAATCCTTCGCGGTGATCTCGGCGAAGGGCAGCTTCGGATCGAACAGCCCGAGCCGGACCCGCGCGACGAACAGCCGCTCCAGCGCGCGATCGACCGTTGCCTGCGGCAGGAGCCCGGTCTTCACCGCGGTGACGATGCTGTCGGCGTCGGTCGTCATCTTGTTGCGATAATCGCCGCAGATCAGGTCCATGCCCGCTTTGATGCCGACCGCGACGCCTTCCGGTGCCGTCTTGGTATAGTGCAGCGCGTCGGGCCGGTAGATGTTCGCCGCGGCCCCGCAATCGGACACGACATAGCCGCCGAACCCCCAGCTCTTTCGGAGGATATCGTCCATCAGCATCGTGCTGGCGCAGCCGGGTACGCCGTTGACGGCGTTGTACACGCACATCACCGACTGCACCTTGCCCTCCGTCACCGTCGCGCGGAACGCGGGCAGGTAGGTATCCTCGAGGTCAAAGGGGCTGGGGTAGACGTCCTCGCGGTGGCGATTGCTTTCCGGGCCGCTGTGGACCGCGAAATGCTTGGATGTCGCGATCACCTTGAAGATGCGCGGGTCATTGCCCTGCAGCCCGGCGATGTAGGCGATGCCGAGCCGGCCGGAGAGATACGGGTCCTCGCCATAGGTTTCCTGGCCGCGGCCCCAGCGCGGATCGCGGAAGATGTTGATATTGGGCGACCAGACGGTCAGGCCACGGTAGAATTCGCTGCCGCCGTCGGGCAGCCGGCGCTCGAGGAACTTGGCGCGGAACTCGGTCGCGACCGTATCGCCGACCTTGGCGAGCAACGTCGTGTCCCAGGTCGCGGCCATGCCGATCGCCTGCGGGAAGACGGTCGCGATGCCGGCGCGTGCGACACCGTGGAGCCCTTCGTTCCACCAGTTATACTCTGGAACCCCGAGGCGCGGGATCGCGGGGGCCGTATGACCGAGCTGCGCCGCCTTTTCCTCCAGCGTCATGCGCGACACGATGTCTTGCGCGCGCACCTCGGGTGTCGCGGCAGCGTCGCCGAGCTTGCCCGGGACGGGTTGAGCGGCCGCCAGCAACGTCACCGTGCTCGACAGCAGCAGAGCCAGTACCAGTTTCAGGCTTTTGCCCATTTCGTCATCCTCCCGACGTTGTTTTTCTGGAGGCTAGCGCAAACCTGGTACCGCTACCAGCCGGAAGGTTGGCCGGTTTGGCTGTTCGGGGCTTTGGTCGTTCGAAACCGATCGTGACATCAATCGCCCGCGCGTGGCGTCTCGCGATACGCGGAGCGGGCCGCAGTCTGCCGACGCCTTCGAACCTTCACGCGGTGCGCGACAGCGCGCCGGCGATGACGACGAACAGCGCCAGTAGGAGCAGCCATCGGAGGGTGGCGCGATGTCTTGGAACGGCGCTCGGTGGAGCTTCGTCCACAAGCCGCCAGCGGGAACCCGGTTGAACATAGATTGCCTCGAGAACCGGGACATCCCGCGCGGCCACGGTGGCGGGCCCGGTTTTCAGTGTGACGACCTTGCGCCCGAAAAGGCCGGGGCGCACCGCGAGGACCCATCCGCGCGCCGCGATCGACCAACCCCAGGCGTCGCTCGGCATGGGGAGGTAGCTGGAGCGGCTGACCGTCGCCACGACGTCGGCCAGACTGGCGTCGGCCGGAACGAGAAAACCTTCTTCGTGCGGCGAGTGAACGTCGTCCGCCATGCAGACGCTGTCCCGTGTCAGGGTCACCCTGATCCGCGCCTCGCCGTCGACGCTCGTGCCTGTCGCTGCTGCCTTCGGGGTCATGTCGGTGCTCCTGGTGCCCGGACTATCGTGCCGCTCTCTATCCATCAATTGATCGTTCCCTCAGGAGCGTGAGGAGGTGCCCGATAGGGCGTGTCGGAAGGGGGCATCGCCTCTGGTCGCTTCGATCGATCACCTCCGACCTCGGCCCGGCGTCCGCTTGTGCAGGGACAGGTTGGCTTTCCCAACTCTCCGTCGTTTTCGGGGCCGCGGCGTTCCTGCCGATGCTGCGTGACAGTGACGCCGCGGCGTTCGTCGTGGTGAACTTGTTGCTCGCCCGGCAGCCGGAGCCGCATATGGTCTGCACGTCGGCGGCGCGGGCGAGCGTGCAGAGCCTGGTCAAGTCGCTCAGCGTCGAACTGGCGCCGTCGATCCGCGTTAACGCGATCCTGCTCGGCACCGCCAACTTCATAGCGGCCTGATCCGCCGGGGAACGTTCGACGGGCCGGTCTTACGGATGGAGTATCTGTCCGACCGTGCGGAGCTCCTGTTCCAGGCGCGGGTAGCTCACGTCCTGAACGGCGACGTTCGTGTCGATCGCGATGGCTGCCGCGATCCCGGCAGATTCGCCGAGAATGGTGAAAACCGGTTCCATGCGGACCGAGCCGTAGGCGATGTGCGATGCGGAGATCGCCGCCGGAACCAGCAGGTTGGTGGCCTGCGACCGTTTCGGCACGAGCGCGTCATAGCTGATTTCGTAGGTGCGGCCCGGGCTGACCTCGATATTGCCTTCGTTCCGGGCAAAGCCGCGCGCGTCGACGTAGCGCCGCACATTGTGCGAATCCATGTTGTAGGAGCCGAGCCCGATCGAGCGGGGCGTGGCCGACAGGCCGCGCAGGTGGTGTTCGGTCATGACGAAGTCCGACACCATCCGGCGCCCTTCGCGCATGTAGATTTCGCGCGGCCAGTTCGCGTTGTCCTTGAACTCGTCGGCGCACAGGCCCCACGGCGCCATGGCGCGGCGCATGTCCGCGGGGACGCGCGGGTCGTTCTGCATGTACCAGAGCAGGCCCTGCTGGTAGGTCCGGTGCTCGTCCAATATCCGCGCGCGGACCGCATAGGATCCGGTCGGATAGGCGTAGTTCCGACCGATATCGTCGAATGAGAAGGCGTCGAAATTGTTCGTGTCGGTCTTCCCGTTCGGGATGGGATCATATTTCCGGAACGTCTCGCGCCAGCCCGCGTCGAAATAGCGGCCGAGCAGTTCATATTGTTTCGGATCGTAGTTGGCCGGCTTTCGGAACGGCACGCGGATTTCCGGGCGCTTCGTCATGCAGAGGCGATAGGTGTAGGCCTGCACCCGCTGATCCGCCGCCCCTTCGACGCCGGCCGGACCGGGCTCGATCCGCGGCAGCAGGCCGCTGGCGGGGCGGCCGGGGACGACATAGGGATCGACGTCGCGGGTGAACTGGTGGTTCACGCTGTTGCGCGGCTGATTGCCGTTCAGCGTCTCGCCGTACTGCGCATTGGCTTCGCGGCCGGTCGCGTAGGACACGCCGGCCATGCCCATCAGGTCGCCTTCGTAGCTCGCGTCGATGAACATCGTGCCGGCGACACGGCGGCCGTCCTCGGCGACCATCTCAATCAGCCGGCCACCGCGCGACGCGACGCCCCGGCGATCGAGCCGCAGCCGGAAATCGAACAGCGGCTTGATCCCGTAGCGCGCCAGCCAGCGCGTGTAGATCGCCTCCGCCACATGCGGTTCGAAGACCCACTGCGTATCGCGGTCGTCGTTCTTCGCGCCGGGATGGGGTTGCGATGCGGCCGTGTCGGTGATGCCGCGGTCCCGGTAATAGGTTTTCACGTCGCGGTAGAATTGCCGCGCGAGACCACCCACCGCGGCATGATCGCCCGCGTCGGCAAAGCCGAGCCCGTTCGTCGACATGCCGCCGATCCAGCCATCGCGGCAGGCCAGCGTCACGCTGTGGTTGCGCCGCCGGACCCCGATCGCGGCGGCGATGCCGGCGGGCGTGCAGCCGTAGATCGCCACTTCGGTACGGACAGGCGCGGTGGGACGCGCGACCGCGGCGCTGCCGGACAGGGCGATCCCGGTCCAGAGCAGGGCGGCGCGGGTCAGGCTGGCTTTCGGGGACATGGTCTTCGCTCCGGAAATGATGCGATCGCGCGGCACGGCGGTTCGCGGCCGATCGTCAGAATGTCGCCGCGACGCCGAAGAAGACACGCCGGTCCTCGCGCCCCGAACTCGACAGGCGCAGCGGCGTCTGCAGATAGGCGCGTTCGACCGATCGGGTGAGGTTGATCCCCTCGACCGTCAGCCGGACGTTCGGGGTCAGGTTCACCTGCGCCGACATGTCGAGTTGTCCGCGGGCGGCGGCGTAGGAGCTGCCGCCCGCCGCGGCGCTGCCCTGGCCGGTCAGCGACGAACTGCGCCAGATATAGGCGACGCGCAGCATGAACGTCTTGTCCTCGTAGAAGCCGATCAGGTTGTAGCTGTTCTTCGACAGCCCGGGCAGCGGGAGCGCGGCCTGCGTCGCTTCGTCGATCAGCGGCGTCTTGCTATCGACGAAGGTGTAGTTCGCCTGGACGCCGAGATTGTCGAACGGGGCGGGCAGGAAGCGCAGCGATTGCTGGTAGGCGAGTTCGAACCCCTTGATTGTGCCCGACGATCCGTTGGTCGGCTGCGTGATCTGGAACTGGCCGTAGGGCTGGCCGGTGCTGGGATCGATCTGCTCGGACAGGCCGACGATCGTCTCGCTCTGCGTCACGTTGATCGTGAAGGAGTTGACCTTTTTGTAGAATGCGGCGGCGGTCAGCGCGCTGGACGGCGCGAAATACCATTCGAGCGTCGCGTCATACTGCGTCGCCTCGAACGGGCGTAGCGTGGGGTTGCCGCGCGATCCGGTCCGCGACACGAGCAGCGGAATGAAGCTGACGCCGACATCGTTCAGGCCGGGCCGGGCGACCACCATTGCGGCGGCAAGCCGGAACGTCAGGTTACGGCGCAGATCGAGCGAGGCGTTGGCGCTCGGCAGCCAATAGTCGAACCGCGCTTTGGCCTGCGTCGGCTGCGTATCGGACAGATAGCCGGACGAGACCCGTTCGAGCGTGACGTAGCGGACGCCGGCGTTGCCGGTCAGCGCTAGGCCCGCGATCTCGCCCGTGAAATTGCCCTTGGCGTAGAAGGCGAGCGTGTCCTGCTCGACATCCTTGATCGAAACGCGGCCGAGCGGAATGTTGTCGGCGCGGGGCAGCGGCAGGCCGAGCGTGTCGCGGGCAACCGTCTTGTCGACCGTGCCACCCAGGATATCGCGCGGAAAGTCGCCGTCGACGCCGGGGTAGAAGCTGCCCTGATCGTTGCCGTAGGTGAGGCCCGGCAGCTCATCGACGGTGATGATGCCGTCGCCGTTCAGATCACCGCGGCCGAGGAGGCTGGCGGCGGTCGGAAGGCTTTGCGGCGATTCCGAGTAGAACTGGATCTTCTCGTACCGGCTGCCGACCTGGATCGATTGCAGCGGCCCGAAATCGGTGAGGATGGTGAAGTCCACCCGCCCGTCATACCCGCTGTTATCGGTGATGTTGTCGCCGTCGAAGACCGAGGCCAGCTGGTACTGCGACGGATCGTTCAGGTCGAAATTGGACGTCAGGTCGAGATCGGGCACCGGATTGCCCTTCGTGAAGTCGATCGTCGCGTTGGCGGTGCGACCGGCGCGGGGCACGACGACATAGGCGAACGACGCGCCCGGTCCGCCGTCCGTGCCGCGTCCCTTGCTGTAGGATGCGTCGGCGCTGACCTTCACGATGTCGCCGTCATATTTGGTCGAGAAGCCGAGGTTCGTGGATCGGAATTCGGTGGGTTCGTCATAGACCAGCGGGCGGACGGTGACGTTGTTGAACGTACCGCTGACCACGGTGCCGTTCTCGTCCGCGACGGCGCCCATGTCGTTGTCGTTGAGCAGGATCTGGTAATTGGCGCTCGACCGTTCGCGCTTCAGCCGGGTGTAGGTGCCGTCGAGGATGATCTCCCACTGATCGGCGGGGCGGTACTGGATCGAACTGTTCAGCGTCAACCGCTGCTCCTGCCGATCGAAGATCCGCGCCATGAAGCGGTTCGGACGGAACAGGCCGGGGTCGTTCACGCCGTCGCCATTGCCGTCGATATTGTTCGTCCGGGTCCAGCCGCCGGTGTCGAACGAATAGCCACGGGTGTGGGTGTTGGAGTAGGCGGCACTGGCCAGGACGCCCAGCGTATCGCTGAAATTCTTCGAGACCAGCGCGGACCCGCGATAGCCGAGATGCTTGGCCTGGTCGGTATAGGCCCCCTGGACGCGACCGCTGACGACGAGGTCGGCCAGATCGAGCGGGCGCTTGGTCTTGAGGTTCACGGTGGCGCCGAGTGCCCCCTCCGGCATGTCGGCGGTCGGCGACTTGGCGACGACGATGCTGGCGATGATTTCCGGGCTGACCGATTCCAGCGAGGCGTTGCCGCCGGCCCCGGGGCCGAGGAACGTGCGGCCGTTGATCTCCAACCGGTTCTGCGAGATGCCGCGCACGGTGAAGTTCGATCCGTCGCCTTCGCGGCGGGTGATCTGGACACCGGTGATGCGGCTCATCGATTCCGCGACATTCTGGTCGGGCAGCTTGCCGATGTCCTGCGCGGTGATGACGTCGACGATGTTGCCGGCCGCGCGTTTCACGTTGATCGATTGCTGCAACGAGGCGCGGATGCCGGTGACGACGATGTCCTGCGCATCGTCGGGTGCGGCCTCCGCGGGCGCGGCGGGTGGTGGCGCGGCCGGCTGTTCCGCGGGCGCGGCGACGGGCTGGTCCGCCGCCGGGGTGTAGGCGGCGTGGGAGATGGCGGGCTGGCGTTTCAGCGTGATCGCGCCGCCGGTCCGGACGGGAACGAGGTCTGTCCCGGCGAGCAGCATACGGAGCGCGGCGGTGACGTCCATCGACCCCTGCACCCGGTTGGTCCTGACGCCGGCGGCGACGGGGGTGGAGACCAGGATCTGGATCCCGGCCTGATGCGCGAAGACGAGGACACCGGTGCTGGCCGATTGCGCGGGCACATCGAAGCGGCGGGTCTGCGCCTCTGCCGTACCGCCGATGCCGCAGATTGCCGCGACACTCGTGCCCAGCAGCCATGAACGTGCCACGCGCATTCCCCATCCCCTTTTATGTTCGGACGCACCTGTTGCCGGCGCTCTCCCTTCTCCAGAGCGCGGTGCCACCGGTTTCCGTCAGTCCGCGGTCGCCTTTTTTCGTGCGATCCGGATTTCGTCGGGCGTCGTCGTCACCGCGACGTCGAGCGAGGTGGCGAGCGTCGCGGCGAAATCGTCCGGCCGGTCGATCCGGAACAGGCCGACCAGCCGTTCCGCCGCCAGATCCGGATCGGTGACGACCAGACGTTGACGATTATACCGGTTGAACTGCGCCACCGCGCTGCCAAGCGTGTCGTTCTCCAGCGATATCTCGCCGCTGCGCCACGCCAGCGCGCGGGTGATCTGTGCAGGGGCGGTGCCGGTTTCGGGGTTCGGTGCGCCGGGCCGGAAATTCGCGAATTGCCCCGCCTCCAGCATCGTCATGGCGCCGCTCGCCTCGCTCGCCCATACCGCGACGACGCCTTCGGTTACGGTGACCTGCACGCCGTGCGCGGTGCGATCGACCGAGAAGGCCGTACCGATCGCGCGGACCTGCGCGAGGCCCGCGTCCACGACGAAAGGACGCTGGCGATCCTTGGCGACCTGGAACCAGGCCTGCCCGCGGTTGAGCGCGATGCGCCTCGTGTCGCGCACGAACTCGACGCGCAGGTCGCTGTCGGTGTTGATCGTCGCGACCGATCCATCGGCCAGCGGAAGCCGGCGGATCTCGCCCCGCGCAGTCGCGACCCGTTCGCCGACCAGGCTGGACCAGCCGATCACGCCGCTGATCGCCGCAGCGATGGCGCCGCCTACGCCGATCAACAGCCGGCGGCGGGTGGGGGGAGCCGGTGCGGGCAGCGCTTCGGCATGCGCGGCCGGTGCGACAGCGCGGTCGACCATGCTGAGCCCCGCCATCGCACGGAGCAGCGCGCCGGGGTGCCGGGGGTCCCGATCGAGCCAGTCCTCGAGTTCCGCTTGGCGGTCCGCGTCGAGCGGATGACGCAGCGCCCAGACGGCCGCTTCCTCAGCGCGATCGGGCATGCGAACCTCCCGCCGCCGCCAGCGAGATGTCGTCATCGGCCGGTGGACCGGTCAGGCTTTTCAGGATCGCGCGCAGGCTGCGGCTCGCCTCATTCTCCACGATGCTCTCCGAAACGCCCAGCCGGCTGGCGATGTCCTTCTGGCTCAGCCCGTCCACGCGGCGCATCATGAAGATGCGCCGTGCCCGTTCGGGCAGCGTCGCGAGCGCGGATTGAACGCGCGCAAGCTCCTGCCGTGCCATCGCGGCGCGTTCGGGAGAGGGGAGATCGCCTTCCAACGTGGCCTCCAATTCGTCCGACAAGGGTTCGATCCTGACGACGCGCGTCCGCTGACGCTGTTGGCGGAGGATGTTCCGGGCCATGGTGAACAGGTAGGCGCGCGGCGTGAGGATGTGGGACACGTCGGAAAGCTGCGCGAGCCGGCAGTAGCATTCCTGCACGACGTCCTCCATGTCCGCCGCCGCAACGACGCGCCGCGCCAGCCAAACGCGGAGTTCGCGTTCGTGCGGCAGGATCTCACGTCCCACCCACTCGGCCAGCACTTCGCGTTTCGTCGCCCGTCTCCCCTCCGATGTGTATGAGCGGTCTGGCGGCGTCTTCCGTCAGGCGGCCGACAGAAAATTCCGTCTTCGGCTATCGTCCGGATGGGGCGGCACGTTCAAGACGCCGCTGCGAACGCCAGGCGTTAGGTATCGGTTCGGTGACGTCAAGCCTGGACGATTGCGGTGGCGTGGGCGCGGATCACCGTCTGTGTTGCGATGTCGCTGTCGAAGACGCCGTACCAGCCCTGTGGTTCGTGGGGCGGGTCGCCCATGTAGGCGAGGTCGCCGCGGCGGAAGCGGTGGTCGGCATGGGCGGCGCGGGCTTCGCCGTTCCAGGCCCAGAAATTGGACCCGGACAGCGGCCCGCCGGCGGCCATGTCGGCCTCGATCGCGGCATAGACCTGGCGGTAGAAGCGGTCCTTGTATGTGGTCGCGATCGACGGGTCATAGGCGTCCTGGCCGTCGCGCGGGTAACCGAACTCCTCGATCACCAGCGGCTTGCCGAGCATGCGCGCGAGGTGGACGTGCGCGGCGATATAGTCCGCGACCCGGGCGGCACCGGCGGCGTAGGTGGCGGCCAGGTTGCCGGCGTCCATCCAGCTCCAGTTGTTCGGCCAGATGTGCGCGGTGAGATAGTCGATCGAGGCCGGGCGGTGCGCGGCCAGCACGATCTCCTCGCGCTCGATCGCCCCTTTCAGCCCTTCCGACCCGGTGGAGACGAGATGATGCGGGTCGAGTGCCTTGATGTAGCGCGCGGTCTCGTCGATCCAGCGGTAGAAAGGCGGCAGGTTGGCGAGCGCCACCTTCTGCGATCCGCCGGGGCGCGGTTCGTTGGCGAGTTGCCACGCCATGATCGTCGGGTCGTCCACATAGCGGACGCCGGTGACGCTGTTGGTGCGGGACACGACCGCGCGGATATAGTCGCGATAGAGCGCCTGCGCCGGCCGGCTGGAATAGAAGGCCGCGTTCCAGTCAGGAAACTCCGGCCACGGATGCGCCGGATCGTTCATGTTGAGGAAGCGCCCGCCATCGACCCAGGACAGATAGGTCATCATGCCGCCCGACCATTCCCAAAAATTGGTGAGGTAGAGGACGGCGGTCATGTCCCGCTTCGCCAGTTCGGACAGCGTCCAGTCGAGACCCGTGAGCAGCGCCTCGTCATAGCGCCCGCTCGCGTCGCGAAATCCTGGCGTGATCGAGTTCTTCAGCGGCGAGAGTTCGGCCGAACCGAGAATGCGCAGGTTGCGGATGCCGAGCGCCTGCAACCGATCGAGTTCGCGCTTCAGTCGGGCGCGGTCGCCATAGGTGGTGTCTGCGCCCAGCCATGCACCGTACCAGATGTTGGCACCGGCGTAGCGATAGGGCCGCCCGTTGCGGCGGAAACCGAGCCCGTCGACCGTGACGAAGCCGGTGGCAGAAGCCGGGCCGACCGGGCGTCGCGCGAGCGGTGGCCGGATGACGCAGCCCACCGTCGCAGTCAGGACGGCGACCCCCGCCAGAAGCGCCGCACGTCGGGTCATCATCATGCTGCGCCCCTCCCTGAACTAGGCACCCGGTTCATGCCCGGATCGCCAGTCGAGGGCCTGGGTATTTCGCTGCGTCCGGATCGTAAAGCCTGATGTTACGGCGATCTCGAACATCCGAAGGGGAGCGGCGGGGTAGGGAGGTTTACAAGCGGGCAGCGGTCGGTGCTTAAGTTGCGCCATGCGCGCTTTCCTGGTCATGGCCCTGCTGGCTCCCGATGTCGTCGTCGCGCAGGCGATGCCGGCGCCGATCGAAGTGGTCGATCCGATGATCGGGACGGGGGGCGAGGGGCACACCTTTCCGGGTGCGACCGCGCCGTTCGGCATGGTGCAGCTGTCCCCTGATACGGACACGGGATGCGAGTTGCGCGCATGCTACGGCCACGCGGCGGGTTATCGGTACGAGGACCCGACGATCCAGGGGTTCAGCCACACGCATTTCTCGGGGGCGGGGCATTCCGATCTGGGCGACATATTGGTCATGCCGCAGTCCGGTGACGAGGTGGCGCTCGACCCGGGCGATCCGAAGCGGCCGGGATCGGGGTACCGGTCACGTTTCGACCATGCGCAAGAGGTGGCGCGTCCGGGCTATTATGCCGTGACGCTGAAAGACAGCGGGGTGCGGGCCGAACTGACCGCGGGGACGCGGGTCGGCGTGCATCGCTATACCTTTCCGGCGGGCAAGGCGGCGCATCTGCTGATCGATCTGCGCTCGTCGCTCTATAACTATCCCGGCAAGACATTGTGGTCCGGGCTACATCTGCGCGCGGACGGCACGCTGACCGGGTTTCGCGAGACGCGTGGCTGGGCACCGGGGCGGAAGCTGTATTTCGCGATGCGCTTCTCCGCGCCGCTGACGGGTCACGCGCTCATCGATCGCGATACTGCGGTTCCGTACAAGGGGTTCCAGGGGCCGGGCCGGGGCAGCGATGCGGTGGCAGAAAAGCTCGGCCGGGCGATCGAGGCGCGGCTGGACTTCGGTGTGCTCGACGGGCCGCTCGAGGTGCGGGTCGCGCTGTCCGGTGTCGACGAGGCTGGCGCGATCGCCAATCTGGGCGCGGAGCCGGGCGGGTTCGATGCGATCCGGGCGGCGACGACCGCCGCGTGGACAAAGGCGCTGGGGACAGTGGAGATCGACGCGCCGGCCGCGATGCGCAAGACGGTGTATACGGCGCTGTACCATGCCCTGCTCGCGCCGAGCGTCTGGAGCGATGCGGATGGTCGCTATCGTGGGCCGGACGATCAGGTGCATGCCGCGCGCGGCTTCACCTTCCGATCCACCTTTTCGCTGTGGGACACGTTCCGGGCGGAGCATCCGTTGCTGACCCTGGTCCAGCCGGAGCAGACCACCACCGACGTCGTGCGGTCGCTGATCGAAAGTCGGCGGTACAGCCCCGACGGTATCCTGCCGGTCTGGCAGTTTGCAGGGCGCGAGACCTGGACGATGATCGGCTACCATGCCGCCCCGGTGATCGCCGACGCGTATCTAAAGGGATTCCGCGATTTCGACGCGGACGCCGCGCTGGACGCGATGGTGGCGAGCGCGAGCTATGCGCCGTACGGCGGGCTCGGCGAATATATGCGGCGCGGCTATGTGCCGATCGACAAGGAGCCGGAGGCCGCGTCCAAGACGGTCGAATATGCCTATGACGACTGGAGCATCGCGCGGATGGCGCGGGCGATGGGGCGGACCGAGATTGCCGACCGGTTCGACAAGCGGGCCGGCAACTGGCGCAACAGTTTCGACGTGAAGAGCGGCTGGTTGCGTGCGCGGCTGTCGACAGGAGCGTTCCGGACGCCGTTCGATCCGACGGCGATCAACTATGGGTCCGACTATACCGAGGGCAATGCCTGGCAATATAGCTGGTTCGTGCCGCAGGATCAGGCGGGTTTGATCCGGGTACTGGGCGGCGATGCCAAGGCGATCGCAAAGCTCGACGCGATGTTCGATTTCGACATGTCGACGGTCGACTACAGCCATGCCGAGGATATCGCCGGGCTGGTCGGCCAGTATATCCACGGCAACGAGCCGAGCCACCATGTCGCCTATCTCTACGATTATGCGGGCGCACCGTGGCGGACGCAGGAGCGGCTGGGCCAGATCGTGGCGTCGCAGTACAAGCCGACGCCGGACGGGCTGGCGGGTAATGACGACCTGGGGCAGATGTCCGCCTGGCTGGTGTTCACGGCGCTCGGCTTCTACCCGGTGGCGCCCGGATCGAACCAGTATGTCATCGGGCGCCCGTTCGTGGACCGGGCGGCGTTGACGCTGCCCAACGGCAAGCGGTTCGTGGTGACCGCGGAAGGGCTGTCCGATGCGAACCGTTATGTGACGGCGGTGACGCTGAACGGTGTGGCGCTCGACCGAAGTTACCTGACGGACGCGGAGATACGGGCCGGCGGCGCGTTGCGCTTCACCATGGGTGCGGTGCCGAACAAAAGCTGGGCGACCAGGCGTGCGGCGCGGCCGTTCTCGATCTCGACCGCCGCGAAGGTCGAGTGATCTGGCGACGACGACGCGTCATCCGATGCTTGCGGCCCTAGCCGTGATGGTGAAGTCCGCAGGGGCCGCCCCGGACGGGCTTCACCGATCGCCGGCCGTGAACGGCTGACTGCGCTGCCCGGTCACCGGGCGACATAGATCGGGTTGCCGATCAGGATGCGTCGGCCGGTGGGGGTTTGGACGTCGGCGCGGAGCCAATGGATCGGGTCCCCCGCCTCGATGGTGAAGGGGATGCGGGCGTCGGGGCCGACGACCCGACCGGGATCGCCCAGCGGTCGGTGTTTGCCGTCGGCGATCAGGTCGACGACGTTGCCCGCGGCGCCAGCGACGTGGATCGTACCGCGGATTGCCTGACCGGCTGCGCGGCGGAGCGTGCCGCCCATGACTGCGGTTGCGTGCGGGCCGGTGGCGGCGGTGATGTCGAGCACGCGGCCGGGGTGTGCGCCCTCCAGATCGATGAAGACGCGGCCCGAGCGGACGCCCGCCAGGATGCCGGCCTGCGACAGGTCTACCGCGTAGACCACGGTCGCGGGTGTGCCGACGGGGGACTGCGCGCCGACAGGGGAGGTGCCGGCGTGACCATCGATCGCGTCGTGATTGTCGCTGCCGCCGATGCCGGTGAGGTGATAGCCGCGATCGAGCAAAGCCTCCCACCATGCGGTGCCGGAGCCGGCACCGTTGTCGAACGCGCCGCCATGATCGGCCGCGATGCCGCCATTGGCGACCTCGATCGCGCCGACCTTTGCGAAGTCCGTGTCTGGGGCGGACCAGCCGCAGCCGAGGCAGGTCTCGCCGGTAGGGATCTCGGGATGGTTGATCGAGACGATCGCCCCTGTGCCGCGCGCGCCGTCGAACATCGCGTTGATGTTCGCGGCACCCGGACCGCCGAGCCGATAGTCCACGAAATCGGTGATGCCGAGCAGATTGAAATGGCCGTCCTGTGTGGTCATCTCGCGCCCCGGAATGACGAGCAGGTCGTCGAAATAGGGTGCGATGTCGGCAAGTTCGGCGACGTGCGAGCGGACATTGTGGTCGGTGACAGTCACGAAATCGAGATGGTGATCGTGTGCGGCCTTCAGCGTGAAATAGACCGGGCAGGGCACCGCATCGTGGCTCGGTTCGCTGCGGCAGAGCGCGTCGCTGTGGCCGGTATGGGTGTGGAAATCGCCGCGGTACCAGCCGGGGCCGGTTTTCAGCGCCGCGGTCGTGATCGCCTGCGCCGCCGGGCCGCGATCGAAATGGACGGTCATCGTGTAGCGCGCGACGGTGCCGGGCCGGATCGCGGCGACCGCGACGCTCAGCCGCCAGCGGCCGGGCGGGAGCGGGCCGGGGAGGTGGGATGCGGTGGCGAAGGTGTTGGCGATGACGATGTGCGGCTTGATCGCGCCGCCCCAGCCGCGTTCGCGCTGCGGATCGTAGACGCCGAGCACGAGGTAGGTGCCGGCGGCATGGTCCGCGCCCGCGACGTCGATCGTTATTTTGGTGACCCCAGGGGGCACGTCGAACGGCAGTTCGCGGTAGGTGCCGCGGTCGGTGTCGTGGAGGACGCCGCTGAGCTTCACGTCGGGCGTGGCGAAAAGTGCCGCGGCCACGAGGGGTGCGAGCATCAGGGCTTTCCCGCGCGGGCGCACTTCGCCGCGACCGGGTCGCAGCGGTATAAGACCCCACCGGGCAGGCTGGTGCGATAGGCGTAGCCGTGCGGGTTGGGGACGCCGTCATAATAGTCGCTGCTGACATATTGCGCGCCGGACGCGATCGCGCTCCGCAAGCGGGTGGGATCGTTGGCGCGCGCTTCCTTCGTGTCGGCGTCGGCGCGGGTGCGGACGAGGAAGCCGGCGCGGACGAGCCGGGCGATGCGGGTTTCCTCGCCGCGTGGATCCTGGATGTTGAAGACCGCGACTTCGGGCGATTGTTCGTCGAAATAGCCGAACATCGCGCGGCCTTTGAGTGAGGGGTGGCCGGCGCGGTAGAGCGCGTAGTGCCGGTCGGCGGCGTCGAGCACGAACAGGAACCGCCCGCGTGCCGCGGCGAGTGTCGGCCAGGCGTGGGCGCGGACGGATTGGGCCAGTGTCGCGTGACCGCCGCGGACGGTGTCGGGCAGGATCAGCCGGTCCGCGCTCATGACGGTGCGGATGTCGGTGTCGAGCGCGTCGAGATCGGCCGCTTCGAACTTGGCATCGTGCAGCCAGGACCCGGCGATTGGCGGAAAGTCGCTGGCGTTGACCAGCACGGTGACGGGCAGGTGGCCCGGGAAACGGTCCGACCAGCGGCGCAGGACCGTCAGGCAGTCGCGGAAGGTGAGGCAGTGGGTTTCGGTGTCGAGTTGCGGAAAGTGCAGGACCTTGGCGCCGGGGGCCATCATCTTCGCGCGGGTTTTGGGGGCGGCCAGTTGGTAGGGGGTGGCGTACAGGCCGCCTTGCGGATCGGGCGCGACGTCGATCTCGATCTGGCGGATGCCGATCGCGAACTGCGCCTCCAGCGGCGGGTGGCCATAGTCCAGCTCGTCCCAATATTGCGGCGCGATCGTGCGGATGCGCGCTTCCTCGTCGGCGGAGGGGTAGCGTTTGTAGCTGTTGTGCGAGCCGAGCAGCTGGACCTGATCGAGGCGCAGCGTGGCGGGCAGGCCTTCGACCTGCCCGGCGTGGGCCAGCGCGGGGGCCAGCAACAGCAGGACCGCCGTCACCAGCTGGACAGCACGGCGCCTCACCACTGGAACGAGGTCGTCAGTTTGAAGAAGCGGCCGGTTTCGACATAGGAGCCGTTGCCGCCGCCGTCCTGCACGCCGAGGTAGCGCGTGGTCTTGCCCATCGTCTTGTAGAAGCTTTCCTTGTTCAGGATGTTCTGGACCTGACCGGACAGCGACCATTTGCCGATGTGGTAGGTGGCGTTGAAGTTCAGTTGCCGGTTGGGCTGGAGATAGGTGTCGAGCTGGTCGTTCAGGCTGAGCAGCTGGCGGCCGACATATTGCCACGCCAGCCGCCCGGAGAAGGCGGGGCGTTCGTAGAACAGCTCGGCATTGTAGATGACGTGCGGCGCGCGGGGCAGGACGGTCGATCCGCGACCGACGATGCCGCTGTCGGCCTTGCTGTCCTGGAGCGTCGCGGACCCCTCCACACCGAACCCGCCGAAGAAGTGCCCGAGTTCGTGGAATTGTTTCCGGGCGTGCGCCTCGATCCCGTACAGGTCGGCGCCGTTGCCGTTCATCGGCATGGTGTAGACGACGTCGCCGACCGTGCTGGTGCCGCTGGTCGAACTCGGCGTGCTGCCGGTCGCGCTGGCGGTGAAGACGAAGTTGGTCAGCCGCTTGTAGAAGCCGGCGGTTTCCAGCACCGCACTGCGATCGGGATACCATTCGATGCCGGCATCGAGGTTGGTGGCGGTGGTCGGCTTCAGATCGGGGTTGGAGCGGTTGACGAAGGCGAGCGCGCCGGTGACGTCGTTGTAGCTGTAGGTTTCGGGACCCGCGACCAGCGAGAAGGCGGGCCGCGCGAAGCTGCGTCGCGCAGCGGCGCGGATGACGAGCCGGTCGCTCGGGCGCCAGGCGAGGTTCAGGCTGGGCAGCAGTTCGTTGTAGCTGTTGCCGTCCGACGTGAAGTGGCCCGTGTCGTCCGGCGACGCGCCACCGGAGTCGGTGACCACCACCCAGTGCGACGCGGTGAAATCGGTATGTTCGAAGCGGAGGCCGGCGACGACCTGCACCGGGCCGAGCAAGGCATCGGCCTGCGCATAGCCGGCGAGCACGGTTTCGGTGCCGAACACGGTGTTCCGTGAGCGATCGTTGGCGGTGTAGTAGCCAGGGTTGGGCGTGCCGTCCGGCGTGAACTGGTCGGTATAAGCGTCGGGCAGGATGCTCTGCTCGAAATATCCCCGGTCGTAGATCCGGAAGGCGGGATAGTTGCCGCCCATGAAGGCGACGTTGCGGCCGGGCAGGGCGGAACCGGTCGGGCCTTGCCCCGCATCGAAATCGGGGCGGCTGCCGTCCGCGGCGGGGATGACGAAATTGTCGCCGTTGTTGCCAAGCAGCCCGCGATCATATTGCGAGCGATCCGAGATGCTGAGGTTGCCGCCCCATTTCAGATGCTTGATCAGCCCGTCCGGCGCGTAGTCCATGTCGAGCTTCAGCTCGTAGAGATTGTCGTCGGATTCGACGTCGCGCGCCTGGAATTTCCAGGCCCGGACCGAATCCGCGCTGAGGACCGCGTCGCGGACCGCCGGGTCGGCGAAGGTCAGGCCGATATGCTTGGGGTCGGACGTGTCGATCAGCACGCTGCCGCGCGGATTGCCGGCGCTGTCGGTAAACAGGCTGGCGTCGCTGTAGAGGCTGCCCTCGACATAGTTGGGACGGCGTTGCTGGCCGTAGCCGTAGGAAGCGCGGAGCGCGGCGGTCAGCGTGTCGGTGACCTTGATATCGGTGCCGGCCTGGATCGTGCCGAGTTGCGAGACCTGGTCGCGGGCCTGGAAATAGCTGCCGGCCAGCGTGCCGAGCGGGGCGTAGTTGCCGTTCGCGTCGTAGGTCGGTGCCTCGCCAAGCAGCTGGAGGATGCCGCCGGTGATGCTGTGCTGCACGTCGATCGACGACACCTTGTAGTGGCCGTAGGTGCCGCGGAGGAAGGCGGAGACGACGTCGCCCTGCACATCGAGCGAGAAGTTGCCGCCGTAGCGCGCGATGTTGGAATCGTAGAGATCGTATTTGATCCCCATCGGGGTGAGGTCGGCGGGGCCGGCGGTGGCCGTCGCCGGGATGTAGGTGACGGCCTCGGTGCTTTCCGCCGCGGAACGGCGCTGTTCGTAATAGGCCGTGGCGTAGAGGCCGATGTCGTCGTTCGCGCCGAACGTGCGGCCGAATTCGATCTGGCCGACGCCGCCGAACGGCTTGAAGCCGAGCTTGTCGGCGCGGTCGTTGTAGTTCGAGCCGGCGGTCAGTTTCAGATAATGGTCGCCATATTGGAAGCCAGTCGGGGTCGAAATGTCGACCGTGCCGCCGATCGCATCGCCATAGTCGGCAGCACCAGGCGTCTTCGACACGCTGGCCGAACGCAGGCCGTAGGGCGCGATCATCTTGAGCGAGAGGGCGCGGGTGGCCGGGTCCGATTCCGCGACGCGCATGCCGTTGATCGAATAGGCGTTGTAGCTTGAATCGATGCCGCGGATCGACACGAACTCGGCCTCGCCGGTCGCCGCTTGGCCCAGACCCATGTCGGCATAGGCGCTGACCCCCGGCAGGACCGCCAGGATGTCGACGATGTTGCCGCCGGGGCGGCGCGCGATCGTTTCGCCCGACATGACGGCGTTGGTGCCGACCTGCTGACGTTTCCAGGCGAGCGCGCGTTCCTCCTCCAGCGGGACTGTTCCGGTGACGACGATGTCGCTGCCGGGGTCGGCGGCGGGCGCGGGCGGATATGGTGTGGTGGCGCGGCTGTCCGTGGTCGTTTGGCCCAGGCCGACCGTATGGCCGTCGTCGCTGCGAACCTGCAGCGGGCTGCCCGCGATCAGCAGTCGGAGGGCGGCCTGTCGCGACAGGACGCCGTGGATGGCGGGCGACCGCGCCTCGCCGATCGCGGGGTGTGGGAAGAGGATCCGCACGCCCGCCTCGCGGCCATAATCGGCGAGCGCATCGGCTAGCGGCTGGCCGGGGATATCGAAACGGCGCGTTTCGGCCGGGCGGACCGTCGCGGCGTGGGCGGCAGAGGTGATCAGGAGCGTCGCGAACAGCGACGTCCCGGCAATCTTCGGGGGCATGGCGCGAACCTCTGCTGGCCGACGGGAGCGTCGTCACCCGCAAAGACGATCAGCGCGGACCCCGCCGCCAAGTCCTACAAAAGTTTCATCTTGGGCTGTCCGAGGCGGGCGGATGAGGAGGCAGTTCTGCCGTGCCGCACGTCGTCGTTTCCGTCCTGCGCGGCTCGGTGGCGTGGGCGAGGAGATGCAGCGCGCGAGCAAGCCGTTTTTCGAGCGTCGAGAGGCTGATGCCGAGTTCGTCCGCGATCTGGCGCGGCGGTTGCCCATCGACCCGGCAGCGTTCGAACGCCGTGCGGCATTTGTCCGGCAAGGTGCCAACCGCGCGAGCAAGATCGTCGAGTTGCTGGCGGTCCTCCGCGATGCGGTGCTGGTCCGGACGGTCGTCAGGCGTATCGAAATTGCCGAGATCCACGAAATGCCGGAAATCGACGATCTTGGCCCGCCGCAGCCGATCGATCGCAAGGTTGCGCATCATCCGCAGCATGTACGTCCGCGGGCTGGCGATTGCGGTCCATGCGTCCGTCGACAACATGCGTTCCAGCACATCCTGCACCAGATCGCGGGCGTCGTCGGACCCGCAACAGAGCCGCTGCGCCGCATTGAGCAGGTCGCGTTCGCACGGCAGGACGTTGTCGATGAACCAGCGGTCGATCGGGCGGACGACGGGCACGCATTCTCACGCTGTGGCCAACGGGAGCGCCTTGGCTATGACGGTCCTGTGTCACGCGGGCGACAATTTGGCGCCCGGAGGGCGGAGGCGGCATGAAATCGGAGCAATCTGGCGCAGCGGATGGGCGGCGTCGGTTGCGTAGGCTTAGGTGCGTTGCGGGCGCCGGGCGTCTCCGATCGAACGCGGTGCGAATGGGACGAGGAACAGCGCCAGGACGAGCACCAGCACGGTCGCGATCAGCCAGTCGCCGCCGAGCCAATCCGCCAAATGCTTGATGGCGAAGGCCAGTGCCGCCGCGAACGGAAGAACTTTGGCCAGGGATGCATGGGTCGTTGCGGCGCGCGTCGCGGATCGGGATGGACGGCGCGCGGTCGGCGTCGCTTCGGATGTGTCGCGATCCGGTGCCGGCTCGACCCGTGCCGGCGCATGATCGGCGGGCACGGCCTCGATCGGTCGACGCGCGGTCGGTCGTGCCTGTGGCGCGGAGACGGTGTCGGTTTCTGCAAAAGCGATATAGGCCATGAGTGTCCGCCCGATCGATCCTGTTGGCCGCGACTGAACGTCACCGGAAGCGGCGCCGAGCGCCGCCACCGGATGAAGAGCTGGGAGAGTATGAGGACGACTCGTCCTGCAAGCCTACCGCCGCAAGTTCTGTACCGCTCGGTATTCCGGCACTGCGAGTCCGTCAACCGGTTTTTGTACCGGCAGGTAGATTAATCGCGGATGACGGTCCGGGCCGTCGAACTAGAAGAGCTTCATCTCGACCAGTCGGACGGACCGGCCCGCGGGCTGGACGATGACTAGGCGCAGCTTCTGCGCCGCGGTCGGGGACCAGCGAACATTGGTGATGCCGTTGGCGACCGGGGCGTCGGCTTGGGCGGGCAGGTCCTCCCACGTCTCGCCGCGGAGGACCTGTAGGCGATAGGCGGGGGGCGCGGCGAACTGCTTGCCGTCCGAGAAGAATGCCAGTTCGGCGCGGGCCAGCGTCGCAGACTGGCCGAGGTCGATCCCGAACCACTGCTCGCCCGCCGTGGTAGCAGGCGACCAGCCGTTGACCAGTTCCGGGAAGAACCAGGTCCGGCCATCGACCGCGTCGTGCAGCGCTTCGGCATCCGCGCCGCTCGATGCGGTCAGTTTCGGGAAGCCCGTGCGCTCGATCTGCATCGCCCGGTTGATGTCGCGCGCGATCGGGGCGTTCTGGGTCCGTTGGAGCGGGATCGTCAGGCGGGTCAGCTTGGCGCTGCGCCCGGCTTCGCGGCCGTCCACGTCGACGCGGAGGCCCGCGCCCTGTCCGTAGTGGCGGCCGTCGGCGTCGTAGGTCACCGACACGAGGTGACCGTGATAGGGAATCCGTTCGGCGCGGAACCAGCGGATCGGCGCGCCGGTGCCAGGCGCGGTCAGCAGCGGATTGATCTCCAGCACGTCGTCCGCGCGGGGGCGGATGCCGACGACGCCGGTCATGATCAGGTCGTTGAACCCCGAATGGAAATAATGGTGGCTGCGGGCCAGCCCGACGATCGGCTTGCCGGTGGCGGGGTCATAATCCTCCTCCAGATCGAGGCGGTCGCCCTGAAAATGCATCTGTGCATATTGGCGGAGCAGGCGGAGGAAGTCGGCGCGGGTGACGACCGACTGATTATAGTGGTCGAGCAGGTTGGCCATGCCGCCCAGCACCTGCGTCGTCTGGAACGGCCAGATGGGGCCGTTCCACTGGCATTCGCGACTGGTGCCTTCGTAGCGATATTGGCGCATATAATGTTCGTAGCTGGGCTCCACCGTGCGCAGTCCCGCGGGACCGGCCAGTTCGTCGGGTTTTAGGATGTGCGTCCAGGCGGCGCTGTAGCGCGCGTCGTCGTCCGGCAGGTCGAACGTCCACGGCACATAGCCGACCAGCTCGCGCCCGCGGATCGGGTTCCAGTATTTTACGTGCGCGTTGGTGACCTGATAGCGGTCGGTGAAGTGCTGGAACTGCGGGTTCCAGAGGCTTTCCTGCACCCGCTGCTTGATGGCGGCGGCGCGGCCGGCATAGTCGGCGGACGCCTTTGCATCGCCGGACAGCGCGGTCATGGCGGACAGCGCGCGGGCGTTGGCGAACATGTAGGCATTGACCGAAGGGCGGAACGCCTCGCCGCCGCGGAACCCGTCCTTGCCGCCCGAGGCGTCGATCGACGAGATGGTATATTCGGTCGCGTCGAGCAGCGGTTCGACCCAGTAGAGGTTCTTCGACCAGTCGAAATGATCGAACCACGCATCGTACAATGTCCGCATGGCGGGGACATGGGCGAGGACCGCGGTCTGGTCTCCGTCGACCAGGTACCGGCTCCAGACGGAGTCAGCCATATAATCGGTAAAGTGGCGGTTGTTGCCGCCCTGATCGTACATATAGTCGATATAGTCCGCCGCGAACCGCCGGTCGTTCAGCCAGCGCAGTTCGTTCAGGTGGAAACCGGTCGCGTCGTTCAGGCTGGCATAGGGCTCACGCTGCCAGCTGACATCGTCCGCGAATTCGGTGGTGATGTAGCCGAGCTTGCCGAGATCGCGCTGATGCGCCCGGACGATCTGCCAGCGATAATAATAGACCTGGTCTAGCATCGGGTCCGACGACTGGAAGAACGGGATGCGGTCCCGGTACCAGGCGGCGTCGTTGCCGAAGCGCTGCTGCGCGATCGCGTCGAGATCGAGATGGGATTCGGCCTTGGGCGCGGCCTGCACCGCGGGCATGGCGGTGACGAGCAGGGCGGCGAGCATGGCGCGGACGAACGATCCGGCGCGTGCGGTCTTGCGGAAAGTCATGCCCACCTCTCGTTGCGTCGCCATCTCAGCGGGTGAACCGCCAGGAGTCGACGTCCATCAGGCTATCGTCGCCCTTGCCGCGGAACACCATGTAAAGATTGTGCAGCCCGGTCGCGCCGGAGACGATGGCTGTCCGCTCCTGCCACCGTGCGGCGGCAGCGGGCGTGCCGGCCCGTACCGTGCCCAGCAGGGGGCCGTCGACGGCGTCGGCGTGCAGTTCGATGGTGGCGTCGGGTTTGGCGTTGGCGACGGTCGCGGTGAAGGTGCGGGCACCCGTCTTGCCGAAATCGACCCCGGCGATCTTGATGTAGCTGCGGTCGGTGGCGCGCGTCACATAGACGCCGGTGCGGTCGTCCTGCGCGGTCGTCACGCCCATCGCCCAGTCATAGGGCCGGTCGCGGTCGCGCTTGACCCGCGAGGTCCAGGCGATCGTCTCCGCCTCGACCCGCTTGTAGGGATCGAGCGTGCCGATCTGCGGCGCGCTGACCTTGTCCCACCAATGGAGGTTGGGGATGGTCCCGTTGGCGTTGTAGTCGAACTTGGCGACCGAGACCGAGCGGCGTTCGTGATGGATCGGCGTCAGCGCGAAATTATGTTCGTAGCTGAACCCGAAGACGTAGGAGCCGCCCTTATAGTCGATGATGCCGGGATGGTTGCCGGTCGCGCGCGTGTCGTGATCCATGATGGGACCTTTATAGGTCCAGGGCCCGGTCGGCTTGGTGCTCATCGCGTAGCCGATCCCTTCGGAACAGCAGGTCGAGGCGAACGCCATGTAATAGCGCCCGTTGCGCTTGTAGAACCACGGGCCTTCCTGATAATCGGTGATGCGCGGTTCGACCTTCGTGATCGGGCCGGCGTAGGATATCATGTCCTTGTTCAGCTTGACGTACCACAGGTCGGGATTGCCCCAGTAGAGATAGGCCTGGCCGTCGTCGTCGATCCACACGGTCGGGTCGATATTGTCGGCGGCGGGCGCGATCAGCGGTTTGCCGAGCGCGTCCTTGAATGGCCCGGCCGGCGTGTCGGCGACCGCCACCGCGATGACGTTCTTGGGTTTCCCCGCGATGCTGATCGGCGCGTAGAGGTAGAATTTGCCGCCGCGTGCGATGACCTGCGGCGCCCAGGCGTCGTTCGTCTGCACCGCCCAGGGAAAGGTCTTGAGCGACGCCACGACACCGCGATCCGTCCAGTTCGCCATGTCGGTCGAACTGTAGAGCCGCCAGTCGAGCATCTTGAACCCGTCGGCATCGTCCTCGTCATGGCTGGTGTAGAGATAGACGACGCCGTCATGGACCAGCGGCGCGGGATCGGCGGTGAAACGGGTCTGGATGATCGGATTGTCGGCGTGGGCCACGGCAAGCGGCGACGCGATGGCGAGCAGGGCCGCCGCGCATGATAGTCGGTTCATTGTCATCCTCTCCGGTCGGCCTGGTCAGAAGCGCACGGTGGTGCGCTGGCCGGAATATGTCACGCGTTTCGGGGTCGGTGTCGCGCCGCCCATCAACGCGACGTTCAACGTGCGTTGCCGGATCATGCCCGGAAAGCGGCCCTGTCGCGCGCCGATCGTCAGCGTGCGGGTCGCCTCGTTCCAGTCGAGATCGTAGGTTGCGCGCTGCCCCTTTTCATAGGCGTAGGTTTCGTTGTCGTCTTCGTAGAGCGTGAAGCGGGCGTCGGCACCGGGGTAGATCCGGATGTCGTAAGGGGCGTCCGGGCGCTCGGTCGCATATTGCAGCACGGGACCCATCGGGACGATCGAACCGGCCCGAACGTAGAGCGGCAGGATGTCGAGCGGCGTTTCGCGGGCGACCGTCTCGCCACCACGATAACGGGCGTTCGTCCAGAAATCGTACCAGTCGGCCCCTTTCGGCAGATAGGTCCGCATCGTCAGGTCGCGCGGTGCGCGGGTCAGAGCCGCGGTCCGCAGCAGGTCGGCGGGCCGGCGCCAAGCGAGGCGCAGCACGCGATTTCCGTCGACCTGATGATAGTCGATGCGGACGGCAAGGCGCTCGCCCTTCTTCAGGACGCGTTTGACGCTGCGGTAGCGTTCGGACCCGGGCAACCAATCGTCGATGACCTGTTCGCCACCGAGGAACAGGCGGAAGCCGTCATTGCCCGCGACGCCGAGTTCATATTCGCCGTCCTCCGGCGCGATCAACGTGCCGGTCCAGCGGGCGGAGAAATGCTGGAGCGACGACAATCCACCCGGGATTTCAACGAGCGGCGGGTCGGGCCAGGTGTGGTCGATCGTCTCGTCGACGACCTTGCCGCGCAACGTCTCAAACGCCTCGCCGTCGAAATATTGCAGCGCGAGGCCGGGCCGGTCGTCCGCGGTACGCAGATATTGCGTGGGGATCGTCGTCGCGGGCGGGGGCAGCAGATTGTACATCGCGCGCGTGACGGGATGGACGAGGAACGCCGGGCCGAACATGAAGCTGTCGTCGATCGTGTCCGTCGCCCGATCGTCCGGAAAGTCCATCATCAGCGGACGCATCAGCGTGTAGCTGTCCGACGTGACCTTCCAGCTGAGCCCGTAGATATAGGGGAGCAGCCGGTAGCGAAGTTGCGTGCTGGCGAGGAGCGAGCCGTAGACGGTGGGATCGAGCGTCTTGAACAGATAGGGTTCGCGTTCGACGTTGGTGCCGTGGATGCGCATGATCGGGTTGAAGGCCGAGAATTGCAGCCAGCGGGCGTAAAGCTCGCGCCACGCGGCGTTCTTCTCGCCGCCGGGAAAGTCCGCGACAAAGAAGCCGCCGGTATCCTGCGTCCAGTAGGGGTTGCCGGTGACGGTCACGTCGACGCCGCCCGCCACCTGCTGCTTCAATGTCTTCCAGCTGGCGTAGATGTCGCCGCTCCACGATGCGGCCGCGGTCCGCTGCGCGCCGGCCCAGCCGGAGCGCGTGAGGGTGAAGACGCGCTTGTCGGATGTCGCGCGCTGCCCGTCATAAGTGCCCTGCGTCGTGACGAGCGAGTAGGGGTTCAGATAGCGGGTGAAGTCGCCGAGTGCGTTGGAGCCGAGTGCCTTGGTGTCGCGGATATTGTCCTGCGCGTTCCACATCGCGCTGCTCACCTCGATCTCGGTCCCGTCCATCCACAACGCGTCGACGCCCTTGTCGAGCAGCCCGGACTTGATGTGCTTGAAGTAGATTTGGCGGCCGAGCGGGCTGTAGGCGTCGTAGACGCGCGCCTTTTTGGAGATCCAGTGGAGCGGTTCGAAGCGCAGCTTGTGCGCGTCGAGTTCATGCGCGAGCGCGGTGTCGTTGCCGACCGACGGCCAGATCGACACCATCAGTTTCAGGTTGAGTGCGTGGACGTCGCGCGCCATGCCGTCCGGGTCGGGATAGCGGACGGGATCCCAGGTCATCCCGCTCCAGCTGCCGTCCTTGTCCGACCCCCAATATTGCCAGTCCTGCACGATGTAATCGAGCGGGAAGCGATCCTTGCGAAACGTCTGAGCGACCTTCAGGAGTTCCGCCTGAGTCTTGTAGCGCTCCTTGCTCATGAACAGGCCGAATGCCTGTTTCGGGTACATCGGCGCCTGTCCGGTCAGCGTGCGATAGGCGGCGACGACCCCGTCGGGCGTGTCGCCGGCCATGACATAATAGTCGACTCCGCCGGGCGCGCTTTCCGCCCAGAGCGAGGCGTCGCCGGCGTCGTCCTTGAACCGCATCTGTGAGTAGGTGTCCCACAGGATGCCGTAGCGGCGTGAGGACATCATGACCGGGATGATGATGCCGACGTTGGTCTGGACGAGCAGCAGGTCCTTCCCGCGGCGGTTGCTGGTGTCGTCGCCGGTGAAGCCGAAGCCGTAGAGCGCCTCGTCGGGGCGCAGGACGAGATCGTTCCGGGCCTCGTAGGTCGGGGCATTGGAGATCGTCGTCAGCTTGAGCGTCTGCGGCGCATCCGGTTTCTCCTCGGTATAGAGCCGGCCGTTTGGATCGAGGAAGCGTGCGGCGCCGGTTGCCCTGGCGATCTCGACGCGCAGCTTTGCGGTCGTGAGGATGAGCGCGGTTGGGGTTTCGCTGACGGTGAACGGCACCGCTGCGGGGGCGGAGGTCACGACAAGGCTGCGCGCGGTCCAGTAGTTGCGGCCGAGCGTGGCGTTCACGCGGACCGTGTCGGGCGCGTAGAAGATGATGTTTTTCGTAACACCGCCAAGCCGGACCTGAACGCCGTTTGCGAGGCGGGTGTAGCCGAACCCGGAGGATGTCGCGCCCGACGCCGCGAGGAGGTGGCCGTTGGCGTCGAGGCCGGTCGGGTCGGCGGCGAGCGCCGGGCCGGCAGCGGCCAAGGCGATGACCGCCGCGGCGCGCCCGAAATGCGCGATCCTGTACGCGATCATCTGCGCCCCTCCCCTTGATTATCGTAAACGTTTACGGGACTGTATTGGCGGCAACCAAGCTGTCAAGGTTTGCGGGCTTGGATCGTCCGGCAGGAGCTGATTTCATCGATATTCGTGCCCTTGCCGCCCACCTGAACCTGTCGATCGGGACGGTGTCGCGTGCGTTGAACGGGCAGGCGGACGTCAGCGCGGCGACGCGGGCCCGGGTGACCGAAGCGGCGCAGGCGCTGGGATATTCGCCGAACCAGGCCGGTCGGTCCTTGCGGCGGAAGCGGACCAGTACCGTGGCATTCATCCTGCCGCTCGCGCCCGACAGCATCATGTTCGGCGATCCGTTCTTCCTGGCGGTGCTGGCCGGCGTTCAGACGGTGATCGAGGCGGGAGGGCTCGAACTCGTCGTCCTGCTCGCGCGGGCGGAGCAGGATGCGCTCGCTGTGCTGCAACGGCACCTCAGCCGCGGGATCGCCGACGCGTGGATCCTTGCCGCGACCGGGCGCGACGATGCACGGATCGCGTTGCTGGCGTCGCGCGGCACGCCGTTCGTCACGCTGGGACGCAGTGGGGTGGTGGCGGACTATCCGAGCATCGACCTCGATTTCGAGGGGATGGTCGACGTCGCGATGGCGCAGTTCCTGGCGGCTGGTCATGAGCGGATCGCGATCATCACGTCGGGGCCGAACGTCAATTTCAGCCATATCGTCATGGCACGATACGAAGCCGCGTTGCGCAACGCCGGTGTGGCTGTGGATCCGGACCTGATCCACGTCGGGCGCGTCAATGTTGCGGAATGTTCAGCGGCAACGACGGCATTTCTTGCACTGGAGCGCAGGCCGACCGCGATCTTCGTCATGAGCGAGGCCGGGCCGGTGGGCGTGTATGCGAGCCTGCGCGCGGCCGGACTGGCGCCCGGCCGGGACATGGCAGTGATCGGGCAGCGGATGACGCCGGCCTGCGCGGCGCTCGATCCGGGGCTCGCCTGCTTCGAGGTCGCGCTTGGCGATCTCGGTGAAGCGCTTGGCCGCGCTTTGTTGGCCGTCATGCTGGGCGCCGGAAATGCCGAACAGCCGGAGCCGCGGCTGTGGCCGATGACGTGGGTGCCGGGTGACAGCGTTGGGCCGCCCGGTGCTTAGCCGATGAGTCGGTTCAGTTCTTGAGCCGCCAGCCGCTCTTGAAGATCCAGGCGATGATGGCGAGGCATGCGACCAGGAAACCCAGCGTCACGGCCAGGCTGATTGCGATGTCGACGTCGCCCTTGCCGAAGAAGCTCCAGCGGAAGCCACTGACGAGGTAGACGACGGGGTTGAACAGGCTGACCGTCCGCCACGGCTGCGGCAGCATGTCGATCGAGTAGAAGCTGCCGCCGAGGAACGTCAGCGGGGTGATGAGCAGCATGGGCACGAAGTTCAGCTGCTCGAAGCTCTTCGCCCAGATGCCGAGGATGAAGCCGAACAGGCTGAACGCGATCGACGTGAGCAGCAGGAACGCGACCATCGCGACGGGATGCAGCACCTGGATGGGGACGAAGAACGCCGAGGTAGCCAGGATGATGACGCCGAGCACGACCGATTTGGTCGCGGCCGCGCCGACATAGCCGAGCACCAGTTCCATCGGCGAGACGGGTGCGGATAGCAGTTCGAAAATCGTGCCGGTGAATTTCGGGAAGTAGATGCCGATCGACGCGTTGCCGACGCTCTGCGTCAGCAGCGACAGCATGATGAGGCCGGGGACGATGAAGCTGCCATAGCCGACGCCGTCGACGGCCTGCATCCGGCTGCCGATCGCGCCGCCGAAGACGATGAAATACAGGCTGGTGGTCAGCACCGGGCCGACGAGGCTCTGCCACAGGGTCCGCAGCGAGCGGGCCATTTCGAAGCGATAGATCGCCCATATGCCGTGCAGGTTCATGCCCGTTCCCCCACGAGATCGACGAAGATGTCTTCGAGACTGGACTTGGATGTCTCCAGATCCTTGAACGCGATGTGCCGGTCGGCCAGTTCGCGCAGCAGCGACGGAATGCCGGTATGCTCCTCGGTCGAATCAAAGACATAGCGCAATGTCTTGCCGTCGTTCAGCAGGTTGAGCTGCCAGCGTTCGAGCCCGGCGGGCACCGCGTCGAGTGGATCGACGAGCGTCAGATCGAGTTCGCGCTTGCCGAGTTTCTGCATCAGCGCGGCCTTGTCGTCGACGAGTAGCAGCTTGCCCCGGTTGATGACGCCGACCCGGTCCGCCATCTCCTCGGCTTCTTCGATATAGTGCGTGGTCAGGATGATCGTCGTGCCGCGTTCGCGCAGGCGGTGAACGAGCTTCCACATGTCGCGCCGCAACGCAACGTCGACGCCCGCGGTGGGTTCGTCGAGGAACAGGATCTCGGGTTCGTGGGCGAGCGCCTTGGCGATCAGCACGCGGCGCTTCATGCCGCCGGACAATTCCATGATCTTGGCGTCGCGCTTGTCCCACAACGACAGGTCGCGCAGCACCTGTTCGACGTAGGCGCTGTGGCCCGAGCGTCCGAACAGGCGGCGGGAGAAAGTGACCGTGGCGAGCACGGTTTCGAACATGTCGACCGACAGTTCCTGCGGCACCAGCCCGATGCGACGGCGCGCGGCCTTGTAGTCGGTCAGCGCGTCGTGCCCGGCGACGTGGATCGTGCCGGTCGACGGCGTGACGATGCCGCAGATGATGCTGATCAGCGTGGTCTTGCCCGCGCCGTTCGGGCCGAGCAGCGCGAAGATCTCGCCCTTGTTGATCGTGAGATCGACGTGGTGGAGCGCGGTGAACCCGCCCTTGTACGTCTTTGACACGCCGGCGACGGCGAGGATCGGTTCTGGCATGGAGTTCCCCCTGGTCGCGGGTAGATAGTGGGGGGTGGGGGTTGGTTAAACCCGTATTCCGTTTCCGGGCGACATGGGGATCGGCCCGGGTTGGCGTACGACGGAGGATGGTCATGACCGGGACGCGGAGGCCCGCGGTGCATTATGTCGGGTTTCGCGGTGACGAATATCGCCGCGCGCTGCGCCTGTTCGGGCCACCGGATTTCATTCACATCGGCTGGGACATGTGGGCGAAGCAGGAGGTCGTGGACGGGGACGTGGCGATCTTCGCACGCGGGACGTTCGAGGACGCGCCGTCGGCCTACAGCTTTCCGAACATCCGGGACGAGGATGGCGGAAAATGACGGCGGGATGACCGGAACCGTCGCCGCCGTCGCTGCGCTTGGTCGTCGGGCCTCTCAGGTCCGCTAGAGGGTGAATGGACATGACCGATATCGCCGCCGCCGCAGACCGGCGAACTGGCCTCTCCCGCCCGGCTGCGTTCGCGGTCGTGGCGGTCGTGCTGGGCGCGAGTGCCGCGCTCGGCAGGCGCAACGCGCCCGATCCGTCGCATCCGGGTATCCGTCGCTGGTACAAGCGGCTCGACAAGCCGGCCTATACGCCGCCCGATGCGGCGTTCGGGGCGGTGTGGCCGGTGCTCGAGACGGGGCTTGCGGTGGGCGGCTATCGGTTGATGCGGCAGCCGGGCGGCGATGCGCGCGATCTGGCGGTCGGTCTGTGGCTGCTCAACACCGCGATGGTTGGTGGCTGGACGGAGCTGTTCTTCCGTCGCAAGGCGCTGGGTGCGAGTACGGCCGCATCGGCCGCGATGGTCGTGACCGGCGTCGGCTATGCCGTGGCGGCATCGAAGGTCGACCGGACGGCGACCGCGACGGCGGTGCCGTTCGTCGCGTGGCTGGCGTTCGCGACGCTGTTGGCGAAGCGGATCCAGGACAAGAACTGACCGAAGACGAACGGTGGCGGCGTGGGTTGCCGGTCAGTTTGCGCCGAAGCGGTAGATCGTCGTCGATCGGAACGTCTTGCCGGGGTCGAGTCGGGTGGAGGGGAAGTTCGGGTGGTTGGGCGCATCGGCGAAACCCTGCGTCTCGATCGCGATGCCGTCGCGCGGGCCGATCGGGCGGCCGAGCGCGTCGACGTCGCGACCGTCGATATAGTCACCGGTGTAGAGCTGGACCGAGGGCTCGGTCGTTTCAACTGTCAGCGTGCGGCCCGATGCCGGATCGCGCATCCAGAGCACCGGGCGGGGTGCGGCACGCATGGCGGGCGCGACGATCCAGGCATGGTTGTACCCGCCGGGGCCGCTCATCGGTGGGCCCTTGTGGTCGATCCGTTCGCCGATCGCATGGTCCGTGCGGAAATCGAGCGGGGTGCCCGCCACGGGAGCCAGGCGCCCGGTGGGGATGCCGACATCGTCGGTCTCCACCCAACGGGTCGCGGCGATGCGCAGCCGTTGCGTGGCGACCGAGCCGCCGCCCGCAAGGTTGAAATAGCTGTGGTTGGTGAGGTTGAGGACGGTCGGCTTCGTCGTGCTGGCGGCATAATCGATGCGCAGCGAGTTGTCGGGGAGCAGACGGTAGGTGATCGTGACGGTCAGCGTGCCGGGGAAGCCCTGGTCCCCGTCCGGGCTGACAAACGTCAGGGCGGCGGCGTCGACCCTGCCCTCGCGAAAGCGCCGGACCTGCCAGATGCGCTGGTCGAAGCCCGGCCCGACACCGCCGTGGAGCGCATGCGGCCCGAGGTTCGGACGCAGCCGGTAGGTTTGCCCGTCGAGCGGAAACCGGGCGTTGGCGATGCGCCCGGCATAGCGGCCGATCGCGGCGCCGAAGCCGTTCTTGGTGTTCTTCGCGCGATATTCGCCGGTGGAGCCGTAGCCCAGCACGACGTTCGCGCTCTTACTTTGTCGATCGGGCACCTCGACCGCAGTGATCGTCGCGCCGAGATCGAGAAAGCGGACCGTCATGCCGGTCGCGTTGCGCAACGTATACTCGTGGACGGTCGGGTCGTCCTCGCGCAGTTGGGCGGTGGCAGGCGAGGCTAACAGCAGCAGGAGCGGAAGGACCGATCGCCCGGGCAGGTTTAGATTAACGGTCATGACCTCTCCTGTGCGCAACCGTTTGCCGGTGTCGGGGGGCAGGTTGTGATGACTGTCCGCCGCACGTCAAGGACTGGCGAGATCTCCAGCGCGTTTCAACCGATTGGGGGGATGACGCCCGCCGCCTGCTGCCGCTCGATCGCGCGGATGACGGCGTCGACCGGGTCGCGATCCTCTTGGAAGCCGGCGAGCCGGATCTTGGTCATGTCGGACACGACATCGGCCTCCGTCCCGAAAACGAAATCGCCGAAGGCCCATCCGACTGCCTTGGCGTAGTCGGGCTGGACGAGGCCAGTCGCGATCTCCCGCCACAGCGGCTCCAGCGACGGCATGTGGGCGGCAAGCTCGAACGGGATCGGTTCGCCGAGCGTGAGCTCGAAATGCAGCGCGACCTTTTCCCAGACGCGGCGCCAGCGGAAGGGCGGGTGGACATAGTTGAACGCCTGGCCCGCCGCCGCGTCGGACGTGGCCGCCCAGAGGCTTGCGCGGGCCAGCGCGTGCGCGTCGGTCACCTGCGCCAGCGTGTCATCGTAGGTATGGCGCGAGCCGGGGAAGCGGAATGCGGCACCGTCAGCGGCGGTGAGTGCGGCATAGGCGCCGATGACGGTTGCGATGTTCATGGCATTGCCGGCGGCATCGCCGACCACGACGTCGGGACGCAGGATCGACCATTCGGGGCCGCCGGCGGCGCGACGGTCCTGCAATTCGCGTTCCTGCGTGAAGTAGAAGTTGGGGCCGATCGGGCGCGGGTTCTCGTCCTCGTAGAAGGGTGTCGTGACCGGACCGAGATGGACGCCGTAGACCTTGGCGCCCTGGTACAGCACCGTGCGTTCGAGCGGCGCGCCGACGGCGTCCAGCCCGTCGAGGAGGTTGCGCAGCATGGCCGAATTGCGCCGGTCCTCCTCCGCCAGTCCGCCGCCGGGTCCGTAGGCCGCGTAGAACAGGTGCGTGACGTCGCGGGCGTCGGCCAAGGCCTCACGGGTCGCGGCGGCATCGCTCAGGTCGGCGACGACATCGCCCTTGCTGCGCGACAGCGCGATGCCGCGCCAGCCGGGGGTGTGTGCGATCTCTTCCAGCAATGCCTTGCCGATGATGCCGCCGGCGCCGGCGACGAGCGCGATCCTGGTCATGATAGCCTCGGGACGATTGTTGGAGACTGGCTGAACGATAGCCGGCGCGAAACTATCCGGTCGTTGTCGCTATTTGGCCGGGGCGTCCTGCTCTGCCGTGTTCACCGCGCGGGCGCGCGTCGTCTGGCGGTGGGTATGGATGTCTTCGGCTTCGTCCGGCATGACCACCGGGACCGTGAGGCACAGGCTCTGCGTCGGCAGCACGTCGCGCCACTGGCCGATCAGCTTCTTGAAGGCCGTGCCGACCGGCCGGATGTTGCGGTCAAGATCGAACAGGCCGAGCGGATTGACGTGACCGTTCTGTTCACGGAGCGCGGTGTCCCAGTCGATCTGGTCGGTGAGCGAGTACCAAGTGAAGCCGACGACCGGCACGCCGTCGTTGCGGACGCGCAGCAGGTTTGCCCATTGTTTCCATAGCCAATCGACGGACTCGGTGCCGAGCGGACCCTGGTTCAGGTTGGTTTCGGTGTGCATCACCGGCAAGCGGTAGCGGTCGTGATATTGCCGAGTGATCTCACTGTAGCCGAAGATCTCGCCCGATGCCTGGGTCGAGCCGTCCGCCGCGACGCGGTGCTCGTTCGTGACGTAATAGTCGTTGCCCATGATGCAGTGCTGTTTCAGGCGGTTGTGCAGGAAGAAGTGATATTCGTCCCGCGTCATGCCGTTATCGAGCAGATATTCGTACATTTCGGAATCAACGCGGCGGCCATAGTTGAGGTCGAGCGACAGGAAGCGTTGCGAGTTCATCAGCTCCGCCGGGCGGATCGCCGCGGGGCTTTCGGCATGGAAATATTCGGAGGACTCGCTCTGGATAAAGATCGCGTCCGGGCGGCGTTTCAGGATCGCCTGCATGGCCAGTACGTTGGCCTTCACCAGATGCTTGAGCGCGGTGACGAAGCCATGGTCGCTGCGGAGTTGCTCGTTCCACCAGCCGTAGCGGCCGGAGAAGGTGGCGCAGACGTACATCTCGTTGACCGGAGTGTAGAGCTGTATCCAGGGGAAGCGGGCGGCGAACGCGGCGGCGTAGTGGAAGAACAGCTCGGGAAAGTCCGGGTTCTGGAAGTTACCGATCCAGTCGGGCACGCCGCAATGGCAGAGGTCGACGATCGGCACGATGTTGCGCTGCTTCAGATCGGCGAACGTCAGGTCGGCGAATTCCCAGTCGTAGCGGTCGGCGGCGAGCCAGGTCTTGTGGATCGGCGGACCGAAGCGGAGATAGCCGATGCCCATGTCCTGGACGAGCGCGAAGTCATCGCGCCAGCGGCGGTAGTGGCCGCAGCTTTCCATCTCGTCGATCCGCGTGCGGCCGCCGTTGATGGTGGGGACGCTGTTCTCGATGCCGGTGGCGAACATGAAGGTGGCGATGACGGTTCCCCTCGATAATCCATCCTGAACGCAGCTGGACGGGATCGGAGCCGTGCGTGCGTGTCGCGTCAGTTCTCGGCTGCGAGGAGATGCGAGGGCAGGGTGAGGGTCGCCGTCGTGACGGTGTCGGAGTGCAGCCGGAAGCTGCCCGATTGTCCGCGGGCGAGCGTGGTGGCGATCTGGAGGCCGAGGCTGGTCGTGGTGTCCGCCCGGAAGTCGGCGGGCAGGCCGTGGCCGTCGTCGCGCACGATCACCTCAAGGCTGCCGTCCGGACCGCGGCCGACCATGATGTCGATCCGACCGGCGCGTTCGGCGGCGAAGCCGTGCTCGACCGCGTTGGCGACCGCCTCCGCGACGATCAGCGCGGTCGGTACGGCGGCGTCGGGTTGCAGGCGCAGATCGACGTCGCCGGCCACGTCGAGCGCGATGTCGCTGCGGCCGCTCGCCTCGACCACGTCGCGACAGAGTTCCGCCAGGAACGGGACGACCGGCTGCGCGGCGCCCGAGGGATCGTAGAGCTGCCGGCTGATCCGACCGATCAGCGCGAGCCGGGCGCTCGCCTCGTTCAGCGCCGCCTTCGCGCCTGGATCGGCGAGCTGGCGCTTCTGCATCGACAGGAGGGCGGCCGCGACCTGCAGGTTGTTCGAGACGCGGTGCTGCAATTCGCGGAACAATAGCTCGCGCGTGTCGGCCAGCGCGCGGTTGGTCTCACGCTCGCGCGCGAGTTGGCGGTTGGCGGCCTGCATCCAGTGGACGAGCGAAAGATCGGTCGCGACCACGAAGACGTAGAAGGCCAGCGCGATCCCGGACTGTTGCGTAATGGTGAACGCGTGGATCGGCGGGATGAAAAAGAACCAGGCAAGCAACCCGCAGATGATCGCGGACACGCCGCCCAGCCGCACGCCGAACACGAAGGATGTGACGATCACAGCCGGGAAGAAGGTGACGTAGGGGAAGCCGGGCGGAAGCAGCGGGTCCGCAACCATGCGGAGCGCCCACGCCGCGGCCACGATGGCGAGGGTCGCGACCGCCCCGAGCAGGGGACGGTCGCGTGCCACGGGGAACCGCTCGATCCAGCGCACCGGTCGGTCAGCGGCGTCTGGCGCGATCGGCGTGTCGTTCATGCCGCCCCCGGTACGACCTTCGGGGGGCGGCGTCATCTTTTCCCTGAAAGGGTGTTTTTCGTCAGAATGCCACGCTGACGGTGCCGAACACCTGCCGGTCGGCCAGCGGGAAGAAGTTGTAGGTGCCCGATGCCGCGCCGATGCTGAGCGTGGATTCGGCGCGCTTGTTGGTCAGGTTGGTGACGTTCAGCGCGACGTTGAGCTTGCGGACGAACATGCCGTCGCGGAGCGGGATGTCGGCCGCGATCCGGCCCGACATCGTGTAGTAGCCACCGACGCTGAGATCGTTGGTGAAGGTGGCATAGCGCTTGCCGAGATAATCGCCGATCAGCTGGATTTCGACGGGCGCGATGTTCAGCGTCGCGACCGTCTTGTTCAGCCATTCGGGGCTGCCCGGCACCTTCTTGCCGGACGTCGGGACGACCGTCAGTGCGGTGCCGGTGACATAGTCGTCCTGGTAGACCGAGCGGTTGTAGGACAGCGCGTTGTAGAGCGAGAAGGTCGATCCGAAGCGCAGCGTGGCGGCGGCATCGATGCCGTCGGTCTTCACGCTGCCGACATTCTGCAGGATGGTGGCGCCGCTGGCGATTGCGGTGATGGTGGTGTTCGGGCTGATCGCGAGCAGGCGGTTGCTGAAATCGACATGGTAGTAGCTGATCTGCCCCTCGATCGACGTCAGCGGGCCGAAATCGACCTGGCGGCGCGTGCGGAGGCCGGCCTCGTAGGTCACGCTGGTTTCGGGCTTGGTATTGTCCTTGAAGAATTCGAACAGCGTCTGACTGCCGAGTGCGAAGGGCGACAGGCCGGCGGCGGCGCTGGTCTGGAACTGGCGGATGTTCTTCTGGACGTTGAAGAACAGCTGCTCGCTGGCGGTCACGTCCCAGATACCGCCGACCTGCGGCAGGAACCAGCGTTCGGTCTTTAGCCGGCCGACGGGCAGTTCGCGCGATCCGGTGAACGAGCCTGGGATCGGCTGCACCGGCACCGCCTGGCGCGCGTCCTGGATCGTACCCTTGAACCCGGCCTGGATCGTGAGCTGCGGCGTGATGTGCCACGCGTCCTGCAGGTGATACTGATATTCCTTTACGCGGATCTGGCTGCCATATTGCGTGATGAGCGGCTCGGCATAGTCTTCGGGGCGGCTGTACGGATCGGACGGGTTGTTGACGTCGAGCCCGTACCAGCGCCGATAGGAGGACGAACGCTGATGTTCGTACCAGCCGCCGATTTCGAGCGCGTGATCGCCGATTTCGGCGCGCAGCGTGCTGATCGCGCCGTAGCGTTCGATGCGATATTCGGTGGTGCGTGTTGCGATGCCCGCGCCGCCGAAGATGGTCGAGAGGCGGGCGAGGTTGGTCGCCGACGTCGGGCTGCTGCCCGCCGCACCGGGGTAGTAGAAGGAGAACAGCAGCGGCAGGCCGGCCGCTGTGATCGGGCCGGCGACGATGCCGACGCCGCTGTTGTGGTGGTAATAGCCCTGGTTCGACCAGGTCACGTCGTCCGACACGTTGAGGTCATATTTCGCGTAGCCGAGATAGTCGCGGCGGATCGCGGCGCTGTAATAGTTGCGGTAGTTGGCGCCGGGCGCGGCGTTGACCGCGGCATATTCGGGCGACTGGTAGTAGGCGACGGCGGACGCGAAGTCCGGGTAGATGAACGGCCGGATGTAGGGGGCGACGCCGCGGTTATCGACGGCGGCGGTGGTGCCGGCGGCCGGCCGCACGACGATCGAGGTCGCGTCCTCGTTCGGTTCCTGCTTGTCGGAGAAGGCGAAGTAGCCGGTGAACGTGCCGGTATCGTCGGCGTGGACGAGCTTGGCGTTCGCCTGCCAACCCTTCTGCTTGCCGTTGAAGTCCCACGCCTTGGCATATTGCCGCACGCCGGAGACATAGAGCCGGGTGTTGCCGCCGATGTCGCCGCTGTCGATCCGGCCGAAGGCGCGGAATGCGTCGTGGCTGCCGATCGTGGTGGCGGCGCGGATGCCGAAATCGGCGGCGGGATCGCTGGAGAAAGTGTCGATCGTGCCGCCCAGGTTGCTGGTCGACGGCGTGCCGAGATCGCCCGCGCCGGTGGCGAGCGTAACGCGACCGACATTTTCCGAGATCACCGCGCGCTGCGGCGAGAGGCCGTTATAGTTGCCGTATTGCTGATCGCCGAGCGGCACGCCGTCGAGCGTATAGCCGAGCTGCTGCTGGTTGAAGCCGTGGATGAACAGCGAGATATTCTGTTCGTTGTTGCCCCATGGATCGGCGGTCAGGAAGGTGACGCCGGGCAGGGTCTGGATCGCCTTCAGCGGGCTGATGCCGGGCAGCACCTTCTGGATTTCGGGGCCCTCCAGCGTCGCGACCGAGCGGGTCACCCGTCCGGTGACGACGATCGCGCCGTCGCTTTCCGGGTCGCCTGCGGCGTCGGCGGTCAACGTCTGCGCCGCCGTATCGGCTGCGGCTGGCACGTCGGCGGCGTAGGCAGTGGTTGAGGATGACGCGAGCATGAGCGCCAGGAACGGACGTTGAAAATTCGACATGAGGCCCCCTGAATTCGTGCTTTATTCGCACTGAACTGAGCGGGGCCTAGCGGGGCGTTCGCGTCAGTTCGGTGACGCGGCGGAGGCGGGACCATGACAGCGTGGGAACTTCTGGGTGGTGCCTTCCGGGCTGTCCATGGTGACGACGTTCTGGTCAGAAACGGCGGCGCAGTTTGTCGAAAACGTGGCGCCGGAACCCGACCCGGAGCGTGTTTTCGGGCAATGCTGCTGCTTTGGAGAACTGTCCGCCTACGGCAGTATCTTGGCGGGCGGCCCCGTGTCGCGGCGAAGGATCGACATCTAGATGTCCATGCCGCGCCTAGTTATGCCGAGAATGGACGATCGGTTCGACCCGAAGAGCATCGTTCGGACGGGGGGATCGTTTGTCACTGCGGCAGGCCCACGGATGTTGCAGCTATCCTGGTGTTGCAGGGCGGTGAGAACGATGGGGGCGAAGCCGTGGCGATGGATGTGCAAGGGGCGACGCTGAGGTTGCTCGCCGCCCGGGCACCTGGTGCGACGGTCTGCCCGAGTGAGGTCGCGCGTGTGTTGGCCAAGGCGGCGGGGGCGGACGTGGCGGGGGACTGGCGCCATTTCATGCCGGCGGTGCATGCGGCGGTCGATGGGCTTGTGGAGGCGGGGGCGGTTCGGCTGAGCCGGAAGGGTCGGCCGATGGCGGTGCGGGCGGGGCCTTACCGGATTGGGCGCGTCGACTGATCTGCTTGGTAAACTACTCGACCAGGCCGCCGGGGGGTGGGGTGCGGGTGATGAAGTGGCCCTTCACACCGGCGGGCCATTGCTTGAAGGGGACCTGGCCCGTCTCGCTTGCGGCGTAGAGGATCGCGTAGTCGAGGATGGCGCGGGCGGCGTCCGCGTCGGGGGCGAACCGGCCGAGGACGTAGCCGACCTTGCCGGGCGCGCGCAGGTGGATGGTGCAGAAGTCCGCGCAGGCGAACAGGCAGGGCATTTCCTGCACCGCGACGCCAGCGAGTGTCGGGTCCTGCGCCTGGGCCTTGCGCAATGCGGCGACCAGTTGGGCACCACCGCGCTGGCCGGTTGCATCGTCGCGCGTGTCGGCGGTGTAGCGGCAGGTGTTGCAGGCGACGATGGCGGGACCGTCGGCGACTGGGACGATCTTCACGAGGCGACCTGCCACGGATGGATTGTCGTTGCCGCCAAACGGGGTTCGACCAGGCGGCCGAACAGGTCGGCGGTGACGAGCCAGAAGACGCCCTGCGTTCCGATCGCGGCAAGACGGAACTGCCAGAGCAGCGTGGCGGGGAAATCGGCCGGGACCTCGTCGATCGTCGGAAGCAGGAGCTGGAGACTTGTGACGGTGGCGATGTAGAGGCCGACTGCGATCAGCAGGCGGTCGAGCGGTTGCTGCGTGGCGATGCGACGGAAGGCCATGAAGGCGGCGGTGGCTACAGCGACCGAGAGTGCCAGCATCGCGAAGAAGGCGCCGGTGCGCATCCGAACGGTTTCATGCAGGCCGACCGCGGGCGGGGTGGGCGGATATTTGATCGCGGGGACAAGCACGATGACGACGAACGCGACGAGGCCGATCATCAGCGCCAGCCCGCGCGGACCGATCCGCCCAACCCGGCCGTGGAGCGCCGCGAACAGGATCGCGAGCAGCCCGCCGAGCGCGGTGCCGTAGAGCATCATCGCGGTGTAGAGGCCGAGGCCCCTCTGCGTCGCGCGGCTGACGAGTTCGGGTTCGGCCATGCCGGGCATCGCGTGCGCGGCCTCGAGCGCAATGGCGGCGTCGATCCGCGGTTCGGCGAACAGCAGCGCGAAGGTGGCGGCGACGAACGCGCCGAGCAGGCCGGCGAGCATCCCTCGCCAGAGCAGATGTCTGGTCATGATCGTGGGCGTCAGTGGCAGGGGAAGCCGAGCAGATGGCGGCCGTCATGCACGAATTCGTGGACATACATGCCCTGGAACAGCGCGAACGCGCCCTGTTCGGTGCTGACGAAGTAGAGCAGGATCAGCGCCACGACGGACGCGAACACGGCCCAAGGGGCGATGTCCGCCAGCGGGATGGCGGGGATGGTGCCGATCGGGCGAGTGTCGTCGAAGACAGCAGTCTTGCTGGCCATGATGTCGTGCTCCTGCCGGGATGACGCGCCCGGTGCGGGGGTGGTGGTGCCGGGCGGGGTCTGGCTTTCGACGGGAGGCCCGTCGATCACAGTGGCGCGACCGCGCCGGAATTGAGACCGGCTTCCCGCCCGGCTCCGGTGGGGTTACCTTGGGGCTTGCCCGGTTGCGCGTCAACCGTAGGGGAAGGGGTTGCATGTCCGTCCGTCTCATCCTGCTGTGTGCCGGCGGCACCGCGTCGGCGCGGGCCGGGGGCTTTGCCGATCCGGACGAGCCGCTCGATGCGGGTGGGCGGGCGAAGGTGGTGGCGATCGAGGGGCTGGCGGCGTCGCGGTGCTGGACGAGCCTGGGAAGGGCGGCGGTCGAGACGGCGGCGCTGGTCGGGCTGGATGCGAACGTCGAGCCGGCGCTGGCCGACATCGATCATGGCGACTGGCGGGGAAAGGGTTTTGCGGCGATCGATCCTGAGGCGTTGATGGGGTGGCTGGCAGCGCCGGAAGCGGGGGCGCCAGGGGGCGAGACACTCGCCGATGTGGTGGCGCGGGTCGGGCCTTGGCTGGACGGGCTGTGTACCGGCGACGGGACGGTGCTGGCGGTGACGCACGCGATGGTGGTGCGGGCGGCGCTGGTGCGGGCGATCGGGCTGTCCGCTGAGTCGACGATGGCGATCGATGTGGGCCCGTTGTCGCACACCTTGCTGTCGTTCAACGGTCGGTGGCGTTTACAGGGGTTGCGGCCGGGTTGAGGTGGTGCCGTCTCGGCTTCGCTCGACGGGTCCCTCGACTTCGCTCGGGATAAGCGGACTGGAATATGGCTCCTGGCCGTTCAGCGGTGGAGGATGCGGTCGGCGAGTGGTTCGCGCGCCTGCCAGCCGCGGCGTTCGAGTTCGGGGGTGTCCGATGGTTCGGCCGGGTAGCCGATGCAGAGCAGGGCGACGAGCGTCCAGTGTGCGGGCACGTCGATCATCGCGGTGACCGTGGCGGGGTCGAGGATCGAGACCCAGCCGACGCCGATGCCGCGGATGCGCGCGGCCAGCCAGAGCGTGTGGATCGCCATGACGGTGGAGTAGCGCAGCGTTTCGGCCATCGTCGCGCGGCCGAGACCGTGGCCGGCGGCGGGGGTTTCGTCCGAGAAGACTGCGAGCAGGTCGGGTGCCTCGCGCAGGCCGTGGAGTTTGAGCGTGGCGTAGTGCGCGCGGCGCTCCGGGTCGGTGATCCGGGCGGCGGCTTCGTTGTTCGCGGCGTCGACGTGGGCGGCGAGCGTGTCGCGGAGTTGCGGCGTGCGGAGCCGGACGAAGCGCCAGGGCTGCGCGTTGCCGACCGAGGGCGCGCGGGCGGCGGCGGCGAGCAGCGCGTCGAGCGTGCCGGGGGGGAGCAGGTTGGTCTGGAAATGGCGGACGTCGCGGCGCCAGTCGAGCAGTTGATTAAACTGTTCGGTGAAGCGGGCGTCGAAGATGGGGGGCTGCGTCATGCGGGGGTGCTGCGGCGGAGGAGGTAGCAGTCCATGATCCAGCCATGTTCGGCACGCAGGGCGGCGCGACGGGCGAGGATCGTGGGGCCGGTTTCGGCGAGTGGGCCGGAGAGCAACGCCTGTTGCGGCATGCCGAGATAGGCGCCCCACCAGATCTGCGTGTTCGCTGGATCGAGCGTGGTGAAGGCGCCTTCGCCGTCGAGCATGACGGCGACCGTGGTGGCGTCGGTGGGCCAGCAGTGCGTTGCCAGTTGCCGCCCGGTGGTGATCAGGACGGGGGCGCCGAGGTCGTTCAACGGGATGGCGTGCGCGGCGGTGAGCGCCTGGAGGCTGGTGATGCCGGGCACGACGGTGACGCGCAGTGCCATGCCGCCGGCCTGCAACCGTGCGGCGATGCGGAGCGTGCTGTCGTAGAGCGAGGGGTCGCCCCAAACGAGGAGGGCCAGCCGACCGCCCTCGGGCAAGTGCGTGGCGATCTGCGCGGTCCAGGCGTCGGCGATCGCGGCGTGCCAGGTGCGGACGCCGGTCAGGTAGCCGGCGTCGGCATCGCGGACGGGGAGGTCGAAGGCGACGACGCGGGTGCTGGGGGTGAGGACCTCGTCACAGAGCGCGCGGCGGAGGTCGTAGAGATCGACGGTGTCGGCGCGCTTGCGGGGGAGGAGGATGAGGTCGGCCGCGCGCATGGCGCTCTCCGCCGCGCGGGTCAGGTGGTCGGGGTTTCCGGTGCCGATGCCGATCAGGTGGAGGTCGATCATGGCGTGTCCATCAGCGGGCCGTAGAGGATCAGCGCGGGCGCGTCCGAGAAGCCGGCGGCGAGGCTGGCGGCGATCGTGGCGACGGTACCGTGGGTCAGCCGCTGGTCCGGGTGGCCGATATTTTCGGCGAGCAGCGCGGGGGTTTCGGGCGGCAGGCCGTGCGCGACGAGATCGGCGGCAAGCGCGGGGAAGGTGCGTTTCGGCATGAACACGACGGTGGTGGCGGCGGGATCGGCGAGTGCCGCCATGTTGCGCGCCTCGGGCAGTGTGCCGGTGACGTCGTGACCGGTGACGAACTGGACGCGGCGGGCGCTTAGCCGGCGGGTGAGCGGGATTGCCGCTGCTGCCGCTGCTGCGAAGGCGGCGCTGATGCCGGGGATGACCTCGAACGTGATGTCGGCGGCGCGGAGGGCGAGGATTTCTTCCTCCAGCCGGCCGAACATGCCGGCATCGCCCGATTTGAGGCGAACGACGCGGCCGCCGGTGAGGGCATGTTCGACGAGCAGGGTCGAGACCGTGTGCTGCGTGGGCGAGGGGCGGCCGGCGCGCTTGCCGACCGCGACAAGGGCCGCGCCGGGGCGGACGTGGGTGAGGACCGGGCCGGCGGACAGATCGTCGAACAGCACGACGTCGGCGCGGACGAGCCGGTCGACCGCCTTCAGCGTGAGCAGTTCGGGGTCGCCGGGGCCGGAGCCGACGAACGAGACGAAGCCGCTCATCGGCCGCTGGCGATCAGGTGGAAGAATGTGCCCGACACGGAGCCCCGCCAGGAGCCGGTGTCGGCGAGGATTTTGCCCTCCGCATCGGTGACATCCGCCAGCGGGGCGTCGGGTTGTTCCAGAATCGTCGAATAATGGAATTCGTGGCCGGCGAGGTGCGTGCCGGTGGCGAGCGATCCGACCGGGGCGAGGAGTGTCGCGCGGCGGTAGCCGAGGTGCATACGGCGCTGGGCGTAGCTGGTGACGAGGCCAAGCAGGCCCACCATGCGGTGCTGGGTGCCCTCCTTGTCGGTGAGCGCTGCCCCCAGTGCCATGTAGCCACCGCATTCGCCGTGGACCGGGCGACCGGCGGCGGCATGGGCGGTGAGGGCGGCGCGGAACCGGTCCGCCGCGGCGAGCCGGCCGGCGTGGAGTTCGGGATAGCCGCCGGGCAGCCAGACGAGGTCGGCGCCGGGGTCGGGTGCTTCGTCGGCGAGCGGGGAGAAGGGCAGGATCTCGGCCCCCGCCGCGCACCAGCCGTCGAGCAGGTGCGGGTAGGTGAAGGAAAAGGCGGCGTCGCGGGCGAGAGCGATGCGTTGCGCCGGGGGGTCGATGTGGTGGGGTGTGGCGGGCGGGGCGTCGGTCGCGGCGGCGGCGGCGCGGATCGCGGCGAGGTCGACATGGTCGCGCAGGAAGTCGGCGTAGGCGGCGATCTTGGCCTCGAGGTCGGGATGTTCGAGCGCCTGAACGAGGCCGAGATGGCGTTCGGGGAGGCTGAGGTCGGCGCGGCGCGGGAGCGCGCCGAACACGGGGAGGCCGACCGCGTCCATGCCGGCGCGGGCGAACCGATCGTGCCGCGGGCTGGCGACGCGGTTGAGGATGACGCCGGCGATCCGGACGCTCGGGTCGTAGCGCGCGAAGCCGAGTGCGGTGGCGGCGGCGGACTGCGCCTGGCCGGACACGTCGATGACGAGGACGACGGGCCAGCCCATGCGGCGGGCGATGTCCGCACTGGCGCCGTTGCCGCTGGCGCCGGGGCGGGCGACGCCGTCGAACAGGCCCATCGATCCTTCGGCCAGCACGAGGTCCGCATCGGTGGCATGCGTGGCGAGGCCGTCGAGCAGCGCGGGCGCCATCGACCAGCTGTCGAGATTGTACGAAGGCCGGCCGCTGGCGGCGTGGTGGAAGGCGGGGTCGATATAGTCGGGGCCGCTCTTGTAGGGTTGCACCGCGACGCCGGCATCGCGAAGTGCGCGGAGAAGGCCGAGCATCACCGTGGTCTTGCCGGTGCCCGATGCGGGGGCGGCGATCATGAGGCCGGGGGTGGTCATGCGGCGTCGTCCGATGGGCCCGCGAAGGGGGAGTCCGTGGTTTGCGGACGGAAGCGGCGGTCATAGCCGATGGCGTAGAGGCTGCTCTCGTCGAAATCCTCGGCCGCCAGCACGCGGCCGACGAGGATGAGGCCGGTGCGGCCGGGGCCGTCTTCGGCGGCGGCGACGATGGTGGCGAGCGTGGCGTGGACGAGCCGTTGCTCCGGCCAGCTGGCGCGCCAGACGATCGCGACGGGGCAGTCCGGGCCGTAATGGGGGGTCAGGTCTGCAACGACGTCGGCCAGCCGGTGGATCGACAAATGGATGGCGAGCGTCGCGCCGGTCGCGGCGAAGGCGGTGAGCGTTTCGGCGGGCGGCATGGCGCTGGCGCGACCGGGGGTGCGGGTGAGGACGACCGACTGGGCGAGGCCGGGGAGCGTCAGTTCGGCCTCCAGCGCGGCGGCGGCGGCGGCGAAGGCGGGGACGCCGGGGGTGATGTCGAACGGGATGCCGAGCGCGCGGAGCCGGCGGAGCTGTTCGCCCATCGCGGACCAGATCGACAGGTCGCCCGAATGGAGCCGGGCGATGTCGTGGCCGGCGGCGTGGGCGGCGGCGATCTCCGCGATGATCTCGTCGAGCGAGAGCGGGGCGGTGTTCACGATGCGGGCGCCGGGTAGGCAATGGTCGAGCAGCGCGGGCGGCACGAGCGAGCCGGCGTAGAGGCAGACGGGCGAGGCGGCGATCAGGTCACGACCGCGGAGGGTGAGCAGGTCGGGCGCGCCGGGGCCGGCGCCGATGAAGTGGACGGTCATGCGGTCTTTCCTTGGGCGATGGCGCAGGTCGCCATGCGATCGGGGCTGATGCGGCGCGGGACGAGGAGCTGCGCGTCGGGGCCGGCGGCGGCGAGAGCGGAGGCCTCCGCGACGCTGCCGGTGTCGCGGGCGGCGCGGCTGGCGGGGGAATTGGTTTGTGTTTCGGCGGCGGACAGCGCGGTCGGTGAGACGGGTATTAGGGGGAGGCCGAGCTCCTCCGCAAGCGAGGTGAGGGTGGCAAGCTTGTCCGCGGGGGCGGCGAGGGCGGTGGGCGTCGTCTCGCATGCGGCGAGCGCGGCATGGAGCGAGGCTGGGGTGGCGCCGCTGCGGTAGCCGAAGCCTGCGACGATCATCGCGACGATTATAACGTGACGCTCCACTGGACGACCGGGTAGCTGGCGCGCCAGCCGCGGCGGGTGCCGATCGGGGCGGCCTCCGCCAGTTCGATGCGGAGCAGAGTGCCGCCCTTGATGGGGTGCCAGCGGGCGAGCAGCGCCTCGGATTCGAGCGTGACGGCGTTGGTGACGAGCCGGGTGGGGTGGGGGAGGTTGGTCAGCGTGATCAGCAGGGTTTCAGACAAGCCGCCGCCGACGAAGACCGCGGCGGGGGGTGGTTGATCGGCGAGGATGATCGGGGCGGCGCCTTCGACGACGGTCAGGCGATCGACGCCGAGCCGGGCGGCGTTGGTGCGGGCGCGGGCGGCGCGGATGGGGTCGCGTTCGAAGGCGATCGCGCGGGTGGTGGGGTGGGCAAGCAGCCATTCGATCGCGATCGAGCCGGAGCCTGCGCCGACGTCCCAGAGCAGTTCGCCGGGGCGGGGGGCGAGTGCGGAGAGGGTGAGCGCGCGGATGGGGCGCTTGGTGAGTTGGCCGTCATGGGCGAACCAGTCGTCGGCGAGGCCGGAGGCTTGCGGTATGACTTCCCCGTTGCCGGCGATCGCGAGGCCGATGGCGACCGGGTGGGCGATGTCTGTGAAGGCGAAGTTTTGCGCCTGGGTTTGGCGGATGCGTTCGTTCGGGCCGCCGAGTGATTCCAGGACGGTAACGGTCGAGGGGCCGAAGCCTTCGCCTGTCACATACGCGGCGAGTGCGGCTGCGGCGGGACCGTCGCGGACCAGCACGATCGCTCGGACGCCGGGGGCGAGCAGCGTGCGGAGGCGGGTGAAGGGCGCGGCGTGGAGGCCGAGGCAGGCGGTGTCCTCCAGCCGCCAGCCGAGCCGGGCGGCGGCGTGGGCGAAGGTGGAGGGTGCGGGGTGCGCGATCCATTCGTCGGGCTCGAGGTGGCGGGCCAGCGTGCCGCCTGCGCCGAACCAGAAGGGGTCACCCGAGGCTAGCATGACCACGCGCTCGCATCGCCGGGCGAGGAGGGCGGTGATGCCCTGTTCGAACGGAATAGGCCACGGTTCGGTGGGGCAGGTCAGGTCGGGCAGGAGGGCGAGGTGGCGGGGGGCGCCGACGACGCGTTCGGCTTGCGACAGCGCGGCGCGGCTTGCTTCGGATAGCCCCGCGGGTCCATCCTCGCCGATGCCGACGATGGTCAGCCAGGGGTCTTGACGCTCAACCATGCCGAACATTCTTATCCTGGGCGGGACGAGCGAGGCCAGCGCGCTCGCGGGAGCTGTCGCGGCGGCGGGGCTGCGCGCGACGTTGAGCTATGCCGGGCGCACCGCGCATCCGCGGGCGCAGCCGGTGGCGGTGCGGGTCGCTGGGTTTGGCGGGGTCGCGGGGCTGGCAGACTATCTGCGGGCGGAGGCGGTGACGCATCTGATCGATGCGACCCATCCGTTCGCGGCGCGGATGAGCGCGAATGCGGTTGCCGCGTGTGCGGAGACGGGCGTGCCGTTGGTGGCGTTGACGCGGCCGGCCTGGGTGCCCGTCGCGGGTGATCGTTGGACGCGGGTGGCCGATATCGACGCGGCGGTGGCGGCGCTGGACGGGGCGGCGCGGCGCGTGATGCTGGCGCTGGGGCGGATGCATGTTGGTGCGTTCGCGGCCCGGCCGCAGCATCGGTATCTGCTGCGCTTCGTCGATCGGCCGCAGGTGGCGCCTGCCTTGCCGCTGCATGATCTGGTGGTGGACCGCGGGCCGTTCACGGAGGCGGGCGATACCGCGTTGATGCGCGCGCACGGGACCGAGCTGGTGGTGTGCAAGAATGCCGGCGGGGACGGCGCGTCGGCCAAGCTGGCGGCGGCGCGGGCGCTGGGCGTGCCGGTAGTGATGATCGACCGGCCGTGGTTGCCGCCGCGCGTCGCGGTGGAGAGCGTCGCCGAGGTGCTGGACTGGCTGGGTCATGCGGCCGACCGGGGGGTGTAGAGGTAGGGCGCGGCGCCGGGGCGGTCGATCGTGCGGGTGCGGCTGGACCCGATGATGACGACGGTGCGCATGTCGGCCATGTCGCCGCGCGCGTCGGGCAGGGGGACGATGCGGAGCTGTTCTTCGGGGGTCGAGACGGCGCGGCCGAACAGGACAAGGCGGGCGTCTCCGCAGGTTTCGCGCAGAACCGCGAGGGCGGCGTCGAGCGTGTCGGGGCGGGCGTTGGAGCGCGGGTTGTAGAAGGCGATCGCGAAGTCGGCCTCCGCCGCGAGCGCGATGCGGCGGGCGATGAGGGGCCAGGGCTTTAGATTGTCGGACAGGTTGATCGTGCAGAAGTCGTGGCCGAGCGGGGCGCCGGCGCGCGCGCTGGCGGCGAGCATCGCGGTAATGCCGGGCAGGACGCGGATGTCGAGTAGGCGCCACTCCGGGGGGCCGGCCTCGACGACCTCGAACACCGCCGATGCCATCGCGAACACGCCGGGGTCGCCGGACGAGACGATGACGACGTGCGCGCCCTCGCTGGCGAGGCGGAGGGCGTACGCGGCGCGGTCGCGCTCGACGCGGTTATCGGATGGGTGGAGTGTCAGGCCAGCGCGCGGGGCGACGCGCGCGACATAGGGGACGTAGCCGATTACGTCGGTCGCCTGCGCCAGCGCGGCGGTGACCTCGGGCGTGATCAGGTTCGGGTCGCCGGGGCCGAGGCCGGCGATCGAGAGCGTGCCGGTCATGGCCGCCGGCCCTGGCCGTGGATCAGCAGGATCGCGAAATAGGGGGCGGTGTCGCCCGCGTCTTCCAGCCGCAGCACGCGCTGTTCGGGCATGGCGGCATGTTCGACGAGCCAGGCCTCGCCGGTCCGCCCGGCGGTGGCGACGGCGCGGCGGAGTTTGGCCATGTGGCGGCCGATCTTCATGACGACGAGCGCATCGGTGTCGCGGATGCGGCGGGTGAGTTCGTCCTCGGGCATGGTTGCGGTGGCGATGGTCAGCACGTCGTCGCCCCAGCTGATCGGCAGGTCGGTGGCGGTCCAGGCGCCCGACATGCCAGTGATGCCGGGCACGACCGCGACGGGGACGTGGCCCTTCAGCCGGCTGTGGAGGTGCATGAACGAGCCGTAGAAGAACGGGTCGCCCTCGCACAGCACGACGACGTCCTGGCCCGCCATCGCGAGCGTCGCGATGTGGCGGGTGCAGCCTGCGTAGAAGGCGCTCAGTCGTTCATTGTAGGCCGGATCGGTGACGGCGATCTCGGTCGTGACGGGGTAGTCCATTGGATATTCGACCACGTCGGCGTGAAGCATCCCTTCGACCAGTCGTCGGGCGTGGCCCGATCTGCCCCTCTTGCGGAAGAAGGCGAGGTGGCGCGCGCCGCGGACGAGGCGGTCGGCGCGGACGCTCATGAGGTCCGCGGCACCGGGACCGAGGCCGACACCGTGGACCGTTCCGATCGGAGGAGGCAGGTCGGTCATTCGGCGCGGCTGGCGAGCGCGTTGACCGCGGCGACGGTGATCGCGCTGCCGCCAGGACGCCCCTGGACAATCGTGCAGGGGACAGGCTGTTCCGCCCAGAGCGCGTCCTTCGATTCCACCGCGCCGACGAAGCCGACCGGGCAGCCGATGATCGCGGCGGGGCGCGGGCAGGCGGGGTCGGCGAGCATGTCGAGCAGGTGGAACAGCGCGGTCGGCGCGTTGCCGATCGCGACCACCGCGCCGGCCAGATGCGGCCGCCAATGTTCGAGCGCGGCGGCGGAGCGGGTGGTGCCCAGGCTGGCGGCGAGGGCGGGCACGTCGGGCAGGTTGAGTGTGCAGATGACGGGATTGTCGGCGGGCAGGCGGGCGCGGGTGATGCCCTCGCTCACCATCCGCGCGTCGCACAGGATGGGCGCGCCGGCGATGAGCGCGGCGCGGGCGGCGGCGGCGAAACCGGGGGAGAAGCGGATGCGGGACGCGAGTTCGACCAGCCCGGCGGCGTGGATCATACGGACCGCGACGGGCTCCTCGTCGGGGGAGAAGCGCGCGAGGTCCGCCTCGGACCGGATGATGGCGAAGGAGCGGCGGTAGATTGCGGCCCCGTCGGTTTCGTAGACATGCGGCATGCGGGGGCTTTCGAAACGGGCGAGGAGCGCGTCTGGGGTGAGGTCGGTGAGCGTGGGGGCGTCGCCGGCGCGAGCGTGGTGCGAAAGGTCGAAGCGGCCGTCGCGACCGGTGAGGACCGTGTCGGCGGGGCGGGCGCGGGCGCAGCCCTTGGCGCAACCGGAGACGTGGAGGGTGCCTTTGACCAGCGGGGCGAGGCGGAGCGCGAGCGGGCGGGTGGCGACGGTCCCTTGCGGGCAGGCGGGGGCGCCGACGCAGGCGTCTATGCCGCGGAGCGGGTCGGCGTGGGCGTGGTGGTTTGCGACGGGGCCTTCGACGGTCAGGAGCCGCCAGGGGGTGATGCGGATTGCGGCGACGGCTTCGTCGAAGAGGATATCCGCAAGCGTGGTGGCGGCGATGCGGCCAAACGGGAGCGCTATGACGGTGCCGAGTGCGTTTGGGCCGGGGCGGAGTGTTTCGGTCGCGCGGGCGGGATGGTGCGTGCCGGTCGCCCAGTCGGCGAGTGGGGCGGTGTGTTTCGCCATGCGGCCGGACGCTGCGCCGCCGGTTGCGAGGAACCAGTCGGCGAGCGCGTGGACGGCCTCGACTTCCCGGCCCGGGGCGAGGGGGGCGCCGGTGGGGCGGGCGTCGGCGCGGAGGATGAGGGTGCCGTCGTTGCTGCGTTCAATGCGGATGTCGGCGGGGTCTTCGGTCAGCGTGGCGGTGGGGCCGGCGTCGATGGCGATGCCGAACTTGCCCGGAAGCGGGGGGAGGTCGGCCGACTGGAGCGCGAGCGCGATGCGGTGGGTGTCGTCGCCGGGCTGCCAGTCGGGGGCGATCAGTATGGCTGGGCCGGTGTCCTCGGTGGGATTGGGGGGGACGAGGCCGGCAGCGATGAGGGGCACGAGCGCGGGTCGCCAGTCGCGGCCGACGCCGCGGATCTGGATGGCGGCGCGGTTGGTGATGTCGAGTTCGCCGTTGCCGTGTGCGAGCGCAACGTCGCAGAGCGCTTGAGCCTGCGCGCGGGTGAGGCGGGCGAGGGGTGGGCGGACGCGGATGAGGAGGCCGTCGCCGGCCGCCATCGGGCGCCACGGGGTGGGGCACCAGCCGCGGATCTGGGCGGCTTCGGTCATGCGGCGGGCGCCAGCGATGCGACGATCGCGTTGCGGCGGGTGGGCCAGAGACCGCTGTGGTGGAGGGCGGCGAAGCGCGCTTCCATCGCCGCCAGCGCGGCGGGGTTGGCGGTGGCGAGGAAGGCGCGGACCGCGTCGTCGCCGAGCGTCGCGTCGTGGTAGAGGTCGATCAGTTCGGGCGAGACGACGTGGGCAAGGTGCGCGAAGCTGCCGAGATGGTCGAGCGTGGCGGCGATCTCTGCCGCGCCGCGGTAGCCGTGGCGCATCATGCCCGCGATCCAGGCGGGTTGCGTCGCGCGGCCGCGGACGACGCGCGCGATTTCCTCACGCAGCGGACGCGCGCGGGGGCGGTCGGGGTCGCGCGCGTCGAGATGGTAGAGCGCGGCGTTGCCGCCGGTGATGGCCTGTGCGGCGGCGAAGCCGGCCTCGTGCGCGGCATAGTCGGCGGCGAGCAGCAGGTCGGTTTCAGGGAGGTCCTGCGGGTGGACGAAGGCGTCGGCGGCGGCAACCCGGTCGCGCAGGCCGGTGGGGTCCGCGCGGCTGGTCTCTTCGCCGGCGTCGTCGAAGGCGTGCGAGGAGGCGGAGAGCCACGCCTCGCCCGCGGTCGTGCGGGCGGCGTCGGTGTAGGTGTCGGCGGCGTCGCCCATGCCGAGCCCGTAGCGGCCGGGGGCGGGGCCGTAGACGCGCGCGGCGGGGGTGCGGCCGGCGAACGGGTTCCAGTCGGCGGGCTCGTCGCGGGCGCAGAGCGCGCGGACCGCTTGGCCGAACATGGCGCAGAGCGTGGGGAAGCTGTCGCGGAACAGGCCGGAGATGCGCAGCGTGACGTCGATCCGCGGGCGATCCATGAGGGCGAGCGGCAGGATCTCGACCCCGGTCACGCGGTCCGACCCGTGATCCCAGACGGGGGCGGCGCCAAGCAGGTGGAGCGCCATGGCGAATTCCTCGCCCGCGGTGCGCATGGTGGCGGAGCCCCAGAGATCGACGACGAGGCCGCGCGGGTAGTCGCCCTGGTCCTGGAGATGCTGGCGGACCAGTTCGTCGGCGAGGCGCTGGCCCTGGAGATGGGCCGAGCGCGAGGGGATGGCGCGCGGATCGATGGTGTAGAGGTTGCGGCCGGTGGGCAGGACGTCCGATCGCCCGCGCCAGGGTGAGCCAGCCGGGCCGGGGGGGACGCGGTGGCCGGCGAGACCGGCGAGGAGCCCGTCGCGTTCCGCCGTGCCGCAGTCCGCGCGGCCGTAGATATGGAGCCCGTCGCCGAACCGGCTGGCCTTCACGTCGCAGACGAAGGCATCGATCCGGGTCACGGCGTCGGCCGGGCTGGCGGCACCGGCAAGGTCAAGTTCGGCGGTGAGGTCGAGCGCGGCCGCTTCCTCGGCGATGTCGCCCTGCAAGCGGTCGCGGCGGGCGGGGTCGAGCCCGTCGGCGGTCGAGAATTCGTCGAGCAACGCCTCGAGCCGGCCGAGGCCCGCGCCGGGGCCGGCGGCGATCTGTGGCGGGGGGAGGTGGCCGAGCGTGACCGCACCGATCCGGCGCTTGGCTTGTGCCGCCTCGCCCGGATCGTTGACGATGAAGGGGTAGAGGATGGGGAGCGGGCCGACGAGCGCCTCGGGCCAGCAGTCGTCGGACAGTGCGACCGATTTGCCAGGGAGCCATTCGAGTGTGCCGTGCGCGCCAACGTGGACGAGCGCGTCGGTCGCTTGCGCGCGGAGCCAGAGGTAGAAGGCGACGAAGGCGTGACGGGGGGTGCGGGCGAGGTCGTGATAGTCGTCGCCGCGGGTTTCGGGGGTGCCGCGTTCGGGTTGGAGCGCGACGAGGATGTTGCCGCGGCGGACGGCGGGGAAGCGGATCGCTTCGTCGGTGACGGCGGGGTCGGTTTTGGGGTCTCCCCAGGCGGTGTGGAGATCGTCGCGGAGGATTGCGGGGAGGGTGGCTAGGGCAGCCTTGTAGGCGGTGAGGGGCCAGGCGATTGTGTCCTGCGCCAGTGCTTCAGCGAGCAGTTTGCCGTTCGCGACCGTGTAGCCAGCTTCCAGGAGGTCGGTGAGGATCGCGTCTGCCGAAGCGAGCGCGTCGAGGCCGACGGCGTGGGCCATTTGCCACGCCTTGCCGGGATAGGTCGACAGGACGAGTGCCACGCGGCGGTCGGCGGCGGGGGTGGTGCCGAGGCGGACCCAGCCGTGGACGCGGTCCGCGATGGCGGCAATGCGTGTGGGGTCGGCGCGGTGGGCGCGGCGGGTGTATTCGAGCGCGGGGTCGGGGGTGGCGGCGTCCTTGAAGCTGGCGACGCCGGCGAAGAGGCGACCGTCGACCTCCGGCAGGACGACGTGCATGGCGAGGTCTGCCGCCGAGAGCCCGCGGGTGGCGTCGGCCCAGGCGCGGCGATCGGAGGTGGCAATCGCGACCTGGAAGACGGGGACGCCGGCGACGTCGAGCGGGGTGGCGTTGTCGGGCCCGCGCGCGGAGAAGGCGGTGGCGTTGACGATCGCGGCGGGGGCGAGGGCGGCGATCCAGCGGCGGAGCCACGCGGCAGGCTCGCCCTTCAGCGAGGGGGCGAAGAGCGCCACGACATCGTAGCCGCGCGCGACGAAGGTCGCGTGGAGCGCGGCGATCGGATCGGTATCGGCGGCGAGCAGGTAGGACCGGTAGAAGGTCAGTATGATCCGCGGGCGCGTGCTGGCGACCAGCATGGCGGCGGGGCAGGTGATGCCGGTGGCGGGCGCCCAGCCACCGACCGGGGCGACCGCGATCGCGGCCGGGCCAGGGGCGGCGGTGAGGCCGGCGGCTTGGGCCAGTTCGGTCAGCGCGGCGCGGGCGGCGAGTGCGCCGCCGGTGTCGCAGAGCATCGCCAGCCGCCGGACGGTGGCGGCGGGGACGGTCGAGACCGCCTCTAGCGGCGCGTCGGTCCGGCCGTCCGCGGCGAGCACGACGAGCGCGATGCCGCGGTTGCGGGCAAGGGCGGCGACCTGTTGCAACCCGTAGGGCCAGTAGGACCGGCCGCCGATCAGCCGGATCAGGATTGCCTTCGCGTGGGCCAGCGTGCGTTCGAGATAGGTGTCGACCGACAGCGGGTGCGCCAGATCGGCGAGGTTGGCGAGCCGCAGCGACGGCAGCGTCGTGCCGTCCGCGCCTGCCGCGTGCCAGCCGGCCGCGAATGCCCCGAGGTCGCTGTCCGAGAAGGACAGCATGACGAGGTCGGCCGCACTGTGACCGAGGTCGCGCGGGGTGGCGCTTTCCTCGATCCCGTGATTTTCGCGGAAGATGACGTGCATGGTGGCGTCAGCCGGCCAGCGCCGCTCCGATGACGGCGGGGTCGATGCGGTCATGTTCGGCGACGACCACCAGTCGGGTCACGCGCGCCTCGTCCGCGCGCCAGGGGCGGTCATACTGGACGCGGACGCGCGCGCCGACCGCCTGGACGAGCAGCCGCATCGGCTTGCCCCGGACGGCGGCATAACCCTTCACCCGCAGCACGTCGGCGCTGCGGGCGAGCGCCTCGATCCGCGTGACGAGCGTGGCGGGATCGTCGATCTCGCCGCTTTCGTGGACGAGGCTGTCGAAATCGTCATGCTCGTGCTCCTCCTCGCCGTCGTGGTGCGAGGGGCGGGCAGCAATGTCGTCTTCGGCCGCGGCGTCGAGGCCGAGGATCACCGACGCATCGATCACGCCGTCGACCAGTTCGACGACCGGCACGGGGCGGGGCGCGGTGGCGGCGATCGTCGCGCGGGCGGCGGCGAGGCCTTCGGCACCGGCCAGGTCGCCCTTGGTCAGCAGGACGAGATCGGCGCAGGCGAGCTGATCCTCGAACACCTCGGCCAGCGGCGTTTCATGGTCGATGCCGGGATCGGCGGCGCGCTGAGCGTCGAGTGCGGCGACATCGGTGGCGAAACGGCCGGCGGCGACCGCCTCCGCATCGGCCAGCGCGATGACGCCGTCGACCGTGATGCGCGAGCGGATCGCGGGCCAGTCGAACGCCTTCAGCAGCGGCTTGGGCAGCGCCAGACCGGAGGTTTCGATGACGATGTGGTCGGGGCGTGGATCGAGCGCGAGGAGATGTTCGACGGTCGGAATGAAATCGTCCGCGACGGTGCAGCAGATGCAGCCATTGGCCAGTTCGACGACGTTTTCGGCAGGGCAATCGGGGATCGCGCAGCCCTTCAGGATATCGCCGTCGATGCCGAGCGTGCCGAATTCGTTGACGACGATCGCCAGACGCCGGCCGCCGGCGTTGCGGATCAGGTGGCTGATGAGCGTCGTCTTGCCGGCGCCGAGGAAGCCGGTGACGATCGTGACGGGGACCTTGCCCAAAGTGGGTGATAGAGCGGCCATGATGTTCCTTCGCCAAGCGCGCGACAACCGGCGGTCGGGGCCGTGATACGGCCGGCACGGGACATCGGACGGCGCTTGAGAAGACGCCCGTGCCACGCACCGATGCGGCCCCGGCCGCATGGACTTCGTCGCTCAGACGGAACACCGTGCCGCGGCCATCCCCTGGACCAAGGCAAGAGCGACCACACGCCGGCAGGTCTCCTGGCTCACGGGTCGTCGCTCGGGTCACGGCCTTCCCGGATCGGACGTATGCCCTCTCCAGTGGCCGACCGCCGGCGGACCGGCAGGTCATGTGTCCTTCGCTCGCCGCTTACAGTTGCAGGGACAGCCGCGGATTTGGGGCCGAGACCCCGCACCGCATTCCCTTTCAAGCCCTTTCGGGCACCGGTGCGATCGACGGAACCGATCAACGGCTCCGCATACGGACTTAGCCGAGCGGCGCCGCGATGCCAATATGATTGCGGTTAAGTGCCGGGGGGGTGCCCGAGCCGGTACCAGTGAGCGAGAGCGGCGTCGCCGCTGATCGGCTGTTGCGTCGCAGCATCGGGCCGCGCCGCGCGAAAGCGAATGTGATGCGGTAGTGCAACAAGTTGAATGTTTCATGACACCCGATTGACGTGACCGATAATTGCAGGAAGTTTGTGTGCAGTGCACCATTCGGGGGATTGGCAATGTTCGACGTTACACAGCGACAGCTCAGAAACGCGACCGCACCGTTCGCGCTGGCGATCGGGCTCTGCTGGGCGTCGTCCGGCATCGCGCAGACCGCGGCCGACCCGGCGCCGGCGGAGGCGACATCGGGGGAGGAGGTCGTCGTGACCGGATCGCGGCTGGCGTCGAACCCGAATTCGGTTTCCGCATCGCCGGTCGTCAGCATCAGCGCCGACGAACTGCGCAAGACGGGGCAGAACGACATTGCCGAAACGTTGCGCGAGATCCCTGCGCTGATTTCGTCGCAGACCGTTGCGGACTCGATCGATCGCGGCAGCGGCGGCGTCGGTCAGGCGACGCTCGACCTGCGCGGGCTGGGCGCGAACCGGACGCTGGTGCTGGTGAACGGCCGGCGTCACGTCTCGGGCGTCACCGGCACGCAGGCGGTGGATATCGCGACGATCCCGAGCCAGTTGATCGACAGCGTCGAGGTGCTGACCGGCGGCGCATCCGCGGTGTACGGCGCGGATGCGGTGACCGGCGTCGTGAACTTCAAGCTGAAGGACGATTATGACGGCATGTCGCTGCGGTCGCAGATGGGCGTGTCCGACAAGGGTGACGGGCGGACGTTCGTGGTCGAGGGACTGGTCGGTCGGAACTTCGCCGAGGGGCGCGGCAACATCACCTTTTCGGGGTCCTACGCCAATGATCAGGAAATCCAATATGGCGACCGTTCGGCGACGCGCGACAACGGCAAGGCGAATGCCGGGCTGAGTTACGGCAACCCGGCGCTGCGTTTCCAGTCTGGCGACATCAGTGCCGCGACGCCGAATTTCCAGCGTTTCTACAGCCTGGCCAACGGATCCTATCCGACCGGATCGTCGATCCCGGACGCGGCGGATTTCGCGGCGGACTATGCCGCGGCGTTCGGGGCCGCGCCGACGCTGACCGCGGCGGAACAGGCGTTGATCGGCCGGACGGACGGCGCGCCGACGCTGGCGATCGGGCGTTATCCGACGTTCGCGATCAGTTCGAACGCAGGGCTGATCTTCCGCAACGATTTCGCGCCGTTCAATGCGGACGTGGACGGCAACGGCGTCGCGGATTGCAGCCAGTCCTATATCGGCACCGCGTTCGGCGGCTGTTACGTGTCGACCGAGGGCGGCGGCGTGCGGCCGTTCCAGGACGGCGTCATTTCGACGTCGACCAACCAATATGGCGGCGACGGGGCCGTCGAGACCGCGAACGCCGCATCGTTGATCCCACGGTCGCGGCGCTACAATGCGAACCTGCTCGGCAAGTTCGAGATCGCGCCCGCCGCGATCCTGTTCGGCGAGGCGAAATATGCGCGGACCGAGACGTTCTCGCAGAACCCGTACAACACTTTCTACGACACGCTGACGATCGCGCCCGACAATCCGTATATTCCGGACGCGCTGCGGGCCGATGCAGACGAGGCAGGCGGGCTGCTGGTGTCGCGCGACTTCCTTGATCTGGGGCCGGCGTCGCAGCGCAACAATCGCGACACCTACCGCGTCGTGGGCGGCGTGCGCGGTGCGCTGACTCCGCATCTGAGCTACGAGGTCAGCGGCAATTACGGCCGGACGGACCAGAAGCAGATCAATTCGAACGGCGTACTGACCGACCGGTTGTTCGCGGCGCTGGATGTCGTCACCGGGCCGAACGGCACGCCGATCTGCCGGTCCGACATCAGCGCGGTGGCCCCACCGACCAGCCCGTTCCCGGCGGCGGACCCGGGCTTCTACTCGTTCACGCCGGGCGACGGCACCTGCAAGCCGGCGAACATCCTGAACGGCGTCAATTCGCTGAGCGCGGACGCGGTGAACTTCATCACGCAGCGGACCGTCAACCGGTCGCGGCTGGAACAGATCGTCGCCAGTGCGCAGCTGACCGCGGACACCGGCGCGTTCCTGACCTTGCCGGGCGGGGAGCCGGTGCGCGTGTTCGCGGGCGGCGAGTATCGCCAGGAACGCAGCCGGTCGACGTTCGACCCGCTGGTGCTCGGCCTGTTGCCGAGCGGTTCGGCCGCGGGGGCGGAGGGGACGTTCGTCGGCGACGTGTCCGACAACCAGTCACTGACGTTCGACCCGACGTCGCGCACGCTGAACGCGGGCGGGAAGTTCGACGTGTACGAGGCGTTCGGCGAGGTCGCGATCCCGTTGCTCACCAAGGTCCGGTTCGCCGACGAACTGCGGATCGGCGGGGCGGCGCGTTTCTCGCGTTATTCCACGGTGGGCAATACCTTCACCTGGAACGTCAACGGGATCTATGCGCCGATCCGCGACGTGAAGATCCGCGGCAGTTACGCCAAGGCGGTGCGCGCGCCGAACATCTTCGAGCTGTTCTCGCCCGCGCAAGGGGCCGTGTTCCGGCCGGCCGACCCGTGCGAGCAGTCGACGCTCGACTCGCTGGTCGCGGCCGGTGTTTCGACGGCGCAGAACCGGATCGCCAACTGCCGTGCGGACGGTCTGCCGGCGGGGTATAGCGATCCGCTGACTGCGCGCTTCTCCGGCACGTCGGGCGGCAATCCGGACCTGCGCGAGGAAACCGCGACGACCTGGACCGCGGGCATGGTGGTGCAGCCGCGCTTCATCCCCGGCCTGACGCTGAGCGCCGATTACTACAACATCCGGATCGACAACGCGATCGCGGCGGTCTCCGCGCAGGACATCGTCAACAGTTGCTACGACAACAGCAGCCTGGACAACCAATATTGCGGGCTGTTCACGCGCAACCGCAACCCCGCGTCGCCAACCTATCTGGGGTTGAACTTCCTGGAACAGACGCAGCTGAATTTCGGGCGGATCGAAACCGCGGGCGTCGACATGTCGGCGGCGTACAGCCACCGGTTCGGCAATACGCGGATCGGGCTGAACGTCACGGCGACCTGGGTGGACAAGATCGACCGGTTCTTCGACCCAAGCGATCCGTCGCTGGTGAACCCCGGGCTGGGCGAGCTGGGCGCGCCGGAATGGGCGGGCGTCGGTTCCGCCACGATCGGGCACGGTGCGGTCTCGCTGAGCTACCGCCTGCAATATATCGGCAAGCAGTCGCTGGCGCCGGTGTCGATCGAAACGCGCGACCAGCAGTTCGGCGATGCCGGGATCGCTGACGAAAAATTCATCCACGACGTGACCGCGACGGTTGATCTGGGGCGCGAACGCAGCGTCTATGTCGGGGTGAACAACCTGACCGACACGAAGCCGTATATCACCAACGTCGCCTATCCGGTGTCGGCGGCCGGGCGGTTCTTCTTCGTCGGCCTGAACACGCGTTTCTGATGGAGAGCAATGTGTACGAACGGACCCGGACGATGACACGGTGGATGCTGTCGACCGGGGCGGCGCTTGTTCTGGCGGGCGCGGGGCAAGCGCAAACGCCGTCGACTGACGGTGCGGCACCCCCGCGGGTCGCCAAGCGGCCGTTCGAGGTGACGTCGCCAAACGGCGCGCGGCGCGACGATTATTACTGGCTGCGCGACGACACGCGGAAGAACCCGGAGATGCTCGCCTATCTCAAGGCGGAAAACGCCTATGCCGATGCGCAGCTCGCCGCGCTGAAGCCGTTGGAAAAGACGCTGTACGACGAGACGGTCGCGCATGTGAAACAGGATGACGGGACCGTCCCGTATCTGAAGAACGGCTACTGGTACGCGTCGCGTTTTGCCGCGGGGGCGGACTATCCGGTGATCGAGCGGCGCAAGGGGAAGGTCACCGCGCCAGCCGAGCGGCTGTTCGATCAGCCGGTGATGGCCAAGGGGCACAGCTTCTTCTCGCTGAGCGGGTGGCAGGTCAGCCCGGACAACCGCCGCGTCGCGTGGGCGGAGGACGTCGTGGGGCGCCGCCAATATGTGCTGAAGGTCAAGGACATCGCGACCGGGCGCGAGACGGCCGATACGGTCACCAACATCGAACCGAACCTGGTGTGGGCGGACGACAAGACGATCCTGTATATCGAGAAGGACCCGGTGACGCTGCGCGGATACCGCGTAAAGGCGCATGTGCTGGGCACGCCGGCGGCGCGCGACACGCTGATCTACGAGGAGAAGGACGACACGTTCAACATGGGGATCGGCCGGACAACGGACGATCGGTTCGCGTGCATCACGCTCAACAGTACGGTCAGCAACGAGCAGCGCTGCGCGCCGATCGGTGGTGCGGCTCCGCTGTCGCCCGCCGCGTTCCGCCTGCTGGCCCCGCGAGCACGCGAGTTCAAATATACCGCCGACCATCTCGGCACGCGGTGGATCGTCCGGACGAACCGGGACGCGAAGAATTTTAAGCTGGTCACCGTCGCCGACGCCGATCTGGCCAAGGGGGTAGCCGCGTGGCGCGACCTGACGCCAGCCAGCGACACGGTGTTCATCGAGGATTTCAAGCCGTTCGAAGGCTATGTCGCGATCGACCAGCGCGAGGGCGGAAACCGCATGATCCGGCTGCTCGACGATGCCGGCAAGTCGCAGGCGGTGACGGCGGACGAGCCGGCCTACACGATGGAACTGGCGGTGAACGAGGAGCCCGCGACGCCGTGGGTGCGCTACACCTATGGTTCGCTCGTCACGCCGACCACGACCTATGAGGTCAATGCGAAGACCGGCGAGCGCCGCGTGCTGAAGGTCGCGCCGGTGCCGGGGTATGATCCGGCGCGGTACGTGACGGAACGGGTGTGGGCGCCGGCGCGGGATGGGACGCGGATCCCGGTGTCGCTGGTCTACAAGCGCGGCACCAAGCGCGACGGGACCGCACCGTTGTTCCAATATGCCTATGGCAGCTACGGCTTCTCCACCGACCCGGCGGTCGATCCGGGGCGGATCGGGTTGCTCGACCGCGGCTTCGTCTATGCGATCGCCCATATCCGCGGGGGGCAGGAGATGGGGCGCGGCTGGTACGATGCCGGCCATCTGCTGAACAAGAAGAACAGCTTCACCGACTTTATCGACGTGACGCGCTATCTGGTCGCGCAGAAATATGCGGCGAAGGACCGGGTCGCGGCGATGGGCGGGAGTGCGGGCGGCTTGCTGATGGGTGGTGTCGCGAACATGGCGCCGACCGACTATAAGCTGATCATCGCGCAGGTGCCGTTCGTGGATGTGGTGACCACGATGCTGGACGCGTCGATCCCGCTGACCACGTTCGAATATGACGAGTGGGGCAATCCGGCGCAGAAGCCCTATTACGACTATATGCTGAGCTATTCGCCGTACGACAATGTTCGCGCGGAGGCATATCCAGCGATGTATGTCGGGACCGGATTGTGGGACAGCCAGGTCCAATATTACGAACCGACAAAATGGGTCGCCAAGTTGCGCGAGATGAAGACGGATCGGAACCCGCTGCTCTTCCGCGTCAACATGGAGGCCGGGCACGGCGGCAAGACGGGCCGGTTCGAACGGTTCCGCCAGAACGCCGAATGGCAGGCGTTCATGCTGCAACAGCTTGGTGTGGCGAAGTAGCCGGCACGGCGCGGATACGATCCGGGAGGCAACGCGTTTCATCCGGCATGAATCCGCTTGTCCTGCTTGCCGCGCTGCCCCTGATGGCGATGGCGCCGATGACCATCGCCGCGATGCAGTGGGAGCGGCGCGTGTTGCTGGTCGGTGCGTCGGCGGCGGATGATGCGATGCTGGCCGAGCAGCGCCGCGTCGTCGCGCGCTGGAAGGCGGAGGGCGAGGCGCGTGATCTGAGCGTCGTCGAGGTGGTCGGCGAACGGGTCGTGGGTGCAGCGGATCGGGCGGCTTCGTTGCGTCGTCGCTATGGGTTGCCGGCGAGCGGGTTCGGCGCGGTCCTGATCGGCAAGGACGGTGGCGTGAAGCTGCGGAGTTCGCGTCCGCTGTCCTCGGCGGTGCTGGCGAAGACGATCGACGCGATGCCGATGCGGCGGTCCGGCGGACGCTAAGCTGGGGCGTCCGCCGGCATTTTAGGCGTCAGGTGCCAGGCATGGCGCGCTTTGTGACCGTGCCGCGATGCATGACGAAATCGACATGCTCGAGCCGGGTGATGTCCTGCAACGGGGAGCCGGTGACGGCGATGATGTCAGCGGTCTTGCCGGGGGCGAGCGTGCCGATGTCGTCGCGGCCGAGCAGATCGGCGGCGCCGACGGTCGCGGCGGCGATCGCCTGCGCCGGGGTGAGGCCGTTGCGGACGAGGAGCGCGAACTCGGTCGCGTTGTCACCGTGTTTCGACACGCCGGTGTCGGTGCCGAACGCGACCTTCACCCCGGCGGCATAGGCGCGGCGGTGGCTGTCGGCCATTGCGGCGGCGGCGGCCTCCGCCTTCACGATGGTGGCGGGGGGCAGTGCGCCGCCGCGGGCCTGGGCGAGTGCCGCGACGGGCGCGATCTCGGTCGGGACGAGCCAGGCGCCCTTGGTCTTGAACAGCCGGATCGTGTCCGCATCGAGGAAGGTGCCGTGTTCGATCGAGTCGACGCCGGCGTCCAGCGCGGCGCGCGTACCCTCGATCGCGTGGCTGTGTGCGGCGACCTTGCGGCCGAGCGTGTGCGCGGTGTCGATGATCGCGCGCATCTCCTCCGGCGTCATGGCGCGGCCGAGCCCGCCGCTGACGTTGGACAACACGCCGCCGGTCGCGGCGAATTTGATGACGCGCGCGCCAAGTGCGACCTGTGCGCGCACCGCGCGGCGGCAGTCGTCGGGGCCGTCGCAGAGGTTCACCTCCTTGCTATGGACCATGTCGGCGAACTCCTCGGCCAGGCCGTTGCCACCGTCGCCGTGACCGCCGGTGACCGAGATCATTTCGCCCGCATTGGTGATGGTGGGACCCTCGACCGTCCCGGCGTCGATCGCGTCGCGCAGCGCCCGGATACCGCGCGGGTCGCCGCCGAGATCGCGGACCGAGGTGAAGCCGGCGTTCAGCGTCGTCTTCGCGTTGGCGACCGCGGTCATCTCGTCGTCGAACCGGTCACGATTGAGCGCTTCCAGCCGGGCGCGCAGCGGGTCGCCGCCGATGCCCCAGAGGTGGACGTGCATGTCGACCATGCCGGGCATGACGAACGCGTTGCGCAGATCGACCAGCGTCGCGCCCTGTTCCGGTGCCACGAAGCCGTTGCGCAGTTCGGCGACCTTGCCGTCGCGCACGATGATCGTCGTGTTGCCGCGCGGCGCCTGGCCTGGGCGGTCGAGCAACGTGCCGGCGTGGATGTAGGTGATGGCAGCGGGCTTGGGCTGCGCGAGCGCCGGTGCTGCGACAGTCGCGGCGAGCGCGATGAGAAGTGCCTTGATCATGGATGGTCCCCTTTGCCCGCCATGCTTGCCCAAGCGCGGTCTGGCCGCAAGCCGTGGCGGCACGATTGTCGGTTTGTTGGGCCGAAGGGGGCCGGGCTCAGGTCGTGGAAGCGACGACCCGCGGGACGGCAGACGGGTCGGGCTGGACCATCGCGACCCGGGCGAGCGAGGCGCGGAGTGCCGGGGTGTCGTCCTCGCGGGTCAGCTTGATTCCGACGAGGGTGGCCGTGATCCGCAGGACCGTTGTGGTGCCGGCCTCCGCGTCGATCGGCAGGACCGCGGTGCGCTTGCCCTGAGCGATGGCGACGCAATCATGGTGGCCGGGGGCGACGGGCAGGACGGCGAAGCGCGGGCTCTTGAGTTGCGTCAGGACCGTGCCGTCGACCTTGATATCCACGCCGACCAGCATGCCGACACTGCTTTCGCGCACGACGAGCAGGCGGGCGGTGCCGGGGCCGAGCGTCTGTTCGGCGAGCGCCGCGCGGCGGGTGGCGTCGTCGGCCAGCACGACCTTGCGGTTGTTGCTGAACAGCAGATAGACGAATCCCACCGACATGCCGAAAATCGCGCCGATAAACGCCGGGCTGGTCGTGCTCCGGGCGCCGCCGGTGATGGCGGTCAGCAGGAACGACGTGGCGCCGGACACGAGGACGACGATCAGCACGAACTTGACGGTGCGGTTCATGGGCGACCTCCAGAAAGGTGCGTTCCGGTGCCGCGCCGGCGCTGTTGTCGGACGTGGACGGCGGCACCGGGCGCCGCCGTCCACGCAAGGGCGATCAGAGGTTCGACTGGAGCCATTCGATGACGGTGCGCGGCGAATGGCCGGCATAGGGCACGGTGTAGTGGAACGTGCCGTTCGTCAGCGTTTCGGACTCTTCGGCGCCGTTCGACACGACGACGCTCTTGATCTTGGACTGGACGGCCTGCTTGCCGTCGTCGCTCTGGCAGACCCGCTTTAGCGCATCGGTGGCGTTGGCCATGTAGGCCCAGGGGTTCTGATTGTTGTCGTCGGCGAGCAGTTGCGAATAGGAAGAGTAATCGACCGAGAAACGGATGCTGGTGCCGCAGGCCGCATTCGTCTGCGCCGCCAGTTCGGCGACCTTCGTCCGGTCGTTGGCGAATGCTTCCTTCAGCTTCAGGCTCTGCGCCAGGACCGGCGTGGTGCCGGCCAGCGCCAGTGCAGCGAGCGTCGTGATCATAAAGGTCCGCATGCTATCCCCTTCCGATTGTTCGACAGTATTGCCTGTCGTATCGGTCAACCAGGTGACGGTCCAGCCGTTCCCGCAGTGTTATTCGTCGTCGGATAGTAATGTTTGACGGATGGCGGGGCCGAACCAATAAGGCGGTACGCGAAAACGACCGACCGCCGGGGGGTGACGAATGATTGGGACGACCGCAGCGCAACCGAGGCCCCGCACGCCGGCGCGCAAGCTGACGATGACGATCCTGATGGGTCTGTTGCTGGCGGTGCCGTTGTTCGCGACATATCTGCTCGTCTACGATCGCGAGGGGCAATCGCAGACCGCGCGCATGTCGATCGTCGAGGGGTGGGGCGGGCCGCAGACGATTGCGGGGCCGTATCTGGTCATCCCGTTCAGCCGGGCGGTGGTGCGCGAGACGACCGACAACGGCCGCACCGTGCGGCGGACCGAGCGGCAGGAGGAGCTGCTGTTCGTGGCGCCGACGCGCGTGGCGTTCCGCTCGCGGATCGCGGCGGAACGGCGGCGGCGTTCGATCTACGAGGCGGTGGTGTACCGGACGCATGTGTCGATCGGCGGGGCATTCCGCCTGCCGGACTTCGCCGCGCTGAACATCCTGGCCGACAGCGTGCGGATGGCCGAGGCGGAGATCCGCGTCGGGATCAGCAACGCCAAGGGGCTGGCCGGATCGCGCCCGGCGATCCGCGCGAACGGGCGGCCGCTGCCGCTGATCCCCGGATCGAGCCTGAACGTGACGGCGAATAGCGGGTTTACCGCGCGCGGGCCGCTGGCCGGCGGGGTGGGTGCGGATGGCGCGCTGGCGTTCGATGTCGCGTTCGACCTGCGCGGCAGCGATGCGCTGTCGTTCCTGCCTTCGGCCGAGCAGACGACGATCGAGGCGCAGTCGGACTGGCCGCACCCGTCGTTCAGCGGGGCGTTCCTGCCCAACCGGGCGGCGGGCGCGGGGGCGTTCCCAGCAACCTGGCAGATCGGCAATCTGGCGCTGAACCGTCCGGTCGTGACGATCGGCGAGCAGGCGATGGGGACGGCGGATGCGGTGACGATCGGGCTGCTCGACCCGATCAACCTGTATTCGCAGGTCAACCGCGCGACGAAATACGGGTTCATGTTCATCGGCTTCACGTTCCTGGCGTTGCTGATGTTCGACATCATCGGCGGAGCGCCGGTGCCGGGGGTGGCGTATCTGCTGATTGGTGCGGGATTGGTGCTGTTCTTCGTCCTGTTGCTGGCGCTGTCGGAGGTGATCGGGTTCCTGGGCGCATATGTGGTCGCGGCGGCGGCGATCGTCGCGCTGATCGGCAGTTATTCCGCCGCGATCCTGCACAGCTGGCGGCGCGCCGGGGTGGTCGCGGCGCTGCTCGGCGGATTGTATGCGGTGCTGTACGTGCTGCTGAGCCTGGAGGCGTATTCGCTGCTGATCGGGTCGGTGCTGCTGTTCGGTGCGCTGGCCGGCGTGATGTATGCGACGCGGCGGGTCGACTGGAGCGGGGTGGCGCTGGGCCGCGGCGAGGCGGGGGCGGTTGCTTAGTGGCGGCGTCGGGCGCGGGCTGGTCGGGCTGGCGCTGTCGGCGTCGGCTTGCGGTCTAATGCTGGCGGGGTGCGATGGGTCGCCGCCGCCGGCGGTGGCGGTCGCTCCGGTGTCGCCGAAACGGATGTCGCTGCGCGCGCTGGCCGGTGCGTGGCGGGTGACGGCGGTGCATGTCGACACCGCGGGCGTCCATGCTCTGGACGAGGACGATCCGGCCGACATGGGCGCGGTCCTCGATATCGGTGTCGACCGGCTGGCATGGCGACCGCGCAAGGGCGGGTTCTTCAGCGATGTCTGTACGGGCCCGGCGCTGGCGGCGGACGGAACGGTGACCTGTCGCGAAGGCGCGTTCGGGCCGCCCGATCTGCGGCTGGCGGTGGTGGGTGAGCGGATCTAGTTCGGCTGGTACGATGGTGCGCGGCTGGTGCTGGAACGGGTGCGCTGATGCGTGGTGGCCGCCGTCCCTAGCGTGGCAGCTTGAGGACGATGGTGCGGTTGGCGAAGTCGATGTCGACGGCTCGGAACAGGCGAAGCGTTTCCATGCCGAGCAGTAGCGCAGGGCGGTCCGAGAGGCCGAAGCGGCGGAACGGCGCGACCTCCGCCACCGCGACCGAGACGCCGAGCAGGCTGACGCCGCCGATCTCGACCCGGTCGAGCAGATAGGCGTTGGCCGGGATCGCGACGCCGCTGGCCGCGATCAGCGTCATGGTGCCAAGCGACGGCGGCGGCTTGCGTGCGATCCGGAGCAGCGCGAGGTTCGCGACCGTGACGGGGGAGCCGGTGTCGATGACCACCGCGATCCGGCGGCCGCGCCAGCGGGCGTCGGTGACGATCAGCTGGCCGTAGAGCGATTTCGCGACGATCACGATCTCGTCGCGGCGCGCCGATGGGCGGCGGCGCTTGCCGGACGGGGCCAGCGTCATGGTGTCGGTGACGAAATCGATCGCGACCTTCTGACCCTGCAGCGCGTCGATGCCGAGCATGCCGATCGCACCCAGATTGGCGCGCGCGAAGACCGGTGCCTCGATCGGCAGGCTGTCGAGCTTGCCGACGCGCAGGCCGGGGAGCAAAGCGGTCGGTGCCAGCGTCGTGCCGGCCATCGTCAGGACGCGGCGGACCGGCCCCGGCGTCAGGCGGAGCCGGCGGACGAGTTCGCCCGACACCACCGTGCGTTCCGCGCCGGTATCGATGATGAACGGCCATGGCGCGCCGCCGCCGATCGAAACCGGGACGGTCATGCGCAGGTCGAGCGCGGTGATCGCCAGCGGATCGACAGGGGCGGGTGCCGCTGGATCGAGTGCGGCGGGATCGGGCGCAGCCGGGGGCAGGGCGGATGCCGCGGTCGGGCGATCCGTCGTCTGTAGCGCTTGGGCGGGCGCGGCGAACAGCGCGGCGCCGATCAGCATCCTCTTCCACATTATCCGGTGAAGATGCGCCCGCGTGGGCCGGTCCGCAAGTCGGGCGGCGGACGGTTCGGGGGGCTGGGTGACGGCGGGACGTCATCTTTTCGGCGGGGTGTGGTCGCGGCCTTTCGGGAGGGGCGCGTTGACTATGGTTCGGCAAGTCGCCACCGATGCGGCATGAAACTTCGCATCGCCCTGGAATGGTATCTGAACCCCGATCACCTGCCGCTGATCGCCGCGCGGGATCGCCTGCGCGGCGACGGGCTGGACGTCGAACTGGTGGTGCCCGACGATCATTATGACGGGTTCGTCGCGCTGGCGGACGGCGCGGTCGAGCTGGTGGTCAACGAGCCGCTCCATCTGGTCGAGCAGCGCGACCTGCGGCTGGTGTCGCATGGCTGTTTCTTCGCGACCGACGGCGGCGTGCTGATGCAGCGCGACGCGCTCGACCGGCTTGCGGCGGGGGAGGGCGTGCGGATCGCGTCGCCGGTGTCGAACCCGACGACCGACCAGCTGTGCCGCGATATCCTGGCGGGCTGGCTGACGCAGCGCGGACTGGCCGTCGACGGCGGGCGGATCGTGATCGAGCCGGCGGGTTTCGCGCATGTCGACAATCTGGTCGCGGGCTATGACGGCGCGTGGCTCGCCTTTGCCAATGTGGAGGGGGTGTCGGCGCGGGTCCGAGGGCTCGACACCGAGATGGTCACCACGGCGGAGGCGGGCATTCCGAACTTTTCCGCGCTGGAACTGATCGGGGCGGCGGATGCATCGGCGGAGGTGCGGGAGGCGATCGCGATGCTGGTCGCGGCGCTGGACGTCGTCACACCGGAGCTGCGCGACGATCCGGCGATGGCGCGCGCGCTGTGGTACGGCGCGAGCGGGGAGGCACCCGGCGCGGAGGGCGATGCGATCGTCGATGCGTCGCTGCCGCGGTTCCTGGCACCGGTGCGGCCGGACGTGGGGATGTGGCGGCCGATGTGGCGCTACCTGCACGCGCGCGGCGGCGACGTGGTGGACGAGGCGACGTTCGAGGCGATGTTCGCCTGACCGCGCGCGTTCGCCCGGGTCAGTCGGGCATGTTCGGATGGCGCATGATCATCGCCGTGCCGAGCCGGTCGTTCAGTGGCCAGGCCACGATGCCGCGTTGGGCGAAGAAGTCGTCCACCGCCTCGGCCGCCATCGGATAGCGTTTCGACCGATAGTCATGGACCAGGATGATGCCGCCATCGACCATGCGGGGCCAGAACATCGCGAGCGCCGATCGGATGGGGTCGGCCAGATCCATGTCGATATGGACGAAGCGGAACCGCTTATGTTCGAGACCGACGAACGTGTCCGGAAAAAAGCCGACGCGAAATGCCAGCCCGGCGTCGTTGCCGTTCGAGATCCGCGCGCGGACGATATCCAGGCTGGTATCGCGGAACGCGGATTTTTCGAGCGGCTGCGCCAGCCGGTCGTCGCCGAGATCACGCTGGTCGAACCCTTCGAACGTGTCGAAACAGTAGAGCGTGCTGCCGGCGGCCATGCGCGGCCAGATGACCGAGGCGGTCATGCCGCGATAGGTGCCGAGTTCGGCATAGTCGCCGGCCGGCAGCTTCGCGACCAGATCGAGCGCGATGTGGAAGTTGACGATGCGGTTGCCGTCGCGGATCGCCTTGCCCGCCTCCGCCGAGCGGGCGGCGTTGTAGGCACGCACGGCGGGAAGCGACGGGAGCAGCGGATGGCCGGGCGCAAGGTCCGTGTCGATCGTGCCGCGCGGGGACACGAGACTGATCGCGGACGACCGGGCGCGGCCCAATCGCCGGCGGATCGCGCCAAGGGTCGAACGTCCGATCATCGTGTCGCCTCCGTCAGCCGGTCCGTTCGACGATAGCGCGCTGTCGCGGCTTTGCCCACCGCTACGCAGGGACGGGCTATTTCGGCTTCGCGGTTGCCCGAGCCGGGTTGGCGCAGGTGGTGGCTTCCGCGCCGGCCACCGCGGGGCGATCGAGCAGGGCGCGGGTGACGCCGTTGGTCCAGCCGAAGCCGTCCTGCACAGGATATTCGCCGCCGCCGCCGGCCTTGCCGCTTTCGACGTCGTATTTCTCCACCATGCGGCCGGTGCAGGCATAGAAGCCCGACACGGTCGCGATCCAGCGGCGCGCAATCCGGTCGGCGAGTGCGGTCTTGCCGTAGCGGTCGAGGCCACCGACTGCGATCCAGACGAGCGGCGCCCAGCCATTGGGCTCGTCCCACTGCTGACCGGTGCGGACGGTCGTGGTGCGCAGGCCGCCGGTGCCGAGCAGCCGGGTTTCGACGAGGTTCGCAGTGGCGGTCGCCTGGTCCGACGTCGCGAGGCCGGCGAACAGCGGGTAGAGCATCGCGGCGCTGACCGACGGGGTCGGGCGGTGCGTACTGCGGTCCCAGTCGACGAAGCGGCGTTCGGGTGTGGACCAGAGATATTTCGCGATCGCGTCCTTGCGGGCGGCGGCGCGGCTTGCGTAGTCGGTGGCGCACGCGGTGTCGCCGGCCGCGGTGCAGCGCCGGGCGATCGCGGTTTCGAGCGTCCAGAGCAGGCTGTTGAGATCGACGGGTACGATGTCGAGCGTGTGGATGGTGGCGAGCGTGCGGCCGTCGCGCAGCCAGCGAGAACTATAGTCCCAGCCGCTTTCGGCACCGGCGCGCAGGTCGCGGTTGACCGGGCGGCCGGCGGCGGCGGTCGTGGCGACATCCTCCGCATAGGATTCGTCGCGCGGGGTGTCGCGCGCGTCCCAGTAGCGGTTGAGCAGGCTGCCGTCCGGCATCCGCACGACATGCTGGCAGGCGCCCGACGCGTCGATGCAGGTCGTGCCGGCCATCCAGTAGGCATGTTCGGCCTTCAGCGCGGCCAGGCGGCGCGCGTCGGTCGCGGAATCGCGGGCGGTGGACAGGTCCATCATCAGCGCGAGGAACGGTGGCTGCGACCGGCTGAGATAATAGGTCCGCGTGCCGTTCGGGACGTGGCCGTAGCGTTCGACGAGCGAGACGAAGTTGGCGAGCATCGATTCAATAAGCGCGGTTTCGCCGTCGGCTTTCAGGCCCAGCATCGTGAAGTAGCTGTCCCAGTAATACATCTCCTGATAGCGGCCGCCGGCGACGACATAGGCCTGCGGGAGCGGGATCAGCGAGCTGCCGGTCGGGACGGCCATGGGTGGCTTGGCGAGGACGGGCCAGAGCGCCTTGATATGGTCGCGCATGGTCAGTTTGCGCTGGGCGCTTTCGGTCGCGGTGCGGAAGTGGCGCGCGACGAAGGCGGCGAGCGCGGTGCGGCCTTGCGGGTTTTCGGTGCGGTAGGCGGCCAGGATCGCGGGCGGCGGGTCGCGCGGGATCATGTCGGCGAAGGTCTTGCTGTCCGGGAAGACGCGGGCGAGTTCGACGACGCGGTAGAGCGGGCCGTAAATATCCTCGGGTGTGCCGGCGGTGCGGGCGACCTCGGTGACGCGGGCGGCGGGCGTCGTCTGGGCGGATAGGCTGGTGGCCAGCGCGATCGGGATGAGGGCGAGGGCGGCGAGCGTCTTCATGTCGTGCGCTTATAGGCGGGCCGGGCGTTCATCGCCAGGATGGCGACGCAGCCGAGCAACGGCAGGCCGATCGTGGCGAGCAGGAATGAAGTTGAGGGCGCGCAGCTCGTGCAGTGCCAGTCATGGCCGGCGATCGCGCTGGCGAACAGGAGGTTGCCGATGCCGGTGGCGCCCTTCACCACCGCGAGGAACAGGCCCATGGGAAGCGCCTCGGCCGTGCTGCCGGCCGCCATGCCGGTCCGGATGCTGGTGGCGAGCAGCGCCCAGATCGCGATGTTCATGCCGGCCTGCGCGATGCCGATCAGCGCGAGGGGGACGGGGCCGGCTTGTGGCAGTGTCACCAGCAGAAGCATGGCGACGATAATGAGCGCGTTCGCGACGGTCAGCGTCGACTGCGGCGGAAGCGCGCGGCCGAGCATGATCCAGGCGGGGAGCGAGCCGGCCTGCGCGACGGTGATGACGAGCAGCGCCGAGCCGCCCCAGCCGGCGTCGCCGTGGACCGCGACGCCGAAGAACGGGAGCGCGCGCGCGAACATCGGGACGAGCGCGACCTGCACCCCGACCAGCGCGAGCAGGCGGCGATAGGCGGGCGTGTGCCAGAGCGCGGACAGCATGGCGGCCGGGCCGATGCGGCGGGTGGCGGTCCGTGGCGCGGGGATGCCGCGCGTGGCCCAAGTCGCGGCCATCAGCGTCGCGATGTAGAGCGCGCCGCCGACCAGCGCGCAGCCGGCGAATGCGGCGCGCTGGTCGCCCGGATCGGCGATCGACAGGATGTGGACGGACGCCAGGCCGACGATGGCTGTGCCGGCGGCGCTGAAGATCATGCGCAGGCCGGACACGCTGGTGGCGTCGCGCGGGCCGATCGCGACGCGGACAAGCAGCGTGTTGTGGCCGATGTCGCAGAGCGAATAGCCGACCCGGCACAGGATGACCGCCGCAACGATCGCGGGCCCGTCCAGCCGAGCGGCGAAGATCAGCCAGAAGCCGATCCCGCCCAGCGGTGCGCCGACCAGGATCAGCCGGGCGAGCGCATCGGGCCGGCCACCGCGATCGGCGAAATAGGCGACGACGACGTCCGCGCCCGCCGCCGCGAACATCAGCGCGGCCAGCAGGCCACCCGCGACGAGCGGATCGAACCCGGCGAACCGGACGAGGTAGAACAGCAGGAAACTTTCGAATGCCGACCAGACGACCGACTTGCCGAGATTGCCGCCGGAATAGGCCAGCCGGATGCCGAACGACGTTGCTGCAACGCTGGTCGGCGCGGGGGCTTGCAGGGTGGAGGTCCGCATGCTGGACGGCGGTAGGCGCGGTGTTTTGCAGTTATGCGACATGACGCGGATATGCCGGGCCGGTCGCTGGTGAGGCTGCGCGAGAATGGCGGGATGTCGGCACGGTGCTGGATCGTCGATGCGTTGCCTGACATCGAAGAGCAGGTCGATTGCTTCCTGCGAGGCGAGACCGTGCGGCCGCCGTGGGCGATCCCGTTCGCCCGCCTTGCGGGTCAGGGCGGGGTGAGGCCGATCCGACGGAGGAGGGACGCGAAGTCGGGCGCGACGGGGGTGATGCCGTCTTCGCCGTCCAGTTCATGGTCGATGAACACGATCGACGGCGCGGCCGGATCGGCGCGATAGTCGAACGCGAACAGATTGCCGCCGGTGTCGTCCGCGAACGGCAGCAGGCCGGCGGGATAGCGCGGCATCATGTGATCGATGGCGAATGCGATGGCATAGCTCCGCTCGGCCTTTTCCAGCCGATCGAGCGGGGCCACCAGCAGCAGGATGAATGTCGGGAAGGACGGGTCACGCACGAGGTCCTCGTCCAGCGCTTCCCCCTGATGCGCCGTCGCGAGCGCCCAGTAGCCGGCCGGCAAAGGACCGCCGGCAAACGCCTCGAGCCGGTCGCGGTCCTGCTCGGTCGGGGCGGGCAGCTTGGTCCGCAGATAGGGTTCCCACATGCGATACTCCTCCAGCGGTCTTCGGCCGGGGACCGTTATCGCCGGGGGTCGTGGTTCGTTGCAAGCGGTAGAAGTGCCGTGACGACGGTCGCCGGTCGGGATGACCGTCCGGCGACCGTGTTGTCCGCTCAGCCGCGGCAGCGCTGGCGGGGTTTGCCGCGGCCGGGGGCGAAGGTGTCGGTCCGCTTGTCGTAGGACGCGTAGCGCCGCATGCACGCGGTCTGGTGCGCGCTGTTGCCGCGCCCGCTGTTGCGCGCCTGGGTGGCCTTGCCGCCGCGCGAGGACTGGTTGCGATCGTTGCGCGATCCGGCGTTGTCGTTGCCGCGCGTCTGGGTCGTGCGGCCGTTGTCGCGGTCCGGCGCGCGCTGCGCGAGGGTGGGGGCGGCGAGCAGCATCATCGCTGCCGCGGCCAGAGTGGTGGTGATGGTTCGCATTTTCGCAAAGTCCTTATTCGGTGTCACCGGGCGGCCCGTGGCGGGGGCATGTGTCCGCGGGATGTCCGGCGTTGCAGGCGGTGCAGACATGTCGGGCGTGGCAGACACATGGTGGCAATACCGATCGCTATGATAGCGGGGGAACAGCGGCGTATGGCGCGGCGGCTTGACCAGTGGGGACGCGCGTGCGGACGGAGACGATGACAGACCCGGACGGCGGCGCGGGAGCCGATGCGCAGAGCGTCATCCTGATCGTCGACGACGATGCGGAGATCCGCACGTTGCTGGCTGAGCATCTGGCGTCGCGCGGATACCGGGCGCGGACCTGCAAGGACGCGGGCGAGATGGACGCGGCGCTCGCGCGCGAGACGGTCGATCTGGTCCTGCTGGACGTTATGATGCCGGGTGAGGACGGGCTGTCGGCATGTCGCCGGCTGGCGGATCGCGGCGGGCCGCCGGTCGTGCTGCTGAGCGCGCTCGGCCGCGAGCATGACCGGATCAAGGGGCTGGAAACCGGGGCGAGCCATTATCTGGCCAAGCCGTGCAGCGCGCGCGAGGTGCTGGCGACGGTGCGGGCCGCGTTGCGATCGCGCGGCGGGGCGTCGGGGGCGGTCGGCGAGGCCTATGTCTTCGATGCGTGGCGGATCGACATCGCCGCGCATGAGCTGACCGATCCGGACGGCGTGCTGGTACAGCTGACCGACGGCGAGTTCGCGTTGCTGCGCGCGATGGTCGAGCGGCCGCGGCGGGTGCTGTCGCGCGACCAGCTGCTGCAATTCGCGCGCGGGCCGGACAGCGAGGCGTTCGACCGGGCGGTGGACGTGCAGGTCAGCCGGCTGCGCCGCAAGCTGCGCTGTCCGGGTGACGAGCTGATTCGCACCGTGAAGAACGAGGGGTATCTGTTCGTCCCCCATGTCCGGCGGGGGTGATGGCGGAGCGCCGGATCACGACGCCGCTGTACCTGCGGATGTTCACGATCGTGCTGGCGTGCGTCGGCGCGGTGCAGCTGCTGAACGTCGCGTTCGTCGTGCTGATCGGGCCGCCATTGCCGCGCATCTACACCGTCGAGCAGGTGGCCGAGGCGCTGCGCCGCGGCGGGGATCCGGCGGGTCAGATCGTCGTGACGCCGGCGGCCACGGCGCGCAACGAGGACAATGCGCGTACCGTGACGCTGCGTAAGGCGATTGCGCGACAGCTGACGGTGCCGATCGAGCGGGTGCGGATCGCGGGCGTGCCGAGCCCGCGGCCGGACGGGCCGCTGTTCGGCGCGCGGCGGATGCGGCGGCCGGACGTGCGGCAGGAGATCCTGCTCGGCGGGTTCAGCGTGTCGGTGCGGCGCGGCGACGGCAGCTGGCTGTCCGCGCAGCCGGTGCGGACCGGGTTCGAACGGTGGCGGATCGGTGCGCTGGCGCTGATCGTCGCATCGCTGCTGGCGGCGATCGGCTTTGCCTGGCTGCTGACGCGGTGGGTGGCGCGGCCGATCACGCTGTTCGCGGAGGCGGCCGAGCGGCTGGGCCAGGACCCGCGCGGCGCGCCGGTGCCGCTGGAGGGGCCGCCCGAGATTGCGCATGCGGCCAAGGCGTTCAACGAGATGCAGCGCCGGCTGAAGGGTTATGTCGAGGATCGGACGATCATGATCGGCGCGGTGGCGCACGACCTGCGCACGCCGCTGATGCGCCTGGCGTTGCAGATGGAGCGGTTGCCGGCGCAGTATCGCCCGGCCTGCGAGCGGGCGATTGCGGAGATGGACGCGATGATCTCCGCGGCGACGGACTATGTCCGCGACGTCAGCGAGCCGAGCGCGCGGCGGCGGCTGGACCTGCGATCGCTGGCCGAGGCGGTGGTGGACGATTTCGTCGATGGCGGCGGGGATGTGACGATCGTGCCGGGACCGAAGCTGGTCGTGGAAGGCGATCCGATCTCGTTGCGCGCGGTGCTGAACAACCTGATCGGCAATGCGCTGCGTTATGCGCAGGATGCCACGGTCGAGCTGGCCGAGGTGGAGGGTGCCACTGAGATCCGGGTGCGGGACCACGGGCCGGGCATTCCGGCGGAGGACCTGGAACGGGTGTTCGAACCGTTTTTCCGCGGCGAACGATCGCGCAACCGCGAGACGGGGGGCGTCGGGCTGGGTCTGGCGAGCGTCCGTGGCATCGTGCGTGCGCATGGTGGCGAAGTGACGGTGTTGAACCATCCCGACGGCGGCGTGATCGCGACCGTCATGTTGCCTGCGCGGCGCGACCGGCCGGCATAGTTCCGGCGCCTAGTTTTTCGGCGGGCGCGCAGGCCTCGGGTGCAATCTGGCAGACATGCGGGCGCGGCAATCGGGGGCTTCCTTAACGACGGATTTATCTATGCCGTGCGCCCAGTCCAATTGTGATCACCGTCATTCGCCGGGAAAGGCGCAAGTCGACGATGCGGGCGTGAAGCGCGCGCGGTGCCGGATCTGCGGACTGAAGCTGCGCCGCGGGGTGGGGACGCGGACGTGGATCATCGCGGACAGCATCGGCGCGCCGGTCCGACCGGACGAGCGGCGGGCCGAGTTCGGGTAGCGCGCGACCCGGATCGGCCCTAGGCGAGCCCGGAGACGCCCGCGGATAGTGCGGCGTTCGGAACGGAGGATCGCGGTGGTCGTGGCGGCAAAGGCGTGGGACGGCGGCATCGTCAGGATCTGGCTGGAAAAGCGCGTCGTCGCGGCGCGGGCGGAGCAGGTTTCGGCCGAACGCGGCGGGCGGACGCAGCAGGACGATTGCGACAAGGCGACCGCCGAGGAAATGGTCTGCACGCTGCTGAAGGGCAAGCACGCGGTGGACGATCAACAGGCGTTCGCGGTCGAACTGCGGGCGTTGCTGGAGCGCGACGACTATGTCTGGCGCGGCGTGTATGACGACACACGGTTCGACCGGCATGTCCGGACGTTCGTGCGCAAGCTGATCCGCATGGCCAAGACGAACGACGGGTTCGAGAATGTCGCGCACTATCAGTGAGGGCAGGTGCTTTCGTGCGGCGCTTGGCCCATATCGGCACGTGACCGCCGGCCGGTCGCGGTGAAGGATATATGCGCGCGTTATGGAAACTACCGACGAGACGCTGGAAGAGCTTGGCTGGAACGCGCATTTCGTGGCGCAGGTTTCGGACGATGAGGCCGAATATTGCCATCCGGTTCGGGTGATGTCGGTGCATCGCGGCAAGATCGCGGTGGCGGGGGCGGGATCGCGCGGGTTCGTGGCGCCGTCGATCCCGGGGGCCGCGCCGGGCGACGATCATCCGACAGTGGGCGACTGGTTGCTGATCGACGGCGCGTCACAGCTGCCGCTCCGCGTGCTGGGGCGGATGAACCTGTTCAAGCGGCGCGCGCCGGGCGATCCGCGCAAGGAGCAGATGATCGCGGCGAATGTCGACACGGTGTTCATCGTCGCATCGTGCAACCAGGATTTCAGTGTGGCGCGGCTGGAACGCTATCTGGTGCTGGCGCGCGAGGTGGGGGTGCATCCGGTGGTGGTGCTGACCAAGACCGACCTGACCGACGACGTCGACGGGTTCGTGGCGGCGGCGCGGGCGATCGAGCCGGGATTGCTGGTCGAGCCGGTCGACGGGCGCGATTCGGCGAGCGTCGCGCGGCTGGCGACGTGGTGCGGGCCGGGCAAGACGGTCGCGTTCCTCGGATCGTCCGGGGTGGGCAAGTCCACGCTGGTCAACACGCTGCGCGGGTCGGACAGCATCGCGACGCAGGCGATCCGCGCGCATGACGGCACCGGCCGACACACCACGACGGTGCGGGAGATGCACCGGCTGGCGCTGGGTGGCTGGCTGCTCGACCTGCCGGGGATGCGCGAGTTGCAGCTGACCGAAGCGGCGGGCGGCATCGCCGAGGTGTTCGACGATTTCGCGCTGTTGGCGCAGGACTGCCGCTTCTCGGACTGTTCGCACGGGACGGAGCCGGGTTGCGCGGTCCGTGCGGCGATCGCGGAGGGCACGCTGACCATCGAGCGGTTCGAGCGCTGGCGGAAGCTGGAAGCGGCCGAAGCGGTGGTCGTGCGCCCGGCGAAGCGGCGGTCGCGCTAGCGGCGGCTGGCCGGAGCGGGAAGGGTTGCCCGCGGTGCCCGTGCATGCAAGGCGGAGGCTTCGGCGGACGATCGGGACGATGACATGCACCCGGTAGAGAATTTCGAGCTGATCATCGCGATGTTCCTGGCGGTGCTGGCGCTGCATTATGTCGCGCGGCGGCTGGCGCTGCCGCCCGCGGTGGCCCTGCTGACCGGCGGTGGCGCGCTGGCGTTCGTGCCGGGGTTGCCGACGGTGGCGATCGACCCGGAACTGGTGCTGGTCATCTTCCTGCCGCCGTTGTTGATGGACGGGGCGTGGTTGTTGGCGTCGTTCCGGCGGCATATTGCGGGCATCCTGTCGCTGGCGGTGGGGGCGGTGTTCTTCACGACCGCGATCGTGGCGGTGGTCGCCAAGCTGCTGATGCCGGCATTGCCATGGGCGGCGTGCGCGGCGCTGGGGGCGATCGTGTCGCCACCCGATGCGGTATCGGCGCGTGCGGTGTTGCAGCGGGTGAAGCTGCCGCGCCGGCTGTCGACGTTGCTGGAGGGCGAGAGCCTGTTGAACGATGCCGCCGGGCTGGTGCTGTTCCGGTTCGCGGTGGCCGCGATGCTGACCGGCAGTTTCAGCCTGAGCGAGGCGGCGGGCAGCTTCGTCCTGCTCGTCGTGGGCGGGATCGCGGTCGGCGGGGGAATCGGGGCGCTGTGGGTGTTGCTGCTGCGCCGGCTGGGCGACGATCAGCTGATGATCGTGGCGACGGTGCTGGTGTGCTGGTCCGCCTATATCGCGGGCGAGATGCTGCATGTGTCGGGGGTGATCGCGACGGTGGCGGCCGGACTGACGTGCGGCTGGTACCAGCATGTCGTGTTCGCGGCGAGCGTGCGGTTGCGCGCGCATGCGTTCTGGCAGGTGCTGGTGTTCCTGATGGAGGCCGCGGTGTTCATGCTGATCGGTTTCTCGCTGCGCGGCGTGCTCGACCGCGTCGGCGGCATGGGCGTGGTGTTCGACACGATGGCGGGGCCGGTGCTGCTGATCGTGCTGGCGGTGATCGTCGCGCGGTTCCTGTGGGTGTTCGGGGTGGACGGCGCGCTGATCCTGCTGCGCCGGTTCGGCTGGATCGGGGTCCGGCCGCTGGGGGCGGGATCCGCGCTGATCATGAGCTGGGCGGGGATGCGCGGCGTGGTGACGCTGGCCGTCGCCCTGTCGCTGCCCGACACGATGCCGGGGCGCGACATGATGCTGGTGACGGCGTTCGCGGTGATCCTGGTCACCGTGCTGTTGCAGGGGACGTCGCTCGGCCTCGTCATCCGGTTGGCGGGCAAGGACGATGTCGATCCGGCCGCGCCGCCGCTCGACCTGGAGGCGGCGGAGAACGCGGTGTACCGGGCGCAGCTGGCGGCGGTCGAGGGGCTGGCCTTTACCGAGGACGGCCGCGAACTGCACCCGCAACTGCTGCGTCGGTATCGGAGGCGGGCGACGGCGTCCGACAATTTCGAGGGCACGGCGGAGGAGCGCACGGCGGCGATCGACAGCCATTTCGATACGGTCATCGCCGCGGTCGATGCGGGTCGGGCGGCACTGGTCCGGATGCACCGGGATGGACAGATCGACGACGAGATCCTGCACGATCTGGAGCGCGACCTGGACCTGGAGGAACTGGCGGCGTCGGCGGCCAAGGGCTGAGCCCGGTTAGCGGCGGCGCCCGGCGGCGGGGAGCAGCTTTTTCGGCGAGGGCCCTTTTCGGGCAGGTTGCGAACAATCGAGCAGCAACGTCGTGACGGTCGCGCGATCCACCGCGCGCGAGAAGAGATAGCCCTGGCCCAGGACGCAGCCCATCGATTTCAGGAGCTGCGCCTGTTCCTCGGTCTCGATCCCTTCGGCGACGACGCGGATGTCGAGCTGCCCGGCGATGCGGATCAGCCCTTCGACGATCGCCATGCTGCCGTCGCCGGGGTGGAGGCGATCGACGAAGCTCTTGTCGATCTTGATGATGTCGACGGGCACGGTCAGGAGGTGGGTGAGCGAGGCGAAGCCTGTGCCGAAATCGTCGAGCGCCACGCGCAGGCCCTTCGACCGGAGCGCCTTGATGGCGCGTTCGGTGACATGGTCGCCCTGGCCCATATAGACCGACTCGGTGACTTCGAGGATCACGTGCTTCAGCGGGACGGAGTGGGCGCGGAACGCCGATTCGAGTACATGATCGACGCGGCCATGGATGTCGGCGGACGACACGTTGATGCCGACATGCTGGAACGGGATGCCGAGATCGAGCCAGCCGCGCACGTCGGCCGCGACCAGCGCCATCATCCGCGCGGTCAGTTCGGTGGCGATGTGGACGTCGGTGGTCGCTTCATGGAACAGCGCCGCCGGGACGATCCGGTCGTCGACCCGCATACGGCACAGCGCCTCCAGCCCGACGATCTCCAGCGTGTCGAGCCGGACGATCGGCTGGTAATAGGCCTCGATCCGTTGCTCGCGCAGCGCCAGGTCGACATCCTGGATTGCGGTAAGCCGGCGCGTAATGCTGGTGCCGAGGCCCGGCCAGAACCGCACGAAGGCGCCGCGACAGCTTTCCTTGGCGTGGTACAGCGCGAAGTCGGCATTCTGGTGGACCTGCTGCGGCGTCGGATCGTCCGCGGCGACCAGCGCGCCGCCGATCGTGCCGCGCGGCACGACGATGTTGCCGCGGCAATCGGCGGGGCGGACCAGGACGGCCAGGATCCGCTCCGCCGTTTGGGCCAGGTCGGAGAGCGCGTCCGGCGATTGGAGTATGACGGCGAATTCGTCGCCGCCGAGCCGGAAGGCGCGGTCCGGGTGGACCGCCTCGGAGATCCGCTTGCTGGCGATCTGCAACATGCAGTCGCCGGTGGCATGGCCGAAGATGTCGTTGGCGATCTTCAGATTGTCGAGGTCGATGACGAGCAGGCCCCAGGCGCCGGGCACGTCGCAACGCAGATGGCGCAGGGCGGCGTCGAATGCCGCGCGGTTGTTGAGGTTCGTCAGTGCATCGGTGAAGGCGCGGCGTTCATGTTCGACGACCCGCTGGTGCCGTTCGATCGCGATAGCGCTGAGATGCAGGCAGTGCGCGACGACGTCCTGTTCCGCATCGGTCGGCCCGCGGCGGTCGCGATAGTAGAGTGTGAAGGTTCCGATCGCGTCGCCCAGTCCGTTCAGGATGGGGCTGGACCAGCAGGCCAGCAGGCCGAGCGGAAGCGACAGATGTCGGTAGCGGTGCCAGTGCGGATCGGTCGCGATGTCGATCGTGGTGACGCCGGTGCGGAGATACGCGGCCGCGCCGCACGAGCCGGAGTCGAGACCGACCGCGACACCGTCGAACTGGCGTGGGTAGTCGTCCGGAAGGCTGGGCGCGGCGAGCGGGTGAAGCGTGTCGTCGCCATCGACGGTCATGACCGAGCAGACCACGCCGGGCAGCAGGCGTTCGACCTCGACGCAGAGCCGCACCGCGGTGCGTTCCAGCGTCTTACCCTTCGCGATCATCTCCAGGATGACGTTCTGGAGTTCGATCAAGGATCCCACGAGATTAAAGCCACTATCAAACAGCCGGCCGGCTTATTTGCCTGCGGCCGAGTCAGTAGCGCCTTTTCGTTGACGAAACCTTAGCATGGGTTGGTGTACCGACGTCGCCCGTCCGGCCCGGGTTCAGGCGCCGACGCCGCGTTCGTGCGCCCAGACGATCGCGGCGCTGCGTCGCTTGACGCCGATCTTGGCATAGAGCCGCGCGACGTGGTTGCGCACCGTGTTGCGTGAGAGGCCGAGTTTGTCGGCGATCGCGGCGTCGTCGAGATCCTGGCAGATCAGGTCGAGGACCTCGCGCTCGCGCTTGCTGAGGTCGGTCGGCGGGGCGGCGGCGGCCGTCCCGCGCGGGTTCCGGAGCGTGGCGAGCTTGTCCATGATCGAGCGGCTGAGCCAGTTGGCGTCCTTCATCACCGCCTCGATCGCCTCGACCAGTTCGAGTTCGCCGCGGCGGCGGGTGGAGATGTCCTGGTAAAGCCACAGGACGCAGGGCGCGCCGTCCACACTGATCCGTTCGGCGGAGACAAGGCAGTCCGCCGTCGCGCCGTTGCGGTGCAGCAGCCGGACGTCGTGCGCGCGGAAGCCGCCATGGTCGCGGATCCCCTGTTCCAGCGTGCGGCGTTGCGCGGCGTCGTTCCAGAGGTGGAGGTCGTCGGCGACGCGGCCGATGACGGACGGCGCGTCGTAGCCGGTCAGCGCGGTGAAGGCAGTGTTGACCTGCGTGATGCGGTTGTCGTCGCCCTGCGTCACGACCATCGCGACCGGGGCCATTTCGAAGACCGAGACGAAGTGGCGTTCGCTGGCCTGGAGCGCGCGTTCCGCCTTTCGCCGCGGTTCGAGATCGGCGAAGGTGAACAGCAGGCAGTCCTCGTTCGCGACCTCGATCGGTTGGCCGGCCAGGACTACAAGCGTGCGGTCTCCGCCGGCGAGCGGGAGTTCCGCCTCGAGCTGCGGCACGGTGCGGCCGTTGGCGACGCGGTCCTTCACGTACGCCTTGCGGTCGACCTGGTCGAGGAAGTCGAAATCGAACAGCGTCTTGCCGACGATCTGGTCGTGGTCGTAGCCGGACAGATCGAGGAAGCCCTGGTTCACCAGGACGTAGCGCTGGTCCGCGACGCGAATGATGAGCGCGGGGGCGGGGTTGGCGTGGAACATCGCCTCGAACCGGTCCTCCGCATCGAACCGTTCGGTGACGTCGTTGATGACGAGGCCGAGGCAGTCGGGTTCGCCGCCGTCCTGGTCCATGACGATATCGCGGACCTGGTGGACCCAGCGCGGTTCGTCCGCGCCGACGGGTGACACCTCGACGATCAGGTCGGGGAAGCTCTCCCCCGCGAGAAGGCGGGTCAGCGGATAGTCGCGGCGGTGGAGCTTGTGGTGATCGCGGTAGCGCAGCGCGAAGCGGGTGGCGTAGTCGTCGACCGTCGCGCCGAGCTCGGCGAGTTCCTTCACGCCGTGCATGCGGAGTGCGGCAGGGTTGGCGCTCAGGATCGTGCCGGTCGGGTCCATCAGGATGACGCCCTCCAGCAGGCCGGTCATCAACTGCTCCAGATGGTGGAGCGTGAGCGCGTGGAGCGGCTTTGGCTGGGGTTTGGTCATGGAGACCAAGCGCGGGACGGGGGGCGGGGTTCCGTACCCACGCGAGACGGATGTACCAATCGAGTTGGTGTCTCGGTACTAACCGCCAAATTCCGTTCGTCGAACGAAACTGAACTTCCCGGCGTCACGGTCTGTTGATGCTGCTGTACCAATACCCAAACAGGAGCAAAACCATGAACCTCATCATTCTTCTCATCGTCGGCGGCATCATCGGCTGGGTCGCCAGCATGATCATGCGGACCGATGGCCAGCAGGGCATCTTCCTCAACATCGTCGTCGGGATCGTCGGCGCGGTGCTCGCCGGCTTCATCATCACGCCGTTCTTCGGCGGTGCATCGATCATGGACGGCGCGCTGAACATCCAGTCGATCCTCATCTCGCTGGTCGGCGCGGTGATCCTGCTGGCGATCGTCAACATGTTCCGTCGCGGTTCGGTCCGCTGATCGGACGATCCGTCAGAACGTGATCGACAGCAGCCAGCTGAGCACCAGGCGTTGTAACGCGATACGGTGATCCGAGTAGCTGTGATCGGTCTGAAGATGCGATCGGGACATGGTCCCGGTCGCATTTTTCATGGCGGCGGCCAGCGCGTCGCTGCCGGGGGTGAAACCGTCGTCCGACGTGCAGAGCAGGAGCGGGCGGTCTTCGAGTGCGGGGGCGTAGTTTTTGAGGTGGAGATCGTCTGCGTGCGAGGCGGCTTCTGTTGCGAGCGCCTGCGGCGATGTGTGTGCGAGGATTTGCAGTCCTCTGCTGGTGCCGACAGTTTCATCCACGACCTCTACCGCTTTCTCCTCGGGCAGTTCGCCGAAGGCGCTGCCGAGGTCGGCGGCGGAGATCAGCGCGACGGCGCGGATGGTCGGGCGGTTGGCGGCGACGTGCGCGGCGATGAAGCCGCCCATGCTGTGGCCGATGACGACGAGCCTGTCCCGGTCGATGCGCAGCGCGGTCGCGTCGCGGAGCCAGTCGTGGACGGTCAGCGCATCGGCGATGCAGTTGGCAAACGAGAAGGCGCCGGGGCTGCCCCAGGACCCGCGATAGTGGAAGGTCAGGACGTTCCAGCCGGCGCGGCGGAGCGACTGGGCGAGGTCGACATTCTGTTCGTTGCCGGGCAGGCCGTGGAGCAGCAGGACGGTCGGATGCGGGCCGCGGCCGGCGGCGGTGTAGAGCAGTGCGTTGAGCGTTTCGCCGCCGCTCGCGATCGCCTGCGCCAGCGTTTCGGCGGGGTGGTCCGCGTCCTGCGACGGGTCCTGCGTCAGGGCGTGTTCGACCGCGACGGCGACGGCGTTCATCAATCGATCCCGGCGAGCGTTTTGCGCAGCGTGTCGGCCGAGGCGAGGAGCGCGGTGCGTTCGTTGGCGGAGAGGTCCGGCGTCAGGACGCGCAGCACGCCGGCCGCGCCGATCAGGCAGGGGAGGCTGAGATAGACGTCGTCGATGCCGTACTGGCCGGTGACACGGGTCGCGATCGGGAGCACGACGCGCTCGTCACGCTGGACCGCTTCGCAGATCCGCACGATCGCGCTGGCGACGCCGAACGAGGTGTAGCCCTTGCCGTGGTTGATCGCGTAGCCGGCGCGCATAACGTCGTTGGCGATCGCGGCACGATCGAAGGGTTGTTCCCCGAGAAACTGCTCGAGCGTGAGACCGCCGATCCGGACGGTGGAATAGGCCACGACCTCGCTGTCGCCATGTTCGCCGAGCACCATGGCATCGACCGCGCCGGGTGCGACGCCGAGCTGTTCGGCGATGCGCTTACGGAAGCGGTTGCTGTCGAGCAGCGTGCCTGTGCCGATCACCCGTTCCGGCGGCAGGCCGGATGCGTCCTGTGCGACCTGCGTCATGGCGTCGACCGGGTTGGACGATACGACCAACACGCCGTCGAAGCCGGCGGCCATGGCGTCGGCGATGCAGGCGCGGACGATCGCGGCGCTTTTGCTGGCGATCGAAGTGCGGGTTTCGTCGCCGTGCGTCGCGGCGCCGGCGGTGAGAACGAGGATGTCGGCGGACCGCGTATCGGCATAGTCGCCGGCCCAGATCCGCGCGGGGCGGGCGATGGCGTTGGCGTCCGCGATGTCGGTCGCCTCGGCCACGGCGCGGTCGGCGTCCTTGTCGATGATCACGATTTCGGTGAACAGGCCGCTGAGCATCAGCGCGTAGGCGGCGGTGGCACCGACATTGCCGGCACCGACGATGGCGACGCGGGACGAAACGGACATGCGATGATCCTTGGGTTTTGCGGGCGGCGCGAACGGATGGGCCCCGCTTATGGTGCCGAACTACTACACGCGAACAATCGGCATGCGGCGAAGGTTCATGCCGCCACGCGGGTCGAGTGCTTCCGCGGCCGGCATGCCGCGACGTTGTCGGGGCATAACCGCGGGTGATCGGTCGCTTGACTGGCGGGCGGGATGCCCCGACGCTCCCGGTCTTGCGATCTGCGGAGCAGCCATGACCGATCTTGCCGCGAGCGCGGTTCATTCCGACGAGAGCGCGAAGCCCGCGACCGACCGGCGCGGCATGTTGCTGTACGGGTTGCTCGGGTTCGCCGCGGGGCTGCCATTCTACATGTTCTCAACCGTGCTGGTGCTGCGGTTGCAGGCGCATGGCGTGGCGCTGACGGTGCTCGGGTTCTTTGCCTGGGTGCAGTTGCTGCCGACGCTGAAGTTCGTGTGGGCGCCGTTGCTGGACCGGTACGATATCCCCGGGTTCGGGCGGTACTGGGGCAAGCGGCGCGGCTGGATCATGCTGGCGCAGCTCGGCATCTTCAGCGCGATGATCGCGATGGCGGCGACGTCGGACGATGCGAACCTGGCGGTGACGGCGTTGTTCGCGGTGCTGCTCGCATTCTGGACAACGACGCTGGAGGTGGCGGCCGATGCCTGGCGGATCGAGCTGTATCCCTCGCAGGAGCAGCAGGGTCCGATCGTCGCGGCGAACCTGTGGGGATATCGCAGTGCGATGGTGGCGGCGGGGAGCGGCGCGTTGCTGATCGCGGCGGTCGGCGGCTGGGCGCTGTCCTATCTGCTGATCGCGGCGGCGGCGTTGCTGCCGTTCCCGATCCTGGTCGCGATGCGCGCGGATGGCGGCGGGACCGGGGGGCGGGCGACGGCGCTGACGACCGGGTTGGTCGCGAGTGCGGTGATCTTGGGGGCGGCGCTTGCGGTGACCGCGGGGGTCGGCTGGGTGTTGCTGGCGATCGCGGCGCGGGCGGGGATCGACGCGGGCAGCAACGTGACGCCGTGGGTGCTCGGGCTGTGCATGCTGCCGTTCGTGGCGATGGCGATCGCGCTGCCGCGGATCCGGCGGTCGACGTCGGACTCGGCGCTGCGGACGTCGACGGTGCTGGGGCCTTATGTCGATTTCTTCTGGCGCTACGGCTACGCGGCGGTCCTGCTGATGATATTCGTGTCGCTGTACCGGATGGGCGACGTGCTGGCGCTGAACCTGTCGAAACCGATGATCAAGGGGCTGGGCTATTCATTGACGCAGATCGGGCGGGCGGACAGCCTGGTCGCGCTCGCGGCGAGCGTGCTGGGCGTCGGGCTGGGCGGGCTGATGGCGGCGAGGCGTCCGATGGCGTGGGCGCTGGCGGTGGGCGCGGTGGTCGCGGCGATCGGCAATTTCGGGTTCGTCTGGCTGGCGCATCAGCGGGTGGACGAGGGGTTGTTGTATCTGGCGACCGCGGCGGACCAGTTCGGCAACGGGTTCGCAGGGGCGGTGTTCGTCGTCTATCTCTCGCTGCTGGTGAACCCGCGTTATCCGGGGGCGCAATATGCATTCCTGACCGGGTTCGCGTTCCTGCTGCCGCGGCTGCTGGCCGGGGCGGGCGGCGCGATGGTGGGGGCGATCGGCTATGACGGGTTCTTCCTGCTGTCGGGCATCGTGAGCCTGGCGGCGCTCCTGTTCGTGCCGGCGCTGTCGCAGGTCAGGGCGCGGAGCGAAGCGGCATGATGCGCGATCTTGAAGTGGTAGCCGATGCGGCGTTCGGCGCGGCCGCCGCGCACGTTGCGGACGGGCGGATCCCGGGCGCGGTGCTGGGGATCGTCACGGCCGACGGCGCGCGCGCGGTGCGGGTGGCCGGACTGGCGCAGCGCATGCCGGCGGCGGAGGTGCTGACCGCGGGCCACTGGTTCGACCTGGCGTCGGTCAGCAAGGTGATCGCGACGACGACGTTCGTGCTGCGGCTGGCGGACGAGGGGCGGATCGACCTGGACCGGCCGCTGACCGATGCGATCCCGGACCTGCGGCAATATGATGTGGCGGGGGCGGCGGAGCGGCGGCTGACGTTCCGCGACTGTCTGGTCCACCGGACGTTCCTGCCGGCGGTGGAGCCGATCTACACCTATGGCGACGATCCCGTGCGGCTGCGGGCGTTCGTGTTGCAGCGGGAATGGCGGCATGGGCCGCCGGTCTATTCGGACATCAATTTCATCCTGCTGGGCATCGCGGTGGAGCGGCTGACGGGCGCGGGGCTGGATGCGTTGCCGCTGGGCGCGGGCCTGAGCTGGGGGCCGCCGCCGGGGCCGGCGGTCGCGACCGAGTTTTGCCAGTGGCGCGGTCGCGTGTTGTCGGGCGAGGTGCATGACGAGAATTGCGCCGCGATGGGCAGGCGGACGGGGCATGCCGGGCTGTTCGGGACGGTCGATGGCGTGCTCGGCTACGCGCGAGGGCTACTCGACGGGAGCGGGGCGACGCCGGGGATGCTCGCGCAGATGCGGACGCCGATCGAGGGGCACCGGACCGCGGGGTGGGAGATCCGCTATCCGGGTTGGTCCGGCGGGCAAAGCTGTTCGGCAACGACGATCGGCCATACCGGGTTCACCGGGACCGGCTTGTGGGTGGATTTCGATCGCGGGGTGGCCTGGACCTTGCTGACCAACCGGGTGCATCCGACACGGCATTTCGACAGCGGGATCTTTGCGCTGCGACAGGTGACCGGGGATGCGCTGGTTGCTGCTTTTTAGGTTTGGATGGGGGTTAGTTGGCGGCAGCTAACGCCAGCAGCGCTTGATCGACCGCGGCCGTCGCCGAGGCGTTGCTGGGCATGTCGTTGGCGAGGGCGGAGAAGGTGAGCGTGCGGCCGCGGGCGGTGGTGAGGAAGCCGGAGAGCGCGCTCGCGGCGTTGAGGGTGCCGGTCTTGGCGGTGATCCTGCCCTCCAGCGCGGTGCCGCGGAAGCGGCGGGCGAGGGTGCCGTCGGTGCCGCCGATCGGGAGGGTGGTGCGCCAGGCCGGGCCCCAGGGCTGGGTCTGCGTCCAGCGGAGGAAGCGGACCGCGGCGCGCGGGGTGAGGCGGTTGTAGCTCGACATGCCCGAGCCGTCGGCGAAGTCGTAGGTCCAGCGTGGGACGTTTGCGGTGTCGATCTGCCTGGCAACCGTGGCGCGGCCGTCGGCGACCGAACCGGTGCCGGTGACCGCCCCGACACGCCGGAGCAGGAGTTCGGCGTGGAGGTTTTGGCTGACCTTGTTGGTGGTGCGCAGGTCGTCTGCGAGCGGTGGTGGGGTCAGGCGGGCGAGGATTGGTCGGGCGGGGGCGTGCGGGGCGGGGGCAGTGCCGCGGGTTGCGGGATCGTCGATTGGGGAGAGCGGGCGGTGGCGCGTGGCGATGGTGCCGGTGACGCGGACGCCGAGCGTGCGGAGCAGGGCTGCGAGTTGCCAGGCGGCGCGGTGGGCGGGGTCGTCGAGGCCGACGGTGAGCGTTTCGGGCGGGCTGCCCGCCGGGATCGTGCCGGTGATGCGGAGCGTGTCGTCGCCGGGGGCGCGGGTGACAGACAGCGCCGCGACGGTGCCGGCGGTCGTCGCGCGGTTGACGATGCGGTAGTAGCCGTCTCCGGTGATCGTCGGGGCCGCGCCGGGGGTGGCGGGGGCGACGGTGACGGTCAGGACATTGTCGTCGATGGTGAGCGCGGAGACGGCGGTGCCCGAGCGGGAGGGCATGTTGTTCCAGCTCATGCCGAGCGGCCAGCGTTCGTCGGGGAACGCGCTGTCGTCTCCCACCACGTCGTGGACGATACGGGTCTTTGCCGCGACCGCGCGGGCCAGGTCGATCAGGCAGTCGGTGATGCAGTCCGCGGCGCTGGACAGGCGGGCGTCGCCGTGGCCGGTGAGCACGACGCCGCGGCCCTCCAGCCGGACGGTCGCGCCGCCGGCGGTGTCCGGGCCTTGCGTGTCGAGCAGCGCGAAGGCGGCGGCGGTGGTGAAGAGCTTGGTGTTGGAGGCGGGGACGAAGCGGTCGTCGGGACGGATCGCGACGATCTCGCGGCCGGTGTCGTCCACCGCGACGAGGCCGATGCGGGTGCCGGGGCCGGCGGTGGCGAGCGCCTGGGCGACCGGGTCGGGCGGGCTGGCGGCGGCGAGCAGGACCGAGGCGAGCGCGAGCAGGAGGCGCATCACGGCGCCTCGATCACGTCGCTGAGCAGCGCGAGGAATTCGCTGGCCAGTGCGCTGGGTGGGCGGTCGAGCAGGTGCATGGCGTGGACGTCGAAGGTGAGCGGGGGCTTGAGCGAGCGGACGGAGAGGCCGGGGGCGATCGACGCGTCGGCGGTGAAGCTGTCGACGACGGTCAGCCCGACGCCGGCGCGGACGAGCGCGGCGGCGATGTAGAAGGTGCGGGCCGACGCGACCTCGTCCAGGTCGAGCGCGAGCCTTTCGAGTTCGGTGCTGAACAGCTGGCCGATCGGGCCGCTGGCAGCGAGAGTGATGAACGGGCGGCCGACGAGCTGCGCCAGTTCGAGCCGGGCCGGGGCGTCGGGCATGTCCTCCTCGCGGTAGAGCACGACCAGTTCGCCCTCGCCCAGCCAGACCTGACCGAGCGGGGCGCCGCGCGGAACCTCCGCGGCGATCGCGATGTCGGTTTCGCGTTCGTAGAGCTTGCGGAGGAGGTCGTCGTGATGGACCGTCTGGAGGTCGAACCGGACGTCGGGGCGGATCTTGAGGAAGCGCGATACGGCGGTAGGCAGCGCGCCGAGTGCGAGGCTGGGTAGTGCGGAGATGCGCAGCGTGGTGCCCGCGCCGGCGCGCAGGTTGCGTCCCGCCTCGCGCAGTGCGCGGACGCGTTCCTGGATATTGGCGACATCGCCGAAAAGGGCGTGCGCGTCCTCGGTGGGGACGAGGCGGCTGTTGGTGCGCTGGAACAGTTCGAAGCCGAGGAGGGTCTCGGCATGGCGCAGCGTTTTCGACACCGAGGGTTGCGAGATGTGGAGCGCGCGGGCGGCGGCGCTGACCGATCCGTTGACGTAGACCGCGTGGAAGATTTCGATGTGGCGCAGGTTCATGGCCGGATTGTGCCCCTGTAGCGTGCTTCGTCGAGGCCGTGTTCGGCACGCGCGACGAGCGTGGCGACGGTCAGGTTGGCCGAGGCGGACGGGACGGTGCGGGTCATGTCGAGCAGCCGGTCGAACGGCAGGACGAGGCCGACGACGAGTGCGGTCTGTTCCGCGCCGACGCCGACCGCAGACAGCATCGCGGCGAGCATGAAGAGGGAGGCGGAGGGAACCGGCGCGGTGCCGAACGCGGCGAGCGCGCCGGTCAGCAGCATGATCCCGAGCATGCCGGCGTCGGGGACGATGCCGAGCGCCTGTAACGCGAACTGGCCCAGCAGGCCGACATACATGGCGGTGCCGTCCTTCCCGATGCTGGCGCCGAGCGGGAGGACGGTCGAGGCGATCGGCCGCGCGATGCCGAGATTGTCCTGCGCGACGCGGAGCGCCACGGGCAGCGTGGCGGAGGAGGAGGCGGTCGAGAAAGCGACGATGAGCGCATCGACGATGCCGCGGAAGAAGCGCGCGACCGGCAGCCGCGCGACGGCGACGATCAACAGCGCGTGGACGACGAGCATCTGGACGAGCGAGGCGAGCACGACGCAGAGCGCCAGCCAGCCGACATTGACGAACACCGCCATGCCACCGCCCGCGACCGCGCCGGCGATCAGCGCGAGCACGCCGAACGGGGTCGCCTCCATCACGATGCGGACGATCTGCAGCAGGACGGCGGCGGCGGACTGGAGCAGCGCCACGACGGGCTTGCCCGCGTCGCCCGACACCACGCTGCCGACGCCGAGCAGGATCGCGACGAAGATGATGGCGAGCATGTCACCCTTGGCCAGCGCATCGACGATGTTGGCCGGGACGATGCCGAGCAGCTGGTCGGCCGGCGACACGGGCGGCCCCAGGACATGCGGGGCGATACCGGCCAGCGCGATGCCGTCGCCGGGGCGCAGGACGAGGCCGAACGCCATGCCGATCGAGACGGCCAGAAGCGTGGTGAACGCGAACCAGCCGACGGTGCGCCCGCCGATGCTGCCCAGCCGGCGCGGATCGCCGAGCGAGGAGATGCCGGCCGCGATGGTGATGAGCACGACGGGCACGACGAGCATCTTGATCAGCCGCACGAATAGGTCGCCGACCAGCCGGATCGCGGCGGCCCCGGCGGGCCAGAGCAGGCCGAGCGCGACGCCGATGAGGAGCCCGGCGACGACCCGTTTCCACAACGGGATCGCGAACCAGGCCCGGAGCAGCCTCAAGCCGGAGTGCCCCAGAAGCCGGGCGCGGGCGGGGAGAGCATACCGGTGTGATCGCTGACGCCGCCGCGGCGATCCTCCGCCAGCCAAAGCGGGCCGTCGAGATCGACGAACGTGGCACGGCCGGCGAGCAGCAGCGCAGGTGCGATGCCGAGCGACGAACAGACCATGCAACCGACCATCACGCCGAACCCCTTTCGCTCCGCCGTATCGGCAAGCATCAGCGCTTCGGTCAAGCCGCCGGTCTTGTCGAGCTTCACGTTGACGACGCTGTAGCGGCCGGCGAGCGCATCGAGATCGGCAGCGGTGTGGAGCGATTCATCGGCGCAGATCGGGACGCGTGAGGCGAACCCGGTGAGCGCGCCGTCCGCGTCGGCGGGGAGTGGCTGTTCGAGCAGGTCGACGCGGTAATCGACGAGCAGGTCCTGGAGGCCGGTGACCTCGTCGATCGACCAGCTTTCGTTCGGGTCGACGATCAGGCGCGGGGCGGGGGCGGCGGCGCGGACCGCGGCGATCTGGGCGGCGGCATGATCGCGGTCGACCTTGATCTTCAGAAGCGGGACGTCGGCGACGCGGGCGGCGGCGGAGGCCATCGCGGCGGGCGCGTCGAGGCCGATGGTGATCGCGGATGCGACCGGAGTGGGTTCGGACAGGCCGGCCAGTGCGGCGACCGTGGTGCCGGCCAGTTGCGCGTCGAGATCCCACAACGCGCCGTCGACCGCGTTGCGCGCGGCGCCCGGCGGCATGATACGGAGCAGTTCGGCGCGGCCGGCGCCACGTTGCAGGAGCGGCGTGACCGTGTCGATCGCGGCGAGCGCGGCCTCGATCGTCTCGTCGTAGCGCGCATAGGGGACCGCCTCGCCGCGCCCGACCAGCGTGCCCTGCGCGATGGTGACGGTGATCACGTCGGCCGCGGTTTTCACCCCGCGCGAGATGCGGAACGGGGTGGTCAGGCCGAAACGGTCGTGGCGGGCGTCGAGGCGTCGCAGCATGTCAGCATCCAGTCGATGATCGGATCCGCCCCGAACCGGTAGGGATCGGTGCAGGGCAGGCCGTGGGTGTCCGCGACTGACGAGCATAGCCGCCGTGCGTCGGCTTCGTCGAGCGCGACCGTGTTCAGCGCGATGCCGACCGCCTGAACGTGCGGGCTGGTAAGCCGCGCGACGGACAGGTTGGCGGCGAGACAGTCGGTGATCGAAGGGAGCTGATAGTGCGGCAGGCCGCGCATATGGGCACGCGACGGATCATGGCAGAGGAGGAGCGCGCGGGGTTGGGCGCCATGGAGCAGCCCGGTCGAGACACCGGCGAAGGACGGGTGGAAGAGCGATCCCTGCCCCTCGATCAGGTCCCACCCGGCGTCGTGGCGAGCGGGGGTGAGCTGTTCGATCGCGCCCGAGATAAAGTCTGCGACGACCGCGTCGACGGGCACGCCGGCGCCGGCGATCATGATGCCGGTCTGGCCGGTGGCGCGGAAGTCCGCGGCGATGCCGCGGGCGTGCATGGCGTCGCGCAGGGCGAGCGTGGCGTACATCTTGCCCACGGAGCAGTCGGTGCCGACGGTGAGCAGGCGGTTGCCGGCACGGGGGAGGCCGTTGCCGATGGGGAGGTCGGCGGGCGGATCGCGGACGTCGAACAGTGTCACGCCTGCGTCGGCGGCGGCGCGGACGAGGCGCGGTTCGTCGCGCAGCCGCTGGTGGAGGCCGGATGCGACGCTAAGCCCGGCGGAGATCGCGGCCAGTGCGTCGTGGATCAGCGCGTCGTCCATTTTTCCACCGGCGTTGGCGATTCCGAGGACGAGCGTGCGGGCACCTGCGGCCCGCGCGGCGGCGGCGTCCATGCGCGGCAGGTCGAGCGTCAGTGGGCAGTCGTCGTGCCGCCATTCGCCGAGGCAGTCCTTGGGCCGGAAAGCGGCGAGCCCGCGCGAGGTCTTGATTCCGACCGCGTCGCTGGAATGGCCGAGATACAGGAGGAAGGGACCGGGGATCATCGCGCACCTGCGTCGGAGGGGGTGGTGTCCGGCATAGGGTGTGGGGGTGGTGGTGCGCGCATCATGCTCGTGCGGCGGGGCATAGCGTGGGGTTATGCCGGGTCAGAGGGGCTGACCCTCTCCCGACCCGTCAATGCCGAGCGAAGTCGAGGCACGCTCCCCCGAGCGTAGCCGAGGGGCTATGTTGGCTTCTCGACTTCGCTCGGGATGGGCGGGTTTTAGGAGACTTTATCATTCTCTACCCTCGTTTGGTTCGAGCTTGTCGAGAACGTTGCGCGGCGTTCTCGACAGGCTCGAACCGAACGGGGGTGGGGCGGGTTTTTAGCCGTTACGATGCCGGGCAGTTGGCCGGTTTCGGACGGAGCAGGACGCGGCCCGCGGCGGTGCCGGTTGTAGCGCCGTCCTGGAGGGCGAGCTTGCCGTTGATGAGGAGCGCCTTCACGCCGACGCTGGGGACGCGGGGATGGACATAGTCGGCGCGGGGGGCGTAGCGGGTCGGGTCGAAGACCACGACGTCGGCGTAGTAGCCGGCGCGGAGGTAGCCGCGGTGGTCGATGCGGTACATGTCCGCGGTGAGGCCGGTCGAGCGGCGGATGAAATTGCGCAGGGTGATGACCTTTCGCTCGCGGACATAGGTCTGGTACTTGCGCGGGAAGGTCGCGTACTGGCGCGGGTGGCCGTCGGAGCCGTCGGAGCTGGTGACGATCCACGGCTGCTGCATCAGCAGGTCGACGTCGCGGTCGGCCATGTTGAAGCTGGCGACGCCGACGCCGGCCGGTTCGGTGCCGTCCTTGTTCGCGACGCGCATGATGCGGATCGCGGCGTCGATGGGGTCGACGTTCCACGCGGTTGCCATCTGGCCGAGCGTCTTGCCGGTCCAGGGCATGTTCTCGCTGGTCAGCAGGATCGATTCCTTGCCGCCGCGTCGGCGGAGATTCTCGACCATCTCGGCCTTGATCCGGGCGAGCGTGGCGGGGTCGTCGAACCGGGCGATCAGTTTCCTGTAGCCGCCGTCGCTGGCCCAGCGCGGGAGGAGCGAGGCGTCGACGCTGGAGCCGGAGGCGAGCCAGGGATATTGATCGGCGGTGACGTCCTGCCCCGCCGCACGCGCGGCGGCGATGGTGGCGATCAGTTGCGGCGCCTGGCCCTGGAGATCGACGCCGAGTGCCTTCAGGTGGGCGAAGTGGACGGGCATCTTCGCCTGCCGGCCGATCTCGATCGCTTCCTTGGTCGAGGCGATGAGGCCGATCGTGTAGTTCGATTCGTCGCGCTGGTGCGTGTCGTACAGGCCGCCGCGGCTGCCCGCCTCGCGTGCGACGGCGATGACCTCGTCGGTCTTGGCGTAGCTTTGCGGAGCGTAGAACAGGCCGGTCGAGAGGCCGTAAGCGCCTTCGCACATCGCCTTGGCGGCCAGCGCCTTTTCCTGTGCGAGTTCGGGGGCGGTGGGGGGGCGGTCGTCCTGCCCCAGCACGCGGCCGCGGATGGCGCCGAAGCCGACGAAGGGGACGAGGTTGGTGCCGACGCCCGCTGCGGTGAGCTTCCGCGCATCCTCTGCCACGTCGGGCGTGCCGCCGCCGTCGACGCCCATAACGATGGTCGAGACGCCTTGCGCGAGCCAGGGGAGGTTGAGGCGTTGCTTCGCGTCGGGGGAGCGGATGTAGGTGTCCGGATGGGTGTGCGCGTCGATGAAGCCCGGGGCGACGATCTGGCCCTTCGCATCGATCACCTTGGCGGCCGCCGTGCGGCGGGTGGGGCCGACATAGACGATGCGGTCGCCGCTAATCTCGACATCGCCGGTGATCGGGGCGGCGTCTGCGCCCGAATAGAGCGTACCGCCGCGGATCACGACATCGACTTGCGGCGCGGTGGGCGGGGCGAGGGCCAGGGCGGTGAGCAGGAGGGCGTTCATCGGCGGGTTCCCTTGCGTTGGCGCGGTCCGCCGAGCGTGGCGCGGGCGGCGCGGTGGGCGTCGACCGCGGCGTGGCTGAACAGCATGGGCAGCATGCGGCCGGCGATCCACGGCGCGTATTGGTCGCGGTAGTGGGCGGAGCGCGGGTCGTTGGACTGGCCGGGCAGGTTGATGAAGAGCGAGTTGTCCCACGCGCCGACATCGACGACCTGCGCGTAGCTCGCCCCGCCGCCGACGCCCCAGCCGGGGCCGTTGCCCAGCCAGCGCGCGCCGACGGTGAAGCTGTCGCCGCCCGACCCTTCGCCCTCGATCGGCGGGAAGGCGGCGGCGATGGCGGGCACGCGCGACAGCGGATGGGCGATGCGGACCTTGTGAAGTGTGCCCCAGCGCCATTTGGCCGGATCGGGGCCGAGCAGGTCCTGCGCGGTGGCCCAGGCGGAAGCGAGCGCGGCATCGAACAACGCGTCGCGCGCGGCGACCGGATCGGGGCCGAGCCGGGTGTCGGGGTGAGCGAGAAAGCCGAGCAGGATGGTGGGGGCGATGTCCTTCACGAGCGGCTTCGCGCGGTCCGGCACGATCAGCGCGAGCATGCGGGTGCCGAGGTCGCGCCACAGGATCTGGAACAGGGCGGCTTGGGCGCTGTCGGCGGCGAGGGTGCCGTCCCAGTTGCGCAGCAGGTCGGCGGCGGGGGAGGGGCGCGCGGGCAGGAGCGTGACGAGCTGGCGGCCGGGGGTGGAGACCATGTCGTGCTGGAGCGCGACGCTGTCGGTCAGGCCGTGGCTGTCCTGCCGCGACAGCACGCTGGCGATGCGGTCGTAGCGGTAGGTGTCGCGGAACGAGAAGGCGGGGATGCGGTCGCGCGGCCAGCCGGGGGGCAGATTGTCCTGATTGGCGGACGCGAACCAGCCCTTGGCCGGGTTGTATGCGCTGGGCAGATCGGTGTGGTTGCGCAGGCCGGTCCAGTCGTAGCGGCCGTCGCCGGGGACGGGGAGCAGGCCGTCGCCGGTGCGGCGGATGGGGGCGAAGCCGATCGCCTGCCAGCCGGTGTTGCCGTCCGTGTCGGCATAATGGAAGTTGGTGGGCGACGGGTGGATGCGGAATGCCTGCTGCAGCGACGCCCAGTCCTGCGCCAGGTTGATCGCGATCATGGCGAACGATCCCGCGCCGCCGGGCTGCATCGCGACCGAGGCGAGCACGGTGGCGCGGTGGTTCGCCGGATCGTGCATCACGACGGGGCCCATCGCCGCATAGCGCAGCGGGACGATGCGGGGCGGGCCGTCCTTGACCGGGATGCCGTCCTCGACCTGCACAAAACGGGCCCAGCCACCGCCGTGGCGGTAGCGTTCGGGGTCCTGCGGATCGAGGTCGAGGACGAACAGATCCTCCTGATCGATATGGAAATTGGTGCGGCCGAAGGCGAAGCGGTCGGTGTGACCCTGCATGATGCCGGGCAGGCCGGGCGCGCCGCCGCCGATCACGTCGAGGCCGGGTGCGGTCAGGTGCGCGACATGGCGCGGGCCGAAGCCGCCGATGCCGAGATGCGGATCGTTGGCCAGGATCGGTCGGCCGGTGGCGGAGCGGGCGGGCGCGATCGTCCAGGCATTGCTGCCGGCGTTGGCGCGTTCGGCCTGCGCATCGATCGGCTCGGTCGGGGTGCCGGGACCGAACGGGAGGCCGCCCTGGCGCAGCACGCCGAGATCGGCGGGGGAGACCTTGGAATAGTTCAGGCCGGGCGGGACGTGCATCGGCCAGGCGGGGCGAAGCGGGGCGACGACCGCGTCGAGATGGAGCAGGCCGAGCGCGGCGAGTTGCGCGCGGCGGACCTCGTCGTCCGCGTTACCGATCGAGGCGCCGCGGGCAAGGACGAGTTCGCGGACGTCCCACTTCATCGGTGCGACGTCGAGGATGCGATATTCGAGCGGGAGGAGTGCCGGGTCGGCGGCGAGTTCGTCGATGCGCGCGTTGATGCCGGCCACATAGGCGCGCGCACAGGCCAGCACGTCGGCGGGGATGCGCGCGAGTTCGGCGTCGAGATCGCCGCGGTAGTGGAACAGCCGCGCGACCGCATCGAACCGCGCGAAGTCCGCGCCGTAGACCTCCGCCATCCGCCCCAGTTCGCGGCGGTGGCCGAGGTCGATCTGGAACAGCCGGTCGCGCGCGACGACATAACCCTGCCCGAAGAAGGCGTCCGGGATCGACGCGGCGCGGATGTGCGGCACGCCGTAAATGTCGTCGACGATCTCGATCGGGGCATCGAGGCCGGGGAGTGTCGCGCGTGCAGGCGCCGCGGAGAGCGTGCCGGCCAGCGCCACCGTGGCGGCGGACCCGCACAGGAATGCGCGACGGTCGATCATGGGCATTTCCCCTGCTGTGGACCCGCGGGAGGCCAGGTGCGCGGTGTCGCGACCGCGATATGTCGGATCGCGTTCTGGACCATAAGCGCGGCGATGGCGAGGCGGCCATAATCGCGGGCTATGGTTTGATGCAGCGATCGATGCGGGGAAGCCCTTGACGCCCGTCCTCCCCACCGCGCAGGTTCGGGTTTCCGGCACGATCGGCGGCATGTTCCCAAAGGAACAGGATGACCGGATCGGCAGGAACGCAGGGGGCGACAGCAGCGGGCGCGGTAACGGCCGGCTGGTACACGGGCGTATCGGGGGAAATCATGACAGTTTTCGGAACAGAGCGGCGCTATTCGGCATGTCGGGCGAGCACGCTGGCGGGTTTTTCCAGCCTGGCGACGCTGGCGATCGCGGTCTGTTTCGCGGCACCTGTAGCCGCGCAGACCGGCCCGGCCCCCGAAGCGCAGGTCGAACCGGCAGCGCCGGTGACGACCACGGCACCGGATCCGTCGAGCGATGAGGTCACGGTCACCGGGACGCGCGTGGCGCGCGACGGTTATTCCGCGCCGACGCCGCTCAACATCCTGACCCAGGCCGAAATCCAGAATTCGTCGCCGACGAACAACATCGCCGATTTCGTCAACCAGATCCCGTCCGTCGCGGGCAGCACGCGGCCGTCCAATTCGCGGCTCGCGATCAGTTCGGGACTGTCGGGGATCAACGCGCTGAACCTGCGCGCGCTGGGTGAGATCCGGACGCTGGTGCTGCTCGACGGGCGGCGGTCGGTCGGATCGACGGTGACCGGGCTGGTCGACGTCAACACATTCCCGCAGGCGCTGATCAAGAGCGTGGAGATCGTGACCGGCGGCGCATCGGCGGCCTATGGGTCGGACGCGGTGGCGGGTGTCGTGAACTTCGTGCTCGACAAGAAGTATGAGGGGCTGAAGCTGTCGGCCGACACCGGCATGACGGAGCGCGGCGACGGGTTCAACACGTCGGTCAACATCGCGGCGGGCAAGTCCTTTGCCGAGGGGCGTGGACACATCCTGCTGAGCGGCGAAATCGCACGGCGCGACGGCATTTTCCAGGTGGATCGCGACTGGAACCAGGGCGGGTTCCGGACGATCGCAAACCCGGCCTACACCAACACGAACGGCCTGCCGCAGAACCTGGTGCGCAGCAACACGGGCACCGCCAACGCGTTGCCCGGCGGGATCATCGTCAATTCGGCGGGGGGCACCGCGAACCGGCTGCGCGGCATCTATTTCGGCCAGGGCGGGTCGGTGAACCAGTTCAACTACGGCACGGTCAACACCGCGACGCTGACCGGGGCGACCGCGCCGTCGCTGACCACCGGGGGCGACTGGGCGCTGGCGGACAACAACCGCAACATCGGGCTGGACGCGGACGACGACCGGCGCGGTGCGTTCGGGCGGGTCAGCTACGAACTGGCGCCGTGGATCGAGGTGTTCGCCGAAGGATCGTACAACTGGCAGAAGTCGCTGTTCAACGCCGGGCCGCAACTGTCGACGACGACCGTCCTGCAACGCGACAACGCGTATCTGATCAACGCGCTGGGGGCGGCGCAACTGGCGGGCATCACGTCGGTGACGTTGGGTACGACCGCGGTCGACCTGCCGTACCGCAAGAACAACAACCAGCGCGACGTGCAGCGTTATGCGATCGGCGCGGAGGGCGATTTCCAGCTGTTCGGCAAGAAGGCGATCTGGAACGCGTACGGCCAATATGGCGAGACCAACACGCACGAACAGCTGCGCGACATCCAGAACGTCGCGCGGGTGAACAATGCCAACGACGCGGTGTTCGCGCCGGCCGGCAACGCGCTGGGCGTGCCGGCGGGCACGATCGTGTGCCGGTCGAGCCTGACCGCGCCGACCAACGGATGCGCGCCGCTGAACCGGCTGGGCACCGGCGTGGCGAGCCAGGCGGCGATCGATTATGTGCTGGGCGATCCGTATCGCGACCAGAAGCTGCAGCAGACGGTGGCCGGCGTGAACCTGTCAGTGACGCCGTTCGCGACCTGGGCCGGCGACGTCAGCGTCGCGGTGGGCGGCGAGTACCGGAAGGAAGAAGTGTCGGGTTATGTGCCGACCGAGTTCCAGACGGGCTGGTCGGTGGGCAATTTCCTGCCGACGTTCGGGCAGTACAACGTCAAGGAAGCCTATCTCGAAACGGTCGTGCCGCTGGGCGCGGGGATCGAGTTCAACGGGGCGGTGCGCGGCACGGACTACTCGACGTCGGGCTATGTCACGACGTGGAAGGTGGGTGCCACGTGGCAGCCGATCCCGGACATCCGGTTCCGCGCCACGCGGTCGCGCGACATCCGCGCGCCGAACCTGAGCGAGCTGTTCCAGGCCGGCACGTCGCGCACCAACACGCTGACCGACAACCGGACGCAGCCGGCGCGGACGGGCGTGACGTTCCGCGAGACGACGACGGGCAATCTGGATCTGCGGCCGGAGAAGGCCAATTCGACGAACATCGGCGTCGTGCTGCAACCGCGATTCCTGCCCGGTTTCTCGATGTCGGTCGACGCGTATGAGATCAAGCTGCGCGATGCGATCGGGCAGTATTTCGCGCAGGACATCATCGATCGCTGTGCCGAGGGGCGGCAGGAATTCTGCGCCGCGTTCGGCCCCGATCCGACGGGCGACCGCGAGCTGTTCTTCCGCGCGAGCCCGTTCAATTTCAGCAAGGTGACCAACCGCGGCATCGATTTCGACGCGACGTACCGCGTGCCGCTGGACCGGATGTTCGCGGACAGCGACGCGACGCTGACGATGCGCGGGATGGCGACGCGCTACATCGACAATATCGTGGACAGCGGCGTTGCGATCCCGGTCGATCTCGTCGGGCAGAACGGCAATGGCGGGACGCCGAAGTGGTTGTATCGCGTTTCGGCGACGGTCGACCTGCCGACCTTCTCGATCACCGCGACGGGGCGCGGGATCAGTAAGGGCACCTATGCCAACACCTATATCGAATGCCAGACCGACTGCCCGGTCGGGCGGACGGCGGCTGAAGTGGCGCAGTTCCCGACGATCGACGACAACAGCGCGCCGGGGCTGTTCTATGCAGACCTCAACCTGAGCGCGAAGGTGGACCTGGCGGGGAAGGGCGACGGACAGCTGTTCCTCAACGTGACCAACTTGTTCGATCGCGATCCGCTGTTGTTGCCGGAGGGCGGGTTGTCGGCGAACTCGACCTACAGCGACCTGTTGGGGCGGGCGTTCCGGGTGGGGATCCGGATGGCGACGCGGTGAGGGGTTTGGGGGCTTGAACTCCGACCCCCGTTCGGTTCGAGCTTGTCGAGAACGTTGCGCGGCGTTCTCGACAGGCTCGAACCGAACGGGGTTGGGGTCGGGGTTTGTGAGCTTCTCGGCTTCGCTCGGGATGGGCGGGTCTTAAAGCCTTCCTCAAATCTCGTTCAGCTCCGTGACGAATTCGTAGCGGTCGCCGCGGTAGACGGAGCGGGTGAATTCGACGGTGCGGCCGTCGGGGATGCGGGTGCTGCGTTCGATGCGCAGGACTGCGCTGGTCGGTTCGATGCACAGGATGCCCGCCTCGGTCTGCGTCGCAAGCGAGGCGCGGACGCGTTGCGTGCCGGAGGTGGGGCGGAAGCCGTGCGTTTCGAGCGCCTGGTAAAGCGAGTCCTGGAGCGCGTCGAGATCGGGCATATAGTCCGCGGGGATGACGGCATGTTCGATTGCGAGCGGTTCGCCGCCGACGAGCCGGACGCGGCCGAGCCGGGCGACGCGGGCGGTGGCGGGTACTGCGAGGGCGGCGGCCTCTTCCTCCGTCGGGCGGGCGTAGGAGCGGTAGATCCAGACGACGCCGGGTTCCTCGCCGCGGGACCGGATGTCGTCGCTGAGGCTGTTGAGCCGGGCACCGCGCGCTTCGATGCGGCGCGCGACGAAGGTGCCGGAGCCCTGCTTGCGGATCAGCACGCCTTCGTCGATCAGCTGCTTGATCCCCTTGCGCACCGTGACGCGCGACAGGCCGGCGATCTCGCTCAGGTCGCGTTCGGAGGGAAGCGCGCTGCCCGGATCGATGCCGCCGCCGCTGATATGGTCGCGCAGGCTGCGCGCGAGTTGCAGGTAAAGCGGTGTGCCCTCGCCTTCGCGGGTCCAGGCGATTTCGCGCATCGTCGTCATGCCCGGTCCAATCCCTGGAGCGCCGTGCGGAGGTTGCCGCCATGATCGTCGAGCAGTCGTGTCGCGTCGTCGACCGACCGGCCGAGCGCGACCAGGACGCCGCGGCGGATATCATGGCCGGCCGCTTCGAGCGCGTGCGTCGCGACGTCGTCGTCCACCCCGGCGATATCACGGACCATGAGACGGCCGCGTTCGAGGAGCTTGGCGTTGGAGATCCGCATGGCGACCATGCGGCCTTCATAGACCAGCCCCAGCCGGATCATGATGGCGGTGGACAGGAGGTTGAGCATCGCCTTCTGCGCGGTGCCGGCCTTCATCCGGGTCGATCCGGCGACGATCTCGCTGCCGGTGACCGCGATCAGTGCATGGTCGGCGCTGGCGGTGAGCGCGGTGCCTGGGTTGTTCGCGACGGCGATGGTGAGGGCGCCGGCGGCGCGCGCCCGATCGATCGCGGCGACGGTGTAGGGTGTGCGCCCGCTGGCGGCGACGCCGATCACGACGTCCGATGCACCGATCGCGCAACCGTCGATGTCGCCGGCGGCGGCGGCGATGTCGTCCTCCGCACCTTCATAGGCCTGGGTCAGCGCGCCCGTGCCGCCGGCCATCAGGAAGATCATGCGGTCCATCGGCCAGCCGAAGGTGGGATAAAGCTCGGTCCCGTCCTGCACCGCCAGCCGGCCGGACGTGCCCGCCCCGACGAAGACGAGCCGCCCCGTCGCGCCGAGCCGGAGGGCGGCCGCGTCGGCGGCGTTGGCGATCGTCGCCGTCTGCGACTGAACGGCGGCGATGGCGGCCAGCTGTCCCTCCAACATCGCCGCCACGGCGAGTTCGGTCGGCCAGAGGTCGAGGCCGCGGTAGCGAGGGTCAGGCGCTTCGGTATTCACGATCGTCCGATCCTCTGTTTCGTTGGTTTGGCATCGTGCCGGTTGGCGCCGGGTTGGTTTGCCACGTGGTTCGAGCCTTTCCGATCTACGCGTATCTGTCAAATTTCGGTATTATATTGGTAACATTCTCGGGACTACGCCACGTGCAGACGAGGAGGCTGGCGTCGTCATGCATCTTGACCCGTGTGTAGCGGTCGTCCCGATCGACCTGCCGCTCGCGGTGGCGGAGTTGGTCGAGCCAGCCCGTGGCGTCGGCGGGTGAGGCGATGGCGAGAAGGTTGGCCGGGGTTGCCGTGTCGAACAGTTCGATCGGGCGGAGGAAGCCATCGCTGGCGATCGCGAAACGCTGACCGGGGCGGAGCGGTAAGGTGGTCTGCCAGAGATGATCGGCCGCCGCCGGTTCGGTGCCCAGCGCCCAGTAGCCGCCGTTGCGGTTCAGCATCCGGCGGTTCTCGCGCAGGACGGGCAACAGCAGCGCCCTGAGCGCGTCGGGCGCGATGTCGGGGTTGGCGGTGCGGATCGCCCTGACGGTTTCGAGTGTACGGGCTTCGATGGCGCCGAGCGGGGATTGGCCGTACAGGCGGGCGGTGCCGCTGTCGTCGACCGCGGCGACACGGCAATCGGCCAATGTGGTGATTTCCGCCCGGTTGTTCAGGACGCGGACCATGGCGAAGGCGGCGGACGGCAGTTCGTGCGGCTCGTCGGCGATGCGACGCTGCGCGGACGCCAACGCCAACGCGGTGGCGCAACGGATGATGACCGTGTGAAGCAGGTCGCGGGTCGGTTGTGCGGGATCTTCGCTCAGGCCTTCGACGATGAAGTCGTTGGCGGTCTGCGCCAGCCAAGCGGCGTCGCTTGGACTTTCCAGCAGGGCGGCACCGACGCCGGTCGCGCCATCGATGACCCAAGCGGCATTGCCGTGATGTCCGACGACATCCTCGTTCACCGGGCCGGGTCCGTCGCAGATCGTCAGATCGACCGTCAGCATCGTCATGCCCTTCGAAAGCCCCATCGCGATCGACGTATCATAACCGATCGGCATGACAAAACCATTCTAATGCCACTTGTCTTGATCTGAGAACTGGTCTGTAGTCGTCCCATGATTTCGAGCGAGACAGGCAGCGTGACGCAGATGACGCGCGAGGCGCGGGAAGCGCCGCAGCGCTGCGTCGAGCAGCTGCGGCTGAACGCGGTGCTGATGCGCGGGGCCGGGCGACGGTTGCGCGAGCTTGCGCCGCCGTTCGCCGCGACGCTGGCGCGGGGCAGTTCGGATCAGGCGGCGGCGTTCGCCAAGTTCCTGCTCGAAACGCATGGGCAGATGCCGACGCTAAGCCATGCGCCGTCGATCGGGTCGTTGTATCGCGCGACATCGCCACGGTTTCGCGGAGTGCCGCTGATCGCGATCTCGCAGTCCGGGCGGAGTCCCGACCTGCTCGCGGCGGCGGAGGACGCGCGCGCGCAGGGGGCGATCATCGTCGCGGTGGTGAATGATGCCGCGTCGCCGCTGGCCGAACTGGCGGAGATCGTGATCCCGGTGCATGCCGGGGCCGAGACGAGCGTTGCGGCGACGAAGAGCTTCGTCTGCACTCTGGTGGCGCTGACGCATCTGGTCGCGGAATGGAGCGAGGATGCGGCGTTGCTGGCGGCGCTGAAGACGACGGGTGACGTGCTGGCCGCGGCGGCGGAGGCGGACTGGAGCGCGGCGCTCGAGCCGCTGCGCGCGGCGAGCGAGATGCTGGTGATCGGGCGCGGGCCGACTTTGCCGATCGCGGGCGAGGCGGCGCTGAAGCTGAAGGAGACGTCCGGGCTGCATGCCGAGGCGTTCAGCATCGCAGAGGTGGCGCATGGGCCGATGACGCTGGTTGGGCGCGGCGATCCGGTGCTGGCGCTGGCGCCGCTCGACGTCGCGCGGACGGGGCTGGCGGAGCGGCTGGCGGACTTCGCGGCGCGCGGGGCGACGGTGATCGCGGCGGGGCATGCGGAGGATGTCACGGCGGCGCAGCTTGTGCTGCCGTCGCGAACCGACGTGCATCCGGTGCTGGGCGCGATCGCGCAGATCCAGAGTTTCTATGGGCTGGCGAACGCGTTATCGCTGGCAAGGGGGCATGACCCGGACAGCCCGCCGCATCTGAACAAGGTGACCCGGACGCTATGATGCAGGCTCTTGTCGGTGCGCGGATCGTCCTGGCGGATCGGGTGGTCGAGGAACAGGCGCTGGTGCTGGACGGCGCGCGGATCGCGGGTCTGGTGTCGGTCGATGCGTTGCCGGCGGGGTGCGCGGTGCAGGCGCTCGATGGCGGCTGGTTGCTGCCGGGCTTCATCGATACGCAGGTGAACGGCGGCGGCGACGTACTGTTCAACGACCAGCCGAGCGTGGCGGGTATCCGGACGATCGCGGCGGCGCATCGCCGGTTCGGGACGACCGGGATATTGCCGACGCTGATCAGCGATTATCCGGATGTCGTTGATGCGGCGATCGCGGCGGGCGAGGCGGCGTTGGCCGAGCGGGTGCCGGGCGTATTGGGTCTGCATATCGAAGGGCCGCATCTGAACGCAGCGCGCAAGGGGATCCACGACGCCGCGCGGTTCGCTGTGATCGATGCGGAGGCGGTGGCGCGGCTGTTGTCCCCGACGCGCGGCCGGCGGATCGTGACGCTGGCGCCGGAGTTGGCGGCAGCCGGGACGGTACGGACGCTGGCAGATGCGGGGGTGCTGGTCTGTGCGGGGCATAGCGTGGCGGATTATGACCAGACGCGGGCTGCGCTGGACGAAGGGCTGGCCGGGTTCACGCATCTGTTCAACGCGATGACGCAGTTTGCGAGCCGCGCGCCGGGGATGGTCGGCGCGGCACTGGAGGATCGGACCAGCCATTTCGGGCTCATCGTCGATGGGCTGCATGTCCACCCCGCCGCGTTGCGCGTCGCGTTGCTGGCGCGGGGGATCGCGGGCGCGATGCTGGTGACCGACGCGATGCCGCCGGTGGGCGGGACGCGCGACGCGTTCACGCTGATGGGGCAGGCGATCCGGGTGGTCGACGGGACCTGTAGCGGGCCGGACGGGACGCTGGCGGGATCCGCGCTGACGATGATCGATGCGCTGTGCAATGCGATGGATATGCTGGGGCGCGACATCGTCGACGCGTCACGGATGGCGAGCGGCAATCCGGCGCGGTTCCTGCGAATCGACGGCGAGACCGGGACGATCGCGGCGGGGCTGCGCGCCGACCTGGTCCATATCGATGCGGAGCGGCAGGTGTGCGCGACGTGGATCGCGGGCGATCCGATGGACCACCGCGCATGACGGGGCGTGCGCCCGAACTTGGGATGATCGAGGGGCGGTTCGGGCGGGTCTGGACCGCGGCGGAGCGAAGCCATGTCGTCGCGACGTTGGCCGGGGCGGGGTATGCGTTCTACCATTATGGTCCGAAGGGCGATCAGGCGCTGCGGCGGACGTGGCGGGTCGGGCATGATGCGGCGGAGACCACGACGCTGGCCCGGTTGTCGGCCGAGGTGCGCGCGGCGGGGATGCGGTTCGGCATGGCGATCACGCCGGTCGGAGCGACGCATCCGTTCGATTCGGCGGTGCGTGGCGACCTGACGCGGCGGATCGCGGACCTCGACGCGATCGGGATCGACGATCTGGCGGTGCTGTTCGACGATCTGCGCGGCGACATGCCTGAACTGGCGGCGCGGCAGCTGGAGGTCGTGAACTTCTGCGCAGGATGCACGCGCGCGACGCGGGTCTATACTTGCCCGACCTATTATTCGGACGATCCGGTGCTGGACGTCGTGTTCGGGGTGCGGCCTCGCGACTATCTGCGCGACCTTGGACGTGGGCTGGACCCGGCGGTACAGGTGTACTGGACCGGCGAGGAGGTGTGTTCGCGCGAGATTGGCAGCGGGCATCTGGCGCGCGTGGCGGGCGAGCTTGGGCGGCCGGTGTGCTTGTGGGACAATTATCCGGTCAACGACGGGGCGCGGATGTCGCGGTTCCTGCACCTGCGGGCGTTCAGCGGGCGGCCGGCGGGGATTGCGGCGCAGCTGTCGGGGCATGCGATCAACCCGGCGATCCAAGCGCACCTCGGGTGTCTGCCGGCGCTGACGTTGCCGATGTTGTACGCGCAAGGCGACGACTATGCCTATGGCGCGGCATTCGGGGCGGCGGCGCGGGCGTTGCTGGGCGATGGGTTTGCGGAACTGTTGCAGCAGGACCTGCCTGCGTTGCAGGATGTCGGGCTTGAACGGCTGGGTACGCGGCGCGATCGGTTGCGGGTGCGTTATGCGGGGATCGATCATCCGGCGGCACGCGAGATCGTGCGGTGGTTGGACGGCGACGACCTGATGACCGACGACGAAGTGCAGACGCAGTAAGGTGACTGGCTCGACCCTCCGCGAGACGCAGCTTGTGATCGCGCTGCGTGGGCTGGTCGGGCGGCGGCATGTGCTGACGAAGGACCGGGCGACGGCGCGGTACCGGAAGGGATACCGGACCGGCGACGGGGCGGTGATCGCGGTGGTGCGGCCGGGAAGCCTGGTCGAGCTGTGGCGCGTGGCGCAGGCGTGCGTGGCGGCGGACGTGTCGATCATCGTGCAGGCGGCGAATACCGGGCTGACGGGGGGATCGACGCCGGATGGCGGGGACTATCCGGGCGGGCTGGTGCTGATCAGCACGACGCGGCTGGCCGGGCTGCATGTGATCCGCGGGGGTGAGCAGGTCGTCGCGCTGCCGGGGACGACGCTGTACGGGCTGGAACAGGCGTTGCGGCCGTACGGGCGGGAGCCGCATTCGGTGATCGGGTCATCGTGCCTGGGCGCGTCGGTGATCGGGGGGGTGTGCAACAATTCGGGCGGGGCGCTGATCCGGCGGGGGCCGGCTTTTACGCAGCTGGCGCTGTTCGGTCAGGTGGGGCCGGACGGGGTCTTGCGGCTGGTGAACCATCTCGGCATCGGGCTGGGCGACGCGCCCGAGACGATCCTCGGGCGGCTCGATGCGGGGCAGTTCGACGCGGCGGATGTGGCGGCGGCGGACGATCGCTGGGCGCATGATCACAGCTATGCCGCGCATGTCCGCGAGATCGACAGCGCTGCGCCGGCGCGGTTCAATGCCGATCCGCGGTGTCTGTTCGAGGCGGCGGGGAGTGCCGGCAAGCTGATCGTGTTCGCGGTGCGGCTGGACACGTTTGTGCGAGAAGAGGGCACGACGAGCTTCTACATCGGGACGAACGACCCGGACCGGCTGACCGATCTGCGCCGGACGATGCTGCGCGAGTTTGATACCTTGCCGATCGCGGGCGAGTATATGGACCGGACGACGTTCGACGTGGCGGACCGTTATGGTCGCGATATGTTCGTGGCGATCGAGCGGCTTGGGACGGACCGGTTGCCGGCGTTGTTTGCGGCCAAGGCGCGGGTCGATCGGCTGCGCGAAGGGCTGAGCGACCGGGTGTTGCAATGGGCGGGGCGGTTCCTGCCCGACCACCTGCCGCCGCGGATGCGGGCGTATCGCCAGCGGTTCGGGCATCACCTGATCCTGAAGGTGCCGCGCGAGCAGGTCGGGCCGGCGCGGGCGTTGCTGGCGCGGCTGTTCCCGGGCGATGCGGTGGCGGATCATTTCGTCTGTACGGAGGCGGAGGGTGCGAAGGCGTTCCTGCACCGCTTCGTTGCGGCGGGGGCGGCGGTGCGGTATCGCGCGGTGCACGGCGCGGAGGTCGAGGATATCGTGGCGCTGGACGTGGCGTTGCCGCGTAATACGCGCGAGTGGGTGGAGACCTTGCCCGCGGAGCTGCAGGGCCAGGTGGTCCATGCGCTGTATTACGGGCACTTCTTCTGCCACGTGTTCCACCAGGATTATGTCGTGCGGAAGGGGACCGATGCCCTGGCGTTCGAGCATGCGCTGTGGGCGCTGCTCGATGCGCGCGGGGCGCAATATCCGGCCGAGCATAATGTCGGGCATCTGTATGTCGCGCGGCCGGCATTGGCCGATTTCTATCGCGGGATCGATCCGCGCAACCAGTTGAACCCCGGTATCGGCCAGACGGCGCGTGGGCGCGGCTGGCAGGATGCGGCCAGCGAGGGAGATCCGGCATGACCTATCATCTCGGCATCGATGCGGGGGGCAGCAATTGCCGGGCGCGGCTGATCGATGCGGACGGGCGCGTGATCGGGCAGGGGCGCGCGGGGGCGGCGAATGCCGGGATCGGGATCGAGGCGCTGTACGCGACGCTGATGGCGACGGCGGGGCAGGCGATCGACGAGGCGGGATTGTCGGAGGTGGAGCGCGCCACGATCCGCGCGGGGATGGGGATTGCCGGGATTACGCGGTTGGGGATGCGGGCGGCGCTGGAGGCGCGCGACTTCGGCTTTGCGTCGGTCGTGTTCGCGACGGATGCGCAGATCGCGAATCTGGGCGCGCATGGCGGGCAGGACGGGGCGATCCTGATTATCGGGACGGGGAGTGCGGCGAAGCTGCGGATCGATGGGGAGGATTTCACGATCGGCGGCTACGGCTTTCCGATTTCGGACGAGGGGAGTGCGGCGGCGCTGGGGCTGAGCGCGATGCGGCATGCCCTGCGGGCGCTCGACGGGCGGACGCGCAAGACGCCGTTGAGCGCGGCGGTGACGGAGCAGTTCGAGCATGACACGGCGCGGGCGATCGCCTGGATGGATCAGGCGACGCCGCGCGACTACGGCATGTTCGCCCCGCTGGTGATGGATTATGCCGAGGCGAACGACCCGATCGCGCGGTCGATCGTGGAACAGGCGGCGAGCCATATCGAACGGTTCATCGAGACGATCTTCGAACGCGGGGTTGCGCGGTGTACGCTGGTGGGTGGCCTGGCGCCGCGGATGAGCCCTTGGTTGCGCGCGCGGACTGTGGCGCGGTTGAGTGCGCCGCTTGGCGATACGCTGGATGGTGCGCTGCGGTTGGCTGGGTATTCGGGGGCTGCTTAGGATTCTGATGTCTGGCGGGGATTGATACGGCGGGCGGGACTCATCCTTCGATACGGGTCTTCGGCTTCGCTCAACCCTACTCAGAATAAGCGGTTCTTTTTGTGAATTCTTACGGTTCCGTTTGGTTCGAGCTTGTCGAGAACTGCGCGGAGTTCTCGACAGGCTCGAACCAAACGGGGTTGGGGGGTGGATAGGGCTTGGGTTAGCTTACCCTGCCGCACCGCACCGCACCGCATCGCACCGCACCCTCAGATTCATCGACGTGCTGTTTCATCTAGGCCCCGGCCGTCGCCGGGGCACTGTCTTCTGTGATGAACGGGTTATTTGCCGCCCTTGTCCAGCGTTTGCGCGGCGAGGCGGACCGTCGTGGTCTGGACCACGTCGTTTGCCGACGTCGCGAGCATGACCTTGTAGTCGCCCGCCGCGATGCGCCAGCCGTGGGTGGTGGTGTCGTAGGTGGCGAGCAGGCGGGGGTCGATGGTGAGCGAGACCGTTTCGCTCGCGCCGGGGGCGAGCGCGACCTTCTGGAAGCCGCCGAGGCGCTTGGGGGCCTCCCAGCCGGCACCGGCGACGTAGAGCTGCGCGACGGTCTTGCCGGCCACCGCGCCGGTGTTGCGGACCTGGAAGCTGGCCTTGACGGTCTTGCCGTCCGCGGCGGCGGTCAGGCCGTTCATGGCGAAGCTAGTGTAGGACAGGCCGTAGCCGAACGGGAACAGCGGCTTCGCGCCGGTCCGGTCGAACCATTTGTAGCCGATCGCCGCACCCTCAATGTCGTAATTGCCCATCGGGTGGGAGTCGCGGTCGAGCTTCGGGTCGCCCTCCAGCTTCGGGCGCGGGAGTTGCGCGACGGAGGCGGGGAAGGTGGCGGGGAGGTGGCCGGACGGGTTGACCTCGCCGGTCAGGACGCGGGCGATCGCCTCGCCGCCGGCGGTGCCGGGATACCAGGCCTCCAGCACCGCGCCGACGTTCGACAGCCAGGGCATGAGGACGGGGCCACCGGTTTCGAGCACGACGACCGTCTTGCGGTTCGCGCGCGCGACGGCGGCGATCAGCGCGTCCTGCTTGTCCGGCAGGTTGAGGTCCGGCACGTCGAGCGATTCACCGGTCCACTGTTCGCCGAACACGATCACGACATCGGCCTTGCGCGCCGCAGCGGTGGCCGCCGCGACGTCCTTGCCGTCGAGATAGGTGACGGTAGCGCTGGTGCGCGCCTGCAACGCCTTCATCGGGGAGGAGGCGTGGTAGAGCTTGGGACCGGGGAAGCCGCTGGGGTAGGCGTCCGGCACGACGAGGCCGTTGGTGGGCGCGTTGTACGAATAGACTTGGGACGAACCGCCGCCCGACAGCACGCCGAGATCGGCATGCGCACCGATCAGCAGGATCGAGCGCGCGGTCTTCGCCAGCGGCAGCAGGCCGGGCGTGTTCTTGAGAAGGACGATGCCTTCCTCGGCATCGGTGCGCGTGACCGCGGCGTGGGCGGCATAGTCGATCGTCGTCGCGCGGTCGCCCTTGACCGGCGTGTCGAGCGCGCCGACCGAGACCATGCCCCAGAGCACACGGCGCGCCATGTCGTTGGCGCGGGCTTCAGTCACATGGCCGTTATTGACCGCTTCGCGCAGCGCGTCGGCAAAATAGGGGCTGCGGTCGAACGCCCAGCCGGATTGCTGGTCGAGCCCGGCGTTGGCAGCGGCGCTGGTCGAGTGGGTCGCGCCCCAGTCGGACATGACATAGCCCTTGAAGCCCCAGTCGGTCTTCAGCACGGTGTTGAGCAACCAGTCGTTTTCGCAGGCGTAGGCGCCGTTGACGCGGTTGTAGGCGCACATGACGGAGCCGGGCTGGCCGACCTCGTTGGCGATCTGGAACGCGAGCAGGTCGGACTGGCGCGCGGCCTGTTCGCCGATGCGGTGGTCCATCGTGAAGCGGTTGGTTTCCTGCCCGTTGAAGGCATAATGCTTCATCGTCGACACGACGTGCTGCGACTGGATGCCCTTGATCTCGTGCCCGGTGATGACGCCGGCGAGCAGCGGATCCTCCCCGCCATATTCGAAATTGCGGCCGTTGCGCGGTTCGCGGAGCAGGTTCATCCCGCCCGCGAGCATGATGTTGAAGCCCGACAGATATGCCTCGTTCCCGATCATCGCGCCGCCGGCTTCGGCGACCTCCGGGTTCCAGGTGGCGGCGGTGGCAATGCCCGCCGGCAGCGAGGTGCGCAGCCGCGGCGTCGGCCCGCGCTGGCTGGCGACGCCGACACCGGCGTCGGTCTGCCACTGATTGGGGATGCCGAGCCGCGGGATGCCGGGGACGATGCCGGCCGATCCGGGCAGGCCGTCCTTGGGATAGGCCCAGTTCTTGGTCGGCGTTTTGAGCCAGTCGGCGCTGGTCGCGAAATAGCCGAAGGTGAGCTGGAGCTTCTCGTCGAGCGTCATCTCCTTCAGCAGCAGATCGACGCGCGCGTCCGGGGTCAAAGTGGCGTTCATCCAGGGGCGCGTGGCAGGGCCCTCGGTCCGCGCCGCAGCGGCGGTGGGGGCGTTATTGGTGGTCTGCGCACCGGCCGCGGAGGCGACGGCGAGGCAGGCGAGGGCGGCGCCGGCGAGCGTGGTGCGGGCCAAGGCGCGGCGAGGTGCGTCGGTCATCAATAGTCTCCCCCTGAGATGCCATTTATTGCTTGTCGCGGTCTCTCTATCGCCTGCGACGGTTGCCGCCAAGACCGGCGGTATCAGATCGGCATGCCGGGCGGGATCGCGGGCACGGTGCGGCCGCCCTTGCCGATTTCGCGCGTGAGGGCGTCGTCGTCGCGCAGGGTGGCGGCGATGCTGTGCGACCAGGCGGCGTCTTCGCCGGTGCCCTTGGCGGCGGCGAACCGATCGGCGAGGGACGTGAGGCGGCCGTCGAGGATGGCGGCGACGTCGATCGAGGTGGCGGGATCGCGCGCAGTGCGGGCCATCGTCATGATCGTGCGGTGCGCGACGCGGCGGCCGACCGCGGTGCGGCGATCGTCGATCGCGGCGCGGGTGAGGCGGTCGAGCAGGTCGTCGAGGCCGAGCAGCGCGGGGTCGCGATCGTGCTGAAGCCGGACGCGAGTCAGTCGGCTGGGGGCGAGCAGCGTTTCGAGCGTGACCTGCGCCGCGACGTCGGCGGCGACCAGCGGGTCGAACACCGCGGCACCGGCATTGCCGAACACCTCCGTATCGAACTGCGGATCGGCGCGGCCGTTGACGCCGGACGAGAGCATGAGCGCGAGGCGGCCGGGGATGGCGAGTTCGCGTTCGGACAGGGTGGCGAGCAGCGCGTCGAGGGCCGCGGACTGCTTGTCGGCCGCGGCGGGGGTGGGTTCGGGCCTGCCGCCGCCAGCGACGGCGTAGCTGTAGTCGACGCCGCCGATCAGCTTGCCGACCGCGGCGACCTCGTACCGGTGAAGCAGCCAGACGGGCACGAACTTGCGGCGGAGGTTGGCGAGCGGTTCGCCTGCGCGGAGCACACCGGGGCCGAAGTTCGCGAGCGCGACGCGGCGGACGGCCATCATCTGGGTGAGGTCTGGCGCTTCGTCCGCGCCCTCGGTCCAGAGATTGTCGTTGGGGACGGCGAGGTCGCTGGAGCGGCCGTCGATGTCGGTCAGGAAGCGCAGGTTCGATGCGGCGGCGGCCTTCCGCGCTGCCTCCGCGTCCGCATCGACGCCGGGCTTGGGTTGGCCGTAGAGCCAGTCGACGACGTACTTGTCCCAGGTGCCGATGCCGCTGGCGTAGGCGTCGGACAGGTCGATCCGGCCGTCCTTCAACGTCATGCGCGCGAAGGGATAGTCCATGACCGAGGTGCGGTCCTGCGTGCTGGCGGCGAAATTGTGGACGAAGCCGATCGCGTGGCCGACCTCATGCGCGCCCAACTGGCGGATCCGGTCGAGCGAGACGCGGATCGGGTCGTTCGGGCCGTTGGTGCCGGTCTGGTTCGCGCCGACGAGCGCTTCGAACAGGATGATGTCCTGGCGCAGGCGCAACCCTTCGAGCACGACATTGCCCTTGATGATCTCGCCCGTGCGCGGGTCGATGACGCCGCCGCCATAGGACCAGCTGCGCGTCTGGCGCTCCGTCCAGTTGACGATGTTGTAGCGGACGTCCTGCGCGTCCACGCCGGGCGGCAGGATGCGGACCTGGAACGCGTCGATATAGCCCGCCGCGTCGAACGCCTGGTTCCACCACGCGACGCCTTCGGCCAGCGCGGTGCGGATCGGTTCCGGTGCGCTGTTGTCGATGTAGAAGACGATCGGCTTGCGGACGCGCGAGCGGGCGGCGGCGGGGTCGAGTTTCGCCAGCCGGAAGTGGTTGGCGTGTTGCAGCAGGATATCGTCGCCGAGCGGCGTGCCGAAATCATAAACCTGGGTCGCATGCGCGCCGGAGCGGATGTCGAACCGCCGCGGCACGAAACCCGGCGCGGGCAGCCGGACGAGCGAGTGGTGGACGGTGAAGCTGACCTGGCGACCGTCGGGGGCGATGGTGTCGACCTCGTCCCCCGGACTGTCGGAGGCGTAGGTCTGGACCGCCTCAAGTTCGATATTGTCGGGGAAGACTCGGACCGAGGCGGGGTCGGCGGCGCTGAGCGGGTCGACCAGCTTGAAGCCCTTGGCCTGTTCGTTCAGCGCGCCGGCGATGTTAAGGACGTCGTGGGTGAGGAGCGGGGCGATGTCGATCGTGACGCCGCCGGCGGGTGTGGTCGCGACGATGTCGACGAGTTCGATCAGGCTGGTCGGAAAGCTTTCGCGCACGCCGCGCGCGATGTCGGGGCCGCCGGCCGCGGTGTAGCGCGGGTTTTCGAACATGACCGCGACCTTTCGACCGAGCCGGCGGAACGCGAGGAGCTGCGTCGGCGAGAGCATGCCGTGGTCGAGCCGGATCGGGGCGGAGCCGAGCCCGGTCTTGAGCGTCGCGGAATAGAGGAAGCGGCCCATCGTGCCGTCCGCGGCGGGCGCGGGGAGGGTGATCAGGATGCGGCCGGTCGTCTGGTCGACGGTGGTGGGGAGGAGCGCGCCGTCCGGGCTGGATCTGACGACGGTGGGCTGCGCGGCGACTGGCGTGGCGGTCAGGGCCGCGGCTGCGAGCGCCAGGGCGGCGGTGCCGTCCCGCCATGGGCGTGCGAATGTCGTCATGGCCTGTGTCCCCCCGTGCGCATGGAGGAGACACGGTACAGGCTTGGGACGTCGAAGGTAGCGATTATTGCGCGGCGGGACATCGAGCGGATGCGGCCTGGCGCGCGAGAGGAATGCGGGCGGTGGCGTGACGGGCGGAGAGTGACGGGGTGGCTGACGCCGGGTCCGGCGAGATTGGCGTTGGAGCGCCGGCCGGATCGGCGTGGGTGGCGCCGATGCTGGGCGGGGCGCAGTGGCGGGCGGCTGTACGGCGGCGCGGCACGCTGGTATCCGCTGAGCCCGGCACCACAGGGGTGGGAGGCGGCATGGACGTGGGCGAACAGCCGGCACGGGATGCGGCGACGGAAGACACGGCGCGACGTTATGCGGTCGAGCCGGAGCGGATGTACGACATCGCGCTGACGAACGTCGTCGCGGGGCTGGCGGCGATGCCGGTGGCGGATCGCCCGGCCGAATGGGCAGAGCGGTTGCTGGTCGCGTTGTGGAACGCATCGGTCGAGATCCCGGACAATCCGGCGTTCCAGGGACCGGACTATTTCACCTATGTCCGGTTCCAGCTTCCCGCGCCGGGGCAGGCGTTCCAGGCCAATTGTCTGGCGCGGCAGGCGGAACGGCTGGTCGCGACGACGTGCGGCGCAGCGTTCTTCGCGACGCAGGATGCCACCGAGCCGGTCTATGTCCTGAGCGTCGGGACGATCGAGTCGATGTTGCTGTACGACGACCACCGCGGCGATCCGATCGATCTGGCGGAGATGGCGGGGCGTGACGTGGCGGGGACCGAGACGATCCCGGCCGGCGGACAGGTGATGATCGGATCGCCGTCGCGCGACTTCCTGACGGCGGCGCAGGCCAGGGGGCTGTACCGCCATCTGGTCGATGGCTGGAAGGTGGCGGAGCCGCGCGTCGCACTGCTGATCACGCCGCAGGCCGTGCCGACGCGCAACCTGGTGATCCAGACGATGCGCGAAAATCTGCCGGCGGACGAGGAATTGGTGCGGATGCGGTGCCGCATGCTGAGCTGGTACCTGCCGCCCAGCCGGTCGATCGTGCTGCGGCCGGAGATGATGGCGCTGTCCGACATGACGCCGCTTGCCGAGTATTGCACGAGCGGCGGCTGAGCCGGTTCAGGGTTCCGTTTCCGGCGGGCACGGCGTGGCGTGCGGTGCCCAGGTCTTGAACTGGACCTTCCTCCCGTAGCTGACGCTGCACTGGTGGAAGCCGTGTTCCGTCATCAGCGCGTTCACGAGGAAGCCGCCGAACGTCGCGAGCAGGATCGCGAGACCGGCGCAGCCGAGCCAGACGGACATGAACACCGTGTCGGCGATGCGCTTCGGTTTCTTGCGCGCGCGCGTGCGTTTCTGTGGAGGCGGGGCGATCCACATCGTCGGCGTGGCCGTCAGGACGAAGAAGATTCCGAAGAAGGGGACGCCGAAGATGATGCTTTCGGTATCCACCGGTCCGGCGGCGGCACGGACGGCGCGGAGGAAATCGAGCAGTTCGCGGATGCCGAACCAGATCACCGTGAGGCCGCCCAGCACGAAGACAAGCTGGAACGCCCATCGCTGGAGCTTGAGCTTGCGGTTCGCGGTCATGGCGGTTCGGGCAGGCGGCGCAGCGTGGCGCGGAGATTGTCACGGGCCGCAGCCTCGAACCGGGCGTGGCCCCAGTCGGACAGGAACAGGCGCGGGCGTTCGAGAAACGTTGTGAGGATGCGGGCGCGGGCGGCGCGGAACAGATCGTCCGGGACATGCGCATATTCGTGGCGGATGTCGGTTTCGTAGCCGTCGAACCGGTCCTGCGGTGCCGCCAGGATAGAGAGGTCCATATCGAGGAAGAGCGCAGCGTCGGACCGGATGGAGGCGTCCGCGTCCGGCAGCAAGTGGCGGGCGGTGGCGCGGGTGAGCATCGCGGCGCGTGCCAGTGTGGCAGGGTCGAGGCGGCCGGACAGCTCGGTTTCGAGCAGCTGCGCGCTGCGTTCCTCGTTGTCGGGGGCGCGCGGATCGTAGATCGCATCGTGGTACAGGATCGCCCACAGCACCGCGTCCTCGTCGTGCAGGAGCGGCCGGACCTCGATCAGCAGCGTCAGCAGTGTCTGGATATGCGCCCAGTCATGATAGGCGCGTAGCGGCGCGTCGTGACGTGCGCGCAGCTGGACGAGCAAGGTGTCGGGCACGCGGGCGGCGAGATCCGCGGGGATCGGGATGCCCCAGGCCGGGTGGTCGGTGTGCATTGAGGTCCCTCTTCAAGCGCGGCGGCGCGGATCAGCCGAGCAGATGGATTGCGCCGGCACTGAGGACCGTCCAAGTCGCGATGACGAGGATCGTGCCCCGCCATCCTGAACCGGGCAAGCTGATATCCGGCACATCGTCGTCGGGCTCGCCGATGTCGCGCGGGCGTCCGGCCAGTGCGAAGACGATACGGCGCGCGAGCCAGATCAGCGGTGAACCGAGCTGGCCTATATGGTCGTCGATGACCTCCGCGATGGAGACCAGCGGCGCGCGCTCATAACAGGAGAGCAGCCGCGCGCCGATCCGTGGGAGGAACCAGACCGACGTGTCGCGCCCCATGCGGAAGGTCGCCGCGATCCGACGGGTACCGCGCCGATCGCGGCGGCGGAGGATGCGTGCGACGCCGGCGGGGGTTTCACTGCGGGACATGCGCGATCAGCGATCGGTTGCGAGGCGCTGGAGGATATGTGGATCGCCACGGTAGCGGATCTTGAGCCGGCGTTCGTCGGCGTCGAGCGTGTCGCAGCGGAGCGTGCGGATCGCGTGTTCGATCTGCCGGGCGCGGGCCGGGTCGTAGGGTTCTTCGCCCGACCAGTGGTTGCACGCCGTGCGGCGGTCGATCAGCGCGCGGACCGCGGGTGGGTCGGTGACGGGCGTGGCAGCGGCGGCGATCGCAAGGAAGACGAGCATGGTTTGTCCCGAACCCGGTTGGCCCGGTGGCGAACCTAGCTTGAACGGCGACGATTGCCAGCATAGCGTCGGCCGGTCGAGATGATCGGGGGACCGACGATGCCGTGTCATGGAGCCCATGCCGTCTTTGCGGTGATTACGCTCGCCGCAGTCCAGCCGGCCGCGGCGGCACCCGCCGTGGCGGTCCGGATCGGGGGCGACGCGGAACTGGATGCCTGTCCGTCGCTGGGCGCGGTCGTGGGGCTCGATCCGAAGGGCGACAATTTCCTGTCGGTGCGCAGCGGCCCTGGCGGCACGCCGTATCGCGAGACGGACCGGATCGGGACGGGTCGGCGGGTCGCGATCTGCGCCGACCGTGGCGCGTGGCTCGGGATCGTCTACCCGCAGGGCGATGGGCCGGTGAATTGCGGGGTCGCGACCCCAGTGCCGCGGCCGAGCGCGTATCGCGGGCCGTGCCGCTCGGGCTGGGTCCATAGGCGCCATGTCCGCGTGATCGCGGGCTAGGCGTCGATCGCCCGGTCAGCGTGTGGGCGGGGCAAAGCGAATCGGGGGCGTTTCGGGGAAGTACAGCCCGTAATATTCGCCGGCGCGCTGTTCGGGGTGGCTGGTGAAATCCACGTAGGGTGCCGCGCAGTGCGGGCAGCGGAACGGGTTGCGGTAGGCGAAGGCGGTGCCGTCCGGCGCGGCCGGCAGTGACGCCTCCAGCGCGGCGAGCGCGGTCGGATCGGGATCGGCGAGCGCGACCGGCGCACCGGGGAGGGAAGCCGCGACGGTCAGCGTGTGGCGGCCGGAAGCGGAGTAGAAATAACCGAGATCCGCGAAACCGGCATGGAACGAGCGGACGACGAACGAGCGGCCGCACGCGTCGCATTCGCAGGACAACAGGATGTTGCCGGGAGTGACGAGGCCGGCGAAGTGCAGGCCGCGTGCGAACAGGCCACGCCCGGTCAGCGTCGGCGCAGTGGCACCGGGCAGGAAGAATGGCTGGAAGCGCATCGCGACCTCATCGTCGGCGATCGCCGCTCCGGATGCGTGATCGGGCCGTGCGGTGACGACGGCATCGGCCTGGCAGCCGAGGTTCGGATGAACGCGGACGCTGAGATGCAGCCAGCCGCTGTCCGCGGGCAGATGATGGCGGTGGACCGTTCCGGCATCGTCGACGAATTCGATCGTCGCCGGCGCGTCGAGCGCGACGTCCGGGTGCAGGTCGCAGGGGATGTCTGTGGTGTGGACGGTGGCCACCGTGCGGCCGTTGACCCGGACGGTCAGGCGCGGCGTGTCGACCGGTGCTGCTGTTTTCGGGGCGCTGCGGAACAGGTCGCGGAGGTTCATTGCGGTCCCCTTCGGACGATGGGCGTCTGGAACAATCAGTCCGTTGCAATCGGTTGGTAGCGGGGCGGTGTCTGTGGCACCAGTCCGGTTGCGGAGCCGTGGCGTTCAGCGGCGACGGTCTAGAGGTCAGCGTGGACGGGCGCATACGGAACCGGTTTGGGGCGCGGCGCAAGCGAAACGGTCTGTCCCGGCTTGGTTCGGTGGCTCTGCTGGTGGTCGTGCCGGTCGCGATCCTGCTGTTCTGCCTGGCGCTGCCGCTGTTCCTGCCGTGGTTGGGCTGGACCATGAGGCGGGACGAGCGGCGCAAGCGGGAACGCGTGGCGGCGTGGCCATGTGGGTGGTGCGTGGCGCCGCTCGGGGTGGCGGCGCTGGACCGCGGGGACGCGGTGCAGGCGGCGTGGCGGGTGGCGACGCCGGCGGACGACGCGCTTGTGGGGCGGCGGCACCCGCATAGTCTCGATGCCTGTTGCCCGCGTTGTGGTGCTGGTCACGGCTATGACGGCGGGACGGGCGGTTTCGTCATGGTGGATGCGCGCGAGGTCGCGGCACTGAGCGGTTCGCCCAATGCGGCGCGGGGTGGGGTGGCGATGGCCTGGCCTTGGCAACCATGGCTGGCCGCGTCTTGCCGCATCGTGGTTGGGCGGCATTCGGGGCCGCCGATCGTCGTCGCGGTGCCGCCGTCCGTCGATGTCGGGGCGATCGCGGAGGCACTGCTGCGCTTGCCCGATCTGGATTTGGCGGGCGGGTGGCGGTTGACCGTCGGGCCGGTCGAGATCGCGTTCCGCCGACGGGACGGTATGCCCGCGATCCGGCGATCGGGTCCTGCGTTGCGGGTCGAGCAACTGGGGTCGGGTGATGCGGTTGCGTTGGAACGGGCGGAGGATTTGCGGGCATGATGGGGTTGATGCTGGTCCTTGCGGCCGCCGCGGTTCCAGCGAGTGCGGCGCGGTGCGCGATCGATGGCTGGTCGAGCGATACCGACCCGACGGGGCTGCGCGTACGGGCGGGGCCGGCGTCGGGCGCGCGCGAGATCGGACGGCTGCCGCCCGCGATCCGCGGAGACGACAGATATGCCCCGTCGTTTCATATCGTCGATATGCAGGATGGATGGGTGAACATCGCCGGTGCGGACGATCTGGATGCGCCGACGCCGCGGCCGGTGTTCGGCGGCACCGGCTGGGTCCATGGATCGCGTGTCACGTTCACGGTCCAGGCGACCGTCGGGCGGGCTGCAGCGCGGGTCGGCGCGCCGGTGGTTGTGGCGCTTGATACGGACCTGGGCGATGCGGGCGAGCGAACGCAGCCGATCCTGGCGTGCAGCGGCGGGTGGGGTCGGCTGCGCTACCGCGTTCCGGAAGGCGCGAAGGCGACGATCGGCGCGCGGACCGGGAAGGCCTGGTTCGGCGCGGTTTGCGGCAACCAGCATACGTCTTGCGATTCGCTGGTCGAGGCGGACAGCGTGCCGGGGCGGTAGCGCCGCCGGTCAGGCGAGCCGCCCCCCCGTGACGCGTTTCAGCCAGCGGGCGAACGCCCGGATCGCAAGGAACAGGATGCCGCCGACGAGCAGCCACGGCAGCGACGCGGCCAGCGCATAGACCAGCGCGACGACGCTGGCAGTCAGCGTTTCGCCGGCCGCACCCAGCGCGCCGCCGACCTGCGCGAAGAAGCCGCTCGTGCCGTCATACTGGATGCGGATCGCCGATGTCTGGAGTCGTTGCTGAATGTTCGCCAGCGCGGCCTGGTTGGTGGCGCCACCCTTCTGCGCGACCTTGGCCTGCGCCTCGGTGCGCTGAACGGACAGATCCTCCGCCTCGAAATCGCGCGAGACGAGTTTGCCGCCAAGCGCGCTGACCGGAGCGAGGAGCGCCTGGTCGAACGCCCGCGTGTCCGCACTGGCGACCGCGAAACGGAGCGAACCCGAGGATGCGCCCTGACCCATGCCGACGCTGCGGTGCATTTCGAGCATGCGGCAGCGCGCGGGGCCGAGCCGGTCGCACAGCGCGATGTGGCGATCCTGCGCCTGCCCGACCGCGGTGCCGGGCAAGGCGAAGCGATAGTCGAAGCCGTAGGCGATCGTCGATGCGGCGTCCGGTTCCGCCACGCCGCCGCCGCCGCTGTCGCCGCCGCTGCATCCGGCAAGGGTCATCGCGACGATCATGATCGGCAGACGGATCAGCACGAGAACGCTTCCTTCCAAAGGGCTTACCGCGGCGATCGACAGGATCCGGTGAGGCCCGATGTTGCAACGGCCGTGCCGCGCGTGCAACCTGTTAGGCGATGATGATGCAGGCTTTGCCGTCAGGTCATGGGACGCCACGGTGCGGGCTCTTCGCCGGGGCGGCGCTGCTGCTGGCGGCGCTGCCGTCCGGGGTTTGGGCGCAGGGCGGTGGCGGGTCACCGTCCTTTCCGCTGGCATGTGCCTTCATCGATCGCGGTGGCGAATTGCAGAACGCGGATTATTGCGGGGCCGAAACGGCCGAGGGGATGGTCGTCGCACCGGCGGTGAGTGGCGCGCTGGGCTATCGCGGCGGGCTGGCGTCGTTCGCGGTAACCGGCCGGGGCTGGTATTATCGCCGGCGGGACGGTGTGACGCGCGAGATGGTGACGTTCGACAACGGGCCGGACGAGTTCGTCGAGGGGCTGGCGCGCGCAAAGGTCGACGGCAAGCTGGCCTATGTCGACCGGCGGCTGCGTATCCGGGTGCGGACCCGGTATGATTGGGGCGACCGGTTCGCGAACGGGCGCGCGGCCGTGTGCGTCGGATGTGTGGCGACGATGGTCGACGGCGGCGAGCACCGCATGATGACCGGCGGCCGGTGGGGCGTGATCGACCGGCGCGGGCGCGAGGTGGTGGCCGTGAACCGTTCCGAGCGGCCGTCCGGCACGGAGTAGCGGACGGCGGTCGACACCGTTATTCGGGTGCGCAGGCCCAGGTGAAGGTGCCGAACCCGCTCTTGATCCCCGGCGCCGCACGGCGGGGGAAGCGGAGCGTGCGGGGTGGATGGACGTTGTCCGAGATGCCGATCGTGACGAAGCGGCCGCTGGGCAGGAAATAGCTGTTCGGCTGCACCATCCATTCAATGCGGTGCGACCCGCCGGACCAGGTCAGCAACGTGCCGCAATGGCCGCTCGGCTGGACCGAGAGGATGAGGCGGCCGTCGAGCGTGCCCTGACCGATCAGACCGGCGCGCAGTTTCTTAAGCGCGGCCGCGTGGGCGGCGATGGTGCCGGCCGGATAGCCGGTCGCGCTGGTGGCGGTGGAGAGGGTGGTCGCGAGCCGCTGGTAGAAATCGCGTGAGGCCGTGTTGGCGCGCGCGGCGAAATGCGCGGCGGTCTGCCGTGCCGCCTGCGCGCCGAGCAGGAACGCCGCATGGTCGGCGGGGGCGGTGCCGCCCGACACCGGGTGGCCGTAGGGATCGAACCGGGTCACGGCGAGCATTGCGTGCGGGAAGACGAACAGCGTGCCGGTCACGGGGCGACCGTTCGCGGCCTGACCGAGGAACAGGCTGTAGTCGAGGCTGCGCTGCACGCGGAGCATACCGATGCCGTCCGCCGCGCCGCCGCGGCACGGGCCGATCCAGCTGGTGACGCCGGCCTCGAGATCGTGCGGTACCATGATGCGGCAGGGGGCGGCGGTCCGGGGTGGGGCGGGTGCTGCCGACGTGCCGGGCGTGGCCGACGTGCCGGTCATCGCGATCAGGACGATCCGCGCGATAATGCTGCGGCATGTCGGTGCGGCCATCATTGCCTCCAAGGTCGGCGGTGGCATTGCGGGCAGTAGAGCGTGAGGCGGGGGCGGCCGGCGCGGTCGAGCCAGCCTAGCGCGAAGCGATCGACCTGCCACCGGCCGCGGCTGCCGTCGGCGAAGCGGACCGCGCCGCGCGCCACGCAACCGGATTCGGACAGCGTGTAATGCACGTCGCGGCGGTCGGCCGACTTGGCGCCGCGGAAGAACGAACGGACATCCGCCAAGGTCGGGCGGAAATCCGCGCAGGGCGGCTCGCCTGTTGTTTTCCAGAGGGTTGCGCCCTGTTCTTCGATCCGGATTTCAGCGACCGCCGGCAGCTGCGCGGGGCAGAGCGGCGGTTCAAACTCGCTACCGGATGTGCAGGCGGTGGCGGCGAGCAGTGCGACGAGACCGATCATCGGCGGCTAAGCGGCCGGGGGCGCGGCCGGAGCCTCGCCAAGGGAGCGGGGTCGAGCGTCCTGTCGTTCGGGCGCTCCGCCTTCAAAGGAAGATATCGACATAGTCGGTCAGTCCGTCGCAGCGCTCCATCTCCTGCATCCGCCAGTAGCGCCGAACGCCAGTCTGGCGGAAGTGAAAGACGCCGTCGCGGATGCAGCGGCGGCCGGGATCGGGCGTGTCGGCGATGACGATGCGGCCGCGGAAGGTGAAGCTGCGCGCGTCGATGGCCAGCACGTCGCCCTCGATCGTCAGCAGGCCGGGCTCGCCGATCGCCCGGTGCATACCCTTCAGATGGACGAAGCCGTTGGCCAGCCGCACGTCGAGCTGGCCGCGTCCCGGCGTTTCGAACGAGATGTAGTGCAGCGTCACGCCGCTGTTCGTATACAGCCGCTGCAACGCCGCGCTGTCGTTGACGACCGTGCCGGACGGCGTGCCCGCGCCCGTCGTCGCCATCATCAGAAGCAGCAGGCAGGTCCGGGCGAAGGGGCGCATGGATGCTCCAATATTATGTCGCGTCGCGTCGATATGGGATCGAACCCCATCGGCGGTGCGATTGCAACGGCGCAGGTGGCCGGTCAGCGTCGTCGCATGATTGTCCGGACCGGCACCCATCGACTGATCGGGTGGGTGACGGCGGTGATCTATGCACTTCGGCCGCTGTCGTGCAGCCTGGTGCTGAGCCGCTATGCGCGCACCGACGACGTGCCATGGGCCATGTTCGACGCGCACGGGATCGGCGCCATGACCGGTATGATCGGGGCATTGATCTGTGCCGGTCCGGTACTGGCGCTGGTGCGGGCGCTGTGCCGGCCGGCCGGGGGAGGGTGTCAGGCCGGTTGCGAAGCATGGCCTGACGGTCGGATCGGCGCTGGTGGCGATTGGGATCGGTGCGCCGAGCTTCACGCAGATCGAGTCTATGGCGGGGTTGCCGGCGAGCGTCATGTGGCCGGTGATCGCGTCGGTCTTGGCCTGGGCGATGCTGGTTGCGACGTTGTGGCTGTTCTGCCTTGGGTCGGATGCGGGGCGGCCGGCGATGATGCGGGTCCGGCGGCGCGCGATCGGCGTAGCGGTGCTGGTGACCGTGCCGAAGCTGATAATTTTGACGTGGGTGTAACCCGTTAGGGGATGCTATTGAGGAAGGATCTGATCTCGCTGGCTGTACTTAGATCGATCGCCGGGTGGGCCAGCGCGGTCTTAAGGGCGGCGCGGTAGGTCGCGCGTTCGACCGGGTCCGCTGTTCCGTTGATCAGGCGGTCCAGCATCCAGGCCGTCGGAGGCGTCGGTCGGTCGGCGAACGATCGCAGTAGGGCCGCTTCGTATCCGCGGCGATGATGACGCTCGACAAAATGGACGAGCGGGCCCGGTTGCCGACATCGAGGTGCGGGTGCCGCGTGAGGAAGGTCAGTATCGCCTCGACGCCGTCCAGTCCGACGGCGCGGGCCTGCCACGCCTCCATCTTGGCATCGAGCGCGACGGTCAGGTCGTCGTCCTGCGGAATCGCCTCCAGTTCGGCGAGGAGACCGGCCATCAGTTCATCGTGGCGAGCAGATCATCGATGGCGACGGTGGCGAAGGTCGCGAAATTGTCCGCGACGCCGTAGGGGAGCAGCAGGGTTCGGTCATGGACCAGTGCGCCGCAGCTGTAGACGACGTTGGGCACGTAGCCGTCGCGTTCCTTGGGACTCGGGTGGACGAGCGGGAGGCTCATGCGGCCGATGACGCGGGTGGGGTCGTCGCGGTCGAGCAGGCAGGCGCCGATGCAGTAGGTCCGCACGGTGCCGACGCCGTGGGTCAGGACGAGCCAGCCTTCGTCCAGTTCGATGGGCGACCCGCAATTGCCCATCTGGATGAATTCCCAGGGATATTGCGGGGTGATGATCTTCTCACCGCCCTCCCACTGATACAGGTCGTCGGAGGTCAGCAGCCAGATGTTCGCATTGTCCTGCCGCCCCAGCATGACGTAGCGGCCGGCGATCTTGCGCGGGAACAGCGCCATGCCCTTCGCCGTGCCGGCCGAGCCGCTCAACGGGCGGATCTCGAACATTTCGGAGCCGTCGCTGCTGAGCATTTCGGAGTGGGCCGACGCGCCGCTGAACGCTGTATAGGTGCCGAGGATCTGGACGCTGCCGTCGTCGTCGGTGAAGCGGACGAGGCGGAGGTCCTCGATCCCCTGGCGTTGCGCCGGGGTGATCGGGAACAGCACGCGTTCGGACGGGTCGGTGCCATCGGGCCAGCGGAAGCGGACCGCGCCGTCCGCGTTGTCCCCGTCGATCGATTCGATAAGCGGCGACACCACGGTGGGGCTGGGCGGATCGACGACGAGCTCGCCGCCCGGCGTCTAGGTGCCGGTGCGGAACGTGACCGACGAAACATGCCCCTCGCCGATCCCGCGCAGCGACAGGATGAAGCGGATTGTGCCGTCCGCGAGGCCGGACTGGTCGGGGTGGAGGATGACGCTGGGGTTGAACAAGGCAGCCGCCTCGAACGAATATTCCTCGCTGAAATAGGCGCCGATCAGCAGTGCGGTGTCGCGTGGGATGGTGGCGCGATCCAGGGTCAGGCCGGACATTTCCTCGAACCGGCGGAACAGGACGGCCTCGACGCCCGTGTGGCGGCTCTTGAGCGAGGCCATCACGCGGTTCAGTTCGATCCGGAGCTGATCCTCGTCCAGCGTCAGGATGTGATCGACGATCCGCTGCGCGCGGGAACGGGACGGGTCCGTGAACCCGTCCGGATCGCCGACATCGAACGGGCGCAGGACGGTGCGGGACGGATCGGGATGCAGTTGCACCTCCGAATGGGTCATGATGTCCGTGCCGCTCATGCGATGCTCCCGAACGACTGGGGGATCGTTGTCGCCCTGTCAGTCCTTGTGGAGCGCGTCCGGCTTGTGTGCGGCCTGCGCGCCCGTGTCGGTTTCGACGATGAACTGCGGATCGTCCTTGGTCGCGGCGACTTTGTGGCCCTTGATCTTGGTCTCGCTCGTGACCTTTTTCACGACCTTGCCATGCGCCTCGCCGCCTGGACTGTTCCAGCTGACCTTGTCGCCCTTTTTCGGTTCGTCCGTCATGATCGTCTCCTCTGTCCGCCAAACCCGCGGGCGGAGGCGGAGTTGCCTGTACGTCGCCGCTTTTGTGGCGAGTCAGATCAGCCCGAGCGCCTTGAAGCTGGCGTGGCCGGTGTTGCCGATAATGATGTGATCGTGGACCGCCAGGCCGAGCGGGCGGCAGGCGTCGACGATGTCGCGGGTGAGCGCGATGTCGGCACGGCTGGGCTTCGGATCTCCGCTCGGGTGATTGTGGACGAGGATGATCGCGGCGGAATTGAGTTCGAGTGCGCGCTTCACGACCTCACGCACATGAACCGCGGCCTGGTCGATCGACCCTTCGGACACGAGTTCGTCGCGGATCAACTTGTTGCGCGTGTCGAGATGCAGGACGCGGACGCGTTCCGTGGCGCGGTGTGCCATGTCGGCGTGGAGATAGTCGAGCAGCGCCTGCCAGTTGGACAGGACGGGGCGGTTAGCGATCGGCGAGCGGAGCAAGCGGAGCGCGGACGCCTCGGCGATCTTGATCGCGGCGACCGCGCCCTCGCTGAGGCCGTCGACCTTCGACAAGGTCACCGGATCGGCGCCGAGCAGTGCGCCGATGCTGCCGAATTCGGCGAGCAAGGTACGGGCGAGCGGCTTGGTGTCGCGGCGCGGGATGGCGAGCGCGAGAAGATATTCGACCAGTTCATGATCGAGGAACGCCTCCGGCCCGCCTTCGAGCAGGCGGCTGCGCAGGCGGGCGCGGTGGCCGGAGGCATCGTCGGCAGGAGCGATCATCGCACCGGTGTAGCGCGGGATCACGGGGTTGGCATCCGTCATTCGGTCCGTGGAAAAAGCGCGGGTACGGCATGTTTCGAGTGGAACCGTTCATCGTCCGGCGGGTAACCCCGGGGAATGGACGCAGTACCCGCCCGCCGACGCAGCCGCGTCCGAATCGCCGTGGCGGCGGCGTCGGGTGTAGCGACGCTGGCGGTGGTCGGGCTCTGGACGCAGCGCAGCGAAGTCGCGACGCATTATATCGACGCCGAACTGGCGCGACGCGGGGTGCGGGCGACCTACGACATCACGCGGTTCGGGGTCGGCAGCCAGCGGCTGGAGAATGTCGTGATCGGCGATCCGGCGCGACCGGACCTGACCGCGACGCGCGCCGACGTGACGATTGGATATGGTTGGTCCGGGGCCTATCTGGCGGCGGTTTCGGCGAGCGGCGTGCGGCTGCGCGGCAAGCTGGTGGATGGGCGCGTGACGCTGGGCGAGGTGGACCGATTACTGCCCGCGCCGACGGGGGCGCCGTTCAGCCTGCCCGACCTGCGCGTGGCGTTGTCCGATGCGTCGCTGCGGCTGGAGACGGCGGGTGGCGTCGTCGGGCTGGCGGTGGACGGATCGGGGCGGCTGTCGGACGGTTTCAGCGGGCGGATGGCGGTGGCGGCGCCCGACCTGCGGTTCGGCGGATGCCGGATGCGGGGCGGGCGCGGGACGGTCGACCTGGCGATCGCCGAGCGCCGGCCGTTGCTCGACGGGCCGGTGGCGGCGGACGCGGTGACGTGCGGCGATCGGCTGGCGCTGACCCGCCCGGCTGCGACGATCGACCTGGCGTTGAGCGCGGCGCTGGACCGCTGGACCGGGGGCGCGTTCGTCGATGTGGCGGGGGTGCGGTCGGGCGCGAACCGGGTGGCACGGCTGAAGGGGAAGGCCGGGTTCGACGGCACTGCGGCGGGCACGCAGGGCACGATCGCTGTGTCGGCGCAGGACGGCGTGACGACGGGGCTGACCGCGCGGCGGATCCGGTTCGATGGGAAGTACCGGACCGGGCTGGCGTTGCAGCTGACGGGCGATGCGAAGATGACCGGAGCGGCGGTTGATGGCGCGACGCGTGGCGCGATCGTGAGCGCCGGGCGGTCGGCGGGCGGGACCCCGCTGGCGCCCGTGGTGGCGGCGATGAGCGCGGCGGCAGCGCGGGCGGTGTCGGCGTTCCAGGCAAGCGGTGCGGTCGATTTCGCGCAGGGGCGGCAGGGGGCGCAGCTGCGGATCGGCGAGTTGGCGGCGACGTCGGACAGCGGCGCGCGGCTGACGATTGCGGACGGTACGGGGCTGACCGTCGATACGGTGCGGGGCGGGACCCGGATCGATGGGCGGCTGGCGCTGGCGGGTGGTGGGCTGCCGACGGTCGATTCGACGCTGCGTCAGGCGGGGATCGATGCGCCGATCACGGGGAGCATGCGGATCGCGCCCTATCGTGTGGCGGGCGCGGCGCTGAGCCTGACGCCGGTGCGGTTCAGCGTCGCGCCGGGTGCGACGCGGTTCAATACGGTCGCGACGCTGGACGGGCCGGTCGCGAGCGGGACGATGAGCGGGCTGGTGATGCCGGTTGCAGGGCGGCTGGGGCGCGGCGGGTCGTTCGTGGTCAACTCGGGGTGCGTGCCGGTGACGTTCGATCGGCTGGTGCTGTCCGGGCTGTCGGTGGGGCGGACGCGGCTGACCGCATGTCCGGCGGGGATGGGCATGCTGTTTCGCGGGGCGAACGGGCGGATCGGCGGCGGCGGGCGGGTCGCGCAGCCGGTGCTGGTGGGCACGCTGGGCGGATCGCCGGTGCGGATCGGGGCGGCGGCGCTGGCATTCGACATCGCCGGGCCGGACTTCGTCGCGGACGGGGTGTCCGTGGGGCTGGGGCCGGTGGACGACCGGACGCTGCGGATCGATGCGGAGCGGATGGCGGGGAATTTCGTCACCGGTGGCGTGGGCGGACGGTTTGCCGGGCTGTCGGGGCAGATCATGGCGGTTCCGCTGCGGCTGAGCGATGCGGTGGGCGACTGGCGCTTGATCGGGGGTGCGCTGGCGATGGACGGCGACACCGTGACGGTTTCGGACACGCTGGCAGATCCGCGCTTCAAGCCATTGGTATCGCCTGATTTCAAGCTGACGTTGGCGGACAATCGCGTGGTGGCCGGTGGGCGGTTGCAGACGCCGGCGGCGGGCGTCGCGGTGACGGACGTTGCGATCCGGCACGACCTTAACACGGGTGCCGGCACGGCGCGGCTGGCGGTGCCGGGCATCACATTCGGGCCGACGTTGCAGCCTGAGCAGCTGACCCGGCTGACGCTGGGCGTCGTGGCGAATGTGAAGGGGACGGTGACCGGGCAGGGCGACATCGCCTGGACGCGGACCGGCGTGACGAGCACGGGGACGTTCGGCACCGAAGCGCTGGACCTGGCCGCGGCGTTCGGGCCGGTAACGGGCCTGAAGACGCGGGTGACGTTCGACGACCTGCTTGCCCTGCGGAGCGCGCCTGGGCAGGTGGCGACGGTCGCGGAGATCAACCCCGGCATCGCGGTGACCGACGGGGTCGTGCGGTACAGCCTGCTGCCCGACCAACGCGTGCAGGTGGAGGGCGGCCGGTGGCCGTTCTCCGGCGGGGAGCTGACGCTCGATCGGACTTTGCTCGATTTCGGCGGGACGACGGAACGACGCATGACGTTCCGCATCACGGGCATGGACGCCGCGCTGTTCGTCCAGCAGTTCGGGTTCGACAATATCGCGGTGACGGGGACGTTCGACGGGGTGATGCCGATGATCTTCGACGATCGCGGCGGGCGGATCGCGGGCGGGCGGCTGGCGGTGCGGCCGGGGGGCGGGACGCTGGCCTATGTCGGCGAGGTATCGAACGCGAAGCTCGGGATGTTCGGATCGCTGGCGTTCGATGCGTTGAAGTGGATGAAATATCGCGACCTGACGATCCTGCTCGACGGCTCGCTGGACGGCGAATTGATTAGCAAGGTGGTGTTCGACGGGACGAACCAGACGCCGCGCGAGGCGATCCGCAAGAACGGGTTGCTGTCGGCCTTCTCCAACCTGCCGTTCCGGTTCAATATCGTGATCAAGGCGCCGTTCCGGGGGTTGCTGAACAGTGCGCAATCGCTGAACGATCCGCGCGGCCTGATCCGGCGGGCGTTGCCGTCCAGCGACGGGACGCCCGTAGAAACCCTCCCGGGGTCCGGCCCCGTTCAGCCCAAGGAAAGCGAACCCGTGCGATGAACCAAGGCATGATGACGGGAGGACGTTCGACAGGGATCGGCCTGGCAGGTGCAACGATGTTGCTGCTGGGTGGCTGTATTTCGGTCAAGGCGCCGGACAAGCCGATCGAAATCAACCTGAACGTCAATATCCGACAGGAGGTGGTGGTCAGCCTTCGCAAGGACGTGCAGAATCTCGACCAGCAATATCCGGGAGTATTCTGACATGACGCGACGGATGAAATGGTTGGCGGCCGGTGGCCTGGTGATCCTGTTGGGCAGCGCGCAGGTCGCGATGGCGCAGGGCGACGACGGGGTCGTTGCGGCGGCGCGGGCGAGCGGCGAAGTCGGCGAGCAGGCGGACGGCTATCTCGGTTTCGTGACGTCGCCGTCGGGTGCGGTGAAATCGGCGGTCGATGCGGTGAACATCAAGCGGCGGGCGATCTATACCGACATCGCGGCGCGGCAGAAGGCGACCGTGCAGGAAGTGGCGACGGCACGCGGGTGCGACCAGCTGGCCAAGCGCGTGGCGCCAGGCCAGAAGTACAGCATCGGCGGCAGCTGGCAGACGCGCGGCGACGGGCCGATCGCGTTGCCGGCGGTGTGCGGCTGAAGCCACAAGTAGCGCGGGTTCGGGTCGCGGCGCGCGCGCCGGGGCGGGCCTGTGTTGACTTGGTTCCGTCGCTTTCCTAAAGGGACCGGGCCTTGGCGGGGCTGCTCGCCGACATCGTCGTGCGCGCTTCTTAGGGGGAGGGTGACGACGTGGCGGCAGGCGATCCCGGGCAGGACCCGACCGGCGGGGACGACCGGCTGACGTCGCTCGACGAGCGACTGAAGCAGGCGCGTCACGCCGAATCGATCAGGACCGGCAAGACCGAGCGGCCTTCCACCAAGGGATATTCCCAGGGAAACCGCGTGCTTGCCGAGTTGATCGCGGGGCCTTCCGGCGGCGCGTTGGTCGGGTGGTTGTTGGACCGCTGGCTGAACACCGCGCCCTGGGGCCTGTTGGTGCTGATGGTCCTCGGGATCGGCGTCGCCTTCAGAAACATCATACGGATTTCGAACGAGCGTCCGGAGTAGTTTCCGGGCGCTCGTCGCATGAACAGGGATTGAGACGTGGCGGCAGAAGGCGGCAAGATCGATCCGATGCACCAGTTCACGGTCGAGCCGCTGTTCGGCACGATCAACTGGCATTTTCCGTTCACCAATTCCGCATTGTGGATGGTGATCACCCTGGTGTGCCTGTGGGTGTTCATGCTGGGCGGCATGAAGCGCGAACTGGTGCCCGGCCGCTGGCAGGCCGCGGTCGAGGGCGTGACGGGCTTCATCAACGGCATGATCGCGACGAACGTCGGGCCGGAAGGAAAGCGGTTCGTGCCGCTGGTCTTCACGCTGTTCATGTTCATTCTGCTCTCGAACATCCTCGGTCTGCTGCCGATCGGCATCACCGGCGCGCATCCGTTCACGTCGACCAGCCACTTCACGGTGACCGGCGTGCTAGCGCTGCTGGCGTTCGGAACGGTGCTCGTCGTCGGGTTCGCGCGGCACGGGTTCCACTTCTTCTCGCTGTTCATCCCGTCGGGCACGCCCAAGCTGATGATCCCGCTGATGTTCGTGATCGAACTGATCTCCTTCATGGTGCGGCCGTTCAGCCTGGCGTTGCGACTGTTCGTGGCGATGACCGCGGGGCACATTCTACTGAAGGTGCTGGCCGGGTTCATCATCAATTCGAGCGGTGCCGGGCTTGGCTGGGGTATCCTGGTCGGCGGTCCGAGTTTTGTCCTGATGGTCGGCATTTCGGCGCTGGAACTTCTGGTCTGCGTGATACAGGCCTATGTGTTCGCGCTGCTGACGTCGTTGTACCTGAACGACGCCGTCAATCTTCACTGAGTTTCGTTTCACCTTCTAACTGTTTCAACAAAGGGAATTTATCATGGATCCAGTCGCCGCAAAGCTGCTCGGTGCCGGTCTTGCTGCCATCGGCGTGGGCCTTGCCGCCCTCGGTGTCGGTAACGTCTTCGCCGCGTTCCTGTCGGGCGCGCTGCGCAATCCGTCGGCCGCCGACGGCCAGCAGGGTCGCCTGTTCATCGGTTTCGCCGCAGCCGAGCTGCTCGGCCTGCTGGCGTTCGTGATCGCGATGGTCCTGGTTTACGCCGTCTGATCGCATGACCGGCAAGGGCGTACGCGACGTGCGTACGCCCGCGCCCTGACAGGATACCCAGATGCCACAGATCGCACAGATCTCAGCGACCTACGCATCGCAGATCTTCTGGATGCTCGTGATCTTCGCGATCATCTATTTTGCGATCGGCAACGGCATGGTGCCCAAGATCGAGGCTACGGTGGACGCGCGCGATCGCAAGATCGCGGACGATCTCGCCGCCGCCCACGCCGCCCGCGCCGCCGCCGATGCGACCGAAGCCGCGTATCGCGCGCGGATGGACGCGGCCCGTAACGGCGCCCGCGTCGAAACGGAAAAGGCGAAGGCCGATGCGCTGCTCGCCGCCGAAGGCCGGGTGAAGGCCGCGGATGCTGAACTGGCGACGCAGTCCGATGCCGCCGAAGCGGACCTGCGCGCCGTCACCGATCGCGCGCTGAGCGGGATCGAGAGCGTTGCGGCGGAAGCGGCACGCGACATCGTGTTCCGCCTTTCGGGTGCGCAGGTTGCGCCCGAGGATGCCGAACGTGCGGCACGGTCCGCGCTGGCCGCATGATTTTCAAGGACGCCCTATGAGCATCGAAGCACCCGCAACGGTGACCCGCAACCTGGAACATCCGACCCAGACGGAAGGGCTGGAGCCGACGCATGTCGGCGCGACGTTCAGCCAGGGCACGGAAGTGGCGCACGCCGATCCGACCGCGCTCGGCATGAACGGCACGGCCTGGGTCGCGCTGGCGATGATCGTGCTGATCGTCATCATGTTGTGGAAGAAGGTGCCCGCCGCGATCGGCGGCGCGCTCGACCGCAAGATCGTCGGCATCCGCGCACAGCTCGACGAGGCGCGGCAGCTGCGCGCCGATGCCGAGAAGCTGAAGCTGGAATATGAGGCGCGGGCAGCCGCGGCGGCGTCCGAGGCGGATGCGATCGTGGCGCAGGCGCATGTCGATGCACGCGATATCGTCGAGAAGGCACAGGCCGATGCCGAGACGCTGATCGAGCGGCGCCGTCGGATGGCCGAGGACCGGATCGACGCGGCCGAACGTGCGGCGGTGGCCGAAGTGCGGGCGAAGACGGCGACGGTCGCGGCGTCCGCGGCGGCGATGCTGATCTCCGAACGGCACGATGCCGGGGTGGACAAGGCGCTGGTCGATCAGACGATCTCCGGGCTGGGGAGTGCTCGGTTGAACTGATCGGTTCAGTCTGAGTGGATTTCGGAAGGCGGTCTCTACGGAGGCCGCCTTTTTCGTTTGTGCCCGGACTAACGGGGCCGCGCTTTTCATGCGGGGCGCGAAGGGTTTGCGGTACCCTTACAAAACGGCCGGGGATGTACGAACATCCCCGGCCGAAGCATTTTACATCCAGGAGCGGCCATCGGCAGCTGCGCAGCCGTAAGGAGGAAGCTGGCCGGTGAAGCGGGCCTGGAGCTTGTGGCAGCCCCAGCTGCGGATCGGGCCGGGCATTTTGCCGTTCAATGCGATGCCAACTTCGTCATAAGGGCTGTCCGCGAAGGCGACGTAGCGATACCAGCGGAAACCGAACATCACGGTGGCGGCGACGAGCACGACGCACAGGACCTGGACCAACTTCTTCATTGCGACCTCAAAATCGTTTCGGGTCGGGTCCGATTGCAGGTCGGTCGTCTTAAGGCAACAACGAACGTGTGCCGTAGGGGAAACTTGGGCGGATCGGTGTTTGGTGAACTAGCTGCGGCACCCCTTGTGGCTCTGGACCCCTGCCTACGCGGGGGTACGCGGCTCCTCGCGCCCACGCGTCAACCAGTCATCTAGAACCCTGTTCATCAACCGACCGGGAAAGCTAGTGCCGCTCTGCGCCAGGTATCAGTCTAGGCCCGGCCGGAACATTGCCCGGCCGGTTTCGGGTTAGGCCATGCCCTTGATGACCTTGTCGAGCGTCAGCGGATAGTCGCGGATGCGGACGCCGCAGGCGTTGTAGACCGCGTTGGCGATCGCCGCGCCGGCGCCGCAGATGCCGAGTTCGCCGACGCCCTTGGCCTTCATCGGTGAGGATTTCTCGTCGAGTTCGCTCAGGAAGAACACGTCCTGCTTCGGAATGTCCGCATGTACGGGCACATGATACTCGGCCATGTCGTGATTGACGAAATAGCCGAAGCGCGGATCGGGCACGGCGTCTTCCATCAGGGCCGCGCCGACGCCCATCGCCATTGCACCGATGACCTGGTTGCGGGCGGATTTCGGATTGAGGATGCGGCCGGCGGCGAAGGCACCGCCCATGCGACGGACGCGGATCTCGCCGGTCGCCATGTCGACGCCGACCTCGGCGAAGTGCGAGCCGAACGTGGCCTGGGCGTACTTCTTCGACAGATCGCCGAACTCGATTTTGTCGGTGACGACGGTGCCGGTGGGGCCGGCGGCCTCGCCAAGGCTGACCGAGCGGTTGCCAGAAGTGATCTTGCCGTCCGCGAAGGTGGCATCCGCGTTGAAGCCGGCCTTCTGCGCCAGCTGCGTGCGGAGCGTCATGCAGGCGGCGTAGACGCCAGCGGTGGAGCTGTTCGCGCCCCACTGTCCACCGGAGCCGGCCGAAGCGGGGAAGCGGCTATCGCCCAGCTTGACGACGACGCCCTCGAGCGGGACGCCCATCATCTCGGCCGCGGTCTGCGCGATGATCGTGTAGGTGCCGGTGCCGATGTCGGTCATGTCGGTTTCGACGGTCACGAGACCCTTCGAATCGACGCCGACGCGCGCGCCGGAGTCCATTGTGACGTTGTCGCGGAACGCGGACGCCATCCCCATGCCGACCAGCCACTGGCCGTCGCGGACCTGGCCGGGCTTTGGATTACGCTTCGACCAGCCGAAGCGGTCCGCGCCGACCTTGAGCGCCTCGACCAGCTTGCGACTGGAGAAGGGGCGGGACTCGCCCTTTTCGGGGTCGAACTGCGTATCGTTGACGATGCGGAGCTGGACCGGGTCCATGTTCAGCTTTTCGGCCAGTTCGTCCATCGCCGCTTCGAGTGCGAGCAGACCGACCGCCTCACCCGGCGCGCGCATCGCGTTGCCCTCGCCGAGGTTGAGCACGGCGAGACGGTGCGACGTCATACGGTTTTCGCCGCGATAGAGCAGCCGTGTCGCGTTTGCCGCGGTCTCGGGCGAGCCGCCTTCGAGATCGCCGGACCAGACTTCGTGCGCGATCGCATCGATCCGGCCGTCCTTGCCGGCGCCGATGCGCAGGCGCTGGATCGTGGCGGGGCGGTGCGTCGTGTTGTTCATGATCTGCGGACGAGCCAGCGTCACCTTGACCGGCCGGCCGACGGCGCGGGCGCCGAGGGCCGCCATCACGGCGTCAGAGCGGACCCAGAGCTTTCCACCGAAGCCGCCGCCGATGAACGGTGAATCGACGCGGACATTTTCGCGCGGGATCATGAGCGTGGTCGCCATGTCGCCGACCGCCCAGTCGATCATCTGGTTGGAGGTCCAGAGCGTCAGCTTGTCGCCGGTCCACGATGCGATCGTGGCGTGCGGCTCCATCATTGCGTGGCTCTGATCCGGCGTCGTGTAGGTCGAGTCTACCTTGACCGCGGATCGCGCAAACGCACCGGCGAAGTCGCCAACCGCGGTGTCGGGGTTGCCACCCTTCGGCTTTATCGCGCTGTCCTTTTGCGCGGCGAGGTCGGCCTTCGGCGTCCCCTGCGCATATTGGACACGGACCATCTTGGCGGCGTCGCGGGCCTGCTCGAACGTCTCGGCCACGACCAGTGCGACGGCCTGGTCGTAATGTTCGACCATGGGGCCGGCCAACATATGGGCGGTGTGGTTCTTGGCCTTGGCGAGCTTGCCGGCGTTTTCGTAGGTCACGACCTTCAGAACGCCGGGGGCGGCGAGTGCGTCGCGGCTGTCGATCGAAACGATCCGGCCGGTCGCGATGGCCGAGCCGACGATCCAGCCATAGGCGGCGTTCGGGGCCATGCCGTTACGCTCATAGGCGTAGGGCGCGGTGCCGGTGACCTTGGCCGGGCCGTCGATACGGTCGTGCGAGCGGCCGATGACCTTTTGCTGGTCGATCGGATTGAGGGCGGTTGCGGGGGTGTCGAACTTCATGGTCAGGCTTTCGCTTCCGTAAAGACAGCGGCGAGCGTCCGTTGGACGAGCGGCACCTTGAAGGCGTTCTGGGCGGTCGGCTTGGCACCGGCGAACGCGGCGGTCGCGACGGCGGCGGCCCCCTGCGATGCGCGGGCGTCGGCAGCCTCGACGCGCCACGGCTTGTGGGCGACGCCGCCAAAGGCGAAGCGGCCGCTGCCGTCGGGCTGAAGCACCGTCGCGATCGAGATCGTCGCGAAGGCATAGGATGCGCGGTCGCGGACCTTACGGTAAATCTGCGTGCCCCCGATCGGCTTGGGCAGCGTGACGGCGGTGATGAACTCGCCGGGTTGCAGGCTCGTTTCGATGTTCGGCGTGGTGCCGGGCAGACGGTGGAAGTCCGCGATCGGGATCATGCGCTTGGCGCCGTCCGGGTTGACGGTCTCGACGGTCGCGTCGAGTACGCGCATTGCGACGGCCATGTCGGACGGGTGGGTCGCGATGCACTGGTCGCTGACGCCGATGACCGCGAGCGACCGGCTGTAGCCACCAATCGCCGCGCAGCCGGAGCCGGGCTGGCGTTTATTGCAGGGCTTGGTCGTGTCGTAGAAATAGGGGCAGCGCGTGCGTTGCAGCAGGTTGCCGGCGGTCGTCGCCTTGTTGCGGAGCTGACCCGAGGCACCCGAGACGAGCGCGCGGGACAGGACGGCATAGTCACGCCGCACGGTGCGGTCCGCGGCGAGATCGGTGTTGCGGACGAGCGCGCCGATGCGCAGGCCGCCGTCACGGGTCTTCTCGACCTTGTCGAGGCCGAGATGGTTGACGTCGATCAGATGCGCCGGTGTTTCGATCTGCAGCTTCATCAGGTCGAGCAGGTTGGTGCCGCCTGCGATGAACTTGGCATTCGGGTTGGCGGCGATGGCGGCGGCGGCGGCTATCGCGCTGTCCGCCCGCTCATAGGTAAAGGGCTTCATGCGCGTTCCCCCGCGACATCGCGAATTGCTGTGACGATGTTCGAATATGCGGCGCAGCGGCAGATGTTGCCGGACATGCGCTCGCGGATTTCATCCTCGGTCGGCGCGATGCCGGCGGCGAGATCGGCGGTGACGTGGCTCGGAATACCGTCCTTGATCTCGCCAAGCGTTGCGACCGCGGAGCAGATCTGGCCCGGGGTGCAGTAGCCGCACTGGTATCCGTCATGCGTCACGAACGCGGCCTGCATCGGGTGCAGGTTGCCGGGCTGGCCAAGCCCCTCGATCGTGGTGACCGAGTCGCCGTCATGCATCACGGCGAGCGTCAGACAGCTGTTGATGCGGCGACCCTCGACGATGACGGTGCAGGCACCGCATTGACCGTGGTCGCAGCCCTTCTTCGTGCCGGTCAGGTCAAGATGCTCGCGCAGTGCATCGAGCAGGGTGGTGCGCGGATCGACGTCGATCTTGCGCGTCTTGCCGTTGATCTTGAGCGACACCGGCAGCGTCGCGGCGGGTGCGCGCTGGGCGGGGGCCGATGCGGCCTGCGCACCGAGCGGGGTGGAAACGACGGCCGCGGTCGCAACCCCGCCGGCAATCAAGCTACGACGCGTCACGTCGAGTGGGTCATTGGCATGCATGGAGTATCCCCGTGCGGCAGAACTATTGGTCTTCTACCGATCGTTACGAAATACGCGCGGGCCAGCGAATTCGATCCTTTTGCGAGTGATTTGCAGTCGGTTGCGTGCCGATCAACTGTTAGTCTAAGCGCGGGCAACAGGGGGAAAGATCATGGCGGGCCGGCGATATGCGATCCGGGTGAAGGGGATCGCGACCAATGCGATCGACGATGTCGCGGGGCTGTTGACGCTCTACATCGGCTGCATCTTCGTTGCGGCGGCGGTGTTTACGGAAGCGGAGGGCAAGCCGTTCCGGGAGGCGTTGTGGTGGGCGTTCGTGACGGCGATGACGATCGGGTATGGCGACATCTATCCGGTGACGACGACGGGGCGCATCGCTGGGATCGCGCTGATGCATATCGTACCGCTGTTCATCATCCCGCTGATCACGGCGCGGATGGCGTCGCGGCTGATCGTGGACAGCGACGCGTTCACCCACACCGAGCAGGAGGAGATCAAGGCGCTGCTCCGCCGGGTGGATGCGAAGCTGGACGAGCGGGCGGACTGACCTAGTCGGGCGCGACCTGCGTCAGGTGGTGGAGGACGATGCCGCTGGTGGTCGCGACGTTCAGGCTGTCGACGCCGGGCGCCATCGGGATCGACAGCGGACGCGCGCGGGCGAGGAGGGCGGGGTCGAGGCCGGGTCCCTCCGCCCCGAGCAGCACGGCGGTGCGGGCCGCGGGTCGGTGGCGGGCGAGCGTGGCTGGCGCTGACGGGGTGAGCGCGACGGGGTCGAACCCGTGGTGTTCGAGGAGGGCGATCGGGTCTGTGCCACGCGGGAGTTTCGCGAACGGCACGGTCAGCGCGGCGCCGACCGAGACGCGGATCGCCTTGCGGTAGAGCGGGTCGCAGCAGTCCGAATCGAGCAGGATCGCGGGCACGCCGAACGCCGCGGCGTTGCGGAAGATGCCGCCGAGATTGTCGTGGTTGGCGATGGCGGAGAGCAGCAGGATGGTCGCAGGCCCCTCGGTGCGGGCAAGCAATGTGTCGGCGTCGGGCGTGTCGATGCGGCGTCCGACGGCCAGGATGCCGCGGTGGATCGCGAAGCCGGCAATCGCGTCCATCACCGGTTGGGCGGCGGCGTAGACCGGCACGTCGTACGGTACGCGGGCGAGGAGGTCGGCAAGCGATGCGGTTCGGTGGGCGGCGATCAGGAGCGACACGGGGCGGTAGGCGGCGGATGCGAGCAGCATGTTGAGGACGACCTTGCCCTCCGCCACGAAAAGCGCGTCGCGGCCGACCAGATCGCGGTCGCGGATGTCGCGATAGGGCTCGATCCGCGGGTCGGCCGGGTCGGTGATCGTGACGATGTTAGTCATGCCGCCCGCCGACGTTCTGTGCGCCGACATGCGGTTCCCCGCGCGCCTCGGCCAGCGCAACCTGGCGGTGGCGTTCGGCATAGCCGGCGCGCTGGTCGGCATCGCGCGCGTTGTGGCAGGCGGGGCAGGCCTGCCCCTCGACGAACAGCGGCGAGGCGCGGTCGGCGGGGGAGACGGGACGGCGGCAGGCGCGGCACAGGCCGTGCGTGCCGGGGGCGAGGCCGTGGCCGACCGCGACGCGTTCGTCGAACACGAAGCATTCGCCCTGCCACAGGCTTTCGGCGGCGGGGACGGTTTCGAGATATTTGAGGATGCCGCCGTCGAGATGGTGGACGTCGTCGAGCCCCTCGGACTTGAGGAAGGCGGTCGCCTTTTCGCAGCGGATGCCGCCGGTGCAGAACATCGCGATCCGGGTGTCGGGCGCGATGCTCTCGCGGTTGGCGCGGAACCAGGCGGGGAAGTCGCGGAAGCTCTGCGTCTTCGGATCGACCGCGTTGGCGAAGGTGCCGATCGCGACCTCGTAGTCGTTGCGCGTGTCGATGACGAGCGTCGCGGGGTCGGCGATCAGCGCGTTCCAGTCGGACGGCGCGACATAGTGGCCGACGCCCTCCAGCGGGTCGATCGCGGGTTCGCCCATGGTGACGATCTCGCGTTTGATGCGGACCTTCATGCGGTGGAACGGCATGGTGGCGGCATCGCTGTATTTGACCGTGATGTCGGCGCAGCCCGGGAGGGTGCGGATGTGGTCGAGGACCGCCGCGATCCCGTTCGCGGGACCGGCGATGGTGCCGTTGATCCCTTCCTGCGCGAGGAGGAGCGTGCCTTTGACCTCGTTCGTGGTGCATGTGGTGAGGAGGGGGTCGCGCAGGGCTTGCGGGTCGGGGAAGCGGGTGAAGCGGTAGAGGGCGGCGACCTGGATCATGGTGCGGGCCCTTAGCAGGGCGGGCCTGTGTCGTCATCTTCGCGGGGGGGGGGCGTTTTGGCTTTAGGTTGCGCTCGACCGGAGGGAGATCCCGGTTTTCGCCGGGATGACGTGTTTGAGGCGAGGTCTGACTGCTCCTGGTCTTGAGCGTTCCCCGGCGGAAGCCGGGGCCTTGGCGCAAGCGCTTCACCTAGGCCCCGGCCTTCGCCGGGGAACGGTAGGCGCTAGGCTAAGCTCAGCAACATCGTCCGCCGCCGGCGCTGCCGTAGCGGGCGTCCTGGCGGTTGCGGAAGAAGGTACATTCGGACATCGGCTCGCGGTCGGGGTGGTGGGCGGCCATGTGCGCGCGGTAGGCGTCGTAGCTCGGCACGCCGACCATCAGCCGGGCGGTGTCGCGGAGCGCCTTTATGACCCGGGCGAAGCGGCTCATTCCGCGGGCGCCAGGGCGGGGAGCTCGGACACGGTCGGGTGATACACCCGGCGTGCGGCGATGCAGGTGCGGATGCCGTAAAACAGAATCGCGGCGACGACCGCGAGGAAGATCGCGCAGAGGCCGGCGTCGATGCGGTCGTTCATCACGATCCGGCTCATGTCGCCGATCGACTTGGCGGGGGCCAGCACCTCGCCGCGGGACAGCGCGTCACCGTATTTGGCGGCGTGGGACAGGAACCCGACCTTCGGATCCGCGGAGAACAGCTTCAGCAGGCCGGCGGCGGTGGTGCAGAGGATCAGCCACGCCGCCGGGACGATCGTGACCCAGGCGAAGCGGTGCTGCTTCATGCGGAACAGGACGACCGTGGCGAGCGTCAGCGCGATGGCGGCGAGCATCTGGTTCGAGATGCCGAACAGCGGCCAGAGCGTGTTCACGCCGCCGAGCGGATCGGTGACGCCCTGGTACAGGAAGAAGCCCCACGCCGCGACGCAGAGCGCGGTGGCGACGAGGCCGGGTGCGACCGCGGAGGTATCGCGGAATCGCGGGACCATAAGCCCGAGCAGGTCCTGCAGCATGAAGCGGCCCGCGCGGGTGCCGGCGTCGACCGCGGTCAGGATGAACAGCGCCTCGAACAGGATCGCGAAATGGTACCAGAAGGCCATCATCGCCTTGCCGCCGATCACGTGGCTGAAGATCTGCGCCATCGCGACCGCGAGCGTCGGGGCGCCACCGGTGCGCGAGATGATGCTCGCCTCGCCCACGTCGCGCGCGGTCTGGGTGAGCGTCGCCGCGTCGATCGGGAAGCCCATCGCGGTGACCGCGGCGGCGGCGCTCATGGCGTCGGGGCCGAGCACCGCGGCCGGGCTGTTCATCGCGAAATAGATGCCGGGATCGAGGATCGAGGCGCCGACCAGCGCCATGATCGCGACGAAGCTTTCCATCAGCATCGCACCGTAGCCGATGAACGGGGCGTCGGCTTCGCTGGCGATCAGTTTGGGCGTCGTGCCGCTGGCGATCAGCGCGTGGAAGCCGGAGACCGCACCACAGGCGATCGTGATGAACAGGAACGGGAAGAGCGAGCCCGACCAGACCGGGCCGCCGCCGCCCGCGAACACGGTGACCGCAGGCATGCGGAGCGGCGGGGCCATGATCGCGATGCCGATCGCCAGTGCCGCAATCGCGCCGATCTTGAGGAATGTCGACAGATAGTCGCGGGGGGCGAGCAGCAGCCAGACCGGCAGGACGGAGGCGACCGCGCCGTAGCCGATCAGGATCCAGCAAAGCTGGACGGGCGTGTAGGTGAACAGCGGTGCCAGCGTGGGCGAGGCGGCGACGTTGGCGCCGAACACGATCGCGGCGAACAGCCCGATCATGCCGAGCGCCGACACCTCGCCCACCCGGCCGGGGCGGATCCAGCGTGTGTAGGCGCCCATCAACATGGCGAGCGGGATGGTGGCGGCGACGGTGAACAACCCCCACGGGCTTTCGGCGAGCGCGCGCACCACGATCAGCGCGAGGACGGCGAGGATGATGACCATGATCATGAAGGCGCCGAACAGCGCGATCGTGCCGGGGATCGTCCCCATCTCCATCCGGATCAGTTCGCCGAGCGAACGGCCGTCGCGGCGCATCGAGATGAACAGGATCATGAAGTCCTGCACCGCGCCCGCCACGACGACGCCGGCGAGAATCCAGAGCGTACCGGGGAGGTAACCCATCTGTGCCGCGAGCACGGGGCCGACCAGCGGGCCGGCGCCGGCGATCGCCGCGAAATGGTGGCCGAACAGGATGTTGCGGTTGGTGGGCACATAGTCGAGCCCGTCGGCGCGGCGGTGCGCCGGGGTGGTGCGGGCCGGGTCGATGCGCAGCACGCGGTCCGCGATGAAGCGCGCGTAGAAGCGGTAGGCGATCAGGTAGACCGAGATCGCGGCGGCGACGATCCAGAGCGCGTTGATCTGTTCCCCGCGGGACGTGGCGACCACCGCGAGCGCGCCGGCCGCAAGCGCGGCCATGGCGGCCCAGCCGGTTTTCTGGATGATGGTCATGCGCCGCCCCTCTGTTCTTGGGTGGAACCTAGTCGGGGTTTGGGTTGGAGGGCAAGCTGCCTGCCGGTCTTGTTCCCCGGCGAAGGCCGGGGCCCAGACGCAACCGCTTCACCTGGGCCCCGACCTTCGCCGGGGAACTGTCGGCGGTGCAGGTGTTGGCTCTCCCTTCCGTTGTCAGACCGGGTAAGGAGGCATCAGACACACAGGGGAATCAGGTGGACGATCCGAACATGAACCGGCGCGTGCTGTGGGCCAGCCTGGTCGGGACGGCGGTCGAGTTCTACGATTTCTATATCTATGCGACCGCGGCGAGCCTGTTTTTCGGGGCGATGTTCTTTCCGGCCACGTCGGCGGCGGCGCAGCAGATGGCGGCTTATGCCAGCCTGGGGCTCGCGTTCGTCGCGCGGCCGGTGGGGGCGGCGGTGTTCGGTCATTATGGCGACCGGATCGGGCGGAAATCGACGCTGGTCGCGTCGCTGCTGCTGATGGGGGGATCGACGACGCTGATTGCGTTCCTGCCGACATATCAGGTGGCGGGATGGTGGGCGCCCGCGTTGCTGTGCGTGCTGCGGTTCGGGCAGGGGTTCGGGCTGGGCGGTGAGTGGGGCGGGGCGGCGTTGCTGGCGGTCGAGAATGCGCCGCCGGGGTGGCGCGGGCGGTTCGGCATGGTGCCGCAGCTCGGCGCGCCGGTCGGGTTCATCGCGGCGAACGGCTTCTTCCTGCTGCTCGGGCTGACGCTGACGCCCGATCAGTTCCGTGACTGGGGTTGGCGCGTGCCGTTCCTGGCGAGCGCGGTACTGGTCGGGTTGGGGCTCTGGGTGCGGTTGAAGCTGACCGAGACGCCTGCGTTCAAGCAGCAGTTGGCGGAGGGGCCGCCGGAGGCGGTGCCGTTCGCGACGGTGTTCGCGCGCCATCTGGGGCCGACGCTGGCCGGGACGTTCGGTGTGGTGGCGTGTTTCGCGCTCTACTATCTCGCGACGGCGTTCGCGCTCGGTTGGGGGACCGGGACGCTCGGCTATTCGCGGACCGAGTTCCTGCTGATGCAGCTTGGCGCGATCCTGTTCATGGCGGCGGGGATCGTCGCGGCCGGCGTGCTGTCGGATCGCTACGATCCGCGGCGCGTGCTGATCGGCGGGTGCCTGGGAACGGTGGCGGTCGGGATGCTGCTCGCGCCGCTGTTCGGCAGTGGATCGGCGGTGGGGGTGTTCGTGTTCCTGGCGCTCGCGTTGCTGGCGATGGGGTTCGTGTACGGGCCGCTCGGCGCGTGGTTGCCGGGGCTGTTTCCGGCGGGGGTGCGCTATACCGGCGCGTCGATCGCGTTCAACGTCGGCGGGATCCTGGGGGGCGGGGTGGCACCGCTGGCTGCGCAGGCGATGGCGGAGCGTGGCGGGCTGGCACCGGTCGGCTGGTATCTGGCGGGGTGTGCGGCGGTCAGTCTGGTTGCGCTGCTCGCGGCGTCGCGGTCCGGGACCGCTGTCGACTGACGGTTAAAACGTGGAGCGGGTAGCGGGGATCGAACCCGCGTCACAAGCTTGGAAGGCTAGTGCTCTACCATTGAGCTATACCCGCGTCGGGTGGTTCCCTGCCATTCGGGCGGGCGGTTCGTCAACCGTCTTGGCGTGCGGTCAGGCATGCGCCGGTTCGCGGGCGGGCGGCGCATCCGACCGGGTCCGGCGGGGCTGCGCGCCTTCGTAGAAGCCGGCGATCGTGATCCAGTCCATCCGCCATTCCATGACGATCCGATCGTCCGTGATGTGGACCAGTGCTGCGCCTTCATCGACCAATCGGAACCCGATCCGCCCGTGCCGATCAGGCGTGCCGAGGATGCGCGACCCGTCGCTGGTCGCGATCCAGAAGCGATCCTCGATCCCGGTATCGGGGATGCGCAACTGGACGTCGATGTCGCCGGTGACGGCAATGCGGTCGGAACGAATCGGTCTGATGTCGATGCCCATGTCGGCCTCTTCGCGGAACAAAGGAAGAACATGGACGAGGGCGGGTTTGTAGGAAAGCGCAAATCCTACTGCGATGGTGCTTTCCTGGGGTCACTCCCGATGAAGCCGAAGAAGATGTCGTGCGATAGCAGGTCACTGGCCGCCATGACGTAGGTGACGCACTCATACTGCGCCGGCGTGGCGGCGGCGCCTTCGATCCCGGTGGCGGTCAGATGCCCGAGGCCGCCCTCGGTAAAGGTTATGGTCCGGTCGTCGACCGCGACGAGCAGCGCGCCGGGTTGGACGCCGCAGAATTGTTCGACGGCCTTCGTGAACCCGGCCAGCGGGCGACCGCGCTTGATCGACCGCGCGGTTTCGGGCCGGTTCTGCTCCTGCAACCACGCGCGTGCTTCGGCGACGTCTCCGGTGTTTGCGATGGTCGCGTAGATTGCCGAATAACGCTTCCACTCCGCCGCCTCGCGGAAATAGACATAGTAGGACGTCCGGCGGGACGCGTGTGCGATGCAGGACAGCATGGTCTTTGCGAACGGTGCATTGCCACTTGCGATCCACACGACGTCTTCCTGCATGTCCTCGTCGTACGACACGCTGACGCGATCGGGTGCCACGCCGCAGCCGATCACGGCGCTGCGAGCCTTGTCCGGTGATGGCGAGGTGACGGGGGCCGGCGCCGAGCCGTTCGACGGCAATGCGGGTGCCGCCAGCAGCAGCATCGAGCCGATCAGGTCGAACATGGCGATCCCCTCAGTCTGCCCGCGTATCGCGGCGCTGCTCCGGTATAGCAGCTTCGGACTGCGACGGGGCGTTCGGCAACGGCTTCGCGATTTCTGCACGAATTGACGCTATGCCGGCCGAATGACGGAACGGGATCAGCGGCCGCGGTCGGCAGTGAGCGGTTGGGTGGGGCTGGCCGGGATGGTCGGGCTGGCGGCGTGGATCGCGGTGGCGGCGTATTGGGGCATGGACGGGCCGATGGCGGGGATGGCCGCGGTCGTCGCGTGCGGGCTGCCGATGGTGGCGTGGTCGCTGATCGTCGACAAGGTGCATCGGCGGGCGTCGACCGGGATCGACTGGTCGTTGCGCCGGCCCTGGGCCGAGGTGCGCGAGACCGCGTTCGCCAAGATCGCCGGGCTGTGGGTGACGTGGGCGGCGATCGCGGGCTTCTACGCGCTCGGGCGGTGGTATTGGCAGGGCGGATATGTGTTCGCGATGCAGGTGCTGGCCGGTGTCGTGCCGGCGTTGTTGCTGCTGTCGGTGCCCTACATCTTCTGGATCGACAGGCGGCTGATCGAGCCGCGCGACGGGGCCTATGCGTTCGGGCAATGGCTGAGCGGGCGGGCGCATGACCGCGACGCGGTGGCGCGGCATGCGCGGGCGTGGGCGGTGAAGGGGTTCTTCACGGCGTTCATGCTGTCGATCGTGCCGGGGAACTGGCACGAGCTGATGCACCGCGATCCGTGGGCGATGCTGGCGGATCCGATGGCGGCGGCGTTTGGGCTGATCACGCTGATGTTCCTGATCGACGTGGCGTTCGCGACGGTCGGCTATGTCCTGACGATGCGGCCGCTGGATGCGCATATCCGATCGGCGAACCCGTATCTCGGTGGCTGGGTGTCGGCGCTGGCCTGCTACCCGCCGTTCATCCTGATCGCGCGCGGCGGGCCGGTGGATTACGAGACGGGCGGGGCGAACTGGTCCTGGTGGCTGGCGGGGAGCCCGCGGCTGACGTTCGTCTGGATGGTGCCGCTGGTCGTGCTGACGGGCGTCTATGCCTGGGCGACGGTGGCGTTCGGGTTGCGGTTTTCCAATCTGACGCATCGCGGGATCATCACCAACGGACCGTACCGGATTACCAAGCATCCGGCCTATCTGGCGAAGAACCTGTTCTGGTGGATGTCGGCGATGCCGTTCCTGGCGGTGTCGGGGGATCTAGCGACGGGGGTGCGCAACACGGTGCTGATGGGGGTGGTGAGCGGCGTCTATTACTGGCGCGCGCGGACCGAGGAGAAGCATCTCGGCGCGGATCCGGAATACCGGGCCTATGCGGCGTGGATGGACCGGCATGGGCCGGTGCCGCGGGTGTTGGGGAAGGTCGGGTTGCGGACCGGGGGGTGGAGCTGACCGTTTCATCCCAACAGCGTCGCAGCTGTGTTGAGGTAGTCCCCACCCCAACCCAGTTTCACGCCACGTCAGGTGAAACATGCCCCCGGCATGTTTCAGGAATTGCCGGGGCAATTCCGACCTGACGTGACGTAAAACTCCTAAAGGAGAGGGGTTTTCGGTTGTGATTAGAAGCGCATCTCGTCGTAGATGCGGCTGAGGTCGCCCTGCCATTCGCCGTGGTAGCGTTCGAGCAGGCGGTCCGCGGAAGTCTTGCCGCTGGCGACGATGTCGCGGAGCGGGCTGAGATAGCCGGTTTCGTCATCGCCGGCCGCGTTGTGGCGTGCGCGAGCCTTGAGACCGGCATGGGCGACGTCGAGCACTTGCGCGCCAAGTTCCTTGAACGTGCGGCCGCGCGGGCCGACCGTCTTGAGGCCGAGCCGCGGGACGTCGGCGCGGATGCGGGTGTGGTCCGCGATCGTCCAGTGCTTGACGAGATCCCACGCCGCATCGAGCGCGGCATCGTCGTATAGCAACCCGACCCAGAAGGCAGGAAGCGCGCAGATCGTGCCGTGCGGGCCGCCGTCCGCGCCGCGCATTTCGAGGAAGCTCTTCAGCCGCACTTCGGGGAAGGCGGTGGAGAGATGGTCGGACCAGTCGGTGCGGGTCGGCTTGTGCCCCGGATACACCGGCAGTTCGCCGCGCAAGAACGCCTTGAAGTCATGGCCCGCGGCGTCGATGTATTTCCCGTCGCGGTACACGAAGTACATCGGCACGTTCAGCATGTAGTCGGCATAGCGTTCATAGCCGAACCCGTCCTCGAACACGAACGGCAGCATGCCGGTGCGCGCCGGATCGGTATCGGTCCAGATGTGGCTGCGGTAGCTGAGGTAACCGTTCGGCTTGCCTTCGGTGAAGGGCGAGTTGGCGAACAGCGCGGTGGCGAGCGGTTGCAGTGCCAGGCTGACCCGGAACTTCTTCACCATGTCGGCCTCGCTGCCATAATCCAGGTTCGTCTGGATCGTGCAGGTGCGGAGCATCATGTCGAGCCCCATGCCGCCGACGCGCGGCATGTGATCGAGCATGATCCGGTAGCGGCCCTTGGGCATGATCGGCAGTTCGGCGCGCGTCTTGTCCGGCCACATGCCCATTCCGAGGAAGCCGAGGCCGAGCTTCTCGCCGATCGCCTTCACCTGTTCCAGGTGGCGGCCGGTTTCGGCGCAGGTCTGGTGGAGGTTGTCGAGCGGGGCGCCGGACAGTTCGAACTGGCCCGCCGGTTCCAGGCTGACATTGCCGTCGCTGCCCGCCAGCGCGATGACGTTGCCGCCCTCCTCGATCCCGGTCCAGCCATAGTCGCCCATGCCGGCCAGCAGATCACGGATGCCGCCCGTCTCGGTGTAGGACGGGGCGCGGCGATCCGCGGTGCGGAACACGAATTTTTCGTGCTCCGTCCCGATCCGCCAGCGGTCCTTCGGTTTTTCACCATCTGCGAACAGGCCGATCAGGTCGGCGCGATCGGTGATGGTCGCGGTGCTGAGGGTGTCGGTCGTGCTGCTCATGAACGCGCCCTTACGCGTGGGCGGGGATGCGCGCCAGCGAGCATTTTTCGAGGCGTCACCAGTCGCCCGCATGCGCCATCCAGAGTGCCACCGCGGCCGCCATGGCGGTGTCGGCGCGCAGGATTCGGGGGCCGAGCGTGACGCCCGACGCCTGCGGGATCGCGCGGATCGAGTCGCGTTCTTCGGGGGTGAAACCGCCCTCCGGCCCGATGAGGATCGCGGCCGGGCCGGGGCGGACGGCCTGCCCGAACGACAACCCGCCGGTTTCGTCGGCGAAGAGCAGCTGGCGGTCGTCGGGCCACGCCTTGAGCAGCGTGTCGAGCGGGGTGAGTTCGGCGAGATCGGGAAGCGCGGTGCGGCCGCATTGTTCGGCCGCCTCGATCAGGTGGGCGCGGAGCCGGTCGTGGTTGAGCCGGTCGACGATGGTGCGGCGGGTGAGGACGGGGACGATCCGTGCGACGCCCAGTTCGCAGGCTTTCTCCATCAGCCAGTCGATACGGCCTTTTTTGATCGGCGCGGCGAGCAGCCAGAGGTCGGGGACGGGCTCACGGTCGCGCAGGTGGCGGGTGATGGCGAGCGTGACGGCGCGGCGCTCGGCGGTGACGATTTCGGCGAGCCATTCGCCGGTGCGGTCGTCGAACAGCTTCACCTGTGCCCCGGGTTTGAGGCGCAGGACGGCGCCGAGATAGTTGGCGGCTGGGCCGTCCAGGGTGAGGTGGGCGTCCTGGGTCAGGGGCTGGTCGAGGTAGAGGCGGGGGAGGGTGTTGGGGGGCCAGGCTGGGGTGGCGGGCATTTTCTTGGCTTTCGCGGAGTGAGTCGTGTGTAGCCATATAGCCCTCCCCCCATCGGGGGGAGGGTACGGTGAGGGGCTTTGGCTGGACGGGGTCTGTTCCATTGTCGCTTCACCCAGAAAAACCCCCCACCCCAGCCCTCCCCCCGGTGGGGGGAGGGGGCTTTGTTCCGTGCTTCCTGAGCGGTAAGGCGTTCCGATGACGACAGAGACTACCCCCGACAGCGAGCAGCGTGGTTTCGTGCGGTTGCTGCCCGCTGCGATCCAGCCATTCTGGTTGCTGGCGCGGTTCGATCGGCCGATCGGGGGGTGGTTGCTGTTCTGGCCGGGGGCTTGGGCGATCGCGCTAGCGGGGGCGGGGTGGGCGCGGGTCGATCTGATCCTGTGGTTTCTGCTCGGCGCGTTCGCGATGCGCGGGGCGGGGTGCGTCTATAACGACATCGTCGACCGCGATCTGGATGCGCAGGTCGAGCGGACGCGGAACCGGCCGTTGCCGAGCGGGCAGGTTTCGGTGCGGGCGGCGTGGATCTGGCTGGTGATGCTGTGCGCGGTCGGGCTGGTCGTGCTGACGCAGTTGAACTTGACCGCGGCGATCACCGCGGTGGCGAGCTTGGGGGCGGTGGCGGCCTATCCGTTCATGAAGCGCATCACGTGGTGGCCGCAGGCGTGGCTGGGGATCGTGTTCAGCTGGGCGGCGCTGGTGGGGTGGCCCGCGGCGACGGGGACGTTCGCGCCGGCGCTGGCGTGGCTCTATGCCGGGTCGATCGCCTGGGTGATCGGGTACGACACGATCTATGCGTTGCAGGATATCGAGGACGACCAGATCGCAGGTGTAAAGTCCAGCGCGCGGGCGCTCGGGGCCCATGCGCGCGCGGGGATCGCAATCTTCTATGCGGTGGCGGTGGCGGCGTGGGGCGTGGCGATCTGGCAGGTCCGGCCGCAGGGGCTGGCGCTGCTCGCGCTGGCGCCGGTCGCGCTGCATCTCGCGGCGCAGGTCATGACGCTGAAACCCGCGGACGGCGGCGATGCGCTGGCGAAGTTCCGGTCGAACCGCTTTGCCGGGCTGCTGATGTTCCTGGCGTGCCTGGTGGTGGGCAGCGCGCGCTAGCCGGGACGGCCCTTTCGCCGGGGCCGCCGCGGCCCTAGATGTCAAACATGCTGACATCCTCTTCCGCCGCGGCGCGTGCCGCCGATCTCGTTGCCGATGCCGTTGCGGCCGGTGCCGACAGTGCCGACGTCCTCTATGTGCGCGATGCATCGACGCAGGTGTCGGTGCGGCTCTGTAAGCTCGACGATGTGCAGCGGTCGGACGGCGAGGAGATCGGGCTGCGGCTGTTCGTCGGGCGGCGGTCGGCGAGCGTGTCGTCGTCTGACCTGTCCGCGGACGCGATGCGCGCGCTGGTCGAGCGTGCGGTCGCGATGGCGCGGGAGGCGCCGGAGGACCCCTATGCGGGGCTCGCTCCGGCCGAGCTGCTGGCGACCGGGGCGGTGCCCGATGTCGATATCGACGATGGCGGCGGGGTCGGCCCGGCTGAGCTGAAGGCACGCGCGCTGGAGGCCGAGGAGGTCGCGCGGGCGGTGCCGGGCATCACGAACAGCGAGGGCGCGGGGGCGAGTGCCAGCCGGGCGACGATCGCGCTGGCGACGTCGACCGGCTTTGCGCGCGAGTACAGCACGACGGCCTATGGCTGTTCCGCCAGTGTGATCGCGGGGGCGGGTGGCGCGATGCAGCGAGATTACGCCAGCCACAGCGCGCGGCATCTGGCGGATCTGGAGGCGGCCGACACGATCGGGCGGCGCGCGGGCGAGCGGGCGACGGCGCGGCTGAACCCGGTGCAGCTGCCGTCGGGCCGGATGCCGGTGGTGTTCGACCCGAGGGTCAGCGCCGGGCTGCTCGGTCCGCTGATCGGCGCGATCACCGGGTCGGCGATCGCGCGGCGGACGAGTTTCCTGCTGGATGCAATGGGGACGCAGCTGTTCGCACCGGGGATCAGCGTGATCGACGATCCGCACCGCGTGCGCGGACTGCGGTCGCGGCCGTTCGATGGCGAGGGGCTGCCGACTGCGCGGAGCGAGATCGTGGCGGACGGGCGGCTGACCGGGTGGATCGCCGATTCCGCGTCCGCGCGGCAGCTCGGGATCCAGCCGACCGGCCATGCCAGCCGCGGAATCGGTGGATCGCCGGGCGCGGGGACGACGAACCTGCATCTGGCGGCGGGGACACTGTCGGTCGAGGAGTTGATCGCGGACATCACGCTGGGCGTGTGGGTGATCGAGCTGATCGGGAGCGGCGTGAACGGGCTGACCGGCGACTATAGCCGGGGCGCGGCGGGCTTTGCGATCCGCGACGGCAAGCTGGCGGAGCCGGTGGCGGAGATCACGATCGCGGGCAATCTCAAGACGATGTACCGCGAACTTGTGCCGGCGTCTGACCTGGTGTTCCGCGGCGGTAGCAACGCGCCGACGGTGCGGATCGATGGCATGACGGTGGCGGGTGCCTGACCGGTTGATCGATGCGGTCGCCGACGTCGCCGCGGAGGCCGGGCGGATCGCGATGGCGAGCTTCGGCGGCGACTATTGCCGCTGGGAGAAGGAGCCCGGCCACCCGGTGTGCGACGTCGACCTGGCGGTCGATGCAATGGTGCGGGCGCGATTGCGTGAGATCGACCCGGAGGCGGGCTGGCTGTCCGAGGAGACGGTCGACAACGCCGAGCGGCTGATGGGGGTTAGGACGTGGGTGGTCGATCCGATCGACGGGACGCGCGATTTTCTGCGCGGGCGACCGGGCTGGGCGGTGTCGATTGCGCTGGTCGAGGGTGGGAATGTGGTGCTGGGCGTGCTCGATGCGCCGGTGCGGGGTGAGCGCTGGGCGGCGGTTCGCGGGCGGGGGGCGACGCGGAACGGCGTTGTGTTGCGGGCCGGTGGGCGGACGGAGCTGGCGGGGGCGCGGACGCCGGCGGAGGCTTTGCCGCGCGCGGACCGCGCGTTGACGATGGTGGAGCGGCCGAACTCGATCGCGCTCAGGATCGCGATGGTGGCGGCGGACGAGGCGGATCTGGTCGCGACGCTGCGCTGGGGGCATGAGTGGGATATCGCGGCGGCCGCGCTGATCGCGCAGGAGGCGGGGGCGGTGGTGACCGACGGGTTCGGCGATCCGCTGCGCTATAACTCTACGAAGGGCGAGGCGTTCGGGTGTATCGCGGCAGTGCCGGGAATCCATGCGGCGGCGGTGGCGCACCTGGGGTCGCGCGCGGTTGCGGCTGTGGCTCGGTAGGGCTGGGTCTGGCGGGGCAGTCCTTCGATACGGGCCTTCGCCTTCGCTCGGTCCCTACTCAGGACGAACGGATGGTCAGTTAAAACGCCGGGTCTTTGCGACCCGGCGTTTTTAGGTCGTGATCAGCTTGGCTTGATGGCCGAGATCATCTCGATGTGGTGCTGGACGATCGGCACGGCTTTCGTCGCGGCGGCCTTCAGCGCGGGCTGCGTGCCGGAGGTGCTGTAACCCTGGTGCAGGGCGAGCGCTTCCTGGTGGGCGGTGGCCTGCTGCTGCAGGTAGAGCGCATCGCGGGCCGGGCCGGTGGCGCGGTTGAGGTCGGCGATCATCTGCGCCTTGGGGGCGTCGAGCTTCGGCGGGGCGGGGCGGATGCCGGCGGTCTTGGCGGCGGCCATGACGGTCGCGGTCGTCTTGCCGTGATCGGTGATCATCATCTGCGCGAAGCTGCGCACGCCGGGGTTTTTCGTCGTTTTCAGGACCGACTGGCTCGACTGCTTTTCGTACAGGTCGCTGGCGCCGGCTTTCATGACGAAGGTCGCGGGCGTCTCGGGTGCCTGGGCGAAGGCGGGGGTCGCGACGAGAGCGGCGAGGATTAGGGCTGGCTTGAACATGGTGATCTCCATTCGATGCGGCGTTCAACCGCGAATGGAGCCCCAACCGCTCGTATGGCCTGGGTGTTCAACACTATTCGGGAGTAGCAACCTGGATCAGGACGATTGTCCATCCGACACGGGCGACAGGCCGAGCCGCGCGATTTCGATCTTCGGGCAGCGATCGACGACGACCTTCAGTCCGGCCGCCTCGGCGCGCGCGACGCCGGCGTCGTCGTGGACGCCGAGCTGCAGCCAGACCGATTTCGCACCGGCGGCGATTGCCTGATCGATCGCGGCGCCGGCATCCGCGGACTTGCGGAAGATGTCGACCATGTCGATCGGTTCGCCGATCTGCGCCAGTTCGCGCCAGACATATTCGCCGTGGACATGCTCGCCGGTGATCTGCGGATTGACGGGGATCACGCGGTAGCCGTGGTGGGTGAGGAACTGGGCGACGCCGTAGCTCGGCCGGTCGGGGCGGTCGGATGCGCCGATCATCGCGATGGTGCGGGTGTCGCGCAGGAGGGCCGCGATGTCGTCGTCGGATGTTAGGGGCATGCCGGTCTCCGTCAAATGGTGGGTGTGAGCGCCGCGGGTTGGGTCAGCCAGTCGGCGATGCGGTCCGCGATGGCCAGGAACGCGGCGGCCTCGGGTCCGTCGCCGGCGGCCGGCGGGGTGCCGGCGTCGGACGCGGTGCGGATCGCGATGTCGAGCGGGACGCGGCCGAGGAACGGGAGCGCCAAAGCGGCGGCCGCCGCCTCCGCACCGCCGCGACCGAACGGATCGGACTGCTCGCCGCAATGCGGGCAGATGTAGCCGGACATGTTTTCGACCAGGCCGATGAGCGGCACCGACGCCTGGCGGAACAGGTCGATCGCGCGGGTGGCGTCGATCAGCGCGAGGTCCTGCGGCGTCGAGACGATGACCGCGCCGGCCGGCTTGTGCTTCGAGATCATGCTGAGCTGCACGTCGCCGGTGCCGGGCGGCAGATCGAGGATCAGGACGTCGATATCGCCCCAGTCGGCATCGACGAGCTGGCCGAGCGCGCCGCCGACCATCGGCCCGCGCCAGGCGATCGCGCGGCCGGGCTCGACCAGCTGGCCCATCGACAGCATCGGGACGCCGTATTCGGTGGGCACCGGGTTGAGCCGCTTGTCGAGCGCGGTCGCCTTTTGATCTGCGGCGTGCATCAATTGCGGCTGCGACGGGCCGTAGATGTCCGCATCGACCAGCCCGACCTTCACGCCGCGCCGCGCGAGTGCCACCGCGACGTTGGCGGACAAGGTGGACTTGCCGACGCCGCCCTTGCCGCTGCCGATCGCGATGATGCGGCGGGTCTTCTTCTCCGCGGTCATGGCGACACGGACTGTCGCGACGCCGGGGACCGCGAGTAGGGCGGCCCGGATGTGGTCCTCGACGGCGGTGCGGTCCGCGTCACTGTAGCCGGTGACGTCGAGGATCACGCTGGCGGTCGTGCCGGTCATGCGGGGGGCCGCGGCGCGGGCGGCGGCGATGAGGCCGCGTCCGGACGCCGGGTCGACGACCAGATCCAGGGCGTGGGCGAGACGGTCGGTGGGATCGGCGGGAGACTGCATATGATGGACATAAGGCCCATAGGCAGCGTTGCCACTGTTTTTCCCCGGGCGGACACCTATAAAGAATGGATGAGCGACACAGCAGGCGGACAAATACCGGGGCGCAGCCTTTTGAACGAGGCGGGCGGCGGCCCATGGAGCGGTGGAGCCCCGGGTGGCGGCTCCGGCGGCGGTGGCGGCAAAGGTGGCGGCGACGGTGGCAAGGGTGGTGATGGCGGCAAGGGCGGCGACGGCGGCCTCGGCCCGCGCAACCCGTGGGACCAGCCGCCACGCAAGCGCCCGTCCGGCGGCGGGAATGGCGGCAAGGGTCCGAACGGGCCGACCGCGCTCGACGAACTGCTCCGTCGCGGACGGCAGGGATTCAACAATGGCCTGCCGACGCCGCAGGGGCGCAAGGTCTGGACTTTGGTGGCGGCGGCCATCGTGCTGCTGTGGATCGTGACGACGTCGTTTCACCAGGTCGGCGCGCAGCAGCGCGGCGTGGTCACGCGGTTCGGCAAATATGTTACGACGATGTCACCGGGTGTCGGCTTCACGCTGCCCGCGCCGATCGATCGCGTGACGAAGGTTTCGGTCGACGAAATCCGCGAGATCAACATCGACGCATCGGACACAAGCGGTGCCGCCGCGGGCGGTGCGCAGAACCTGATGGTAACCGGCGACCAGAACATCATTGACCTGGCCTATTCGGTGCGCTGGAACATCCGCGATCCGGAGCTTTATTTGTTCGAGCTGGCCGATCCGGACGACACGATCCGCGAAGTTGCCGAGAGCGCGATGCGGGCTGAGATCGCACGCGTGACGCTGAACGACGCGATCGGGCCGCAGCGCAGCCAGATCGAGGGCCGTGTGCAGCAGCGTGTTCAGGCGATCCTCGACGGGTACAAGGCCGGCGTGCTGATCCAGGGTGTCGCGATCAAGCAGGCCGATCCGCCCGCCGCGGTCGTGGCCGCATTCAAGGACGTATCGGCCGCCCAGCAGGAGGTGCAGAGCTACCTCAACAATGCGCGGGCCTACGCGCTCCAGCTGACCGCCAAGGCGCAGGGCGAGGCGGGTGCGTTCGACAAGGTGTACGACCAGTATCGCCTCGCGCCGGAAGTGACGCGCAAGCGCATGTATTACGAGACGATGGAGGATGTGTTGGCCAAGACCGACAAGACCGTGGTGGAGACGCCGGGTGTCACGTCCTACCTGCCGCTGAACCAGTTGCCGCGCCCGGCAACGACGCCCGCGGCCCCCGCCGCGCCCGCGATCCAGGAAGGGCCTGCGCAGTGAACCCGGTGACCAACCTGTTCCGCAATCCGATCAGCTGGGCGATTGCGCTGGTCCTGGCGCTGATCGTCGCGGCGTCCGTGTTCGCGGTGGTGCCGGAAACGCGGCAGGGCCTCGTCGTGCGGCTCGGCAAGCCGAACCGGGTGATCAACGGCTATGTGCCGGGTCGTCCGTTCGGGCAGACCGGGGCGGGCCTCGTGGCACGCTGGCCGTTCCTCGAGCAGATCGTCTGGATCGACAAGCGTGTGCTCGATTTCGACATGCCGCGTCAGTCGGTCCTGTCGACCGACCAGCTGCGGCTGGAGGTGGATGCGTTCGCGCGGTACCGGATCGTGAATCCGTTGCGCATGTACCTGCGTGCGCGTGGCGACGAGAAGCGCGTTTCGGATGCGTTGCGCCCGATCCTGGCGTCGTCGTTGCGTAATGAGCTTGGGCGGCGGTCGTTCGTCGCGTTGCTCAGCCCGGAGCGTGGCCAGCTGATGGACAACATCCAGGCGCGACTGAACATCGTCGCGGCGCAATATGGTGCCGAGATCGTCGACGTGCGGATCAAGCGGGCCGATCTGCCCGACGGTACGCCGCTCGAGAGCGCGTATCAGCGGATGCGGTCGGCGCGCGAGCAGGAGGCGCGGTCGATCCGTGCCGAGGGCCAGAAGCAGGCGCAGCTGATCACCGCTCAGGCCGATGCCGATGCGTCGCGGGTCTATGCCAATTCGTTCAACCGCGACCCCGAGTTTTACGACTTCTACCGGGCCATGCAGTCCTACCGCCATACGTTCGGGACGGACGGCACCACGGCGACGGGTGGAACGTCAATGGTGCTGTCGCCCGAAAACGAGTATCTTCGCCAGTTCCGGGGCCGGCGCCCCTGATCCGTCGGGCGGGCCGTCCACAGGCCCGTCGTTCAAACACCGTTCAGCCGGGAAACGGCAGCGACACGCTGTCCGCCCGGTGCCACAAGGCGGAAACTGACTCCCTGAGGAGGATTGCGATCGTGCGTTACGCCTATGCCATCACTGCCGCCATGCTTGCCGGCGGTGCGACGGCCACACTCGTCGTAAACCAGCCGCTCGGCGCGCAGGTCGCGCAGAACGCCCCGGGCACCGTGCCCCCCGTGGCGCCGCGACCCGGCGCGCCGATGAGCTTCGCGGATCTTGCCGCCAAGCTGCAGCCCGCGGTGGTCAACATTTCCACCACGCAACAGGTGTCGCTGCGCGGGAATCAGTCGAACCCGTTCGCCGGCAGCCCGTTCGAGGATTTCTTCAAGCAGTTCGGCGGCCAGGGCGGCGCTCCGGGCGACGGCGGCCGTCCGCAGACGCGCGAAGCGACCTCGCTGGGGTCCGGCTTCATCGTGTCGGACGATGGTTACATCGTGACCAACAATCACGTGATTTCCGGCGGGCGCGATGCGGCCGGGCAGGGCACCACGTCGGTCGTGTCGTCGATCACGGTCACGCTGCCCGATCGCAAGGAATATGTCGCCAAGGTCGTCGGCCGCGACGTCAATTCCGATCTTGCGGTGCTGAAGATCGAAGCGCGCGGCCTGCCGTTCGTGCAGTTCGGCGATTCGAAGCGCGCCCGGATCGGTGACTGGGTCGTGGCGATCGGCAACCCGTTCGGGCTCGGTTCGACCGTGACCGCGGGCATCGTGTCGGCGCTCCATCGCGGGATCGGCGCCGGCGGTGCCAACGACCGTTACATCCAGACCGACGCGTCGATCAACCAGGGCAACTCGGGCGGCCCGATGTTCGACCTGAACGGCAACGTGATCGGCATCAACACCGCGATCTATTCGCCGACCGGCGGCAATGTCGGCATCGGCTTCGCGATCCCGGCCGAGGAAGCCAAGCCGATCGTCGACGCGCTGCGCGCCGGCAAGCGGGTGCGCCGCGGGTATCTGGGCGTCGGCATCCAGCCGATCGACGACAACATTGCCGAATCGCTTGGCTTGCCGAAGAATGTCGGCGAGCTGATCCGCTCGGTCGAGCCGGGCTATGCCGCGGCGCGTGCCGGCATCCGCCAGGGTGACGTGGTCGTGAAGATCGGTGGGACCGACATCACGCCGGACAGCACGCTGAGCTACACCGTCGCGAACCTGCCGATCGGCAGCCGCGTGCCGATCGAACTGATCCGCAGCGGTCAGCGCATGACCGTGACCGCAGTGATCGGCGAGCGTCCGCCCGAGGACCAGTTGGCCGCGGCCGGTTCGGGTCAGGGGCTGAACGACGACGATGATGCCGATCCGGCGACGCCGCAGGCACAGCCGACGCGCGCCTCGCTCGGCCTCAGCCTGCAGGCGCTGACGCCCGAGATCGGGCGTTCGATCGGGCTGCCGACCGGAGTGCGCGGTGTGGTGATCTCCGCGGTCGATCCGTCGAGCAACGCGGCATCGCAGGGGCTGGCACGCGGTGACGTGATCCTGTCGATCAACCAGAAGCCGACGACGACCATCCAGGAGGTGATCGCCGCAGTGAATGCCGCCAAGGCTGCCGGTCGGCCGAGTGTGCTGATGCTGGTCCAGCGTCAGGCGACGCCGCCGCGTTATCTGGGCGTGGAACTGGCGAAGAAGTAAACCGGTCCTAGAACCGGACGAACGACGAGCACCCCCTTTCCAACCGGAGAGGGGGTGTTTGCATGAGGAGGGCAAGCGATGGCGGACGGCGAGATCCTGATCGGGGCAACGGCGGACGGGGTGCGGCAGGTGATGAACCTGAAGCGCGCCAATCGGCACGGCCTGATCGCCGGGGCGACGGGCACCGGCAAGACCGTGACGTTGCAGACGATCGCCGAGCAGTGCTCGCAAGCCGGCGTGCCGGTGTTCGTGTCCGACGTGAAGGGTGACCTGAGCGGGATCGCGATGGCCGGGTCGGCCGCCGCGCCGATGCATGCGACGCTGGCGGCGCGGGCGGCGGAGATCGGGCTGACCGACTGGACCTATGCCGCCAATCCGGTCGTGTTCTGGGACCTGTTCGGCAAGCAGGGGCATCCGATCCGCACTACGGTGTCGGAGATGGGGCCGATCCTGCTCGCGCGGCTGATGGACTTGAACGCGGTGCAGGAGGGCGTGCTGGCGATTGCGTTCCGGGTGGCGGACGAGGGCGGGATGCTGTTGCTCGACCTGGCCGACCTGCAGGCGATGCTGGCCCATATCGCGGAGAATGCGGCGGAGCTGACTGCCAAGTACGGGAACGTCACGCGGCAGAGCGTGGGGGCGATCCAGCGGCAGTTGTTGCAGCTGGAGTCGCAGGGTGGCGACGCGTTCTTCGGCGAGCCGGCGCTCGACATCCACGACTTCATCGCGGTGCACGAGAACGGCCGCGGGAACATCAACGTGCTGGCCGCCGACAGCCTGATGGCGAGTCCGCGGCTTTACGCGACGTTCCTGCTGTGGCTGCTGTCCGAACTGTTCGAGACGCTGCCGGAGATCGGCGATCCGGACAAGCCGGTGCTCGTGTTCTTCTTCGACGAGGCGCATCTGCTGTTCGATGCCGCCCCGCCGGCGCTGATCGATACGATCGAGCAGGTCGTGCGGCTGGTCCGGTCGAAGGGGGTGGGCGTCTATTTCGTGACGCAGAACCCGATCGACGTGCCGGACGATGTGGCGGGGCAGCTGGGCAACCGCGTGCAGCATGCGTTGCGCGCGTTCACGGCGCGCGACCAGAAGGCGGTACGCGCGGCGGCCGAGACGTTCCGGGCGAGCCCCGGTGTCGATGTAGCGACCGCGATCACCGAGCTGAAGGTCGGCGAGGCGCTGGTGTCGATGTTGCAGCCGGACGGATCGCCCAGCCCGGTCGCGCGCACGCTGGTCGCGCCGCCGGGGTCGCGGCTGGGGCCGGTGACGGACAAGGAACGTGCGCTGCTGGTGTCGGTGTCGCCCTATGCCGGGAAGTATGACGAGGCGATCGACCGCGAAAGTGCGGCCGAGCTGCTGGCGGCCAAGGCGGGCGATGCGCAGGCGGCGGTCGAGCGTGCGGCGGCCGATGCCGCGGCTGCGCGCGAGCAGGCGGCGCAGGCGAAGCTGGACGCGGCACGCGAGAAGGACGACGCGCGGCTGGCGCAGGTCGCTGATCGTGCGGCGGCCCGCGCGGAGGCGGCGCAGGCCAAGGCGGAGGAGCGCGCCCGGATTGCGGCGGAACGCGAAGCGGCGCGGCCGACGATGGTGGACAAGATGGTGCAGTCGGCGGCCCGGTCCGCGGCGTCGTCGGTCGGGCGGCAGGTAGCCGGGCGGTTCGGCGCGCAGCTGTTCCGCGGGTTGCTGGGCGGATTGTTCAAGGGATGAGGCATCACGCCCGGTTGGTGGTTCGGCCGGGATGGCTTATCTGAGAGGAAAGCAGGACAGGACCGCGATGATTACCGAGATCGAACCGACGACCACCACCGATGCGATCGCATCGCTTTCGCTGACCGACAGCAGCACCGATCCGCAGGGCTTCGCCGACGCGCTGGGGCGGTCTTTCGAGACCTACGGCTTCGCGGTCGTGCGCGATCACGGGATCGATGCGGCGATCATCGCGCGGGCGGAGACGGCGGCGAAGGCGTTCTTCGCGCTGCCCGAGGATGTGAAGCGGCAGTATCATATTCCCGGCACCGGCGGTGCGCGCGGACTGACGCCGTTCGGGATCGAGACGGCGAAGGATGCGACCGCGGTCGACCTGAAGGAATTCTGGCATGTCGGGCGCGAGCTGGTCGCGGGGCACCCGTTCAGCGCGCAGATGCCGCCGAACGTGTGGCCGGCGGAGGTCGCCGATTTCCGCGATGCGATGCTGGCGATCTTCGCCGCGTTCGATGCGGCAGGGGCACGGATCCTGTCGGCGATCGCGCTGTATCTGAAGCTCGATCCGGACTTCTTCGTCGATACGGTGCGTGACGGCAATTCGGTGCTGCGACTGCTCCACTATCCGCCGATCGGCGCGGACAGCCCGAGCATCCGGGCGGGCGCGCATGAGGACATCAACACGATCACGCTGCTGCTGGGCGCCGAGGAGGCCGGGTTGCAGTTGCAGAAGAAGGACGGCGACTGGATGTCGGTCGCGATCGGCGAGGGGGAGCTGGTCGTCAATGTCGGCGACATGTTGCAGCGGCTGACCAACGGCGTGTTGCGGTCGACGACGCACCGCGTGATGAACCCGCCGCCGGAACGCCGCGGCGTCGCGCGTTACTCGATGCCGTTCTTCCTGCATTTCCGGCCGGACTACATGATCCGCACGCTGCCCGGTACGATCAGTGCGGAGCGGCCCGACCAGTATCCGGACGGCATCACCGCGCATGACTATCTCATGCAGAGGCTCCGCGAGATCAAACTGATCTGACCGGCGACAGGGGCGTCAGCCGCGGCCGCGATAGCCGGGGACGCCCTGATCCGGCAGCCAGAGGCCTTCCGGCACGGCGCCCGATTGCCAGAACACGTCGATCGGGATGCCGCCGCGCGGGTACCAGTAGCCGCCGATCCGCAGGTAGCGCGGGTGCATCTCGTCGAACAGCCGCTGGCCGATGCCGACGGTCACGTCCTCGTGGAAGCCCGCATGGTTGCGGAAGCTGCCGAGGAACAGCTTGAGCGATTTCGATTCGACGATCGTGTCGCCGGGCGCATAGTCGATGACGAGATGCGCGAAATCCGGCTGTCCGGTGACCGGGCAGAGCGAGGTGAACTCGGGCACCGCGAACCGGACGAGATAGAGCGATCCAATGCGCGGGTTCGGGACATAGTCGAGAGCGGCCTCCTCCGGCGATGCGGGGAGCGTGCTGGCCTGGCCAAGATAGAGAGGTGTCATGCGTTCGGCCTTAGCGGTTTTCCGAGCCCAACTATACCATTGTCGTCGCGCGATTGAACGGGTGGCGGGCGGGGGTTAGGGTGGCTTCGAACCAAGGGAAGACGCAGATGGACGCGCTGGTATCAACCGAGTGGCTGGCGGACGCGATGGTGGCGGACGATCTGCGGATCGTGGACGCGACTTATTTCGCGACCGATCCGGGGCGTGATCCTGCTGCAGACTATGCGGTCGGCCATATTCCCGGGGCGGTGTTCATGGACCTGGGCGGGCTCGCCGATCCGGAGAGCGACCTGCCGGGCATGGTGCCGCCCGCCGCGCTGTTTGCGGAGCGGATGGGGGCGCTCGGGATCGGTGATGGTGTGCGGGTGGTGCTGTACGATGCGGCGCCGCACCGGACGTCGGCGCGGGCGTGGTGGATGCTGCGGATGTTCGGGGTGCGCGACGTAGCGATCCTGGACGGTGGGCTGGCGAAATGGGTTGCCGAGGGGCGGCCGTTGGCGACCGGGCGCGAGACGTCGGGGCCGGGGCGGTTGAGTGTTCGGCAGGATGAGGCGGCGGTGCGCGATCTTGGGCAGATGACGGACAATCTGGCGTCGGGGGCGGAGCAGGTGGTCGATGCGCGTTCCGCCGCGCGGTTCAGTGGGGCGGAGGCCGATCCGCGACCGAGCGTGGCGTCGGGGCATATTCCGGGGAGCGTCAACATTCCTTACGACCGGCTGTTCGCGGCGGACGGGACGTGGAAGCGTGGGGACGCGTTGCAGGCTGTGTTCGACGAGGCGGGGGTCGATCTGGCGCGGCCAATCGTGACGACGTGCGGGTCTGGGGTGACCGCGGCGGTGCTGCTGTTCGGGGCGCATCTGCTCGGGGCGCGTCAGGTGGCGTTGTACGACGGGAGCTGGAGCGAATGGGGTGCGGACCCGACGACGCCGAAGGCCGTGTTCTGAGCGCCCCCGCCGACCCTACGCGCCCGGTCGGGGCGCAGACGCAGCTTGTCGAGGGCGGGCGACGGGCGGAGTGGACGCAGGGGATCGTCAACCCGGCGGTGTGGCGTGCCTCGACCGTGCTGTTCAACAGCGTGGCCGATCTGCGTGCGGCGTCCACGCGGCCGAATGACGGGCTGTATTATGGACGGCGGGGCACGCCGACGCAGTGGGCGCTGGCCGAGGCGCTGACCGCGCTGGAGCCGGGGGCGGAAGGGACGATGCTGTACCCGTCCGGCGTGGCGGCGGTGGCGGGGGCGCTCCTGTCGGTGCTGAAGCCGGGCGACGAGTTGCTGGTGGTGGACAGCGCCTATGAGCCGACGCGAGCGTTCTGCCGGACGGTGCTGGCCCCGATGGGCGTGACGACGCGGTTCTACGATCCGATGATCGGCGCGGGGATCGCGGATCTGATCGGCGAGCGGACCGCGGCGATCCTGATGGAGAGCCCGGGAAGCCTGACGTTCGAGGTGCAGGACGTGCCGGCGATCTGCGCGGTAGCGCGGGCGCGGGGGGTGGCGACGGTGTTGGACAACACCTGGGCGACGCCTTTGCTGTTCCGGGCGATCGAGCATGGGGTCGACCTCACCGTGCTGGCCTGCACCAAATATATCGTCGGGCATTCGGATGCGATGCTGGGGTCGGTGACGGCAGGGCCGGGGCGGTTCAAGCGGTTGCGCGATCTGGTTCATGCCTACGGCATCCATGTCGCGCCGGACGATGCATTCCTCGGGAGCCGCGGGCTGCGTACCTTGGCTGTGCGGATGCGGCAGCATGAGGCGGGTGGGTTGGCGGTCGCGCGCTGGCTGGCGGATCAGCCGCAGGTCGCGCGGGTGATCCATCCGGCGATGCCGGGGTGTCCGGGGCATGAGATTTGGGCGCGCGATTTCAGTGGGGCGTCGGGGTTGTTCGGGTTCGTGCTGGCGGGCGGCGACGATGCGGCGCGGACGGCGCTGATCGACGGGCTGGTGCATTTCGGGATCGGCTATAGCTGGGGCGGGTATGAAAGCCTGGCGATCCCGGTCGATCCGGCGGGGTTGCGGACCGCGACGGAATGGGCGGCGGCGGGGCCGATGGTGCGGTTGCATATCGGGTTGGAGGATCCGGATGACCTGATCGCGGATCTCGCGGCCGGGCTGCGTCGGTTCGATGCGGTTGTTGGGTCGCGGTAAGGCGAGATCTCGCCTAGGTCCCGGCCTGCGTCGGGGAACTGATGGTGTTGGAGAAGCACGATAATATCACGTGGCGTGATTTATGTGCAACAATCAGCCCCCGAACTTACCCGCTGTCGCAAATTCGTCATTGTGCGGTGCGGCGATATCGCGGACATACATGGCATCGCCGGCCCGTCGCCCCCCGCAAGGAGAGAGGATCGACGCTGCGATACGCAGTGGAACGAGCTATTTTCCGCATAAGGGGCTTTCGCCATGCAACCGTTCCATATCCTGCTGCCGGCCGCGCTTCTGGCCGTTGCCACCCCTGCGTTCGCGCAGGATGCGGCGCCCAGCCCGATCACGATCAGCGGATCGGCGGGCCTCGTTTCCGACTACCGGTTCCGCGGCGTGTCGCAGTCCGACGAGGACATGGCGGTGCAGGCCGGCCTGACCGTCACGCATGAGAGCGGCTTCTACGTCGGCACCTGGGGGTCGAACCTGTCCGGCTGGGGCACGTTCGGCGGGTCCAACATGGAACTCGACCTGTACGGCGGCTACAAGGCGAAGGTCGGCTCGGGCACGCTTGACGTCGGACTGCTGTGGTACATGTACCCGGGCGGGGCGAGCAAGACGGACTTCGCCGAACCTTATGTGAAGCTGTCGGGCGTGGTCGGGCCGGTCACGCTGACCGCCGGCGTCGCCTATGCGCCGAAGCAGGAAGCACTGGGGCGCTGGTACAGCACCGGCGAACTCTACGTCGCCGGCACGCCGGATCGGCCGGGCAAGAAGAACGATAACCTCTATCTCTCGGGTGACGCGCTGGCCGCGCTGCCCGGCACGCCGGTCAGCCTGAAAACGCATATCGGTTATTCCGACGGCAATCCGGGGCTCGGGCCGAACGGGACGAGCGTTGCGCCGACCGGGACCTACTGGGACTGGATGATCGGCGCGGACACGACGTACAAGAATCTGACGTTCGGCGTGTCCTATGTCGATACCGACATCAGCTTCGGTTCGTTCGGCGCGCAGCGGATCCAGCCGAGCTTCTCGAAGGGGCAGGACGGCACCGGGTCGATCGCCAACGGCAAGGTCGTGTTTGCGGTGACGGCTGCGTTCTGAGTGTGACGGCGTCGTCCTCCGGTTTTGAGGGCGACGCCTGCATCTGGTGACGCGGGCGTTCCCGACCGAAGGGAGATCCCGGCTTTCGACGGGATGACGGTTTGGGGGTAGCTAGACTTTCCCCCAACGAAAAACCCCCGCGGCGGTGAGCCACGGGGGTTTTTCATGTTCGCGATCGGTGAGGATCAGTTCGGGGTCGGCGTTGCCGGCGTGGGGGTGGCGGCTGGCGTGCCGCTGGTTGCCGCGGCGTCGGCGCCGGCACCGACGGGGGCGGCGAGGATGTCGCGGGTGACGGCGCCCTTGTCGACGACGGTGGTGTTGCCGTCGGTTTCGGAGCGGATGCCGGCATCGCCCGCGCGACCCGCGGACCCGATCAGGCCGGCTTCACCGGCGCTGCGCGCGGCCTGGCCACCGAACATCGCGGTCAGCGCCTGCGTGCTGCTGTCGGCTTCCTGCGGGCGGGGGGCGCCGGGCTTGGGCGGGGTGAGTGCGAAATCGGGCGGCACGACCAGCGGCGCGCGGCGGGCGACGGCGAATTCGTCCGGGCCGGAGCGGCCGGCGAACACGCCGCCCTTGTTGTTGCCACCGCAGGCCGAGAGGACCAGCAGGGCGAGCGCGGAGCCCGCAACGATCGACTTACGCATGCACATTCTCCGAACGATCGGCCCCGTCGCGCGTCAGGAAGGCGCGGAGCAGCAGCAACAGGACGCCGATGGTAATGGCGGCGTCGGCGACATTGAAGACCAGAAAGGGATGCCAGTCCCCGAAATGCAGGTCCAGAAAATCCGCGACATAGCCCAGCCGGACCCGATCGAGGATATTCCCGAGCGCCCCCCCAAGGACAAGCCCGAGCGCCACCATATCGGGCGTCTTGCGTTCGCGCCAGAGCCAGACCGCGACACCGGTGGCGATCACGCCGGTCAGCCCGACGAGCAGCCAGCGCGCGGTGTCGGTGCTGGCGGTGAGCAGACCCATCGAAACGCCGAAGTTGCGGACCCAGGTCAGGTCGAAGAACGGCAGGAGACGGATCTGGAGCTGCTCGGGGAGGCGGAGCGTGTCGACGACGTACCATTTCGACAATTGGTCGATGAGGAACACGGCGATTGCGATCGCGTAGCCGAGCGGGCGGGGGCGGGTCACTGGACTGGCCCCCGAACCGTAACACCGTTCGGTTCGAGCATGTCGAGAACTTCGCGCGGGGTTCTCGACTCCGCGTCTCGGCTTCGCTCGACACTCGCTCGAACCAAACGGAGTTGGGGGGCGTGACGCGTGGGGTTGAGGCCCGGCCCGACTGAGCACGCCATTACGCGCCGACCACTTCGGTGCAGCGGTCGCAGAGGTCGCCGTCGGTCGTGACCTCCGGGAGCAGGCGCCAGCAGCGGCCGCATTTGGCGTCTTCGCTGCGGTGGACGATGACGGTCGGGCCGTGGACCGTGTGTTCGAAGCCGACGTTGGACACGATCAGCAGCTCGGCCAGTTCGGCGGTCGTGGCGCGTGGGCGGTCGAGTTCGTCGGGGTAGCCGATCGTGACGCGCGCTTCGTTGCTGGATCCCAGCTCCTTGGCGCGGCGCTTGGGTTCGATCTCGGCGTTGACGACGAGGCGGAGCGCCATGACCTTTTCCCACTCGGCCCGGTCGACGCCTTCGCCCCAGACGGGGTCGAGGATCGGCCAGGTGAGCAGGTGGACCGAGCCGCCGTCCGGGTAGCGCGTGCCCCACACTTCCTCCGCGGTGAAGCAGAGGATGGGGGCGGCGTAGCGGACGAGCGCGTGGAACAGGATGTCGAGCACGGTGCGGTAGGCGCGGCGCTTCGGGCTGTCGGCCGCGTCGCAGTACAGGCTGTCCTTGCGGATATCGAAGAACAGCTGCGACAGGTCGTTGTTTGCGAAATCGGTCAGCGTGCGGGCGTAGCGGTTATATTCGAACGCATCGGTCGCGGCGCGGAGCGTGCGATCGACGTCGAGCAGCCGGTCGAGGATGTAGCGTTCGAGGTCCGGCATATCCTCCGGCGCAACGCGTTCCTCCTCGGTGAACCCTTCCAGCGCGCCGAGGAGGTAGCGGAACGTGTTGCGCAGCTTGCGATAGGCGTCGGACGTGCCGGACAGCACCTCCTTGCCGATCCGGACATCCTCGAAATAGTCGGTGCTGGCGACCCAGAGGCGCAGGATGTCCGCGCCGGATTCACCGATGATCTTGAGCGGATCGACGACGTTGCCGACCGACTTGGACATCTTGCGCCCCTGTCCGTCGAGCGCGAAGCCGTGGGTCAGGACCGCGTCGTAGGGCGCGCGGCCGCGGGTGCCGCACGATTCGAGCAACGAGGACTGGAACCAGCCGCGATGCTGGTCGGACCCCTCGACATACAGGTTCGCGCGCGTGCCGAGGCCGTAGCGCGCCTCGATCACGAAGGCGTGCGTGCTGCCGCTGTCGAACCAGACGTCGAGGATGTCCTTCACCGGTTCGTAGTTGGCCGCGTCGTAGGCGTCGCCGAGCAGCGCCTGATGGTCGGTTGTGTACCATGCGTCGGCGCCGCGTTCCGTCACCGCCGTAACGATGCGCGCGTTGACGGCGGGGTCGCGGAGATAGTCGCCGGTCCTGCGATCGACATAGAGCGCGATCGGCACGCCCCAGGCGCGCTGGCGGCTGATCACCCAGTCGGGCCGGCCGGCGACCATCGCGTGGATGCGGTTGCGCGACTTCTCGGGCACCCAACGCGTGCGTTCGATTGCGTCGAGCGCGGTTTCGCGCAGGGTTGCACCGTTGGTTGCGGACGCGCCCTCCTCCCCGGTGGGGGGAGGGCTCTGCTGCGTTCCGGTCGCGGCATCCATCGGGATGAACCACTGGGGGGTGGCGCGGAAGATCAGTTTGGCGTTGCTGCGCCAGCTGTGCGGGTAGCTGTGCTTATAGTCCGCGGAGGCGGCGAGGAGCGCACCGGTTTCGCGCAGCGCGGTGCAGATCGGGCCGTCGGGGGCGTTGAACTTCGGGTTGATGACCGAGCCTTCGCCGCCCAGCCAGCCCCAGTCGGCGCGATACTTGCCGTCGCCCTCGACCGCGAAGACCGGGTCAATGCCGTGCGCCTTGCAGAGGTCGAAATCGTCCTCGCCGTGGTCGGGCGACATGTGGACGAGGCCCGTGCCGGCGTCGGTCGTGACGAAGTCGCCGGGCAGCATCGGGCGCGGCTTGGCAAAAAAACCGCCGAGCGTGTGCATCGGGTGGCGGACGGTGGTGCCGGCTAGGTCGGAGCCCTTAAGGATCATTGGCTGATCCAGAAAACACATCCGCCAATAGTCTTCAGTTCCTGTCCCGGATGAGACCATCCGTTTCGCGAAACTTTCTAACAAGGCAGGGTCTGCCGCGACCAGCAGCCAGCGCCCGTTATCGTTTATAAGAGCGTACTCAACCTCCGGCCCGTAAGCCAAAGCCTGGTTGACCGGGATCGTCCAGGGCGTTGTCGTCCAGATGACCGCGTGCGCACCGATCAGCTCCTTGATCGGGCTCTCGACGATTTCGAATGCGACGTCGATCTGGGTGGAGACGATGTCTTCATATTCGACCTCGGCCTCGGCGAGGGCGGTTTTTTCGACGGGGCTCCACATGACGGGCTTGGCGCCGCGGTAGAGTTGGCCGGTTTCGGCGAACTTGAGGAGTTCGGCGACGATCGTGGCTTCGGCCTCGTACTTCATGGTGAGGTACGGGTCGGCCCAGTCGCCCATGACGCCGAGCCGCTGGAACTGCGTGCGCTGCACATCGACCCAGGTTTCGGCATAGGCGCGGCATTCGGCGCGGAACAGGACGGGGTCGACCTCGTCCTTGTTCAGCTTCTTCTTGCGATACTGTTCCTCGACCTTCCATTCGATCGGCAGGCCGTGGCAATCCCAGCCAGGCACGTAGGGCGCGTCCTTGCCGAGCAGCGACTGCGACCGGACGATGATGTCCTTCAGGATCTTGTTCATCGCATGGCCCATGTGGATGTCGCCATTAGCGTAGGGCGGGCCGTCATGCAGGATGAAGCGCTCGGCGCCTTCGCGCGCCTTGCGGAGCTGTCCGTAAAGGTCGGCGTCGGCCCAGCGTTGCAGGATCGCCGGCTCCTTGGCGGCAAGGCCGGCCTTCATCGGGAAATCGGTCTTCGGCAGGAAGACGGTGGCGCGCCAGTCCTGCGCGGGCGTATCTTGGGTGTCGGTCATCGCCTGCGGCCTTAGCGCAGGGTGGGGCGGGGGGGAACAGGCGTGTTTCGCTGGTCTCGATCGTTTCGCGCTTCGGTATCCCCGTGTGGGGGGATCCCGTCTTCTTCTAAGCGCTGCGTCCTGGACTTAGCTGGACCCCCGCGTCCGCGGGGGTACGGTCAGTTAGAGGCCAGGATCGCTTTCGCCTTCGCGCTGTCGCGGTCCATCTGGGCGATGAGCGTGGGGAGGTCGTCGAACTTCGCTTCCGGGCGGAGGTGGGCGATGAGGTCGATCTCGATCGTCTGGCCGTAGAGGTCGCCGTCGAAATCGAAGAAATGCGGTTCGAGCAGTTCCTTGGGCGGCGTGAACTGGGGCCGGATGCCGAGGTTGGCGACGCCGTCGAGCGTGCGGCCGTCGGGCAGGTGGCCGCGGACCGCGTAGATACCGTAGGCGGGGCGGAGATATTTGCCCATGTCGAGGTTGGCGGTCGGGTAGCCGATCGTGCGGCCGACCTTGTCGCCGTGCTGGACGACGCCCTGGATCGCGTAGGGGCGGGTGAGCAGGCGCGCGGCCTCTTCCGGACGGCCGGCGCGGAGGGCGCCGCGGATGCGGCTGGACGAGATCGGGCCGTCGGCGTCGGCGATCGGGCCGACCGCCTCGCTGCGCAGGCCGGCGGCGGTGGCGCGTTCGGCGAGGATGGTGGCATCGCCCGAACGGCCCGCGCCGAAGGTGAAGTCGGCCCCGGTGACGATGCACGCCGCGCCGACGCGGTCGCGCAACCAGTCGGCGATGAAGTCCTGCGCCGTGACGGCGGCGAGCGCGGCGTCGAACCCGAACACCAGCATCGCGTCCGCCCCGGCCGCCGCGAACAGGCGCTGGCGCTGTTCCAGCGTGGTGAGGCGGAACGGTTCGGCGTCGGGGCGGAAATAGCGGACGGGGTGCGGATCGAAGGTGGCGACGATCAGCGGGCGACCCTCCGCCGTGGCGATGGCGCGCGCCCGGGCGACGACCGCCTGGTGGCCAAGATGGAACCCGTCGAAATTGCCGAGCGCAACGACGCCGCCGCGATAGGGGGCGGGAATGGGTTCGTTGGTGGTCAGCCTCTGCATGACGCCGGGCTATAGGTAGCGCGGGCGGCGGCGACAATGGTGCGGCGTGTGGCGGTTACGCGCGGCGCAGGTAGCGGGCGAAGCTGTAGGCCGGACGGGTGCCGTCCGCGGGGTGGTCGGTTCGCGTGGCTTCCTGCCAGACGGCTGGGTCGGGGAGCGGCAGGGAGGTGTCGCCGGTCGGCTCGGCGTGGACGTGGGTCAGTTCGATCCGGTCGGCGAGCGGTTCGAACAATGTGTAGATCTCGGCGCCGCCGATGACGGATGGTGTATCGCCCGCCGTGGCGAGCGCTTCGGCGACGGTCGCGACCGGTTCGGCACCGGCGGCGGACCAGGTGCGGTCGCGGGTCAGCACGATGTGGCGGCGGCCGGGCAGCAGGCCGGGCAGGCTGTCGAACGTACGGCGGCCCATGATCATCGGTGCGCCGGCGGTGATGGCCTTGAAATGAGCGAGGTCGGCGGGCAGGCGCCAGGGCAACCCGCCGTCGCGACCGATCACGCCGTTGGTGGCGCGCGCGACGACCAGCGTGATGCGGGGGCGGGGGGCGGCGGGATCGGACATGGTCTGCGCCCTATGCCCGCCCGCTTGGCGGAGCAAGCCCGCTTGACCCCGTGCCGCCCATCGCCAATACGACCGGGATGGCGGAACAGACGGACAGCATCGGCGACCTTTCGTTCGAGGACGCATTGAAGCGGCTGGAAGCGATCGTGCAGCGTCTGGAGGGCGGCGAGGCGTCCCTGGACGAATCGATCAAGCTTTACGGCGAGGGCGACGCGTTGAAGCAGCAGTGCGAGGCGCGGCTGCAATCGGCGCAGGCCCGGATCGAACGGATCGTGGCCGGCGCGGACGGCAAGGCGACGGGAACGGCGCCGTTCGATGGCGATTGAGACCATGAATGACGACGCGATCCTGCCGGCCGCGTTCGCGCGCGTTTCGGGTGAGATCGACGCGTTCTTCGATACGCTGCTCGCGGTGCCGGACGACGGGCGGGCGCAGCTGTATCGGGCGATGCGGCATGCGGCGATCGGCGGCGGCAAGCGGTTGCGGCCGTTGCTGGTGTCGGCGGCCTGTGCGCTGTTCAATGTCGATCGGGAGCGGGCGATCCGGGTCGGCGCGGCGATCGAGTGCATCCACGTCTATTCGCTGATCCATGACGACATGCCGTGCATGGACGATGACGATATGCGGCGCGGCAAGCCCACGGTGCACCGCGCGTTCGACGAGGCGACTGCGGTGCTGGCGGGCGATTCGCTTCACGCGCTGGCGTTCGAGGTGCTGGCCGATCCGGCGACGCACCCCGACCCCTATGTGCAGGTCGAGCTGATCGCCGAACTGGCGCGGGCGAGCGGGCCGATCGGCATGGCGGGCGGGCAGATGATGGACCTGGCGGCCGAGACCGCGGGCGACACATTCGACCTGGCTGCGGTGACGCGGTTGCAGCAGCTAAAGACCGGCGCGCTGATCGGGTTCTGCCTGGAGGCGGGCGCGATCATGGGGCGGGTGCGGCCGGAGGGTCGGACCGGCCTGCGTGGTTACGCGCACGACATCGGGCTGGCGTTCCAGATCGTCGACGACCTGCTCGATGCGGAGGGCGATGCGGCGGCGGTGGGCAAGGCAGTCGGCAAGGATGCGAGTGCCGGCAAGGCGACGTTCGTGTCGCTGATGGGCGTGGCGCGCGCGCGGGCGCAGGCGGCGATGCTGGTCGATCAGGCGGTGCAGCATCTGCACGCGTTCGGGGCGGAGGCGGACCTGTTGCGTGCGATCGCGCGGTTCGTGCTGGAGCGCGACCGGTGAGCGGCCAGCGCATCGGCGTGTATCCCGGGACGTTCGACCCCATCACGCTGGGTCATATGGACATCATCCGGCGCGGTGCGAAGCTGGTCGACCGGTTCGTGGTGGGGGTGACGACGAACCCGTCCAAGTCGCCGATGTTCACGGTCGAGGAGCGGCTGGCCACCGTGCGGCGCGAAGTGGCGACGATCGGCGGCGACATCGACGTCGTGGCATTCGATTCGCTGCTGATGGATTTCGCGGAATCGATGGGCGCGAGCATCATCGTCCGCGGGCTGCGCGCGGTCGCCGATTTCGAGTATGAGTATCAGATGGCGGGCATGAACCAGCAGCTGAACAACCGCGTCGAGACCGTTTTCCTGATGGCGGACGTGGCGTTGCAGCCGATCGCGTCGCGGCTGGTGAAGGAAATCGCGTTCTACGGCGGCGACGTGACGAAGTTCGTGCCGCGTGCGGTGATCGCCGAGATCCGTGACCGGGTCGAGACGATCGGTCGCAAGGGCCGCTGACATTCAGGCTTTGGACAGCCGCGCGCGGGTAGCGCACGGCCGAATTTTTCGGGATACGGAATGACGATGCGCAACAGCTTCCTTCTCGCCGCGATGGCCGGCCTGCTGTGTTCGGCCGGCGCGCTGGCACAGGCGCAGTCCGAACCGACCGAGGCGACCGAGCCCAAGCCGTTGCCGAAGACGTTGCAGGCGACGCCGGTGGAGGCGTTCCTGCCGCCGGCGCTGACCGCGGAGAACACGCTGAACCTCGACCTGTCGACCGGCGGGCGCGTGGTGATCCAGCTGCGGCCGGACAAAGCGCCGGAGAATGTGGCGCGGGTCAAGACGCTGGCACAGCAGGGTTTCTATAACGGGCTACCGTTCCACCGCGTGATCGACGGGTTCATGGCACAGGGCGGCGATCCGAAGGGCGACGGCACGGGCGGTTCGCCGCTGCCGGACCTGAAAGCGGAGTTCAACGACATGCCGCATGTGCGCGGCGAAGTGTCGATGGCGCGCAGCCAGCAGCCCAACAGTGCGAACAGCCAGTTCTTCATTATGCTGGCCCCGAACCTTGGCCTCGACGGCAACTATACCGCGATCGGGCGGGTGGTGTCGGGAATGGAGTTTGTCGACCGCATCGAGAAGGGCGAGCCGCCGGCGAACCCGTCGAAGATCGTAAGCGCCACGCTGGGCGCGCCGTTCGTGCCGTCGGCCGTGGCGCCGGTGGCGGCTCCGCCTGCTGCCGCGGCCGCTGTGCCAACGACGGAGCCGGCACCATCTACGACGCCTGTGCCTACGCCCCCGCAGTGATGTTCGCTGGCCCCGCGGGATCCCGGAATTAAGCCGGCTCGCGGGTCTTGCGCGTGATGTTCTGGTCCCTGAGGCGGATCGACGGTTAATCCACTGCGCGGGGGAACGCTCTCGGGTTCGTCCACATCTCGATGATGTTAGGCGAACCTTGCGAACGGGTGGCCGAGAACGCTGTAGGTCGATCTTGTCTAGATAAGCCCCGCAAGACCGGGCGGGTTAGTCCTCCATCATTGCGGCGAGCGCCGGGCTTAGATGTTCGATGGTGATACCGGCATGTTGTTCGACGATCCGTGCGGCCAAGTCGTGTTCCGTCGCCAGCGTCATTCCGGCCTTCCCTCCCATGACGGTCAACGCAGTCGCCCAAGCGTCGGCGTTGCCGGCGCGGGGGTGGATGACGGTTGCGGAGACGACGCCGTTTTTCACTGGATGGCCGGTGCGCGGGTCGAGCGTGTGGTCGCCGCGGATGGCGTTGCCGGAGGTGGCGACGGCGAGGTCGTGGAGCGCGAGGCGGAGCGGGGCGATCGTCGTGCCGGGCGGGGTTTCGAGGTCGACCCACCAGGGGTCGCCGTCGGGGCGGATGCCGCGGCCGGTAAGTTCTCCGCCGATCTCGACGAGGCAGTCGAGGATGCCTTGGGTGGCGAGCAGCTCTGCGACGGCGTCGACCGCGTCGCCCTTGGCGATCCCGGACAGGTCTAGCGCGAGGCCGCCGGGCTGGCGGATGCGGCGGGTGCCGGGTTCGAACTGGAGTTTCTGCCAGCCCGCGGCGTCGTGGACGGTCGCGACGTGTTGGGCGTCGGGAGTGGGCATCGGGCCGGGCGGGCCGTAGCCCCAGAGGTCGACAAGGCGGCCGATCGTGGGGTCGTAGGCGCCATCACTCGCCTCGGCGATCGTCAGTGCCGTCGCGACGACGCGAGCGAAGTCAGGCGGGAGTGACAGCTGGTAGCCGGCGGGGGCTTGGTTGAATTCCGAGAGGAGCGAGGTCTGGTCCCAGTGGCTCATCTCGGCGACTAGGCCGGCGAGGCGCGTGGTAATCGCGCGTTCAATCGTCCGCGGGTCTGTCGTGCGGGGGCAGGCGAACAGGACGCGCCAGACCGTGCCCATCGTCTCGCCCTGGAGCGTGACGATGGGCAGCGACGGATTGCGGCGGGCGAAGGCGTCCGGTGCAATCCGGGAGGTCAGCGCGATGCGCATGGGGGTCAGGGCGTCAGCACTTCCAGCGTGGTGGTGTAGGACAGGCGGCGCTCGGTGGCGCTTGGGACGATCGTCTTCGCGTCGGTCAGGGTCGCATTGAGCCAGTACATGCCGGCGGTCGGCCACGTCACGGACAGGACGCCGTCCGCGCCGGTGGTGAGGTCCATGCCGTTCTCGGCGTCGCGGTAGCGCTTGCCGCCGGGGATGACGATGACCTTCAGGCCCGCCGCGGGCTTGCCGTCCACGAGGAAGCGGAAGCGGGCCGCCTCGCCCGCGACCAGTTCGTCCGGGTGGGTGATGGGGCTGAGTTCGAGGCCCTTGCCGGTGGTGCGGAAAACCGTGGTGGTGGGCGCGCCGGCGGTGACGAAGATCTCGTTGCGGCCGGCGGATTCGGTGAGTTTCACGTCGGTCGCGTTGGCGGGGATGTCTGCGACCGTCAGCGGGGCGGGGGCGCCGGGTTGCGGCGGGCCGCGGCGGCCGATGCGTTTCTCGACACCGTCCACCTTGAAGCTGCCGCCGACGCCGCTGTTCTCGGACCCGATCTTCCAGGTGCCGGGCTTATCGAGCTGGACGTCGAAGACCGAGCGGTAGCGGCCGGTGGCACCGTTCTGAAGCTGGCCGGCGGTGCCGTCGGGTTGCCAGACCTTGATCGATTCGAGCCGACCAGGCTGGTGATCGAAGAAGAACAGGTCGTTGGAGACCGCAGCGTCGACGGTCACCCAGCTGTCGGTGCCGGAGAAGACCGTCGCGGAGGGGAGCAGCCACATGCGGTGCGCGGAGCCGGCCGCGGGGAGCACCAGCAACGCGGCGGCGGCGATCAGGCGGTGCTTGAAGTTCGTCATGGTCATGATCCTCAGCGGGCGGCGAGCGTGACGGCGCCGAGTTCGGTCTTGCCGGTGGCGCGGGCGGTTCCGTTCGGGACGGTGAGCGGCACGGTGACCAGCTCGCGGCCGCCGGTTTCGCGCGCGGCCTCGACATTCAGGACGTAGGCGCCGGAGCGGAGGTCCGAGGGCAAGGCAACGCTGTATTGGCCGGGCGCGCGAGTGGCGCCGCTGATGCCGTTGGCGGGGAGCGCGAGGCTGCGGCCGCCCTTGCGCCACCAGGCGCGCATGTCAGACAGCCATTTGGTGCCGGGTTCCTTGCCGCCCTTCTTGACGTCGTACCAGACCGCCAGCGTCCGCGCCGCGCCGCCGCCCGCCGGTTCCAGCCAGATCGCGACATAGGGCCGATGATATTCGGCGACCGGCAGGCGCGGGATGGTGACCGTGACGGTGCCGGCGGTGGCGGGTGCGGCGATGACGCCCGCGAGCAGCAGATAGGACGAGCGCATGACGGGACCCCCTTTAGTGGACGAACAGGACGGCAATGATGATCGGAATGGCGAGGCCGGCGGCAACGATGGGCCACGTCATGGGCCGGCGGCGCGCGTGGAATTGCAGCAGCAGCAGGCCGGTCAGCGTGAACAGGATGCAGGCCGCGGCGAAGATGTCGATGAACCAGAACCACGCGGCGCCGGCGTTGCGGCCCTTGTGGAGGTCGTTGAGGTAGGAGACCCAGCCGCGGTCGGTGGTCTCCGCGGTGATCCGGCCGGTGGCGCGATCGATGCTGACCCAGGCGTCGCCGCCGGGGCGCGGCATGGCGACATAGACTTCGCTGTCGGACCACTCGGCCGGGCGCGCGGCGGGATCGAGCCCGACCGCTCGTTCGACTGCGGCGGCAACCTCTGGCGATAGCGGGGTGTCTGCGGCGGGGGTTCTGGGCAGGAGCGATGCGGACAACTGGCCGGTCCTGTTCATGACGACCGGCTCGGCCGCGATCGAACCGGCGTGGTTCAGCGTGATGCCGGTGATCGAGAAGATCAGCATCGCCACGAGCGACACGGCAGCACTGACCCAGTGCCAGTTGTGCAGCTGTTTCAGCCACCAGCCGCGCCATTTGCGGTTCGGGACGGGGCGAGCGGCGGCGGGTGGAATGACGATGACCCCGATCAGGACGGCGGAGACTCTCCTAGGCCGCTAATGCGAGGCATTGTCAACTAGCTTCCGTCCTACATCAACGTGTCGATGACGCCGCCGTCGACGCGGAGCGCGGCACCGGTGGTGGCCGACGCCTGTTCCGACGCGACGTAGACGATCATGTTGGCGACCTCCTCGACCGTCGCGGCGCGCTGGATGATCGAGGTCGGGCGATTGCTGGTGACGAACTCGGCCGCAACGTCGGCGATCGGGCGGTTGGTGCGGGCGCGCTCGGTCTCGAGCATCGCCTCGACCCCTTCGGACAGCGTCGGGCCGGGCAGGACCGCGTTCACGGTGACGCCGGTGCCGGCCATGCGCTTGGCCAAACCGCGGGCGAGCGCCACGTCGGCGGTCTTGCTGACGCCGTAGTGGATCATCTCGACCGGGATGTTGAACGCCGATTCGGAGGCGAGCATGATGAAGCGGCCCCAGCCCTTGGCCTCCATACCGGGCAGATAGGCGCGCGCCAGCCGCACGCCGGCCATGACGTTGACCTGCCAGTGGCGATCCCAGGTCGCATCGTCGGTGTCGAAGAAGTCGGCGGGCTGGAAGATGCCCAGGTTGCTGACGACGATGTCGGCGGCGGGGATCGCCTTCACCAGCCGGTCATGGCCATCGACGGTTGCAAGATCAGCCGCGACACCGCGGACGTCGGAGCCGAGCCGTGCGACCGCCGCATCAACCTTCTGCAACGTGCGGCCGTTGATGACGACGCTGGCGCCCGCGTTGCGCAGACCGGCGGCGATGGCGTAGCCGATCCCCTCGGTCGATCCGGTGACAATGGCCGTTTTGCCGGTGAGGTCGATATGCATGGGCGGTTTCCGATGATGCGCGAGGTGAGCAGCGTCGGGTAACGCGTCGTCGCGCAATTCAGTGCCGCGCGATCAGGCGGCGTCGCGGATCGCTTGCTGGAACAGGTCGTAGCCCATGCTGTCGGCGAGGCGGGCGGCGGAGGCGGGGGCGACGACGAAGCCGATCCGCCGCCGCACGTCGAAGCCGGCGAGCGCGACCATCGCGATCCCGTCGTCGGCGAAGCAGCGCGGCATGACCGTCATGCCGAGGCCGGCGCGGACATAGGCGACTGCGCGGTCGTCACTGGTCGTGCGGGCGGCCATGAACGGGCGGACGCCGCGGCGGGTGAAGAAGCGGCTGACGTCGGCCAGTGCCTCGCAGTGGCGGCGGACGATCATCGGTTCGGCGGCGATGTCCTGCGCGTCGATCATGGTCCGGTCGGCGAGGGGATGGTCGACGGCCATTGCGACGGCATAGCCTTCATCGAACAGGGCAGGCGGGCCGTCGCCGACGTCGCACAGCACCGCATCGAGCGCGCCGCGGTCGAGACGGGGGCGGAGGTCGCGCGCGCGGCCTTCGCGGATTTCGAGGCGGTCGGTGCAGCCGGCGTCGTGGACCGCCCGCAGCGCGCGTTCGATCCAATGGGAGGGCAAGGTCGGGACGATGCCGAGGCGGATGTGCCGCCCGCTCTCCGTTTCGCGGACGGAGCGTTCGGCGGCGGCGAACTCCGCCTCGATCCGCCGGGCGTGGACGGCGAAGCGTGTGCCGGCGGCGGTAACCTCGACCCGGCGGTTGGTACGGTGAAACAGTGGGCTGCCGAGGAGCGCCTCCAGCTTGGCGATGCCGACCGACAATGTAGGTTGCGACACGCGGACATGCTGTGCCGCGCGGGTGAAGTTGCCCTGGTCGATCACCGCCAGGAAATAGCGCAGCAGGTAGCGATCGATCATAGACCGGCCCTATGCCATGCATCGCGCGGTTTCAATTTCTGCGCGCGTCCGCGAAGTGGTACGGACCGGAAAACAGATACACCGGAGAGGCCGCATGGCACCTGATTTCGATTTCGCGCTGGGCGAGACCGCGGACATGATCCGCGAGACGACGCAGCGTTTCGCGGCCCAACAAATCGCGCCGCTGGCCGCGCGGATCGACGCGGACGACTGGTTCCCGCGCGAGCTGTGGCCCGCCATGGGCGCGCTCGGCCTGCACGGCATCACGGTGAGCGAGGCCGATGGCGGGCTGGGGCTCGGTTATCTTGAGCATGTCGTCGCGGTGGAGGAGGTTTCCCGCGCGTCGGCGTCGGTGGGGCTCAGTTACGGTGCGCACAGCAATCTGTGCGTCAACCAGATCAGCCGGTGGGGCAATGCGGCGCAGAAGGCGAAGTATCTGCCCAAGCTGATTTCCGGCGAGCATGTCGGGAGCCTGGCCATGTCGGAGGTCGCGGCCGGGTCCGACGTGGTGTCGATGAAGCTGCGCGCGCGGAAGACCGACGCGGGATACGTGCTGGACGGGACGAAGTTCTGGATCACCAACGCGGCCTATGCCGACACGCTGGTCGTCTACGCCAAGACGGGCGAGGGGAGCCGCGGGATCACCGCGTTCCTGATCGAACGCGACATGCCGGGCTTCAGCATCGGGCAGAAGATCGATAAGATGGGCATGCGCGGATCGCCGACCGCGGAGCTGGTGTTCAACGGCTGCGAGGTGCCGGCCGACGCGGTGATGGGGCCGGAGAATGGCGGCGTCGGCGTGCTGATGTCGGGCCTCGATTACGAACGCGCGGTGCTGGCCGGGATCCAGCTGGGCATCATGCAGGCGTGCCTCGACGTGGTGATCCCCTATGTGCGCGAGCGGCAGCAGTTCGGGCAGGCGATCGGCCAGTTCCAGCTGATCCAGGCGAAGGTGGCCGACATGTATGTCGCGCTCAATTCGGCGCGGGCCTATGTTTATGCGGTCGCGCGGAGCTGTGATGCGGGGCGCACGACGCGGTTCGACGCGGCGGGCGCGATCCTGCTGGCGAGCGAGAACGCGGTGAAGGTGTCGCTGGAGTCGATCCAGGCGCTGGGCGGGGCGGGCTACACGAAGGACTGGCCGGTCGAGCGTTATATGCGCGACGCCAAGCTGCTCGATATCGGGGCGGGTACGAACGAAATCCGGCGGATGCTGATCGGTCGCGAACTGATCGGGGCGCCGCCGAAGGTGATGCAGTGAGCGCACCGGTCCTGACATCCGCGCTGTCGCCCGAGACCGAGGGGTTTCGCGCGAACGCGGCTCATAACCGGGCGCTGGTCGAGCGGCTGCGCGGCGATGTGGCGCGCGCGGCGCTGGGCGGGAGTGCGGCGGCGCGGGAGCGGCATGCGGGGCGCGGCAAGCTGTTGCCGCGCGACCGGGTGGAGCGATTGCTCGATCCGGGATCGCCGTTTCTGGAAATAGGCCAGCTGGCGGCGAACGGGTTGTATGACGATGCGGTGCCGGGCGCGGGGGTGATCGCGGGCATCGGGCGCGTCGCGGGGCGGCAGTGCATGATCCTGTGCAACGATGCGACGGTGAAGGGCGGGACCTATTACCCGCTGACTGTGAAGAAGCATCTGCGCGCGCAGGAGATCGCGCAGGAGAACCGGCTGCCGTGCATCTACCTGGTCGATAGCGGCGGCGCGAACCTGCCGCATCAGGCGGAGGTGTTTCCGGACCGCGAGCATTTCGGGCGGATATTCTTCAACCAGGCGCAGATGTCGGCGCTGGGTATCCCGCAGATCGCGTGCGTGATGGGCAGCTGCACCGCGGGCGGGGCGTATGTGCCGGCGATGTCGGACGAGACGGTGATCGTGCGCGGGCAGGGGACGATCTTCCTGGCCGGGCCGCCGCTGGTCAAGGCGGCGACGGGCGAGGTCATTTCCGCGGAGGAACTGGGCGGGGCGGATACGCATGGCAGGCGGTCGGGCGTGGTCGATCATGTCGCGGAGGACGACGACCATGCGCTGGCGATCGTGCGCGATATCGTGTCGATGTTGCCGCCGCAGGTGACGGCGCCGGTCAACATGGCCGAGCCGCGGCCGCCGGCGTTCGATGCGGAGGAGTTGTACGGCATCGTGCCGGCCGACGTGCGGGCGCCCTACGATGTGCGCGAGGTGATCGCGCGGATCGTCGATGCGTCCGAGTTTCACGAGTTCAAGGCGCTGTACGGGACGAGCCTGGTCTGCGGGTTCGCGCATGTCCACGGGATGCCGGTGGCGATCCTGGCGAACAACGGCGTGTTGTTCAGCGAGAGTGCGCAGAAGGGCGCGCACTTCATCGAACTGGCTTGCCAGCGGCGGATCCCGCTGCTGTTCCTGCAGAATATCTCCGGCTTCATGGTCGGCGGGCGGTACGAGGCGGAGGGGATCGCCAAGCATGGCGCGAAGCTGGTCACCGCCGTTGCCACCGCGACCGTGCCGAAGATCACGATGCTGATCGGCGGGAGCTTCGGCGCGGGGAATTACGGGATGTGCGGGCGCGCGTACGGGCCGCGGTTCCTGTTCAGTTGGCCCAACAGCCGAATCAGCGTCATGGGCGGGGAGCAGGCGGCGTCGGTGCTGGCGACCGTTCACCGCGACGCGGAAAGCTGGACCGCGGAGGAGGCGGAGGCGTTCAAGGCGCCGGTCCGCGCGAAGTACGAGGACGAGGGCAACCCGTGGTACGCGACCGCTCGGCTGTGGGACGACGGGATCATCGATCCGGCGCAGACCCGCGACGTGCTGGGCCTGGCGTTGGCCGCGACGTTAAATGCCCCGATTTCCGAACGCACCGCGTTCGGCGTGTTCAGGATGTAGCCGCATGATCGCATCGCTTCTGATCGCCAATCGCGGCGAAATCGCCTGTCGCATCATCCGGACCGCGCGGGCGCTGGGGATCCGGACGGTTGCGGTTTATTCGGATGCCGACGCGCAGGCACTCCATGTGAGCCAAGCTGACGAGGCCGTGCATATCGGTGCTTCGCCGGCGCGGGAGAGCTATCTGGTCGGTGAGCGGATCATCGCGGCGGCGTTGGCCGCGAGCGCGGAGGCGATCCATCCGGGCTATGGTTTCCTGTCGGAGAATGCCGAGTTCGCGGAAGCCGTGATCGAGGCCGGGCTGGTCTGGGTCGGGCCCCGGCCGGACAGCATCCGCGCGATGGGGCTGAAGGATGCCGCCAAGCAGCGCATGATCGCGGCTGGCGTGCCGGTGACGCCGGGCTATCTCGGCGCGGACCAGTCGCCCGAGCGGTTGCGGGCGGAGGCGGATGCGATCGGCTATCCGGTACTGATCAAGGCGGTGGCGGGCGGCGGCGGCAAGGGGATGCGGCGCGTGGACGAGGCGGCGGCGTTCGACGATGCGCTGCTGTCCTGCCAGCGCGAGGCTGCGGCGGCGTTCGGCAATACCGACGTGCTGATCGAGAAGTACATCCTGTCGCCGCGCCATATCGAGGTGCAGGTGTTCGGCGACACGCATGGCGACGTCGTGCACCTGTTCGAGCGCGACTGTTCGTTGCAACGGCGGCACCAGAAGGTGATCGAGGAAGCGCCCGCGCCGGGCATGGATGCCGAGACGCGGGCGGCGATCTGCGATGCGGCGGTGCGGGCGGCCAAGGCGGTCGACTATGTCGGGGCCGGCACGATCGAGTTCATCGCGGATGCGAGCGAGGGGCTTCGCGCCGACCGGATCTGGTTCATGGAGATGAACACACGGTTGCAGGTCGAGCATCCGGTGACCGAGGAGATCACCGGCGTCGATCTGGTCGAATGGCAGCTGCGCGTGGCGAGCGGGGAGCGCCTGCGGAAGCGGCAGGACGAGCTGGCGATCAACGGCTGGGCGATGGAAGCGCGGCTCTATGCGGAGGACCCGGCGACGGGGTTCCTGCCGAGCATCGGGCGGCTGGACTATCTGCGTTTTCCCAAGCCCTATCGCGGGCGGACGGTGCGGATCGAGACCGGGGTGCGGGAGGGGGACGCGGTTTCTCCCTTCTACGACCCGATGATCGCGAAGCTGGTCACCCATGCGCCGAGCCGGGCGCTGGCGATCGAGAACCTGGAGCAGATGACGGCGCGGACGCGGTGCTGGCCGGTGAGGACGAATGCCGGGTTCCTGACGCTTGCGCTGCGCAATACGGACTTTGCCGGTGGCGAGATCGATACCGGGCTGATCGCGCGGGAGGGTGAGGCGCTGATCCCGGCGGTACAGCCTTCGGATGCGGTGTTGCAGGCGGTGGCGCGGGTTGCGGTCGGGCGGCAGCCGAGGGGTGGTCGGTTTAGACACCGGACTTCCGACAAGAGCGGTTTCCGGGTGAACGGTGCCGCTGCGCCGGTCATGGTTCGGTTTGCCGAGGGTGGGCGGTCCTACGAGGTCGTTGTCGAGGATGGTGACGCCGACCTGCCGCGTGTGACGCGGATCGATGCGGGCTGGGCGGTGACCGAGGATGGCGTGACGCGGGTGTTCACGCTGTACCGGCCGGGCGGGCCGCAGGGGGCTGTCGCGGGCGATGGGGCGATCCTGTCGCCGATGTCGGGGCGGATCATCGCGGTCGATGTCGCGGAGGGAGCGGCCGTGACGAAGGGGCAGAAGCTCGTCACGCTTGAGGCGATGAAGATGGAGCATGGGCTGGTCGCGCCGTTCGACGGGGTGGTCGCGGAGCTGCATGCGGTGGTGGAGGGGCAGGTGCGCGAGGGCATGTTGCTGGTCCGGATCGAGAAGGACGCCTGATGGCCGGACGGCATTATGATGCGTGGCGGGTGGGCGACCGGATCGCGCACGAGATCCGCCGGACGGTGACCGAGACGGACAATCTGCTGTTCTCGGTCATGACGCACAATCCGCAGCCGCTGCACATCGATGCGGAGGCGGCGAAGGCGAGCGAGTTCGGGCAGATCCTGGTGAACGGGACCTTCACCTTTGCGCTGATGATCGGGTTGTCGGTCGGTGAGACGACGCTGGGCACCTTGGTTGCGAACCTCGGCTACGACGCGCTGGTGATGCCGAAGCCGGTGTTCATCGGCGATACGATGCGGGCGGAGACGGAGGTCACCGCGCTGAAGGACAGCCGGTCGCGGCCGGAGGCGGGGATCGTCACCTTCACGCATCGGTTGCTGAACCAGCGGGACGAGATCGTCTGTCAGTGCCTGCGGAGCGCGTTGTTGATGCGGACGCCGGCGTGAGGTTGCGGTCGCTGCTGTTCGTGCCGGCGGATCGGCCGGAGCGGTTCAACAAGGCGACGGCGAGCGGGGCGGATGCGATCATCCTTGACCTGGAGGATTCGGTGGTGCCGGCCCGCAAGGATGCCGCGCGGACGGCGGTGGCGGCGTATCTCGACACGCCGTGCGACGTGATCCGGATGGTGCGGATCAATCCACTGGACGGTGGGGCGCTGGACGCGGACCTGAGCGTCGCGCGGCGGGCGGATGCGATCATGCTGCCCAAGGCGGCGGGTGCGGCGGACGTGCGGGCGCTGGTGCGGGCGGCGGGGGCGGAATGTCCGCCAATCCTGCCGATCGCGACGGAGGTGCCGGCGGCGATCTTCACGCTGGGCGAATATGCCGGCGTGGCGGAGCGGCTGTGCGGGCTGACCTGGGGGGCGGAGGACCTGCCGGCTGCGATCGGGGCTGCGACCAGTCGCGAGCCGGACGGGTCCTATACCGCGCCCTACCAGATGGTGCGCGCGCTGCTGCTGTTCGGCGCACACGCCGCGGGGGTCGCGGCGATCGAGACGGTCTATCCGGCGATCCGCGATCTGGAGGGGCTGGCGGCCTATGCGGCGCGCGGGTGTCGCGACGGGTTCACGGGCATGATGGCGATCCATCCGGCGCAGGTGGCGGTGATCAACGCGGCCTTCACGCCGGATGCGGCGACGGTGGCCCGGGCGCGGGCGATCGTCGCTGCGTTCGCGGCGGAGCCGGAGGCGGGTGCGCTGCAACTCGACGGGCAGATGATCGATGCGCCGCACCTACGCCAGGCGCTCGCGACGATCGAGCGGGTAGGTGACGCTGCGGCGTAGCGCGGGCCGGCGGACGCTGGCATAGTCGGCGCGTTCGGGGTGGGGAGCGGTCGATGTCTGCGTGGCTGAGCCTTGTCCTGCAAACGGCCGTGCCGTTCGATCTTGCCGCGGTTGCGAAGCCGGTGGACCTGAGCGCGATCCAGCGGTGCGGCGCGGCCGCTTCCGGCGAGATCGTGGTGTGCGGTGGGCGTGGCGAGCGATATCGCTTGCCGCTGCCGAACGAGCGGGTCGCCGGGGCCCGCACGCGTGGCGACGCGCTGACCGGGACGGCTGCGCTGACGCCCCCGGCTCCGTGCGGCATCTTTGCGGGCGAGCGGCGCTGCGGCAAGCGCGAGGCGGCGGACTATGGCTACGGCGGCGGGCGGGACCCGGTCACGGCGTTGACGCGGGTTATCACGAGCCTGACGGACCCTGACGCGAACTAGCCTTCCGTGCCAGCCTGTGCATGATCGGCAACGACAGGATGAAGGAGCCGGACATGGATCATCGAGTAGTCGCGATCATTCCGAGCAGCAACCTGGAGAGCAGTACCGCCTTCTATCGACGGATCGGGTTCGCGGTGGTCGGCGACTACGGGCATTATCGCATTCTGGCCGATGGGCGCGGGTGGCATCTGCACCTGAACCTCATGCCGGGCTGGCCGCGGCATATCGAGGATAACCCGTTCGGGCTGTACCTGTATGTCGACGACGTCGATGCCGTGGCCGCGGCGGTACGCGAGTTGATCATCGATCCGGCCACGCCGCATTTCACGCCGTGGAGAACATATGAATTCGCGGTCAGCGACCCGAGTGGGCTGCTCGTCCGGATCGGCCGGAGCGTCGACCAGGCTTAGGCCGGCGGCTCAGTCCGGCAGTTTGCCGCAGGCCGCCAGCCAGCGGTCGCGGGTGCTGGGGTTGTCGGCAAGCGTCGTGCCGGGAAGGTGCGAGCAATCGAGCCAGGCGGGCAGGATCGTTTCGACCGAAAAATTATGGTCGGGGACGAAGGCCGACGGATCGTCGAACGAACCGATCGTCAGGTCCATCATGTCGCCGTCGGGAAACTCGAAGGTCAGCGGGGTCCCACAATCGCGACAGAAACCGCGCAGGGCGATCGGGGAGGAGCGGTAGCGGTCGGGCTCTACCGTCGTCCAGGTGACGTCGGCCTTTGCGATGTTGCGGAACGCGATGGAGACGCCGCCGGTCGCGCGGCGGCACATCCGGCAGTGGCAGAGATAGGCCGCATTCGAATCGATACGGGCGGCGTACCGCACCCGACCGCATTGGCATCCGCCCGTCATGACCTGCATCGTCGCCTCCCCTGCGAGGCGACAGGTACTGCGGCGGTCGGTTCGATGGCAAACCGGACCTGCTCAGGGCCAGCCGATATCTTCCCGAACTTGGCGCGGCGGTGCTGCTCTACGCTGTCCTGCTCACGGGCGTGGCTCTGTGTGGCCAATCATGGGGAATTGTGGGGGCTCGGCATGGTCGTGGCGCAGGCCGCTACCGGTGACGCACCGGATCAAGGCATTGCGGCTTGCCCGCGCGTGGAGCCAGGGCAATCTGGCCGAGGTGCTGGCCGTGTCGCGCCAGACCGCGAACGCGATCGAAAACGGGCGGTACGGCCCGAGCCTGCCGCCCGCCTTCACGATCGCTGCGGTGTTGTTCGGCCTGCGGATCTAGGATGTGTTTCAGCCTTAGGCTGGCGGCGTTCGAGCGCCCGCCAACTATCGTGTCCAGCCGAGCATGGCGCGGAGTTGCGCGGTGCGTTGCCGGGTGACGGCAGCGAGGCACTGGCCAGCGGTGAACGGCTGCATCGTGCCGCCGCGCCATTCATAGCTTTCAATGCGGCATTCGGCATCGCGGAAGGCGAGCCAGGCACGTTGCGACGCGAGCAAGGCCGCGGCGAAACCCGGTTCGGTCGGCTTCGCTTCGTCCGCCCGATCCCGGTCGGCCTGCTGCATCGTCGCGTAGACCTGTTTCCAGGTGCGATCCATGTCCGCGTCGGCCTGCGCCGCGACGGCTTGCTGACACATGGTCATGGCGGTCTGGTTCGGCTTGTCGCCGCAGCCGGCGGTCGCCGCGGCGAGCGAGATCAACAGGGAGATCATGGCTTGCCCTTACTGCGCAGCGTCAGAACTTCTGGCCGGGAAAGCCCGTGAAGAATTCTCGCGTGCAGGTGCCTTCCGCCAGCGTGGCGGCCGAACCGGACCAGCCCATCATGATATATTCGCGGACGGTGCCCTTGGTGCGCGATAGCGAGACTTCCGCATCGGCGGGGCCGCCGATCGTCGCGCGGCTGTCGGGCAGGACGATGTCGTCGGCGGTAACCTGACCGGTCTGCGCGGCCGTCTTGCACGCGCCGCGGCACCAGCGCTTGGCGTCGAGATCGATGCGGAAACGCTCGGTCCAGGCGGTGGCCGGGACGCCGGTGCGCTTTTGCTCCTTGCCCTTGCAGACGAGGTCGAACTGGTTGGCGGAGGCGGCCGATGCGGTGGCGCTCCACGATGCGAGAACGGCGAACGCAACGAGCAAGGACGACTTGGACATGATTTCCCCCGACGGATTATGCTTCAGCGGAGCACAGGTTTGCTGTTCATTGCAACCGTCGAACCGGGAAGCCGCCGGGGCGGCGGATTTTACCGGATGAGTCGTCGGAGAGCGTGGGCGTTATTCGCCCGTGGCGACGGACTGAGGCCGTGATTCGGTCGAACGCGACCGGCCGTCGCCGCTACACGGGCGACGACCGGCCCGTGTTCGTCAGGCGGCGGCGCGTTCGCGCAGGCGCATTTCCTCGTTGAGCATTTCGGCGAGCAGGAAGGCGAGTTCGATCGACTGGCCCGCGTTCAAGCGCGGATCGCAGTGGGTGTGGTAGCGATCGCCCAGGCTCTGTTCGGTGACGTCGATCGCGCCGCCGGTGCATTCGGTGACGTTCTGGCCGGTCATTTCGGCATGGATGCCGCCGCCATGCGTCCCCTCCGCACGGTGGACCGCGAAGAAGCCGCGGACCTCCGCCAGGATTCGGTCGAACGGGCGCGTCTTGTAGCCGCTGGCGGCCTTCACGACGTTGCCGTGCATCGGGTCGCACGACCAGACGACCGGGCGACCCTCACGCTGGATCGCGCGGACGAGCGCGGGGAGGTGCTTTTCGATCTTGTCATGGCCGTAGCGCGTGATGAGCGTGATGCGGCCGGGGATGCGCGCCGGATCGAGCGTGTCGAGCATGCGGAGCAGCGCGTCGGGATCGAGGCTGGGCCCGCACTTGATGCCGATCGGGTTGTGGATGCCGCGGAGGAATTCGACATGCGAGGAGCCTTCGAACCGCGTGCGATCGCCGATCCAGAGGAAGTGCGCGGACAGGCCGTAATAGTCGCCGGTCAGGCTGTCCTGCCGGGTGAGCGCCTGTTCGTAGGGGAGCAGCAGCGCCTCGTGGCTGGTGAAGAACTGCGTGCCCTTCAGCTGCGGCACGGTTTCCGGGTTGATCCCGCAGGCGGCCATGAAGTCGAGCGCCTCGCCGATCCGGTTGGCGACGTCCTGATACTGCGCGGCCCACGGGCTGCGGCCCATGAAATCGAGCGTCCAGGCATGGACCTGATGCAGGTTGGCATAGCCACCCTGGGCGAATGCGCGGAGCAGGTTGAGCGTCGCGGCCGACTGGCTGTAGGCGCGGATCATGCGCTGAGGATCGGGCTCGCGTGCGGTCGCCTCGAACCCGATGTCGTTGATGATGTCGCCGCGGTAGCTGGGCAGCGAGACGCCGCCGATCTCCTCCATGTCGGTCGAGCGCGGCTTGGCGAACTGGCCCGCCATGCGGCCGAGCTTCACGATCGGCAGCTTCGACGCATAGGTCAGCACGACGGCCATCTGCAGGATGACGCGAAACGTATCGCGGATATAGTTGGGGTGGAATTCCGCGAAACTTTCCGCGCAGTCGCCGCCCTGGAGCAGGAACGCCTTGCCCGCCGCGACTTCGGCCAGCGAGGACGTCAGATCGCGCGCTTCGCCGGCGAAGACCAGCGGGGGGTAGTGCCCGAGTTCGGCTTCGGCCGCGGCGAGTGCGACGGGGTCGGAATAGGTCGGCAGCTGGCGCGCTTCGGCCTGCTTCCAGCTGTCGGGAGTCCAGTTGTGTGCCATTTACGTTTCCCAGTGTTCGCAATTTCCTTGCGTCGGACATGACCGAAACGCAACCTTCGTCGACGGCAGCCCGTCAGTCGCCGAGCAGCGGGCGCCATTCCCAGCCGAACGGGTCGCCGTCCATAACCTCGACACCGCCGGCCGCCAGTTGGTCGCGGAGCGCGTCCGAGGTCGCAAAGTCGCGCGCGGCGCGGGCTGCGGCGCGGTCGGCGAGGAGGGTGGCGACGTCGTCGTCCTGGAGCGCGGCGGCGGCGGGGCGGAGTGACAGTGCGCGACGGTCCAGCGTGACGAGGCCAAGCCCGAGGACGAGGTCCATGCTGGCGACGAGGCGGAGCCGTTCGTCGGCTGGGATGGACTTGTCGGCGATCGCGTCTTCCAGCACGGGGAGCGCCTGCGGAGTCATCAGGTCGGCGGCGATGGCGGCGTCGAATCTGGCGAGATAGTCACATGCCTTCGTGCCGAGCGGCTGCTCGATCACATCGCGCTGGTAGGTCGTGGCCGCACCGCGCGCGTCGGTCGCCTCCGCCAGGACGCGGATCCAGCCGGTGTCGGTCGCCTTGGCGCGGAGGGCGACGACCGCGGAGACGAGCCGCTTGAGCCGGGTCAGCGCAGCGCCGAGGCCGTCGGCGGAGAAGTCCAGTTCGGAGCGGTAGTGCGACGACAGGCACATCATGCGGTAGGCGAGCGGCGATACGCCACGGTCGACGAGCGAGGCAAGGGTCGCGAAACCGCCCTTCGACTTCGACATCTTGGCGCCGCGATCGACGAGGAAGTTGTTGTGCATCCACACGTTCGCGCCGGTGGCTGACGTGCAGGTGAACGCCTGGTTCTGCGCGATCTCGTTCACATGGTGGATTTCGCGGTGGTCGATGCCGCCGGTGTGAATGTCGAACTGCCGCCCGAGATACTTGAGGCTCATGACCGAGCATTCGAGGTGCCAGCCGGGCGCGCCGGGGCCCCAGGGGGAGATCCATTCCATCTGACGGTCGGCCCCGGGCGCGGACGTGCGCCACAGCGCGAAGTCGGCCGCGTTGCGCTTGCCGGCGACCGCATCGATCCGCGCGACGACGTCGTCCGGCCGCGCGCCGGCGAGCAGGCCGTAGTCGGGGACGCGCGACGTGTCGAAATAGAGACCGGTGTCGAGTTGGTAGGCCGCGCCGTGGCCCTCGATCGTGCGGGCGAAGGCGATCATGTCCTGAACATGCTCCGTCGCGACGCTCCACAGCGTCGGCGCACGCACGCCGAGCGCGGCGAGATCGGACTTGAACGCGGCGGTGTAGAAAGCGGCGATGTCGTGGATGCTGCGCCCGGTTGCGGTCGCGGCGGCCTCCATCTTGTCGTCGCCGGCATCGGCATCCGACGTCAGGTGGCCGACGTCGGTGATGTTGATGACGTGGTTGACCGCATAGCCCTTCCAGTTGAGCGTGCGGCGGAGCGTATCGGTGAAGACATAGGCGCGCAGATTGCCGAGATGCGCGAAATTATAGACGGTCGGCCCGCAGCTGTAGATCCGGACGAGGTCGTGATCGATCGGCACGAACGGCGCAGTGGCGCGCGTCATGCTGTTGAACAGGATCAGCGGGGCAGGAGACGTCATCGACAGTCCATAGGCGTGGCGGTGTGCCGCGGGCAAAGAAAAAGGCGGGGGCCCTGGGGCCGCCCGCCTTCAAACCGTCTGCTCCGGTCCGAAGACCGGGGCAGCCACGATCACATCGCGTTTGCGGCGTTCGCAGCAACGGCGCCGTTGTCGACAGCGTCTTCGACGTTGTCGGCAGCTGCGGACATGTTGTCAGCAGCGTTCTCGAGAGCGGCTTCGGTCGACTCGTTCGTCGCGTTGTCGGCGGCGTCTTCGAGGTTGTCGGCGGCGTTGTCCATGGACTCGGCGACGTTCTCGGCGGCGTTTTCGGCCGGGGTATTGTTCGTGCAGGCGGCCAGAGACATCAGGCCGGCGGCGACGACGAAGCTGAGCTTCTTCATATGTGCTGCTCCAAGAAAGGCAAACGGAAGGGCCGGCCCGAATGCCGCCCCCTGTTCGTCTGTAGCGGCGTCATCTCTTCCGTCAACGTAGAAATAGCGTGAACGGTGTGCGGTTCGTCGCATTTAACTGATGTGGTTCATGCAGGCGCAACCTACGTGTGCCGCGAACGTTTGTTCATCAACAGCGCCGGGTTACGCCCGCTGCCGCTAACCCATCATTCCCAAGGTAGACATCCATGGCATCCACCCCGACCGATCCGAAGATCGAAAACCGCATCGAACGGATCGCGATCGTGGGCAATCATCCGCCGCGGCTGTGTGGCATCGCCACGTTCACGCGCGACACGGCAGTCGCGTTGCGCGCCGCGTTCCCGGACCTGGCGATCGACGTCTATGCGATGAACGATGTGGGCGCGGCGCACGACTATGCCGGATCCGTGGTCGCGGAGATCGGGCAGGACGATATCGCCGACTATCGCGCGGCGGCCCGCCTGATCGACGAGAGCGGTGCGCAGGTCGTGATGGTGCAGCATGAATATGGCATCTTCGGCGGGCCGGCCGGGGCCAACCTGCTGACGTTGCTCGACCGCGTGACGGTGCCGGTGATCGTCGTGCTGCACACGGTGCTGGAAACGCCGAATCCCGAACAGCGCGCGGTGATCGAGGCACTGGCGCGGCGTGCGTCCAAGCTGATCGTCATGGCCGAGAAGGGCCGCGACATCTTGCAGCACGTCCACGGCCTGTCGCGTGATTCGATCGAAGTCGTCGCGCACGGCGTGCCGGATCGGCCGTTCGATCAGGGCGCGGTCAAGAAGACGCGGTTCGGGTTCGACGGCCGCAAGGTACTGATGACGTTCGGCCTGCTGTCCCCCAACAAGGGGATCGAGACGATGCTGCGCGCGCTGCCGGCGATCGTGGCGGCGAACCCGACCGCGCTGTACGTGATCCTGGGGGCGACGCACCCGCATCTGGTGGCGCGCGAAGGCGAGGCGTATCGCGACGGCCTGCGCGCGCTGGCGGACGAGCTGGGCGTGCTCGACAATATCCGCTTCGTCGACGGGTTCCTGGAGCAGGAACTGCTGCTCGATTATGTCGAGGCGGCGGATATCTACGTGACGCCTTATCTCAACGAGGCGCAGATCACGTCGGGCACGCTGGCCTATGCGGTCAGCCTGGGAAAGCCGGTGGTGTCGACGCCGTACTGGCATGCGAGCGAACTGCTGTCGAACGGGACGGGCATCCTCGCCGCGTTCGGCGACAGCGACGCGTTTGCGCGTGAGATCAACGGGTTGTTCGCGGATCCTGAGAGGATGCGTGCAATTGCCGAGCGCGCCTATGCGATCGGCCGCGGCATGACGTGGGAGACCGCGGCGCACCGTTACATGGCGATCATGCGCGCCGCCGTCCGCCGCCAGCCGGTGCGGATGGTGCAGCGGCCGGTCGCCGAGCTGCCGATCGTGGTGCCGGACCTCACCGGGGTGGAGCGGATCACCGACGGGTGCGGGATGATCCAGCATTCGATCTTCTCCGTGCCGGACCGCGACCATGGCTATTGCGTGGACGACAATTGCCGCGCGCTGATGCTGATGCACCGGATCGACGGTGACGCATCCGCACGGGCGGACCAGCTTGCGACGGTCTATGCCTCGTTCGTCCAGCATGCCTGGAACGGCGAGACCGGGCGGTTCCGCAACTTCATGGGCTTCGACCGTAGCTGGATGGAGAGCGTGGGGTCGGAGGACAGCTTCGGGCGGTCGCTCTGGTCGATCGGTGACACCGCGGCGCGGGCGCGCAAGGCCGACCTGCGGCGTTGGGCGCTGCACCTGTTCGATCAGGTGGCGCCCTATGCGCATGAGTTGGGCAGCCCGCGGACCTGGGCGTTCGCGCTACTTGGCGCCGACGCTGTGCTGGAAGTACATCCGAGCCATGCGGTGGCCCAGCGGCTGGTCAAATATTTCGGCGAGAAGCTGTCGCGCCGGTTGGCCGATGCCCGACGTGAGGACTGGATCTGGTTCGAATCCGTGCTGGGGTACGACAATGCACGTCTGCCGGAAGCGTTGATCCGGGCCGCCGCGCGGACGGGCAATTCGGCCTGGATGGCGGATGGGCTTGCTGCGCTGGAGTGGCTGGAGACGGTCCACACCGGGCCGCAGGGTTATTACCGTGCGGTCGGGACGGAGAGCTTCGGCCGTGAATATGTCGGGCCGTTGCGGTTCGACCAGCAGCCGCTCGAGGCGTGGGCCTCAATCGATGCGACGCTGACCGCCTACCGCATGACGGGTGCCGAGACGTGGCGCGATGCCGCGGTACGGGCCTATCGCTGGTATCTCGGTGCCAACGATGTCGGCATTCCGCTCGCGTCGATTATCGACGGTGGCTGCTTTGACGGATTGATGAGCGACCGGGTCAACCTTAATCAGGGAGCCGAATCGGTGCTGGCTTTCCAGTTCGCTTGCTGCGCCATGGCGTCGTTGGCGCTGGAACCGGCCCAATCCGCGGACGATCGGTCGAGCCAGGTTTCCTAGCGCGCCGGCGTCCGCGCCGCGAAAGGGTACGGACGCTAGTGATCGATGTCATACACGCCCTGTTGAAGCTGGCGGCCGACCCCGCCCGCGTCGTCGTGCGGCCGTTTCATATTCCGATCGAGGCGGGGAAGGTACCCGGGCGGCCCGGGCGGGTGCGGCGGATCGTCGATGCGGTGATGGCGCTGAACCCGGAGCAGACCGAGGCGGAGCTAGACTTGGTGCTGCGCGATTTCGAGGCGAGGCACTGGCAGACGCGCAACGTATTCGACCTGCGCTACGCGGCGATCGAGCGGGCGCTGGAGCTGGACGGGTCGACCATCCCGCATGCCAAGCGGCAGCTGATCGGCGCCTATTTCTGTCACGAATACAGCTATGCCGCCGCCGCGTTGATGAACCCCAGCATCATTCCGCATCCCGACCAGACCGGGCTGAGCGGTGGTGCGATCCGGATCGCGATGTCGCTGCGCGCAGTGGGGGAGGGGCACATCTCCTCCGTCGCGTTCCGCGAGGGGATTCTCGGGCCCGGCGCGAATTTCGAGCTGATGGCCGAGCCGCCGTTCGCGACCGCCGCCGACATGGCGCGCGAGCTCGATCGCGGCGCGGTGGAGGTGCACCGCCATCCCGACAGTTCGCTGTCGGGTACGGTGCTGTTCCCGGTGACCGAGGCGCAGCGCAACGGGTTGGAAGACCTGCGGCTCGTCGAGTTCACGCACGACGACGGTTCGGTCGAATGGCTCGGGACGTACACCGCCTATTCCGGGTCGACGATCCGGTCCGAACTGTTGCGCACCAGCAATTTCCGCAGCTTCATCTTCCAGCCGATGAGTGGGCCGGCGGCGCGCAACAAGGGGATGGCGCTGTTCCCGCGCAAGATCGGCGACGAATATATGATGATCGGCCGGCAGGACGGCGAGAACCTCTACCTGCTGCGGTCCAAGACCATCGATTTCTGGGGTGAGGGCGAGCTGCTCCTGACGCCGCATTATCCGTGGGAGATGGTGCAGATCGGCAATTGCGGATCACCGATCGAGCTGGACGAGGGCTGGCTGCTGCTGACCCACGGCGTCGGCGCGATGCGGAAATATTCGATCGGCGCGGTGCTGCTCGATAAGGAGGACCCGTCAAAGGTGCTGGGGCGGACGTCGCAGCCGATCCTGACGCCGAATGAGGATCGCGAGGGCTATGTGCCCAACGTGGTCTACACCTGCGGCGCGTTGAAGCAGGACGACATGCTGTTCGTGCCCTACGGCGTGGCGGACAGTTCGGTGGCGTTCGCGTGGGTTTCAATCCCGCACCTGCTGGCGGGCATGAAGGCGGACTGAGGGGCTTCTCAGCTCAGTATGTTCGCCGGCGGAGGCCGGGGCCTTGGTGACGGGTTTTCACCTAGGCCCCGGCCTTCGCCGGGGAATGATATTGCCTACTCCCCGTCGCCCTTCTCCACCGGGCCGAGTTCGGTCGGGTCGTTGGCGACGACCGCGAGCAGCGTCGTCCAGGCGGCGACGTTCTGGCGGAGCTGGGCCGGGTCGACCTTGTCGAGCGTGTCGTCGGGGGTGTGGTGGATGTCGAAATAGCGCGTGACGTCCTGCCGCAGGCTGACGATCGGGATGCCGGTGGCAGCCAGCGGGGTGATGTCGGAGCCGCCGGACGCGCTGTTGTTGCCGCGCGCGATGCCGAGCGGGGCGAGCGCGGCGGCGATGCGGTCCATGACGGACATAGCGGCAGGAGTAACCTTCGTGTCGAATTTCCAGACGCGGTCGGCGCCGGAGTCGGATTCGGCCATCAGCGCATGCTTCTCGTTCGGGTGGGCCTTGGCATAGGCGATGCCGCCGAACGCGCCGACCTCCTCCGCGCCGAACCAGACGACGCGGATCGTGCGGAGCGGGCGGCCGGCGTCCATGACGCGCTTGGCCGCCGCGGTGGTGATCGCAAGGCCGGTCGCGTCGTCGATCGTCCCGGTGCCGAGATCCCAGCTGTCGAGATGGCCGCCGACGACGATCACGCCCGCTTTGGGGTCACGCCCCGGAACCTCCCCCACCACATTGCCGGACTGGCGCGTGCCGATCTGCCGCGGGGTCAGCAGCAGGCGCATCTTCACTGGCTTGCCGCGCTTCAGGATGCGGTCGAGCTGGTCGGCGTCGGGGATGCTGAGCGCGGCGGCCGGGATCGGTGTCGCGCCGTCGGCGAAGACCTGCACGCCGGTATGGGGGGTGCGGTGATGGTCGGTGCCGATCGAGCGGATGACGATCGCGGCGGCGCCCATCTGCGATGCGACGGTCGGACCCTGGCGGCGGACGATCCCGGACGCGCCGTAGCTCGACCCGTCCTGCGTCGGCATCATGCTGTGCGTCAGGTAGACGATCCGGCCACGGACCGACGCGGGGGGTGCCGCCTTCAAAGCGGCAATCGAGGGGAAGGCGACGACCTCCGCCTCCAGCCCCGACGCCGGGGTCGCACCGCTGTTGCCGAGTGCGGTGAGCGACAGGTTCTGCGGGAAGGGGCTCAGGATCGCGCCGCGTTCCTCGCCGCGGACCCAGACGGGCATGTCGTAGGTCTCGATATGGACGTTGCGGAAGCCGAGCGATTTCAGCTTGGCGACGCTCCAGGCGCGGGCGCGGGCCTCCGCATCAGTGCCGGCCAGCCGCTGCCCGACCTCGGTCGTCAGTCCTTCGGTGATGTCGTAGGCGATGTCGTCGGTCAGCGCGGCGTCGCGGAGTGCCGCCACGCGGTCCGGCGTAGACGGTCCCTGCGCGAGCACGGCGGCGGGAAGGGCGGCGGCGCACAGCAGCGCGAGGGGGATGGTCTTCATGGCAGCCTGCCTATCGCCCATGTCCTCGTTTGCCAACGGTGCCGCGACCCCTTACATCGCGGACGAAATTCGACAGCCTTACGATATCGGAGACCGCGCCAGATGGCCGTTCAATACAGCTATGTGATGAAGGGTCTGACCAAGACCTTCCCCGGCGCGGCGAAGCCCGTGCTGAACAACATCCACCTGCAATTCCTGCCGGGCACGAAGATCGCGATCATCGGCGTCAACGGTGCGGGTAAGTCCACGCTGATGAAGATCATGGCCGGGTACGACAAGGACTATGTCGGCGAGGCGTGGGCCGCAGAGAATTTCCGGGTCGGTTATCTGAGCCAGGAGCCGCAGCTGGACCCCGACAAGGACGTCCGCGGCAACGTTATGGACGGCGTGCGCGCGACGGCCGACCTGGTCGACCGGTTCAACGCGATCAGCGACCTGATGGGCGATCCGCCCGAGGACGCCGATTTCGACGCGCTGCTGGCCGAGATGGGCGAGTTGCAGGAAAAGATCGACGCGGTCGACGGCTGGACGCTCGACAACCAGCTGGAGATCGCGATGGAGGCGCTGCGTTGCCCGCCGGGCGATGCCGACGTCACCACGCTGTCGGGTGGTGAGCGGCGCCGCGTCGCGCTGTGCAAGCTGCTCTTGTGGAAGCCGGAAATCCTGCTGCTCGACGAGCCGACCAACCATCTCGATGCGGAAAGCGTCGGCTGGCTCGAGAACCATCTGAAGGAATATGCGGGGAACGTGATCCTCGTGACCCACGATCGCTACTTCCTCGACAATGTCGTCGGCTGGGTGCTCGAAATCGATCGCGGCCGCGGCCTGCCGTTCGAGGGCAACTACTCGGCGTGGCTGGAGAACAAGGCCACCCGCATGGCGCAGGAGGACCGCGAGGAGGAGGGCCGCCAGAAGGCGATCCAGCAGGAACTGCAGTGGATCCGGCAGAGCCCGAAGGCGCGTCAAACCAAGTCCAAGGCCCGCATCCGCGCGTTCGACGAACTGGTCGAAAAGCAGAATGATCGCCGGCCGGGTGCCGCACAGATCCTGATCCAGATCCCGCAGCGGCTGGGCGGCAACGTGATCGAGGCGAAGGGGCTGACCAAGAGCTTCGGCGACAAGCTGCTGTTTGAGAATCTCGACTTCAACCTGCCGCCGGGCGGGATCGTGGGGATCATCGGGCCGAACGGCGCGGGCAAGACCACGCTGTTCAAGCTGATCACGGGGCAGGAAAAGCCGGACGGTGGCGAGATCAACATCGGCTCGACGGTGAAGCTCGGCTATGTCGATCAGAGCCGCGACCACCTGAACCCGAACAAGAATGTCTGGGAGGAGATTTCGGACGGGCTCGACCGGTTCACGTTCGGCAAGCACGATGTCGCGACGCGGGCCTATGTCGGTGCGTTCAACTTCAAGGGTGCCGACCAGCAGAAGAAGGTCGGCCAGCTGTCGGGCGGTGAACGCAACCGCGTCCACATGGCCAAGATGCTGAAGGAGGGCGGCAACGTGCTGCTGCTCGACGAGCCGACCAACGATCTCGACGTCGAGACGCTGCGTGCGCTGGAGGAGGCGCTCGAGAGCTTCGCGGGTTGCGCGGTGGTGATCAGCCATGACCGCTTCTTCCTCGATCGGCTGGCGACGCACATCCTGGCGTTCGAGGGCGACAGCCATGTCGAATGGTTCGAGGGGAATTTCGAGTCCTATGAAGAGGACAAGAAGCGCCGGCTGGGCGACGCGGCGGACCGGCCGACGCGGTTGGCTTACAAGAAGCTTACGCGCTGAGGGTTGGGGGGCTTCTTCTGAACCCCTCTCCTTCAGGGGAGGGGTTGGGGTGGGGGCAACAGCACCACCCCTACGACCTCACCGGTTTGACGATGTCAGCCCCACCCCAACCCCTCCCCTAAAGGAGAGGGGCTTTTCGGTTTCGCTCCCGCTTTAGCTTCAGTTCACTAACCACCACGCTGGACACGATGAGCACCGCGCCCACTAACCCGAACTGCGTGAAGCGTTCGCCGGCGATCCAGCCGATCAGGCCGGCATAGACCGGCTCGGCGGCGTAAATCAGTGTCGCGCGCGCCGGGGCGACATGCGCCTGGCCCCAGTTCATCGCGACCTGGATCACTGCGCTGGCCACGCCGAGCGCGAGCGCGCAGGCGATCAGCGGCGACGTCAGCGCCGGTAGAGGCTCGCCCGTCAGCGGCATCAGCGCGTAGCAGCCGATCGCGACGGTCGCGAGCTGGACCAGTGCCGCGCGACGTGGGTCGACCACACCGGCGAAGCGGCCGATGAACAGGATCTGGAACGCGAAGGCGAGCGCCGACAGGATGCTGAGCAGTTCGCCGTAGCCAAGCGTCAACGTCGCAATCGTCGCAGGCCCGGCGAGCAGGACGAGGCCGGAGAAGGCCATCACGATGCCGGCCCAAACCATCGCGCCCGGCACCCGCCGGAACAGGACGAGCTGCAGCAGCGGTACGAACGGCACGTAGAGCGCCGTCAGGAACGCCGACATGCTGCTCGGGATCGACTCCAGGCCGGTCGTCTGCAACGCGTAGCCCGCCACCATCGTGCAGCCGATCAGCGCCGGGGCGAGAATGTCCCGGACGCTCCAGCCGCGCAGTAATGCGGGGGACAGGGTCGCGAGCAATGCCGCGGCGATGGCGAAGCGCGAGCCGACGAAGAACAGCGGCCCGCTGTCCGCCAGACCGATCTTGGTAACGAGGAATGTGCCACCCCACAGAATGGTGATCCCGACCAGCACCAGTTCCGGGAGGAAGCGGCGCGGAGCCGCATCCTCCCGTTCCCGTGCAATCATGCGGGGTTGAACGCCCCGGTTTCCGGATCGCGGACGAGCAGGTCGCCCTCGGCAATGCCGAACCATGCGCCGTGCAACTTCAGCCGGCCGTCGTCGAGCCGGTCCTGCACGAACGGAAATGTCTTGAGATTGTTGAGGCTGACCCCGACCGCGCGGTGCTCCATCTCGGTCACCGCTTCGGCGTCGGCATTCGGGCCCTTCTCCGCGATGACCTCGTCACGCACGTCGGCGAGCATTGAGATCCAGGAGTCGATGAAGGCGCCGTGGCCGTGATCGGATCCTTCGAAGGTGCGGCTGAGCGCGGCCTTGCAGCCACCGCAGGAGGCGTGGCCAAGCACGAGCACATCGGTGACCTCGAGCTGCGTCACCGCGAATTCGATCGCGGAGGAGACACCGTGGAAACCGCCGCCGGTTTCGTAGGGCGGCACGAGCGCCGCGACGTTGCGCACGACGAACGTCTGGCCGGGCGCGACGTCGAAGATGGTCGCGGGATCGACGCGGCTGTCGGAGCAGGCGATGATCATGATCTTGGGGCTCTGACCCTTGGCCAGCGTCTCCCAACGTTCGCGCTGATCGTCCCAGCCGGTCTTCTTGAAACGACGATAGCCGTCGATGAGCGGGGTGATTCCAGTCATACTATCTCCCTTTGATAACTGGCAGGGGTGGCAAGCCGCTCCCGCTGCCGCTATCTAACGTAGCATGAACCAGATGGTGCCCAACCCCGCTGAAGCCCTCGTCACGGGCCGCGTCCGCAAACCCGACTGGATCCGCGTGAAGGCGCCGACCGGTGCGGTCGTGGCCGCAACGCGCGCGCTGATGCGATCCAAAAGCCTGACCACGGTGTGCGAGGAAGCGGCCTGCCCCAACATCGGCGAATGCTGGAGCAAGAAGCACGCGACCGTCATGATCCTGGGCGACACGTGCACGCGGGCCTGCGCGTTCTGCAACGTGAAGACGGGTATGCCACGCGCGGTGGATCACATGGAGCCGCAGAATGTGGCGGATGCCGCGGCACAGATGGGGTTGCAGCATATCGTCGTGACGTCGGTCGACCGCGACGACCTGCCCGATGGCGGCGCGAGCCAGTTCGTGAAGGTGATCGAGGCGCTGCGCCGTACGACGCCGGGCACGACGATCGAGATCCTGACGCCCGATTTCCGCAACAAGGCGGACAGCGCGATCGAGGCGATCGTAGCGGCGCGGCCCGACGTCTATAATCACAATCTCGAGACCGTGCCGCGGCTGTACCCGACGATCCGGCCGGGTGCGCGCTACTATGCCTCGCTGCGGCTGTTGGAGCAGGTGAAGCGGCTCGATCCGTCGATCTTCACCAAGTCGGGCGTGATGGTCGGGCTGGGCGAGGAGCGGCTGGAGATCCATCAGGTGATGGACGACATGCGCTCCGCCGGGATCGATTTCCTGACGATGGGGCAATATCTGCAACCGACGCCGAAACACGCCAAGGTCGCCGAGTTCGTGCCGCCGGCCGCGTTCAACGCTTATGCCTCGATCGCGCGAGCCAAGGGGTTCGCGCTGGTTGCGGCGAGCCCGCTGACCCGGTCGAGCTATCACGCCGGCGACGATTTCGCGAAGCTGCGCGCCGCGCGCGAGGCCAAGCTGGCCAAGCGCTGATGCCGCGGCATAGCGAGACGCGGCATTTGCCCTACAGCCCGGAGCAGATGTTCGACCTGGTGGCCGATGTCGGGCGGTACCGCGAGTTCCTGCCCTGGGTGGTCGCCGTACGGGTGCGGTCGAACAGCGAGACCGAGATGATCGCGGACCTGGTCGTCGGGTTCAAGGCGTTGCGCGAATCGTTCACATCGAAGGTGACCAAGACGCGCGCCGAGCGGATCAGCGTCGAATATGTCGACGGGCCGCTGGAGCATCTGGTCAACGACTGGACGTTCCGGCCGGACGGTACCGGCGGAACGCTGATCGATTTCAAGGTCGATTTCGCGTTCCGCTCGCGAATCTTCGAGGCGATTGCGGGTCAGGTGTTCGAACGCGCGCTACGCAAGATGATCGGCGCGTTCGAGGAGCGCGCGGCCGTGCTCTACGGGTCGAGCGACGCGCCGGGCATCAGCAAGTCGAGCGCGCACAACGCGGCGTGAAGCCGGATGCCGGCGCGGCCGGTGTCGTCAAACTGGCGCATGTCGGCGGTAACCTCGTCCGGGTCGCTGTCCTTGTCGGCGCGGGCGAACACGACGGTGCCGACCGGTTTCTTGGCGCTGCCGCCCTCCGGGCCGGCGATGCCGGTGATGGCGACCGCGACGTCCGCCCGGCTGCGCGCCAACGCACCGCGCGCCATGGCCCAGCCGACCGCGATCGACACGGCACCGAACGTTTCGACCACTTCGCTGCTGACGCCGAGCAGGTCGACCTTGGCGGTATCGCCATAGGTCACGAAGCCGGCCTCGAACACCGCGGACGAGCCGGGGATCTCGGTCAGCGCGGCAGAGACGAGCCCGCCCGTGCAGCTTTCGGCAACGGTAATGCGGCGGCCGAGCGCGAGGTTCGCGGCAACCACGCGGCGCGCGGCCTCGACCAGTTCGGGGGGGAGGAGGGTGTCGGGCATGTCAGCGTGCTCCGGCCGTGGACGTCGGGCAGATCGAAATGCCGGTGCGCGACGAAAGGCTGCGGTCGAGCTGGACCAGCCCGACGAGCAGCGCCGCGACGTTGCCGATCGGCAGCGGGCTGATCTGTTCGGCGATCCGGCTGACCGCCGCGCAATCGCGCGTCGCGACCGCGGTGCCGATCCGGTCGAAAATCAGCTTTTCGACGATGTTGGTGACCGTCGAGGGATCGAGCATGTCGGGGACCTGTTGCCCAGACAGTTTCTCGAACACCGGGAGTGCTGCGTCCGCATTGCCGCCACCATCGCGCCGGTAGCGTGCGGCGAGGCTGGCGCCGCCGCGGTTGAGCCAGGCGGCGGCGGGGAGGGCCGGGCGACACCGCGCCGCCGTCGCTTCGATCGCGGCGGGGAGTGCGTAGGCGACCACGGAGCGGCCCTCCGCCTCGGTCAGGCAGTCGCTCTGCGCAAGAGCGGGCCCGGCGAGCGTTGCGGCAAGCAGGAGTGCGACAGGGGTCTTCGACGGCATCTATTCGTCCTCCGGCAATCGCACGGTGGCCACGGCCTGCGCGGCGATCCCTTCGCCCCGGCCGGTGAACCCGAGCCGTTCGGTCGTCGTCGCTTTCACGCTAATCCGCTTCTCGGAAAGCTGCAACAGACGCGCGATGTTGGTGCGGATCGCGGCGCGGTGCGGGCCGACCTTTGGCGCCTCGCAGATGATCGTGACGTCGACATGGTCGAGGATGCCGCCGCGTGCGGTAAGGAGCTCGCGGGCGTGGACCAGGAAGCGGTCGGATGCGGCGCCTTTCCACTGTGGATCGCTCGGCGGGAAATGGTCGCCGATGTCGCCGTCGCCGATCGCACCGAGGATCGCATCGGTGATGGTGTGCAGCACGACGTCGGCGTCGCTGTGGCCGAGCAGCTTGAAACCGTGCGGCACCGCGACGCCGCCCAGGATGACATGGTCGCCGGGCGCAAAGGCGTGGACGTCGAACCCGGACCCGACCCGCACGACGAGCATCCGCGATCGGGCGTTGGCCAGATCCTGCGGATGGGTGAGCTTGTCGAGCGCGGGGTCGCCCTGGACGGTTGCGACAGTGCCGCCGGTGGCGCGCAGCATCTGGGCGTCGTCGGTCGCTTCGTTCGCGGGATCCCATGCAGCGTGCGCGGCGGCGATCGCGGGGAGCCGGAACGCTTGCGGGGTCTGGACGCGGACGAGGCCGGCGCGTTGGGTGACGGGGCCGAGCGTTTCACCGCCGGCCGCGAGCGTGTCCGACACCGGTAGCACGGGGACGGCACCTTCGTTGGAGCCGAGCGCCGTCAGGAGGCGATCGATGACGACGGCCGGAACGATCGGGCGCGCCGCGTCGTGGATCAGCACGCGGTCGCCGGTCAGCGATGCCAGGCCGGCCGCAACGGACTCGCGGCGGGTCGCGCCGCCGACGATGGGCGGGGGGAGGGGGCGGTCGCCGATTGCGGTCGCGTAGGCCTCGTGCTGGTCCGGGCCGATCACGACTTGGATCGCGTCGATGCCCGGGTGGCGGAGGAATGCGTCGATGGCCTGGGCCAGGACGGAGGACGCGCCGAGCGGCTCATATTGCTTCGGACCGCCGCCCATGCGGAGGCCGGATCCGGCGGCGACGATCAGGGCGGTGGTACGCGGATGCTCCATGCCGCGTGCCTAGCGGAGCCCGGTGCGGGCCGCCAGCGGGTTATCCGTCTGGCGCACTGCCTCATTTGCGGGCATATGTGCGCGATGCCTGCCATGCTGTCCCCGATCGACATCGGTCCCGTGCGGATCGAGAACCCCGTCATCCTTGCGCCCATGACGGGCGTCACCGACCTGCCGTTCCGGCGGATCGTGCGACGTTACGGATCGGGCCTGAACGTGACCGAGATGATCGCCAGCCAGGCGATGATCCGCGAGACGCGCCAGTCGCTGCAGAAGGCGGCATGGGACCCGGTCGAGGAGCCGGTGTCGATGCAGCTGGCCGGCTGCACCGCGCGCGAGATGGCGGAGGCCGCCAAGCTGAACGAGGATCGCGGCGCGGCGATCATCGACATCAACATGGGCTGCCCGGTGCGCAAGATCGTCAACGGCGATGCGGGATCGGCGCTGATGCGCGATCTGGTCAACGCCGCTGCGATCATCGATGCGACGGTGAAGGCCGTTAGCGTGCCCGTGACGCTGAAGATGCGGATGGGGTGGGACCATGACAGCCTGAACGCCCCCGAACTGGCACGGATCGCGGAGGATCTGGGCGTGGCGATGGTGACCGTCCACGGCCGGACACGGAACCAGATGTACAAGGGTACCGCGGACTGGAAGTTCATCCGCCGTGTGAAGGATGCGGTCAAAATCCCGGTGATCGCCAATGGCGACATCAACAGCATCGACGATGCGGTCGAGGCGCTGGATCAGTCCGGCGCGGATGGCGTGATGATCGGCCGCGGGGCTTACGGCCGGCCGTGGCTGCTGTCGCAGGTCATGCGCTATCTGGCGACGGGCGAGCGGCGGGCCGATCCGTCGATTGCGGAACAATATGCCATGATCGTAGGCCATTACCACGCGATGCTCGACCATTATGGCAGCGAGATCGGCGTCAACATGGCGCGCAAGCACATCGGCTGGTACACCAAGGGCCTCGAGGGATCGGCCGAGTTCCGGAACCGGGCGAACCAGGAGGCGGACCCGAAGGTCGTGCTGGCGATGTTGGAGCGATTCTACGAACCCTGGCTGTGCCGCGCGGCGGCGTGACCGCCGGATCGCTTGCAACCGCGCTGTTCGCCGCCGGGCCGATCCCGAGCCTGGCGATCGACGAGGGCGATCATGTCCGCGAGGCGAACCCCGCAAGCGAGACGTTGTTCAACTTGTCGCGCCAGATGCTGGTCGGGCGGCGGATCGATGATTTAATTGGGCCGGGTCCGACCGGTGCGCCGGTCGCGGCGCCCTATGCGGCCTATGATCAGGTGCTGACCCTGCCCGGTGGGCGGCGGGTGGTAGCGGACGTCACCGCGGCGCCGCTGGCGATCGAGGCCGGGTGGCGCGTGCTGACGGTGCATCCGCGCTCCGCCGGGCCGATCGGGGCAAGGCGGGACGGGGGGCAGCGGAGCGCGACCGCCGCCGCCGCGATGCTGGCGCATGAGATCAAGAACCCGCTGTCCGCGATCCGCGGGGCGGCGCAATTGCTCGACCGCGCGGACGAGGCGACCGCGTCGCTGACCCGGCTGATCCGCGACGAGGTCGACCGGATCGCGCGGCTGATCGACCGGATGGAGGGGTTCACCGACAGCCGTCCGTTGGTCCGGTCGCCGCAGAATATCCATGCGATCCTGGCGCATGCCCGCGACGTGGCGGAGCAGGGCTTTGCCGGAGCCGTGACGATCCGCGAATATTATGACCCGTCACTACCGCCCGTGCTGGGCGACCGCGACGCGCTGGTCCAAGTGTTCGTTAACCTCATCAAGAATGCGGTGGAGGCGCTCGACGGGCGCGGCGGGGAGATCGCGTTGACCACGGGGTATCGCTCCGGTCTCACCAAACGGACGAGCCCGGATGCGCCGCAAGCGTTGCCGATCGAGGTTTGCGTGATCGACGACGGGCCGGGCGCGCCCGACGATATCGCCGACCATCTGTTCGATCCGTTCGTGACCTCCAAGCGCAGCGGGAGCGGGCTGGGGCTGGCCCTGGTCGACAAGCTGATCGCCGATCATGGCGGTGTCGTGGAGTTCGTCCGCGAGGGGAACCCGCCGAAGACGGTCGTGCGGATGCTGCTGCCGCGGGTCGGGGGGCGGGCATGAGTGGGCGCATACTGGTCGTCGATGACGATGCGGCGATCCGGACGGTGGTGCGCGAGGCGTTGCGGCGGGCGGGGCATAGCGTGGAGCTGGCCCCGACGCTGGCGGCGGCGCGTGCGCGGATCGCGGCGTTCGAGCCGGACGTGCTGATCACCGACGTGATCCTGCCGGACGGGAACGGGCTCGACATGCTCGCCGGGCTGATCGCGCTGCGGCCGCAGATGCCGGCGATCGTCATGTCGGCGCAGAATACGCTCGCCACCGCGGTGCGTGCGACCGAAGAAGGCGCCTTCGATTATTTGCCCAAGCCATTCGATTTGGCGGAATTGTGCCGATCGGTCGAGGCCGCACTGGCGATCGGGCGGCGCGATGCGGTGGCGCCGGACGGCGACATAGTTACCGACGGGTTGCCGCTGATTGGCCGGTCGCCGGCGATGCAGGATGTGTACCGTACGATCGCGCGGGTAGTGGCGAACGACCTGACCGTGCTGGTCCTGGGCGAGAGCGGGACGGGCAAGGAACTGGTCGCGCAGGCGATCCACGATCTGGGACCGCGGGCGGCGCGGCCGTTCGTGGCGATCAACATGGCGGCGATCCCGCGCGACCTGATCGAAAGCGAACTGTTCGGGCATGAGCGCGGGGCGTTCACCGGGGCCGCGCAGCGCAGTGTCGGCCGCTTCGAACAGGCGCAGGGCGGCACGTTGTTCCTGGACGAGATCGGCGACATGCCGATCGACGCGCAGACCCGACTGCTGCGCGTGTTGCAGGCCGGCGCATTCACCACGGTCGGCGGGACGCGGCAGATTGTCGCCGACGTGCGGGTGATCGCGGCGACGCACAAGGACCTGACGGCGCTGATCGCGGCGGGGCGGTTCCGCGAGGATCTGTATTACCGGCTGAATGTCGTGCCGGTGCGGTTGCCACCGCTTCGTCAGCGCGGGTCCGATATTATTGATCTGGCAAAGCATTTCCTCGATCGGGCGGCGGCGGATGGACTGCCACGAAAGCATCTGAGCGAGGAAGCAAGCGCGCGGCTGTTGCGGCACGACTGGCCGGGCAATGTTCGCGAACTGGAGAATGTCATGCGCCGGACCGCGGTGCTGGCGCGTGCGGACGTGATTGCGGCGGCGTTGCTGGACCAGGAACTGGGCGGCGGGGCGGGCGTCGCGGACAATGTCGTGGATGCAGACGGCGCGTTGGCGGAGGTGATCGATCGCTGGATGGCCGGCTGGTTCGGCGACGGCAACGTCTCGCCCGACGCCGATGACCTGTACGATCGGCTGTTGCCGGCGTTCGAGGGGCCTTTGTTGCGCCATGTGCTGGCGGCGGCGCGGGGGAACCAGGTACGCGCCGCGCGAATGCTCGGGATCAATCGGAACACGCTGCGCAAGAAGCTGAGCGCGCTCGGGATCGAGCCGTCCGACCTGCGCCGCGCGGACGGACCCGCCGAAGGTTGAGCACAGGTGATGCAGGCGGGTGTGGCAAAGGCGCAACAACCTGATATGACTGCGAGTCGATGACGGCATTACCCATCCGGCAATTGCGACGCGCGCCCCGTTGGCGACGACTGGTAGCCCTGATCCGTCAGCGGCGGATGCTCCGGCTGATCGAGATCCTGGTGCTGATCGCGGCGATCGGCATCGCGGCCGCCAGTTATTTCGTGATCGCGCGTGGTGGCAATTCGGACCGGTTGCTGACGCCGCCGATGGTCGCTTTGCTGCTGGTCGCCAATCTGGTGCCGATCATTTCGCTGATGGTGCTGTGGGCGCGGCGCGTAGCGATGCGGCGTGCGGCGGCGTCGCCGATCGGCGGGGGCGGGCGATTGCACGTCCGGCTGGTCGCGTTGTTCTCGGTCGTGGCCAGCGTTCCGACGCTGCTGGTGGTGATTTTTGCGTCGCTGCTGTTCCAGTACGGTGTGCAGTTCTGGTTTTCGAACCGCGCACGTGCGGTGCTGGAGAACAGCGACAAGGTCGCGCAGGCGTATATCAGCGAAAACAGCAAGCGGCTGGCGGACGATATCGTCGCGTCACGCACCGATTTCCGGCTCGCGGCAAGCCAGGTGCCGTTGCAGGACCAGCGGATGCAGTTCTTCGTGGCCGAACAGATCGCGCTGCGCCAGTTCGGCGAGGTTGCGCTGATCCAGATTGGTCAGGACGGAGCGCCGCGCATGCTGATCGGGTCGCTCGACCAGCGGGCGCTGGAGAAGCGCCTGCCACCCGCCGCGTTGCCGAAACTGCGCGACGGCGCGCCGCTGACCTCGTTCGAGTCCGGGGACCGGGTCGAGGGGACGATCGCGTTCGATCCGGCGAGCCGGACCTATCTCTATGCCTCGCGGTCGGTGAAGCCTTTGGTCCTGCAGCAATTTTCGCGCGGGCGGGAGGCGCTGACCGAATATAACACGCTGCTCGACCGGTCGAAGTCGTTGCAGTTGCAGTTCAATGCCGCGTTGCTGCTCGTCTCGCTGCTGATCGTCGGCGGGGCGATCTGGGTCGCGCTGGCGGTGGCGGACCGGTTCGTGCGGCCGGTGGGCGAACTGGTCGGCGCGGCGCGGCGCGTGGCGGGTGGCGACCTGTCGGTGCGGGTGAAGATGCCGCGTGGGCAGGACGAGGTCGGCACGCTGGCGATGGCGTTCAACCGCATGACACGGCGGCTGTCGGAGCAGACCGGCGCGCTGGTCGCGGCGAACGAGCAGGCGGAGAGCCGGCGCTCGCTGATCGAGGCGGTGCTGTCCGGTGTCACCGCGGGTGTCGTGTCGGTGGGGCCGGACGGTCGGATACGGATCGTCAACACGACCGCGTCCGAACTGCTGAAGACCGGGGGGCTCAGCCCCGTTGGTCGGCCGCTCGGCGCGGTCTCGCCCGAACTGGAGTCGTTCCGGCGGTCGGGGGACCGGCAGGCGGTGGTGCGAATGGCGAGCGAGGGCGATGTCCGCACGCTGGCGGTGAAGCGCGTCCGCACCGCCGAGGATGACGTGCTGACGTTCGACGACATCACGCAGCAGTTGCTCGACCAGCGGCGCGCGGCCTGGGCCGACGTCGCCCGCCGGATCGCGCACGAGATCAAGAACCCGCTGACCCCGATCCAACTCGCCGCCGAACGGCTTCAACGCCGCTACGGCCGTGAGGTCCAGTCCGACCCGGCGACGTTCGAGCGCCTGACCCAGACGATCGTCCGGCAGGTGGGGGACATGCGCCGCATGGTCGACGAGTTCAGCTCGTTCGCGCGGATGCCCAAGCCCGTGTTTCACGACGAGGAGGTCGCGGAGATCGCGCGCCAGGCGATGTTCCTGCACGAGGTGGCGCATCCGTCGATCAGCTTCGTTGTGGATGCCGCCGAACCGTCGCCGCACCTCGTCTGCGACCGGCGGCAGATCGGCCAGGCGCTGACCAACATCGTCAAGAACGCGGCGGAGGCGATCGAGGCGCGACCGGCGGGGGCTGAGCAGGGCGAGATCCGGTTGCGCGTCCATCCGATGGGCGACGACGACCGGTTGGTGATCGACCTGATCGACAACGGCATCGGATTGCCGCCGGAACGGGAACGCATCACCGAACCTTATATGACCACGCGGACGCGCGGCACCGGCCTGGGCCTGGCGATCGTGAAGAAGATCGTCGAGGAACATCACGGGACGATCGGCTTCGAGGATCGTCCCGGCGGCGGAACGGTTGTAAGGCTATGCTTCGACGCGGGGACACTGGCGCCCATGTCCGGTGCCGATGTCGATGAAGACGATACCGACGGGGACGGACGCAATGTGCCGTTTCCCGAACTTACTCGAACGAAGGCCGATTGATCGATGGCGTTGGACGTATTGGTAGTCGACGACGAACAGGACATCCGCGAACTCGTCGCGGGTGTGCTGGAGGATGAAGGATATCAGACGCGGGTCGCCGCCAATAGCGACGCGTGCCTGGCCGCGCTGGACGAACGCCGGCCGTCGCTGGTGCTGCTCGATGTGTGGCTGAAAGATTCGAAGCTCGACGGGCTGGATCTGCTCGACGAGATCAAACGGCGGGATCCGTCGCTGCCGGTGCTGGTCATCTCCGGGCACGGCAATATCGACACCGCGGTGTCGGCGGTTCGGCGCGGCGCGGCCGATTTCATCGAGAAGCCGTTCGAGGCGGAGAAGCTGCTGCTGCTGGTCGCGCGGGCGACCGAGACGGACCGGTTGCGGCGCGAGAATGCCTCGCTGCGTGCACAGATCGGGCAGGAGGAGGAGCTGACCGGCAGTTCGGTCGGGATCAACGCGGTACGCGCGACGCTGAAACGTGTGGCGAGCACCGGCAGCCGTGTGCTGATCACCGGTGGCGCGGGCGTCGGCAAGGAGGTTGCCGCGCGGCTGCTCCATATGTGGAGCACGCGCGATGCGGCGCCGTTCATCGTGGTGTCGGCTGCGCGGATGACCCCCGAGCGGGTCGAGGAGGAGCTGTTCGGCATCGAGGACGGGACAGGCACCGTCCGCCCCGGCCTGTTCGAACAGGCGCATGGCGGCACGTTGTTCCTTGACGAGATCGCCGACATGCCGCTGACCGCGCAGGCCAAGATCCTGCGCGTGCTGACCGACCAGAGCTTTGCGCGGGTCGGCGGGCGGCGGATGGTGAAGGTGGACGTGCGCGTCGTGTCGGCCACCGCACGCACGCTGCCGACCGAGATCGCGGCCGGGCGGTTCCGCGAGGATCTATATTACCGGCTGAACGTGGTGCCGGTCCATCTGCCGTCGTTAACCGACCGGCGGGAGGATATTCCGGCGCTGGTTGATCATTTCGTCGCGCGCTACGCCTCCGAACGGCGGGTCGCGACGCCGAAGGTGTCGGACGAGGCCTATGCCGCGCTGCAATCCTACGACTGGCCGGGCAATGTCCGCCAGCTGCGCAATATTGTCGAGCGGACGATCATCATGGCGCCGGGCGACCGGATCGGACGGGTCGATGTCGACATGCTGCCGCCGGAAGTGATGTCCGACCAGGAGAAGTTCGCGCCGACCAGCGCATCGAAATCGATCATGGGCACGCCGCTGCGCGAGGCCCGCGAGACGTTCGAGCGCGAGTATCTTCGTGTTCAGATCCGCCGCTTTTCCGGCAATATCTCGCGCACCGCGACGTTCATCGGGATGGAGCGATCGGCGCTCCACCGGAAGCTCAAGACGCTCGGCCTGGCCGAAGCGAAGGAGGAGGGCGGCGAGTGATCGCCGGGCGGGCGTTTACCTTGGGCCCCACCCACCCTACATATTGAGCGTCGGGACGCGGTGTCCCGGCGTACCGACGCCCTCCAGGGCGCACCCCGCGGGCTTACGGCCCGCCAAGACCGGAGACCGGCACCATGGCCGAAAAGGTCAACAATCTTCAGGACATTTTCCTGAACACCTTACGCAAGACCAAGACACCGGTGACGATGTTTTTGGTAAAGGGGGTGAAGCTGCAAGGCATCATCACCTGGTTCGACAATTTTTCCGTCCTGCTTCGTCGCGACGGGCAGTCGCAACTGATCTACAAGCATGCGATTTCCACAGTCATGCCGGCACAACCGGTTGACCTGAGCGAGGTCGAGGCGTCGTTCGAGGAACGCAAGGCGACGTTGCTGCAGGAGATCTTCCTGTCGGCGGTGCGCAAGCAGCGTGAACCGGTGACGATGTTCCTCGTCAACGGCGTGATGTTGCAAGGCGAGATCGCGGCGTTCGATCTGTTCTGCATGATGTTGCGGCGCGATGGGCTGTCGCAGCTCGTCTACAAGCACGCGATTTCGACGGTGCAGCCGGCCAACCCGATCTATCTCGGCGGCGTGGACGATAGCGCGGAGGATGCGGATTGAGCGGCTTCGATCGTGATGCGGACGGCGTGACGCGTGGGGCGAGGGCGATCGTCGCCCTGCCCGAACGCGGCGAGAATGCCCGCACGACCGAGGCGCGGCTGGCGGAGGCCGCGGGGCTGGCGGCGGCGATCGGGATCGAGGTGATCGACCGGATCGCGGTGAAGTTGCGCGAGCCCAAGGCGGCAACGCTGTTCGGGTCGGGTCAGGTTGAGAATCTGGCGACCGCGGCGCGGATGGCGGAGGCCGAGCTGGTCATCGTCGACGCGGCGCTGTCGCCGATCCAGCAGCGTAATCTGGAGAAGGGGCTGTCCGCGAAGGTCATCGACCGGACCGGGCTGATCCTCGAGATTTTCGGCGAGCGGGCCGCGACCGCCGAGGGGCGGTTGCAGGTCGAGCTGGCGCATCTCGATTACCAGGCGGGTCGTCTGGTGCGCAGCTGGACCCATCTCGAACGGCAGCGCGGCGGCTTCGGCTTTCTCGGCGGCCCAGGCGAGACGCAGATCGAGGCGGATCGCCGGCTGATCCGCGATCGGATCGCCAAGCTGAAACGTGAGCTGGAGCAAGTCGCGCGGACGCGGACGCTGCACCGGTCGCGTCGCCAGAAGGCGCCGTGGCCGACGATCGCGCTGGTCGGCTACACCAATGCCGGCAAGTCGACGCTGTTCAACCGCATGACGGGAGCCGCCGTGATGGCGGAGGATCTGCTGTTCGCGACGCTCGACCCGACGATGCGGCAGATCGGGCTGCCGGGGATCGACAAGGCGATCCTGTCCGACACGGTCGGGTTCGTCTCGGACCTGCCGACACAGCTGGTCGCGGCGTTCCGTGCCACACTGGAGGAGGTCGTGGCGGCCGATCTGATCCTGCATGTCCGCGACATGTCGCATCCGGACAGCGAGGCGCAGGCCGCCGACGTGCTGACCGTGCTGAGCGAGATCGGGATCAGCGGGGAGGAGGGGGCTCCGATCTTCGAGGTCTGGAACAAGATCGATCTGCTCGAACCCTCGCTGGTCGAGGCAGCGGCGACCGAAGCGGCGTTGCGCGACGATGTGGCGGTCGTTTCGGCGCTGACCGGCGACGGTGTCGCGGCATTGCGCGATGCGGTGTCGGCGCGGCTGACGCAGGGCGCGCGGTTGCGGCATCTCGATCTGGATGCAGGCGACGGGGCGGATCTGGCCTGGTTGCACGCGCATGGCGATGTGGTCTCGAGCGATCCGGAGGGCGACCGGATGCTGGTCGATGTGCGGATGACCGAAACCGAATGGGACAGGTTCCAGGCGCGGCGTCAGGTGTGAGCGGGCGGCTCCGCGCGTTTGACCTGAACCCATAAGGCTTCCTGCTCGTCGAGATTGCGGTCGGCGAAGCCTGCGTCGAGCGCCTCCATCGCGGCGAAGCGCCGTTCGAACTTGCCGTTCGCGGTGCGGAGCGCAGCCTCGGGGTCGACGCCGAGGTGGCGGGCCCAATTGACCACCGCGAAGAGCAGGTCGCCGACCTCCTCGGCGCGGTGGCCGGGATCGGTCGCCGTCTCGACCTCGGCCAGTTCCTCGTCGATCTTGTCGCGCGGGCCGATCGCATCGGGCCAGTCGAACCCAACTCGGGCGGCGCGCTTCTGGAGCTTTGCGGCGCGGAGCAGGGCGGGCATGCCGAGCGCGACGCCGGCAAGTGCGCCGGTCACCTGGGCGCCGTCGCGCTCGCCGGCCTTGAGCGTTTCCCAATCGCGCCGCGGGCCATCGCCGAAGATATGCGGGTGGCGGCGTTCCATCTTGTCGACGATGCCGGCCAGCACGTCCTCGATCGTGAACGCGCCGCGGTCGGCCGCGATGGCGGCATGGAACACGACCTGAAGCTGGAGGTCGCCGAGTTCGTCGCGGAGGGCGGCCATGTCGTCATGCGCGATGGCATCGGCGACCTCATAGGATTCCTCGATCGTGTACGGTGCGATGGACGCGAAATCCTGCGCGCGGTCCCAGTCGCAGCCGCTCGGACCACGCAGGGTGGCCATGACTTGGACGAGCTTATCGAACAGGTTCATCCATCACCTTAAGTCTGATAATATATATTATGTTAAATCGAGGTTTTCGGAGTGAGGATGAGTGTGCGATCTTCGACCCCCCAGCGCTGCAACCCGGACAGGAAGTTCATCCCCAGCACGTTGATGCCACCGAATCCCGGCGACGAGACCGCGTCGAGATCCTCGACGCGGATCGAACCGACGGCGAGCGTCGGTATCGTGACGCGATCGGCTCGGATGTCGCCGTTGGCGGTCCGCAGGATCATCGGTCGCCGATCGTCCGTTTCGAGTTCGGCCTTGGCGAGCGTCTCCGGCGAGATCGCAGTCATGGTCGCGCCGCTGTCGACCAGGAAACGAACCGCGTCGCCGCCGATCTTGGCATCGACCCAGAAATGGCCGTCGGGCGACATGGCGATCCGGACTGTCTTGCCGACGATCTGCGGCGTGGCCGGTCGCAGGTCGGTCGTGACGCGGTCGAACATCGGGCGGAACGCGTCCCGGTTGACGAACAGCAGATACGCTCCGACGAAGATCGCAGCCCATGACAGCAAATAGCCGATGACGCGCCCGAGCTGCAGGCGTCGCGCGCCGAGCGACAGCAGCACGAGCACGAGGATCAACGCAAGATAGCCGGCCTGCGCGCCCTGATCGGCCGTCATGCGACGTCCCTCGTCAGCCCGTCATGACCTGGGACGACACCGGTCGGTAGCGTCGCGACCAGTTCGGCATAGTCCATCGACTGATCCATATGCGTCAAGACCGCCTCCCCCGGCTCGAAGTCCGCGATCCATTCGAGCGTTTGTGACAGCGTAGGATGGCTGGGGTGCGGCGCACGGCGGAGCGCATCAACGACCCAGAGGTCCAAGCTTTGATACAGCGTAGCCATATCGTCCGTCATGCCACTGAAATCGGTGGCGTATCCGATTGCACCAGCACCCTGCGAGAAGCGCAGGCCGGCACTCTGCGTGCGACCATGTGGTTGATCGACGGCATCGACGACGATGTCGCCGATCATGATCCGGTCGGGCAGTTCCTGGCCCGCGAGCGTGGCGGGGTAACCCGACTTGCCGTCGAACGCGTAGCCGAACCGGCTTGACAGCGACGCCATCGTGGCCGGCCGCGCATAGGCCGGGATCGGCGAGCGCCGGTTGTGAAAGACCTGGCGCAGGTCGTCGATCCCGTGTGTGTGGTCGGCATGATCATGCGTCCAGACGATCGCATCGAACGTGCCGACGTCCGCGCGGAGCAGCTGCTCGCGCATGTCGGGGCCGGAATCGACCAAGATGCGGGTCGTGGCGCTTTCGATCAGGATGGCGGCGCGCGTGCGCCGGTTGCGCGGCTCGGCCGGGTCGCATGCGCCCCAGTCGTTGCCGATCCGCGGGACGCCGGACGACGTGCCGCAACCGAGTATCGTGAGCCTCACGCGGCGGCCTTGTCGAACAAAGTGAAGAAGTTGGCACGGGTTTGCGCCGCGAGGTCTTCGACGGAGACGCCGCGGAGGCGGGCCAGGAAGGCGGCGGTATCGGCGACGAACGCAGGTTCGCCGGGGCGGCCGCGGTGCGGGACCGGCGCGAGGAACGGCGCATCGGTTTCGATCAGCAGCCGGTCCGCCGGCAGCGTCGCGGCGATGGCCTGAAGGTCCCTGGCGTTCTTGAACGTCACGATCCCAGAGATCGAGATATAAAGGCCCATTGCCAATGCCTTGGCGGCGAACTCTGCGGACGCGGTGAAGCAGTGGATGACCCCGGAATAGGCCCCCTTCCCCATCTCGTCCGCCATGATCTCGGCGGTATCGTCCTCCGCATCGCGGGTGTGGACGATGATCGGCAGCCCCGTGTCGCGCGAAGCGGCGATGTGCGCGCGGAAGCTGCGGCGCTGCCGGTCGCGGTCGCTATGGTCGTAGTGATAGTCGAGCCCGGTCTCGCCGATCCCGACGACGCGCGGGTGCGCGGCGGCTTCGATCAGTCGCGCGGTGCCGACGTCGGGATGGGCGTCGGCCTCGTGCGGGTGAATGCCGACCGTGGCCCAGACGCCCGGCTCGCGGTCTGCCGTGGCGATGATCGCGTCCCAGTCGCTTTCGCGTGTTGCGATGTTGAGCATCGCGGTCACGCCGCGGGCCTGCGCCCGGTCGATCACCGCGCGCTGGTCCTCGACAAGGCCGGGATAGTTCAGGTGGCAGTGGCTATCGGCAAACATGCTCTGCAGATAGGGGCTGCCCCACCGCGCGTCACCCCGCCTTTTCGTCCTCCAGCCGCGGAAACACGCCGACGGGCGGCGGCAGCGGCGTGCCGGGGGCGATCGCGGTGGCGAGTGCGGTGAAGTCGCGGGCCTCCATGGGTTGCGCGAGCAGGTCGAGCAAGCGATCCGCACTGGCCGGCACCGCCCAGCGAACAAGGATGGCGAGGCGGCGGACTGCCTCGGCCGTGTGATACAGGATCGTATCTGCCGCGGCCGGGTCGGTCTTGCGCAGGCTCCACGGTGCGTTGTCGGCGAAGTAGCGGTTCGCGTCGCCAACCGCTTCCCAGATCGCCTCGAGCGCGCGGTTCGGCGAGAGCTGGGTCATTGCGGCATCGACTGCGGCGCGGGTGGCCTGTCCGGCTAGGTCAGGATCTTCCGAACCGGCGGCAGGTTCCGGGACCAAGCCATTGCAATTCTTGGCGATGATCGACAGGCAGCGCTGTGCTAGATTGCCGAGGCCGTTGGCGAGATCGGCGTTCGAGCGCGTCACGATCGCGTCGGCGGCATAGCTGCCGTCCTGGCCGAAGCTGACCTCGCGCAACAGGAAGTAGCGCACCGGATCGACGCCGTAGCGCTGCGCCAGCTCCTGCGGATCGACGACGTTGCCGAGCGACTTCGACATCTTGACGCCGCGGTCGAGGACATGGCCATGGCCGAAGATCTTGGCGGGCAGCGGCAGGTTCGCGGACATCAGGAAGGCGGGCCAGTAGACCGCGTGGAACCTGACGATATCCTTGCCGATGACATGCAGGTCGGCGGGCCACCAGCGGTCCATCCGCTCGCGATCGTCGGGGTAGCCCGCGCCGGTCAGGTAGTTTGTGAGCGCGTCGACCCAGACGTACATGACCTGCTCCGCGCTGCCCGGCACCGGCACGCCCCAGTCGAAATTCGAGCGCGAGATAGACAGGTCGCGCAGCCCGCCGCGGACGAAGGCGATGACCTCGTTGCGGCGGCTTTCGGGCTGAATGAAGTCCGGGTTGGCCTCGTAATGCGCGAGCAGTCGGTCCTCGAACGCGGACAGGCGGAAGAACCAACCCTCCTCCGCGGTCCAGGCGACCGGCGATCCTTCCGGCGACAGGCGACCGCCGCCGTCCGGATCGTCGACCAGTTCCTTCTCGTCGTAAAACGCCTCGTCGCGGACCGAATACCAGCCTTCGTAGCGGTCGGCGTAGATGTCGCCGGCATCGGCCATCGCCTGCCAAAGCGTCTGGCTCGCGTGGTGGTGAGCGGCCTCCGTCGTGCGGATGAACCGGTCATAGGAGATGTTGAAAGTATCCGCCATCTCGCGGAAATAGCCGGACATTTCGTCCGCCAGCGTGCGCGCGTCGATCCCGCGGGCGCGCGCCGCCTGGTCCATCTTCAGGCCATGTTCGTCGGTGCCGGTCTGGAAGTAGACGTCACGCCCGACGAGCCGATGGTAGCGCGCGATGGCATCGGTGACGATCGCCTCATAGGCGTGGCCGATGTGCGGCCGGCCATTGGGGTAGCTGATCGCGGTGGTGATGTAATAGGGATCGGTCATGCGCGGTCCTTAGCCGAGCCGGCGGCGGGAGCAAGACTTGCGGCGAGCGTCGCGATCTCGAACGCGGTGGTTTGCGGGTCGAGCGACAGGCCGACGGCGGCGGCGGAGACGCCCCTAACCCGCTCCCATGCTTGCAGCGCCTGTTCGAGTGCCGGCCCGCTGCGGTCGCGCGCGGCGGAGGCGAAGCGGCTGGGGGCGCGATCGAGGAACGCCTCGAACCGCGGTTGCGCCGCCTTGGTCGCCATAGTGCGCGCGAAACGGTTGCGGAGCGCGTTGGTTGGGTCGCCGCGGGTGATGAGCTGGTCGAGTGTTTCGTCGATCGAAGCGATGTCGAGCCCGGCGAACCGCAGCGCGCGGCCGGGGGAACCGTCGCCGGCGCGGATCAGCGCGGCCAGCTCCTGCGGCGACAGGTCGGGTGCGGCCTGCGTCAGGGCGGCGGTCATCGCTGCGTCGTCGAGCGGGCCGAAGCGCAGCATACGGCAGCGCGAGCGGATCGTCGGGAGCAGCCGGCCGGGGGCGTGGGTGACGAGCAGGAACAGGCCGTCGGCGGGTGGTTCTTCCAACGATTTCAGCAGGGCGTTGGCGGCTTTTGCCTCGAGGTCGTCGATCGAATCGATGATGACGATGCGGCGCGGCGACATGCTGCCGGTGGTCGCGAACACGCCGTTGAGCGAGCGGACCTGCTCGATCGAGATGTTGCGGGCATGGTCGCCGGTCTTCTCGCGGAACAGCCGTTCGGCGATGCGCAGGTCTGGGTGGCTGCCGGCTGCGATCAGTGCCGCGATGCGGTGCGCGGGGTCGACCATGAAGCCGGGGCCCGTGGGTCGTGGCCCGGCGGCGTCCGCGAGCAGCCAGGTCGCGGCGGCGCGGGCGAAGAGCCCCTTCCCCACCCCCTCCGGCCCGGCAAGCAGCCAGGCGTGGTGGAGCCGGCCGCTGTTGGCCGCTGTCTGGAGCGCCGCGACGTTCGCGTCATGGCCGATCGGCTGGATCATGCCGGGGCGTCGATCGCGGCGAGCAGCCGTTCGGTGACCGCCGCAGCGGGTCCGCTCGCGTCGACGATGCGGAATCGTGCGGCGTCCGCCTTGGCCAGCGCGAGGAAGGCATCGGAGACGCGCGCATGATAGTCCGGATCGCGCGCCCCGAACCGGTCTGCGGCGCCGGCATCGCGTGCCGCAGCCCGGTCCGTTGCTTCGGCGAGCGGCAAAGTCAGCAGCAGCGTCCGGTCGGGCAGCAGCCCTTCGCTGCCGATCGCGTGGAGCGTGCGGATCGCGTCGGCGCCGATGCTGTCCGCGCCGCCCTGATAGGCGAGCGAGCTGTCGAGGAAGCGGTCGGTGAGCACCCACTGCCCCGCCTCCAGCGCAGGCCGGATCGTACGCGCGACATGGTCGGCGCGCGCGGCGGCGAACAGCAAAGCTTCGGTCCGCGCGGTCCAGCGGTCCGCCGTGCCTTCGAGCAGCAGCCGGCGGATCGCCTCGGCGCCCGGACTGCCGCCCGGTTCGCGGGTTTCGACGACGGTCAGCCCGCGCGCGCGCAGGGCCACACCGAGTGCCCGGACCTGCGTCGACTTGCCCGCCCCCTCCCCGCCCTCGAGCGAGATGAAGCGGCCGGGCGTGCGCGGGCTCACGCCAACCCGAACAGTCGACGGAAGCCGGCCATGATCCGTCCGAAGAAGCCGGCCTCTTCGACCGCCGACGCGGTGACCAGCGGCAGGCGCTGCGGCGCCATGTCGGGGCCGCTGACGACGAGGTCGGCGACATGCTGCCCGGCCGCGAAGGGTGCCGCAATCGGGCCCTGGTACACGACGCGGGTGCGCAGGTCGGAGCCCATGCCAGCGGGCACGGTGACGGCGAGGTCGTTGGGCGCGACGAGCGCCACGGTACGTGCGTCGCCGCCCTGCACCTCGGCATCCTGGACATGCGCGCCCTTGCGGACGATCGGCTTCGACGACCAGGCACCGAAACCCCAGTTCATGAAGGCGACCGACTGTTCCTGCCGCTGACCCGAGGAGGTCAACCCGGCGATGACCATGACGAGCCGGCGGTTGCCTTGCTTGGCGGAACCGGTGAAGCCGTAGCCCGCCTCCTCGGTGTGGCCGGTCTTGAGGCCGTCCGCGCCCTCGACCCGGCCGAGCAGCGGGTCGCGGTTCTGCTGCGTGATCGCCTCGCCGCCGCCCATCGTCTTGCCCCAGGTGAAGGACGTGCGGCTGTAGAATTTCTTGTAGAGATCCGGGTGGTTCTGGATCGTCGCCTCGGCCAGCGTCGCGAGGTCCTTGGCGGTCACATAGGTGCGGCCGGCGTCGGGCCAGCCGTTCGACGTCCCGAACTGCGAATTGCGCATGCCGAGTTCGGCGGCGCGGCGGTTCATCAGCGACACGAACGCGGGTTCGGTGCCGGAGATCGCCTCGGCAAGAACGACGCAGGCGTCGTTGCCGGACAGCGTGACGATGCCGTTCAGCAGGTTTTCGACGCTGACCTGCTCGTTCGGCGACAGGAACATGGTCGATCCGGCTTCCGGACCGTGCCAGCGGCGCCACGTCTCGGGCCGCACCGTGACCATGCGGTTGAGCTTCAGCTCGCCCTTCTTGATCAGGTCGAACGCTACGTAGACCGTCATCATCTTGGCGAGCGACGCCGGCGGCATGCGGCGATCCGCATCCTTGGCGTACAGGACCGCGCCGGACGACAGGTCCTTCATATAGGCGACCGGGGCCGGCGTATCGAACGGCGGGGCGGCGGCTTGGGCGGCGGTGCCGAGCAGCAGGATCGCGGGAAGAAGACGCTTCATCGTGCAGGTTCCATGTTTGATATCGGAGCGGGATCGCGGACCAGCCTGGCGTCCTGATAGCCGGCCGCCCGGACCCGCGCCAGCGTCGGTTGCGCGTCCGCCTCCGCGATCGGGCCGATCCGCACGCGGACGAGGTTGCCGACGGCAAGCGTGGTGCCGCCGAGGTCGCGCGCCAGTTGTGCGGCGCGGTCCGGGTCGGACAGGGTGGCGACCTGGACGTGTAGCTGGCCGAGCATCGGGAAAGCGGGCGGTCGGGCTGGCTGGGGCAGCGGTGCGGTCGACGCAGTGCGGAGGCCGGTCGAGCGGCCGGCGCGCAGGGCGGCGCGGTCCCGCTCGCTGGGGAACACGCGGCGGACGCGGACGCGGAACGTGCCGGTCCGCTCGACGCCGAGCAGCCGCGCCGCGCCGCGCGACAGATCGATGATGCGGTCGGACGCGAACGGACCGCGATCGTTGACCCGGACCAGGATGGTGCGGCCGGTGTCCAGCGCGGTCACCTCGACATAGCTCGGCAACGGGAGCGTGCGGTGCGCGGCGCCGATCCAGTCCGGGCGGAAGCGCTCGCCGTTCGCGGTCTGGCTGCCCGATTCGGAGCCGTACCAGGATGCCATGCCGACCGCGTCGTAGGTCGGGTCCTCCGCCGGAACGTAGGTGCGCCCGCGGACCGTGTAGGGCCGGCCGATCCGGACCGGGAGGTCGGCGACCGGGCGGTAACGTCGCGCGCCCCCGCCTCGGTCAGATCCGCCGGCACATCCGGCGAGCATCAGCGCCGCGAGCAATGCAGCGCCGGTCGCCCGCTCAACGCTGGACGGCATCGGCCAGCAGACCCACGGACAGGGCGTAGAAATTGGAGCAGTTATAGTCGAGGATCGAGCGATAGTTGGTGGTGAGCAGATAGGCGGTTGCGCCCGGACCGTCCGGTTCGATCAGGCTGGCCTGCTCGCCGTCAGCGGGCACGGGATAGCCGACGAACTGCACGCCCAGCCGCCGCCATTCGCCGATCGTCTGCCAGCGGCTCTGCCGGTCATAGACGCGCGGGCAGCGCGGCGAGGAGAGTTTCGAGCGGAGCACGGCACGGTCCAGATCCGCGGGCACGCGGACCGCGACGCCCCACGGCACGGAGGGTTTCCACCCGGCCTTCGACAGATAGTTGCCGATCGAGGCCAGCGCGTCTGGTTCGCTGTTCCAGATATCGACGCGCCCGTTGCTGTCGCCGTCGACCGCGAGGCGCAGGTACATGCTGGGCAGGAATTGCGGGTAACCGGTGGCGCCGGCCCAACTGCCCTTCAGCGTGCTGCGCGGGATGCCGCTTTCGAGCAGCTTCAGCGTGGCGATGAACTCCGCGGTGAACAGTTCGCGGCGCCGCCCCTCGAACGCCAGCGTGGCGAGCGAGCGGAGCAGATCGAAGTCGCCGACCACGCGGCCATAGCCGGTTTCATGGCCGTAGATCGCCATCATGATCGGCCCCGGCACACCGGTCTGCGCCTCGATCCGCTGCAGCCGCGGTCGTAGCTCTGCATAGCGCGTCCGGCCGCGGCCGATGCGGTCCGCATCGACATGCGTGCGCTGATAGGGCGCGAAGGCCGGGATCGACGGCGTGCTGGTCGTCGTCGCCGGATTGCCGCCCGGCTGGCCGCGATCGAGCGTGATGACGCGCGGGTTGAACGTCAGCGTGGGGAATACCTGGTCGAGCGTGCGGGCGCTGACCCCGGCGGCCAGTGCGCGCGGCCGCAGGTTGGCCAGGAACGCGCGGAATGCGGCATCGCGTGGGTCGGCAGCGGTCTCGTACTGGCCCATATCCTGCGCCTGGCAGGCGGAGGACGCGGGGAGCAGTGCCGCCAGCAGCATCGCCGCCACGATCGTCGAACGCATCATCATCCCCTGGTCACCCCGCAAGCCCACCTGATGCCACGTCGCGGGCGGCGCGATAACCCCGGTCGTCGCAGGGACGGCACGTCCGGCCCTTCCCACTCCGCGGCAACCGCGCTAATTGACGATGGCACCGGACGGGTGGTCGAGTGGTTTATGGCTACGGTCTTGAAAACCGTCGTGGGTTCACGCCCACCGTGGGTTCGAATCCCACCCCGTCCGCCAGCATATCCGGAGTATCCCATGGTAGCCGAACTCGACCGCATGATCGCGGCACGCGCCGCATGGGGCGAGACCCCGATGGCGATCGCCACCGTCGTTTCCACCTGGGGATCCGCGCCGCGGCCGAAGGGCAGCCACATGCTGGTCGCCGCGGACGGCCGGTTCGAAGGGTCGATCTCCGGCGGGTGCGTCGAGAACGAGGTGCTGCAGGTCGCGAGCGAGGCGATCGTCGACGGGCGCAGCCGGCTGCTCGACTATACGATCGGCGACGAGACGGCGTGGGAAGCGCATCTGCCCTGCGGCGGATCGATCAGCGTGCTGGTCCAGCCTGTTTCGCCCGATGGTTATGTGCCGGAAATCTTCGACGCGTTGGCCGAGGCACGGGTCGCCGGGCGCAGTCTGTCGGTCACCACCGATATCGAATCCGGGCACAGCCGGATCGGTGCGGAGCCGGACGAGGGCCAGTTCGTGAACCGGTACCGCCCGGCGCGCACGCTGCTGATCGTCGGCGCCGTGCAGATCGCGCAGTCGCTGGTCGAGTTCGCCGCGCCGCTCGATACGCGCGCGGTGCTGATCGATCCGCGCGAACGGTTCCTGACCGCGGCGCGCTTCCCCGGCATCGAACTCGATTCGCGCTGGCCGGACGAGGCGATCGCCGCGCGGATGCCGGGGCCGGAGACCGCGGTCATCACGCTGAGCCACGATCCAAAGATCGACGATCCGGCGCTGATCGCCGCGCTGTCGGCCGACACGGGCTATATCGCGGCGCTCGGTAGCAAGCGCAGCCATGCGGCGCGGCTGGAACGGCTCGCTGCGGCGGGCATGACGCCGGCGCAGCTCGATCGGATCGATGCGCCCGCGGGCCTGCCGATCGGTGCGCTGGGGCCAGCGGAGATCGCCCTGTCGGTCGCGGCGGGCATGGTGCGTGCGTTCCGGACGCACGGCTGAGACGCATGAAAAAGGCCGCGGCAGGATGATCCCGCCGCGGCCCTTTTCGGGTTCGAGCTGCTTACTTCTTGGTGAGCGACAGGCCACCGAAGCGCTTGTTGAAACGGGCGACCTGGCCGCCGGTGTCCAGCATGCTGGACTTGCCGCCGGTCCATGCGGGGTGGACGGTGGGGTCGATGTCGAGCGTCAGCGTGTCGCCTTCCGCGCCGTAGGTCGAGCGGGTTTCGAACACGGTGCCATTGGTCATCTGGACCTTGATGACGTGATAGTCGGGGTGGATGTTCTTCTTCATGTCGCGGCTCCGATGTTGCGCTGGTTTCCGACCAGCCGGGCGAAGGCGCGCTGTTACCGTGCGATAGCGCGAATGACAAGCTGTGAGGTCACCCGGCGGTCGCGTGTCTGTTTGCTTTCGACCAGGCACTCTGTACCGCCGTGGCGAAGGACCTTGTCGATATGAATGCTCAACTCACACCGGCGGCTGCTCGGGAGGCGGGAAACCGAACGGTGAAGACGCTCGGTGCGATATTTGCGGGCGGTGCGGGTCGGCGGTTCGGTAGCGACAAGGCGGTGGCGCTGCTCGACGGTCGGCCATTGCTGGAGCATGTGGCGGAGGCGTTACGGGCGCAGTGCGATGCGGTCGTAGTGATCGGGCGCGAGTGGCCCGGCCTGGACGACGTTCCGGATCGACCGGCGCCGGGGTTAGGGCCACTTGGAGCGCTCGCCGGTGCGCTTGGCTACGCAGCAGACAATGGGTTTGACCAGGTGCTGACGAGCGGATGCGATCTGCCGGAGCTTCCGTCGGATTTGTTGACGCGGCTGCGGCCGGGGCCTGCGGTGGTGGCGGGGCAACCGTTGCTCGGGTTGTGGCCTGCTGAGCTTGGGTCACGCGCCATTGCCTGGCTGGAAGCGACCACCGACCGATCGATGCGGGGGTGGATCGCGGAGACTGGCGCTCGTGTGGTGCCGTTCGACGACGCGATCGCCAACATCAATCGGGTCGAAGATCTGGAAGCGCTGACCGCAGTGCGCGGCCGGCCTCTGTCCCACGATTGAGTTCAGCCGAGACGCTGGAGACCGCCGCGCAAAACGTGATCGACTCTGCGCGTCCGTGCGGACCTGATCCGGGAGGCAAGTTCCTGCCCGGATCAAGCCCGGGCGGGCCACGTCCTGTATCAATTGACTAGCATCGTCCGCTTCCCAGACCCCTCGCCCGTCATCCCGGCGAAAGCCGGGATCTCGTTCTGGCTTGGGGTCACCCCTTACCGACGGGAGATCCCGGCATGCGCCGGGATGACGGCTGGGGGGCATGGGCTGGGCTAGGTCAGTCTGGGTAGGCGTCTGTTCCAAGCCGGATGATCTTCCGGAGTAGCACCTTGACGTAAAAAGGGGTCACAGCTTCACGCTGTAACCCCCTCTATCGACGCTCTAATCTTGAGACTAAACCGTCGTCACGCCGGCGGATCGGCGATCATGGCCATGAAGCTCGCCTGTGCGGCCAGCTTGCCGTCGACCAATGCACGGCCAGCGAACTTGCTTGCCGACTTGCGCATCTGGGTGAACTCGACCTCCAGCGCCATCAGCACGCCGGGTTCGACCGGAACGCGGAACTTCGCGTCGTCGATCGCCATGAAGTAGACGAGCTTCCCCGTCCCCTCCAGCCCAAGCGACTTGACCGCCAACACGCCGGCGGCCTGCGCCATCGCCTCGATGATCAGGACGCCGGGCATGATGGGACGGCCGGGGAAATGCCCCTGGAAGAACGGCTCGTTGATCGTCACCGCCTTGATCGCGCGGATCGATTTGCCCGGGACGAGCGATTCAACCCGGTCGACCAGCAGCATCGGATAGCGATGCGGCAACGCCGCCATGACCTGCCGGATATCCAGCGGGCCCATGGCGCCGTCGTCACTCCCGTCCGTCATGGACGTGTCGCTCACCGGCCCTGCGGACGGCGTGCCGGGGTGGCAGGTGCAGCGGCCGGGGCCGGTGCGGCGCCAGCGCCCTGCGCGGTCTGGCCGGGCTGCCAGCCGGCGGGCGGCGTGGTGGATACGGTCTTCACCAGCGCGTTCAGTTGCGTCGTGACGTCGGCGGTCAGGTCGGCGGCGGGCTGGATCGCGACGACGGCCTGCGGGTTGACGATGATGCCGATCCGCTTGGCGACCATCGCGGCGCGCAGGGCCTGGTCGAGCTTCGTCGCAACCTGCTCCTCAGCGTAGGACAGCGGGCGCTGGAACGGCGCGGCAAGCGGCGCCAGTTCGCGCTGGGCCGAGGCTTCGCGGGTGCGATAGGCCGTGACCTTCGCCTGCAGCGTGGCGGGCGGAGTCGCGGGATTGGCCTGAAGCGTCTGGATTTCGCGCGCCATCGGCTCGAGTTCCGTGCTGATCGCGGTGCGGCGCGCGGTGAACGCGTCGATCTGCGCCTTGTACTGCGTCTGGATCTGCGTCTGGGCGGCCTTCAGCGCGGCCGAGTTGCCGAGTGCGCCCTCGAGGTTGGCCGAGGCGACGCCCAGCCCCTGTGCGGATGCCTGGGTCGCGACGAGCGGGGTCGCCGCCAGCGCCAAGCCAAGCGCGATGGTCTTGATATGGTTGGTCATCAGAACTGCGTCCCTACGTTGAAAGTGAAGAGTTTCGTGTCGTCGCCCGGCTCCTTCAGGAGCGCCTTGGCGACATCGATCCGGAAAGGACCGAATGGCGAGTTCCAGTTGACGCCGACACCGACCGACAGGCGCGGTTTCGGCGTGTTGCCCGAATAGACTTCCTGGAACGCACCGCTCTGGTCGGTGGCCAGCGTGGAACCGGTCGGGCAGCCGTTGTTGGAGTCGGCCTTTTGCACGACGCGCGACGTCGCGGAAGTCGTCCCGCTCGCCGGGAAGTCGCAAACCCGCGTGTCGATCGTGTTCGGCCGGGTCAGGCCGAAGACCGCGCCGGCATCCATGAACAGCGACGGGCGCAGGCCCAGGTCGCGCGCACCGGCGCCGAGCGGAATTTCAAGCTCGGCACGGCCCAGATAATAAGCGCGGCCGCCGATGGCGTCGTCCTGGATCTGGTTGCGATCGACGCCCGTGTTGAGCGTGCCGTCCGCATTGTACGGGATACGCTGGATGCGCGGACCGACACCGCGGATGTCGAACCCGCGCAGCTGCGGCTGGCCGAGGAACCAGCGATCGACCAGGCGGACCTTGTCGACCCCCTCACCGCGGCTCTTGTCGTAGGAGAAGATGTAACCACCCTCGAGCCCGAGCGAGAAGACGAAACCGGAGCCGAGGCCCCAATATTTGTCGGCGTCGATCTTGGTCTTGATATACTTCACGCTGCCACCGAGGCCGGCGAAATCCTGCGAGAAGATGACGCGCTGGCCACCGGTCGGGCGGATCGAGTTGTTCAGCGTGCTGTAGACCAGCGAGTAGCCGACCGACGAGGTGATCCGCTTACCGATCGCATCGCAGAGGTAACGGCCGGCCTGCAACGGATCGCAGGTATCGCCGGCCGCGTCGCCGCGGATGCCGTTATTGTCGATATCCGTATAGAAGCTGCCGCGATCGAGCGTCACGTTGTCCTGGCTCAGGCCGTAGCGCAGCGCCAGCTGGACGAACTCGGTCAGCGGCACGCCGGCGCGGACCTGGAACCCGGTGGTCGTCTGCCGGTACGTCGTGTTGCGATTGTTGTTGACGTAGTTGAACGAGTTGAAGTCGCGTCGGAAGATGTCCACGCCGACCGCGATGTTCTGATCGAACAAATAGGGTTCGGTAAAGCCCAGTTCGACCGACTTCGAGTAGGTCGAGTAGCTGCCGCTTGCGCGCAGGACCTGGCCCTTGCCGCGGAAATTGCGCTGCGTGATCGACAGGTCGACGATGAACTTCTCGAGGCTGGAATAACCGGCCGACAGCTGCAGCTCGCCGGTCGACTTCTCCTGGACGTTCGCCTCGAGCACGACGCGATCGGGGGCCGACCCCTGCTTGCGCTCGATCTCGAACTTGTCCTGGAAGAAGCCGAGCGACTGGATGCGGTCGCGCGAGCGCTTCACGCGGAACGAGTTGAACGCGTCACCCTCGGCCAGCCGGAACTCGCGGCGCACGACCTTGTCCTGTGTCAGCGTGTTGCCGTTGACGTCGATCCGTTCGACATAGACGCGCGGCGCGTCGTTGATCTTGAAGGTGACGTCCATCGTGAGCGTCTCCTTGTCCGGCCGGAAATCCGGGCGGACATCGGGCGTAAAGCCCAGGAGGCCGGTCGTCTCGGTGATCGAATCGACGGTATCTTCGATCTGCTTGGCGTTGTACCAATCGCCCTTCTTCATCGGTAGGAGGTAGCGGAACGTCTCCGCCTTCACGTCGCGGATGTCGCTTTCCAGGTTCACTTCGCCGAACTTGTAGCGATCACCCTCCTCCACCACATAGGTGACGATAAAGTCACGCTTGTCCGGGGTCAGTTCCGCCACCGCCGACACCACGCGGAAATCCGCATAGCCGTTGGTGAGGTAGAATTGCCGCATCTTCTGCTGATCATAGGACAGCTTGTCGGGGTCGTAGCTGTCGCCCGACGAGAAGAAGCGGTAGAAACGCGACTGCTTGGTCGCCATTTCACCGCGCAGCTGGCCGTCGGAAAACTTCTCGTTGCCGATGATGTTGATCTGGCGGACCTTGGACTTCGCGCCCTCCGTGATCTCGAACACCACGTCGACGCGGTTCTGGTCGAGCTGGACCATCTTCGGTTCGACGGTGGCGGCGAAGCGCCCCTGGCGACGGTAGAGTTCGATGATCCGCGCGACATCGGCACGCGCCGCTTCGCGCGTGAAGATCTGGCGCGGGGCGAGCTTCACCTCCGGCCGGATCTTGTCTTCCTTCAGCCGCTTGTTCCCCTCGAACACGATCCGGTTGATCACCGGGTTCTCGCGGACCTGCAGGACGATGTCGCCGGTCTCCGCACCCACGATCGTCGCGTCGGCGAACAACTGCGTCGCGTAAAGGTCCTTGATCGCCTGATCGAGCTGCTCGGTGGTGTAGGTCTCACCCACCCGCAGCTTGACGTAGGAGCGGACGGTTTCGGGTTCGAGACGCTGTGCGCCGGTCACCGACAGCGAGCGGATGATCCGCGTCTGCGCCAGGCTGGGCGCGGCGGCCGCGGGCGTGCCGGCTGCCCCGGGGGTGGGCTGCACGGTAGGGGGAACGCGCGGGCCGGCCGGTGCCGGGGTCTGGGCCCCCGCCAGCGATGCCGTGCCGCCAAGGATGGTGCCAAGCAGGAATACGGACGTCGAACGCCGCCCGAAATGATTGTTAATGACCGTCACGCAATCCCGCCCTCGATAAGGAAGTGTCGCCCCTGCCCCCGCGGGTGACGCCATAGTGCTGCCCTGCCCTATCAGGATCAACCGATCAACCCGGCAAGCTGCCGCCACAAGCCGAAAGAGCCCAGGTCGTTGACGGTCACGAAGACCATGAACGTCAGCAACAGGGCCAGTCCGGACCGAAACGCCCACTCCTGCGCCACCGGGGCCAGCGGTTTCCGCCGCACGGCCTCGATCACGTAGAAGAACAGGTGCCCGCCATCGAGCATCGGAATTGGAAGAAGGTTCATGAATCCCAGATTAATGGAGATCGCCGCCATGAAGTAGACGAAGTCCAGCCAACCGAGCGTCGCGACCTGGCCGGACAACCGCGCAATCTGCAACGGCCCGCCCAGTTCGCGGACCGAGCGGCGGCCCGACACGATCTGCCAGAGCGTATCGACCATCGTGCGGGTTATCAGCACGGTCTGCCGCGCGGCGGCGCCGGGAAGCTCGCTGAACTGCAGCGGCACCTTCACCTGCTTGCCGGCTGCGATGCCGAGCATGCCGATCCGGAATTCATTGCCGAACCGGTCGCGTTGCAGGTCGGTTTCCGGGGTGACAAGCAGATGGATCTGTTGCTGCCCGCGATACACGTCCATCTTCAGTGTCTCGCCCGCGCGGTGGCGGACAAGGTCGCCGATATCCTCGAACCGGTACACGCCCTGCGACGCGATCATCGTGATGCGGTCGCCGGCGCGCACGCCGGCTTGCGCCGCCGCCGACCCGGGCAGCACCGCTGCGACCGTGGATGGTGTGCGCCCCTCCCCCACCACCGCGAAGATCGTCATGAAGATCAGCACCGCCAGCGCGAAGTTGATTGCCGGGCCGGCCGCCACGATCAGGAACCGCTGCCAAACGGGTTTCGCCTGGAACGTCATCGCGCGTTCGCCGGGCGGGAGAGCGAGCCAGGCTGGGGTGGGGACGCTGGCCGGGTTCATGTCGCCGGCGAACTTCACATAGCCGCCGAGTGGGAGCAGGGCCACGCGCCACCGCGTCCCGCGCCGGTCGGTCCAGCCGAACAGTTCCCGTCCGAACCCGATCGAGAAGGTGTCGGCCTTCACCCCGAACGCGCGCCCGGCGAGATAATGGCCCATTTCGTGGATGAAGATCAGCGGGCCGATGAGCAGGAAGAAGCTCAGCACGGTCAGCGCGATCCCGGGGCTCTGCATCATGCGGCCATGTCCTTCATCACTTCGTCCGCGATCCGTCGCGCCTGCCGGTCGATCGACAGCACGTCGTCGATCGTCGCGGGCGCGGGCGGATCGTAGCGGTCCAGCACGGTCGCGACGATCCGCGCGATATCGAGGAAACCGATGCGCGAGGCGAGAAAGGCCGCGACCGCGATCTCGTTCGCCGCGTTCAGGATCGCCGGCCGTCCCCCGCCGGCGACCGCCGCTTCGCGCGCCAGCCGGAGTGCGGGGAAGCGTTCGGGATCGGGTGCCTCGAAGTCGAGCCGGCCGAGCGTCGTGAAATCGAGCGGAGCGGACGGTCCGTCCATCCGGTCCGGCCAGGCGAGCGCGTGAGCGATCGGCGTCCGCATGTCGGGCGTGCCCATCTGGGCCAGCGTGGAGCCGTCGATATACTCGACCATCGAGTGAATGACCGATTGCGGGTGGACGACGATCTCGATCCGTTCGGAGCCGATCGGGAAGAGGTGATCCGCCTCGATCAGTTCGAGGCCCTTGTTCATCATGGTGGCCGAGTCGATCGAGATCTTGGCACCCATCGACCAGTTGGGGTGGCAGACCGCTTCGGCCGGGGTGACGGCGCGCATCCGATCGATCGTCGCGGTGCGGAACGGGCCGCCGCTGGCGGTCAGCAGGATGCGGCGGACGCGTTCAATCCTGCTCCCGGCAAGGCACTGAAAGATCGCGTTATGTTCGGAGTCGACGGGCAGCAGCGTGGCGCCGGTGCGCGTGGTGGCGCGGATCATGAGGTCGCCTGCGGAGACGAGCGCCTCCTTGTTGGCGAGTGCCACGGTCTTGCCCGCCTCGATCGCGGCCATCACGGGGACGAGCCCCGCGCATCCGACGATCGCGGCCATCGTCCAGTCGGCCCCGAGTCCGGCGGCATCGCGCACGGCGTCGGCCCCGGCGGCATGGGCTATCCCGGTTCCGGCGAGGGCCGTAGCAAGCGCCGGTTCCTGGTCGGGGTCGGCGATGACGGCAAGCTCGGCGTTCGTCCGGATCGCGGCGGCGGCGAGACCGGCGACATCGCGGTGCGCAGTCAGCGCCTTCACCTGGAACGCGTCCGGCGTGCGCTCGATCAGGTCGAGCGTCGAGGAGCCGACCGATCCGGTCGCGCCCAGCACGGTGATGGTCCGGGGCGTCACAGCACACCGCCCGCGACGAGGCCGGACACGAGCACCGCGACGGGCACGACGCCATCGAGCCGATCGAGCGCGCCCCCATGGCCGGGGAGCAACCGCCCGCTGTCCTTCACCCCGGCGCGGCGTTTGAGCCAGCTTTCGAACAGGTCACCGATCTGCGCCAGCACGGCGAGCGGGGGACCGAGCCAGAGGCAGGCGGTCGGCAGTCCGGCGATCCAGGCGATCAGGCCACCCACGACGAGCGCGCCGGCCATCCCGCCGAACAGTCCGGCCCAGGTCTTGTTCGGGCTGAGCCGCGGCGCGAGCTTCCGCCCGCCAATCGCGCGGCCCGAGAAATACGCGCCGATGTCGGTCGCCCAGACGATCGCCAGCGTCCAGAGCGTCCAGCCGATGCCAGCCGGCTGACCGCGCAGGAACAGCAGTCCCGCGGTCGGCAACCCGGCGTAGAGCAGCCCCATACCCAGGCGGCCCGAGTTGCCGACGACCATCACCAGCAGCGCGCAGGCGACCAGGATGGCGATCGTGTCGCGGTTCGCCCCGCCGATCGCCGGCATCAAGAACAGCATGGGGACGGCGAACAGCACAAGCGCCAGCACGATCCGCCGCGACGAGGACCGCATGAGCCCTGCCCATTCGGCGAGCATAAGTCCGGCCGCCGCGACCGCCAGCAGCCAGAACGCCGTCCCGCCGAGTGCGAGCGCACCGACGGCAACGAAGATCATCGCCGCACCCGCCAGGGCCCGCGTCGCCAGATCGGAACGACGCCGCGCGGGCGTCTGGCCGGGAACGACGGTCACAGGCCCCCGTATCGCCGTTCGCGCGTCGCGAAGTCCTGCACCGCGGTCGCCAGTGTCGCGGCATCGAAATCGGGCCACAGCGTGTCGACGAACAGCAGTTCGGCATAGGCCGCCTGCCACAACAGGAAGTTCGACAGCCGCCGTTCGCCCGACGTGCGGATCAGCAGGTCGAGCGGCGGCAGGTCCGACGTATCAAGCCGCGCGCCGATCGCGGCGGTATCGATGTCCGCCGGCGCGAGCCCGTCCGCGACGATCGCGCGCACCGCCCGAACGATCTCGTCCTGCGCACCGTAGTTGAGTGCGATGACCAAAGTCGTGCCAGTGTTGCCCGCGGTTTTTGCGACGGCATCGTCGATCAGCGTGACCACGTCCGGTTCGAACCGGCGATAGTCGCCGATGATCCGCAACCGGATGCCGGCCGCCGCGATCTCCGCGATTTCGGCGCGGATATAGTGGCGGAGCAGACCCATCAGGTCGGCGATCTCGGACGCCGGGCGACGCCAGTTCTCGGATGAGAAGGCGTAGAGCGTCAGCACCTCGATCCCGAGCTGCCCGGCGCCGCGGATCGTGCGGCGCAGTGCCTCCGCCCCGGCACGATGCCCGGCGATGCGCGGCAGCAGGCGCTTCTTCGCCCAGCGGCCGTTGCCGTCCATGATGATCGCGACATGCCGTGGCCCGCCGGACCGGCCGGTCGCCGGCCCGGGAACGGGCTCCGATACGGCCGGGACGCCGGTCACTTCCCGAGGATTTCCTTTTCCTTCGACGACGCCAGGCTGTCGATGTCCGCGATCGTCTTGTCGGTCAGCTTCTGGACGTCGGTTTCGTGACGCTTGCGCTCGTCCTCGCTGATCTCGCCCTTCTTCTCGTCGGCCTTCAGTGTGTCCATCCCGTCGCGGCGCACGTTACGCGCGGCGATGCGCGCACCCTCGGCATATTTGCTGGCGAGTTTGGCCAGTTCCTTGCGCCGTTCCTCGGTCAGTTCCGGGATCGGCAGACGCAGCGTCTGGCCGTCGACGATCGGGTTCAGGCCGAGACCGGCGGCGCGGATCGCCTTGTCGACCGGGCCGACATTCGTCTTGTCCCACACCTGGACCGAGATCATGCGCGGTTCGGGCACCGATACGGTCGCGATCTGGTTGATCGGCATGCGCGCGCCGTAAACCTCGATCTGCACCGGATCGAGCAGCGAGGTTGAGGCACGGCCGGTGCGCAGGCCCTGCAGATCGTGATGCAGTGCATCGATGCTGCCGGCCATGCGCCGTTCAAGATCGGTCTTGTTATACGCCGCCATGCGGGGTCTCCTCGTTGCGGACGATCGTCGCGATCCCCTCACCCGCCAGGACGCGGGCAAGATTGCCGCGTTCGCGGATGTTGAAGACGACGATCGGAATATTGTTGTCGCGGCACAGTGCGACGGCGCTGGCGTCCATGACGCGCAGGTCGTCGCTCAGCACTCGGTTGAAACTGACGGTGTCGTAGCGTCGCGCGGTCGGCACCTTCTTCGGGTCGGCATCGTAGACGCCGTCGACCGAGGTGCCCTTCAGCAGCGCGTCGCAGCCCATTTCCGCCGCGCGCAACGCCGCGGCGCTGTCGGTGGTGAAAAACGGGTTGCCGGTGCCGCCGGCGAAGATCACGATGCGACCCTTTTCCATATGCCGTTCGGCGCGGCGCCGGATGAACGGCTCGCACACGGTCGGCATCGGAATGGCGGACTGGACGCGGGTGTCGACGCCGATCCGTTCGAGCGCGCTCTGCACCGCCAGCGCGTTCATGACGGTGGCGAGCATGCCCATATAGTCGGCGCTCGTCCGGTCCATGCCGCGTGCGGAGCCGGCCAGGCCGCGAAAGATGTTGCCGCCGCCGACGACGATGCACAGCTCGTGCTCGCGCGCGACGCCGGCTATTTCCTCCGCAACGCGACCGACGGTATCGGGGTCGATGCCGAACTGGCCGCTCCCCATCAGGACCTCGCCGGACAGCTTCAGCAGGATACGGTTGAAGCGAGGGCGTGTCATTACGGGCAGGGTATCCGATTCATGGGCGGGGCGGGCGTGGCGCACCTTAGGCAGTGGAACCCGCGGTGCCAAGGGATGCGATCGGTCTCGCGCCGATCGACCGACAAGCACGGGACATGAAAAAGGGGCGGATGGTCGCCCACCCGCCCCTTCTCAATGCCGATCGAGGATCAGGCCTTCGGGCCGACGCCCGATGCGGCGGCGACTTCGGCGGCGAAATCGCTCGTCTCGCGCTCGATGCCCTCGCCCAGCTGCAGCCGGACATAGTCAGTCAGCGCGATGCTGCCGCCCGCATCCTTGGCCGCGGCCGCGACGACGTCCGCGATCTTGGTCTTGTTGTCCATGACGAACAGCTGGTTCAGCAGGCTGTTCTCCTTGCGGAACTTGGCGATCGCGCCCTCGACCATTTTTTCGATGATGTTGGCCGGCTTGCCGCTCTCGTTCGCCTTTTCCATGGCGATCGCACGCTCGCGCTCGACCAGGGCGGCGTCGAGGCCTTCCTCGGTCAGCGCCTGCGGGCTGGCGGCGGCGATGTGCATCGCGAGCTGCTTGCCGAGTGCTTCGATCTTCGCGACGTCGGCATCACCCTCGAGTGCGACGAGCACACCGATCTTGCCGAGGCCGGGGGAGGCCGCGTTGTGGACATAGGCGACGACCGCGCCCTGCTCGACCGAGACGGTGCGCGCGCGGCGCAGCGCCTGGTTCTCGCCGATCGTGGCGATGTTCGCGGTCAGCTTCTCCTCGACCGTGCCACCCGTCGGGTATGCGGTCGCCTTCAGCGCGGCGATGTCGTCGCCGGTAGTCAACGCAAGGCCGGTCACGGTGCGGACGAAATCCTGGAACTGTTCGTTCTTGGACACGAAGTCGGTCTCGGAATTGACCTCGACCGCGGCGCCCTTCTTTCCTTCGACCACGACGCCGATCAGGCCCTCTGCCGCGGTGCGGCCGGACTTCTTGGCGGCGGTGGCGAGACCCTTCGTGCGCAGCCAGTCGACCGCGGCCTCCATGTCGCCGCCGGTTTCGGTCAGCGCCTTCTTGCAATCCATCATGCCCGCGCCCGAGCGTTCGCGCAGGTCCTTTACGGCCGCAGCGGTAATGTCCGCCATGTCATGTTCCTTCTCGAGAGAGTCCAGGCGCGCCGTATGTGGCAGCGCCATGTTGCACATATGCGTACCCCCGCGCAGGCGGGGGTCCAGTTCGACAGGTCGGGACTGGACCCCCCGCGCGGGGGCACGAACGAGCGATCAGGCGGTCGCGAGCGCTTCTTCGACCGGCGGCTCCATCATGGCGCCGAGGTCTTCACCGCGGGCGGCACGGCCACCCTGGTTGCCCTGCGTCGCGGCCGTCGCAACGGCATCGCAGTACAGCCGCAGCGCGCGTGCGGCGTCGTCGTTCGCCGGGATCGGGAACGCGATGCCGTCGGGGCTGACGTTCGAGTCGAGGATCGCCACGACGGGAATACCCAGCGTGTTGGCTTCCTTGATCGCCAGCTCTTCCTTGTTCGCGTCGATCACGAACATAACGTCCGGGATGCCGCCCATGTCGCGGATGCCGCCGAGCGACAGCTCGAACTTGTCGCGCTCGCGCGTCAGCTGGAGCACTTCCTTCTTGGTCAGGCCGTGCGTGTCACCCGACAGCTGCTCCTCAAGCGACTTGAAGCGCTTGATCGAACCGGAAATGGTCTTCCAGTTGGTGAGCATGCCGCCCAGCCAGCGATGGTTGACATAATGCTGGCCCGAACGGCGAGCGGCTTCTGCGATCGGCTCCTGCGCCTGGCGCTTGGTGCCGACGAACAGGACCTTGCCGCCGTGCGAGACGGTCTGGCCGATGAAGTCGAGCGCGCGCGCCATGAGCGGTACGGTCTGCGACAGATCGAGGATGTGGATGCCGTTGCGATCGCCGAAGATGTAGGGTTTCATCTTGGGGTTCCAGCGGTGCGTCTGGTGGCCAAAATGTGCGCCTGCGTCGAGCAGGTCATGCATCGAGACGGTGGGTACCGCCATAGGATAGTCTCCTTCCGGTTATACCTCTGCAGGGCAGTGACCGGGACGTATCAAACGTCCACAGCACCGGTTTATGACGCCCTGCATGGGGAATATGGCGCGGTTAGCCGTGTTCGCAGCACAAATCAAGGCTTGCGTGCAGAACAGAAAGGGAACATACGGAACCGTCACCGAATGGATTGGTTAACCAGTTCACCGGTCGACGCGGATCATCGGGCGCTTCGGCCAAGGAGAGTTTCGTGCTTCATTTCCTTATGTTCACATTCTTCACGGTCACTTTGTTCGCCGCGATCGCTGGGTGCGTCACGCAGTTGTTGGCGTCGAAGGACATGATCCTTGCTGCGTTGCAACTGGCACCCGCCCCCACCGTGCCGGTGTCGGCCGGCGTGGCGAGAGTGCGGATCCGGTACAATGCTACGCCGCGCCGGGTTGAGACGCCGCTTCGCGCAGCCGCCTGACCTTGCGATAGGCCGTCATGCCGAACGGGATGGCGGCTATATAAGCGAGGCTTGCGAGCGTCAGCGTCGCCCACGGTGCGCTAATCAAGGCGCCGGTTACCACTGCTAAGCCGACGAGCGCGCCGAACCGGACGCCATGACGGAGGCGGAGCGCGCCCCAACTGAACGTCGCGATATCCGACACCATCAGGAACGCGACCGCGGCAACCCAGGGTGCGACGACATACCATTCCCGGAAGATGCCGAGCCCGGTCCACAGCCAGAGATAGATCGGCAGGAACGCCAGGCCGGCCGCAGCCGGTGCCGGAATACCGGTCAGGAAGCCGGCGGACTTGTGCGGCTGTTCCTTCGTATCGATCGCCGCATTGAACCGGGCGAGCCGCAGCGCGCAGCAGACCGCGTGGGCCAGCGCAAAGGTCCAGCCGAACTGCGGCATCGCCTGTAACGACCAGAGATAGATCACGATCGCCGGCGACACGCCGAACGCGATGACGTCAGACAGTGAATCGAGCTCGGCGCCGAAGCGGCTCTCGCCTTTCAACATCCGCGCGATTCGACCATCGAGCCCGTCGAGCACCCCGGCGAACAGGATTGACAGCAGCGCCTTCTCCCAGTCGCCCTCGACACCCCCCGCCGCGGAAATCGCGAATCGCACGCCCGACAGGCCGAAGCACAATGCCAGCGCGGTGACCGCGTTCGGCGCGACCGCGCGGAGCGGAATACCGCGCCGTGGCCGATCTTTCGGCCCTACCCGGCGAACCGGCCTCACTGGGCGATCCCGGTGACGGCGATCGACTCGCCGATCTTGGCGAGCACCGTCTCGCCCGCCAGCGTGCGTTGTCCGAGCGCGACACGCGGCAACGTTCCGGCCGGTAGGTAGACGTCGACGCGGCTGCCGAAGCGGATCAGCCCGATCCGCTGTGCCTGAGCAACGAGATCGCCCGGTTTCACGAACGGCACGATGCGTCGCGCGACCAGCCCGGCAATCTGCGTGAAGCCGATCCGCGTGCCGTCGGTGCCCTCGACCATGATATGCTGGCGCTCATTATCCTCGCTCGCCTTGTCGAGGTCGGCATTGAGGAACGCGCCGGAGATATAGACGACGCGGCGGATCGTGCCGGCAATCGGCGACCGGTTGATGTGTACGTCGAACACACTCATGAAGATCGACACCCGCGTCATCGGCAGGCTGCCGAGCCCGTCCGGCCCCTCCAGCTCGCGCGGCGGCGCGACGGTGGCGATCATCGTGATCAGCCCATCGGCCGGCGCGATGATCAGCCCCTCCCCGCGCGGCGCGGTGCGGATCGGATCGCGGAAGAAGGCGGCGACCCACATCGTGATGCCGATGAAGACGAAACCCAGCTCGTCCCAGATGAAGAACAGCAGCAGGACCGTGATCGCGGCGGAGATGAGGACGAACTTCCGACCGTCCGGATGGACCGAGGGAAAGCGCCATTTGATCGTGGTGGTGCCGACGTCCGGCTTTTCGAGCGATGTCATCGTGCCACCGTAGCATCCCCGGCCAACGAGACAATGACGGCGGTTCGCCCCTACCCCTTGCGCCCGCCCCCGGTTGATCCCGGCGGCACTGTCCCGTAAGCGGACCGGGACTTTCCTCCCCCGGAACAAGGCGTATCAGCATGGCCAAGATCAAGGTGAAAACCCCCGTCGTCGAAATGGACGGCGATGAGATGACACGCATCATCTGGGCCTGGATCCGCGAGCGGCTGATCCTCCCCTATCTCGATATCGACCTGGAATATTACGATCTGGGCATGGAGAATCGCGACGCCACCGACGATCGCGTCACGGTGGAGAGCGCGCACGCAATCCAGAAGTACGGCGTCGGCGTGAAGTGCGCGACGATCACCCCGGACGAGCAGCGGGTTGAGGAATTCGGCCTGAAGAAGATGTGGAAGTCGCCCAACGGCACGATCCGCAACATCCTGGGCGGCGTCGTCTTCCGCGAACCGATCGTCATCAAGAACGTCCCCCGGCTGATCCCCGGCTGGACCGACCCGATCGTCGTCGGCCGCCACGCATTCGGCGACCAGTATCGCGCGACCGATTTCAAGGTGCCCGGCCCCGGCAAGCTGAAGATGATCTGGGAAGGCGAAGACGGCCAGCGGATCGAGGAGGAAGTGTTCAACTACCCGTCCGCCGGCGTCGCGATGGGCATGTACAACCTCGACGATTCGATCCGCGATTTCGCGCGCGCATCGATGAACTACGCGTTGCAGCGTGGCTGGCCGCTATACCTGTCGACCAAGAACACGATTCTGAAGGCCTATGACGGCCGCTTCAAGGACCTGTTCGCCGAAGTGTTCGCCGCCGAATTCGCCGACAAGTTCCGCGACGCCAACATCGTCTACGAACATCGCCTGATCGACGACATGGTCGCATCGGCGCTGAAGTGGAGCGGCAAGTTCGTCTGGGCCTGCAAGAATTATGACGGCGACGTGCAGTCCGACCAGGTCGCACAGGGCTTCGGTTCGCTCGGCCTGATGACGTCCGTTCTGCTGTCGCCCGACGGCAAGACGGTCGAGGCGGAAGCCGCGCACGGCACCGTCACGCGTCACTTCCGCATGCACGAAAAGGGCAAGTCGACGTCGACCAATCCGATCGCGTCGATCTTCGCCTGGACCGGCGGCCTGAAGTTCCGCGGCCAGTTCGACGGCACGCCGGAAGTGACCAAGTTCGCCGAGACGCTGGAGCGGGTCTGCGTCGAGACCGTCGAGCAGGGCGCGATGACCAAGGATCTGGCGATCCTGATCGGGCCGCAGCAGCCCTGGATGACGACCGAGCAGTTCTTCGAGGCGATCGTCCAGAACCTCGAGAAGGCGATGAACGTTCCTGCCTGACGGAACGCGTAACGGCATCCCCCGTTCAGGTGGGACGAACGGGGGATTACATGGCTAAAAGTACACGTGCTCGGCTGGAGGTGCGCAACGCATCGCCGGCCGACGCATCCGCGATCATGGCGCTGATCGAACGCGTCTATCCACGGATGAGCAGCTACACCGCGGGGCAGATCCGCGGTCAGATCAACAATTTTCCCGATGGCCAGTTCGTCGCAGTCTATGACGACGACGTCGTCGGCTACTGCGCCTCGTCGCGGCTGGACGAGACGGTCGTCATGTCGCCGCACGACTGGGAACAGATTTCGGGCAACGGCTTCGGATCGCGTCACGATCCGACCGGCGACTGGCTCTACGGGTTCGAGATGTGCGTCGATCCGGACCGCCGCGGTCTGCGGATCGGAAAGCGGCTGTACGAGGCGCGGCGTGCGCTGGCGGAGCGGCTCGAGCTGCGCGGGATCGCGTTCGGCGGGAGACTGCCGGGCTATCGCCGCGTGCGCGACCGGGTCGATGGGCCGGAGGGTTATCTCGCCGGGATCAAGGATGGAACGCTGCGTGATCCGGTGATCGGGTTCCAGCTGGCCAACGGGTTCGAGCCGGCCGGCATCCTGCCGCGCTACCTGCCGGAGGACAAGCAGTCGGGCGGTGCGGCGGCGCTCATGATCTGGCGCAATCCCTATGTCGATCCGAACGAGGCGCCCGAATTCCGCGTGCCGCGCGGGATCGAGAGCGTGCGGCTGGCGACGGTCCAGTTCCAGACGAAGCCGGTCAAGGACTTCGCGGAGTTCATCAAAAACGTCGAATATTTCGTTGATATCGCGTCGGATTACAAAGCCGACTTCGTGGTGTTCCCTGAGCTGTTCACGTTGGCGCTGCTGTCGTTCGAGAAGCAGGAGCTGTCGCCGATGGAGGCGATCGACCGGCTGACCGAGCATACCCAGCCGCTGATCGCTGAACTCAGCCGGATGGCGCTGGAGTATAACGTCAACATCATCGGCGGGTCACACCCGACGCGGACCGACGACGGCGATATCCAGAACATCACCTATGTCTGCCTGCGCGACGGGTCGGTCCATGGGCAGGAGAAAATCCATCCGACGCCGAACGAGCGTTACTGGTGGAAGATCAAGGGCGGCGATTCGCTCGACACGATCCAGACGGACTGCGGCCCGATCGGCGTGCTGATTTGCTACGACAGCGAATTTCCGGAGCTGGCCCGGCGGCTGGCGGACGGTGGCGCGCGGATCATCTTCGTGCCGTTCTGCACGGACAGCCGGCAGGGCTACCTCCGCGTCCGCTATTGCGCGCAGGCGCGGGCGATCGAGAACCAGTGCTATGTCGTGATGTCGGGCAATGTCGGCAATCTGCCGAACGTCGACAATATGGACATTCAATATGCCCAGTCGGCGATCCTGACGCCGTGCGATTTCCCGTTCGCGCGCGACGGGATCGCGGCGGAGTCGACTGAAAATGTCGAGACACTGACGATCGCGGACGTGAACCTGGCCGACCTGACCTGGGCGCGGGCGGAGGGCACGGTGCGAAACCTGGCCGATCGCCGGTTCGACCTCTACGCAATCGACTGGAGCAACCGGCCGCACGGCGAACAGCCGCAGGTCGACAGCCGGCCGATGGGGAGCCGCGCGCCCGGCGGCGGCTGACGCCTTACGTTACAGGAAGGGGTGACACGGCGCGTCGGATGTCGAATGGTCGTGCAATGGCGCTACCGATCAACTCCGACGCATTCAGCGACGCCCTCGTTATCCTCGGCGCGGCCGGTCTGGTCATCCCGGCCTTTGCGCGGGCGCGGGTCAACCCGGTCATCGGGTTCATTCTGGTCGGCATGCTGGTGGGGCCGGCCGGGCTCGGAGCGCTGTCCGGGCGGTTTCCGTGGCTCTACCACATCACGATATCCAGCCCCCACGCGATCGAGCCGTTCGCGGAGTTCGGCATCATCCTGCTGTTGTTCTCGATCGGGCTGGAGCTGTCGTTCCGGCGGCTCTGGTCGATGCGGACCGACGTTTTCGGGCTTGGCGCCGCAGAACTCGTGGTGTCGGCCGGGCTGATCGGCGGGGCGCTTTTCCTGCTGGGGCAGGAACCGGCGGGTGCGATGGGGCTCGGGCTGGCGCTCGCGCTGTCGTCGACCGCGCTGGTTCTGCCGATCGCGGGAATGCGCAGCGCGGTCGGCAAGGCGGCGTTCGCGATGCTGCTGTTCGAAGATCTGGCGCTGGTGCCGATCATCTTCCTGCTCGGTGCGCTGGCGCCGATGTCGGCGGATGCGGGGTGGGACGGACTGGTCCGGACCCTGCTGATCGGCGCCGCGACGGTCGCGGGCATGATGGTACTTGGCCGGCTGCTGCTGCCCCGGCTGTTCGCGCAGGCGGCGAGGACAAAGAGCCCGGAGTTGTTCCTGGCGGCCAGCCTGCTCGTCGTGATCCTGGCGAGCGTCGCAACGACCGCCGCCGGGCTGTCGCCGATCGTGGGGGCGTTGCTCGCCGGCATCCTGATCGCCGAGACGGATTATCATACCGAGGTTGAGGCGATGACCGCGCCGTTCCGCGGACTGGCGCTGGGCGTGTTCCTGATCACGGTGGGCATGTCGCTCGACCTGAGGTTGATCGCGGGTAGCTGGGTGCCATTGGCGACCGCGGTGGTGGGCGTCGTGATCGCCAAAACGGTCGTGACCGCCGTGCTCCTGCGGCTGCGCGGGGCAACGCGCGGGCTGGCGGCGGAGGTCGGCCTGCTGATGGCGTCGCCGTCCGAGACGACGCTGATCGTGCTGGCCGCCGCGGCGCAGGCGCAGCTGATCCAGGCGTCGACCGCATCGTTCTGGCAGATCGTGACCGCGCTGGGGCTGACGATCACGCCGCTGCTGGCGCGCGTCGGAAGCGATCTGTCGAAGCGGGCGGAGCGGAACGTCAAGACGGAGCTGCCCGAGGCGAGCACCGATACCGAACGGACGGTCATCATCGGTTGCGGGCGGGTCGGTCGACTGGTCGCGCAGATGCTAGACGCGCACAAGCAGCCCTATGTCGCGATCGAGGCAGACGTCGACGCGGTCGCCCACGCGCGGATGCGTGGATACAACGCGCAATATGGCGACATCGTGCGACCCGGCATGCTCGAGCGGTTGCAGCTGGAGACGGCCAAGGCGCTGGTGCTGACGATGGACGATCCGGTCCAGCTGGTGCGGATCACGCGTAAGGTCCGGCTGATGCATCCGGCGCTGACGATCGTCGCGCGGGCGCGGGATCCCAACCATGCCGCCGAACTCTACCGTGCCGGGGTGACCGACGCGGTGCCGGAGACGCTCGAAAGTTCGTTGCAGCTTTCCGAGGCGGTGCTGGTCGATCTGGGGGTTGCGATGGGGCCGGTGATCGCGTCGATCCACACCAAGCGCGCCGAACTGCGCAGCAAGATCATGGAAATGGGGGCGGTCGATCACGAGCCGCCGATCCAGCGGCGGCGGCTGAGCGATCTGGCGGCCGATCCTGTGGTGGAGTGATTTTCCGGGCCGAAATCAGTCCAGTTCGCGCAACTGACTGACCCGTCCATGCCGAACGCAGTCCCGGCAAAAATTCCCAAGCGAAGCGGTTGGCTTCGCCCGGGAAGGATGGGCTATCGAATTCGTGTCTAACCGACGATCGTTTCCGGCCTGCGGCCGAGCGCGGTTGCGAGAATCTTGAGCCGACGTTCGACCGATTCGCCCGCCAGATCGCGGTGATCCGCCGGCAGGGTCAGCGTGATCGCGTCGGCGGCGAGTGCGACGCTGCTGCCCGCCAGCGGACCGGCCACGCCGCCCGACAGACGCTGACCAAGGCGCATCGCGTGGCCCCAGCGATCGGCCATGGCCTTGTCCTCTGCCGTGAACAGGCGGTCGAGCAGCGGCACCGGCAGCGTCCCGCCGAAGCTGGTGTAGAGCGCGCGGGCGACGATCGCCCGGCCGCGGGCGTCGATGCCGACCCAGTTGCCGTGCAGTGCGGTGTCGAGGCCGCGGGCGGCGCGGAACTCGGGGTGCGCGCGCCAGCCGACGTCGCCCAGCAGGCAGGCGGCATGGCGCAGGCGGGCGTCTTCGGCCCCCTCGTCCGGGAACAGCGGCGCGATCCAGTTGTGGAGCAGGTCACCATGCTCGGCGAAGCGGCCCTGACGCCCCCCCTCCTCCCGCGTTGCGGTGATGAGCGGATCCTGCCGCCGTTCCGCGACCGGCAACGTGTCGTGGAGCAACCCTTCGCGCAGACCGTAGGCGGAGGCAACGAGGGAGCTGGTCTGCAGCTGGCGCACCACGACGCTGAGCAGGGCGGCGGCATCGGGCAATGTCGGCAGGCGCGATGCGGACAGGCCGATCACCTCGCGCAGCCGCTTGCGGTCGATCTGCGCCAGCACGCGGACGAGCCGCGCGGCACGGTCGGATGGCATGCGGTAATGGTGGATGATCGGCAGCGGCCAATCCTCCAGATACATGTCGAGCCGGGCCAGCGCACGCCACGATCCACCGACGAGATAGAGCGGCAGCCCCGCGGGAATGTCGGTCCAGTCGGCCGCGTCCAGCCCGGCGGCGACGGTGCGCTGCAACGCGCCCGGCCCGCGCGCACGGATCGCGGCGAGCCGCAGGACGCCAAGCGGCAGCGACAGCTTCTCGTGGACCGTGCCGCTATGGACGCGGATCAGTTCGAGACTGCCGCCGCCGAGGTCGCCGACGATGCCGTCCGCCCCCGGAATGCCGGCCAGCACGCCCATTCCGGCCATGGTCGCTTCCTGATCGCCGGATAGGAGTTCGACCTGAAGACCGAGCGCTTCGATCTGTTTCAGGAACAGCGGGCCGTTGCGGGCGTCGCGGACCGCGGCGGTGGCGACGGTGCGGAGGCTCGATACCTCCATCTGGCGGGCGAGCGTGGCGAACCGTTTCAGCGCGGTCATGCCGCGTGCGATTCCGTCCTCCGCGAGCGCGCCGTCCTTGGCGAGCCCCTTGCCGAGGCCGGCCATCACCTTTTCGTTGAACAGGATGACCGGGGTGCGGGTCGGCGCGTCGTAGACGACGAGGCGGATCGAGTTCGATCCGATGTCGATGATGCCGATGCGGCCCGACGGGGCGGCCTCATCCCGGCGGCGAAAGATCGGTAAGGCCATGGCCGGGGAGGTAGCCGAGAAGGTCTGGTACTTCTACCCCTTGCGGCTATGTCCCCCGCTTCAAACTGAGCTTCGGCACCGCGCCGCTGCGCGCCTCGCCGCGGCCGGAAAGCGACGGGTTGGTCATGAAATACCGGTGCAGGTTGAAGTGGCGGCGGCCGGTGTGGACCCGGTCGTAACTGCCGTCGGGCAACAGCTGCCACGTCTGCTCGTCGTCGATCAGGTTGGCGACCATCACCTGTTCCAGGATCTGCGCATGGACGGTGGGATTCTCGATCGGCAACAGATATTCGACGCGGCGATCGAAGTTGCGCGGCATCCAGTCGGCGGACGAGATGTAGACCTTCGCCTGCTTGTTGGGGAGTGCTGCACCGTTGCCGAAACACATGATGCGGCTATGTTCGAGGAACCGCCCGACGATGGAGCGCACGCGGATATTGTCGCTGAGCCCCGGCACGCCGGGACGCAGGCAGCAAATGCCGCGGATAATGCAGTCGATCTGCACGCCGGCCGCCGACGCGCGGTACAGTTTCTCGATGATCGCCGGATCGACGAGTGAGTTCATCTTGATCCAGATCGACCCCTCGCCCCCTGCCCGCGCCGTGTCGATCTCCGCGTCGATCAGTTCGGCCAGCCGTTCGCGCATGCCCATCGGCGAGATGGTGAGCAGTTCCATGTCGTGCGGTTCGACATAGCCGGTGATGTAGTTGAACAGCCGCGCCGCATCGCGCCCTGCCCGTGGATCGGCGGTGAAGAAGCTGAGGTCCGTATAGATCCGGGCGGTAACCGGGTGATAATTGCCCGTGCCGAAATGGCAGTAGGTCCGGTAGGTGCCGTTTTCGCGGCGCACGACCATCGACACCTTGGCGTGCGTTTTCCAGTCGATGAATCCGTAGACCACCTGCACGCCGGCGCGCTCCAGCTGGCTGGCCCACATGAGGTTCTGTTCCTCGTCGAACCGCGCCTTCAGCTCGACCACCGCGGTGACGGACTTGCCCGCCTCCGCCGCGTCGACCAGCGCGCGGATGACGGCGGACTGCTTGCCCGCGCGGTACAGCGTCTGCTTGATCGCGACGACGTCGGGGTCCTGTGCGGCCTGTTTGAGGAAGGCGAGCACGACATCGAACGATTCGTACGGGTGATGGACGACAATGTCCTTCGACCGGATCGCCGCGAAGCAATCGCCGCCATGTTCGCGGATGCGTTCCGGAAAACGCGGGTTGAATAGCGGAAATTTGAGGTCGGGGCGGTCTTCCTCGACCAGCTGTTCCAGGTCGGCGATGCCCAGGAAGCGGCCGGTGTCGGTGATGATCGCGTCGGCGCCACCGATCTCCTCCTTGATCAGCTTTTCCAGATTTTCCGGCATTCCGACTTCCATCACCAGCAGGATCACGCGACCCTTGCGGCGACGCTTGATGGCCGAGCGGAAGTAGCGGACGAGATCCTCGGCCTCTTCCTCCAGCTCGATATCGCTGTCGCGGATGATGCGAAACGCGCCGTCGCCCTGGACCTCGTAGCCGGGGAACAGGATGTGCGTGAACCGCCGGATGACGGTTTCGATCGCAACATAGCGTGCGCGGGGGACGATGCCGTCCTGCGTCGGCAGGTCGGGCAGCCGCACGAAACTGGGGAGACGCGCGGGGACCATCAGCAGCTCGCGGATCGGCTCGTCGTCGGACAGCCGGCGAAGGTCGAAGATGAGGCTGAAGCCCTTGTTCGGGATGAACGGGAATGGATGCGCGGGGTCCAGCGCCTGCGGGGTCAGCACGGCGAACACCTGTTCGCGGAAGAACGCCTCCAGCCAGGACGTTTCGTCGGCCCGGATATCGGCGAGGTCGAGCACGTCGATCCCGGACGTCGCCATCGCACGGCGGATCGCGGACCAGACGCGCTGCTGCGCATCCATCAGCCGATCGGCTTCCTCGGTGATCGCGGCCAGTTGCTGTGCCACGGTCAGCCCGTCGGGCGAGCGCGTGTCCACATCCTGAAGGAGTTGCCCCTTCAGTCCCGCGACGCGGACCATGAAGAACTCGTCGAGGTTGTTGCCGGAGATCGACAGGAAGCGCAGCCGTTCGAGCAGCGGGTGCGCTTCGTTACAGGCCTCGTCCAACACACGCTGGTTGAACGCCAGCCAGCTGAGTTCACGGTTGAAATAGCGTTCACGCAGCGTGATCGGTGCGGCGGGATCGGACGCCGCGGTCAGCGTTGCGTTCTCGGTGGGATCGGGCGTTTCCATGGGATCGACTCTAGCCGATATCGGATGACTCGTCGATGAATCCGCAGGCGGCGAGCGCATCGCGGGCGAGCGGCACCGTCAATCCGCGCTGTCGGACGAGTGCGGCGGTGTCGAGCGCATCGACGATTCGCGCGATCGCGACATGCGTGCGGTCAATCCGGGCGAGCACATAGGTCGCAACTGCGGGTGGCAGCGCGAGGCCGCGTGCGCCGAGTTCCTTGTGAAGCAGCGCGGTGGCCAGCGCGTCGTCCGGGTTGCCGAGCGTCACGACGGGAGTCGCCGCCAGCCGCGATCGCAGGTCGGGCAGTGCGGGCGACCAGATCGGCGGCGGCTGGTCCGCGATCATCAGCAGCGGGCGGCGATCCGACTGCGCACGGTTCCAGGCGTGGAATAGTGCTTCCTCCGGCTGGCGATCCGCGGCGTCGATCAACGTGCCGCCGCTTTGCGCCGCGAAGATCCGGCCGAGTAGGCTGCGGCCCGACTTACGCGGTCCGACCAAGACGGTCGCCATGACGGGCCAGAGTGCGAGATGGTCGAGATGACGGACCGCGTCCGCGTTGGTAGGAGAGACGATGAAGTCGTGCGCCGCCGCGTCCGCCGGCCAGAGCAGCGGCAGCGCGATCTGGTTCACGGCGCGGCGGGTTCTGGCGCGGGCGCCGCGGCGGCCGGCGGGGTTGCGGGCGCGGCGCGGCGCAGGCGGAAGCTGTTGTTCCCGATTTCCTCCGCACGGATGCCGCGGGCCCCGAGCGCGATCGACAGCGCGGCGGCGTCGCCCTGGTACAGCACGCGGATCACCGAGACGCCGCCGATCGCGAGGCTGGGCGTGCTGAGCGAGCGGACGCCGGGGATGGCGCGGATCGTCTGTTCCGCCGAGGTGAGCGCCGCGGCGTCGGGCGTATCGACTTCGAGCGAGAAGCTGCTGCCAGCGGTGTCCGCGCCGTCGACGGCCGCGGTCTCGGCGGCGGCATCGTCGAGCGTTTCTTCGATGGCCGGATCCTCGACCAGCATCGAGTCGGGATACAGCGCGCCGGTGCGCAGCGCGTCGGCATAGGCCATGTCGATCCGCCGGACGCCCTCGTCGAGCAATCGCGGCATGTTCGCCGAACTGCTCGTGCGCAAGACGAACCGGTCGATCACCGTCCCGTCCGGGCCGTGGCGGGCGGTGAAGGTGGCGACGACCGGGCCGCCGGGGAAGCTGCGCTTGATCGACACCTCGGGCACCAGCACGTCGGACGCGCCATATTGATCGAGCAGCATGCGCCACCACGCACGGCCCGGCCGACGCGATTCCGCGACGTTCAGGAGGAGCGGGTCCGCCCCCGTCCCGACCGGCCGGACATAGTCGATCGGGCTGCCGCCGGTGCGGAACCGCGCCCAGGCCTGCTGCCACTGAGTGCGCAGTTCGAAACTCTGCGGCGCGCCGCCGGACCACATGACCGGGATGGTCAGCATCGGCGCGGACCGTCGTACCTGCCCGCCGACGCCGAGCAGCGCGCCCGCCCGCCCGCGATCGAACAGCACGCCGAGCCGGCCGATATAGCGCCGCGCGCTGATCTGTTCGTCCTCGACAACGATGCCTGCCACGATCGAATCGAGCGTCGAATCGGGTAGCCGGGGGGCGGCCGCGAACGGCACGCCGTGGACGCGGGCGTAGAGCATGCGCCATCCCTTGCGCTGCGCCTCGCGCCAGCCGCCGGCGCGGGCGGTGTCGGCGTCCTTGCCCGAAACATCAACGGTGACGCCGCCGATCTCGTAGCTGGACGTGCTGTCGATCGGCGCCACGCCGCGGTCGCCCTGTTCGATCTGGCTGACGGCGATGCCGCCGGCGACGAGCGATGCCGCGCCGGCGAGCGCGATCAGGATGCGCGGAGGGGTCAGAAGTCGGGCCACGAACGCGCTTGTGGCGAGTTGGTCGTGGAAATCCAAGCGCGTTATGTCTAATCGCGCGGACATGGCCACAGACGACACACCTTATACCTATGCCCAGGCGGGCGTTTCGATCGCGGCGGGCAATGCGCTCGTCCGGGCGATCGGCCCCCTGGCGCGGTCCACGCGGCGGCCGGGGGCGAACGCGGAACTCGGCGGGTTCGGCGGGTTCTTCGACCTCAAGGCGGCGGGTTATGCCGATCCGCTGCTCGTCGCGGCGAACGACGGGGTCGGCACCAAGCTGAAGCTCGCGATCGAAAGCGGGCGGCACGAGACGGTCGGGATCGACCTGGTCGCGATGTGCGTCAACGATCTGATCGTACAGGGTGCGGAGCCGCTGTTCTTTCTCGACTATCTCGCGTGCAACAGCCTGGACGTGGGGCAGGCCGAGACCGTGGTGGCGGGAATCGCGGAGGGGTGCCGGATTGCGGGCTGCGCGCTCATCGGTGGCGAGACGGCGGAGATGCCGGGCATGTATGCGCCGGGCGACTATGATCTGGCCGGGTTCTGCGTTGGCGCGGTGGAGCGATCCGACGTGCTGGACGGCGATCGGGTTCGCGTCGGCGACGTCGTGTTGGGGCTCGCGTCGTCGGGCATCCACAGCAACGGCTATTCGCTCGTTCGGCGGCTGGCGGCGGACAAGGGGTGGAAGCTCGATCGCCCGGCGTTGTTCGACCAGGACGTGATGCTGATCGACGCGCTGATGGCGCCGACGCGGATCTATGTGAAATCGCTGCTGCCGGTCGTGCGGTCCGGGCGGGTCCATGCGCTGGCGCATATCACCGGCGGCGGGTTGCTCGAGAATATCCCGCGCGTTCTGCCCGACGGTCTGCACGCGACGATCGACGCCGACGCGTGGGTGCAGCCGCGGCTGATGGCGTATCTGCAGGCGCAGGGGAATATCGAGCCGGGCGAGATGGCGCGGACGTTCAACTGTGGCATCGGCATGGCGGTCGTGGTGGCGGCGGACGATGTCGACGCGGTGACTGCGGAGCTTGAAGCGGCGGCCGAGACGGTGTTCCGGATCGGCGCGATCGATGCGGGCGAGAAGGGCTGTACCGTACGCGGTTCGGCGGAAAGCTGGAGCGGGCGCGGCGACTGGTCGGCCACCTTCCATGGCTGATTTGCGCGTGCCGGTCGCGATCCTGATTTCGGGTCGTGGATCGAACATGGCGGCGCTGATCGCCGCGGCGGAGGCGGAGGACTGCCCCTACCGCGTCGTGTTGGTCGCGGCGAACGATCCGGCCGCGGGTGGGCTGGCGATCGCCGAGGCGGCGGGGATCGCGACGTTTGCGCTTAGCCATAAGGGCATGCCGCGCGCGGCGTTCGATGCGCTGCTCGATGCGGAGATCCGGCGTGCCGGGGCGGAGTGGATCGCGCTCGCCGGCTATATGCGCGTGCTGTCGGCGGAGTTCATTTCCGGCTGGGCTGGGCGGATCGTCAACATCCATCCCTCGCTGTTGCCGCTGTACAAGGGGCTCGACACGCATGCCCGCGCAATCGCGGCGGGCGATGCGGAGGGCGGTTGTTCGGTGCATATCGTGACGGCGGAGCTGGATGACGGACCCGTGGTGGCCCAGGCGCGCGTGCCGATCCTGCCCGGCGACGATGCCGATACGCTGGCGGCACGCGTGCTGCCGGAGGAGCACCGGCTCTATCCCGCAACTCTGGCCGAACTGGTACGCCGATGACCGATCGTCAGGACAAGGCCGAGGCTGCGCGGGTCCGCCGCCGTTGGGTGACCATGGGCGAGGTGCTGGCGGTGGCCGCGGTCGCGATCTCCGGGCTGACGTTGTGGAACAGCTATACCGAGCGGCAGGACGTCCGCGTGGAGAAGGCGGGGGAGGTCGCGAAGGCGAGCGTGGCGAACCGGACCCTGTTGCTAAAGGCGACCGCGGACCGGTCCGCGGCGACGCTCGACATGGCGCCGCTGAATGCGGAGCAGAGCATCCAGAGCCAGACGATCGCGTTTCCGTCCGCGCTGGGCGTGGCGGCGGTCGATACGACGGGGGATGCGCGGATCGAGGCCGGGTGGTTCGACGATGCGCTGGTCCGGGCACGCAAGTCCGCCGGATTGCAGGCCGAGACGCGCGGGGACGAGCGGCTGCCGGTGCTGTTGACGACGCGGTATCTGGCGGAGGGTGTCGCGATGACGGATCGGGCGATCTACGACATCGGCTATGCGACCGACACGGCGTTCCTGCAGGGCACGGATGTGCGGTTGCGGGGGTTGTCGCTGGTTGAGCGGGTGAAGGGTGACGATGGGGTGAAGCGGGTTGATGCGCTTTGGGCGCGGAAGGCGCGTTGAGGTTTTCGCGTTGTTGACCATCTGAGCGTTACTTCTCGGCTTGGTTAGCCCAAGCCACTCCCCCTCTCCCAACCCTCCCCCGTGGGGGAGAGGGCTTTAGAAGAGGCCATTCACGGGCACGACAGGCCCCCTCTCCCTTGCGGGGAGAGGGGTGGGGTGAGGGGCTTTGGCTGGACCGAAGCCCGCCTAAAGCCCCCTCACATCACCCGACGATTTCTTCCGGCTTGAAGAAATACGCGATTTCGATCGCGGCGTTCTCGGCGCTGTCCGAACCGTGGACGGTGTTGGCTTCGATCGATTCGGCGTGGACCTTGCGGATCGTGCCCTCGTCGGCGTTGGCGGGGTTGGTGGCGCCCATCACTTCGCGGTTGCGGGCGACGGCGTTCTCGCCTTCCAGAACCTGGATCACGACCGGGCCGGAGACCATGAAACCGACCAGGTCGGCGAAGAACGGGCGTTCGGCGTGGACGGCGTAGAAGCCCTCGGCCTGTTCGCGGGTCATCTGGATGCGGCGCGATGCGACGACGCGCAGGCCGGCTTCTTCCAGCATCGCGGTGACGGCACCGGTCAGGTTGCGACGCGTGGCGTCGGGCTTGATGATCGAAAAGGTACGCTCGGTCGCCATGGCCGGACGGGCTCCTGTATTAGCGATTGGGGATGGCGTCGCTCTAGTCGGGCGTTGCGTCCCCGGCAAGCGCGCTGACTTCAGGCGACGCGCGTCCAGCGACCGTCCTCGTCCTGCCGCCAGAAACGCCTTTCCAGCCCTTCGACGTCGTTCAGCGATCGCCACGCCGCGCGCGCCGCCTCGATCGAGTCGTCGTCGAAGAAGTGGAAGCTGCGGTCATAGTCGAGCGCCTCGGCCCGCCAGCGCCCGTCGACCAGTGCGACATTTCGCGCGGCGTTGAGCGGATCGAGCGTGGTGGAGAGCAGGACCGGCTGGTGCGCCTCGCCCCCCTGCCCCGCGCGGCCATGCGGTAGGAAGGCGTCGGCGGCATAGTCCCACAGCTCGCGGTCGAGCCGTTCGAGCATGGCTGGGTCGTCCGCTACCACCAGCAGGCGGGCGCCGGACCCGGTCACACGCTCCGCGATACGCGGCAAGACCGCGGCGATGGGGGCGTGCCCGAGATGGTAGAAGTCGACCTGCATGACGCGGCGTCTAACCCGTCCGGCAGGCCGTGATAAGAGGATCCGGGCGACGGCCGCGCCGCCCGGACCTGACGACGCGGATCAGACCTCGAAATTATCGCGGACGAACCGGTCGAGCAGGCGCACGCCGTAACCGGTCGCGCCCTTGTCGTGCAGCGTGCCGGGCTTGGCCGCCCAGACCATGCCGGCGATGTCGAGATGCGCCCAGCGGACATCCTTGTCGACGAACCGCCGGATGAACTGCGCCGCAGTGATCGAACCGCCCGGCCGCGGCCCGACATTCTTCATGTCGGCGATCGGGCTGTCGATCAGCTTGTCGTAGGCATCGCCCAGCGGGAAGCGCCAGAGCGGGTCACCCGACGCGGTGCCGGCGGCGAGCAGCTGCTCCGCCAGCGCATCGTCGTTGGCGAACAAGCCGCCATATTCATGGCCGAGCGCGACGATCATCGCGCCGGTCAGCGTGGCGAGATCGACGATCGTCTTGGGCGCGTAGTTCTGCTGCACCCAGGAGATCGCGTCGCACAAGACCATGCGGCCCTCCGCGTCGGTGTTGATGACCTCGATCGTCTGGCCGGACATCGACGTCACGACATCGCCCGGGCGCGTCGCGGTGCTGGACGGCATGTTCTCGACCAGTCCGCAGACACCGACGACGTTCACGCGCGCCTTGCGGCCGGCCAGCGTCGCCATCGCCCCGACGACCGCGCCGGCACCGCCCATGTCCCACTTCATGTCTTCCATGCCTGCGGCCGGCTTGATCGAGATGCCGCCGGTGTCGAACGTCACGCCCTTGCCGACCAGCGCCAGCGCGGGGTCGCCCGCATCGTCGGTACCGTTCCAGTGCAGGACGAGCAGCTGTGCCGCCCGCGCGCTACCCTGGCTGACGGCCAGAATCGCGCCCATGCCGGCGGCTTCCATCTCCGCTTCGCCCAGCACACTCACCTTGATGCCAAGATCGGCAAGCGAGCGGCAGCGTTCGACGAAGCTTTCCGGGTAGATGATGTTGGCCGGTTCGGTGACCAGTTCGCGGGTCAGCGACAGCCCTTCGGCAAGCGCGGCGAGCGGGGCGTACAGGTTCGCGGCATCGTCCCCGCCGCCAACGATCACAATCTCGGTCAGCGTCGGCTTCGACTTGTCGGCCAGCTTCGTGCGGTACTTGTCGTAGCGCCAACTGCGCATGAGCGCGCCGAATGCGATGTGCGCGGCCGCGGTCGCCGGGTCGCCGATGCTGCTGCCGGTCAGGTCGACGACGAGGCTGGTTTCGCCGGAGGTAAGCAGGCGGGCGGCGAGCGCGGAGCCGGCCTTTTCGAGATTGTCGGTCGTCGGTGCGGCCTTGCCGATCCCGGCGAACAGAACGCGCGACGCCGTTTCGCCGCCGGGTACGAACAGGTCGAGCAACGAGCCGGCGTCGCCGTCGAATCGCTGTGCGGCGGCAGATGCGGTGGCGAGGGCGGCAGCATCCGCATCGGTCTGCGGAAAGGCTGTGCCGGTGACGGGATAGGCGACGGTCCGGGTATCGACGGGACGGCTGGCTTCAAAACGGACCTGCATGTGCGTGTCATTCCTTGTTCTGGTTCGTCGCCGGGCGTCACCCGGCCGGCGTTGCCTGCCAGAAATGGGAAGTGTGCGAAGGGTTTGCCACCATTCTCCACGGTAAAGCGGTCCCAAGTGCCGTCGATACGGCCTGCCGCATCGACGATTGCAGCCGTCCGGAGTCGATGCGATAGGCGGAGATCGGCCATAGCGGCCGCAAAGGGTTGCTGGCTTGCAAGTGAAGACGACCGGCGGGGCAATGGTCTCGCTTGCGATCCTGTTATCGGGAACGGCCGCGGCGGCCCAGTCGGGGTCGGCGACGTCGCCTGTCGCGACCGGCCAGGCCACGGCGCCCGAATCGACCGCGACGCCCAGCCTGCTGCCGCCCATCGTGGCGCCGCCCGCTGATGTCGGCATCACGGCCCCACTGTCCGACGAGGAAGTGGGTTTCAGCTCCGACACGCTCGATTACGACAGCAATGGCGACATCGTGACCGCCTCCGGCGACGTGCGGATGGTGCGCGCCGGCAACCGGATGCGCGCGGACCGGATCGTCTGGAACCGCAAGACCGGCGCGGTCCGGGCGGAAGGCAATGTCGCGGTCGTCAATCCGGGCGGCGACACGGTCTACGGCGACAGCGTGGACCTGACCGATACGCTGAAGGACGGCGTGATCGAAAATCTGCTGCTCGTGCTGGAGGATGGCGGGCGGCTGGCGGCGGTACGCGGCACCCGCGTCAACGGCGTCAGCACGCTGGAACGCGCCGCGTACACGCCCTGCGCGGTGACCGATGCGGCGGGCTGCCCGCGCACGCCGGTGTGGACGATCAGCGCGGTCCGGGTGGTCCACGACCCCGTCAAGCACCGGATCAGCTACCGCGACGCGCGGTTCAAGCTGCTCGGCGTCACCGTGCTGTGGCTGCCCGGTTTTTCGCACCCAGATGGGCAGCAGGGGGGCGGGCCCGGGTTGCTCGTGCCCGATTTCCAGATCTCGCGCCTGAACGGCGTCCAGTTCTCGGTCCCTTATTACATCAAGATGGCGCCGGGCCGCGACCTGACCATCACGCCGCACGTTTATTCCAAGGTCCTGCCGGCGGTCGAAGGCCAGTACCGCGAACTGACGTCGAACGGCGCGTATCAGGTCGGCGGCATGCTGACCTACGGGTCGCGCTCGCCCGCTTTGCTGGTGCCGACCGATGTCGATACCGATCGCGGCGTGCGTGGCTACATCGATGCGAACGGCAAGTTCCAGCTCGATCCGAACTGGTCGGTGACAGGATCGCTGCGCTTGACCAGCGACCGGACGTTCCTGCGGCGGTACGACATCACCAACGACGATCGGCTGCGGTCGGTGCTGAACGTCGAGCGGATCGACCAGGACAGCTATCTGTCGATCGCGGGCTATGCCGTCCAGACGTTGCGCGCCGGCGCGATCCAGGGGCAGCAGCCGATCGCCATCCCGGCGATAGATTATCGCCGCCGCATCGACGATCCGCTGCTCGGCGGAAAGGTCGAGCTGCAGCTCAACAGCCTCTCGCTGATCCGTACCGCGGGGCAGGATACGCAGCGCGCCTTTGCCGGCGCGCGCTGGGACCTCCGCCGGCTGACGACGCTGGGACAGGAAGTGACGCTGACCGCCTATGCGCGCGGCGACGTTTATCACAGCGACGACGGCATCTCGACGCCGACGGTCAGCTATCGCGGTCAGGACGGCTGGCAGGGCCGCGGCATCGTGGCGGGCGCGGTCGACATGCGCTGGCCGTTCGCGGGGACGTTGTTTGGCGGCACGCAGACGATCACGCCGCGCGTCCAGATCGTGGCGACGCCGCCGCTTAGGAATTCGGACATTCCTAACGAGGACAGCCGCGCGATCGATCTGGAGACGCTCAACCTGTTCGCGATCAACCGGTTCAGCGGCTATGACCGGTTCGAGGACGGATCGCGCGCGGTCTACGGTGCGGAATGGGCGTTCGATCGGCCGCGGCTGTCGGTGCGGTCGGTCATCGGCCAAAGCTACCGCCTGACCAAGGAGCCGACGCTGTTTCCGCAGGGGACCGGCCTGACCGATCGGTTCTCCGACATAGTGGCGCAGACGACGATCCGCTACGGCCGGTTCGCAGCGCTGACGCAGCGCATCCGGCTGGACAAGGACAACCTCAATATCCGGCGTAACGAAGTCGACGCGACGCTGGGCGGTCGGCGCACCTATGCGACGGTCGGCTATTTCCGGCTCAACCGGAACGTCGATACCGCGATCGAGGATTTGCGCGATCGCGAGGAGATCCGGCTGGGGGGCCGCGTGCAGATCACCCGCACGGTGTCCGTGTTCGGGTCCACCGTGGTTGACCTGACCGGTCCGGGCGAGGACCCGGCTGTGATCTCCGACGGCTATCAGCCGGTGCGGCAGCGGATCGGCATCCTGTACGCGGATGAATGCCTGGAGGTCGGCGCGACCTATCGCCGCGACTACGACATCATCGGATCGACCCGTCGCGGCAGCACGGTCGCCGTCAGGCTGGCGCTCAAGAACCTCGGGCGCTAAGCTAAGGTTCAGGCGGGGGCCGGTAGGGAACCTTTTCCCTGTTGCGGCGTGGGACTTTGTGAATTGGAGCATATCTTGGGTGCATTACGAAGGCATCGGGTCGGGCGTGCCGCGCTGTTGGCGGCGGGTCTCGGCTTCGGCGCGGTAGCACTGGCGCAAACGGTGGACGACAGCGTCGGTCCTGCAGTGCAGTCGATGAACCTGCCCAACGACCTGACCGTGTTCGGCAAGGTCGACCCGAACGTCCGCAAGGCGACCGCGATCGTCAACGGGACGATCATCACGCAGACCGACATCGAACAACGCCTAGCGCTGGTGCTGGCGGCGAACGGCGGCAAGGTGGAAGGCGAGGAGCGCGAGCGGCTGAAGCTGCAGGTGCTGCGCAACCTGATCGACGAGACGTTGCAGATCCAGGAAGCCAAGGCGCGCGACATCGTCATCACCCCGCCCGAGATTCAGCAGACCTACACGCGCGTTGCCGGCAATTTCAAACGGACGCCCGCGACGTTCGGCACGTTCCTGCGCGAACAGGGGTCGTCGGAAGCATCGATCAAGCGGCAAATCGAGGGCGAGTTGGCCTGGCGCCGGTTGCTCAGCCGACGGATCGAGCCGTTCGTCAATGTCGGCGACGAAGAGGTTGCCGCCGTGATGGCGCGAATCAGCGCCAACAAGGGCGCGGAGGAGTTTCGGATCGGCGAGATATTCCTGTCCTCCACCCCCGAAACGGCAGCAGCGACGCTCACCAATGCGAACCGCATCGTCGAACAGGTGCGCAAGGGCGGATCGTTCCTCGCTTATGCCCGCCAGTTCTCGGAAGCCTCGACGGCAGCGGTCGGGGGCGATCTCGGCTGGGTTCGCGCCGAACAGCTGCCGCCCGAGCTGGCGACGGTGGCGCAGACGATGCAACCGGGTTCGGTCAGCGTGCCGATCGCGGTGCCCGGTGGGTATTCGATCATCGCGGTGGTCGATCGTCGCACCGGTGGCGGCGTCGATGCGCGCGACGCGGTGCTCGCGCTGAAGCAGGTCAGCATCAAGTTCCCGGCCGGCGTGACGCGCGAACAGGTGGCGCCCGACGTCGCCAAGTTCGGTGCGGCGATGAAGACGGTGCGCGGTTGCGGTTCGGTCGAGGCGATCGCCAAGACGCTGGGGGCCGAGGTGGTCGACAACGACCAGATCCCGGTCCGCGGACTGCCCGCCGCACTCCAGCAGATGATGCTCGACCTCCAGATCGGCCAGGCGAGCCCGCCCTTCGGGTCGGTCGAGGACGGCGTCCGTTCGCTGGTGCTGTGCGGCCGTGACGAAGCCAAGGCGGCGGCCGGCCCGGACGCCGCGACGATCCAGTCCCAGTTGGAAGAGGAACGCGTCAACCGCAGCGCGCGGCGTTATCTGCGCGATCTGCGACGCGACGCGGTGGTCGACTATCGCTGACGATCCCGCCACGCCGCTCGCCGTCGCGCTGGGCGATCCCGCCGGGATCGGTCCCGAGATCGTGGCGAAAGCCTGGGCGCTGCGACAGGTCCACCGCCTGCCGCCGTTCTTCGCGGTGGGCGATTGCCGTGCGATCCGTGCGGTCTGGGACGGCCCCGTCGTGCGCATCGCCGATCCGTCCGAGGCCGCCGAGCGGTTCCACGATGCGTTGCCGGTCGTGCAGGTGGAGGACGCGGCCGACATCGTGCCGGGCAAGCCCAACATGGCGGGCGCGCGCTGCTCGCTCGATGCGCTGGAGCTCGCCGCCGGGCTGACCCGGTCTGGGGTCGCCTCCGGCCTCGTCACCGCGCCGGTGTCGAAGGCGCAGCTCTACGCGATCGGGTTCGTCCATCCCGGGCAGACCGAATTTATCGCCGAACGGTGCGGCGTGGCGGCGGACAATGTCGTCATGCTGCTCGCCGGACCGACGTTGCGCACGGTGCCGATCACGACCCACCTGGCGATCCGTGACGTGCCGGATGCGCTCTCGATCGAGCTGATCGTCGCGAAGGCGCGGGTCGCGGAACGCGGACTGGTACGAAATTTCGGCATCCTGCACCCGCGGCTCGCGATCGCCGGGCTCAACCCGCATGCGGGCGAGGAAGGTGCGCTGGGGCGTGAGGAGATCGACCTGATCGCCCCCGCGGTCGAAATCCTGCGCGAAGAAGGGATCGACATCGTCGGGCCGCTGGCCGCGGACACCATGTTCCACGAACGCGCGCGCGCGCAGTATGACGTGGCGCTCTGCCTCTATCACGATCAGGCCCTGATCCCGATCAAGACGCTGCATTTCGACGAGGGCGTCAACATGACGCTCGGCCTGCCGATCGTGCGGACCGCGCCGGATCACGGCACCGCGTTCGGTATTGCGGGTCTTAACCAGGCGCATCCCGGTGCAATGATCGCGGCGATCGCGCTGGCCGGCAAGGCGGTGCGGTACCGGGCGACGTCGGCATGACGACCCCGCCGGCGGCGGTCGTCCTGCCGCCGCTGCGTGAGGTGATCGCCCGCCACGGGTTGGCGGCATCGAAGGCGCTCGGGCAGAATTTCCTGCTCGACGGGCAGCTGCTCGATCGGATCGCGCGCGTGCCGGGCTTGCTCGATGGGCAGCGCGTGTATGAGGTCGGGCCCGGCCCGGGTGGCCTGACGCGCGCGCTGTTGAAGGCTGGGGCGACCGTCACCGCGGTGGAGCGCGACCGCCGTTGCCTGCCCGCGCTGGCCGAACTGGGCGATGCCTATCCCGGACGGCTGACCGTCATCGACGACGACGCGCTGGCGATCGACGAGGCGGCGCTGATGGGGTCCGGCGCGCATATCGCGTCGAACCTGCCGTACAATGTCGGCACGGCGCTGCTCGTTCGCTGGCTGACGATCGAGCCGTGGCCGCCCTTCTGGGCGTCGCTGACCTTGATGTTCCAGAAGGAAGTGGCCGAGCGGATCGTCGCCGCACCGGACACATCGGCTTATGGCCGGTTGTCGGTGCTGGCACAGTTCCGCTCGACTGCAACGCTGGCGTTTGCCGTGCATCGCTCGGCGTTCGTGCCACCGCCAAAGGTCACCTCGGCGATCGTGCATCTGGTGCCAGCCGCGCAACCCGCGGGGGTTTCGATGCGGACGGTGGAACGGTTGACCGCGGCGGCGTTCGGGCAGCGTCGCAAGATGCTGCGGCAGTCGCTGAAGTCGGTGTCGGGCGCGGTCGAGGCGCTGGTCGGTCTAGGGATCGATCCTACGCGGCGAGCGGAGACGCTGCCGGTCGCGGACTTCGTGGCACTGGCGCGGGTACTGGACGCCGCCTCGGCGTAAGCTTCTAAGTTTAGGGCCTACCCCAACCCGTTTGGTTCGAGCCTGTCGAGAACTCGGCGCTGAGTTCTCGACAGGCTCGAACCAAACGGGTCAGGGTACTGGCAAACCGTCAAATCAGGGTTTGACGGTCGCCGCTTCCTTGCCCTTCGGCGGGACGACGGTGGTCGCCTGCGCCGTCACGACGGCGGGCGGCGGACCCTTGGTGATCGCTGCAGCCAGCGCGGTGGCCGGCGCGCAGGGAGTGGCCTTGCAGATCGTCTTGATCTTCGCGAGGTTGAGCTTGGCGCGTTCGACGGCACCCTTCTGGACCATTGCCTCGCCCTGCCCGCCGAGCGCGGTGACGTCGTTCGGTTCGAGGACGAGCGCTTCGCGGTACAGGCGGATCGCCTTGCCGGGGAGCGACTGGGCCTGCGCGACACGGGCAAGCGCCACATAGGCGCCGCGGTTGCGCGGATCGACGGCGAGTGCGGTTTCGATCAGGTCGCTCGCGCCGGTCAGGTTGCCCGCGCGACGGGCCGCTTCGCCAGCTTGCATCAATGCGACCGAACGCGGGTTGATCTGGTCGTCGGGCTTCTGGCCGGATCCCATGCTGGACACCAGGCCGAGGACGACCGCCAGGGCAATGGCAGGGCCGGAGAAACGCATGAGGGTATCCTTAAAACTGGCGCGCGGTAACGCTAGCACGGCGCCCGGGCTCTCGCGACGAAAAATCCGTCGGTGCCGTCATGCAGCGGCGTCAGGCGTCGGCCCTTCCCGTGTGGGACACCCGCGGGGATCGTGACCTGGTCGACCGCCCACTTCGGGTGGCGGGTCAGGAACGCGTCGAAGCCCCCCGCCCCCTCGTCGTCGATCAGCGAGCAGACCGCATAGACCAGCGCGCCACCCGGCTTGACCATCGATGCCGCGATGTCGAGGACATGCTGTTGAAGCGTGACGAGCTTTTCGACCCGCGCCCGCGTCAGCCGCCAGCGCGCCTCCGGATTGCGCCGCCACGTGCCGGTGCCGGAACAAGGGGCGTCGACCAGCACGATGTCCGCTTGTTTGACGAAGTCGGCCAATGCCTCCCGCTCACGATCCGGGTCGAGCAGCTTGGGTTCGACGATCGTCACCCCGGCCCGCGTCGCGCGGGGCGCGAGATTGCCCAGGCGGCGGCGATCGGTGTCGCAGGCGATCAGCCGCCCGTCATTCTGCATCGCGGCGGCCAGTGCGAGCGTCTTGCCGCCCGCGCCCGCACACAGGTCGATCACCATCATGCCGGCGCGCGCCTCGCAGGCAAGCGCGAGCAGCTGGCTGCCCTCGTCCTGAACCTCGATCCGACCTTCGCCATAGGCCGTAAGTGTCTCGAGTTGGGTTCCTTCCGGCATGCGCAGACCATCCGGCGCATGCGGCGTGGGCTCTGCGCCGGGCAGTTCGGCGAGCATCGTCGCGCGGTCGGTCTTGAGCCGGTTCACGCGCAGGTCGAGCGGTGCGCGACCGAGCAGCGCCTGCTGTTCCGCGCTGTCGAGCGTATCGAGCTTGGCGACGAGCCAGGCTGGCGCAACACCAGCGCGCGCGACGAGTTCACCGGGATCGATCGTGGCCGGAGCGTGATCGCTGCCGTCGAACAGATCGCGGATCTCGGGTTGGTCGACCGCGAGACCCAGCATCGCGGCGCGGCCCGACACCGGACGCTCGCCCGCACGGCGGATCGCGGCGTAGACGAGGTCGCGGACCGCACGACGATCCTTTGACCCGGCGTAGCGCCGCGTCTTGAAGTAGCGCGCGATCAGCGTGTCGGCGGCGGCGCCCCCCGCCCCGGCTGCCGCGATGGTCTCGTCCAGCAGGTCGATCGCGGCCTGGACGCGCGCGGCGGGGGTCACCGATCAACCCCGGGTCGGATAGTTGGGTGCCTCACGCGTGATCGCGACGTCGTGGACATGGCTTTCGCGCAGCCCGGCGTTGCTGATCCGCACGAACTTCGCCTTCTTCAGGTCCGCCAGTGTCTGCGACCCGGTATAGCCCATCGCCGCCTTCACGCCGCCGACCAACTGGTGGATCACGTCGCGTGCGGGGCCCTTGAACGGCACCTGCCCTTCGATTCCTTCGGGAACAAGCTTGAGCGAGTCCTTGATTTCCTGCTGGAAATAACGATCCGCGGAGCCGCGTGCCATGGCGCCGACCGACCCCATGCCGCGGTACGACTTATAAGCCCGCCCCTGGAACAGGAAGGTTTCGCCCGGCGCTTCCTCCGTCCCGGCCAGCAGCGATCCGATCATGACGCAGCTTGCCCCGGCGGCGAGCGCCTTGGCGACGTCGCCCGAGGTGCGCAGCCCACCGTCGGCGATCACCGGTACGTCGGACTTGGCGGCTTCCTCCGCCGCCTCCTTGATGGCGGTCAGCTGGGGCACGCCCACGCCGGCGACGATCCGCGTGGTGCAGATCGATCCGGGGCCGATCCCGACCTTTACCGCATCCGCCCCGGCGCCAATCAGCGCACGGGTCGCCTCCGCCGTCGCGACGTTGCCCGCGACGATCTGGACGTTGTTCGAGATCGCCCGCACCCGTTCGACCGCCCGGCTGACCTCGCGGTTATGGCCGTGCGCGGTGTCGATGACGATCAGGTCGCAACCCGCGTCGATCAGCGCCTGCGTGCGTTCCCAGCCGAGGTCGCCGACCGTGGTCGCGGCCGCAACGCGCAGGCGGCCAGCTTCGTCCTTCGTCGCGGTGGGATAGGTGACGGCCTTCTCGATATCCTTGACGGTGATCAGGCCGATGCAGCGATATTCCTCGTCCACCACGAGCAGCTTCTCGATCCGGCGCTGGTGCAGCAGGCGGCGGGCGCCTTCCTGATCAACGTCGGCGGGGACGACGGCGAGGTTATCGTGCGTCATCAGCTCGGACACGGGCTGGTTCGGGTTCTCAGCGAACCGCACGTCGCGATTGGTCAGGATTCCGACCAGGCGGCCGGACGCCTCGACGACCGGAATGCCGGAGATGCGGTGCCGCGCCATCAGCGCCTGCGCATCAGCCAACGTCGCGTCGGGCGCGATGGTGATCGGGTTGACGACCATGCCGCTTTCGAAGCGCTTGACCTGCCGCACGGCCGCCGCCTGTTCCGCGACGGTCAGGTTGCGGTGGAGTACGCCCAGGCCGCCGAGCTGCGCCATGACGATCGCCATGTCGGCTTCGGTCACGGTATCCATCGCGGCGGACATCATCGGGATGTTGAGCGCGATCGACCGCGTCACCCGCGTGCTGGTGTCGGCCTGCCCCGGCATCACGTCCGACGCGGCCGGGCGGAGCAGAACATCGTCGAAGGTAAGGCCGAGCGGGATATCCATCATGATCCTGGAGCAAGGGGAGTCGGGTGCGACCCTATAGGGCGAATGGCGGGGCGAGACCAGTGCGCGGGCACGGTGCCGTAGCGACACGCGGCAGGATGGGCATCGTCAGCGTGCCGGATAGGCGGCCGGATCGACGAGCGTGCGCGCCACCGCGACCGTCAGATCGGCATCCTCCGCCGCCCCGCCGAGCACCACGGACTTGCCCGGTGCATCCGCCGGCCCGTGATAGACGCTGCCAAGGAAAGCCTCCAACCGCTTCAGATCGCTGAACGATCCGCCAATCATGACGGCCGGAACGCCGCGCCGGACCAGTACCGCGCCGTCCTGCCGATCGATGAAGGCGTTCGCCTCCAGATCGGTGTCGACCTTCCGCCCCAGCCGGCGGGCGGCGCGATCGACGACGGGGTCGAGCCGGGTCAGGCCGCGCCCGACGATCGCCACGGGAAGGCCGCGCGGGGCGATTGCGACGGTGTCGACGTTGATCGCCGCGACCACATCGGTCAGCGGAACCGTCGGTGCATCCGCCCATGCCTCCATGCCCAACAAGCCCAGTTCCTCGGCCGTGGTGGCGATGAAGACCTCGTCCCGCACCGGTTTGGCACCGGTGCCGAGTTCGCGCGCGGTTTCAATCATGCTGGCGATGCCGCTGGCGTTGTCGACCGCGCCGTTGCAGATCCGGTCCGTCGCGCCTTCCGGGCGGCAGATGCCGAGATGGTCCCAGTGGCCGGTGAACAGGACCGCCTGCCCCATCGCCGCGGTGCCGGCGCGGCGGCCGATGACGTTCCACGAGGTGAACGGACGGATCGTCGTTTCGACCGTGAGGCTCATCCGTCCCGGCAACGGGACCGCCTGGAAACCGGCAGTGTCGGTGGCGGCGAGCAGCGCGTCGGCGTTCGGGGCTAGTCGCCGAAACGCGGCCTGGCTGATCGTGCCCTGCACAGACGGGCGGCGCACGGTCGCCAAGGTCGTGGCCGGGCGGGTCCGCTGTGCGGTCTGATCGGCCCATGGTGTGGTTGCGGACGTCACGGTCAGGACGGCGGCCGCACCGCGCGCCTGCAACGTGGCGATGCGCTCCGCCGTGCGCGGGGCCTGGGCCATGCCGGCGGGCGTCCCGCTGCGGATCACGACCACCGCCCCGGTCAGGGCGACGCCGGCCAGGTCGTCGCGACCCTGTCCGACGATGCCGTAGCCCGCGAAGACGATCGGGGCGTTCGCGATCCGGACCTGCGGATCGAGTCCGGTCGCGGTCACCTCTGCTTCGTGCCGCGTCCCGACGCGCGTGTCCGTCGTGACGGGCGTCCGTTCGGTGAAGCCGATGGCCTGGTACCAGCCGCCGTCCGCGGCGCCCGGGGTCAGGCCGGCATCGCGGAATGCGGCGGCGATGTAGGTGACGGCCTTGATCGCACCGGGCGTTCCGGGCTTCCGCCCCTCATAGGCGTCGCTCGCCAGCACATCGATATGGCGGGCCAGCGACGCCTCGCGGATCGGCGCGGTGATCGACGGCGTCGAGGCGGCAAGCAGCGGGAGCAGGAGAGCGGTGCGGAGATGATTCATACAGCCCGATATCAAGCGATCGACCGGCTGCAAAGCGGGCGCCGCTTTTCATTTGTCGCCGACCACCGGGAGGTCCAGACTAAGACGCTAACGGGGATGGGGTTGGATATGGCGGCGATTGTTTTCGGGGTGTTCGCGTTACTGGTCGTCGTCTTCATCGGCGCGGGTGTCACGGTGGTGCGGCAAGGCTACCAATATACGATCGAGCGGTTCGGCCGCTTCACGGCTGTCGCCCGGCCCGGCTTCACCTTCATCGTCCCGTTCGTCGACAGGATCGGTCGCAAGGTCAACATGATGGAGCAGGTTCTGGATATTCCGGGGCAGGAGATCATCACGCGCGACAATGCGATGGTCTCGGTCGACGGCGTTGTGTTCTTCCAGGTGCTGGACGCGGCGAAGGCGGCGTATGAGGTGAGCGAACTCTATGTCGCGATCATGCAGCTGACGACCACCAACCTGCGGACCGTGATGGGATCGATGGACCTCGACGAGACACTGTCGAAGCGCGACGAGATCAATGCGCGGCTGCTGTCGGTCGTCGATCACGCGACCAATGCGTGGGGGATCAAGATCACGCGGGTCGAGGTGAAGGACATCCGCCCGCCCGCCGATATCGTGAACGCCATGGGGCGGCAGATGAAGGCGGAACGCGAGAAGCGCGCCCAGATCCTGGAAGCGGAGGGCAGCCGCGCGTCGGAGATTCTGCGTGCCGAGGGGCAGAAGCAGTCGCAGATCCTGGAGGCCGAGGGCCGCCGCGAGGCCGCGTTCCGCGACGCCGAGGGCCGCGAGCGCGAGGCGGAGGCGGAAGCGCGCGCCACCGAGACGGTGTCGACCGCGATCGGCACAGGCGGAACACAGGCGATCAACTATTTCGTCGCGCAGAAATATGTCGAGGCGATAGGCAAGTTCGCGACCAGCCCGAACGCGAAGACGATCCTGTTTCCGGTAGAAGCGACGCAGTTGATGGGCACCCTTGGCGGCATCGGCGAACTGACCCGCGAGATCATGGGCGACCGCGATCGTCCGCGGCAGGAAGCACCGCTGAAACCGCGGGCGTCGGAGAATGCCGCGCCGTCGGTGCCGCGCGTCACCGGGCCGGAGAGCTGAGGCATGCCGACGATCGATCCGGCGATGCTGTGGATCGTGCTGGGACTGTTGCTCGCGATCGCGGAGATTGCGCTGCCCGGCATATTTCTGATCTGGCTGGGGTTTGCGGCGCTGCTGACCGGGTTGGCGACTTTGGTGACCGGCATGGCGCTGGCCGCACAACTGGGCACATTCGCGGTCGCGGCGCTGGCAACGGTTCAGGCCGGGCGCAGCGTGATCAAACGGCATCCGTCGCAGAGCGCCGATCCGTTACTGAACGACCGGCTGGCGCGGCTGGTGGGCGAACAGGTGGTCGTCGTCGAGGCGATCGAGGACGGTGTCGGGCGTGTCCGGGTCGGCGACGGGGTGTGGGCAGCGTGCGGGCCGGACACGCCAGCCGGCACGCGCATGCATGTGATCGGGCATGACCAGGGACGACTGGTGGTGGCGCGGTCTGGGTGAGGCCGGGCAAGCTTTCGTTCGCGGGTCTAGCCGTGGGCGATGGTGCGTCCCGACCAACTGGAGTTTGGCGGCCTGAGCATGTTGCCGAGCGCTCCGGGTAGAGTATCCCCAACGCACGACCACCTGAAAAACTCGCTGTTTGAGAATGGCTGATCTCGTCAGCAGCGTGCCGGGACAACGGCGACGGCCCTGCTGTGACAACGGCGGAACAGCCGGCTTGGACATTTGCAGGACATATCATCCCGCCAAAGCTCGATCTCGATGATGACGGGAGTGGCAACCAATGACCGTCCGCTGCTGCGCGGGGCGCGTCGTGCGGACATGCGGCACCGCATGTTCGGCCATCGACGGGCGTGGCCGCATGGGCGGCGAACGGTCGGTTGGGCAACTCTCCTGCACATGAGCCTAGCTCGTCCCGGCTGGGGGATCGGCTTGCTTCTTGTGTACCCGGCGATAGCGCAGGCGCGCCATGGCGGCAATATCACCGACAGCGTTGACAGGACTGGCCGTGCGTCCGCGTTGCCCTTATCCGGCCTATCCGCTAACCGGTGGCCTTGCCGGATGTGGAGGAAAGGCCCGGAATGTCCGCTTCCATCGCGCTCGTCGACGACGATCGCAACATACTGGCGTCCGTATCGATCGCGCTGCAATCCGAAGGGTTCGCGGTGCGCGTCTATTCGGACGGCGACACGGCGTTGAAGGCGCTGATCGACTCGCCGCCCGACCTGGCCGTGCTCGACATCAAGATGCCGCGGATGGACGGGATGGAGCTGCTTCGTCGGCTGCGCGAGAAGAGCGCGGTGCCGGTCATCTTCCTGACATCGAAGGACGACGAGCTGGACGAGGCGCTCGGCCTCGCAATGGGTGCCGACGACTACATCACCAAGCCGTTTTCGCAGCGGCTGCTGATCGCCCGGATCCGCGCCATCCTGCGCCGGTCGGAGGCACGCGCCGTGCCCGATGCGGAGGGTGAGCCCGCCCCGGCCGCCGAGCGCATCGTGCGCGGACGGCTGACGATGGATCCCGCGCGGCACCGCGTTCAATGGGCGGGCGCGGAGGTCGTGCTGACCGTGACCGAGTTCCTGATCCTCGAGGCGCTGGCGCAGCGCCCCGGGTTCGTGAAGTCGCGCGACGCGCTGATGGACACGGCGTATCAGGACGACGTCTATGTCGACGATCGCACGATCGACAGCCACATCAAGCGCCTGCGCCGCAAGTTCCGGCAGGTAGACGGCGAGTTCAAGGCGATCGAGACGCTGTACGGCGTCGGCTATCGTTTTTCCGAGGAATAGGATGTCGACATTCCGGCCCCGCGGCAAAAGCACGGGCAATCACGAACTGGACCGCGACCTGGCGCTTGCCTGGTCCGGGCGATGGACGCTGGTCACGCGCATCCTGGCGGTCAACATCTTCGCGCTGGCGCTGCTGGCGGGCGGCTTCTTCTATCTCGACAGCTACCGGTCGCGGCTGATCGATCAGCGGATCGACCAGTCGACGGTGCAGGCCACGCTGATCGGTGAGGCGATCGACGCCGCGCGGCCTTCCGATCGCTCCGCCCTGATCGCCCGGCTGGGGCAGTCGACGAAGCTGCGGTTGCGGTTGTACGGCCCGGACGGGCGGTTGATGGACGACAGCTGGCGGCACGAGGCGCCGACCTACGAACTGCGCGATCCGGCGACCGAGGGCTGGCGACGGCAGGTGGCACGCGCGCTGGATCGCGGCGTCGACATGGTCGTGGGCGCGGACGTGCCGGAGATGTTCGTGGAGCCCGATTTCGACCGCGCCGCCGCCTGGCCCGAAGTCCGCGCCGTGCTGGCCGGCGACCCGGTGGAGGCGCATGTGCGGCGCGCGCCGGACCGGACGCTGGTCGTATCGGTGGCGAGCCCGCTGCCGATGCGGGGCCGCGGCGTGCTGTTCATCACCGGCAATGCGCGCGACATCACGCGGATCGTGCGGGAGGAACGGTTGCGGCTGGGCATCGTCCTGCTGGTCGTCATCCTGACGTCGGTCATGTTGTCGCTGTTTTTGGCGCGGACGATTGCGCGGCCGCTGCGTCATCTCGCCATTGCGGCGCAGCGCGTGCGCCTCGGCCGATCGCGCGAGGTGCAGGTGCCCCGCCTGCCCAGCCGGCGCGACGAGATCGGCATGCTGGCGCGGGCGCTCTCCGACATGACGCAGGCGCTGCGCCAGCGGATCGACGCGACGGAAGCGTTCGCCGCGGATGTGACGCACGAGCTGAAGAACCCGCTCGCCTCGCTCCGGTCGGCGATCGATAGCCTGGATGTTGTGACCGACGCGGAGTTGCGCGCCCGGCTGATCGCGATCGTGCATGACGATGTCCGGCGGCTGGATCGGCTGATCACCGATATTTCGGAGGCATCGCGCGTCGACTCCGAACTGGCGCGCGCGAAGTTCGAGTTCGTCGATCTGGGCACCATGATCGAAGGGCTGACCCGATCGCGCGAAGATCGCGGGATCGACGGTGGCGTGCGGATCGCCTTTGCCCGCCCACACCGCGGCAGCGCCGTCGTGCTGGGCGACGGATCGCGGTTGACGCGCGTGGTCGAGAATCTGATCGACAATGCGGTGTCGTTCTCGCCCGAGAACGGCCTGGTGCAGATCGGTGCGACGCGGATCGGCGACCGGGTGACGGTGTGGGTGGAGGACGAGGGCCCGGGCGTTCCGGCGGCATCGCGCGAGGATATCTTCCGACGCTTCCATTCGGTGCGGCCGGAGGGCGAGACGTTCGGGCGGCATAGCGGCCTCGGCCTCGCGATCGCCAAGGCGACGGTCGAGGGGCATCAGGGTTGGATCACGGTGCGCGACCGCGACAGCGGGGCGAGCGGTGCGCGTTTCGTCATCGACCTGCCGGCCGCGGAGTTGTGAACGAGGCGGGCAGCGAGACTGTTCACGCAACCGCGGTGGCGCGGGATGGCCGCGCGGTGCTGCTGTTCGGGCAGTCGGGTGCTGGTAAATCGGACCTGGCGTTGCGGCTGATCGATCGCGGATGGGTGCTGGTCAGCGACGACTACACGGTGGTGCGGCGCACGGGCGCGGTCGCCATCGCCACGCCCCCTGCCACGATCGCGGGGCGGATGGAGGTGCGCGGGATCGGGATCGTCGCGATGCCGCATGTCGCGTCTGTCCCAGTTGCGCTGCTCTGTGATCTGGGCGAGGCCGTCGTGCGGATGCCGGACGCGGCGGAACGGTCGATTGCTGGTGTTATGTTGCCCTGCATCGCGCTCGCCGCGTTCGAAGCGTCCGCGCCGATCAAGCTCGAACTCGCGCTCGCAAGGATAGCGTCATGACCGAACCGAGCCGCATCATCCTGGTCACCGGCATGTCGGGGGCAGGCAAGACGACTGCGCTCAAGACGTTCGAGGACATGGGCTGGGAAACGGTCGACAATTTTCCGCTGGCGCTGCTCGACCGGCTGCTCGGCGCGCCCAGCGCGCCGGGGGCGGAGGATCAGGACCGGCCGCTGGCGATCGGCATCGACATGCGGACGCGCGGGTTCGACGCGGAACAGATCGTCGCCCGCATTGCCCGGTTGCGGGTGGAGCGCGGCGGGACGGCGGAAATCCTGTTCCTCGATTGCGGCGGACCGGAACTGGTCCGGCGCTTTTCGGAGACGCGGCGGCGGCATCCGCTGGCGCTCGACCGGCCGGCGGCGGACGGCATCCTGCGTGAACGCGACCTGATCGCCGCGGTCCGGCGCGGGGCGGATCACCTGATCGACACGACGGAGCTATCGACCAACGCGTTGCAGGCCGAGGTGCGGGGGCGGTTCGGCGCGACGGACGAGACGCCGACGCTGACCGTCATGTCGTTCGGTTTCTCGCGCGGAGTGCCGCGCAACGCCGATCTGCTGTTCGACATGCGGTTCCTGCGCAACCCGCACTGGGACCGCGCGCTGCGGCCGATGACCGGGCAGGACCAGCCGGTGATCGATCATATCGCCGGCGATCCGGCCTATGCCGACGTGGTCGGGCGGATCGAGGATCTGCTGCTGACGCTGTTGCCGCGATACCATGCCGAGGGAAAATCCTACGTCACGGTCGCGTTCGGATGCACCGGGGGGCGTCACCGCTCGGTTCACGTGGCCGAACGCGTCGGCCAGCGGTTGCGCGATGCGGGCTTTTCGCCCACGGTTCTGCATCGGGACCTGGGCGATGCCGCCCGTGAGTCCGCTGGCGACGGGGCTGCGAAGAAGGCATGATGCGACAATGATCGGACTGGTTCTGGTGACGCATGGCCGGCTGGCCGCGGAGTTCGTGACGGCGATGGAGCATGTCGTCGGACCGCAGGAAGCGATCGTGCCGATCTGCATCGGGCCGGACGACGACATGGAGGCCCGCCGCGCGGACATCGCGCGCGCGGTGGCCGAGGTCGACCGCGGCAAGGGCGTCATCCTGCTGACCGACCTGTTCGGGGGCACGCCGTCCAACCTGGCGATTTCGCTGATGGAGCCGGGCCGGGTCGAGGTGATCGCCGGCGTCAACCTGCCGATGCTGATCCGGCTGGAGGGCGCGCGCAAGACGTTGAAGGTCCAGCCCGCCGTCGCCGCCGCGCGCGATGCGGGCCGCAAATATATCTCCGTCGCGTCCGAGGTCCTGGGAGTCGCGGCGGCATGAGCGACTGTACGCGCACCGTCCAGGTCACCAACCGCCGCGGCCTGCACGCGCGGGCCAGTGCGAAGTTCGTGACGCTCGCGGCGCAACAGGAAGCGGCGATCAAGGTCGAGAAAGACGGGTCGAGCGTGACCGGCACGTCGATCATGGGGCTGATGATGCTGGGCGCCGCGATGGGCGACAGCGTGAAGATATCCGCCGAGGGACCGGGTGCGGAACGCTCGCTGGATCTGCTGGTAGCGCTGGTCGAGAACAAGTTCGGCGAGGATTGAGGCTGAAGTTCGCGTGCTCCCGTTTCCCATCACGGCGGCACCCGCCGCCATACGACAAACGGTTTGATCCACTCCCCGCCCCGTTTGGTTCGAGCCTGTCGAGAACTCGGTGCCGGGTTCTCGACAGGCTCGAACCAAACGGATTTGTGGGCGGTTTGATCGACGATTATCCAACCGAGTATGCTTGGCACGGCTAGACCGAGCCGCCGCTGTCCTACCGGCGGATGAGCGAACACCGCCAGCGAGCCCCACCGAAAGCTTCGATCATGCCCCGCACCATCACCGCCTTCTCCAACCCGCTCATCAAGCGCGTGCGATCGTTGCGCGAGAAGAAGGGCCGGCGGCTGGAGCGGTTGTTTCTGGCGGAGGGACTGCGCATCCTGACCGAGGCGCGCGAGATGGGGCGCGTGCCGAACTGGGTGTTCTACGCGCCCGAGGGGGCGGCGCATCCGCTGGTCGATGCGCTGATCGCCGCGGTCGAGGGTGCGGGCGGCGAGGCGATCCAGACCGACCGCGACATCCTGTCGAAGCTGAGCGGCAAGGACAATCCGCAGGCCGTGCTTGGCGTGTTCGACGAGCCGGCGACCGACCTCGACCTGATCGACCGCGGGTCGGCGGACCTGTGGATCGTGGCGCAGGCGCTGCGCGATCCGGGCAATATCGGCACGATCTTGCGGACCGGCGACGCGGTGGGAGCCGGCGGCCTGATCCTGATCGACGATTGCGCGGACCCGTTCTCGGTCGAGGCGGTGCGCGCGTCGATGGGCGCGATCTTCACGCAGAAGCTGGCGACCGCGCGCTGGCCGGACTTTCTGACCTGGCTCCGCGCCGGCCCCGGTCAGCTTGTCGCGACCGCGCTGGACGGTGCGGTGGATTACCAGTCGCCGACTTATCAGACCCCCAGCTTTCTGATGGTCGGCAACGAATCGCAGGGCCTGCCCGCCGACTATGCCGCCGCCGCCGACCTCCGCGTGAAGATCCCGATGCTGGGCAAGGCGGACAGCCTGAACGCCGCCGTCGCGACTGCGGTGGCGGCGTACGAGATCCGCAACCAGTGGCGGCGCGGCTAGCCCCCTACTCCGCCGCCTCGCTGTAACGCGGGAGCGCTTCGACCGGGACCGAATCCTCGATCGCCTTCGATCCGGTCTCGATGTTCAGATCGCGGAACTTGCGGCCGGTGACGAGCACGCGGCCTTCGAACGAACTGACGAACTTGTTGTAGTTGTTGACCGCCGTCGACAGCCCGCCGCCGACCGTCTTGAGGTGCCCGGCGGCCACCGCGAGCCGGTCGTACATCTCCTTGCCCAGCTCGCCGATCTGCTGCGCCTCGGCGGCCAGCTTCTCCTGCCGCCAGACCGCTGACACGGTGCGGGCGATCGCGATCAGGTTGGTCGGTGTGGCGAGCAGCACGCGCTTGTCGAACGCAAAGTCCCAGAGCGTCGGATCGTGCTCCAACGCGGCGGTCAGGAAATGCTCGCCCGGCACGAACATGATGACATAGTCGGGTGCGTCGCTGAACTGCGACCAATAGGCCTTGTTGCCCAGCCCGTTGACGTGCGCGCGCATCGATGCGGCGTGCGCGGCGAGCCCCAGCGTGCGTTCGCGGTCGTCCACCGCGCCGAACGCGTCCTGATAGGCGTTCAGCGACACCTTGGCATCGATCACCAGCGCCCGCCCGCCCGGCACGCGGACGATCGCGTCGGGGCGCATCCGACCGCCCTCCCCTTCGCCGTCGGCGATGCTGACCTCCATCTGAAAGTCGGTGTGTTCGGCGAGGCCGCAGCTTTCGAGCACGTTGCGGAGCTGCTGTTCGCCCCAGCGGCCGCGCGCCTTGGGGGCGGAACGGAGCGAGTTGACGAGCTTGGCCGCCTCGCTGCGCACCGCGTCCTGCCCGTCGCGCATCGAGGCGATCAGGCCGGTCAGCGTCCCATATTCCTGTCGCCGATCCTGCTCGACCTTGGTGACGGTCTCCTCATAGCGTTGCAGCCGTTCACGGACGGGCTGCAGCAGCGCCTTCAGCTCAACGCCGCTCTTCTCCTCCGACTGGCGGAAGCGCGCATCGGCGCGTTCCAGGAACACCTTCTGCGCATCGCCCAGTGCCTTGCCCGCCAGTTCGCTGAAGCGGGCATCGAGCCGCGCCTCGAGTTCGCCCAGCCGGGCGGTCTGCTCTTCATAGGCCCGCGCCCGCTCCGCCTCGCCGCGGACGAAGGCGGCGCGTTCACCGGCCAGCGTCTCGACGCGCTGCACCGCCTCGGCGAGCCGCGCTTCCAGCGTTGGGACGCGCGCGGCGGTCGCGTCGGCGGTCGCCAGTGCCTGACGTGCGTCGTCGCGTTCGCGCGTGACCTCGGTCAGCATCTGCCGGACCAGCCCCGCGTCGCGCGCGCGCTCCTCAGCGACCGCCAAGCCCTGTTCGGCGACCCGGCCACGTTCCACCGCCGCGTCGCGCTCCGTCCGCAGCGTCGCGGTCGCGCGTCCGAACAGCAGCCAGCCCAGCATCACGCCGACGGCCAGCGCCACCAGCAGCAGGAGTATCAGTTGACCGTCCATCGAAGCACCTTGGGCAAGAACATTATGGCAACAATGCCGTGTTCCGACCCGAATGGCAACGCTGCCGGTCCGATCAGCGGCGGAGGCGCTGGCCCTTCAGGACCTTCTTAAGTGCCATGTCGCGCTTCAGCTTGGACAGATGGTCGGTGAACAGCACGCCGTTCAGATGGTCCATCTCGTGCTGGACGCAGGTGGCGAGCATGCCGTCGATCCGCTCGTCGTGGGCAGCGCCGGTCTCGTCGGTCCACTGCGCACGGACGCTGGCGGGGCGGATCACCTCGGCATAATATTCCGGGATCGACAGGCAGCCTTCGTTGTAGGACGAGACCTCTTCCGACGGCTCGCTGATCACCGGGTTGATGAAGACGCGCGGGTGGCGGATCGGCTTTTCGTCCTCGTCCTGCTCTTCCTGCAGGTCGATCACCATCACGCGCTTCGCCACGCCGATCTGGATCGCCGCGAGGCCGATGCCGGGCGCATCGTACATCGTTTCGAACATGTCGGCGATCAGCTGCGGCAGCGACGCGTCGTCGGGGGCGACCGGTGCGGAGATATCGCGCAGGATCGGATCGGGAATTTCGAGGATTGGAAGAATGGCCATGCCGCGCAGCTAGGATTTGGCGGCGGACGGGTCAAGGCTCACACGATCGGCCGGCGCGCGCGCAACGCCTGTGCCAGCGTGCCTTCGTCCATATAATCGAGTTCGCCGCCGACCGGGAGGCCGTGGGCGAGCTGTGTCAGGCGGACGGGAAACGCCTCGATCCGCTCCGCCAGATAATGCGCCGTCGTCTGGCCCTCCAGCGTGGCGTTCATCGCCAGCACGACCTCGTCGATGCCGCCGGCAGCGACCCGGCGGAGCAGCGCGTCGATCGTCAGATCCTCCGGGCGGATTCCCTCCAGCGCGGACAACCGGCCGCCAAGGACATGGAATCGACCCGGGAACAGCCGCGACCGATCGAGCGCCCAGAGGTCGGCGACATCCTCCACGACGCAGAGCATACGCGGGTCGCGGCGATCGTCGCGGCAGATCGCGCACGGATCGCTGGTGTCGACATTGCCGCAGACGCCGCAGGTCGCGAGCCGATCGGCCACCGCCCCCAGCGCCTGCAACAGCGGGGCAAGCGCGCTTTCCCGCTTTTTCAGCAGGTGAAGCGCGGCGCGGCGGGCGGAGCGCGGGCCGAGGCCAGGGAGGCGGGCGAGCGCCTGGACGAGCCCTTCGATTTCGGTGGATGCCATGCGGATAGCGATATGGGCTTGCATCGCGGCTTGCCAAGCGTTTCAGGGGGTGGATGCGTATCATCTTCATGGGAACCCCCGATTTCGCGGTGCCGACGCTCGACGCGCTGGTCGCGGCCGGGCACGACATCGTCGCGGTCTACAGCCAGCCCCCCCGCCCCGCCGGCCGCGGGAAGGCGTTGCGGGCCGGCGCCGTGCAGGCGCGGGCGGAGGCGCTTGGCCTGCTCGTCCGCTGTCCGCTGTCGCTGCGCGATGCGGAGGCGCAGGCCGCGTTCGCGGCGCTCGGTGCCGATGTCGGCGTGGTCGCCGCCTATGGGCTGATCCTGCCGCAGGCGGTGCTGGATGCGCCCCGGCTGGCGTGCCTGAACGTCCACGGGTCGTTGTTGCCGCGCTGGCGGGGGGCGGCGCCGGTGCAGCGCGCGATCCTGGCCGGCGATACGGAGACGGGCGTCGGCATCATGCAGATGGAGCGCGGGCTCGATACCGGGCCGGTGCTGCTGGAGGGGCGGACGGCGATCGCGGGCAAGGACGCGGGCATGCTGACCGCGGAACTCGCCGCGATGGGCGCGGCGCTGATGGTGCGGGTGCTAGGCGATATCGATGCGTACCCGCGGGTGGCACAGGAGGGAGAGACGACCTATGCGCCGAAGATCGACAAGGCGGAGACGCGGCTTGACCTGAGTGGCAGCGCAGCGGCGGTCGAGCGGCAGGTCCGCGCCTTTGCGCCGGCGCCGGGGGCCTGGTTCGAACATGCGGGCGACCGGGTGCGGGTGATGGCGGCGGAGGTGGTCGAGGGGAACGGACCTCCGGGTACCGTGCTCGACGATCGGCTGACGATCGCCTGCGGCACGGGCGCGATCCGGCCGACCGCGGTGCAGCGTGCGGGCCGCGGCGTGATGACGACCGGCGAACTGCTCCGCGGCTTTGCCGTGCCCGTCGGCACGCGGATCGCATGACGCGGTTCCGGCTGACAGTGGAGTTCGATGGACGGCCCTTTATGGGCTGGCAGCGGCAGCCGCATGGGCCGAGCGTGCAGGCCGCGATCGAGGCGGCGGTGCTGGCCATCACGCGCGAACCCGCCGCCGTGACCGCCGCCGGGCGCACCGATGCGGGCGTCCATGCCGAGGCGATGACCGCGCATGTCGACATCGCCCGCCCGTTCGATCCGTTTCGGCTCGGCGAGGGACTCAACGCGCTGCTCCGCCCGCAGCCCGTGGCGATCCTGTCCACCGTGGCGGTCGCGGACGACTGGCATGCGCGCTTTTCCTGTGTCGGGCGGCGTTATCGCTACCGGATCGTCAAACGGCGCGCGCCGCTGGCGCTCGATGCCGGGCGGGCGTGGCATGTCCGCGCGCCGCTCGATACCGACGCTATGGCGGCGGCGGCACGGGTCCTGGTCGGGCGGCACGACTTCACGACGTTCCGCTCCGCGCATTGCCAGGCGGACAGCCCGGTTCGCACGCTCGAACGGCTGGAGCTGACCCGGACCGCCGACGGGATCGACATCCATGCCGAGGCGCGGTCGTTTCTCCATCATCAGGTCCGGTCGATGGTCGGTTGCCTGATGCTCGTCGGGCGCGGCCGCTGGTCGGTGGCGGATATGGCAGATGCTCTGGAGGCGCGGGATCGGACGCGGCTCGGCCTGAACGCGCCGCCGGACGGGCTGTATTTTACCGGGGCGGTCTATCCGGACTGAGCCGGATCAGACCCGCGTACGGAACGGCGTAAAGTCGGTGTCGTCGTCGTACACGTCGATCCCCTCGCGGCGTTTCAGGAACCCGACCGCGGCGTAGGTGGCGGGGGTCAGCACGACCTCCCACGTCACCTTCAGCACGAACTGGCTGAGCATGACCATCAGCAGCGCATCGCCGGACCAGCCGACCGCGCCGTAGAAGGCCAGCGGGTAGAAGATGAGGCTGTCGACGCCCTGCCCCGCGATCGTGCTGCCGATCGTCCGCATCCAGAGATGCCGGCCGCGGGTGCGGAGTTTCAGCCGGGCGAGGACCAGCGCGTTGGCGAACTCGCCCGCCCAGAATGCGCAGATCGAGGCGAACACGATGCGCGGGACCTGGCCGAACACCTGTTCGTATGCCGCCTGCCCCGTCCAGCCGGCGTCGGGCGGCATCCGCACGACGATCCACGACATCGCCGCCATGAACAGCAGCGCCGCGGTCCCCGCCCAGATGCAGCGCCGCGCGCGGGCATAGCCGTAGACCTCGGTCAGCACGTCGCCGATGACGTAGGAGATCGGGAAGAACAACAGCCCCGCACCGAACGGCCAGGGTCCGATCAACGGGAGGTCGACCACCGCGCGCTTGCCCGCGCCGATGACGTTGCTGAGCAGGAGGATCGTGACGAACGCCACCATGACGAGATCGTAGTAACGAAACGGGCGGTCGCCGAGCGCGGTCGCGGAGGGCTGGTCTGTCACGCTGGGCCTCGTGATTCCGTGGGCAGTGGCTCTTATTAGGCGACACCGAACAGGCGGGTCAGCGATTTTTCGAGCATCAGCAGCTGCCAGAGCAGGCGGCCATGGTCGGCACGGCCGCTGCGATGGTCGTCCGCAACCGATTTCAGGCGTGCGCCGTCGAACCAGCCGGTCGCGGACAGTGCCGAACCCTCGCCGATCCGCTGCGCCTCCGCCGCCAGCGGCCCGCGGAACCAGGCGGTGATCGGCGTCACGAACCCCATCTTGCGGCGATACAGGATCTCGTCCGGCAGACGGCGGGCGAGCGCCTTCTTCAGGAGCCACTTGCCCTGCCCGCGGTGCAGCCGCATCGACGCGGGCAGCCGGGCTGCTAATTCGACCAGCCGGTGGTCGAGCAGCGGTTCGCGCGCCTCCAGGCTGACCGCCATGCTGGCGCGGTCGACCTTGGTCAGGATGTCGCCGGGCAGCCAGATCTGCATGTCCGCATATTGCGCGCGGTCGATCGGGTCGCGCGCCGGGGCGTCGGTCATCGCCTTGACGTAGCGGTCCTCCGCCCGGTGGCCGGACAGGCTGCGCGCGAAGCCGGGGGCGTAGAGCGCGTGGCGATCGGCGTGCGACGTGATGCCGACCGCGGTGGCATAGGCCTCCGCCCCGCTCTGCCCCAGCGATTGCAGTGTCGATTTTGCGCGGAACATTTGCGGCGCCCAAGCGAGCTTCGGATAGGCGGCACCCAGCCGGCCGAACACCGGTTCGCGCAAGCTGGCCGGGATCATCCCGCGCACGCGCTCCTCCGCGGCGTGGAAGGCGTGGCGGCGATATCCGGCGAACGCCTCGTCCGCGCCGTCGCCCGACAACGCCACCGTCACCGTCTCGCGCGCCAGTTCGCAGACGCGGTAGGTCGGCAGCGCGGAGGCATCCGCGAACGGCTCGTCATAGGCGGCGACCAACGTGTCGATCAGGCCGAAGTCGCCCGCCGCAACCGTCCGTTCGCGGTGGTCGGTCGCGAACCGGTCCGCCACGATGCGGGCATAGCGCGTCTCGTCATAGCCGGCGCTGTCGAACCCGATCGAACAGGTCTGGACGGCGTGCGGGCTGGCCTCCGCCATCATCGCGACGACGCCCGACGAATCGACGCCGCCGGACAGGAACGCCCCGAGTGGTACGTCCGCCACCATCCGCGACCGGACGGCGTCGCGCAGGCGGGCGTCGAGCTCCTCGGTCAGCGCGGCGACGCTGCCGGTGGCCCGATCGGCGAAGCTTAGCTGGTACCATTTGGTCGGGGCCGGCAGCGGTTGCCCGCGGCGGACGAGCATGTGGTGCCCGGCGGGCAGCTTGCTGACCCCCGCCACGATGCAGGCGTCGTCGGGGACATAGCCATAGGCCAGATAATCGTCGATCGCGGTCAGGTCGGGCACCGCACGGAACAGCGGGTGCGCCAGGATCGCCTTGAGTTCCGACGCGAACAGCAGCGCGCCGTCGGACAGCGTCGCGTAGAACAGCGGCTTCACGCCGAACCGGTCGCGCGCCAGGAACAGCGTGTTCTCGGCCGCATCGTGCAGCGCGAAGGCGAACATGCCGTTGAACCGGTCGAGGCACGCCGGCCCCCAGCGCCGGTAGGCGTGCAGGATGACCTCGGTATCGCAATCGGTGTGGAAGCGGTGGCCGGCGAGCGACAGTTCGGCGCGGACCTCGGCGAAGTTGTAGATCTCGCCGTTGAACACGATCGTCAGATGGTCGAGCAGCATCGGCTGCGCGCCGGCCGGCGTCGGATCGATGATGGCGAGCCGGCGATGGCCGAGCCCGACGCCGCTGCCGGTCCAGACCCCCGCGCCGTCCGGCCCGCGATGCGCGATCGCGTCGGTCATGCCGCGGACGCGCGCGGGATCGACGGGCTTGCCGGTCTCGCGGTGGAAGATGCCGGCGATGCCGCACATCAGCGCGTCGCCCGGTCGGCAAGTGCGTCGATCGGCCCGATCGCGGCGCGGAACCGGTCGAGCGCCGGGCGCGCGGTGCCGCCGCGTGGGGCCTGCGCCGACAGGATGATCGCGACGGCGCGCTGTGGTGCTCCGGTCAGCCGCGCACGGAGGGTTTCGAGTTTCACGCGAGTCTCGCTGCCGGTGGTGAGGGTGCCGATGCGGTAGAAGATCAGGACGTCGCGCGGCGTATCGCCCGGCCCGACGATCCGCATCGCCCGGCCATCCGCGACCTTTGCGCCGTCCGCCCCCCATGTCCAGCGGCTCTGCGGATCGACCGCACCGATGCCGTAGCCGACGACCTCGTGGCCCTCCTCCTGATCGCCGTACGCCGCGATCGCGAGATCGACGACGGTGCCGTCCGCCGCGCGGTAATGCGCCAGTGCGAACCGGTCCGCACCGGGGAAGCGCGGTGCCCAGGGCAGACCGTGCGTTGCGGACACCGGCGTCCAACTGTTCGGAGAGGGTAGAGCAATGGCGGCCGGGGCGAGGCGGCCGCCGGAAGCGGCGAGTTCGGTCCACGTGACGGGTGCCGCAGCGATCAGCACGGCCGCCACCGCGACGGCAACGCGGCGGCGCGGATCGGCGTGCGGCGGCACCGGTTCGATCCGCGCGGGGTCGAACGCGGGATCGTCCGGCGCGCGATCGAAAAAGCGCCAGCTGAGCCCGAGCAGCAGTCCGATCACGACGGCGAAGAACACCCAGCCGTAGACGACATGATCGAAGCTGCCGGCGACATCGGTGTCGGTATAGTTCGCGACCAGGATGGTGCCGAACGCCCGCACGCCGTTGGCGAGCACGGGGATGACGATCGCCAGTGTCATGAACGCGATGCGGCGGCGGATGCTGCGGAAGCAGACGTTTGCGGCGAGCGCGCCGAGCGCCACCATCGCGATCAGGAACTTCGCGCCGGAACAGGCCTCCGCCACCTCGAACCAGCCATGCGCGGTGGTGATGAAGATGCCGTCGAGCCGCGCGGCGATGCCGAACAGATGGAGGAGGGCCATGCACATCTGCGCCGTGATCGCCTGAAGCGGCGGCACCAGCCCCTCCCCCGCCGGCACGAGGAAGAAGGCGTAGCAGAGGGGGAACAGCAGCCCGCGGGTGACCGCCGGGCCGAGCGTCGCGACGACCACGCCCTGCAGCATCAGCACCAGCCCGAGATGCCGCGCGATCGCGACCCCGGCAGCATGGCCGAGCAGCCAGCCGGCGGCCCCCGCGGCGACGATCAGCAGCCCCGGCGCCCAACCGCGCGGGCAGAGCCGAGCGAGTTCTGGTGCGCGCTGCCACACCAGCCAGCCGATCAGCGGCAGGATAAACAGGCAATGTTCGAAGGTCGAACTGGTCCACCAGATGCGCGCCATGTCCGCTGCATCGCCACCGAACAGCAACAGCACGGCAAGCATCGCGGCGATCACGATCGGGACGGCGGCCGCCCACGCGTCACGGGTATCGGTGGTTTCCGGCGCGACCGGCACCGCACGCATCGCGGTCATTCGGCCGCGATCGCGCGTGCGTCCCCTTGGCCCGTCACCATCGGCGCCAGCGGCGTGAGCACGCGGTCCCAGCCGTAGCGCTCCACCATCCGCGCGCGCGCGGCGCGGCCGAGCGTGGCGCGACGGACGGGATCGGCGATCAGTGCGCGGACGACGTCGGCCTGACGGTCCGGCCCCGCGACGATCAGGTGGCGACCGGGTTCGGCGTCGATCCCCTCATGCGCGGACGGGCTGGCGACGACCGCCTTGCCCATCGCCATCGCCTCCAGCACCTTGTTCTGGATGCCGCGCGCGAGTTTCAGCGGAGCGACCACGACGTCGGCGGCGGCGAGCCAGGGGCGGACGTCCGGAACCTCGCCGACGACCATGACGCCCGGCAGAGTCGCCAGTGCACGCACCGCGGGGACCGGCGCGCGGCCGACGATGGCGAAGCGTGCGGTGGGGTACGAAGTGCGGACGGCGGGCAGGATGTCGCGCGCGAACCCGTCGACCGCCTCGACATTGGGGGCATAATCCATCTGGCCGGTGAACAGGATCAGCGGACCGTCGCCCGCCGAAACCGGGGTGATGTCGGCGTCCGGATCGAAGGTGGCGAGATCGATGCCGTTTTCCAGCGCGGCGACGCGGCCGGAGACGGCGGGATGACGGTGGGCGAAGACGTCCGCCTCCGCTCGGCTGACGAACAGCGACAGGTCGGCGCGTTCGGCCACCTTGCCTTCGAAGTCCGCCAGCAGCCGGCCTTCGCGCGCGTTCACCTGTCGCCAGAGCAGGCCGGCGGTGGCCGCGTAGCCGTCGAACTTGGCGCTGTCGACGTCGACGAAATCCATCAGAAAACGGGCGGTGATGTCGTGCGGCACGAACTGCGCCATCTGGCCGGAGAAGGCGTAGACCGTATCGATCCGCACGCGGCCCAGCAGGCCGTTCGCCGCGCGGCGCATCGCGGGATCGTCGAACATCGCGAGCGACACCGGGCGGCGCGACGCGAGCGCGGCCACCGCCCCGAACGCTCGCCCGCGCCGGCGGACGATGACCTTTGACGACGACACCCACGGTGCCAGTCCGGCGACATGCGCGGCGTCGGCCTCATCGTCGGCAAAGGTCAGCAGGTGGACGCGGCCGAGCGCGGACAGTGCTTTCAGGATATGGAACGACCGGATCTTGTCGCCGCGATCGGGCGGGAACGGGACGCGGTGGCAGAGGAACAGGATGTCGCGGCTCACCCCAGCCCCCGCGCGATCCAGGGGCCGATCAGGTTCGCGACGGGCAAGGGCAGCTTCTTCCACAGCGCGATCTTCGCCTGGTACTTCGGATCGAGCGGATTGATCTCGCGCGGGGTGTCGCCGTGGACCGCGTAGGACAGCGGTTGCGGATCGAAGCCCCAGTTGCGCTTGAACGCGGCGGCGCCGGTGCCGACCTTCGACCGGCCGAAATCGAACCGCGTGCATCCGCGCGCGCGGGCATGGCCCATCAACGCATAATACATCAGGTCGTTGGCGCGCATGGACCGGGCCTCCGTCGTCCCGCCGCCCCAATAGGGCATCACCGTGCCGCGATGATAGAGGCTGAGCACGGATGCGATCGGCCGCCCCTCGTGACGGACGGTCAGGATGTCGGCGTCGTCTCCGAACCGGTCGAGCACCGAGCCGAACAGCTTGGCCGGGAACACCGGCGTGCCGAGATTGTGTACGCTAGCGGCGTAGACCGAATGGTGATCGGCGCGCTCCGCCGCGTCGCGACCGGTGGTGACGGTCATGTCGTTGCCGAGCGCGCGGCGGACCTCGGCGCGTTGCTTGCGCGGGATGGCAAGCAGTTCGGCTGCGTCGTCCGCGGCGATCGGGCGGGTGAAGCCGACATAGGTCGTGTCGTCGCGGTGCCAGGCGGCGGGGAGCCAGCCGCCGCGGAGTTCGACCGAGGGGCAGGATGAGCGTGCGGCGAGCGCGACCGCGGCGTCGGCAAGCGTTTGGGCGGCGGTGTCGTCGTCCGCGAGAATGCCGCCCGCGACCGCGAAACCGGTGGCGGCGAGTGCTCGACCGAATAGAGCGGAGTGGACTTCGGTCAGCGGGAGGATGCCGACTAGGGTTTCGGCGCGATAAACGGCGAGGAGGTGCGGGGTTTGCTTGCAGCCTGCGCAAACGGCGAGGTTCCAGGCGGAGAGGTGGAACGGCGTGCCGTCGGCGTGCTGGCGGGCATAATCGTCACAGCGAGCGACCTGCGCGGCGTCGGTGATGACGTTGCGCACCGACAAGCCGGTGACGGCAGGCCGCGTCTCACCATGCGGCCTATGCACTGGATACGGCGTTAGGTGCTCTTGCGACAAGGTTGTGTCTAGGCCCCGGCCTGCGCCGGGGAACCCTCGAGGGAGCTTTGGCTCACAGCGTTGCGGCCTGGCGGGCGACGACGTGGTCGGTGCGGTCCCAGGCGAACTCCTTGAGGAGCCGTTCCAGCTTGCCCTCCATCGCGGACAGCCGGCTGTAGTGGCGCAGTTTCGAGCGGAGCGGGGCGTTCGCGACGCGCGGCTGCTGGGGGTCGATCTCCCAAGGGTGGAAGTAGAACACCGCCGGGCGCCCTTCCATCCCGTTCGCGCGGCCGATCGCCCAACGCGAGAAGGCGTAGGGCAGCATGCGGAAGAAGCCCCCGCCCCCTGCCGCCAGCGTGCGGCCGCCGATCCGCGCGGTGGTGACGGGGAGTTCGATCAGCGGACTGTCCGCCAGCGGCCGCCAGATGTAGCGCGGCGACTCGGGCCAGCCATAATGATCGTGCCGGACCGGCGCGACGCTGGACGAATAGGTATAGCCCGCCTCGGCCAGCACCGGGTGTGCCCAGGGTGTGCGGGCGTCGATCGAGAAGCTCGGCGCGCGGTAGCCCGTCACGCGGACGCCACCGGCATCCTCGATCGCGGCGCGCGCATTTTCCAGGTCGGCACGGAACTCGTCTGGCGTCAGGGTGAACACGCGCTTGTGATCCCAGCCATGGCTGGCGATCTCGTGCCCGGCCGCGACGATCTTGCGGATCAGCTGCGGATGCTGCGCCGCGACGCAGCCGAGCGTGAAGAAGGTGCTCTTCACCCCCACCCGATCGAACAGCGCCAGCACCGCGTCCCCGTTCCGCGCGACGCGGTCCTCGCAACCCGCCCAGTCCGAACGCGGGATCACGTTCTCGAACGCGCCGACGTGGAACCAGTCCTCCAGATCGACGGACATCGCGTTGCGCATGGGCACGGACTGGGCGTCGGGCATGAGACGATCAGGCCGCGTTGTGGCGCGAACGATCGGAGCGCAGCGGCGCATCGCTTTCGACCCAGTCGATCAGCAGGCCGAGCACGCGGCGCAGCGACGACTCGAGTTCATCCTGGCGCGCCTCGATCGCATTCAACCGGGCGTCGTACGCGGGTTCGGCACGGAGTGGCGTGACCGACGCGCTGCGCAGGCGCGGTTCGTTTTCGGCGGCGACGCGTGGGCGGTTGGCATCGCCGTCCATCTCCGACGCCACGCTGTCGACCAGCGCCGCATCGATCACGGTCCGATCCTCGACCGCAGCAGCGAGCAGGACGCGGCCGGCGATCTGGTTCAGCTTGCGGGGCACGCCGCCCGAATGGCGGAAAAAGGCGTCGTACGCGGCGGGCTCGAAATCCGGATTGCCCGCCCAGCCGACCCGCGCGAGGCGGTGGAGCATATAGGGTTCGACCTCGTTCGCGGTCATCGGATCGAGGTGATGCGTCGCGATCACGCGCTGGCGCAACTGCTCCAGCCGGTCCGACTGCTGCAACAGCTCGCGGAACTCGGGCTGGCCAAGCAGGAAGATCTGGAGGAGCGGCTGGTTGCCGGTCTGGAAATTCGACAGCATCCGCAGCTCCTCGAGCGCGCCGAGCGACAGCGTCTGCGCTTCGTCGACGATCAGGAGCGTGCGGCGGCCGGAGCGCGCCTCGTTGACCAGATGGCGTTCGATCCGGTCGATCAGTGCCGCCTTGTCGTGCGCACCGCCGCCGACGCCGAACGCCTGCGCCACCAATGCGACAAGCTGGTCGGCGTCGGCCTGCGTTGACACCAGCCGGACCGCGGTCAGGCGCTGCGGATCGACCGTCTCCATCAAATGCGCGACCAGCGTGGTCTTGCCCGCGCCGATGTCACCGGTGATGACGATGAAGCCTTCGCCCTGCGCCAGGCCATAGCCCAGATAGGCCATCGCCTTGCGGTGGGTGGCGCTTTCGAACCAGAAACGTGGGTCGGGCGTCAGCTGGAACGGGCGATCGGTCAGCCCATAATGATCTTGGTACATAGTGGCGTCTCCTGCGCGGCACTGTATCCGCGCAATCCTTAACGTTGGCCTAGAATGCGTAACGCGCCCCGACGAGCAACTGCCCCGTCACGTCCGTATCGAATTCCTGCTGGTCGGTCGCGAAGATCGCGACGGTGGCGTTGCCGCTCAACCGGTCGGTCAGGCGACGATAGTAGCTGCTCGACACGCCGCCGGTCAGCACGCCGTCGGTGTCCGGCAGGCCGCTTTCGAACCAGCCGACGAAGATCTGGTTCGCCAGACTGGACCGTTCGTCGAGGGTGATGGTCGCGTTGGCCTGCGCGGTCACGCTGCGGTCGGTGACATTGTCGTACGCGATCCCGTTGGCGACCAGCACCGGCCCGAGATAGCGTCGCTCGTCATAGCCGATACCGAGCCCCACCGACAACGCGCCGCGGCGGTTGGTGTAGAGCGCGTTGACGCCGCGGGCGCGGTAGTTGGACGTGCTGGCCGATTGCAGCGCATCGTTGAAGCAGCCGCCGGTGCCCTGGTTACCGAACACGCACCCGTCGAACCGGTTGTTCAGGCTGTTGCGCGGCACCGAGAACTGCGTCGGCAAAGCGGACAGGTTGTTGCCGATCGACCGGCCGAAACTGTCGATGCCGTTATAGACACCGATCGTCAGCCCGCTGCGCGAATTGATCTGGTGGCTGAACGATCCGGTGACCGCCAGCTGGCCGTAGCGCCGCCCCACGGTGGCAACGAGCGTCGTCCGCCGGCTGGGGCGCCAGATGACGCCCGCGTCGTAGAACAGCCCATCGAAATCATAGGCGATCTGCCGCGGCGCGGACCGGTCGCCGACGAAACGACCCTTGCTGTCCACAACCGGCAGGCCCGCGGCGGTCCGCTGCACAGCCTGCTGCGACACGCGGATATCCTCGTATCCCACGCCGGCGGTCAGCGCGAGCGTGGGAGCGACCGGGACCAGCACCTCGGCCCGGACGAACTTGTTCCCGAACCGCTGGTCGAGTGGCTTGGCATCTTCGCGCGAATAGGAGCCGGACAGCGTCCAGCCGAACGGCAGCTGGCCAGGCTTCATGCCGACGCTGGCGTTCGCCAGGTGACTGACGGAACTGTCGTAGCGGTTCAGCCCGAACTGGCCGGTGCCAAGATCGGCGCCGTCGTCGCCGCCGAACCCGTTGTCGGTCTTTACATAGCCGAAGCGGTAGCCGGCGTTGATGTCCAGCGGGCCGACGCGGGTGGTCAGGCTCGGGCCGACATAACCGCCATAGACCTGCGCGACGTTGTTGCCGCGGCCGAGGAAATCGACGCCGCCGCCGCGCGCATCGACGCGCGTGCGGGTGGCGATGCCGCCGGCCTGGAGCGTCAGGAAGTTGGGCACGAGCTGGAAGCTGCCGCGCGCGATCCCGTTATGCGTATCGCTCGGCACGCCGCCGTCGCCGCCCCAGGGGAAGCGCCGTTCGTAGCGATAGCTGAGCGTTCCCTCGAGCCGCCGTCCGCTCGCGCCGGCATCCACCCCGGCCGCGAGCACGCTGTAGGTCAGCACGTCCCGTCCGCCGGTGATCGGCACGTCGAGCACCTGCAACGCCTCGATATACGGCGTGATATAGGTGGTACGCGGCGCCGCGATCGCGGCCGCACCGGGCATGCCGACGCTCGCGATTGCCGTGGCCAGGATGGTCGTCGAACGCATTCAGCCGACCTGCCCGTAATAGGACCCGAAGCGCCGGCCGCCAGACGCCAGCGCCGCCGCGTTCAGCAGCAGACGGATGTCGTCGCAACCGGACAGCAGGGCAACGGCCTCGCGCAGTTCCGTCTCGCCGGTTTGATCTGCGCGGACCACCATCACGACGCGGCCGACATGGTGGGCCAGTTCGGATGCGGGCGACGCCGCAAGCGCGGGAGGCGAATCGAACAGCACGATGCGGTTCGTGCGCTGCGTCGCGATCCGGTCGAGGACCGCGCGGGTGCGGTCGGATGCGAGCAACTCGGTCGCATCGTTGCGGATGCTGCCGGCCGGCAGAACCGACAGATTGCCGATGTCCGTCCGGATGATGCACCCTTCGACATCGAGCCGCGGGTCGGCGATCGCGTCCATTAGGCCGGGGCCGTCCTCCAGCCCCAGCAGCGCGGGGATCGTCGGCTTGGCGACGTCGGCATCGACCAGCAGGACCTCGAAGTCCTTTTCCGCCGCGATCGATAGTGCCAGATTGACCGCGCAGAACGTCTTGCCTTCGGCCGGCAACGCGGATGCCACGAGCAGCATCCGGTCGCGCGGCGTGGCATCGGCCGCGGTCGCGGCCTGGAGCAACTGGCGCTTCACCAGTCGGAATTCCTCGGCAATCGCCGTGACGCCGGCGTCGGGCATGACGAATCCGGCGGCGGTCAGCGCGTCGCGCGCAACCGATCCGCGACGATTGGGCGTCGCAGGGCGAGCCGCGTCCGTATACCGGCGGCCGAGTTCGAGCGGCGGGCGCGGGTCGGACCCGGGGCCGGGCAACCGTGCACGCGCTGCGGCATTGAAGTCGTAGACGTCGGCGGCGCGCTCGAACAGCGATCGGCGGGGTTCGGTCATCGGGGCGTTCCTCATGCTACCAGCCCCCGCTGGATAAATTCGATGGTCATCAACAGCAGGAAGCAGCCGACCAGACCAGCGACACCGCCGGCAAAGCGCAGCGTATGCTTGCGCCGCACCGCCTGTTGCGCCGGGGTGACCACCTCCGACACCGATCCGAGGACCGGCAGGCCCGTGGCCGACGCCAGCTTACCCGCGGTTGGGTAGGTCGTCGTCAGCTGGCCGCGCGCGAACGCGACCCCTGCCCCGGCACCCAGCGCGACGATCAGAATCCCGGCCAGCAGCAGCGGCCGCTTCGGTGCGACCGGCACCTGTGGTGCGGACGGCGGATCCATGACCTGTACTCGGACGGCGTCGGTCTTGGTGCTGACGTCTGCCCGCAACTGAACCTGCTCGCGATCAGCCAGCAGCTTGTCATATTGCGTTTTCAGGACGTCATAACCGCGGTTGAGCCGATCCTGTTCCGCGGCGACGGTCGGTTCCGACGCCTGGCGCGATGACAGCGAGCCGATCTCGGCCTGCAACGCCGCACGGCGCTGCGACAGGCCGGACACGGTCCCCTGCCGATCCGCCTGGAGCGAACGGATCGAGGCATAGGCCGGGTTCTGCACCGTCCCTGCGCCGCCGCCGCCCGAGGCGGGTTCACGCGCGACGTCGGACCGGGTCCGGGCGATCTGCGACCGCAGGGCGATCACGTCGGGATGCTGGTCGGTCAGCCCGCGGGCCATCGCCTCGCTCAGCTGCCCTTCGAGCGCCGAGAGACGACCGCGTGCGCCGCCGACAGCGCCACCGCCGCCATAATAAGGCGCGGGGATCGTGGCGGGGGTGCTTGCCAGCTGTCCACCCATCGCCGCCAGCGCGCTTTGTGCGGAAACCAGTTCGGTTTCGACCTGGCTGAGTTCGGCACGCTTCTGCTCCGCGCGCTGCTCGAACGAGCCGACGCCGGGCAGGAGGCCCATATATTTCTGCTGGAACGCCACACGGCGTGCCTCCGCCTCCGACAGCTGTGCGGCACGCCGGGCCAGTTCCTGGTTCAGGAAGGTCAGCGTCTGACCGGCTTCCTCGCGGCCGCCCATGACGTTTTCGGTCGAGAAGATCGTGACGAGCTGCTCCACCACGCGACGCGCCAGGACGGCGTTGTGCGCGTCGCTGTTACCACCGGCGGAGATCCGCGCACTGATCTCGAACATGTTGTCGGGCAGCGCCTTCACGGTCACCGCGTTGCGGAGCGTAGCAATATGTCCGTCGATCGTGCCGTCGTCGGCACCGACCGGGGCCATGCCGCTGCCCAGCACGACCTTGCGCAGGTTCGCGGCCGACAGCAGCGCGGACCGGACGCGGTCGATGTCGCCCTGCTGATCGTTGGGGCTGATCCCCATCGTGTCGCTCAGCATCGACTGGTTCTGGACCTGGACGCGCGCGGTGCTTTCGTAGCTGTTCGGGATCAGCGCGATGATCAGCCAGCCGAGCAACGCCACGGCCCACGCGACGCCGAGCGCGAGCCAGCGTTGCCGCCAGACCGAGTGCAACGCGATCTTCACTTCGTCGTAGAGGCCGTTCATCTTTACCTGCCGTTCCCGTCCGGTTCCGGTTCGTTGCCGCGCGTGCGGATCAGAACATGCTTTCCGGGATGATGATGACGTCGCCCGGCTGCAGCGCGACGTTCGCCTTGGCATCGCCCTGCTTAAGCAGGCGGCCGATGCGCAGGCTATATTCCATCTGCTTGCCGGTCGCGCGATCGAACCGGACTAGGCGCGCCTTGTTGCCCGACGCGAATTCGCTGAGCCCGCCGACCGCGATCATCGCGTCGAGTAGCGTCATGTTCGCGCGGTACGGGATCGACGCCGGCTTCTCGGTCGCGCCGACGATGCGGACCTGTTGCGAGAAGGTGCCCGAGAAATTGTCGACGATGACCGACACCAGCGGTTCACGCACGAAGGTGGCGAGCCGGTTCTTGATGTCGTCCGCAAGCTGCGCCGGGGTGCGGCCGACCGCGGGTAGATCGGCGATCAGCGGCGTCGTGATGCGCCCGTCGGGACGAACCTGAACCTTGCCGCCCAGTTCCGGGTTGCGCCAGACGAAGATCGTCAGGCTATCGAGCGGCCCGATGACATAATCCTCGCTCGGCCCCTGCGTGGACGAAACGAACGCCGCGGGCGGAAGCTGCGGCGCGGCCGAACCGCCGCCTGCGCAACCGGTAATGGCGGTGGCGACCAGCGCCAGGGTCAGGACGGTTGCACGCGTGTCGATCATCTTGGTCACCTTGGGCTTTTGCAGGGGGCGATACGGATCGCTCGATTATTGGACCTGCATCGGCGATACAGGTGAAGATACGGTTAGGAACGTCCCGGAGTTCGCGTCTTAACCCAAAATTTACCATCATTCGGGACAGATTGCAGCATCCCCGTCGACCAGCCGTTCGAGTGGTGCGGGGTGCCCCAGGAATGCGGCCGGGCTGGCGGTGGCGCCGTAAGCCCCCGCCATGAAGATCGCGACCAGATCACCGACCTCCGCCCGGGGCAGCGCAACGCGGTCCGCGAGCCGATCCAGCGGCGTGCAAAGGCAACCGACGATGCTGGCGGTCTCGGTCGGCTCTGCCCCGAAACGCGTGGCGATCGCCGCCGGATAGTTGCGTCGCACGACCGTGCCGAAATTCCCGGACGCCGCGAGTTGGTGGTGCAGCCCGCCGTCGGTGACGAGGAAGGTTTCGCCGTGGCTGTCCTTCCGGTCGACGATGCGTGAGAGGTAGACCCCGGCCTCCCCCACCAGCCAGCGGCCGAGTTCGATCGCGAACCGCGTTTCGGCCAGCACCGGGTCGCGGGTCGCGAGCGCGTTGATCAGCCGTCTGCCGATCACCGTGAGATCGAGCGGCGTCTCGTGCGGAAAGTAGGCGATGCCGAACCCGCCGCCTAGATTGACGAGCGGCGGCGCCGTCTCGCTGTCCCGGCTGACCCCCGCCGCGAACGCAATCGCAGACGCCTGCGCATCGGCGATTGCATCCGGATCGAGCGCCTGCGATCCGGCGAAGATGTGGAGCCCGCGATAGTCCGCGCCGCTCGCGACGATCCGCCGGACGAGCGCCGCCGCACGGTCCGCATCAACACCGAACGGCTTGGCCCCGCCCCCCATCTTCATACCCGACCCGCGCAGGTCGAAGTCCGGGTTCACCCGCACCGCCAGTCGTGGGCGAACGCCCTCCTCCGCCGCGATGCCGATCGCGCGTTCCGCTTCGCCTTCCGACTCAAGGTTGAGCGTCGCGCCGGCCAGGATCGCAGCGCGCAGTTCGCGGTCGCGCTTGCCGGGTCCGGCGAAGCTGATGTGCGTCGCCCCCGCCGCGACCGCCAGCGCGAGTTCGCCCCCCGACGCGACGTCGATCCCGTCCACCATCGGCACCATTCGCGCGAGCAGCGGCGCCCACGGATTGGCCTTCATCGCATAATGAAGCGACACGCCTGGCGGCATGTGCGCGCGGAACGCCGCGACCTGCGCCCGGACGCGGGCGAGATCGTAGACGAACAGCGGCGTATCGCCGGCGGCCGCGACATGGGCGGTGACGCCCTGCCCCGCGATCTGCAGCTCGCCGTCCACCGCGTCGAAATCGGCCGGGACCGTGCCCATCGCCTTCATGCGCCGGCTTCCTTGGCATATTCCGTCTTTAACGCGACGCGGTCGAGCTTGCCGTTCGCGTTGCGCGGCAGGGCGTCGCGCCAGATCACGCGGTGCGGCACCATGAAGTTGGGTAGGTCGCGCTTCATTGCGGAGAGCAAGCGGTCGTCGTCACCGTCCCCGCGCGCGACGAGCAGGACGCTCTGGCCGAGCCGTTCGTCGGCGATGCCGAGTGCCACCGCCTCCGCCGCGCCGGCTGCGACCGCCGCTTCCTCGACCTCGGTCGGGCTGATCCGGTTGCCCGCGGACTTGATAATCTCGTCGTCGCGGCCGACGAAGCGCAGCAGGCCATCCGCGTCGCGCATTACCGTATCGCCGGACCAGACCGCCATGCCGCCGCGGGTCGACGCCGCTGGAGCGGGCCGAAATCGTAACGCCGTACGCTCGGGATCCTGCCAATAGCCTTGTGCCACTAACGGCCCGGCATGGACCAGTTCCCCAGGTTGCCCTTCCACGGCGATCGCGCCGTCCGGGGTCACGACCAGTATTTCGGCGAACGGAATGGCGGTGCCGATCGAGTCCGGATGGTTGTCGATCAACGACGGGTCGAGATAGGTCGAACGGAACGCCTCGGTCAGCCCGTACATGGAGAACAGCCGGGCATCCGGGAAGAGATCGCGCAGCCGACGGACGAGCGGGACGGACAGCCGCCCGCCGGTGTTGGTGATCCGGCGCAGCGTCGGCGCTCCCTCCGCTGGCCACTTCGCTTCGACCAATTGAACCCACAATGGCGGTACGCCCGCCAGCGTGGTGATCCCCGCCTTCGCCACCGCCTTCACCGCATCGGTCGGCGTCAGGTAATCGAGCGGGTACGCGCAGCCGCCCGCCGCCCATGTGGCGAGCAATTGGCTCTGGCCATAGTCGAAGCTGAGCGGGAGCAATGCCAGCACGCGGTCGTCCCCCGCCAGCCTGAGATAATGCGCGACCGAGACCGCGCCCAGCCACAGGTTCGCATGGCTGAGCATGACGCCCTTGGGCCGTCCGGTCGATCCGGAGGTGTAGAGGATCTGGGCCAGTGTTTGCGCATCTGCTCCCAAAGCAGAGGGTGGAAGCGTCGTGGAACCGAGCGGGATCGCAAGCGCGTCGATCGCCTCGGCGGACCCGAGGTCGCCCGGTTGTAACGTGTCGAGCCTGGCCGGCTGGGTGATGAGCAGCACCGCACCGCTGTCCGCCAGGATGTGCGCGACCTGCGCGCGTTTCAACAGCGGGTTGATCGGCACATGGACCAGCCCCGCCCGCGCGCAGGCGAGCGGCAGCAGGCAGGCGATCCGCGTCTTGGGCAGCCAGCAGGCGATCCGGTCCCCCGTCGCCGCCCGCGCACGCAGCGCTGCCGCGAGCACGCCGACCGCATCGTCGAACGCCGCGTAGTCGAGCGTCCCGTCGCGATCGACGAGCGCGGGCGCGCCCGGATCGCCGCGCAGCGTCAGTCGGTCGAGCCGTTGCGGGACGGGATCGGGTCCATTAACCGGAACTTGCACTCTACCTCCCTACACTCAGCAGCGGCGCTTTTGCCGGGGATAGCGCAATGCTCGTTAACGTTCACCTCTACGACGATCTGGACGCGGTCGCGATCGACGCGGCGGGCGCGCTCGATCGCGATGCGCAGCCGGTGCTGTTCGATCGGATCGATTGGTTTCGGTTGATCGCCGCCCACTTGCCGGACCTGCGCCCGGTCGTGATCCGTGCCGAATGCAGCGGCAGCCGAGCGTGGCTGTTCCTGACCGACCGCGGTGGCGGGCGGGCGGAGGCGCTGGCCTGCTGGTACACGCTCGGGTTCGGGCCGGTTTTCGGCGGTGAGGGACCGCACGACGTGCTGCTCGCCGCCTGCGCAAAGAAGGCCCGGGCGCGGTTCCGCTCGATCACGCTGTCTCCGCTGGCCGATGACGATCGCGCGTTGGTCGAACGGGCGTTCGGCGCAACCGGTTGGGGCACGATCGCAACGCCCGCGACGATCCGGCGCACGACGGCGGTCGAGGGCGATTTCGCCGCATGGTGGGCGGGTCGCCCGGGCCAGTTGCGCAACACCGCCAAGCGCAAGGCGAAGGCGACACCGTTTCGGATCGCGATCGCGGACGGCTTCGATCCCGACCTGTGGGCTGCTTACGAGCGGGTCTATGCCGACAGCTGGAAAGGCGCCGAAGGATCGCCTGCCCTCCTGCGGACGCTCGTCGAGCAGGAAGGCGCGGCCGGCACGTTGCGGCTGGGGGTCGCCTGGCTGGCGGACGAGCCGGTCGCGGCACAGTGGTGGCTGGTCGAGCGCGGCCATGCGACGATCCACAAGCTGGCCTATGTCGAGTCGGCGCGCCCACTGTCGCCCGGCACCGTTCTGACCGCCGCGCTGTTCCGGCACGTGATCGACCGCGATCGGCCGGCGACGATCGATTTCGGGACCGGCGACGATCCGTACAAGGCGGACTGGATGGACGGCCGCGAGGTCCTATGGCGAGTGTATCTGTTCCGGTTGAGCAGCCCGTCCGCACTGTTGCGCTATGTCCGCGCCCGGGCGGCGGCGCTTGTCCGTACCGCCAAGGGCGGTTAGTGCCGGCCACCCGATTGGAGAAGACCATGAGCCAGGATGCCGCGATCATCGAGACGACCCTGCGATCGGTGCTGACCGACGTGCTGGGGATCGACGCCGCACGCGTGGCGACGTTCGTGTCGACCACGCCGCTGTTCGGCGCGCTGCCCGAGCTGGACTCGATGGCGGTCGCGGGCCTGCTGACCGAGCTGGAGGACCGGCTCGGCATCGTCGTCGAGGACGACGAGGTCGATGGCGAGATGATGGAGACGTTCGGCAGCCTGCTGCACTTCCTCCGGAACAAAGCTCTTTGAGCGATCCCGTCGCCGATGTCGCGCGCCTGACGATCCACGGCCGCGAGGAATATCTGCGCATCGTCGGTTCGGGCGATACCGCCGCCGTCCTGCTTGTCCCGCCGCTGTTCGGCGAGGCGAACCGGTGCCGGCGGTTGCTCGCCGACGTGATGGCTGAACTGGCGGTGCTCGGCCGCGGTAGCGCGCTGCCCGATCTGCCGGGCACCGGGGAAAGCCTGACACCGTTCGCCGTGGCGACGCTGGCCGACTGGCGGGCGATGGTCGCGGCGAGTGCGGCGCTGCTGCACGTGGCGACGGGCCGACCGGCGATGATCGCCTCGTTCCGTGGCGGGGCATTGCTGGACGATGCGCCTGAGCCTGCAGATGTTGCGGGTCGATGGCGCATGACACCCGTCGAAGGCGCGACCGTGCTGCGCGAACTGGGCCGGGCGCAGCGGATGGCGGCGACGTCCGGGGCACCGATTTCGGGGCCGGTGTTCGCCGGGACCGCATTGGCGACTGGTCTTGCTGGACCGCTGGCCGGTGCGTTGCCGGCCGGAGCTGCGCGGGTCGTGCGGTTGGCGGAGGACGGCAAGGGCGCGGACGAACGCTTGCCCGGATCGCCCATGTGGCGCCGCGCGGAACCGGGGCGCGACCGTGCCATGGCCAAGGCCATCGCGCAGGATATTGATCGGATGGCGGCGACATGCGCGAATTCCTGACCATCGACTGTGCGGGCGATCTAGTCGCCGCGACGCTCGATACTGCCGATGAACGTGCTCCTGCCGGTCTGCTGATCGTTGGCGGCGGGACCGAAATCCGCGCCGGTGCGCATGGCGGGATGGCACAACTGGCGGCGGCGGTGGCGGCGGCTGGGTGGCCGGTGCTGCGCTACGACCGGCGCGGGGTAGGTGACAGTGGCGGTGAGGATCCGGGCTTCGCTGAAAGCGGTCCTGACATTGCCGCGGCGGCGGATGCGTTGCGCTCACGGCTTGGCGCTGGCGGACGGGTCGTCGGGTTTGGGCTCTGCGACGGCGCGACGGCTCTAGCGCTGCATCACGCTCCGGCGAAACTCGATGCGCTGCTGCTCGCCAATCCGTGGGTCGTCGAGCCGGCGGGCGACCTGCCCCCGCCTGCCGCAGTGCGGGCGCATTATCTGGCGCGACTGACCGACGGGGCGTTCTGGAAGCGCCTGCTGACGGGCGGCGTCGATCTGCGCAAGGCGGCGCGCGGCGTTGCGAGCCTGGGTGCGGTGGCGGACGACAGCCTGCCGACGCGCATTGCAGCTGCGCTTTCCGCCGGGCGACGGCCGCTGGCGATCCTGCTGGCGAAGGCTGACGGGACCGCGATCGCGTTCGATGACGCCTGGTCCGGGCGCGCCTTCGCCAACGTGCGCGATGGGGTCGAGGTGGTGCGGATCGATAGCCCGTCACACACCTTTGCCGCGGACGCCGCCGCGATGCTGGCTGCTTTCGTAGTCGCCGGAATGGAGCGTTTCGCCTCGGACGCCTAAGCCGGTCCCCGGCGTAGGCCGCGGCCTGGGTGGCCGCGTTTCATCTAGGGCCCGGCCTACGCCGGGGAACGCATCCTACCCGGAGCGGAGCAAGCCGACGGCGGCATCGCGTTCGAACAGGTAAAGCGCCACCCTTGCCGCCTGTCCGCGCGGACCATCCAGGCCACCATCGCGGTCGACCAGCAGACGCGCGTCGGCCGTTGCTGTTTCGATTAGCGCGGCGGTCTTCTCCGGACTAGCGATCCGGAACTGCGCCTCGCCCGACTGGCGGGTACCGAGCATTTCACCAGCACCGCGTAGTCGCAAATCTTCCTCGGCGATACGGAAGCCGTCGTTGCTCTCCCGCATCAGCGCAAGCCTTGCCCTGCTCGTCTCGCTCAGCCCGTCGCCGCGCAGCAGGAGGCAGGTAGACTTGCCCGTCCCCCGCCCCACTCGCCCGCGCAACTGGTGCAACTGCGCCAGTCCGAACCGGTCCGCGGCCTCGATGATCATCAGCGTCGCGTTTGGCACGTCGACGCCGACCTCGATGACCGTCGTCGCGACCAGCACCTGCGTCTCGGCCCGCTGGAACGCGGCCATCACGGCGTCCTTTTCCGGACCCTTCATTCGCCCGTGGATCAGCCCGACCTTGTCGCCGAACCGCTCGCGCAACGTCGCGGCACGACTTTCCGCCGCGGTCAGGTCGCTGACCTCGCTCTCCTCGACCAGCGGGCACACCCAGTAAGCCTGCCCGCCTGACGCGACATGCCGCCCCAGCGCGTCCGCGATCTCGTCGATTCGCGCGCCGGACAAGACGCGGGTCTCGATCGGCTGGCGGCCCGGCGGCATCTCGTCCAAACGGCTGACGTCCATCTCGCCATATTGGCTGAGCGTCAGCGTGCGCGGGATCGGCGTTGCGGTCATGACGAGCAGGTGCGGCGGGCGTTCGGCCTTCGCCTGCAACAGCATCCGTTGCGCCACGCCGAAGCGGTGCTGCTCGTCCACCACCACCAGTCCGAGCCGGCGATAGCAGACTGCTTCCTGGAAGATCGCGTGCGTGCCGATCAGGATATCGATCGATCCGTCCGCCAGCCCCATCAGCGTCGATTCGCGCACGCGGCCCTTGTCGCGCCCGGTCAGGATCGCGACGTTCACCGGCAGGCCGGCCAGCGTCTTCACGAACGTCGCATGATGTTGCCGCGCCAGGATCTCGGTCGGGGCCAGAAGCGCGCCCTGCGCACCCGCCTCGACCGCCGCCAGCAGCGCCATCGTCGCGACCAGCGTCTTGCCCGACCCAACATCGCCCTGCAGCAGGCGGGTCATCGGTCGCGGCTGGGCCAGGTCGCCCTCGATCTCCGCGATCGACCGCGCCTGCGCCCCGGTCGGCGCATAGGGCAGCTCGAGCGCATCGCGCAGTCGGCCGTCGCCCTGCAACGGCACGCCCTTCCGGCGCCGCGACGACGCACGCAGCAGCATCAGCGCGAGCTGGTTGGCGAACACCTCGTCATAGGCGAGCCGGTCCTTGGCCATCGCATCGGTCGGATCGGCATGCGCGCGGACCAGCGCGTCGCGCCACGCCGGCCAGTCGTTCTTGGCCAGTAGCGTCGGCTCGATCCACTCCGGCAACTCCGGCGCGCGCGCCACCGCCTGCGTCACCAGCGCCTGCAACCGGCGGTTGGTGAGGCCGGCGGTCAGCGCATAGACCGGGTCGCGCGGCGGCAGCGCGGCGGCTTCCTCCGGCGTCATCACGTCCGGGTGGACGATCTGCAACCACTGGTCATAATGTTCGAGCTTGCCGGACACCGCGCGCGTCTCGCCGATCGGCAGCAGCGCCTTGGCCATCCCGGCATTGGCGCGGAAGAACACCAGCGCCACGATATTGCCCGCCGGGTCGGTCGCGATCACCCGCGACGGACTGCGCGGGCCGTTGCCGAGCCGGTGTTCGGTCGGCGTCACCACCACCGTCACCACGCGGCCGACATCGACCACGTCGAGTTCGGGCACGGCGGTGCGATCGATATAACCGGTCGGCAGATCGAACAGCAGGTCGACCGGGCGCGACAGGCCGAGCTTCGCCAGCGGCTTGGATAAGGCCGCGCCGACGCCCTTGAGCGACTCTACATCTGTGAACAGCGGATTGAGTATATCGGGTCGCATGACTATCTGCGTGCCCATAGACCCCGCCGAGGACGTTCGCCAAGACGTCCGCCGGCTTATTCGCGTTGGGACCAGAATGGACGTCACCACCCGCATCAAGCGCCAGCGGTTTCGCGCATGGCATCGCGGCACGAAGGAAGCCGACATGCTGATCGGCGGCTTCTTCGACCGCGAGCATGCTAGCTGGACGCTGGAGGAGATCGACTGGTTCGAGGCGCTGCTCGACGAGGAAGATGTCGAGATCATGGGCTGGGCGCTGGGCACGATCGCAGTGCCCACGCGGTACGAGGGCCCGATGCTCGAACGGATGCGCAAGCTGGACTACATCCCCGTCTCTGAGTGATGCCCAAATGACTCCCCTCCCCTTCACGGGAGGGGCTGGGGGTGGGTCGGCACGCGAAGACGTGTCGTTCGGCCTCCGACGCAGGAGCCGCCGTCTGCGCGGCGGCACCCACCCCCGGCCCCTCCCTTGAAAGGGAGGGGGGGTTCACGAAAGTCACGAATGCCCGACCTGAAGACGATCCTGACCGCGACCCATCCCCTCACCCTGTCGGGCGTGCCGACCGGGTTCCTTCCCTCGCTGGTCGCCGATCTGGCGCGAGCGGCCAAGGGACGCGCGGTGCTGGTGACGTCGGACGAGGCGGCGATGCGCGCGGTGGGCGATGCGGCGACCTGGTTCGCACCGGAACTTGAGGTCATTCAGTATCCGGCGTGGGACTGCCTGCCCTACGACCGCGCCTCGCCCTCATTGCGGTCCACCTCCGAACGGCTGGCCGCGCTCTATGCGTTGCAGGAGAAGACGACCAAGCCGCAGCTGCTCGTCACCACCGCCAACGCCGCGACCCAGCGGACGCTCACCCCGTTTCGCGTGCGGCAACTGGTCGCCAAGCTCGCACCCGGCGAGCGGATCGGGCGCGACCGGTTGGCGGCGTTGTTGCAGGCCAATGGCTATGTCCGCACCGATACGGTCGCGGATGCCGGTGAGTATGCGGTCCGCGGCGGGCTGGTCGACCTGATGCCGGCCGGCGCGCCGCACGCGTTGCGGCTCGATTTCTTCGGGGACGAGATCGAGAGCGTCCGGCAGTTCGATATCACCGACCAACGCACGATCGGCCGGATCGACGGCTTCACGCTGCTGCCCGCATCCGAGACGTTGCTGGACGAAGAGACGATCAAGCGTTTCCGCGGCGCATACCGCGAACGGTTCGGCGCCAGCGCGACGGGCGATCCGCTGTACCAGGCGATCAGCGAAGGCCGGCGGCTGGCGGGCATGGAGCATTGGCTCCCGATGTTCGAGGAACGGCTGGCGACTTTGTTCGATCACCTGTCCGACGACGACATCGTCGTGCGCGATGCTTCCGCCGATCCGTCGGTCGAGACGCGGTTCGAGGCGATCTCCGACTATCATACCAACCGCGTCCGGGCGCAGTCGTCCGACCCGGGTAGCTACCGCCCGCTTGCGCCCAACACGCTGTATCTAAGTCCCAAGGACTGGCAGGCCGCGATCGCCGAGCGCCCGGTCCACCTGATCGCGCCGTTCCACGAACCGGCAAGCGCCAGCGTCTTGGATTTCGGCGTCGACCCGGCGCGCGATTTCGCGCCGGAACGGTCGCAGCAGGTCAACATCTACGACGCGGTCGTCGATCATCTCGCGGCGCTGCGGAAGCAGAAGCGCAAGGTCGTGCTGGCAAGCTACACCAAGGGATCGCGCGACCGCTTCTCCGGCCTGTTGCGCGATCACGGGCTGGAGACATTCTCGCTGGCCGAAAGCTGGCAGGAGGCACTGGGCAAGGCGAAGGGCGGCGTGTCGCTCGCGGTCGTGCCCCTCGATCACGGTTTCACGACGCCCGACGTCGCTGTCCTGACCGAACAGGACATGCTGGGCGACCGGCTGGTCCGCCGGCCGAAGCGCAAGAAGTCGGCCGATGCGTTCCTTGCCGAACTCGCGACACTGACGCCGGGCGACCTCGTCGTCCACATGGACCACGGCATCGGCCGCTACGAGGGGCTGACCTCGATTCCGGTCGGCGCGTCGCCGCATGACTGCGTGATGCTGAGCTATGCCGGCGGCGACAAGCTGTACGTGCCGGTCGAGAATATCGACATCCTGTCGCGCTACGGCAACGCGGAGGACGGCGTCGGGCTCGACCGGCTCGGCGGCGTCGCGTGGCAGGCGCGCAAGAGCCGGATGAAGGAGCGCATCCGCGAGATTGCGGGCGACCTGATGGCGACCGCCGCCGCGCGCGCGCTCCGCCCCGCCGACGTGCTGGAGGTGGATCCGGGTGGCTATGCCGAGTTCACCGCGCGTTTCCCGTACCAGGAGACCGAGGATCAGGACGCCGCGATCGTCGACGTGCTTGCCGATCTGTCCGCCGGGCGACCGATGGACCGTCTGATCTGCGGCGACGTCGGGTTCGGTAAGACCGAGGTCGCGTTGCGTGCCGCGTTCGTCGCCGCGCTCGCCGGAATGCAGGTTGCGGTCGTGTGTCCCACCACGCTGCTCGCGCGCCAGCATTTCATGAACTTCGTCGACCGGTTCCAGGGTTTCCCGATGAACATCGGCCGGCTGTCCCGACTGGTGACCGCGAAGGAAGTCCGCCAGACCAAGGAAGGGCTGGCCAACGGCACGGTCGATATCGTGATCGGCACGCATGCGCTGCTCGCCAAGAACATCGATTTCAAGCGGCTCGGCCTCGTCATCGTCGACGAGGAACAGCGATTCGGCGTGACCCACAAGGAACGGTTGAAGGCGCTCAAGACCAACGTCCACCAGCTGACGCTGACGGCCACACCGATCCCGCGCACGTTGCAGATGGCGATGTCGGGCCTGCGCGAACTGTCCGTCATCCAGACGCCGCCGGTCGATCGGCTGGCGGTGCGGACCTATGTCATGCCGTGGGATCCGGTCGTGGTGCGCGAGGCGTTGCTGCGCGAGCATTATCGCGGCGGGCAGAGTTTCTTCGTCACGCCGCGCGTCGCGGACCTACCCGATATCGAGGATTTCCTGCGCCGCGAGGTGCCCGAGGTCCGCTACGTCATCGCGCACGGCCAGATGGCGGCAAGCGACGTGGAGGAGCGGATGTCCGCGTTCTACGACCGCAAGTTCGAGGTGCTCGTGTCGACCACCATCATTGAATCGGGGCTCGACATCCCGTCCGCCAACACGATGATCGTCCACCGCGCGGACCGTTTCGGGCTGGCGCAGCTGTACCAGATCCGCGGCCGCGTCGGCCGCGCCAAGACACGCGCCTACGCCTACCTCACCACGCCCGCCACGCGGACCATCACTGATACGGCGGAGAAGCGGCTGCACATCCTGTCGAACCTCGACACGCTCGGCGCCGGGTTCCAGCTGGCAAGTCATGATCTCGACATCCGCGGCGCGGGCAACCTCCTCGGTGACGAGCAGTCCGGGCACATCAAGGAAGTCGGGTTCGAACTCTACCAGTCGATGCTGGAGGAGGCGATCGTCGAGGCGAAAGCTGGATCGCTCCGCGACGACCGCGTGCGCGACCATTTCTCGCCGCAGATCACGATCGATGCGCCGATCCTGCTGCCCGACGACTATGTCATCGATCTCGACCTGCGGATGGGCCTGTACCGCCGCATGAACGAGCTCGACGACAAGACCGCGATCGAGGCGTTCGCCGCCGAACTGATCGACCGGTTCGGGCCGTTGCCGGACGCAACGCAGAACCTGCTGACGGTGATCGAGACCAAGCTGAACTGCCGCAAGGCGTGCGTGGCGAAGCTCGACGCCGGGCCGCGCGGCGCGCTGGTCAGCTTCCACGACGATCGCTTCCCGGACATTCCGGGGCTGCTCGCCTATGTTGATCGGCTGAAGGGGACGGCCAAGCTGCGCCCCGACAACAAGCTGGTCATCACCCGCCCCTGGCCGGACCCGAAGGCGCGCCTGCATGGAGCGTTGCAACTGTCCAAGGGTTTGGCGAAGATCCTCACCATCTGACGGGAGTGAAGCTGATGAAACCGATATTTGGTCTGGCGGCCATGCTGGTACTCGCGACCCCCGCGGTCGCGCAGCGGCCGGTGGCCAACCCGTTCAGCGACAAGCTGGCGTCGTTGAAGGACGTCCCACGCCGCGCCGTGCTGCGCCGGGCGATCCTCGACAGCAACCTGTGGTGCGACCGTGTGTCGCAGGATCTGCGCCGCGGCACGTGGCGCAACCTGTCGGTCTGGAACGCTCGCTGCGGCCGCGGGGCCGACTACGGCGTGTTTATCGGGCAGGACCAGTCGGTCCAGGTCCGGCCGTGCAAGGACCTCGCGTCCTTGAAACTGCCGCGCTGCACGCTGCCGCCCCGCGCCGTGGTTCAGAACACGGGCGCGCGGCAGACCCGCTGAGCCAGTCGGTCGCCGCCGTTACGCGGCGACCGTATCGTTCGTCAGGGCCGCACGGACGGCGTCGATCGCTGCCGGGGCTGCGGCGCCATCCGGCCCACCGCCCTGCGCCATGTCGGGACGGCCACCGCCACCCTGCCCGCCCAACGCCGCGACTGCAGCCTTAACCAGCACGACGCTGCTGAACCGATCGACCAGATCGGCGGTCACCCCGACTGCAACCGTGCCGCGGCCGTCTTTCTCCGCCACGATCGTGACGATGCCCGACCCGATCCGCTGCTTGGCCTCGTCAACCAGTCCGCGGAGGCCCTTCGGATCGAAGTCCTGCAGCGTCTGGGCGACGAACGGCACACCCGCGACCATCTCGGTCGGAGCGGCGTCGGTTGTAGCACCGCCGCCGGTCGCAAGCGCCTTCTTCGCCTCCGCCAGTTCGCGCTCGAGTCGCTTGCGATCATCAATCAGTCCCTGGACCCGCGCCGGGAGATCCTCCGGCCCGGTGCGCAGCGTCGTTGCGATCTCGCGCAGCCGTTCGTCGCGGGCGGTCAGCCAAAGACGCGCGGCCTCGCCGGTCAGCGCCTCGATCCGGCGGATGCCCGACGAGACGGCGGTTTCGCCGATGATCTTGAACAGGCCGATATTGCCGAGTGCCGCGACATGCGTGCCGCCGCACAGCTCGATCGAATAGGTGCCGTCCTCGGTACGGCCCATCGACAGGACGCGGACCTCGTCGCCATATTTCTCGCCGAACAGCGCCATCGCGCCCTCCGCGATCGCCTCGTCCGGCGTCATCAGGCGCGTGGTGACGACGTCGTTCTCGCGGATGTGACGGTTTACGTCGGCTTCGACGACCGCGATGTCCTCGGGCGTCAGCGGGCGCGGCTGCGAGAAGTCGAACCGCAGCCGTTCGGGCGCAACGAGGCTGCCGCGCTGCGCGACATGGCCGCCGAGCCGGTCGCGGAGCGCGGCGTGGAGGAGATGCGTCGCGCTGTGGTTGGCGCGGATCCGGCCGCGGCGGGCGACGTCGACCGCGAGGCGCACGGTATCGCCGACCGCGACACTGCCGCCCTCGATCCGCGCGCGGTGCGCGTGCAGGCGGCCGAGCGGCTTGCCGGTGTCGGCGACCGCGGCGTGCAGGCCGGTATCGGACGTGATCGTGCCGGTGTCGCCCACCTGGCCGCCGCTTTCCGCGTAGAACGGCGTCTGGTTGGTCAGGATGGTGACGGCGTCGCCGGTCTCGGCGCGCGGAACCCGCTCGCCTTCGCGCAGAATCGCGACGACCTTCGCCTCGCCTGCATGGTTACTGTAGCCGGTGAACTCGGTTCCGCCGAGCTCCTCGACGATGTCGAACCAGATCTCGTCCGATGCCTTCTCGCCGGAGCCCTTCCACGCGGCGCGGGCGGCGGCCTTCTGCTCGGCCATGGCGCTGTCGAAACCGGCGCGGTCGACGGTGCGGCCCTGGGCGCGCAAGGCGTCCTCGGTCAGGTCGTAGGGGAAGCCGAACGTGTCGTATAGCTTGAACGCGACCTGGCCGGGCAATTCGCCGTCGGCCGCCATGTCGGCGGTAGCATCGTCGAGCAGGCGCAGTCCGTTGGCGAGCGTCTGGCGGAAGCGGGTTTCCTCGAGCTTCAGCGTCTCTTCGATCAACGGCTGGGCGCGGACCAGTTCGGGATAGGCGACGCCCATTTCGGCGACGAGGCTCGGCACCAGACGGTGCATAAGCGGTTCGGCCGCGCCGAGCAGATGGGCGTGGCGCATCGCGCGGCGCATGATGCGGCGCAGGACATAGCCGCGGCCTTCGTTGGCGGGCAGGACGCCGTCCGCGACGAGGAAGCCGGCGGCTCGCAGATGATCGGCGATGACGCGGTGCGACGCCTTGGTCTCACCTGTCGCGGCGGTCCGGGTCAGGTCGCAGGAAGCGGCGATCAGCGCCTTGAACGTGTCCGTATCGTAGTTGTCGGTCACGCCTTGCATCACCGCGGCGATGCGTTCGAGGCCCATCCCGGTGTCGATCGACGGGCGTGGCAGCGCGACGCGGTCGTCCTTCGTCACCTGGTCATATTGCATGAACACCAGGTTCCAGATCTCGACGAAGCGGTCGCCGTCCTCGTCCGGGCTGCCGGGAGGGCCGCCGGGGATGTGGTCGCCGTGGTCGTAGAAGATTTCGGAGCACGGACCGCAGGGGCCGGTATCGCCCATCGCCCAGAAATTGTCGGAGGTCGGGATGCGGATGATCCGCTGTTCCGGAAGGCCGGCGATCTTGCGCCACAGGTCGAACGCCTCGTCATCGGTGTGGTAGACGGTGGCGGTCAGGCGGTTCGGATCGAGCCCCCAGTCGCGGGTCAGCAGGGTCCAGGCGTGGGTGATCGCCTGTTCCTTGAAATAGTCCCCGAACGAGAAATTCCCGAGCATTTCGAAGAAGGTATGGTGCCGCGCCGTGTAGCCGACATTGTCGAGATCGTTGTGCTTGCCGCCGGCCCGGACGCATTTCTGCGACGAGGTGGCGGTGACGTAGGGGCGCGTTTCGAGGCCGGTGAAGACGTTCTTGAACGGCACCATCCCGGCGTTGACGAACATCAGCGTCGGATCGTTCTGCGGCACGAGTGGCGCCGAGGGGACGATGCGGTGGCCGCTCCCCGCGAAATAATCGAGGAAGGAACGGCGAATATCGTTGGTCGATGTCATGCCGAGCGGCTTAATCGACGACCCGCCGCTACTCAAGCAAATCGGTCAGTCACGCATAGGCATAGGGCCCGCCGCGTTCCAAGGCGCGGCCATAGGCGGGCCGGGCGTGGCAGCGTTCGAGCCAGTCGATCAAATGCGGGCGGCTGCCGTCGAGCCCGGCGCGGGAGCGGCAGGCCTCGATCGGGAAGCTCATCATGACGTCGGCCGCGCTGAAATCCGCGCCGGCGAACCACGGGCGGGAGCCGAGTTCGGTCTCGAGCCAGTCGAGATGGGTGTCCATCATCGCCTGCACCGGCTTGCGGGCGGGAAGGCCCAGGACGCCGAGCTTGCCGAGCACCAGCAGCGCGAGGAGCGGCGGCATCATCGAGCCTTCGGCGTAATGGAGAAACTGCCGGTAGCGGAGCGCCGCGTCACGGTTGCCGGGTGCGCCGAGCCGTCCCCCTGCCCGTTCGACCAGATACTCTACGATCGCGCCGGTTTCGGTGATGACGCGGCCTTTGTCGACGATGACCGGGGACTTGCCGAGCGGGTGGACGGCCTTGAGTTCGGGAGGGGCCAGCATCGTCTTGGGATCGCGTTCGTAGCGCTTCACCTCGTAGGCGAGGTCGAGTTCCTCGAGCAGCCAGAGGATACGCTGCGACCGCGAATTTTCGAGGTGGTGGACGATGATGGTCATTTTTGGCGGGCCTGTGGCTGCGGGGTGACTGCGGGGTTCGGGGGTGACGGGGCAAAGACGATGGCGATCGGAGTCCGTGTAGGAAAGCGATGTCCTACGGTTTCGCGGTCGGACGATCCGGCGCGGCGACGACCCGATTTCCGGGCGTCATGAGCAAAAGCGATCTCGGCCCGAAAAAGATGCGGGGGGGGTCTGTGGGGGCTCAGGATTTCGCAGTTTCGGCGAGGAGTCTCTCGAGTCGGTCAGCGTTTTCCGATGCCGGTGCTGATAATGATCGGCGCGCGGCAGTGATCGATACGGCGATCAACGGCGAGATAATGGTTGGCCGGCGGAAGGTCGGCCAGCTTCTGGGCCTTGCCGGATTTCGAGTCGGCGGTCTTGCGGACTTCCATTTCCTGGCAGTGTTTGGGGTCTGCGCCGATCGACGGCGTCGGCAGAACCGGTGGCGCGGCGCTTGCGGCGATGGGGGCAAGTGTCAGCAGCAGGGGCAGGATACGCATGGCGTGTTCCTCTGGTTGGTAACCGGAGAATGACGCGGATCGGGTTTCCCTACAAGTCGGGTTCCGCCCGATACCAAACCGGCCGCGCCTCCTGGTGGAAGCGCGGCCGGGTGGTCGGTCGGAGGGGCGAAGATCAGTCCTCTTCGGGTCCGGTCATCATCTGTTCGGCGACGCCGGCTGCGTTGTCGCGGATCGCCTTTTCGAGGCGGACGGCGACGTCCGGATGCTCCTTAAGGTAGGTCTTCGAGTTCTCGCGGCCCTGGCCGATGCGGATCGAGTCGTAGCTGAACCAGGCACCGGACTTCTCGACGACGCCGGCCTTGACGCCGATGTCGAGCAGCTCGCCCATCTTGGAGATGCCTTCGCCGTACATGATGTCGAATTCGACCTGCTTGAACGGCGGCGCGACCTTGTTCTTCACGACCTTCACGCGGGTCGTGTTGCCGACGATTTCGTCACGGTCCTTGATCTGGCCGATGCGGCGGATGTCGAGCCGGACCGAGGCGTAGAATTTGAGCGCGTTGCCGCCGGTGGTCGTCTCGGGCGAGCCGTACATCACGCCGATCTTCATGCGGATCTGGTTGATGAAGATGACGAGCGTCTTCGACCGGCTGATCGAGCCGGTGATCTTGCGGAGCGCCTGGCTCATGAGACGAGCTTGGAGGCCGACATGGCTGTCGCCCATCTCGCCCTCGATTTCCGCGCGGGGCACGAGCGCCGCGACCGAATCGACGACAAGCACGTCGATCGCGTTCGACCGGATCAGCGTGTCGGTGATTTCTAGCGCCTGCTCGCCATTATCGGGCTGCGACACGATCAGTTCGTTCGTGTCGACGCCGAGCTTGCGGGCGTAGCTGGGGTCGAGCGCATGTTCGGCGTCGACGAACGCGGCGGTGCCGCCCGCCTTCTGCGATTCGGCGATGACGTGGAGCGCCAGCGTGGTCTTGCCCGACGATTCGGGGCCGTAAATCTCGATCACGCGGCCCTTGGGCAGGCCGCCGATGCCGAGCGCGATGTCGAGCCCGAGCGAACCGGTGGAGACGGCTTCGATTTCGACCGCTTCCTTGCTGCCCAGCTTCATCGCGGAGCCCTTGCCGAATGCGCGATCGATCTGCGCCAGCGCGGCGTCGAGCGCCTTCTGCCTGTCCATGTCGGCCTTTTCCTTCTCGGATCCGATAAGCTTCAGTTGCGCCGCCATGGTGTCGATCCCCGCATGTCAGGTCCAGTCCGGACAGGACTTTCCATGTACGCGCTTTGTTCTGTTGGAACAAGTAGGGAACGGCGCCGCGTTGGCGGTTTGTTGGAGTGTGGTCGTGGTTTCGTTTCGCACAGTCGGGCGTGGATAAGAAGCGGGATCCCGGATCAAGCCCGGGATGACGATGTATGGGACCTGTTCCATCGGCCGCGCGGATCGGCTAGCGGCGGCGCGAAGGAGAGCGCCGATGTCCGCCAACCGGGTTACCGCATGACGCGGACGTCGCCGATGCAGCGCGCGCTGGTCGCGGGCTTGCTGGGGCTGGTGTCGGCCACCGGGTTCGCGCCGCTGGGGGCGTGGCCGCTGACGATCGGTGCGCTGGGGGGGCTGCTGTACCTGCTGACCCAGGCGCACGGGGTGCGGCAGGCGGCGGCGATCGGCTGGTGGTTCGGGCTGGGGCAGTTCGCGCTCGGGCTGAACTGGATCGCGACGGCGTTTACGTATCAGGCGACGATGCCGGCGTGGCTCGGCTGGCTCGCGGTGGGGCTGCTGTCGATCTACCTCGCGGTGTTTCCGGCGATCGCGGCGGCGGTCGCGTGGCTGGCGGGCGGACGGCGGACGATGCCGCTGATCTTTGCGTTCGCGGGCATCTGGCCGCTGACCGAGTGGGTGCGGGCGTCGCTGTTCACCGGGTTTGCGTGGAACCCGCTTGGGGTTGCATGGATGGGCCTGCCGACGGCGCAGGCGGCACGCTATATCGGGACCTACGGGCTGTCCGCCCTGATGGTGCTGGCGGGCGGTGCGGTGCTGGCGGCGGCGTTGCGCAAGCCGGGGACGACGGCGGCCGCCGCGGTCCTGCCGCTCGCGCTGTCGCTGACCCCCACGCCGGCGGCGCGCGACACGGGCCGCGCGATCCATGTGGTGCAGCCGAACATCGACCAGGATGCCCGCAACGAGCCCGACTATGCCTATGACGGGCTGCTGAAACTCGGCGCGCTGTCGCATCGGCCGGCTGCGGATGCGCCGCCGCGGCTGCTGTTCTGGCCGGAGGCGGCGGTCGAATATTATCTGGAGACCGACCGGCTGGCGCGCGAGGCGCTGACCGGGCTTTTGCGCCCCGGCGACCTGCTGGTGACCGGCGGGACGCGGCTGGAACGTGACGACCGGGACAATGTGATCGGGGCCCGCAACAGCCTGTTCGTCATGGATGCGCGCGGGCGGTTGCTGCACCGTTACGACAAGGCGCATCTTGTGCCGTACGGCGAATATCTGCCGATGCGCGCGCTGCTGTCGCCGATCGGGCTGTCGCGGCTGGTACCGGGCGATATCGATTTCTGGCCGGGTCCGGGGCCGCGATCGTTCGCGCTGCCGGGGTTCGGCAAGATCGGCGTGCAAATCTGTTACGAGATCATTTTCTCCGGCCATGTGGTGGATCGCGCGAACCGGCCCGACTTCATCTTCAACCCGTCGAACGATGCGTGGTTCGGCGCGTGGGGCCCGCCGCAGCATCTGGCGCAGGCACGGTTGCGCGCGATCGAGGAGGGGTTGCCGGTCGTGCGTGCGACGCCGAACGGCATTTCCGCGCTGATCGATCCCGCCGGGCGACTGGTCCGCACGATCCCGACGCACCGCGCCGGCGCGATCGATACCACCCTGCCCGCGCCGTTCGCGGCGACGCCGTTCGCGCTGTTCGGCAACCTGTTGCCGCTCATGGTGGCATTGGCACTGTTGGCCATTGCCGCGATTGCGCGGCGGTCGAAGCGCGGCTAAGGCAGATATAAGGATAGCTTTATATCTTTATATGCGGTGTCTTCTACGACGCCCGTTCTACTGGAAAGGCTGCTTTTACCCATGCGCGATACGTTCCTGTTCACTTCCGAAAGTGTCTCCGAAGGCCATCCCGACAAGGTTGCCGACCAGATCTCAGATGCGGTCGTCGACCTGTTCCTGGGCAAGGACGCGCAGGCGCGCGTCGCGTGCGAGACGATGGTGACGACGCAGCGCATCATCCTGGCCGGCGAAGTCCGCGGCGAAGGCATGATCGACACGGCCGGCAACTGGTCCGCCGGCGCGCTTGACGAGATCGAGGCCGCCGCGCGCGAGACCGTGAAGCGGATCGGGTACGAGCAGGAAGGGTTCCACTGGCAGACCGCCGATTTCGCGAACCACCTGCATCCGCAGTCGGCGCACATCGCGCAGGGCGTGGACGAGAGCGGCAACAAGGACGAAGGCGCCGGCGACCAGGGCATCATGTTCGGTTACGCGACCGACGAGACGCCCGACCTGATGCCCGCGACGCTGTATTACGCTCACCGCATTCTGGAGAAGATGGCGGAGGATCGCCACAGCGGCGCCGCACCGTTCCTGGAGCCGGACGCCAAGAGCCAGGTGACGCTCGAATATCAGAACGAGAAGCCGGTCCGCGCGACCGCGCTGGTCGTGTCGACGCAGCACGGCAAGGGCGCCGATCAGGCGATGCTGCGTGACTATGCCAAGGGCGTGATGGCCGGGATCCTGCCCGAGGGCTGGATGCCGGGCGACGAGTCGATCTTCGTCAACCCGACCGGGCTGTTCGAAATCGGCGGGCCGGACGGCGACGCGGGCCTGACCGGGCGCAAGATCATCGTCGACACCTACGGCGGCGCATCCCCGCATGGCGGCGGCGCATTCTCCGGCAAGGATCCGACGAAGGTCGATCGTTCGGCTGCCTATGTGACGCGCTACATGGCGAAGAACATCGTGGCGGCGGGCCTGGCGCGTCGCGTGACGATCCAGCTGAGCTATGCGATCGGCGTGGCCGAGCCGCTGTCGCTCTATGTCGACACGCACGGCACCGGTCAGGTGGACGAAGCGGCGATCGAGCGCATCCTGCCGCAGCTGGTGCGCCTGACGCCGAAGGGCATTCGTACGCATCTGAAGCTCAACGCGCCGATCTATGCGCGGACCGCAGCCTACGGGCACTTCGGCCGCCAGCCGGACGGCGACTTCTTCACGTGGGAGAAGACGGACCTGGTGGAAGAGCTGAAGCGCGCTTTCTAAGGCCGGCTTCATTGCGGACCTGATGCGGGATCCGGGGTGGCGGGCTTTGGCCTGTCACTCCGGATCCCGTTTCGTTTCGGGCGAAGTCGGACGCGCCTTCCCCTTGCCCTCGTCGTCGGCTAACCGGCGCGGTCATGGAAGATCCCACGACGCTTCGCCGGCTGTACGGCCGCCGCACCGGACATAAATTGCGCGAAGGCCAGGCCGGGCTGGTCGAGCGGATGCTGCCCGAGCTGGCGGTGCCGGAGACCGGACCGATCGATGCGGCGATGCTGTTCGGCGACGACCGGCCGATGCAGGTCGAGATCGGGTTCGGCAAGGGCGAGCATCTGGCGGGCCAGGCGGCTATGCGGCCGGACCACGGTTTCATCGGGTGCGAGCCGTTCCTCGACGGGGTCGTCGGCGCACTGATGAAAATCGATGCGGACGGGATCGACAATGTCCGGCTGCACATGGGCGATGCGCTCGACGTGCTCGAGCGGTTGCCCGATGCCTCGCTGGAGCGGGTGTATCTGCTGCACCCCGATCCGTGGCCCAAGGCGCGCCATGCCAAGCGGCGCTTCATGAACGCCGGGCCCGTCGACCGGATCGCGCGGAAGCTGAAGCCGGGCGGTGAGTTCCGGTTCGGGACCGACCACCCGGTCTATGTCCGCTGGGCCATGATGATCATGGACGAAAGCCCGGATTTCGAATGGCTGATCGACGGACCGCAGGATTTTCTCGTCCGCCCGGACGACTGGCCGGAGACACGCTATGAGCAGAAAGCCCGCAGCAAGGGGCACGAGGTCTGGTACTTCCGGTACCGGCGGCGCTAGTGGTGACGGCATGAAGACGTTCGTGACCGTCCTGCTCGCCGCGCTAATCGGTGCGGTGGGGTTCCACCTTTATTATCTGTCCGCCGCGCGCGACGAGCGGTGCGCGTGGGATCACCGTGTCGGCTGGCGGTCGAGCGATGCGTGCCGGATGCATGCGGTGCCCGCGCAATATGATCGCGCGGCGCAGAAGAAGCTGGATGCGCTGATCGACGACGTTCGGTAGGTGCCGTCATCCCGGATCGGGTCCGGGATGACGGTGTCGCGCCTTACCCCTTCGGTGTCAGGCGCAGCAGGCGGGCGTTGGGGCCGTCTTCCAGCACGTAGACCGCGCCGTCGGGGCCCTGTTCGACCTCGCGGATGCGGGCGCCCATGTCGTAGCGCGCGGCCTCGCGGGCGGTGGTGCCGTCGATCGCGACGCGGATGAGCGCCTTCGACGACAGCCCGCCGATGAACGCATTGCCGCGCCATGCGGGGAACAGTGCGCCGGAATAGATCATGAGGCCGGCGGGCGAGATGACCGGGTTCCAGCTCGCCTTGGGTGCCTCCAGGTCCGGGCGGGTCGGATGGTCGGGGATCGGGCGGCCGTCATAATGGTCGCCGTTCGACACGAGCGGATAGCCGTAGTTGCGGCCGGGCAGGATGAGATTGAGCTCGTCGCCGCCCTTCGGCCCCATCTCCTGCTCCCATAGATTGCCCTTCGCATCGAACGCGATGCCGAGCAGGTTGCGGTGGCCGTAGGTCCAGACCGCGGGGTCGAACCCCTTGGCGGCGAGCGGGTTGCCGGGCGCAGGCTTGCCGTCCGCGGTCAGCCGCAGGACCTTGCCGAGCGTCAGCTTGGGGTCCTGCGCGGGATCGAACTTCTGCCGTTCGCCGGCGGTGAAGAACAGATGCCCGTCCGGCGCGAACGCGATGCGGCCGGAATAATGGCCGTTGCCGTCGACCTTCGGCGTGCGGAACAGCGTCTCGACGTTGTCGAGACGAGCGCCCTTCGCGTCCTGCACGAAGCGCGCGCGGGCGAGGGCAACGCCCTTGCCGCCGGCACCGGCCTCCGAATAGCTGAAGTAGAGCATGTCGGTGCCGGGGCGGAACACGACGTCCATCAGCCCGCCCTGCCCCCCGTCGTCGACCTTCGGCACGCCGGCGACCGAGCGCGCCGCGGCGTTCGGGCCGATGGGGAGATATTTGAGCGTTCCGGCCTTCTCGGTGACGAGGAAACCGCCGCCGGGCGCCGGCGTCATCGCCCACGGGCTGTCGAAGCGCGCGACCTGCGTTTCGGTGAAGTCCTTCGCGGCGAACGGCTGTTCCGCGGTGATCGGTGCTTGTGGGGAGGCAGTCTGGGCGGCAACGGCGACCGCGCCGCCGGCGGCGAGCAACAAGGCGAGGGTGAAGCTGGTGGTCGGTACGCGCATGACTGTCTCCCGGCAGTTTGGTTGGATGCGAAACTCCGCGGCCCCACTTTATGTTGCAGTCTTGCCGCCCCCGGTCGTTTGGCGTAGAGGAAATTCATCTTCTCGACATTGGTAACTTTGGCGAGGTCGGATCCCCCCGGGTCCGGCGATACGGACGCATGCATGACGCATGAAGAGCGCAGGAGCATCGATGGCGGATATCGCCTTGTTGAACAGTCTGATCGAACCGGAGGCGCAGGCCTTGGGTCTCGCACTGGTGCGCGTGCAGATGAACGGCGGCAAGTCCGACCCGACGCTGCAGATCATGGCCGAGCGGCCCGACACCCGCCAGCTGGACCTGACGGATTGCGAGGCGCTGAGCCGCCGCATCTCCGACATGCTGGACGAGAAGGACCCGATCGAGGAGGCGTACCGGCTGGAGGTGTCGTCCCCCGGCATCGACCGGCCGCTGACCCGCCTGAAGGATTTCCAGGACTGGGCGGGCTTCGATGCGCGTATCAAGCTGGTCGAGCCGCGCGACGGGCGCAAGCAGTACGAGGCGTCGCTGAAGGGCGTCGATGGCGACGACGTGCTGTTGTACGTCGAACGCGTCGGTGAACTGACGCTGCCTTTTACCGGTATCGCATCTGCCAAACTTATCTTGACCGACGCGCTCCTCAAGGCCACGGCCCCGCTGAACGCGGACGGCGCCGACGAGATCGTCGAACTGGACGCCGATGACGGCGTCGAACCCACGCAGGAAGGATAGTCCGATGGCCACCGCCATTTCCGCCAACAAGGCCGAGCTGCTCGCCATCGCCGATGCGGTCGCCAAGGAAAAGCTGATCGATCGCGAGATCGTGATCGAGGCGATGGAAGACGCCATCCAGCGCGCCGCCCGTACGCGGTACGGCGCGGAGAACGACATCCGCGCGAAGATCGACACCACCGCGGGCGACCTGCGCCTGTGGCGCGTCGTCGAGGTCGTCGAGCTGGTCGAGGATTATTTCAAGCAGGTGAGCGTCGCAGACGCGCAGAAGCTGCAGGCCGGCGCGGTCGTGGGCGACTTCATCGTCGATCCGCTGCCCAACATTGAATTCGGCCGCATCGCGGCACAGGCCGCCAAGCAGGTCATCTTTCAGAAGGTGCGCGATGCCGAGCGCGACCGCCAGTATGAAGAGTTCAAGGACCGCGCGGGCGAGATCATCACCGGCGTGGTCAAGCGCGTCGAGTTCGGCCATGTCGTCGTCGACCTGGGCCGTGCAGAAGGCGTCGTGCGCCGCGATGCGCAGATCCCGCGCGAAGTCGTCCGCGTCGGCGACCGCATCCGTTCGCTGATCCTGCGCGTCGCCCGTGAAACGCGTGGTCCGCAGATCTTTCTGAGCCGCGCGCACCCCGATTTCATGAAGAAGCTGTTCGCGCAGGAAGTGCCCGAAATCTACGACGGCGTGATCGAGATCAAGGCCGCCGCGCGCGATCCGGGCAGCCGCGCCAAGATCGGCGTCATCAGCCACGACAGCTCGATCGATCCGGTCGGCGCCTGCGTCGGCATGAAGGGCAGCCGCGTGCAGGCCGTCGTGCAGGAAATGCAGGGCGAGAAGATCGACATCATCCCCTGGTCGCCCGACACCGCGACGTTCGTGGTGAACGCGTTGCAGCCGGCGCAGGTCAGCCGCGTCGTGATCGACGAGGAGGACAGCCGCATCGAAGTGGTGGTGCCCGATGACCAGCTGTCGCTCGCCATCGGCCGCCGCGGCCAGAATGTGCGGCTCGCGTCGCAGCTGACCGGTTCGGCGATCGACATCATGACCGAGGCGGATGCTTCGGAGAAGCGCCAGAAGGAATTCGTCGAGAATAGCGGCCTGTTCGAGAAGGAACTGGACGTCGACGAGACGCTGGCCCAGCTGCTGGTCGCCGAGGGCTTCTCCAGCCTGGAAGAAGTCGCCTATGTCGAGGTCGACGAGATCGCCGCGATCGAGGGTTTCGACGAAGAATTGGCGTCCGAGTTGCAGAACCGCGCGCAGGAAGCACTCGACCGGCGCGAGCAGGCCAACCGCGAAGAGCGGCAGGGCATGGGCGTCGAGGACGCACTGGCCGACCTGCCTTACCTGACCGAGGCGATGCTGGTGACGCTGGGCAAGGCGGGCATCAAGACGCTCGACGACCTGGCCGATCTGGCGACCGACGAGCTGATCCTGAAGAAGCGCGTCGAACCGCGCCGCCGCACGCCGAGCACCGATCCCGAGAAGAGCGGCATTCTGTCGGAATATGGCCTGACCGAAGATCAGGGCAACGAGATCATCATGGCGGCGCGCGCGCACTGGTTCGAGGACGAAGAGCCTGCGGCCGAGGCTTCGGAAGAGGCGCCTGCGAACACAGCCGTGGAGGACGACGCCTGATGCCGTTCGTCGACATCAAGGTCGCCGGGCCGCTGACCACCGAGCAGAAGCGCGGGCTGGTAGAGGACGTGACGCGTTCGCTGGTCGAGCGTTGCGGCAAGAACCCGGCGACGACGCACATCGTCATCACCGAAGTCGCGACCGAGAATTGGGGCAACAACGCCATGCTCGTCATGGATCGCAAGCCGCGGGAGGACGCAACCGCGGATGTCCCACGATGATCGCCCCGAGTTCGTAAATCATCGCGATGCGCCCCCGCCTGAAACGGCGGGGGATGTGCGTGCGCCTTACCCAGTAGAGGGAACGGAGTCCGGTGGTCCGGACGCCGATGTCACGGTTGTGCCCGGGACGTTGCTGAGCACGGACGTGGGTTCGGATGCCGAGCCCGAAGAAGATACCAAGGCCAACAAGCATGATCCCGAGCGGCGCTGCATCCTGTCGGGTGTGCGCGCGTCGCGGGAGAAGCTGATCCGGCTTGCGCTCGGCCCCGACGGGTCGATCGCGCCGGACGTGCGGGCGCGGGCGCCGGGGCGTGGGGCGTGGATCGGGGTGGACCGGACGACGCTGGAGACGGCGCTGGCCAAGGGCAAGCTGAAGGGTGCGCTGTACCGCGCGTTCAAGACGCAGGCGTTGACCATCCCGGACGACCTGCCCGCGCGCATCGCCGCAGCGCTGGAGCGCGATGCGCTCGATCGGCTGGGGCTGGAGGCGCGCTCGGGCACGTTGCTGACCGGATCGGACAAGATCGCGGAGAGCGCGCGCAAGGGCGTTGCCAAGCTGCTGCTGCACGCCGCGGATGCCGGCACCGACGGCAATCGCAAGCTGGATCAGGCGCTCCGCGTGGGCCGCGGCGAAGAGGGCAGCGATCTGCGCGGTCTGGTAATCCCGGCGGGCCGTGCCATATTGTCGATGGCGCTGGGCCGCGAAAACGTGGTACATATTGCGCTGATAACGCCGGCTGCTGCCGCGCGAGTCACGCAGGCGCTGGATCGCTGGCGCGACTTTATCGGACGAGAATGGGCGATCGAGCCTTGCGACAGTGCTTCGCAAGGCCCTTCCCCGCTGAATATCGAAGGGTTCTGACGACCATATGAGCGACAACGAAAAGCCGAAGCTTGGTATGCGCGCACCGCTTGGTGTCCGCCGCACGGTCGAAACGGGCAAGGTGAAGCAGAGCTTCAGCCATGGCCGTTCCAACACCGTGGTGGTGGAGGTCAAGAAGGCACGCGTATTCCGCAAGCCCGGCGAGGCGGAGCCTGTGGTCGAGCAGGCGGCACCCGAGCCCATGGCGGCACCCGAAGTGGTGGCCTCACCGACGCCGGTCCCGGCACCAGTTGCGGCACCCGCCCCTGCGCCGGAGCCCGTTGCGGCCCCGGTTGCCGAGCCCGTCGCCGAGGCACCTGCCCCGGTCGCCGAAGCTGCACCCGAGGCCCCTGCCGCGGCACCGGCCTTCCCGCCGCCGCGCGCGTTCACGCCGGTCGCCAAGCCGGTGCCGACGCCGCCCCCGGCCCCGGCTCCCGTGGTCGAAGCTGCGCCGGAGCCGGTCGCGGCACCCGAGCCGACGCCTGCGCCGAAGCCGGTGACCGCAACGCCGCGCCGTGCCCCCGCCCCCGTGCGGACCCCGGCGCGTCAGGCCGCCCCCGCTCGCAACCCGGGCAACGACCTGCTCAGCCGTCAGGAACGCCAGGCCAAGCTGCTGCGCGAGGCCGAAGAGGCACGCATGACGGCGCTGGAGGAAGCGCGCCGCCGCGAGGATCGTCTGCGTGCCGAGGCCGCGGAAGAAGAGAAGCGCCGGATCGAGCAGAACAAGCTGGCGGCGGAAAACCCGACGGCGGCCCCTGCCCCCGCCGCGGCACCGGCCGCCCCTGCGGCTACCGCAGCCGCGCCGACCGGCGAAGCCGCGCAGGCCGAAGCCGGTGCGGATGGGCGTTTCCCGCCGCCGCGTCGCTTCACCCCGTTGCCGACCGCACCGCGTCCGGCCGCAAAGCCCGTATCGCGCGAAAAGAATGCCGACGAGCGTCGCCAGTCGGGCAAGTTGACCGTCACGCGTGCGCTGGACGATGGTGCCAGCGCCCGCACCCGCTCGCTCGCTGCGCTGAAGCGCAGCCGCGAGAAGGCCAAGGGTTCGGGCAACAGCGGTCCGTCGATCAAGCAGGTTCGCGACGTGAACGTGCCGGAAGCGATCACCGTGCAGGAACTGGCGAACCGCATGGCGGAACGCGGGGCCGACCTGGTCAAGGCGCTGTTCAAGATGGGCATGCCCGTCACGATCACGCAGACGATCGACCAGGATACGGCGGAGCTGCTGGTCACCGAGTTCGGCCACAACATCAACCGCGTGTCGGACAGCGACATCGACCTGACGAGCCACGAGGAAGTCGATTCCGACGACACGCAGGTCACGCGTCCGCCGGTCGTCACGATCATGGGCCATGTCGATCACGGCAAGACCTCGCTGCTCGACGCGCTGCGCGGTGCGAACGTCGCATCGGGCGAAGCGGGCGGGATCACCCAGCATATCGGCGCCTATCAGGTGACCGTGAAGTCGGGGAACAAGATCACGTTCCTCGACACGCCGGGCCATGAAGCGTTCAGCGACATGCGTGCGCGTGGCGCCAACATCACCGACATCGTGGTGCTGGTGGTGGCCGGCGACGACGGCATGCGGCCGCAGACGATCGAGGCGATCAGCCATGTCCGCGCCGCGGGCGTGCCGATGATCGTGGCGATCAACAAGATGGACAAGCCGGGTTCGGATGCGTCCAAGATCCGCCAGGCGCTGCTGCAATATGACGTGCAGGTCGAGGAAATGGGCGGTGACGTCCAGGACGTCGAGGTTTCCGCGACCAAGAAGACCGGGCTGGAAGAGCTGATCGACAAGATCGAGCTGCAGGCCGATCTGCTCGAACTGCGCGCCAACCCGGATCGTCCGGCCGAGGGCACTGTCGTGGAAGCGACGCTGGACAAGGGCCGTGGTGCGGTTGCGACCGTCCTGGTCGGGCGTGGTACGCTGCGCGTCGGCGACATCTTCGTGGTGGGTGCCGAGAGCGGCAAGGTCCGCGCGCTGATCGACGACAAGGGCAAGAACGTGAAGCTCGCGCTTCCGTCGATGCCGGTGCAGGTGCTGGGTCTGACCGGCGTGCCGTCCGCGGGTGATCCGCTGTCGGTGGTCGAGAACGAGGCGCGTGCCCGTGAGGTCGCGGATTACCGTGCGAGCGTGATCCAGCAGAAGCGGACCACCTCGGCCCCGGCCAACCTCGAGACGATGTTCTCGGCACTCCGCGAGAAGCAGGCGCAGCAGTTCCCGCTGGTCGTCAAGGCGGACGCGCAGGGCTCGGTCGAGGCGATCGTGGCGTCGCTCAACAAGATCTCGACCGACCTCATCCAGGTCCGGATCCTGCATTCGGGCGTGGGCGGCATCACCGAGAGCGACGTGTCGCTGGCGGCGGCGTCGCGTGCCCCGATCATCGGGTTCAACGTGCGTGCGAACAGCAAGGCACGCGAACTCGCGACGCGGGACGGCGTGGCGCTGAAGTATTACGACGTCATCTACGACCTGCTCGACGAGATCCGCGCCGCGATGGCCGGGCAGCTCGGGCCGGAGTATCTCGAGCATGTCGTCGGTCGTGCCGAAATCCGCGAGGTCTTCTCCGCGGGCAAGCACGGCAAGGCGGCGGGTCTGCTCGTGGTCGAAGGTTATATCCGCCAGAAGCTGCGTGCCCGCGTGTTGCGCGACGACGTCATCATCTACAACGGGTCGATCTCGTCGCTCCGCCGGTTCAAGGACGACGTGCCGGAAGTGCGCGCCGGTCTGGAGTGCGGTATCACGATCGAAGGGTCGACCGACATCAAGGCGGGCGACATCGTCGAGACGTTCGAGGTCGAAGAGCGCGAGCGCACGCTTTAAGCGCTTCGTCCTGAATTCGTCATCCCGGCGGAGGCCGGGGTCTCCCTGCGGCTTGGGCCACCCGGCCACATCGAGATCCCGGCCTTCGCCGGGATGACGGGCTCGCTTCGTTTCGCTAGACAGGGGTCATGCCCAGGCATGATCCCGTCACCCTGCTTGCCCGGATCGCGTTTGCGCCGATCCACCTGTTGTTCAGCGGGATGATGATCCTGATGACGCTGCTGATGCCCCCGCGGCGTCACGACTGACTGGAGTACCGCCATGCGCCCCACCGAAACATCCGAAGGCCGGTCGGTCCGGGCGCTCCGCGTGGGCGAACAAGTGCGTCACGCGCTGTCCGAGGTGCTGATGCGCGGCGACGTGCATGACGACGTGCTGACCAAGCACAGCATTTCGGTGACAGAAGTGCGGATGTCCCCCGACCTGCGCCACGCGACCGCGTTCGTGAAGACGCTGGGCGAGGCGGACGAGGCGGTGATCCTGAAGGCGCTGCGTACCAACACCGCCTATCTGCAGAGCGAGGTCGCGCGACGGGTGAACGCACGGTTCGCGGCGAAGCTGAAGTTCCTGTCGGACGAAAGCTTCGACGAGGGCAGCCATATCGACGCGCTGCTCCGGGATCCGCACATCGCGCGCGACCTGGGGTCCGATTGACCGGTTGGACGGTAAGACGTATCTTACCGGCATGAACGCGCGCACCAGATTGTCGTCGAAGGGACAAATCGTCATTCCGAAGGACATTCGGGATGCGTTGCAACTCGAACCCGGCGAGTTCCTCGACATTGTTCGGGAGGGCCGCCGCATCGTCCTGCAAGCGGCTGAACCCGCGCGCGAGAAGATCAGCTACGAGGAATTCAGGCGACGCATACCGCGGCATGAAGGCCCCGCGGTGACGATCGAAGAGATGAATACCGCGGTCGACGCAATGTTCGCGGCGAAGGGCCGCGAATGAGGGCTGTCGATACGAATGTCGTCCTGCGGCTGATCGTCGCGGATGACGAGGATCAGGCGCGCGAGGCCCAGACGCTCCTCCAGAACGAGGTCCTGCACGTTTCGCTGACCGTCCTCATCGAGGTCGAGTGGGTCCTGCGCAGCGCCTATGGCTGGAAGCGTGAACGGATCGCTGACGTTCTGGCGGTGTTGACCGATCTGGACGGCCTTGTCGTCGATGAAGCTGCGATGGTTCGCTGGGCTGCGGAGCGCCTGGCCCACGGCGCGGACTTCGCGGACATGATCCATCTAGTCGCGACGCGGCATATTAGTTGCTTCGTCACGTTCGACCGTGGGCTTGCCCGCAGGGCTGGCGTTGACGCCCCCCTGCCCGTTGAAACGCTGGGCGTGTCCTGATGGCGAAGCTGTATTTCTACTACGCGTCGATGAATGCGGGGAAGTCGACGATCCTGTTGCAGTCGAGCTTCAATTATCGCGAGCGTGGGTTGAACACGATGTTGTTCACCGCGGCGCTGGATGATCGGTATGCGGCGGGGATGATTACGTCGCGGATCGGCTTGTGTGCGCCCGCCATGACGTTTGATCGCCAGACCGCAATCCGGGCGTGTGTCGAGGCGCAGCATGCGGCGACCCCGCTCGCCTGCGTGTTGGTGGACGAGGCTCAGTTTTTGACGCGGCACCAAGTGTTGGAACTGGCGCAGGTTTGCGACGAGGTCGGGATACCGGTGCTGGCCTACGGCTTGCGCACCGATTTTCGGGGGGAGTTGTTCGAGGGGAGCGCGCATCTGCTGGCGCTGGCGGACACGCTGACCGAGATCAAGGCGATCTGTGCTTGTGGGCGGAAGGCGACGATGAATTTGCGGGTCGATGCCGGCGGGCGCGGGGTGCGTGATGGCGACCAGACCGAGATCGGCGGGAACGACCGCTATGTCGCGCTGTGCCGGCGGCATTATATGAAGCAGAGCCGTGCGCGGTGATTTGAACCGCCTGATCGCGCCGATCGATGCGCCGGGGTTGCACCTCGAGCAGCTTGGCGATGCGCATCGCGAGTTGCTTCGCCCGCTCTGCCCCGCGGACGATCCGGTCTGGGAAATCTATCCGACGTCCTACGCGCCGGAACGGTTCGACGCGAGTTTCGCGGCGATGCGCGCGGATCAGGGCCGGCGGCCGTTCGCGCTGTTCGCGGATGGCGCGATGGTCGGCATGTCGGGGTATCTGAACGTCGATACCGCCAATGGCGTCCTAGATATCGGCGGCACTTACCTGACCCCCTCGGCCCGCGGCACGGGCCTGAACCGGCCGATCAAGCATCTGCTGATCGAGCGGGCGTTCGAGGCGGGTTTCCACCGCATCCAGTTCCGCATCGACGCGCGGAACGGCCGGTCGATGGCGGCGGTGGAGAAGCTCGGCGCGGTGCGCGAGGGCGTGATGCGCCGCGATCGGATCACCTGGACCGGATATGTCCGCGACAGCGTGATGTACGCGATCCTCGCCGACGAATGGGTTCCTGCGTGAACGGCTGGCTGGTGATCGACAAGCCGCTCGGACCCGGATCGACGCAAATCGTGTCCGCGGTGAAGCGCGCGCTGCGCTCCGGCGGCTATGCGAAGGTGAAGGTGGGCCATGGCGGCACGCTCGATCCGCTGGCAACGGGCGTGCTGCCGATCGCGCTGGGCGAGGCGACGAAGCTGGCCGGGCGGATGCTCGATGCGGACAAGGCATACGATTTCACGATCGCGTTCGGGGCGGCGACCGATACGATCGACCTGGAGGGCAAGGTGGTGGCGACGTCGGATGTGCGGCCGAGCTTGGCGGAGTTGCTGGCGGTGCTGCCGCGTTTCACCGGGCCGATCGAGCAGGTGCCGCCGGCGTATAGCGCGATCAAGATCGACGGGGAGCGTGCCTATGACCGGGCGCGGGCGGGCGAGACGTTCGAGATCCAGACGCGTGGGGTTACGGTCTATGCGCTCGAGGTTGTGGCTCCTGCTAAGGCTGCCTCGACTTCGCTCGGCATGGACGGGGTTGAGGGTTTGTCGGAGATCACCCTCACCGCGCGCGTGTCGAAAGGCACCTATATCCGCAGCCTCGCACGCGACATTGCCGAAGCGCTGGAGACCGTCGGGCATGTGACCATGCTCAGGCGCACGAAAGCCGGGCCGTTCGTGCTCAGACAGGCGATATCGCTGGACAAACTGGCCGATCTGGGACAGGACCGCGGCGTGCATCATGCACTCCTGCCGTTGACGGCGGGGCTGGACGACATCCCGGCCTTTTCCGTCACCCCCGATCAGGCAGGTGCGCTCCGCCAGGGGCGCAAGCTGATCGGGATCGCCGTACCACCCGGCCTGCACCTCGCGCTCGACGCCGGCACCCCTGTGGCGCTGGTCGAACAGGGCGAAAGCGGGATACGGGTCGTGCGCGGTTTCAATTTAGTCGATGTCGAGGACATAGCATGACGATCACCGCAGAACGCAAGACCGCCCTCATCGCCGAACATGGTCGCAGCGAAGGCGACACGGGCAGCCCCGAGGTCCAGATTTCGATCCTGACCGAGCGGATCGTCAACCTGACCGAGCATTTCAAGGGCCATGCGAAGGACAACCACTCCCGCCGCGGCCTGCTGATGATGGTGAACAACCGTCGCAGCCTGCTCGATTACCTGAAGAAGAAGGATGCGCAGCGCTACACCGATCTCATCGGCAAGCTCGGCCTCCGCAAGTAAGGAAAAGGCGCCGAAAGGCGCCTTTTTCATATCCCCGCGGCATGCGGGGATCCAGTTCCACGGTCGACCGGAACTACCGCCTATGCGGGGTACGAACGACCGCAGATAGGACGAACGGCAATCCGGCCATCGTCCACAGGGGGCCCCAGGGCATCCCGAACCGCGCGGGCCGGTCATCGTCCGCACCGATCCACATGGGATCGGATAGAGGCCCCGGCCGCATCGGGCGTGCCGGCAATCCTGAGGAAACCGAATGTTCGATATCCAGAAGAGCGAAATCCAGTGGGGCGGCCAGACGCTGACCCTGGAAACGGGCCGCGTTGCCCGCCAGGCCGACGGCGCGGTCCTCGCGACGCTCGGCGAGACGGTCGTGCTGTGCGCGGTCACCGCCGCCAAGTCGGTCAAGGACGGGCAGGACTTCTTCCCGCTCACCGTCCACTACCAGGAAAAGTACAGCGCCGCCGGCCGCATCCCGGGTGGTTTCTTCAAGCGTGAGCGTGGCGCCACCGAGAAGGAGACGCTGACCAGCCGCCTGATCGATCGTCCGATCCGCCCGCTGTTCCCGGAAGGTTTCTACAACGAAATCAACGTCATCTGCCAGGTTCTGAGCTATGACGGCGAGAACGAGCCAGACATTCTGGCGATGATCGCCGCATCGGCCGCGCTGACCATTTCCGGCCTGCCCTTCATGGGCCCGATCGGTTGCGCCCGCGTCGGTTACAAGGACGGCGAGTACATCCTCAACCCGTCGAACGAGGCGATCAAGGACAGCGATCTGGACCTGATCGTCGCCGCCACACACGGCGCGGTGATGATGGTCGAGTCCGAAGCCAAGGAGCTGTCGGAAGACGTCATGCTCGGCGCCGTCGTGTTCGCGCACGACGCGAGCCGCCTGGTCATCGACGGCATCATCGACCTGGCCGAGAAGGCCGCGAAGGATCCGTGGGAATTGCCGGCGCTGGACGACAGCGGCGACCTGAAGAAGCAGGTCAAGAAGCTGATCGGCAACGGGCTGGACAAGGCCTACAAGCTGACCGGCAAGGCCGACCGCGTCGCCGCGATCGCAGAAGCCAAGAAGGCGATGCACGAGCATTTCAAGGATGCCGATGCCGCGACGCGCCTGAAGGCGAACAAGCTAGGCAAGAAGCTGGAAGGCGACATCGTCCGCACGGCGATCCTGAAGGAAGGCCGCCGCATCGACGGACGCGACACGAAGACCGTGCGCCCGATCGAATCGATGGTCCACTTCCTGCCGCGCGCGCACGGTTCGGCGCTGTTCACCCGCGGCGAGACGCAGTCGATCGTCACCACGACGCTCGGCACCGCCGATGCGGAGCAGATGATCGACGGCCTGAACGGGCTGCATTACGAGCGCTTCATGCTGCACTACAACTTCCCGCCCTACTCGGTCGGTGAAGTCGGCCGCTTCGGTGCGCCGGGCCGTCGCGAGATCGGTCACGGGAAGCTCGCCTGGCGCGCGCTGAACCCGGTCCTGCCGACCAAGGAAGAGTTCCCGTACACGATCCGCGTCCTGTCCGACATTACGGAGAGCAACGGCTCCTCGTCGATGGCGACGGTCTGCGGCGGGTCGCTGGCGATGATGGATGCGGGCGTTCCGCTGAAGCGTCCGGTGTCCGGCATCGCGATGGGCCTGATCCTGGAAGGCAAGGAGTTCGCCGTGATCTCCGACATCCTGGGCGACGAGGATCATCTCGGCGACATGGACTTCAAGGTGGCGGGCACGTCCGAGGGCATCACCAGCCTGCAGATGGACATCAAGATCGCCGGCATCACCGAGGAGATCATGAAGGTCGCGCTCGCGCAGGCGCATGAAGGCCGTGCCCATATCCTGGAGGAGATGGCCAAGGCGCTCGACACCACCCGGACCGAGCTGTCGGCGCACGCGCCGCGGATCGAGACGATGACGGTGCCGAAGGATAAGATCCGCGATATCATCGGCACCGGCGGCAAGGTGATCCGCGAGATCGTCGCCACCACCGGCGCGAAGGTCGACATCGAGGACGACGGCACGATCAAGATCGCATCGTCCGACCCCGAGAAGATCGCAGCCGCACGCAAGTGGATCGAAGGCATCACGCTGGAAGCCGAGATCGGCAAGATCTACGACGGCAAGGTCGTCAACCTGGTCGACTTCGGCGCGTTCGTGAACTTCATGGGCGGCAAGGATGGTCTGGTCCACGTGTCCGAGATCAAGAACGAGCGGGTGGCCAAGGTCTCCGACGTGCTGTCCGAAGGGCAGGACGTGAAGGTCAAGGTCCTCGAGATCGACCAGCGCGGCAAGGTGCGCCTGTCGATGCGCGTCGTCGATCAGGAAACCGGTGCCGAGCTGGAGGATACCCGTCCCCCGCGCGAAGCCGGTGACCGTCCGGATCGCGGCCCGCGCCGTGAAGGCGGCGGTGGCGGTGGCGACCGGGATGGTGGCCGTGGCCCGCGTGGCGGCGGTGGCGGTGGCGGCGGCGATCGCAACGATCGCGGCCCGCGCGGCGGCGGCGGCGGCGACCGTGGTGGCGATCGTGGCCCGCGCCGCGACCGCAACGACGGCGACCGTCCGGATCGCGGCGGCAGCAACGAAGAGACGACCTTCGCACCCGCGTTCCTGACGCGCGAAGACTGATCTTCGTCAGCCTTGCTACGAAGCGAAAGGGGGCCCCGCGGGGCCCCCTTTTTGCGTCGGCGGCTGGTGGCGTTGCCTCGACCTAGAAGCGCGTCTTGACGGTCAGACCGTAGGTGCGCGGGTCGGCGGGTTGGCCGACGATCAGGCCCGTGCTGCCCGACTGGGTGGCGAGGATGTCGTAATAGTTCTTGTCGAGCGCGTTGCGGACCCAGCCGAAGATGTCCCAGCCGTCCGCCACGCGGGCGCCCGCCCGGAAGTTCGCGACCGCGTAGCGGGCGATGTCGGTGTAGGCGGAGCGCGAGGGATTGGACGAGAATTTCGAGCGGTAGTTGCCGTCGAACGCGGCGTAGACCTGCCCCTCCCGCCCGAAGAATGTGGCGGGGATGTTGTATTCAGCGCCGTAGGAGGCGGCCCATTTCGAGATGCCGGGCAGCCACTCGCCGGAGATGTCGCAGTTGGCGGGGCTAAGGCCGCCGGGGGTGCCGGGCGCGCTGGGCGTCTGGCCGGCGGTGACCGTCGTGCCGCCGGACAGTTCGGGCGGGCACGGGGCGTCGACGAACTTGACGTATTCGTGGTCAGTGAAGGCGCCGCTGGCGTAGACCGTCAGCCGCTCGCTCGGCCGCATCGAGAAGTCCGCCTCAATCCCGCGGACCCGGACCTTGTCGGCATTGGCGAGGTAGCCGCGCAGCACGCCGAGCTGGCCGTTGGTGACGGTCGCCTGGTAGTTGCCGATCTCTGTCCAGAACGCGGCCAGGTTGAACGTCGCGCGGCGATCGAACAGCTGGGTCTTGAGGCCGAGTTCGTAGTGGTTGACGTTCTCGGGTTTCACCGTTTGGGTGGCGAGGATCGGGCGGTTGTTGGCGTCGAGCGGCAGGCCGGCGAGGTTGATGCCGCCGGACTTGAAGCTCTTCGCATAGGTTGCGTAGCCGAGCACGTCGCGTGCGAATTCGTAGGAGGCGGTGAAGTCGCCCGACACGTTCCAGTCGGTGAATTTCGGGTTGTAGCTTTGCGGCGGCAGCGTCGCGCACTGATCGCGCAGGATGGTATTGGTCGACGGGATGACGGTGCAGTCGATCGCGACCCCCTGCCCGTTCGTCACGACGGAGACATAGTTGCCGGACTTCCGGTCGTAGTTCACGCGCAGCCCGGGTTGCAGCTTCAGCCGGTCGGTGACCTTCCAGCTGAGCTGGCCGAACGCGGCGAGGCTGGTCGATTTGAACAGGATGTCGTTGGACGAGGTCAGGCCGTTCAGGACCGCGGGGTTGTTCGCGTTGGCACTGGTCGGGTTGAGCAGCCAGCGGCTGGCGGCGGCGCCCTGTTCCTGGACGCCGGTGGTGTGCTGTTCCTGGTGATAGGCGAACAGGCCGGCGACAGTGTCGATGCGGTCGCCCGACACGGCGTAGCGCAGTTCCTGGGAATATTGGTCCTGCTTCGACGGGTTGTTCGACCGCGTGGTGATCGGCAGGCCGGTGAAGTCGCGGTCGTTCGACGGCTTCCAGTTCCAGAAGCGCCAGGCGGAGACCGAGGTCAGCGTGCCCGGGCCGACATCCCATTCCGCGCGGAGCGAGGCGCCGCCGATTTCCTGGAACGCGTCGAGCGGCGTGTCGAGATCGGTGACGCGGTCGAACGCGTTCGTGCTGGGCGGGACATAGCCGAACGCGGCGGCGAGGCCGGCGAACTGACGGTTGAGCGGGCGTTGTGTGGCCCCGGTGCGGACGTAGATCTGCGCGCAGCATTCGGGGTCCTGGCGGTTATAGTCGCCGGACAGCGTGAGTTTCAGTGCGTCGGTGGCGCGCCAGAGCAGCGAGCCGCGGAAGCCGAGATTGTCCTGTTCGTTGACGCGCCGGCCGCTCGTGACGTTGTAGATCGTGCCCTTCCGGTCGGTGGTCGACGCCGCCAGCCGGATCGCGAGTGTGTCCGCGATCAGTGGGCCGGAGATGGACGCCTTGGCCTGGACGAAGCCGAGATTGCCGACGGTGGCCTCGGCGCGGCCCTCATATTCGAAGCTGGGGGCGCGCGTCGTGATGTTGATCGCGCCGGCGGTGGTGTTCTTGCCGTAGAGCGTGCCCTGCGGCCCGCGCAGCACTTCGACCTGTTCCACGTCGAGGAAGTCGAACGTCGCCGCCGCGATGCGGCTGTTGTAGACCTGGTCGATATAGACGCCGACGCCCTGTTCGATGCCGTCGTTGGTGAGCCCGAACGGCGCGCCGAGGCCGCGGATGTTGGCGGCGGAGTTGCGCGGGTTGGTCGAGTAGAATTGCAGCGAGGGTTGTAGCTGGGTGAGCTTGGCGACGTTGAAGCTGCCGGTCGCCTCCAGCGCGCGCGCGTCGACGACGGAGATGGCGAGCGGGACGCTCTGGACATTCTCGCTGCGCCGGCGGGCGGTGACGAGGATGTCGAGCGGGTTGGGTGCTTCAGTCGTCGCGGCGGGGGCCGGCGCAGCGCCTGACGTTAGGCCGGGTTGGGCTGCGACCGGTTCCGCTGTCGCGGGTTCAACCGCAGGTTGCGTGACGGGTTGGTCGGCTGCGGTCGTGGTCGCAGCGGCTGGCTGGGCGAAGGCTGCAAGTGCCGAGCCGGCGCAAAGGATGGTTCGGAATGTCATGGTAAGGCCCCCTGGTCTCGCACGCAGCGTGACCCGCCCCCCTCACGGCCCGACGTCGTGAGGGGAGCGGGTCGGAGGCGAAGCGCCTCCGGACCGGATGATGGCATCATTCCCAACTGGATTGGTAGAGATAAAAGTTTGCGGCGGGCAATTTGGGTTTGTTGGGGAGGCGGGCGCCCTTTCCCGTTTGGTTTGAGCCTGTCGAGAACCTTGCGTGGAGTTCTCGACAAGCTCGAACCAAACGGGGTGGGGTGTGAGTTGGGGTTCTCGACAGGCTCGAACTGAACGGTGTTTGGGGAAGCGGTCTCGGCTTGCTTATATCGGGACTTGGCTTGCTGACCTACGTCAGCCCTCACCCCGTTCGTGCTGAGTAGAGGTGGAGTAGTGCCCTTGCGCGTATCGAGGGCTCGTATCGAAGCATGGTGTTCGAGGCTGGGACCGATCCTTCGATACGGGCCTTCGGCTTCGCTCAGTCCCTACTCAGGACGAACGGTGGGTTCGAGGGTTCGAGGCTTCGAACCCTCCCACTCCGTCCATGCCGGGCGAAGTCGCTCTTCCCCGCGCGCAGCCCAGGGGCGCTGTTGGCTTCTCGGCTTCGCTCGAAGGATCCCTCGACTTCGCTTGAGACCGGCGGATCTGGTCTAAGCACAGATCGGAACTGCAGGACTAAACCAGCAGCGTCTCGCCAAATTAAAAACAAGTGGGGAGCTTCTGTTGCTCGGTGCCCCCCGTACCGCCGGTGTCCGCTTCTGTTGCCCGGTGCGGCCCCAACCGCGCTTTTGTCTGTTTAACTTCGTCCGTTAGGACTTAGTTACGCAGCAATCGCGAGTGCCTCGTTGTCGTTAGCACTTGTGGTTGTGATCGGTTTTACGGCTCAATCAGGCCGGGCAAAAATATCGTCTTTCAACACACGTCGATCCTAGTTCGGCCCCGTCACAATCGGCGCCGCCCGTCTAGGGTCGGGTGCGCCGATGATGGTGGAGCCGCCGGGTACTGCCCCCGGGTCCGCTGCGTCTATGTCACGACATCATTTATCACCATAGCCGGGCGAACCCGGCATTGGCGATATAGGATGGTGCGCGACGCGGCGCAATATGTCGGTCAGATGACGGGCGGGCGGCCCTGACGCAGGGCGTCGCGGATTTCGCGAAGCAGCAGGATCTCGGTCGATTCGACCACGACCGCAGGCTGTTCCGGCGCCTTCGGGATCGCGCGGTTGACGGCACGCACGACCAGGAAGATCACGAACGCGACGAGCAGGAAATTGACCGCGACGGTCAGGAACTCGCCGTAACCGAGCAGCGGGACGCCGGCTTTCTTGAGCGCCGCATAGTCGTCCAGCGATCCGGTATAGTCGGCGGGCACGGCACCCATCTTCAGGAAATAGCTGCTGAAGTCGAGGCCGCCGAAGATGCGGCCGATGACCGGCATGATGATGTCGTCGGTCAGCGATGTGACGATCCGGCCGAACGCGGCGCCGATGATGACGGCGACCGCCAGATCGAGCACGTTGCCACGGCTGACGAACGCCTTGAATTCGGTAAGCATCGACGGTCTCCCTGTTTCGCCCGCGATCTGGCATCGGCGGTGCCGGCCGGGCAAGCAGTTATTGCGGGCCGGCGGGGCGCGCGGTAGACCGCCGTCCGAGACCTCCGAGGGGAACATCATGCCGCATCCGACCCGTCGCCGCATCCGGTTGCTCGTTCCGTTCGCCGCGCTGATGCTGTCCGCGTGCGGCGTGAACAGCGTGCCGACCGCGGAGGAGACCGCCAAGGCGCGCTGGGCCGATGTGCAGAACGAATATCAGCGGCGCGCGGACCTGATCCCCAACATGGTCGCCACGGTGAAGGGTTATGCCACGCAGGAAAAGGATGTGCTGACTCAGGTGACGCAGGCGCGCGCGAATGCGACGGCGATCAACGTGCGGACCGACGATCCGGAATCGCTGAAGCGGTTCGGCGCGGCGCAGGGCGAGCTGTCCGCGGCGCTCGGCCGGCTGATGTCGGTGACGGAGAATTATCCGGACCTGAAGTCGAACGCGAACTTCCTGGCGTTGCAGGCGACGCTGGAGGGGACCGAGAACCAGATTCGCATCGCGCGGCGCGATTATAACGAGGCGGTGCAGGCGTATAATACGCGCATCCGGACCTTCCCCGACGCGATCGGCGCGAAGATCTTCTACGGCGCCAAGCCGATGACGCCGTTCGAGGCGACGACGCCGGGTGCGCAGACCGCGCCGACCATCGACTTCTCGCCGAAACCGGCATGATGCGCGCGTGGCGGGCGCCGGCGCTGCTGGTCGCGCTCGCCCCCCTGCCCGCGGTCGCGCAGACCTTTCCAAAGTTCACGGGGCTGGTCGTCGATCAGGCGAACGTCATCCCCCCGGCGGACGAGACGGCGCTGACCGCCAAGCTGCAGGCGTTGCAGAAGGATACCGGGCGGCAGCTGGTCGTCGCGACGATCGCCGACCTGCAGGGGTATAGCGGCGAGGATTATGGGTACCGCATGGGTCGCGAATGGGGTGTCGGGGTGCGCAAGATCGACAACGGCGCGATCCTGTTCATAGCGCCCAACGCGCCGGTCGGACAGCGCGACGCGCGGGTCGAGGTCGGCTACGGCCTGACCCCGGTGCTGACCGACACATTCTCGAGCATCGTCGTGAACACGGTCATCCTGCCGCGGTTCAAGGCGGGCGACATTCCGGGCGGGCTGACGGCGGGCACGGACGCGTTGATCGCGCAGCTGCGGCTGCCCGATGCGGCGGCGAAGGCGAAGGTGGACGCGGCGGCGAAGAAGTATGACGCGGAGCATAAGAACGGCGGCGGGATCCCGGTGGAGATGATCTTCGTCGGACTGGTGCTGCTGTTCGTGCTGTTGTCGATGATGCGCGGGCGCGGCGGTGGTGGCGGGCGGCGGCATCGGGGCGGCGGGATGCCGGTGATCCTGTGGGGGCCCGGCCTCGGCGGTGGTTTCGGTGGGGGTGGTTTCGGCGGCGGCTTTGGCGGCGGCGGGGACAGCGGTGGTTCGTCCGGCGGCGGCTGGATGGGCGGCGGCTTCACGGGCGGCGGCGGCGGATCGTTCGGCGGCGGCGGGGCATCGGGGCAATGGTGATGTTCGCCCTCTCCTCGGCGGACAGTGCGCGCATCACGCAGGCGGTGACCGCGGCGGAGGCGGCGACGGACGGCGAGATCGTGCCGATCGTCGCGGCGCGGTCGGACAGTTACGGCGATGTCGTGCTGCACTGGGCGTTGCTCGGCGCGCTGGTGGCGATGGCGGTCGCGGCGGCGCGCCCTGCCCTGCTCGATGCGATCGACGCGCTGTTCCGCGGCGGCTGGTCGATCGAGGCGGCGCCTCGACTGACGATCCTGCTGTTCCTCGTGGTCGCGCTGTTCCTGGTCCTGCGGTTCGTGATCGGTCTGCCGGCGCTACGCTATGCGCTGACGCCGGGGGCGACCAAGGCACGGCGTGTGCGGCGGCGGGCGGTCGACCTGTTTCGCGTCGGGGTGCAGACCCATACCGCCAACCGCAACGGCGTGCTGCTCTACCTCTCGCTGGCCGAGCGCCGGGCGGAGATCGTCGCGGATGCGGCGGTCCACGCGGTGGTGCCGAACGAGCGTTGGGGCGATATCCTGTCCGCGCTGCTCGAGCAGGTCCGCGCGGGCCGCGCCGCCGATGGCATGATCGCGGCGATCGAGGCGGTTGGCGAAACGCTCGCGACGCACTTCCCGCATTCCGCGCGCGATGCGCCCGAACTCCCGGACAGGTTGATTCAGCTATGACCGATGCACCCGTCGAGACGATGTGGGAGGGGCGTTACATCGTCGTCCGGCGGCGCGGGCCGTGGGAATATGTCGGGCGGGCACGTGGGATCGGCGCGGCGGTGATCGTGGCGATCGACGACGGGCATGTCCTGCTGGTCGAACAATATCGCGTGCCGTTACAGGCGCGCTGCCTGGAACTGCCGGCCGGGCTGGTCGGGGACGAGAGCGAGGGCGAACCGGTCGAGGTCGCCGCGGCGCGTGAGCTTGAAGAGGAGACCGGGTACCGGCCGCAGCATGTCGAGGCGCTCGGGCGGTTCGCGTCGTCGCCGGGGATGGTGTCCGAAACCTTCATGCTGGTGCGCGCGACCGGGCTGGTCCGGGTGTCGGACGGTGGTGGTGTGGCGGGTGAGGATATCGTCGTTCACCGCGTGCCGCTGGGCGAGATCGCGGCATTCGTCGAGGACGCGCGGGCGGCGGGGATGGTGATCGACGTGAAGCTGTTGCTGCTGCTCGGCGGGGGGATGCTCGCGGGCTGACGGAACGACGCGGGCTGCGCTGCGTCCTGACAGGACATGACGCAGATTAAGTTCACCCGCCCTGCCCGCCTGTTGGCCGGCGTTTCGATCGTCGCGGCGGCGGGCGTGGTGGCGGTCGGGGCATTCCCGTGGGGGGTGTTCCGCGGGCCGATCGAGCAGCGCCTGTCCGCGCGGGTCGGGCGGCCGGTGACGATCGGCGCGATCGAGCGGGTCGACGCATTCGGCTTTTCGCCGACGGTGCGGATCAGGGATGTCCGCGTTCCACAGCCGAGCTGGGCCGGGCGTGGCGACATGCTGCGCGTGGCGGAGGCGACGGTGCGGTTTCCGATCGGGCCGCTGATCCGCGGCAAGCTGTTGCCGACGGCGGTCGATGTGGCGGGTTTGCGGCTGGTGGCGGTGCGCGATGGGCGTGGGCGCTGGAACCTGGATGGCGGCGGTTCCGCTGGCGACGACAGCGGCGATATTCCGCGTATCCGTCAGCTGCGGGTTCGGGACAGCGAGGTGCGGATCGTCGATGCGCGGCGGCGGCTGGACCTGGAGGCGACCCTGTCGGCGGATGCACGGTCCGGGGTGCGGATCGCGGGGCGTGGGACGTTGCGTGGTGCAGCGGTGCGGGTCGTGGCGACGGGCGGTGCGCTAAACGATCTCGATCCGGACGCGCGCTATCCCTTCGGACTGTCGGTGGTGTCGCCGGCGGTGACGCTCGAGGCGCGGGGCATGATGGATCATCCGCTCGACGTGGCGCATCTGGCGGCGCGGGTGACGTCGCGCGGGGATGATCTGAAGTCGCTCGACGCCATCGTCCAGGCGGGCATTCCGGCGACGCAGGACTATGTGCTGCGGGCCGACGTACGGCGTGACGGGTCGACCTGGGCCTTTCGGCGGATGGTTGGGACGCTCGGCCATTCCGACGTGGCGGGTACGCTGACGGTGTCGAAGCGCGCGGGGCGGAGTTTCCTCGATGCGACGGTGCGGTCGCGGCGGTTCGATTTCGACGATCTGGCGTCCGCTGCGGCGCAAGCCCGGGCGGCGGCGCGGGAGCGCGTGACGGGTCGGCGGGTGCTGCCCAATACGCCGATCCGGCTGGACAAGCTGGTCCATACCGATGGCCGACTGCGGTTCGTGGCGGAGCGGCTGGTGATGCCGCCGGGGAGCCGGTTCCGGAGCCTGTCGGCGACGCTGACGCTCGATCGGCAGCGGCTGGTGGTGGCGCCGTTGCGGGTGGGCATGACGCACGGGTCGCTCGACGGGAGTATCGCGGTCGACCACCGGGCGGGCGGCGATCCGCGGCTCGCGATGCGGCTGGCCATGCGCGGGGCGCGGATCGAGGATGTGCTGACCACGGTGGCGGAGGCGTCGGGGCCGCTGGAGGGGCGGATCGCGCTCGACGGCAGCGGCTCGACGATCAGGTCTGCGCTGGGGCGGTCGTCGGGGACGATTGGGCTGGTCGCGCGCGAAGGCTTGGTCGCGCGGACCCTGGCGACGCTGGCGGTGGGCGATCTGTTGCGCGGCGCGGTGCTGGCGATCGATGGCGATGGTGCCACCGTGCCGATCCGGTGTCTGATCGGGCGGTTCACGGTGCGCGGCGGACGGATGTCGCCAGCGCCGGTGCTGATCGATACGCCGGTCATGCGCGCCGATGCGCGGGGCAGCGTGGACCTGGCGACGGAGCGGCTGGCGCTGATGTTCGATGGGCGGTCGAAGCGGCCGGACCTGATCCAGTCTGCGGCGCCCGTGCGGGTGTCCGGCACGCTGGCGGACCCGAAGCTCGATGTGACGCCGCCCGATCCGGTCGGCCACAAGCGCGGCCTGCTGAGCAAGATCGGAACGTTCCTGAAGACGATCCGAACCCGCGGTGATGAGGGTCGTGGTGTCCGCGCGCCGGATGCGGACTGCTCGCGTCTCGAACGGCTCGCGCTTCGGTGATCTAGTCTACTTACATTCCGCATTGACCGTTTCCCCGCGGTCAAAACGAAAAATTCATTTTGTCACAATCATGCGACCGGAGTCGGTAGGAAGCCCCGGATCGCTCCAGGGCTTCCATGGGATCAGCCTTCCTGACCGCCGCCGATGCCGTCGTGGTTGTCGCCGTACCACCAATCCCAGATGCCCCACTTGAGCTGTGCTGGCTTCTTCATCGCAAATTCCCCTGAACTGTCGTGCGACCGACTCGCAACGACAGGGAGGAATTTACTGAATCAACAATATGGTTACCAACAAATTAACCAATTAAGCGGCCGTTCGCCGCCGTTCCTTTAGGAGCAGACGGCTGAGCGCGCCAAACTTCATCGGCCGACCGGTCAGATAGCCTTGCACGAGGTCGCACCCCATGACGCGCAAGGCCCGCAGCGTTTCCTCGCGTTCCACGCCCTCGGCGACGACGCTCTGGCCGAGCGAGTGCGCCATCTGGATCGTTGATCGCACCATCACCGCATCGCTCCGGCTGTGATCGATTGCGTCGATGAAGCTACGGTCGATCTTGATTTCGGTGGCCGGGATCGTCCGCAGATTTTCGAGATTCGAATAGCCCGTCCCGTAATCGTCGATCGAAAGCACGACGCCGATCAGCCGCAACCGGTTCAACACCGCGATCGAGTGCGCGCTGTTCGCCACGGCGACTGTTTCGGTAATCTCGAGCGTCAGCAGGTTGGATGCCAGACCATGCTCGGTCAGGATCGACGATACGCGCTCGACAAGTTCGGGATCGTCCAGCAACCGCGCGGACAGGTTGACCGCGATCCCGAAACTGATGCCGTGGCTGTTGATCGCAGCCGCGGCGCGGATCGCGGTTTCGAGGACGTGATAGGTGAGCTTGCCGATCCGGTTCTGCTGTTCGGCCATGGGGATGAAATCGACCGGGCTGATCGGTCCCTTTTCCGGATGGCTCCATCGGACGAGCGCTTCACTCCCCACGATGCGACCGGACGCCAGGTCGATCTTGGGCTGATAGGCGACCCAGATCTCCCCGCTGTCGATCGCCGCGTCGAGCCGACCGAGCAGCGACAGGCGCCACGCGGAGTCGTCTTCCTGTTCGGGCTCGTGCAGCTTCCAGTGCAGTCCGGCGTCCGCGGCGGCGTCGGCCGCCATCAGGGCGCCGCCCAGCCGGTTGAACGGCGACGAGTCCGGATCGGACGCCAGACCGAAGGTGATGGCCAGATCGAACCGCCGATCGTCGATCGAGATCGGATTGCGGAACAGGGCGTGGAGCGCGTCGAACTGGTCCGACGTGAACGACACCGTTTCGCACGGCATCAGCCAGGCGAAGATGCCCTCGTCGCCCTGATAGATCGTCGCCCCGCCGCTGCCGAGCGCAAGGCGGCGCGCAATCTGTTCGACCAATGCGCGTTCCTTCTCCTCCGGCAGGGTCGCCGAAATCTCCGGGAAGTTCCGGACGCGCGCGGCCACCAGCGCCACGTCCGGCGCGTTGTCGACGGCCCGTAGCGCGTTCAGATTGGGCAGGCCCGAGACCACGTTGACGACCGACCGACGACGGGCCGCCTCGCGATAGGCGAACCAGAGCGACGTGCCACCGATCGCCGCCAGCAGCGCCAGTGTCGGCACGATCTCCACAAAGATCAGTTCGCGATCGAGCATGAAGGGTGCGGCGACGGCAACGATCGTCCCCAATATGTAGACGATCACCCGAAAGCGCCGCCGCCGGATGAAGGACGCCACGAACGCAACGATCAGTGCCACGCTGAGCGGGACGAACCAGGGGATGTCGGTTGCCGATCCGTTCCGCAGCGTCTCCGCGCCGAGCACATGAAGGATGACGCCGGAAACCAGACCGATGTTCGGGACCAGGAAGTTGTTTCCGGCGCGTGCGGAGGTCAGGCCGACAACGACGTCCCGTCCCGCGATAGCCCGTTTAGGAACCGCCCCGGACAGGACGTCCTGGGCATTGACGATCGGTATCGATGACAGGTTGGTCGCGTAATCGATCGGATACTGGCTTCCCGCCGAACCCTCTCGATTTGCCAGGAGCGCCGAGAAGGACGGGGTGACGCCCATATCGCTCTTCATGGCGTAAGGCAGACGGCGGACCGTCCCTTCGGCATCGAAATTCAGATTGATGCTCGATACGCTGGTAACCGGCTTGAACAAAAGCGCGGGCGCGAAATAGGCGCGCACCCTGGTGATCGGATCGATGGTGAACCCGACCGGCAGGATGATCGGTGCCTTCGACCGTCGCATGGCGCTGACCAGTAGAGCGTCGTCCACGGGATCGGACAGCGTCGTGAAGTTGACGCTGATGAATATGCGTCCGGCCCCTTCCGCGTTCAGACGATCGATCAGGGTCGCGTAGAACCGCCGCGGCAAAGGCCATTGTTGTGCCGCGCTCATCGTCCGGTCGTCGATCGCCACGACGACGATCTGCCCCGAAACCGGATGGTCCCGGACGCGATCGCGGAGGAAGCGGAGCATATGTTCGAGCGGTGCGCCGGCCTGCAACAGGCCGAACAGCATGGATCCGAGCGCAATCCAGAACAGCGGTCGCCGTTGAAACACACGTGGCCTTTCGCGGTTGCGCCGGCGAGGACGCGAAAGGGATGCCGGGCTCATGCGGCACCGATGCCCGATATTGGTTATCAAACCATCAATAGACGGGGGTCGAAACGGGATCGAAACGATCTTTTCTGCTTATTTGGCCGGTTGACCGGGGGCCTGCTTGCGTTGCGCCGCGCTTTCGTTGCGGATCGCGGCGAATTCCGATCCGGCGCGCCAGTCGGGCCAGCGCGTGCCGTTTGCCAGGTTCGTGGCGATTGTCCTGACCAATTCGGTATCGGCGGCGGCCCCGCGAAGGTCCCATTTTGCGTCCCACGCGTCGCAGGTCTGGTGGTAGCATTTCATATAGTCGCGCAGCCAGGCGTCGCCCGCCGCGCGGCCGCCCGCGACCAAGTCCGGTCCGCCGCCGAGCGCCATCAACAGCAGCGTCGGTACGCCCCGCCTGGCGAGCGAGAAATGGTCGGCGCGGTAGAACAGTCCGCGTTCGGGGAGCGACTCGGGCGTCACGCGGCGGCCTTGCGCGGTGGCGGCGCGGGCGAGGTCGTCCTCCAGCGCGTTCTGCCCCTGCCCCACCAGGATGACGTCGCGCGCCGGCCCCGCGGTCTGCAGCACGTCGAGCGTCAGGTTCGCGACGGTGTGGTCGATCGGGTAGATCGGGTCGGTCGCGTAGGTTTCGGAGCCGAGCAGCCCGCGCTCCTCCCCGCTCCACAGCGCGAACACCAGGCTGCGCGCCCGCTTCGGCCCGGTCGCGAAACCGCGCGCGAGTTCGAGCACGCCGGCAACGCCCAGCGCATCGTCGTTGGCGCCCGGCCGGACGGTGCGGCCCTGCGCGTCGGGCGTGCCCTTGCCGTACGCGTCCCAGTGCGCGCCGATCATGACCGTTTCGTCCGGCCGCGTGGCGCCGGGGATACGCGCGAGCACATTGCGGCTTTCGACGCGCTCCTGCTTGACGGACAGGTCGGCGCTGAACGTCAGCGCGCGCATCGCCACCGGGCGGAACGTGCGGCTGCGCGCCCGGACCCGTTCGGCGGCGAGGTCCAGCCCGGCGCGGGCGAACAGCGCGGTGGCGGCCTCGCCCGAGAGCCAGCCCTGCAACGGCACGCGCGCGTTCGGATCGGTGCGGATGATGTCGTAATTCTCTCCACCGGGCGCGGTGACCGTGTCCCAGCCATAGCCGGCGCCGGCGGTGTCGTGGACGATCAGCGCGGCGATCGCCCCGCGACGGGCGGCTTCCTCGTACTTGTAGGTCCAGCGGCCGTAATAGGTCATGCGGCGGTCGCCGAACTTACCCTTCGCGTCGTCGCCCGCCATGGCCTCGAAATCGGGGTCGTTGACCAGGAACACCGCAACCTTGCCCTTCAGGTCGACGCCCTTGAAATCGTCCCACTGGCGCTCCGGCGCGGAGACGCCGTAGCCGACGAACACCATCGGGGCCTTGTCGATCGCGACGCGGTCGACCGGGCGGACCGTGCTGACATAGACGTCGCGGCCGCGGACCAGCGGTTGGCCGGAGACGGTGATGGTGCCGCCGGGCGCGACCTGCGTGCGGACGAGCGGCACGGGCTGCGTCCAGCTGCCGCCGCGGCCGCCGGGTTGCAGGCCCATCGCCTTGAACTGCGCGACCAGCCAGTCGACCGTGCGGGTTTCGCCGGGCGTGCCGGGTGCACGGCCCTCGAACGCGTCGGACGCGAGCACCTTCACCGAGGCGGACATCCGCTCAGGCGAGATCGTGGGCGCGGCAGACGCCCCCGTGGCCAGCATCGCCGCCAGCGCGACGCCGCAGCGCCATCCAGATCCGATCATGTTCGTTCCCCTTGGTCAGTCGCCTGCGTCGGTAGCGTGGTGAAGGCCCATCGCGCCAGTCCGGATCGGACGAGCGGAGAAGGCTGACAGGCGCATTCGTTCCCGCTATGGTCCTCCATAATGTCCGCCGACGATCTCTTTGCCGCAGCGCCCGCCACCGGTTCGGGCGATTATGACGCGTCGTCGATCGAGGTGCTGGAGGGGCTGGAGCCGGTCCGCCGCCGGCCCGGCATGTATATCGGCGGGACGGACGAGCGCGCGTTCCACCATCTGGCGGCCGAGGTGCTCGACAACGCGATGGACGAGGCGGTCGCGGGCCACGCCAACCGCATCGACATGGCGCTGGGTGCTGGCAACCGGTTGACCATCGTCGACAACGGGCGCGGCATCCCGGTCGATCCGCATCCGAAATTCCCCGGCAAGTCCGCGCTCGAGGTGATCCTGACCACGCTCCATTCGGGCGGCAAGTTCAGCGACAAGGCCTATGCCACGTCGGGCGGCCTGCACGGCGTCGGCGTGTCGGTGGTGAACGCGCTGTCGTCCGACACGGTGATCGAGGTCGCGCGCAACCGTGCGCTGTACCGCCAGAGCTTTTCGCGCGGCCTGCCGACGAGCGAGCTGATCGAGGTGGGTGGCGCGCCCAACCGTCGCGGGACGAGCGTCGCGTTCACGCCCGACACGGAGATCTTCGGCGAGGCGGCGGGGTTCAAGCCGGCCCGGCTGTACCGGCTCGCGCGGTCGAAGGCCTATCTCTATGCCGGCGTCGAGATACGCTGGCGCTGCGATCCCGCGCTGCTGACCGACGAGACGCCGGCCGAAGCCGTGTTCCAGTTTCCGGGCGGGCTGTCGGACTATCTTGCCGAGCAGCTGGGCGACCGCGAGACCGCGACGACCAGTTTCTTTGCGGGCAAGCAGGACTTTCCCGGCACCGCGGGGCGCGTCGAGTGGGCGGTCGCGTGGCCTTTGTGGTCGGAGGGGTCGTACACCTATTATTGCAACACCATCCCGACGCCCGATGGCGGGACGCACGAACAGGGCCTGCGCGCGGCGCTGACCAAGGGGATCCGCGCGTTCGGGGCGCTGGTCGGGCAGAAGAAGGCGACCGACATCCAGGCGGAGGACATCGCGGTCGGCTGCGAGCTGATGCTGTCGGTCTTCATCCGCGATCCGCAGTTCCAGAGCCAGACGAAGGACCGGCTGACCAGCCCGGAGGCCGCGCGGCTTGTCGAGAATGCGGTGCGCGACCATTTCGACCATTATCTGACCGACGATATGGCGCGCGGCCGCGCGCTGCTCGGGTTCGTGCTCGACCGGATGGACGACCGGCTGCGCCGCAAGGCGGAGCGCGAGGTGAAGCGCAAGACGGCGACGTCGAAGCGCTCGCTCCGCCTGCCCGGCAAGCTGACCGATTGCGCGTCGGACAGCCCCGCCGGCACCGAATTGTTCATCGTCGAAGGCGACAGCGCGGGCGGTTCGGCCAAGCAGGCGCGCGACCGCAAGACGCAGGCGGTGCTGCCGATCCGCGGCAAGATCCTGAACGTCGCCTCCGCCAACCGGGCGAAGATCGGTGCGAACAGCGAGATCGGCGATCTGATCCAGGCGCTCGGCTGCGGCACGGGAAAGACGTGCGATCCCACGCTGCTGCGTTACGAGCGGATCGTGATCATGACCGACGCGGACGTCGACGGCGCGCATATCGCGACGTTGCTGATGACGTTCTTCTTTCAGGAGATGCCGGACTTGGTGAGACGCGGGCATCTGCATCTGGCGCAGCCGCCGCTGTACCGGCTGACCGCGGGCGGCAAGTCCGCCTATGCGCGCGACGATGCGCACCGGGCGGTGCTGGAGAAGGGGAAGGATTTCCGGGGAAAGAAGGTCGACGTCTCGCGCTTTAAAGGGTTGGGCGAGATGAACCCGCAGCAGTTGCGCGAAACGACGATGGACCCGAAGAGCCGTTCGATGCTGAAGATTGTGCTGCCGGCGGATTATGAGGAGCGGTCCGCGGTGCGCGACCTGGTCGATCGGCTGATGGGCAAGCATGCCGAGCACCGCTTTGCGTTCATCCAGGCGAACGCCGCGAAGCTGGACGAAGACGCGATCGATGCGTGAGGCCGGGGTCGCGCCCCGACACCGAAGTGTCACACTGGACGCGCGCTGCTGCTGCACTATATACCGTTCGGTATGAATAGCTTGTCCAAGATCTCGATCTGCAAGGGTCGCCCGCGCGAGTTCGATCTCGAAACCGCGCTGGCGGCTGCGCTCCGCGTGTTCTGGAAGAACGGTTACGAGGCCGCGTCGATGGCCGAGCTGACCGCCGCGATGGGGATCACCAAGCCGAGTCTGTATGCCGCGTTCGGCAACAAGGAGGCGCTGTTCCACAAGGCGCTCGACCTCTACGAGCGCGAGAAACTGGCCTACATGACCTCCGCGGTCGAAGCGCCGACCGCGCGTGCGGTGGCGGAACGGCTGCTGCACGGCGCGTTGCAGATGCAGACCAGCACTTGCGACCCCAAGGGTTGCCTGGGCGTCATCAGCACGGCGGCCTGCGGAGTCGAGGCCGAGCCGATCAAGGCGGAGGTGATGAAGCGCCGCGCGTCGTCCGAGGCGGCGATTGTGCGGCGATTCGAGCAGGCGAAAGCCGACGGCGAGTTTCCCGAGGGGCTCGAGCCTGCCGCGCTCGTCCGCTACCTGTTTGCGATCATGTCGGGCATGGCGTTGCAGGGCGGGTCCGGTGCCACGGCCGCGGAACTGCGCCAACTGGTCGAAACCAGCATGGCGGTCTGGCCCACCAAATAAATCTACCGCGCGGTACAAAAGCCGATTGACGCGATGAACCTCAGGTTTATATACCGACTGGTATCGAAGCAGTCCCCCGCAACGGGGTCCGCAGACGGGGGACCAGCGACCATGACACTGAGCACCTGACCTTACGGCTTCGGCCGTTTCCAACACCCATCATTGACCGGATACCGCGTGTCGCCCGTGCGATCGCGCATGTCCTCCTGCGTCCGCCGCGTGGCGCATCGCCGACGGATCGTCCGTCGGTGGCTGCCGGCGCACGTCCCCGCTCCACCGCCTTGAACCGCAAGGAATTTTCCATGGCCTATCTGGACATCGACGACATGTTCGCACCCGCCGCCCGCACCTTCGCCTCCGCGCCCGCCACGATCAGCCCCGCCGCGACGGCGGATGCCGGATTCCGCCCGCTGGAATGGAGCGTGATCGCGCTGGCCAAGCGCGACACGCTGCGCAGTCTCAGCGAACCGAGCCGGCTGTCGCGCGCGATGGGGAGTTTGTTCGGGCAGGAGACGCCCTCGCGGCTCGCCGACCCGCGGCTGGAGGCGCTGCGCCGGATGGCGGTCTATGCGTGGCGGCACGGCTTCGCGCTGCCCAAGGCGGAAATCGAGCGGTTCCTGTCCGCCGGGTTTCAGGAACAGCAGATCGAGACATTGGTCACCAGCGTGACCGGCATGCGTGTGAGCGCCACGAAGCGGAGCCGATCGGCATGAATATGGATACCCCGATTTCGCGGACGGACGCGGTGCAACCCGATGCGCGCCGCCGCCGGCCGAGCTGGCAGCGCGGCGCGATGGTGCTGGTGCCGGTCGCGCTGCTCGGTGCGGTTGGTGTGAAGCTGTTCGACCAGCCCAATGCGGCGGTGGCAGCCCCTGCCCCGCCCGCGGTGACGGTGGCGGCGCCGCTCGTCCGCCAGGTGAGCGAGTGGGACGATTATGTCGGGCGGTTCGCCCCGAGCCGCACGGTCGAGATCCGACCGCGCGTGGCGGGCGAGGTGACCGCCGTTCATTTCCGCGACGGCGAGATCGTCCGCAAGGGCCAGCTGCTGTTCACGATCGATCCGCGGCCGTTCGCCGCTTCACTGGCCGAGGCGCGCGCTAATGCGGCCAGCGCGTCGAGCGCGCTGACGCTGGCGCGCACCGATCTCGGTCGCGCGCAGCGGCTCGTCGCGGACGAGGCGGTGTCGGCGGGTGAGGTCGACGCGTTGCGTGGTCGGTTGCAGGCGGCGCAGGCGGCGCTCGCGGCGGCCAATGCGCGGGTCCGGGCGCGGGCGCTCGACGTGTCGTTCACGCAGGTTCGCGCCCCGATCGGCGGGCGGATTTCCGACCGCCGCGTCGATGCGGGCAACCAAGTGGCGGGCGGCGAAGGCACCGGCGGCACCGTGCTGACCACGATCAACGCGCTCGATCCGATCTACTTCACGTTCGACGGGTCGGAAGCGCTGTTCCTCAAGGGCCAGCGCGCACGGCGTGCCGGGGCGGCGCCTGCCGCGGTCGAGATCCGGTTGCAGGACGAGGCGGAGCATCGCTGGCACGGGCGGCTCGACTTCACCGACAACGGGCTCGACCAGCGATCGGGCACGATCCGCGGGCGGGCCGTGCTGTCCAACCCCAATTATTTCCTGACGCCCGGCATGTTCGGCAATATGCGGCTGGCAAGCGTCGGCACGCGGACCGCGATGCTGGTGCCCGACGACGCCGTCCAGACCGATCAGGCGCGCAAGATCCTGCTGACCGTCGACCGCCGCAACATGGTGGTGGCGAAGCCGGTCGAGCTCGGCCCGGTGGTCGGCGGGCTGCGCATCGTGCGGTCGGGGATTGGCCCCGACGACCGGATCGTCATCACCGGCACGCAGATGGCGATGCCCGGATCGCCGGTGCAGCCCAAGCCCGGGCGCATCACGCCGCAGGCCGCGGTGGCGACGCCGACGGCGGTCCAGCCGGTCGCGGGCGAGGCCACGCTGGCCAGCTGACCTAGGCTCAGCCCACTCTGATCGACCTCCCGACCTCGCCCACCAGGGCGGGGACGGCGGACCGCGCCCCCTCCTGTTCGAGGACAGACATCATGCGCTTCTCGCGCTTCTTCATCACCCGGCCGATCTTTGCGGCCGTCATCGCGGTCATCATCACCATCGTGGGCGCGATCGCGTACCTGGCGCTCCCGGTGTCGCAATATCCCGACATCGTGCCGCCGACCGTGACGGTCAGCGCGACCTATCCCGGTGCGTCGGCCGAAACGGTCGCCGAAACCGTGGCCGCGCCGATCGAACAGGAGATCAACGGCGTCGACAACATGCTGTACCAGTCGTCGCAATCGACCGGGGACGGCAATGTCACGATCACCGTGACGTTCAAGATCGGCACCGATCTGGATGCGGCCCAGGTGTTGGTCCAGAACCGCGTCTCGGTGGCCGTGCCGCGATTGCCGGAGGATGTGCAGCGGCTGGGCGTGGTGACGCGCAAGACGTCGCCCGACTTCCTGATGGTGGTGAACCTCGTGTCGCCCGACCGGTCGCTCGATCGCGGCTATATCTCGAACTATGCGCTGACCCAGGTGCGCGACCGGTTGAGCCGGATCGACGGCGTGGGCGACGTGCGGCTATTCGGTGCGCGCGACTATGCGATGCGCGTCTGGATCGATCCGGGCCGGGCGGCGGCGCTGGACCTGACCGCGGGCGAGATCGTCGCGGCGTTGCGCGCCCAGAACGTCCAGGTCGCGGCCGGGACGCTCGGGCAGCCGCCTTATGATCAGGGTGCCGCGTTCCAGCTGAACGTCGAGACGCAGGGCCGGCTGACCGATCCAAAGCAGTTCGCCGACGTCGTGATCCGCACCGATGCGCAGGGCCGCCAGGTCCGCGTGTCCGACGTCGCGCGGGTCGAGCTGGGCGCGCAGGATTACGGCGCCAACACCTATCTGAGCGGCGAGCCGACGGTCATCGCCGCGGTGTTCCAGCGCCCCGGATCAAACGCGCTGGCCGCGGCCGAGGCGGTCAATGCCGAGATGGAAACAATGTCAAAGAAGTTTCCCAAGGGCCTGGAATATCGCGTTATCTATAACCCAACCGAGTTCATCGCGCAGTCGATCGACGCGGTGAAGCATACGCTGATCGAGGCGATGTTCCTCGTCGTGCTCGTGATCCTGGTGTTCCTCCAGAAATGGCGTGCGGCGATCATCCCGATCGTGGCGATCCCGGTCTCGCTGATCGGGACCTTCGCAGTGCTGGCGGCGGCGGGCTATAGTCTCAACAACCTGTCGCTGTTCGGGCTGGTGCTGGCGATCGGCATCGTGGTCGACGATGCGATCGTGGTGGTCGAGAATGTCGAGCGCAACCTGGAGCATGGCCTGACCCCGCTGGAGGCGGCGCGGACGTCGATGGACGAGGTGTCGGGTGCGCTCGTCGCGATCGTGCTGGTGCTGTGCGCGGTGTTCGTGCCGACGGTGTTCCTGACCGGGTTGTCGGGTGCGTTCTACCGCCAGTTCGCGGTTACGATCTCGACCGCGACGATCATCTCGCTGCTGCTGTCGCTGACGCTGTCGCCGGCGCTCGCCGCGATGCTGCTGAAGCCGAACGAGACGAGCGAGAGCGGTAACCGGCTGGTCCGCGTGACGCGTCGGGCGGGCGACTGGTTCAATCGCGGGTTCGAGCGGATGAGCGACGCCTATGCGCGGCTGACCGCGAAGCTGGTGGCCGCGCCGAAGCGGATGATGATCGGCTATGCCGCGCTGATCGCGGTGACCGCCGCGGTATTCGCGGTGACGCCGACCGGGTTCGTGCCGGCACAGGATCAGGGCTATTTCCTGACCGTGATCCAGTTGCCGTCCGGCGCGTCGGTCGAGCGGACCGATGCGGTGATGCAGAAGGTCGCCAAGCGCATCCTGCCGCTGGCCGGCGTGAAGGGGGCGGTGATGCTCGCCGGGTTCGACGGACCGTCGCAGACGCTCGCACCGAATTCAGCCGCGGCCTATATCCCGTTGAAAAGCTTCGAGGAACGCCAGGAACTCGGCGTGACGTTCGCCGGGATCATGGACGAGGCGCGCAAGGCGACCGGCGATATCACCGAAGCACGGTTGCTGATCATCCCGCCGCCGCTGATCCAGGGGATCGGTTCCGCGGGCGGATACCGGCTGATGGTGCAGGACCAGGGTGGCCATGGCTATCAGGAGCTGGGCAAGACGGCGGGCGGGCTGATCGGCCAGGCGAACCAGACGAAGGGGCTGGCGCAGGTCTTCACCTTCTTCGACACCGCCACGCCGCGCATCTTCGCCGATGTCGACCGTGCCAAGGCCAATCTGCTGGGTGTCCCGCCGGAGCGTGTGTTCGAGGCGTTGCAGGTCTATCTCGGTTCGGCATTCGTCAATGATTTCAACCTGCTGGGGCGGACATATCGCGTCACGGCCCAAGCCGATGCGCCGTTCCGTGCCACCACCGCGGACATCGCCAACCTGAAGACGCGGTCGAACAGCGGTGCGATGGTGCCGGTCGGGTCGGTCTCCACGTTCCGCGACAAGACCGGCCCGTACCGCGTCGTGCGTTACAATCTGTTCCCCGCGGTGGAAGTGGACGGCGACACGGCGCCCGGTTTCTCGTCCGGCCAGTCGCTGGTCGCGATGGAGAAGCTGGCCGAGACCGCCCTGCCCGCCGGCTATGCCAGCGAGTGGACCGGGATCGCGTTCCAGCAGAAGTCGGCGGGCAGTACCGCGGCGATCGTGTTCGGGATGGCGGTGCTGTTCGTCTTCCTGGTGCTCGCCGCGCAATATGAGAGCCTGACCCTGCCGCTGGCGATCATCCTGATCGTGCCAATGTGTCTGCTTGCCGCGATGACCGGCGTGAACCTGCGGGGGATGGACAATAATGTCCTGACGCAGATCGGGCTGGTCGTGCTGATCGCGCTGGCGGCGAAGAACGCGATCCTGGTCGTGGAGTTCGCCAAGCAGGCGGAGGACCGCGACGGGCTGACCCCGATGGAGGCGGCGGTACGCGCGGCGCGGGACCGGTTGCGGCCGATCCTGATGACCAGCTTCGCGTTCATCCTCGGCACCGTGCCGCTGGTGATCGCGAAGGGCGCGGGCGCCGAACTGCGCCAAGCACTCGGGACCGCGGTGTTCTTCGGCATGATCGGGGTGACCGGGTTCGGTCTGCTCTTCACGCCCACCTTCTACGTCGTCGCGCGTGCGCTGGCCCTGCGGTTCGAACGCCGCCGGACACGGCACGCGACGCCGACCCTCCAGCCCGCCGAATAGGGAATCAATACGATGAAGACCGCCCTCCTCGCCACGCTGTCGACGCTGGCGCTCGCCGCCTGCGCCGCGGGTCCCGACTATCATGCGCCGGTGACGCCGCCGCGTGCGGCCGCCGCCTTCTCCACCGTCACGCCGGCCGCGACCGCGGAGGCACCGGCCGACGACTGGTGGCGGATGTACCGCGATCCGGTGCTCGACGGGCTCGTCGCCGATGCGCTGGCGGCGAACACCGATATCCGCGTGGCGGTGGCGCGGCTCGATCGCGCGCGATCGGTGCTGCGCGCTGCGCGGACCGAGCGCCAGCCGCAGGTCGATTTAGGTGCGAGCGGCACCTATGGCCGCGCGTCGCAGCTTCAGTCGCTGCCGGGGTTCGATCGTGAGCGGGCGACCTACGATGTTGGGCTCGACGTGAGTTACGAGGTCGACCTGGCCGGGCGGATCAGCCGCAATATCGAGTCCGCGCGCGGCGATGTGGGGGCCGCGGCGGCGGATGCCGATGCGGTCCGCGTGTCGATCGTGGCGGAAACGACGCGCGCCTATGTCGACGCCGCCTCGTCCGCGGAACGACTGGCGGTGGCGCAGCGGATCGTCGGGCTGCTCGACCGGTCGGCGGTGCTGACCGGCAAGCGCGTCGATGCGGGGCGTGCGGCGCGGCTGGATCAGGTCCGGATCGCGGCGTTGCGCGATCAGCGTGCCGCGCTCGTGCCGCAGATCGCGGCGGAGCGGCAGGCGGCGCTGTTCCGGCTGGCGACGCTGACCGGGCGCGTGCCGCAGGACCTGCCCGCCGCGGCGGGGGCGCGGACGACGACGCCGCGGCTGGACCGGCCGATCCCGATCGGCGACGGGGCGGCGCTGCTCGCGCGGCGGCCGGACGTGCGCGCGGCCGAACGCCGGCTGGCGGCGGCGACCGCGCGGATCGGGGTGGCGGCGGCGGATCTGTATCCGCGGATTTCGTTGGGCGGACAGGTCGGGTCGACCGCGGTCGCGGCGAGCGATCTGTTCAGCGGTGGGCCGATCCGCTGGCTGCTCGGGCCGCTATTGAACTGGTCGCTGAACCAGTCGGCGGCGCGCGCGCGGATCGCCGGGGCGGAGGCCGATACCCGTGGTGCGCTCGCAACGTTCGACGGTAACGTGCTGAATGCGTTACAGGAAACCGAGACAGCGCTGTCGAACTATGCGCGCGAGCTGGACCGGCGGACGCAGCTCCAGTCGGCGCGCAATAACGCCGAACGCGCCGCCCGCATCACCCGCGCCCGCCAGCGCGAAGGCCAGATCGACTTCCTCGAAGTGCTCGATGCGGAGCGGACCTTTGCCGATACGGACGCGGACCTGGCGACTGCCGACGCCCGGATCGCCGCCGCGCAGGTCGATCTGTTCCGCTCACTGGGTGGCGGGTGGCAGCAGGCCGGCGGGGTTTGATCTGATAGGGCCGACGGACGTCAGCGGCCCTACCTCTTCGTTTGGGCTAAAGCTCAGCCGCGCAGCATCGCGACGGCGAGCCACAACCAGCCGACGATCAGCACCAGCCCGCCCAAGGGCGTGACGAACCAGATCGCCTTGGCCGGCACGCCATACGCCATCGCGTAGAGTGAGCCAGAAAACAGCGCGGCGCCCGCGACGAACAGGGCCGCCGGCCAGCGCCCGCCCGGCATCCCCATCACCACCAGCGCGGCAACCGCGTGGACCATCTGATAGTGCGAGCCGGTGCGGAGCCATTCCGCCGCTTCGCCAACCGCGCCATGCGCGCCGCGTGCGCCGGCCATGACCGCGATCGCGCCCGACAGCGCGGCCAATGCTCCGATCATCATGCTTCAGGCTCAACGGTGCGGATCGAGCGTTCTGGGGTGAACATCATTTCCTTGCCCGAATGGAGGTCGCCCGACTTGCCCTGTTCCGTTAGGCGGAGCGCGTCGCGCTTGCGATATTCCGCCTCGGCCCGGTCGATCGCGTCGTCCGCGACACCGACCGCTTCGAGCGCCTTGCGGCCCATGCAGACCGCGGATTCGAACACTTCACGCGTGACGCCGGCCAGATCGAGCCGGTTGAGCCGGATCAGGTGGCGGCGGTCGAACGCGCGGACCAGGATGGCGGCGTGCGGGAATGCCTCCAGTACGGGCTTGAGCGTCTCGGGGGACACCGGATCGCCGTCCATGCAGAACACGATGGTGCGCGCGTCGTCGGCGCCGGCCTGACGCAGCAGGTCGAGCCGTGTGCCGTCGCCGTAGAAGACCTTCGACCCGAAATCGCTGCTGCGGTCGACCTGCGTTGCGGACACGTCGATCAGCGTGACGGAGACTGCCTTCGCCATCAGCATCTGCGCCACGGTCTGGCCGAAGCGGCCGTAGCCGACGACGATCGCGCTGGCCGGCATCGCAGCGCTCGGCCCGTCGAGATCGTCGCGTTCCGGGCCGGTACCGCCGCGGTTGAACCAGCGCGCGATGATCATCAGGAACGGCGTGGTCGCCATCGACAGCGTGACGACCGCGCCAAACAGGCTAGCCGCCTCGGGCTGGATCAGCTGCGCCGCGCGCGCCTGCGCGAACAGCACGAAGCCGAACTCGCCGCCCTGGCTGAGCAGGAGACCGAGTGCGAGCGCAGGGCGCGTCTCCACACCGAACACGCGGGCGAGGCCGAAGATGACGCCCGACTTCACCGCGATGACCGCGATGGCCAGCCCGATGACGAATAGCGGCCGCGACATCACGACGTTCAGGTCGAGCATCATGCCGACCGACAGGAAGAAGAGCCCGAGCAGGATGGTGCGGAACGGCTCGACGTCGGCCTCCAGCTCATGCCGGTAGGGCGAGTCCGCCAGCATGACGCCGGCGATGAACGCGCCGAGCGCGGTCGAGAGATGAAGCGCCTCCATCACGCCGGCCGCGGCGAGCACGGTGAACAGACCGGCGGCGACGAACAGCTCGCGCTCGCCGAGATGGCCGATCAGCCGGAACAGCGGGTTGAGGAGGTAGCGCCCGGCCAGCACCAGCCCGACGACCGCACCGACGGTGTAGAGTGCGAGCATATAACCCGGCGGCGCGGCGGGATCGGCCGGCGCGCGGGACAGGGCCGCAATGATCGTAATAAGCGGGACGATCGACAGGTCCTGGAACAGCAGGACGGAGAAGGCGCGTTCACCGAACGGGGTGTTCATCCGGCCGGCGGAGCGCAGCATGGGCAGCACCTGAGCCGTCGAGGATAGCGCGAGCGGCAGGCCGAGCGCGAGCGCCGCCTCCCAGCTGAAGCCCGCGAACGCCAGGATGATGCCGCTGATCGCCAACCCGCAGGCGACGACCTGACCGAGTCCGAAGCCGAAGATGTCGCGTCTCAGCCGCCAGAGCCTGGTCGGGTGGAGTTCGAGCCCAACAAGGAACAGCAAGAGGACGATGCCGAGTTCGGCGATCCCGAACTTGCCCTCGACATCGCCGATCAGCTTCATCCCCTGCGGTCCGATGACCGCGCCGGCGACGAGGTATCCCAGCACGGCGCCGATGCCGAGCCGGCGGAACAGCAGCACGAATAGCAGCGCGGCGCCCAGCATGATGACGCCGTCATGCACCCAGTTGGCGGCGCTGTGGGCCTCGTTCACGGCTTCGCTTCCGCTTGCCGCGCCGCATCGGCGACCGCCTCGAACGCAAGCCGGATCGAGGCGTGCCGCGCGGTGTAGGGCCGCGCCGGTTCGAAAATGTCGAGGCCGGGCCATTCGCCGGGGGTTTCGCGATCGCCTGCAAGGTAGGCGGTGAGGTCGGCGCGGGCGGCCTCCAGTTCGTCGGGCGTGCGGCCCATCGCGGCGGCGCCCATCAGCGAGGCGGATGCTTGGCCCAGAGCGCAGGCGCGGACCTCCTGGCCGATCGCGTTCACCCGCCCCTCCCCGTCCAGCGCCACGTCGACGATGATCCGGCTCCCGCAAACGGGCGATCGTTTCTCGGATGTGCCGTCGGGGGCGTCGAGCCGGACCTGATGGGGAATGCTCGTCGCAAGGCGGAGGATGGTCTGGTTGTAGAGCGGTGCTGACATGGGCCGGTATGTAGGGCGTCGAAGGGACAGCGCATAGCCCTCCACCCACCGGGGGGAGGGTTGGGTGGGGGGATTGGCTGGGTGGTTGATTGCCTTTTGTGGAGGTTCGGCGACCGGTCCCGACGTTCGCTTTTCCTTACTGCATGGCCTCCTGGAACACCGTCGGCCTGAGCCGAAGCCCCCCACCCCGACCCTCCCCCCGGTGGGGGGAGGGAGTCTTGGGCTACTCAGTTGTCGCCGGCTTCGGGTCCAGTTTCCGGCGGGCGGCGACATAGTCCACGATCGCCTTGCCGCTCGCGTTGAGGAGAGAATAGCTGCGAGAGTCGCGGATCCAGTCGGGGCGGGTTGCGGCACCGCCGTAGAGCGTGTCGTAGACCAGCGTTACGGCCAGGAAGAGCAAGGTCGCGCCGATCAGGCCTTTCAGAGCGCCGAAGCCGAAGCCGAGCAGGCGGTCGAGCGGGCCGAGGACCGATTGTCGCGTCCGGCGGCCGAGCGCGCGGGCGACGAGTTTGCCGCCGGCGAACACGACGAGGAAGATCAGCGCAAAGGCAAGGACGGAGGCCCCGGCGCGCGTGCCGACCGGGCCGACGAGCAACTCGGCCAGCGCGGGATGGAAGAATTTGAGTGCCAGGATCGCGGCGACCCAGGCGAACAGCGAAAGCACTTCGGTCACGAAGCCGCGCAGGATGCCGAGAACCGCGCCGCCGCCGACGAGCAGGATCACGACGATATCGAGGGCGGTGAGCGCTGGCATGCGCCTACCGCTAACCCCGACCCAGCAGCCGGTCAACGAGGGCGGCGAGCGTCGAGTAGCCGCGCATCGACAGGCCGGAGGGCGCCTCCGCCAGCGACGCGGGCACGAGCGCCTGGGTGAAACCGAGCTTGGCGGCCTCCTTCAGCCGCAGCCCACCATGGGCCACGGGGCGGACCTCGCCGGACAGCGACACCTCGCCGAACGCGACCATTTCGGACGGGATCGGCTGTTCCGCCAACGCCGAGACGAGCGCGGCCGCAACCGCCAGGTCGGCGGCGGGATCGATGACGCGGTAGCCGCCGGCGATGTTGAGATAGACCTCGGCGGTCGAGAAACTGAGCCCGCAGCGCGCCTCTAGCACGGCCAAAATCATGGCGAGCCGCCCCGAATCCCAGCCTACGACCGCGCGGCGCGGGGTGGCGCCGGAGGCGAGCCGCACGACGAGTGCCTGGATTTCGACCAGCACGGGGCGCGTGCCCTCCATCGCCGGGAACACCGCCGCGCCGGACACCGATTCGCCGCGCGTCGTGAGGAACAAAGCGGACGGGTTCGAGACTTCGTCCAGCCCGGCCTCGGCCATCGCGAACACGCCGATCTCGTCGGTGCCGCCGAAGCGGTTCTTGATGGCGCGCAGGATGCGGTACTGGTGGCTGCGTTCGCCTTCGAACGACAGCACGGTGTCGACCATATGTTCGAGCACACGCGGGCCGGCGATCGATCCATCCTTGGTCACATGGCCGACGAGCACGAGCGCGCAGCCGCTTTCCTTGGCATAGCGGACCAGTTCGTGGGCAGACGCGCGGACCTGGCTGACCGTGCCGGGCGCACCCTCGATCAGGTCGCTGTGCATCGTCTGGATCGAGTCGATGACGAGCATGTCGGGCGCCTCGGCGCGTTCCAGCGTGGTGAGGATATCGCGGACCGAGGTCGCCGCGCCGAGCTGCACCGGCGCGTTGCCGCAACCCAACCGGCGGGCGCGAAGCCGGACCTGATCGGCGGCTTCCTCGCCCGAGACATAGGCGACCGACTTGCCGGCCAGCGCGAGTTTCGCCGCGGCCTGTAGGAGCAGCGTCGACTTGCCGATGCCCGGATCACCGCCGATCAGCGTGGCGGACCCGGCCACGAACCCGCCGCCGAGCGCACGGTCGAACTCGGCGATTCCGGTCGGCATCCGTTCGGGCAGCGCGACGTCGGTGTCGAGCGCGGACATCATGACGAGGTTGCCGCCGCCGCGCAGGTTGTGCTTGGCGGAGAAAGGCGTCTTGGCCCCGCCCGCATCCTCGACCAGCGTGTTCCATTGCAGGCAGTCGACGCACTGCCCCTGCCACTTGTTCGCCACCGCCCCGCAGGATTGGCAGACATAACGCTTCTGCGGCTTGGCCATGCAAACTCCAGTTGGAACGAAATAGGAACGTAGCGGGGAACGGGACGGGTTTCCAGTCCTGACCGCGTGGCGCGGTGCGGTCGAGGCACTTTCGCTCAGGCACGCGGCGTGCCACCTTGCCGGTCATGCGGGAGAAGGAACTGAGGCTGGCGCTGGTCTGCTACGGCGGGATCAGCCTGGCGGTGTACATGCACGGCATCACGCGCGAGATCTGGCATCTCGCCCGCGCGAGCCGCGCCTATCATGCGGGCGAGGCGGCGGATGGCGCGAGCGAGGCGGTGTACCGCGACCTGATCGGCGAGATCGAGGCGGCGACCGGCACGCGGTTGCGCGTGCTGGTCGATATCGTCGCGGGGGCGAGCGCGGGCGGGATCAACGGGATCTTCCTGGGCCAGGCGATCGCGACCGGGCAGTCGCTGGATCCGCTGACCGACCTGTGGCTGAACAATGCGGATGTCGACCGGCTAATGGCGGACGACCGGCCAGCCGGCGCGATATCGAAGCGGCTGTCGCGGCTGTGGGCGTCGCCGCTCGCGCGTTATGCCGCCGGGCGCGCGGCGACCGAGACGCTGGACCCGGCGGTGCAGGCGGAGGTGCGCGCGAAGCTGATCCAGTTCGTGCAGGCGCGGTGGTTCGCGCCGCCGTTCGGGGGTGCGCGGTTCACGACGCTGCTGCTCGACGCGATGGGGGCGATGGCGGGCACGGGTGACGGGCGGTCGCTGCTACCCGACGGGCACCCGCTCGACCTGTTCGTGACGGTCACCGATTTCCGCGGGCATCCGGAGCGGCTCACGCTGCATTCGCCGCCGGAGATTGTCGAGACGGAACATCGCCTTACGCTGGCTTTCTCGACACGTGATGAGGATGGTGCGGGGCTCGGCGAGATCCCGGCGCTGGTGTTCGCGGGGCGTGCGACGGCGAGTTTTCCGGGGGCGTTCCCGCCGTTCACGGTGGGCGAGTTGGATGCGGTGCTGGCGGAGCGCGGGCAGGACTGGCCGGGGCGTGGTGCGTTCCTGACGCGCGCCCTGCCCCGGCTGGCGGCGATCGACGCGGTGGAGAGCGCGGTGCTGATCGACGGATCGGTGCTGAGCAACGCGCCGTTCCGCCCGGCGATCGAGGCGTTGCGCAACCGGCCGGCGGCGCGCGAGGTGGACCGGCGCTTCGTCTATATCGATCCGAAACCCAATATCCGCTCGGTCCACATGACCGGTGGCGACGGCATCGAGCCGCCAGGTTTCTTCCAGACCATATTGGGCGCGATGTCCGACATTCCGCGCGAACAGCCGATCCGCGACAATCTGGAGGCGATCGCGGCGCGGTCCGCGCGGATTGCAGATGCCGCCGCTACGATCGCCGCGGTACGCCCGGAGGTGGAGGCCGCGATCGACGATGCGCTGGGGGGCACGATCTTCCTGACGCGGCCGACGCCGGCGCGGATCGCGGGGTGGCGGGCGAAGGCCAACATGCTGGCGGTGAAGCGCGCAGGGTTCACCTTTGCGGGTTACGGTCATCTGAAGCTGGCGTCGGTGATAGACCGGCTGGCAACCCTGTTCGCGGAGGGCGGTGCGCAGGATCGCGATGCGGTGCGCGTGGCGTTGTGGACGCATGTCCGCGCGGTCGGGATCGCCGGGCCGGGCGCGGACGATGCGGCGTTCGTCCAGTTCATGCGCGCGCACGACCTGGAGTTCCGCGTGCGGCGGCTGCGGTTCGTGGCGGAACAGGTGCCGGACGTACCGCCGCCCGGTTGCCCGGCGGACCTGATCGAGGCGATGCGCAGCGCGTTGTTCGCGGCGCTCGCTCCCTATCTGGACCAGCGTGCGCCGAAGCTGCGCGACATGGCGGACGTGCTGGACGATCCCGCTGCGGCGTTGGCGGCGCTGGCCGATGCGACCGACCTGCGCGCGATCGACGACCGCGCCGACGCCACACTGTGCGCCGCGCTGCTGCCCCTGCCGCGGCCCGAGCGGCGGCGTATCCTGCTCGCCTATCTCGGCTTTCCTTTCTACGACATCGCGACGCTGCCGCTGCTGCGCGGCGACCACCGCGACGAGTTCAACCCGGTGAAGGTCGACCGGATCGCGCCCGACGACGCGAGCGCGATCCGCGCCGGCGGGGCGGAGGCGACGCTGAAGGGGATCGCGTTCAACAGTTTCGGCGCGTTCTTCAGCCGGGCGTGGCGCGAGAACGACTATCTTTGGGGGCGGCTGCACGGGATCGACCGGCTGGTGGACATTCTGATCTCCACGCTGCCCGCCGGGACGACATTGCCGCCGGGGCATGTCGCGCTGCTGAAGACGCGGGCGTTCCGTGCGGTGCTGGCGGAGGAGCGCGGGCGGTTGACGGCGATCCCCGAGCTGTTCGCGACCCTGGAGCGCGAGATCGGGTGAAGGGCCACCTCTCCCCCGCCCGCTTGCGCGCCCTCTTGTTCTGGCGCGGCATCGCCGTAGAAGAAGCGGCATGACGCGGAGGGCGATGCCATGCAATTCCTGAGAACCCTGTTCTGGGTGGTGCTCGCGGTGATCGCGGTGATCTTCGCGACGAAGAACTGGACGACGGCGCAGGTGAACCTGTGGGGCGGCATCGTGGCGGACGTGAAGCTGCCGGTGCTGCTGCTGCTCGCCTACCTGGTCGGCGTCGTGCCGCCGACGATCCTGTACCATGCCAGTCGCTGGCGCCTGCGCCGCCGGCTGGACAGCGCGGAACGGACGATCGCGGAACTGCGCCCGGCCGCCGCGACGCCCGCCGCGACGCGCGAGCCGTTGTTTCCGGATCCGGTCGACGTGGCGATGCCGACCGCATACTCCCCGCCCCCGCCCGCACCGCCGCTGATCCCGGGGTCACCGGCATGAGCGGCTGCATCTATGTCGCGCTCGACACGACGGACCTTGCCCGTGCGAAGGGGATCGCGACGAAGGTCCGCAACCATGTCGGCGGGATCAAGCTGGGCCTCGAATTCTTCATGGCGAACGGCCAGGCCGGGGTGCGCGAGATGGCGGCGCTCGGCCTGCCGGTGTTCCTCGACCTGAAGCTGCACGATATTCCGAACACGGTGGCCAAGGCGATCCAGGCGCTGCGCCCGCTCGACCCCGCGATCCTGACCGTTCACGCCGCGGGCGGCCGCGCGATGATGGAGGATGCGAAGGCCGCCGCCCCGCCGGGGACGAAGGTGGTCGCGGTGACCGTGCTGACCTCGCTCGACGGCAGCGACCTGGCCGCGATCGGCGTGCCGGACGATCCGCATGCGCAGGTCGCGCGGCTGGCGGCGCTGGCGCGCGAGGCCGGGATCGACGGCATCGTGTGTTCCGGCGCGGAAGTGGCGGCGGCGAAAAAGGCGTGGCCGCGGGGCTTCTTCGTCGTGCCCGGCGTGCGTCCGGCGGGCGGCGATGCGGGCGATCAGAAGCGGATGATGACGCCGGCCGCCGCGCGGCGTGCGGGTGCGTCGATCCTGGTGATCGGCCGGCCGATCACGGCGGCGGAGGATCCGGACGCCGCGGCGCGGGCGATCGAGGCGACGCTTTAGGGGCGGCTGCCTCTCCGTTGTCCAACTGACCAACCCTGTCCATGCCGAGCGCAGCCGATGGATGCTGTCGGCGTCTCGGCTTCGCTCGACGGGTCCCCCGACTTCGCTCGGGATGGACGGGTGTCGGGGGGAATCACCAAGCCTTCCGGCGCCGTGAGGCCAGCGTTTCGGTCTCCCCCTAGTCGACGACCGGTTCCGCGCGGAAGCGGTTCTGCGCGGCCAGGCGGATCGGGGCGTTGGGGGCGCCGTAGCCGTCATAGCCGCCGGTCCGTTCGACATATTCGAAGAAGAATGTCTTGGCGAAGGCGCGGCTATAGATCTGCCGGAACCGGGCGCCGGGGCCTTCCTCGTCCAGCAGCATGTCATGGTCGCGCATTGTCGCGGCGGCGGCGGGGTCGAGCCCGAAGCGGTCGACCGCGTCGTCATGATAGTTTTGCGGGACCGGGAGCCGGGCCAGCCCATGATCGGCCAGCGCGCGCGCCGCCACGTCCATGTCGCGGACGCGCATCGCGACATGCTGGAACCCGGCGCCGAAGGACTGGCTGAGGAACCGCGCGGACAGCGCGTCGCGTGCGTCGGTGCTGTTCAGCGTGATGCGAAAGCTGCCCGAGGCGTTCTGGATCGCCTGGCTCTGGACCAGGCCGTTCGGGTCGATCACGTCCTGCGCGCCCGCGCCGTGGACGTCGAACAGCGCGCGCCAGTAGAGTTGCCAGGACAGGAACTCGTCGTTGGGCACGGTTGCGGCGAGATGATCGAACGCGGTCACGCCGATGTCGGGTGCCGCGGCGGTGCCGTCGTCCACCGAGTCGAACTCGTCGGTCCAGATCGTCCGGGCCGCCTCCACGTCGAGGACATAGACCAAAGTGCCGGCGACGCCGCGCAGCGCGGGCATCGTGCGTATGTCGCTGACATGCCGGGCGACGCCCAGCGCATCGGCCCGTGCCATCGTCGCCGCGCCGTCCGCCACGACAAGCCCCATCGCGCAGATCGCGGTGCCGTGCGTCGTGCGGTAGGCCGCGGCGAACCCGCCCTCCTCGTAATTCAGCACCATGTCGGCCGCGCCGCAGCGCCAATGTTCGACGGCCTTGCTCCGGTGGCGACCGGCGCAGGCGAAGCCGGCGGATCGCAACATCGCGGTGATCGCATCGCGGTCGTCCGGTGCCACCGCGACCTCGACGAACGCGATCCGTTCGATCTGCGCCCGGGCGGGCATCGCCGGTGCCTCCCCGATCGCCCGGCGCGCGCCGTCGCGGAGCGCATCGAGCGAGCGGACGCCGTCGCGCGCGACCATCGCGGCCGAATTGGCGCGGAACCGGTCGTTGAAGATCTCCAGGCTGAGCGGGCCGGTATAGCCAAGCCGCAGGATTTCGGCGACATAGTCGGTCAGGTCCATACCGCCCTGCCCCGGCAGGCACCGGAAATGGCGGCTCCAGTACAGATGCCCCATGTCGAGCAGCGGCGCGTCGGCAAGCTGCACGAACACCAGCTTTTCCGGCCGGATCGCACGGATCGATACGCTGGGGATGCCGCGCGACAGCGAATGGAAGCTGTCGAGCAGAATGCCGATGCGTGGGTGATCGACCGCATCGACGATCTCCCACGCGACGCGGTGGTCGTTGACGTGCCGGCCCCACGCCAGCGCCTCATACCCCACGGTGATGCCGTGCGCATCGGCCAGGTCGCCCAGCTCGCGCAGGTCGGCGACGATCCGGTCGCGGTCCGGCAGGGCATGAGGCGAGCAGTTGGAACAGAGCAGGATCCGGTCGCAGCCCAGTTCGCGCATCACGCCGAACTTCTGCGCGATGCGGGCGAAGGCGCGCGCGCGATAGGGTTCGGGCATGCCCTCAAGGTCGCGGAACGGCTGATAGAGCACGCAGGCGAGGCCGAGTTCGTCGAGGAGCGCCTTCACCTCCGCCGTCGTCATTGCCGACGCCAGGAAGTCGGTGTCGAAGATCTCGACCCCGCCGAACCCGGCCGCCGCCGCTGCGCGCAGCTTATCCTCCAGCGTCCCGCTGAGCGACACGGTGGCGATCGCGTTCATCATGATGCCTGTCCCGATTGCATGTGGTCTTGCGCGCCTGCTGCCCGCCACAATGCCGGATCGCGGAGGGAAAGCAAGAATGTACGAACCGGTGCGTTCGGATGCCGGTGAAGACGATCGCCGGACATGACGCCTTCGAGACACGGCCGGTCTCGAAGCAAGGGAGCGCGCGACGATGCGAGGCGACAAACGGAAGTCCGCGATCGATCCATGTGGCGTGTGATGGGAAGAGCGGTGGTGACCCCTACGAGAATCGAACTCGTGCTTACGCCGTGAGAGGGAACAAAACGGTCATTCTGACACAACCATGGACAGTCAAAAACTGGCTTAAACCCAAGGTTTTATATTTTAACCGTCCGTGGTTGTGTCACACTGATCCTGCGTGCATATTACCGAGATGCTACCTTGAAGGCGATTTCGGTAATGGCGCGAACGGTAAAGGATGCGAAGCTCGACACCCGCGCGGCCCGCGATCGGCTGCCCGTGAAAGCCGAGCCTTACTGGAAGATGCTCAATGAGGGAGAACACCTCGGGTATTACCGCGGCGTCCGTGTGGCGAAGTGGGTGGCGCGCTACCGGAAGCCCCGGGCTGCCGGCGGGTATGCCAAGACGACGCTGGCCGAAGCCGACGACGACAGCGACGCCGACGGTTCTAAGATCATGGACTACCGACAGGCCCAGGCTGCGGCGCGCGCATGGTTCGAGCTGGTCGCACGCGGTGGTCCTAAGCAGGGCCCGTTCACCGTCGGCGACGCCCTCACCGAATATCTCGCGAAGTTCCGAGGTAAGTCGATCGTCTCGACCCGTTCGCGCGTGGAAACGGTCGTTCGCCCGGACTGGGATACGGTTGAGGTGGCGCAACTGACCCAGAAGCAAGTCGCCGACTGGCACCGGGCGCGCGCCGCGTCGCCTGCCAAGCTGCGTACCGGCAAATTCGCGTTGAAGCAGAACGAGCGTGAGACGGTGACCGAGGACGCGATCCGCCGGCGTCGATCGACCGCCAACCGCGACCTGACCGTGCTCAAGGCTGCGTTGAACCGCGCAGCCGACGAGCGGACCGGATTGCCGACCGAAGCATGGCGCAACGTGAAACCCTTCGCCAACGTCGACGCAGCGAAGCTCCGCTACCTGTCGGACGAGGAAGTCCGCCTGGTGGTCAACGCCGTCGATCCCGTCATCCGCAAGCTGGTTCAGGCCGCGCTGCTGACCGGCGCTCGTTATGGCGAGCTGACGGCCGCGAAGGTGCGTGATTTCGATCAGCAGGCCAACGCGCTGTGGCTGCTCGACACCAAGGCTGGCAAACCACGAATCGTCTATCTCGAAGCCGAGGGTGTGCGCCTGTTCAAGCAGCTCGCTCACGGACGCGAAGCTGGTGACCTGTTGCTACCTCGCGGCGATGGGAAGCGCTGGGGGCACAGTCAGCAGACGCGCTACATGAAGGCCGCCTGCGTGGCCGCGAAGATCGAGCCAGCTGGCTTTCACGACCTGCGGCGAACCTACGGTGCGCGCTTGGCGCTGCGCGGCGTGCCGATGGCGGTGATCGCGGAGGCGCTCGGGCACGCGGACGAGCGGATCACGCGAAAGCACTACGCTCACCTTTCGCCGTCCTACGTTTCGGACACCGTCCGCCAGCACGCCGCCGGCCTGGGCATTGTTGCAGAGGATGACGCGAAGGTCGTCCCGATCGCTGCGACGCGCCCGAGCAAGGCTGCATGATGCGGTCAACGATTTCACAGTTTCGGGATCTAGGTCCCGTACCACCCTCCCCCGGATAGTCCGGGCGAGACGGCTCGACCGGGTGCGCTAACACCCGACCGAGCCTGACCACCAACGTTCATGGAGCGAACGATCATGGCTGCGACTTCCCCTACACCGGCCGCATGCGCGTCGGAAACTACCCAAATTGCGTTCGAACGACTCGATTCGGGACAAGCCACCCTTGAAAGGGCTGGCGTCATGTTTCGTGCCGCCGAAACTCTGGTTTCAATCGTGCGGGATGCACTTCGCCAAGACGGGGATGCTGCTTTCGTCGTCGCCGCCGCCTGCCGCGAACTGAGCGATGCCATTTGCCTCATCGAAGAGGGCGCCGACAGGCTGGAGGCGGCTGCGCAGGACGTTCGCGCCGCCGACACCCGGACGGGAGGATCGTTCTGATGGGCGCGATTCATGGCCGCGCTGCCTTCCCGCCCAGCGTCGACATGCCGGGCCTGGCACACATGCGCGTACTGAGGCGCTTCGACCGCGCGACGCTCGAGCGGGCAGCCGAGTGCATCATCGCCCTGCTCGACGCACTCGATGGTGATGCCGATCGGGAAGACGGCGACGAGGACCGGTGCGAAGGCTTCGATGACAGCGTCGCGTTCATGGCGAACGGTGGATCGACGCCGGGCGTCGGTGACGACGACGACGCGGAAGATGACGATCCCAGGGAGGCGAGCGGCTGGGGCAAGTCGTCCGATCGGGTCGGACAACTGCCGCGAGTTCGACGGCGCCAAGCATCGGGGCACGCCGCCGTCCGTCAGGCGGTGCGGTTATGATCGATGGCACCAAGACGCTGAACGGCAACCGGCATTTCGAACCCAACGCCGAAGTCTATCTGGAACAGGCACACGCGGTCGCCATCCTGCTGCAGCAATCGTTCGTCGACGACGCCGAACTTAACGAACGGATCCTCACTGCAGCGTGTGGCGCGCTGACCGGGCTGATCGAACGCGCTGCGGTGGCGGCTCGTCAGGAGCGTGAGACAGCTGCTCAAGCGGAGAGCGTGCAATGATCGTCCGCGTGGTCCAGATGGACGATGTCAGCCGGCATTGCCCTTCGCGCAGCCTCCTTGCGTCGGCGCGCTGATGCGTCGATCTTGGGCCTTGGACGGGATAGGGGGCACCCGAAAACGCGCCGCTCCGCGCGCTGCCCGTCTACATTATGGAGCGCCCGTGCGGAGCAGGGCGATGCAACCCCAGTTAAATGACAGCGGTGGAACCGCGTTTACTTTCAAGCTGACTAAGCTTGAACAGGAACTATCCCGCGTCTTTGGACCTCAACGCGCCAGAGATAAGATTATTGACCGCCTAATATACGGCAGTCTGCGAACAACATCTGTCGAATTTATGCGAGTTGCATATCCTCAATTTGATACTGTCGCTTGGGGTGGGCTTCAAATTACTTATAACGAAGCTGTAGTACCGTCGACCTTTTGGCGCGGAAGCCATGCGAACGGCTCACCCTCAAATGTCGATGGTACATTGCCAACCACCGAGGAGTGGGACGCCTCCGTATTCGAAACTAGGACTGTTGTGCTAGGCTCCGATCTGCCGAGCGACATCCGCCCACACGAGCAAGTCGCAGGGTTCGATGAGGCGGAAATGATCTTCATCGAGCGTGCGACTGGCATCATGTGCCATGACGATGAGGCGCGTAGGCTTCTCGCTCTTTTCGATGTCAGCACCACCACCTTCATCGGCGCTCCGAGACAACGTGCCGCCCAAGTAGTCCAACGCCTCAATCCGCTCCCCGGCACGGCATTAGATGACATTCACGACGTGCGCGGCGAGCAGGTGCTGCCCGGTGAAAGCGAGACTGGGGTTTCGGGGGTGCCTGCTGCTCGCCAGCGCGTTCCCAGCCAAGATGAACTGATAAGCTGGTTCGCGGCTAAAAGCTTGACGAGTTACAAACCGGCATGGGCCGCCTTCAAATCCGTGCCAGAATGGGAGGGCGGTCGCGAGCACGTCTTCGAACCAGCCTGGAAAGAATACCGGCTCTCCTCACGTCAAAAGCGAGCAAAATAAAAGGTTTCCGGCCATCTCCGAAAAACCCCGCGAGATTACCCCAGGGGTAATTTGACGGGGTTTTTTACGCCGCCACCCTCTCTCGCAGTCGCACTGATGCGACCAGCGACAGAGAGACACGCAAATGGCTACCAATCCCGCTTCTCCGGCTCTCAAGCCGCGAACGATCCAGATTAATGACGCGGCCGCATATCTCAGCATATCGCGGTCGAGTATCTACAGGTTGATCGAAACGAAGAGGGTCCGGTCGATCAAGGTCGGTCGCCGCACCCTGGTCGACGTTGCCAGCTTGGACGCGTTCGTCACGAATGCCCCGACCGTCACGCTGGCGGCCTGACCGGTGCCCGAACTGGATGGAGGGGCGACGCTTGCGCTCGCCGCCCGCTCCGGGAGAACGACCGGCTACCACTCCGATCGACCCTGTCATAGCACCGCGTCCGCCGTTCTGGAATCACCAATCGGCGCTACCCCGATTTCGGAACAGTTCGATCATGACGCGCGCAGAGCGCAGGCTTTCCGCAACAGCGCCGCCGTACTCGCGCGCTGGCAGGATCGTGAAGCACAGCCGATCGGTGAACTCGTGTGGCCGCAGTTCGCTGAGGTTTGCGCGCAGCTGGGCGTCACGCTGCGGGGTGAGGCATGAGCAGTCGCGCGCAAGCCTGGTCGGCCGAACCGACGCCAGCCAACGACACGCGCGCAAGTGCGGTGATCAATCCGGAAGCTGAGTTCGCGCTGCTGGGTGGCCTCATGATTGAGAACCGGCTTGTTGACGCGGTTGCGGATCGGCTGGCACCGGAAGATTTCAGCGAGCCTCTCGCCGCCAGGATCTTCAGCGCGATCCTGCATTTGGTCGCACAGGGTCAGGCCGCGAACCCAATTACCCTTCGACCTCTGCTGGCCGGCGACCCTGACATGGTCGAGCAGCCGGGGTTCCTCGCTCAGCTGACAGGTTCTAGCGCTGCGTTGATCGGTGCGCGTGATTTCGCGGATCAGATCGCGGAACTCGCGAACCGTCGGCGGCTGATGACCGGGCTGGAGGCAGCAGTTGCGCTTGCAGGCGATCTGCACTCGCCTGTCGCGCAGGTGGTGGACGCGGCCGATGCAGCGATCGTCGACGCGACGATCCGGCGGGATCCTTTGCACCAGCCGACCGGCGCGGAATGCTTCGACGAGCTGCTGGCCTCATATGGAGACCCGGTCAAAGGTGTGACGTGCGGGCAGATCGAGGCGCTCGATCGCGTCCTCGGGGCGATCCGGCCCAAGCAGCTGATCGTCGCAGCCGGTCGACCTGGGATGGGAAAGACGGCGGTCGCGCTCTCCTACTCGATCGGCGCGGCGCGGGGCGGTCAAGGCGTCCTGTTCGTCAGCCTCGAAATGGGCAGCACGGAACTTGCCGGACGCATGGCGGCCGACATGTGCTTCGACGGGCGAACGGGGATCCCCTATCAAGATATCCGCGACGGCTCCCTTTCGAACGACCAGCTTCAGCGTGTGTGTCGCGCCCGCGGCGAGATCGCAGATATGCCGCTCTACGTCGTCGACGCCGGCAGCATGACGATCGGCCGGCTGGCGATGATCGTGCGGCGATACAAGCGCCGGCTCGCCGCCAAGGGGCAATCCCTCGATCTCGTCGTCGTGGATTATCTCCAGCTGTTGTCATCCGACGCACGAGGCCGATCCAATTACGAAACGGTTTCGGAAGTGAGCCGCGGGCTGAAGGCGATCGCGAAGGATCAGTCGATCGGCATCCTGGCGCTGGCCCAGCTGTCGCGCGACGTCGAGAGGCGGCCCGATAAGCGACCGATCATGCCCGACCTGCGCGACAGTGGCCAGATCGAGCAGGACGCCGACGGCATCCTGTTCCTGTTCCGACTTGAGTATTACCTTCGCCAAGCCGAGCCGGACGCCGATACGACCGAATGGTCGGAATGGGACCACAACCTTCGGCAAGCGACGGGCCGGATCGAGTTTATCGTGGCCAAACGCCGCGGCGGTCGCACCGGCACGGCGATGGGATCATTTCTCGGGGAATATCAGGCGGTGCGGTCATGACCGCCGCTCCCGCCCCCCTTACGCCGCTCGACTGCGACCTGCGCGACTTTCCGCGGATGATGATCGACATCGGGCGCCTGCGCGGCAGCGACTTCGACGCGATGCCGAACGACGGCGCATGGCGTGCAGGCCTGAACCTGTGGATGTCGGCTTGGCATGTCGTCCCGGCCGGGTCGCTGACGAACGACGATGCGACCCTCGCAAAGGCCGCGGGTCTGGGTCGCGACCTGCGGACGTGGGCTGAGGTGAAGGAAGATGCCTTGCGGGGGTTCGTCCTCTGCGGCGACGGCCGCCTCTATCATCCCGTCGTCGCGGAGATCGCGATCGAGTCCTGGCTTGAGAAGCTGTTCCAGAGGCTATCGAGCGGTGCCGGTAACGCCCGTCGCTGGGGTGGAACATTTGACTCATCGAAGGTTGAAGAGGACATCGCTGCAGCAGTCCAGCTGCTGCGAAACCTGGCACCTAACTCGAAATCGCTAGCGAAGGTTCGCCGTCGACAGGTCCGTCAAAATGCCGACGGCATCCCATCGGGATCAGAAGCCATCCCGTCGGGACCAAACGATGATCCCACCGGGATAGACAGTTCGTCCCACCGGGACTCCCACCGGGATAACAATCCGGTCCCGGTGGGATCGCAAGGGACAGGGACAGGGACAGGGAATAATAAGAAGAGTTCCGAAGCTAACGCTTCGGGCACTGACGCGCCGACGGATCCGGTGAAACAGGTATTCGACCTGGGCGTCGCCCTGCTTACGGACGCTGGCACTAAGCCTCAACCTGCAAGGGGGCTTGTCGGAAAATGGCGCAAGGAATTCGGCGACGGGGCGGTGCTCGCAGCGCTGCTCGATTGCCGGTCACGGGGGATCAGCGACCCGGCCGCCTGGGTCATAAAACGTTTGCAAGCGGCCGGTCCCACATCGGGCAACGCGGCCCTCTACGCCCATGCCGCTCGCTACGCCGCGCTGGAAAAGAACCCACGCACAGGTGAAACATCATGACCAACGTGATCCCGCTGCGTCCCCGGCGCATCCCGCGTTCCGTCACGGGTGCCCCATACATCCCGGATCGGATCTGGCAAGCGATCGCGCCGGGAAACGATTTCGCCTCCGATCGGGCACGCCTGCGGCATTTGTCCGCAGGAGGCGAGCTCGGCCAGCTCGTCGCTGTCAGCGTCTGCGTTTCGGATGCTTGCCTCCCGGCGGAGCGCGAATGGATGCTCGACCGCCTGTCGGAACTATACCAGTTCATCGGCAGCGAACGCGGTGTCGACGGTGCCACGGCCTGGCTGGCCACCATGCTTCGGCTGCTGCATCGGTTTCCAGCGGACATCGTCCACCGTGCAATCGACCAGGCGGTCTTGGATCTCGATCGTTGGGACCTGCCGACGCCGAAGGCAATCAGTTCGATCGCAACCACGATGTTTGCCGAACGCATCGCGGACTCGATCGCGCTGGATAGGCTGGTCCGTGCCAGTCTGCGCGCCAGCCTTTCGTCGGCTCATCGCCGGGCCAAGGCTGTCTCCGCGGACCAGACGAACCTGCCGCTCGGCATCGTGCCCGCGACGCGCGCGGAGGGCCAACGATGAGCGGTGCCCCGACTCGCCCCGGCGGCGATCAACGAACTCCCTTTTTCGACCACCACGCTCGCCGCGCTGCGGCACAGGAGATCACCACGTGAAATTCATACACAACCGCCAGCGCCGGCACGCGTTGATTTACGAACAGGACGTGGGGACGACGGGTCCGATCGAGCCGATGTTCCTCAGCGCGGATCCCGACCGTCCTGCGCCGACGGCCGCCGCTCCGTCTGCCGCCAGCGAACCGAGCCCGCCGGCGCCTGTCCCGGCAATTGACGGCCGCGCCGCCACGATCCGCGCCGAAGAGCGCATCCGCATGAAGACCGTGCTCACCAGCGCCCACTTCGCCGGCCGGGAACAGGTGGCCGTCGAAATGCTCGACAGCAATCTGACGGCCGAGCGCATCGTCTCGATGCTGGCGAAGGCGCCGCGGCGCGAGGCTGCAAACGCCATGCTGGCCGGGCTGGCGGCAACACCCAACCCCGATCTGGGGCCCGGGTACGAAGCAAGCGGATCAGGATCAGCGAACCCGGACGTCATCTGGGATCGCGCGCGCGCTTCGAACCTCGCCGACATCACCCCCGAAAGGCCGAAAGCATGACCGACCGAACCGAACAGCTGTCCGACCTCGACGAATTCGATCCCGTCGACGACGACCATATTGAACCCCTCGATCCGACCACAGCCGACGACGATGACGAGGGCATGACATACGCCGCGATCCTCGCCGGGGTCGCTGCGAACTTGGTGGCGATCGACATCACGCCGGAAATCGAGCGCGCCGAAGCGGCCAAGGGTCGGACGCAGCACATCCAGACGACGCTTGCCGGCGCGCAGGAACAGGCCGCTGAACTGCGTGTGCTGATCGAGGAGCGGCGGCGCCTGGGGCCTGACGGCGCAGCCGTCGCGCGGGCGCTGCTCGTCGGGGACGATGCGCTGTTGCGATCGGGATCGCTGGGGATGCTCGAGGCGCACGAGCTGGAACTGCAGGCCGGAATTAAGGAATTGGGCCGCCAGCTGGTCGATAGCCGTCAGCGGCCCGACGACAGTCGGGATAAGGTTCGGGCGAAGCTGGCACCAGCGCCGGACGATTTGGTTCGTGAACTCCGGGAATACGCCAGCGGCATCGGCGTCGAACTGGCGGACACCTACGCTACCGTTGCGGCCGCGGCGGCCGCGACGCAGTCCCCCGCGTGCATCGGCCTCGCGCAGTCCCTTTCCCCGATCGTCGCCTTCCTCGCTCAGAATGGCCTCATCCCGAGGGCGGCGCTTCCGGTCGACGATGACGTCCGCGCAGCGCTGGCAGCGAACCCACCTGCTCTCAGGGCAGCGGGGCTGACCGTCCCCGCGACGATCCCGCTGCCGAGATACGAACCGGACGACCGGTACAGCATCGGGCTGGCGCACGGCCGTGCCGAAGCGAGAAGCTGACCCCAGCAACCTGACCAATGTGAAAGGACTAAAGATGGCTGAATACGAAGACTTTGGGAAATATCCCTCTCCCCGTTCTACCGGCACGAACCCGCCCGTCGTCAACGATTTCGGCACCGGTTCGACTTTCGTACGAGGCGTAATTATGCGCTATCATGAGGAAGCCCCCTACGAGGGAACACATCACAAGGTTAATCGTGACGGCAAGGTCGCTTATCAGAAGTTTAGCGACGCCATCCACCTAGACTATCTCGGCGAGAGTGCTCCGCTGAGTGTGATCAACGAGGAAATCACCTTCGCTCCCGGCACTTCGACAGCGTTTGATCTGCGAACTGGAATGATCGTCGGCCAGGTGACCGCGACAAAGTTCTGGCTGCCGTGGAAAGCGACCGCAACGGACGGAAGCCAGATCGCGGCCGGGATCATGGCGACACCCCACTTCACCTTCCCCGGGAGGCAGACGAAGGCGCTGGCGACCGTTCGAGGGCCTGCAACGGTCAACGGGAATTTGCTCTGCTTCCACACTGACCCGGATCTTCCGTGGAACCAGAGCACACGGACTGCCAACGCGCTTGCGGAGGAAGCTTTCAACCGAACAGCGCGGGACGCGGCCGCTGCCCTTGCGTTTCCCCAGCTGGCCCAGCGCGGCATCAAAGTTCTGACTGAATTCAAACGGCCATAGCTCCCGAAGGATCAACGAGCGCAGACCGCCGTACCACCCGGATCACGCCGATCCGTGTGGCGTACGGCGGCTCATCCGCCGCCATGCCGCTGGCTGCCTGCACAGGACGAATCTTCAATGTACCAGACCAACACCCATCTCGGGCGCGCTGAGCGCCCTGTCACGCTCGCATACGGGGCTGACGCATGACGTCGCGGCAGGACGCGGGGACTCCGGCAAAACCGGCAACCCCGTCACCCGCTTCGGATCGGCGCTCGTCTGACGCCATCCTGGTGATGGAGACCGAGCTGCGCACGCTTTCGCTGGCGCTTCTTCCCGGCGGCCGACATCCGGTCGGATCGGCATACGTCGAGGCGGCGCGAGCGACGGGCGTCGACCTGACGACGTTCGTCACAAGAAGGAAGGCGGCACTCGAGAACGAGCTGATCCGACTGAGGAAACAAGACGGCGTTGTGACCCGGCGCGCCGGGCCGGCGTCATGAGCGCGAACATCGGCACACCTGCAAACCTAGTCCACATCACCACTGAAGGAGCTTAACATGTCCAAGACACTTCGAACCGCGGCGCTGATCGTTGGCGCCGTGGCGATCATCTCAACTGGCGTCGGCGCAATCGGTGCGCTCGGGGCAGCGGGGGCCTCGTTCGGCAGTGTCGCAGCTGCAGCCAGCGCCGGGGCAATCGGGGTCTCTGCGGCCTCTTTGTCGGCGATCGCCGGGGGCCGATCTGCCAGCGCTCCCCTGCGTCGACGCGTTGCATGACCGCGTTGAACATGATGATCCAGCGCAGGGCGCGCGCTGGGTACATCATCTCGGACGGGGCGACGACCGCGCCCGATGGTACGCTGCTCGGGAACAGCCCAAAGATCATCATGTCCGCCGGTCGCTTCCCGTGGGCGGCCGGCGTGACAGGTAGCGTCCCGCCTGCCAGCATCCATGCAGAGCTGGGCAAGGCCAATCCCGTGAGTTTGAAACAATTGTTATGCCGTCTTCCCGGCGCGATGCGTAGCGCGATCCAGCGGACAGCGCGGGATACGTCAAAAGATCCAGCGGATCTTGATCTGGCACTGGTCGGGGTCGCTTGGGATTTCGACGCGAAAGCCCCCAGCGGGTTCATCATCCAGAGCCGTGCCGGCATCATCACTCCCGACGCCGAACCGTTCGTCTGGTACGAAACCGACTGGAACCTGGCGGGCGGCGAGATCGGCAGCGACGCCGCTGCTCAACTGGGCCGGGCGTGCGATCTAACAGACCCGAAATCGTTTGATCCGGAACGCGACGGCCTAGCTCTGATCGAACGCCAACGCCGTGCGGCTATTACGCCCACGACCCCGGGCTTCGACACGTCCTGCCGCCATCGGATTGGCGGTGATATCGACATGACGGTGGTCACGAGGACCGGCGTGCAGGTGTGGTGTATCCACAAATTCCCGGACGTCGTCGGCGAACCCATACGACTGGACGAGGCTCAGTGAGCGCGAGCCGAAATGGTCGCAGGCGCGGGCACACCGTATCCGCTACCGCGCGGGGTGGAAACCGGATCGACGAGATGGCCGACATCATGGCGAAGGGGTTCCAGGCTGTGTCAGCGGCGATCCTGCAAAACGCCGAGAAACAGTTCCACCAGGAAGTCGCGCTCTTCGCGGTGATCGAGCTGCTGTCCCAATCGCCTGTCCTTGCGGATCCGACCGCCCGCGAGGGCTTTGCCATCGCTATCGCTACCGCCGCCGGCGTCCCCGACACGACCGGTCACAATGCGCTGCTCGCGTCAGCCGCCGCGGTGGTGCGGAAGGGAGCGCCGAAGTCCACTGTGATCGAGCCCTCCGGCTAAGATGTCATGTCCCGACGACATGACGAAGTCGCCGCCGGGGGTGTCCACGGTAAGGACACCCCCGGGGCTTTAGCTGCCAACCGCAACGCCGTGCGAAGCATCAGCCCCCAATCCGACGCCTGCTCGCCCGAGCGATGTTCGTCTGGGCCATCCGTGCCCCGCCAGCTGCACCTCGTATCGCTGCCTGATCCGACATCGCGTTCATCTGGTTTAACAGATCCTGCGTCATCACCGCGCCGCGAAGGTCGAAGTGCATCTGCGTCGAGCTGGTGCCGCCCATGTCTTGGCCGGGCTTGCGGATGTCGACCATCTCGCCCTTCGACAAGCGCATCGAGACCAGGTTCTTATCGATGCCCGACTGTCCGCCGACACGGAACGATCCGCCGCTGGCGAACTTGGGCACGTTGAGGCTGGGCAGCGCGATCACGTTCGCGTTGCCGATCGAAGTCGCGGCGCTGATTGCGCTCGACACACCGCCACCGCCGACTGCCGCCGCGCCCGCGCCGAACAGCTTTCCAATCGACCCGAGAATACCGCCGAGGCCGCCACCGCCGCCCGATCCTATCTTCACGTTGGCGAACAGCCGCTCAATCAGCTTCGACAGGCTGTTGAGCGCGTCCTCCATGCCCTTCGCCATCCGGTTCTTGAACCAGTCTTGCGCGAAGCTCTTGAGGTTCCCATCCAGCGCCGCCCGCACGCCGTCCGACATCGCGCTGCGGAAGGTGCCGGTGATGCGCGCCCTCTCCGTCTCGAGATCCTCCGCGGTCGCCTGCGCCAGCCCTTCGCCACGATTGAGCCCTTGATCGTCTTCGATCTGGCGCGCGCGCCGCTGAACCTCATCCGCTCGCTCAAGAGCTTTGATTGTCTCGTCGCTGGAACCACGCAGCTTGGCTAGATCGATCTGACGCGACCGCTGATCCTGTTCTAAAAGTCGCGCTCGCACGACCGCACGGGCTTCCTGTAGGCGGGTCATGTCCTCCTCGGCCGCCGCGGCCGCTTCCGCATAATTCGCGGTGCGCGCGTAGTATGCTTCCGTGCGCTCGCGCAGGTCTTCCTGATCCCGAAGGCTTTCTTCTAGCGCATGGTTGGCGGTCAACTGGGCTCGTTCGATTTCGACGGCTGCGCGACCATCTGCCAGTTCCTTCGCCGTCGCCTCCGCACGTGCCTGGTGGACCAGTGCCATGTCACGCGCTGCGGCCGCCGCAGCATTGGCCGAACTCATCTCGGTATCGCGATACGCCTGCATCTGCATAACAAGATCGCGGCGGTCCTGCAGACGTCGCGCGGTGGCTTCGTCGCCCCTGGTGCGTGCGGCCTCGATCTCAGCCTCCAGCCGCAACTCCTCACGTTTCGCGGCAATGTCCTCCGCGGACGTTCCCTTACGGGTGCGCTTCTTGTCGGCATCGCCAAAATCGAGACGGTCGGTGCCGGACAGATCGACCGACCCTGCGGCTATTATTTTGTCCGCGTCGCCGATCGCCTTGATGTTGGTCGCGATAGCATCCTTCAGCGCACCTGCGTTGGCCAGCGCCTGCTTACGGGTGTTCTCCGCAGCCGAAGACGCGACGGTCACGCCCATGCCGCCATCGTAATCCGCGGGGCCGCTGTTCAACTGGTAGGCCCGGCGTGCTTCGGCTTCCATCTGCGTGACGGTTGCTTGCGCCTGCACGAGCTGCGCCCGCGCCGTTGCAAGGGTCTGCCGGGCCTGCTCTCGCTTGGCGGCCGCGTTCTTCAGTGCCTCGTCACGCTCCTTGCCGGTTGCGTTCGCGGCCAAACGTGCCGCCTCGGCATAGTCCTCGGTCGCTTTCGTCAGCGCATCGCTGGATTTGGTTGCTGCGGCGGAAGCCTCGGCTTTTCGCGTCAGCGCATACACGACGACACCGACTGCGACCGCCACCGCGGCGATCGGGCCGGCGAGGAGTGCCAGACGACCAAGTGCGGCGGACAGGAGCGTCATGCCCCGCGCCGCCGCCGCGGCCGCGCCCATCCGCAGGAGGGTCGACACGACCAGGCCCATCGGATTGACGAGTGCCGTAAAGGCTATGGCCAGCGGGTTAAGCCTGGACGCCATGAGGACCAGCGCGATCTTGCCGACCGCGAGCATCGCCAGCGCAACCGGTCCCATCGCCGCAGCGATTGCGCCGCTGATCACGATGACCTTGGCCATGATGGGCGGCATGTGCGCGAACGATTCCGCGACAGCCGCGATCGCGTTCTTGATGCCGGTCATCACGCCCAGCAGGCCCGAGTCCGCAAGTGTCATCTTCAGATTGTCGAACGCTGCCGCCATGCGCTGTGATGCGGCGACATCACCCTCCTGCATGATCGACAGCTTCTTATCCGCGCTGGCTTTGCCAATCGTCTTCCGTAAGTCCTCGATGCCCTGTCGGCCCTGCCGCATCAGCGCGATCGCCGCGTCCATGCCGTCGGCGCCGAACATAGCGGTCAGTGCTTTACCTCGGTCGCCCGTGGCAACGCCCGCCAGTGATCGCTGCAATATATCCGCCTGGTCAGCTACAGACTTGATGCTGCCGTCGGCATTAAGGAAGATATTGCCGGTGAGTCCGATCCGCTTGCCGAGCTGCTCCATAGCCTTCTCCGACTCCTTCGTCGGGGCCACGATCCCACGGATCATGGAAGCATAACCGGTGCCCGCCGACGCGCCGGACGAGAACTGCGTGGAGAGCGCTGCGATCGCGATGTTGAAGTCGTCGAACGTCAGTTCGAGCCCACCTGTCGCGCCGCTCGCCTGCGCCGCTGCCAGGCGGTAATCTTCGAAGCCGTATTTACTGGCGTCCAGCGCGCCGGTGATACGGTCCACGACCTGGGGCAGCTCGCTGGCCGATTTGTTGAACTGCACCATGATATCGTTCGCGAGTGCACCAGCGTCGGCAACCTCGCCGCTGTTAGCGGCAGCGAGCTTCAGCGAGGATGCGAACCCTCCCCCGATGATATCGCGCGTGTTCATCCCTGCGGTGCCGAGTGCAGCAATGCCCTCTGCCGCCTCGACCGCGCTTTTGCCGACCGCAGGCCCCATCTGCCTCGCCTGATCGCTTAAGGCCTTCAGCTGCTCAGGTCGCGCGTCCTGCATTGCGGCGCGGACCTTGTTCATCGCAGCTTCGAATTCGCCTCCGGCCTGCACGGCCGACTTGGCGACCAGCCCCATCGGGATTGTTACGCCAACCGTGACCCCGACGGCAGCGTTACGCATCCGCTGAGTGACGCGCTCCATGGTGCGACCGACTTGCTCGAACGCCGTCTGAAGCATTCCAAGCCCGCCGCGCGCATGCGTAACGCCTGTATCGAACTGAACCGTATCAAGGCCGACGACCCCCCGAAGGGAGCCGATTACGATGTCGGACATATTTCTATCCTTCCTTCGGTGGGGCGACGGCAGACCACATGCGGGCGATCTGCACCATCATGTCGGGGTGGCGGGCTTACCCATCCAATCGGATCTTCGTCTTCAGCGCGCGGGTGACGTCTCGGCCTTCTTCACCCGCCTCCGAGGGGCCGGCTTTGCACTGCCGCCATCTTCCGTCTCAGCGGGATCCGGGAATGCCAGCTGGAAAGCATAACCGATCAACTCGCCCGCTTTCTCGACCCCGATGTCCTGGATGATGGCGCCAGCTTCCGCGTCGGTCATCACACCGTGATGGTGTTCCAGCCCGACACGGAAGACGGTGCGCGCGCGGGTAGGGCTCGACAGATCCGTCAATCGCCCGAGCGTCTCGCCAAGCGCCTCTTCGATCGAGCAAAGCGCGTTGAAATCGTAGACCAGCGTCCACGGCAGCCCGTTCGCCGCGAAGCCTACTTCATTTTTCGTTGCAGTCGTCATTCTAGTTTCCTCCACATCGCTGCTCGGAGCCGCAGCATCACCAGCACCAGCCGCACGTCATTCCGCACCGGCCCGTAATCCCGCTGGATTTGTACCATTTAAGCGAGTCGCGCGGAAGGTAGCCGCCTTCGTGAGGCGGGTGGCGAGAAGTCCCAACGTTTGTTGGGGTTTTCGCCGATTGGGCCACAGAGTCGAAGATGATACATTCACAAAGTTTGCGGATGCCTCCCACAAACTTAAAAATCGATCCGTCGCCGCGACGCTCGCCGGGATCGGCTAGGGAGGACCCGCGATCCCCTCGCCGGCGTCACGCGCGCGTGCTCACGCTCCATGACGGGCATCCGCAGCCTCCCAGTCCGGGCCTAGTGCGCCGGCGTTGCCGCAAGCGTCAGTCGACCGACATACCGCACTGGTATAGCCAGCGCGCGGCGTGATCTGGCCGTTGATCAGTGGCCGGTATCGCGGCAATGCGCGTCCGACCCAACACGAGCGAATGCCATATGACCAAGGACCGGAACGGCACCGTGCACGGATACGCAGGCAAGGTGGCCATTCGTCACGCGGTCGAGGCTGCCAGGGCGGCGGGCGTGGAGATCGGCAGCATCGAGATGGCGCCCGATGGAACGATCAGGATCTTCACGCCGCAGAGCGCGTCACCTGAACCTATAAAGCTATACGACCGTCTCAAGGCCGAAGGCCGGCTGTGATCTAGTGCGCCGTCGCCGCGGGACGGCTGCTATCATGCCGCGGGTGGTGCCGGTCCACGCCGCCGCTTCGTCGATGCGACCACTTCGGCGGCGCGGCGTGTAACGGCGGCTTCTACAGCAGCCCGATCAGGAGCCCGCGGAGGGTGCTGGCCCCGTCGGTTCGGTAACTGGGGCGGATCGGATGCTTCAGCTTTCGGGGACGTGCCATGGCCGGTCTGGCAGGGTGCGTGCGTCACGCGCCGCTCGCCGCCCCAGCTCGCGATCAGCTCGTCGGTCTTGGCTTCCAGTATGGCGGCGTACGCTGGATGCATGATCAGCGCTCGGCTCTCCTCTGCTGTGAGGTGCAGCCGCCCACCATTGCGAGCGGACCGCTCGAGCTTCTTGCAGATCGATGTGAACAGCATCGCGTCGTCCATCATCCACTCCGTCGTAGGCGGTACCGCCAGAGTTCTTCATGACGAACCATTCTGCGCAATTATCATTTGCGATCCAACCTCAGCAGACATCCCGGTTGATGCAAACGGATCCACGACGCTGGCCGGGAATACGCACAAGCGCTGGTAATGAAATCTTAGGCGGGCGCGCCCAAGGACAATGCCGCCCTGTTTGGTCATCGGGTTGCCCCGCCGCTATGTTGCCCCCGAAGGTTTGCGGCGGGGCTTTCCACGCTCATCCCGCAAATCGGCTGGGCGCTTCATAACTCGGACCAGGTCCGGATGCACGCCGACGAGGCGCGCGACGGATCGCGCACCGAGAATGATGCTCATTCGATTTTCCTTTGTTAAGGTGCCGCTACCGCAGCCGGCCAGGGGGTAGGTTGCGCAGTCCTGCCGGTCTTTCCCTTCACCCCCCCTTGGGGAGGGCCGGCAGGCATCCTCAGGCTTATTTGTCGTCCGGCTGCCTGAGAGCGGCGCGCACGGCGCCGACGATTAGGCGGAAGGTGCCGAACCCGGTCCACCCGGCAGCGATGCCGGCGCCGAGGATGAAGTAGACCGGCCAGTCATATTCAGCCGCCAGCGCCTTACCGCGCAAACGATTGCCGCAACGCGGACCTGTGACCGCCAGCGCCCCAGTTCGTTGCCCAAGCTTACGCTAGTGGCGCGTCCCTACAGGGCAGCCGATGACAGATATATGGGGCGCAGCGTGGCCCGAAACTGATTTGTTAACTCAATTTGTGGTTTCTCTCCGTTACCAATGCGTGCGCCAGATTGATCGCTGGTGACCGCGGGACGGTGTTGTCGGGTTGGCACGCTAAGCAGGCTGGCGTTGATCGCGCCACGCGCCAGCGTTCAACATCGTGCCCGCGGACTACGCGAACGGGGTAGCAGTTCCCCTCTGTCGTCGTAGCAACGCGAGGGACCGCCGCTTAACGTGCGATGGCGCAGCGCTGGCAGACCAGCTTCTCTTGAAAGTCTCGGACGGTCCGGGCGTGCGGTACCGGTCCAACCCGTAGGGACGGCCTCATGGGTTCGGCGAAGCTGGCAATGCATCGGCTCACCACATGTCCCACGAAACTAGACGGTGGCCGTTGGGCAGCATAACAACGAGGCTGCGGAGTCCGGTTCTCTGCATAGTTCACCGGGAGCGCGTGTGTCAGAGAAGCAGATCACTGAGATGGAGCTCGACGCTCTAGTCCTGGACTTAGAGAATCCGAGGTTCGGTTTGATCGATGCCGCGAACGAAGCAGAAGCATTGGGCCTGCTTGCAGCTCGCGCCGATCTGCGCGAGTTATGGAATTCGATCAATGAGCGTGGTTTCGAACGATACGAGCCGTTAGTCGGCTTCCAAGGCGGTGACGGTCGCTATGTCATTGTCGAAGGCAACCGCAGGTTAGCCGCCGTAAAGACGCTGCGTGAGCCCCACCTGCTTTCCGGAGCGCGCGTTACACCGCCCCCCATGACTGCGCTGGCTGAGGAAACCACTCGCAAGCTACCGGTAGTCGTCGTTCAGGAGAGGGGTGAAGCAGACGATTACATTGGCTTCAAGCATATCAATGGCCCCTCAACTTGGGGTGCGCTGGCGAAGGCCAAATTTGCGGTGAAGCTTTTCGAGAAGTTGACTAGGAATGGGGCTGGGGATGATGACACACGCATTCAGCATCTCAGCAAGCGACTTGGTGACAGTCGCCAGCTGATCTTGCGAAACCTCGTCGCTTACAAAGTGTTTGAGCAGGCCCTGAAGCAGGAAGCTTTGGACGCGGAGCGGGGCGCCGATAACAACCTCGAATTTTCACATCTTTACACAATGCTGCAAAATCCTCCAACGAGGGTCTATCTTGGCCTTACAGATGCGCCGTTGACGGAAGCATTGGTTAAGGACGACCCTATCCCGGATAGTCATCGTGAACAGCTTGCGAAGATGATGCAGTGGTTATTTGGTAGCGGGGGTCAGCCGTCCGTCATCAAACGTCAGGGAACCGATCGGCCGAAACTACAAAGGATCCTCAGTTCACCGTCTGCAACACTCACTTTAGAGACGACCGGCGACTTCGAGTCGGCCGCGGACGAAGCAGGGTTTCGGACGGACAGTTGGTTGGATCAGGTTGTTCGTCTATCAACTTTGTCGAAAACAGTTGCGGACGGGGTGACGGAGCTTCCAACCGATCTGGATCCCGAGCTAGTCACGCGAGCCGGGGAACGGCTCAACGTAGCGGATCGAAACGTGAAGGGGGCAACGGCCATTTTGCGCGCACTGTTCTCGTGAGGCTGGAACTGCAGCCGATCAGTGGTGTGAAGCAGCTTGCCGCCTGGCATCCCCTCGTGGAACTCCTTGCGCTGTTTAATGGAAGCTGTGCGCTTGATGACCTTGAGTGGGACGATGGCGAGATGCTGGCCTCGTATGTGGAGGACATGGATCCCCACGCTCGTGCAGACTATGAAGCCGAACCCGCCGCTGGTATCCGAGAAGCTAAAGACCTTTTTATCACTGGCATGCTGGAATTGATACGTGACCGCCAAGCAGCCCTTGGCGCCGCCTCACCATTTCACCTACCCAACGACGGAACAACTTTGTTGATTCGCAAGCCAGTGGAGGAGGTCACGGAGGCGAGCATTGCCTACTCGTGGATGGTTCTGTTTTGGGCGATCTCGTCAAAAACGGATTACCTCATTATTACCAAACAAGATCGAACAGCGTTCACGACGGATTTTGCAAAGGTGTTTGAGTGGATTTGCTGCTTGATCATGGTTGCTCGCTCGCCGGCATCGGTTTGGTATTTCGGAGATAGCCGGGACGTAAGGGAGTTCTTGCGGAGGCTAGAGCGAATGGTCTTGGTCGCTGGGACCGGGCGGGTGAAAGGTTTTGCACAGCTTCAGGCCAACCAGGTTGGTGCCAATGACGGGGGAGTGGATATTCTAGCGATACAGACGCGCCAAGGGGCCGTTCCGCGCGACGCCACTGCCTACCTCGTTGGCGCGACGATCCAGCAGTCGGATCGGCGGGCGAAGATCATGGGGGGTGGCAGTATTGCGCGCTTCCTAGAGTTTTTCGAACGAGGCCCGAACTTTGCGTTCCATGGCGTACTCGCAGTGCCTTTCGAGGCGTCTGATATTGATCAGTTAAACTGTAATTTAAATAATTGCATTTATTTATCAAAAGCAGAGTTGATTAGTATTCTAGGACAGTATCCGCAAGACATTCGGCAACGCTTGAATGTTGGTACGGCTCGAAGAAAAATTCGGCAGCGAAGTCGTGAAATATCGAATACAACGATCTTGGTTGGAAAGGCGGGCGATCTCAGGCTGCAATGGGCGTAACCAGTATCTCACCCTCAAGCCGCTTTTTTTGCAGACTGTAGAGAACATCTAGCCTCGAAATATGAGCTCCCTTGTACGTATTTCGTATGAGTTCGCAGTCATCATACGTCACGATCCAATGCGGAATAACGCCTGCGCATAAGTATGCACCTAGTAGAATATGGTCGCGCGTCTTCATGGCGTTAAGATAAAGCCTGGAACCCGCCGTTACATATGGCGGATCTATGAAATAGAGTGATCGTTCAAGATCGATCTCATTGGATGTCTGTTGAACAAACTTTAACCCATTCATATTTGATAGTTTGATACGATCAGCGTTAGCTCCAAGCCATTTAATCCGTTCGATCATGGCTGCGCGATTGAACCGGACATCCAGCTTCCAATCCCCGTTTTGAGCATACCCACCAATTGGACCAGCCCCCTGAACGATGCCCGATCTGTTCGTGCGGTTTAGAAAAAAGGTGGCGAAGCCGAGTTCGAATTCGTCCGTTGCCAGTGTAGGATCATCGACAATGGCTTTGTGGTGCCACCATTCATCAATTCCAACAACGACGTCCGCCAGGGCATCGAGGAAGCGAGCGTTATGAGCGATCATCGCTCGCCATGCGCTGTATACGCGGATGTCCGCATCGTTGAGATATATGAGGTCGACGGAGTTTGTGCCGAGAAGCCGGATGGCAGCACCAGCTCCGCCTGCGTACGGTTCTAGATAAGCGGTGATTCCGCCTGGCAAGGCCTGAACTGCATGGTGTAGTGCCTCGGCGAAAAACGCTTTGCCGCCGGGATAGCGGAAAGGGGACATGGCCGCGCAGGCGCGCCGCGAAATCCGTTTCCTGTCCGTCATAACACCAACGCACTCACCCCAAGCAAGTCGGGCCTTCTACCGGCAAGACGCTGCATAGCAAGGCAGGTCGAGATTAGGAACCGCTTCAGTCGCCGCGGCATTTTGGGCGCCTGCACGTTCGCTGGGCAAGGAAACCAGCCGGCTGTTTGCGTTCACGAGTGCCAGACTGCGAGGTGGGCACCGGACGGATCGCGCACTGCTGTAGCACGCTGCTGTGACGTTCGCGCCAATCATGCTGCACGGCGTGGGGGTCGTCGAGGCGGACGTCGACGACGGCTGATCGCGAATCGCTTTCCTACACGTGTTCCCTATGCGTTCTCTCCCTGCATGGTTGGACCGCCAAGATCTCTTCACGATCTCCGCAAAATCGAAGCGAACCTCGTGGTCATCTGTCGCACCTGCGGCCGGTCTCGGGAGTTCGATCGCGAGGCGTTGATTGCCGAGCTGGTCCGCCGCGGCCGGAGCTTGGTCTGGGCGATGCTCCCGGCCCACTTCCGGTGCAGCGGGGAAGCGTGTCAATCGAAGGACGTCCGGCTCACCGCCCCCGCGTTCCCGGACAAGTTGCGGCTGGAGCAGTTGCAGGAAGTCCGACGCGTGTTCGACGCCGCCGACACCCTCATGGCGAGGCTCGGCGAAATGAACGGCGACATCAAATCGCTGCAGGCGGTCTCGCTCGCGCGTTGCGAGTATGAGGCGGCTAAGCGCGCGCTTATCGGCTGGGGCTGGGCATTGCATTCTGGAACAGGCTTGCAGCCGATCAGCCGCCACGGCGACGAAGGGTAAAGGGTCCGGGCCGATGACAGGAGAGCGGCGCAGTGAACGGCGTTTGGATCGGGTCAGCGACACACGGAGGCGGATAGTTCCGATCCGTTACCGAAGTTCGGCAATGCCGACCAGATGCGGCGCGCTAAGTGCTTGAAAAACCGTGGTGACCCCTACGAGAATCGAACTCGTGCTTACGCCGTGAGAGGGCGTCGTCCTAACCGCTAGACGAAGGGGCCGTTTCCGGTGGTCGCTCCTATGAAGCGGCGGCGTGTCCGTCAAGTCTTTCCGGGCCGATACTCCATCATCATTCGCACACAAGGGCTGACAAAGTGGGCCGACATTCCCTACCTGCGGCCCATGCCTACAGCCAAGATTTGCGGCCTCACCACCGAGGCCAGCCTGGATGCCGCCATCGCGCATGGTGCGTCGCATGTCGGGTTCGTGTTCTTCCCGCGCAGCCCGCGCGATATCGATCCGGACCGCGCCGCGGCGCTGATCGCCCGGACGCCGGCGCGTGTCGGCAAGGTCGGCGTGTTCGTCGATCCGGACGATGCGCTGCTGACTCGCGCCGTCGCGGCCGGAGTCGACACGATCCAGCTGCACGGCGGCGAGACGCCGGAGCGCGTGGCGGCGGTGCGGGCACGCTACGCCCTGCCCGTCTGGCGCGCGGTCGCGGTGCGGACGCGGGAGGATCTAGGCGCGGCGGCCAAGTATCGCGGGGCGGCCGACCTGATTCTGTATGACGCCAAGCCTCCTCGCGGGGCGGACCTGCCCGGCGGACTCGGGCTGCGGTTCGACTGGCGGCTGTTGCAGGGGCACGTCCACCCGCTGCCGTGGGCGCTGTCCGGCGGGCTCGATGACGCGTCGGTCGGCGAGGCCGTGCAGGTGACCGGGGCGACGTTGCTCGACGTTTCGTCGGGGGTCGAATTGTCCCCGGGCGTCAAGGATGTGGACAAGATCGCTGCCTTCCTGCAATCGGTCGCCCGGTCATGACCATACAGAACAGCTACCGTGCGCAGCCATCGCCAGACGGCCATTTCGGCCAGTTCGGCGGACGCTACGTCGCCGAAACCCTGATGCCGCTGATCCTCGACCTGGAACGCGAATATCGCGCCGCGCAGGCCGATCCGGCGTTCCAGACCGAACTCGACTGGCTGCTGAAACATTATGTCGGCCGGCCCAGCCCGCTTTATTATGCGGAGCGCTTCACCGAGGCGGTGCGTGCGGACGCGCCCGAGGGGATGGGCGCGAAAGTCTATCTGAAGCGCGACGAGCTGAACCATACCGGCGCGCACAAGATCAACAACTGCATCGGCCAGATCCTGCTGGCCAAGCGGATGGGCAAGACGCGGATCATCGCGGAAACGGGCGCGGGCCAGCACGGCGTCGCCACCGCCACAGTGGCGGCGCGGTTCGGCCTGCCCTGCACCATCTACATGGGTGCGCGCGATACGGTGCGGCAGCAGCCGAATGTGTTCCGGATGAAGCTGCTCGGTGCGGAGATCGTGCCGGTGACGGCGGGCGCGCAGACGCTGAAGGATGCGATGAACGAGGCGCTGCGCGACTGGGTCGCCAATGTCGAGGACACATTCTACATCATCGGCACCGCGGCCGGGCCCCACCCCTACCCGGAGCTGGTTCGCGATTTCCAGTCGGTGATCGGCCGCGAGGCGCGGGAGCAGATCATGGAGGCCGAGGGTCGCCTGCCCGACCTGCTGGTCGCGGCGATCGGTGGCGGGTCGAACGCGATAGGGCTGTTCCATCCGTTCCTGGACGATGCCGACGTGCGGATGGTCGGGATCGAAGCGGCGGGCCACGGGCTCGACACCGTCGAACATGCCGCGTCGCTGGCGGGTGGCGAGCCGGGCGTGCTGCACGGCAACCGGACCTATCTGCTGCAGGACGAGGATGGGCAGATCACCGAGGGTCATTCGATCTCGGCGGGTCTCGACTATCCGGGGATCGGGCCGGAGCACAGCTGGCTGCACGAGACCGGGCGCGTGCAGTATGAAAGCTGCACCGACCGCGAGGCGTTGGACGCGTTCCAGTTCCTATGCCGGACGGAGGGGATCATTCCTGCGCTGGAACCTGCACACGCGTTGTCCGCCGTGGTGCGGCATGCGCGGACGATGCCGCGGGACCAGATCATCATCGCCAACCTGTGCGGGCGTGGGGACAAGGATATCTTCACCGTCGCCGACGCGCTGGGGGTGAAGATATGACGGCGCTCGCCTGCTCCCCCTCCCTTGAAAGGGAGGGGGGAAGAGCATGACCCGCCTCGCCACCACCTTCGCCGCCTGCGCCGCGCAGAACCGGGCCGCACTCGTGTGCTTCGTCACGGGCGGGGACCCTGCCCCGGCCGCGACTCCGGCGATCCTCGACGCGCTCGTCGCCGCGGGTGCGGACGTGATCGAACTCGGCATGCCGTTCACCGATCCGATGGCGGACGGCCCCGCGATCCAGCTCGCCAACCTGCGCGCGCTGGGGAGCCGCACGACCACCGCCGCGCTGTTCGAGATCGTGCGCGGGTTCCGCGCGCGGCATCCGGACGTGCCGCTGGTGCTGATGGGCTATGCCAATCCGATGGTGCGGCGCGGGCCGGAATGGTTCGCCGACCGGTGCCGCGATGTCGGGGTGGACGGCGTGATTTGCGTCGACGTGCCGCCGGAGGAGGATGCCGCGCTCGGCCTGCCGTTGCGGGCCGCCGGGATCGATCTGGTCCGGCTGGCGACGCCGACCACCGATGATGCGCGGCTGCCTGCGGTGCTCGCGAACGCGTCGGGCTTTCTCTATTATGTCTCGGTCGCCGGCATCACCGGCAAGCAGCAGGCGGCGTCCGCATCGATCGACGCCGCGGTCGCGCGGTTGAAGGCGGCGACCGACCTGCCCGTCGCGGTCGGGTTCGGCGTCCGCACACCGGAACAGGCCGCCGCGATCGCGCGGACCGCCGACGGCGTCGTGGTCGGTTCCGCGATCGTCGAGGTCATCGCCGCGGCCTATGCCGGCGGAAACGACCCGGCCGCCGCGATCATGGACTATGTCGGCGGGCTGTCCGCCGCGGTCCGAACCGCCCGTCAGGAGGCCATCGCATGAGCTGGATCGACCGCGTCCGCCAGTCGCTGCCGTTCGTCGCCAAGCGCGAGACGGACGAAGAGCTTTGGCACAAATGCCCGTCCTGCGGGCAGATGGTGTTCAAGAAGGAGTTCGAGGAGAACCAGTCGGTCTGCCCGAAATGCGACCATCATGGCCGCATCGGGCCGGACGAGCGGTTCGACGCGCTCTTCGACGGCGGGCTCTACACGCCGCTGCCGATCCCGACGGTGCGCGAGGATCCGCTGAAGTTCCGCGATACCAAGCGCTATGTCGACCGGATCCGCGCCGCCCGCACCGCGACGGGCGAAACCGACGCGCTGATGAACGCGCGCGGCACGATCGAGGGCCGCCGTGCGGTCGTCGGCGTGCAGGATTTCGCGTTCATGGGCGGATCGATGGGGCTCGGAGTCGGCGCCGCGTTCCTGGCGGGCGTCGAGGCGGCGATCAAGGACCGCTGCCCCTATGTCATCTTCACCGCGGCCGGCGGCGCGCGGATGCAGGAGGGCATCCTGTCGCTGATGCAGATGCCCAAGACGACCGTCGCGATCGCGATGCTGCACGAGGCGGGGCTGCCCTATATCGTGGTGATGACCGATCCGACGACGGGTGGCGTAACGGCGTCCTATGCGATGCTGGGCGACGTGCAGCTGGCTGAACCGGGCGCGCTGATCGGCTTCGCGGGGCAGCGCGTGATCGAGTCGACGATCCGCGAGAAGCTGCCCGAGGGGTTCCAGCGCGCGGAATATCTGCTCGATCACGGGATGCTCGACATGGTGGTCCACCGCCACAAGCTGCGCGAGGAACTGGCGCGGCTGATCGGGTATCTTTGCGTGGATGAGGCGGCTTAGGACGCGTTTCCTTTAAGCAGCATATCGTTCCCCGGCGCAGGCCGGGGCCTAGGGACGAGCGTTTCACCTAGGCCCCGGCCTGCGCCGGGGAACCGACGCGTTTCCGGAGCGAAACCGATGGCCGATCACGCAATCTCGTCCGACCCTGCGGTTCAGGCGCAGCTCGATCGGTTGGCGTCGCTGTCGCCCGGGGCGGACATCCTCGGGCTGGAGCGGATCTCCGCGTTGCTCGCGCGGCTGGGCAATCCGCAGCTCAGGATGCCGCCGGTGCTGCATGTCGCGGGCACGAACGGCAAGGGGTCGACCTGCGCGTTCCTGCGCGCGGCGATCGAGGGCGCGGGGCTGAGCGCGCATGTTTATACGAGCCCGCATCTGGTGCGGTTCAACGAGCGGATCCGGCTGGCGGGGACGCTGATCGACGATGCGTTGCTCGCCGCGTTGCTGGCGGAGGTGCTCGATAGCGCTGGCGATATTTCGCCGAGCTTCTTCGAGGTGACGACGGCGGCGGCGTTTCTGGCGTTCGCGCGGGTGCCGGCGGATGCGTGCATCGTCGAGGTCGGGCTCGGCGGGCGGCTCGATGCGACCAACGTGCTGGCGGCCCCCGCGGCGTGCGGGATCGCGCAGTTGGGGGTGGATCACCAGGCGTTCCTGGGCGACCGGATCGAGGATATCGCGGCGGAAAAGGCCGGGATCGCACGCGTCGGCGTACCGCTGGTGACGATGGCCTATGCGGCTGGACCTGCGGAGCGTGTGGCCGGGGCGGCTCGGTCGGCCGGGGCGAATTTGTTGCGCGCGGGTGACGAGTGGTCGTTCGCGGCGGAGGCGGATGGCGTCCGCTATATCGATGCGCATGGCACGTTGCTGCTGGAGCCGCCCGCGCTCGACGGGGCGCATCAGGCGGGCAATCTGGCGCTGGCGGTGGCGATGCTACGGCATCAGCGGCGGATCGCGGTGCCCGACGCGGCGCTCGTCGCGGCCGGGCCGCGTGCCAAATGGCCGGCGCGGATGCAGCGGATCGATCGGGGCATGCTGTTCGATCGGCTGCCCACGGGTTCGGACCTGCATATCGACGGGGCACATAATCCCGCGGCGGCGATGGCGATCGCGCCACATCTGCACGCGCTGCGCTGGGACGGTCGGCCGCTGGTGGTAATCGTCGGGTTGCTTGCGAACAAGGACGCGACCGGCGTGCTCGGTCCGCTGGCGGAGGCGACAGACCGACTGATCGCAGTGCCGGTGCCGGGCCATGCGACGCATGATCCGGTCGTGTTGGCGCACGCGGTGCGGGGACTCGGCGTGCGGGCGGATGCGGAGCCCGATATCGCGGCGGCTTTTGCACGCGTGATCGCGGAGGCTGATCCGGCCCTGCCGCCGCATGTCGTGGTGCTCGGCTCGCTCTATCTGGCCGGCACCGTGCTCGCCGCGAACGGAACACCGCCCGACTGACATCGCCTCGCCGACTCTGCTAATGCGATTGACTTGCAATAGCGACGATGCTTAGTTGTGCTCCTGACGTTGATGGAGTGCAGCGACATGCCCGGCCCCCGCAGTGAGATTTCCGAAGCCACCAAGATGCTGCCGCACGCGATGCCCGCGGCGTCGGCGGACCGGCTGCTGCTGTTCGCGATCCGGCGGATGGCGCAGGGCGGGATCGACGATGCCTATGCCGCCAACGCGATGCTGACCCATTTCGGGCACGGTTTCCGCCGGCCGCTGGTGCTGCTGCGCGCGATGATGGCGGAGGTGTCGCGCGTGTCGGCACGGTCGCTGATGGTGGCGCCCTGCTGCTGCCCGCGCACGACGGCGGACGAGCATGGCCTGCTGACCGCGATCGCCGAGGCGGGCGGCGATCCGCGTGCGGGGCATGACCGGCTGGCGCGGCATATCGGGGTGCGGCACTGCCATGTGGCGGGCGAGACGGCGCGGGCTTTGGCGGAGTCGTTTTGTGACCTGGGGCATCCGTTGGGCGTTTGATGAGACCCGGTCCGCATCCGGTCAGGCTGGATCCCCGCCTTCGGCGCCGGCACTGCCGATCGAGGCGTCGACCAGCCCCGCCCGGATCATCACCCAGAACAGCACCACGCCGGGCAGCGCCAGCGCGGTCGTCAGCACGTAGAAGTCGACATAGCCGAACCGTTCGATCAGCCCCCCGGCGGTCGTGCCGGTCGCCAGCCGCCCGACGATGCTCGCCGCCGCGGAAATCAGCGCATATTGCGCAGCCGTGAAGCGCAGGTCGCACAGCGCTGAGAAGTAGGCAATGACCGTGACCCCGCCGATCCCGCTCGCGATATTCTCGAAACCGATCGCGCCGGCCATCGCCCAATTGCTGTGCCCGGACGCGGCAAGACCCGCAAAGGACAGGTTCGACACCGCCATCAACACCAGGCTGAGCAGCACGGACCGTTTCAGCCCCAACCGGGCGTACAGGATCCCCCCGATGAAGATGCCGACCAGATAGGCCCAGAAACCGAAGCCGACATCGTAGATGGCGACCTCGTCGTTGGTGTATCCAAGATCCTCGAACAGCAGCCGGAATGTCAGGTTGGCGAGCGTATCGCCGACCTTGTGGATCAGGATGAACAGCAGCACCAGCGTGGCGCCAGGCCTCTGCAGAAACTCCGCGAACGGCCCCCAGATCGATCGGGCGATTTCCGCGAGACCGCGCCGGCCCACCGGTTCGCGGTGGCGTTCCGGCTCGCCCATCGTCAGCGCGACGATCATCGCGGGCAAGGCGAACACGGCGCAGGCCATGTAGGCGACCTGCCAACCGACCCGCGCGGCCAGCACCAGCGCCAGCGCGCCGGCCGCCACCGACCCGATCCGCCAACCATATTGCGACATGCCCGCGCCGACGCCCAACTGGCGCGGTTTGAGGAGTTCGATCCGGTACGCGTCGATCACGATGTCGAACGTCGCACCGGCCAGCCCCAGCAGGACCGCAGCCTGCGCCGTGGCGATCAGGCTGGCGGACGGATCGACGATCGCGAGGTTGAGGACGGCGGCGATCACGAGCACGCCGGCCAGCAGCATCCACGAAACCCGCTGTCCCAATCGGCCGATGACGGGCAACCGGACTCCGTCGACAGCCCAAGCCCACAGCGGCTTCAGATTGTAGACGAGAAAGGCCAGCGTGAACGCGGTCACGCTTTTCTTGTCGATCCCGTCCTGCGCCAGCCGCGTGGTGAGCGTCGCGCCGATCATCGCGAAGGGGAAACCCGACGACATGCCCAGGAAAAAGGCCGCGACTGGCCCGGCCTCAAGATAAGGACGGATCGCGGCCAGCGGGCCTTCGAAGCGGGGGGTCACTGTCATCAGGCGACCATAACGACGCGGCTCCGATCGGCTACTGGAATTTCAGTTGCCGCGGCGACCAGATTCGGTGCGCATGGAGCATCCAGCGCAAGTCACGACACGCCCGTACCGTCGGCAACCGCGGCGGTACGGGGCCTGCCTATAGGCTAAAAGGCTCGACGTGCATCGCCCAGCCGCGAACGTGACATCCGCCGTTCTCCCCCGCGTAGGCCGCGGGTCCGAGGCCTTGAACGGCAGCGCGCTTGGCGCTGGTCCCCCGCCTACGCGGGGGAACCGGGATTCATCGGGTGAATGTCGACCCGTCCTAGAACAGGTCGAGTCCCGGCGGCGGGCGCTTGACTGTGCGACCGGCGATCTTGGCATCGACGGCATCGATCGCGGCGACCAGTTCGCGCGGGTTGTAGGGCTTGTTGAGCACGCCGAGCGCAAGGCCGCGTGCCTCGGGCGGGCATTGCCCGGTCACGAACAGCAGCGGGATCTTGCGTTCGCGCGCCGCGCGCGCGACGTCCAGCCCGCTGCCGTCCGACAGGCTGATGTCGGCCAGCACGAGGTGCAGTTCCTCGCCGTCGATATAGCCCAGTGCTTCTTCCACGCGGTCCACCGTCGCGACGATGTCGAACCCGGCGTCGCGCAGGAACAGTTCGTTGTCGAACGCGACGAGCGGCTCGTCCTCGACGATGAGGATTCGCTGAATCGAGCGTTTGCGCTTGCCGAAAAGCATTTGACCGTTACGCCCCCACACGAGTCCCGCCGTAAGTTGATCAGACGGTCTGGCGGATGTTTCGGTTCCGGTTTATTTCCGGCTTTTATACCCGTTTCCAGATCGGACGACCTGACCCTTGCGTACTCCCCGCCGCCCCGGCCCCGCGGCACCCGTTCCGCCCACCGCAACCCCCTCCGCGCCGCCCCCGCCCAAGCCCGCGCGCGAACCCGATCGCGCGTTGAAGAAGCAGGCCGGCGACCCGCAACGCATCGCGAAACTGCTGGCGCGTGCCGGCGTGGCATCGCGGCGCGAGATCGAGCGAATGATCGACGAACGGCGCATCGCGATCGACGGCGTGGCGATCGAGACGCCCGCGACGATCCTGACCTCGCTCCACGGTGTGACGGTGGACGGCAAGCAGGTGAACGCGCCCGCGCCCACCCGGCTGTTCCGCTATCACAAGCCCGCCGGCCTGCTAACCGCCGAGCGCGACCCCAAGGGGCGGCCGACGATCTACGACAAGCTGCCCGAGGGGCTGCCGCGGCTGGTGCCGGTCGGGCGGCTCGATCTCAATACCGAGGGGCTGTTGCTGATGACCACCGACGGTGGGCTGAAGCGCCAGCTGGAACTGCCCGCAACGGGTGTCGAGCGAACGTACCGCGCCCGCGTGTTCGGCGACATCAGCCAGAAGCAGCTCGAGGAGCTGATCCACGGGATCGAGATCGAGGGCATCCGCTACGGTTCGATCGACGCGAACCTGGAACGCCGCACCGGCCGCAACGGCTGGGTCGAGATGCGCCTGCGCGAGGGCAAGAACCGCGAGGTCCGGCGCGTGCTGGAGTTTCTGGGGCTGCAAGTCAGCCGGCTGATCCGGACGAGCTATGGACCGTTTCCGCTGGATGACCTGCCGGCGGGGTATGTGGACGAGATCAAGCAGCATGATCTCGTCGCGTTTAGGAAGACGTTGAAGGACTAGCCTTCGCTTCGACCACCCCTAACCCCGTTTGGTTCGAGCTTGTCGAGAACTATGCACAACGTTCTTGACAAGCTCGAACCGAACCGGGTGGGGTTTTGTGATCGCGCTGTTCTCGACAGGCTCGAACCGAACGGTTTAGGGGGTGTCGTGACGCACCTCGTTGCATTCATCATCGGATATCACACCCATGCGCATCATCGCCGGCAGCTGGCGCGGCCGTTCCATCGTATCGCCCAAGGGGGACGACACGCGGCCGACGTCGGACCGGACGCGCGAGGCGCTGTTCTCGATGCTTGCCAGCCGGTTCGGCAGTTTCGAGGGCGTGCGCGTGCTCGACCTGTTCGCCGGGACCGGTGCGCTGGGGCTGGAGGCGCTGTCGCGCGGGGCGGCCTATGCGACGTTCGTAGAGCGCGAGCGGCAGGCGCTCGACGTGCTGAAGGTCAATGTCGCCAAGCTCGCCGCGCCGGGCACGACCGATATCCGCGGCCAGGGGGTCGAGGCGCTCGGGCCGCTCTACGGACCGCGGTACGATCTGGTGCTGATCGACCCGCCCTATCTGTCGGGCGGCGGCGGCGCGTTGCTCGAACGGCTGGCGCGGCTCGGCTGGTTCGCGCCGGGTGCGCTGGTGTCGGTCGAGACGGGCAAGGCGGAGGTCGTGGCGGCCAAGGGGTTCGAGCAGGATACGGACCGTGTGCATGGGAAGGCCAAGCTGACCTTGCTGCGCTGGGTTGGGGGTGATGACGGTGCGGTTGTTGCGAAGGTTGAGGCAGTCGAGGAAGACGATGTTGCTGAGGACGAGGCCAAGGACTGACCGCGAACGCCTTTAGCCCCTCTCCTTCAGGGGAGGGGTTGGGGTGGGGCTGACCTCCTCAAGCCGGTGAGGTTGTGGGTGTGGTGCTGTTGCCCCCACCCCAACCCCTCCCCTGAAGGAGAGGGGCTTTCTGTTTCGCGTGCGTTTGCGGCCCGTCTCGCACCAACCCCAACAAACTTGCCCCCGCGGCCCGCGTTCCCTACCTGTTCGCGGGTGAACCAGCCGCTTTCCCCCTCGCCCGCCGATCCCGCCTATCTGCGCGGGTTGAACCCGCCGCAGCGGGAGGCGGTGTTGACGACCGAGGGCCCGGTGCTCGTGCTAGCCGGTGCGGGGACTGGCAAGACCTCCGCCCTCACCGCGAGACTCGCGCATCTGGTCGCGACGCGGCGGGCCTGGCCGTCGGAGATCCTGGCCGTGACCTTCACCAACAAGGCGGCGCGCGAGATGCGCGAGCGGATCGGGCGGATCCTGGGCGATGCTGTGGAAGGCATGCCGTGGCTCGGCACGTTCCACTCGATCGCGGCCAAGATGCTGCGCCGTCATGCCGAACTCGTCGGGTTGCAGAGCAATTTCACGATCCTCGACACCGACGACCAGCTGCGCCTGCTGAAACAGCTGATCGTGGCGGCCGAGATCGACGAGAAGCGCTGGACCCCGCGGATGCTCGCCGGGCTGATCGACCGCTGGAAGAACAAGGGCTGGGTGCCGGCCGATATCGACGCCGCGGAGTCCGAGGCGTTCGCCAACGGGCGCGGGGCGGAGCTGTACGCCGCCTATCAGGCGCGGCTGCGGGGCGTGAACGCGTGCGATTTCGGCGACCTGCTGCTCCACATGCTCGTCATCCTGAAGACGAATCGCGACGTTCTGGAACTGTATCAGCAGCGCTTCAAATATGTGCTGGTCGACGAATATCAGGACACCAACAGCAGCCAGTATCTCTGGCTGCGGCTGATCGCGCAGGAGCGGCGCAACCTGTGCTGCGTGGGGGACGACGACCAGTCGATCTATTCCTGGCGCGGCGCGCAGGTGGAGAACATCCTGCGGTTCGAGAAGGATTTCCCGGGCGCGGCGATCATCAAGCTGGAACAGAATTACCGGTCCACGCCGCATATCCTGGCCGCCGCATCCGGCGTGATCGCGCATAATGGCGGGCGGCTGGGCAAGACATTGTGGACGCAGGAGGCGCAGGGCGATCCGGTCAAGGTCGTCGGCGTGTGGGACGGGCCGGAGGAGGCGCGCCGCATCGCCGAGGAGATCGAGGGGCATCAGCGCGGGGGTGGCACGCTCGACCAGGTCGCGATCCTGGTCCGTGCGCAGTTCCAGACGCGCGAGCTGGAAGACCGCTTCATCGCGATCGGCATGCCGTACCGCATCGTCGGCGGCTTCCGCTTCTACGAACGCGCCGAGATCCGCGACGCGCTTGCCTATCTGCGCGTGATCAGCCAGCCGGCGGATGACCTGGCGTTCGAACGGATCGTCAACGTGCCGAAGCGCGGCCTGGGCGACAAGGCTGTGGCCAAGATCCACATGGTGGCGCGTGCGCAGGGGCTGCCGCTGTCCTATGCGGCCGCGCGGCTGCTCGACACGGACGAGCTGACCGGGGCGGCGCGCAAGTCGCTGGGCAATCTGGTCGGCGATATCGCCCGCTGGCGGGACCGGCTCGGGTCGCTCGGCCATGCGGAGCTGGCGCGGCAGATGCTCGACGAGAGCGGCTATACCGCGATGCTGCAGGCGGATCGATCGGCGGAGGCGGCCGGGCGGCTGGAGAACCTGACCGAGCTGGCCCGTGCGATGGAGGAATATGAGACGCTGTCCGCGTTCCTGGAGCATGTCAGCCTGGTGATGGACAACGACGCCGCAGCGGACGAGGCGAAGGTGACGATCATGACGATCCATGCCGCCAAGGGTCTGGAGTTCGACACGGTGTTCCTGGCCGGGTGGGAGGAAGGCGTGTTCCCATCGCAGCGCGCGGTGGACGAAGGCGGGACCGCGGCGGTCGAGGAGGAGCGCCGGCTGGCCTATGTGGCGATCACGCGGGCGCGGCGGAAATGCTTCATATTCCACGCGGCGAACCGGCGGATCTACGGGCAGTGGACGTCGTCGATCCCGTCTCGCTTCGTGGGCGAACTGCCGGCCGACCATGTCGATCAGGAGACGACGATGTCGGGTGGCGAGTCGCTCTGGCGCGCGCAATGGTCCGAGCATCAGGACCCGTTCGCACATCTGGGGCGCAGCGAGGGGCGTGGTCCGGGCTGGCAGCGGGCGGCCGCGACCGGGGTGGATCTGCGGCCGGCGCGGGTGGTGGAAGCGCGGACGTCGCCGACGAGTTTTGCGGCGAAACCGCGGGCGGATATCGCGGTGGGGATGCGGGTGTTCCACACCAAGTTTGGCTATGGCGCGGTGGCGACGATCGACGGGAACAAGCTGGATATCGATTTCGAGCTGTCGGGGCGGAAGCGGGTCTTGGACAGCTTCATTCAGCCGGCTTGAGAACACCTTAGCGGTCCCCCACCCCGTTTGGTTCGAGCCTGTCGAGAACTCAGCGCTGAGTTCTCGACAGGCTCGAACCAAACGGGGTTGGGATTGGAGTCGTGACGAATTCCTCGAACTTGGTCCGACCCGCCTCCCCGCCTATTTCGCCCGGTCCGGTCGCGTGTAGGGCACGAAATCGTCCAGAACCACGAAACCGCCCTGCATGCGCGTGTTGCGGTCGATCAGGCGGACCGCGTCGAGCCGGCAGGCCGATCCGCCGTACAGGATCGAGACGGGGATCACGTTCCAGTCGAGCCAATTCGCACCCGATTGCGGCACGTTGAGATATTTGCGGCCGCCGCCGACGTCGTAGAGCAGGCCGACACCGGTGATAACCTGGGTCGATTGGACCGACGACAGCGGCAGGCAGCGGACGGATTCGCCGCGGACCAGGCCCTTGGTGGCCTTGGCAAGTTCCGCCTGCCCGCGTTCGGCCAATGTCTGGCGGTCGCGTGCGGCGACGGGGGCCGTCACGATGGCGGCCAGCATGGCGCAGCTTAGCAAAAACCTCTTCATCACCGCATCCTTCGATCCTCCTGACGATATAGGGTGCGCGAGATAAAGCGCATCTGACCGCGGGGTCGGAAGCCCAGCTTTGCTCCCGTCAAGCAATCGGAGATTGTGGCGGTGGCGCGGGTGGCCCATCTGCCGGTCATGGCAAATCTTCTCGATCCTGCGGCGCGCGGACGCGTCATCCTGGTGGGGGCCGGCCCGGGCGATCCGGACCTGCTGACGTTGCGCGCGGTGGAGGCGCTGCGGTCTGCCGACGTCGTCGTACATGACGGGTTGATCGATCCCCGCGTGCTCGACCATGCGCCCGCATCGGCGCAACGTATCTCGGTCGCCAAGCAGCGCAGCCGCCATACGGTGCCGCAGGAGGGGATTAACGCGCTGATCGTGGCGCATGTCCGCGCCGGCAGCGTCGTCGTGCGGCTGAAGGGCGGCGATCCGTTCGTGTTCGGGCGCGGCGGTGAGGAGGTCGAGGCCGTCCGTGCCGCCGGCCTGCGCGTCGATGTCGTGCCGGGCGTGTCGGCCGCGCTCGGTTGCGCGGCGGAGGCGATGCTGCCGCTGACGCACCGCGACTGGTCGTCGGCGGTCAGCTTCGTTGCGGGGCAGTGCAAGGGGCTGTCGGACCAGAACTGGGCCGGGCTGGCGGGCAAGGGTCGCACGCTGGTGATCTACATGGGTCTCGCCAACGCCACCGCGATCGCGGACAAGCTGATGGCGGACGGCGTGTCGCCGGGCATGCCGGTGGCGGTGCTGGAACGCGGCACCCTGCCCGGGTCGCGCGCGATGCGGACGCTGCTGGCGGACCTCGGCGACATGACGGTGCGCGAGCGGATCATGAGCCCGGCGATCATCGTGGTGGGTCAGGTCGTGCTGCTGTCCGACGCGCAGGACCGGCTGCACCAAATCGCAACCCAAGCCGCGGAGGCGTTCGCATGAAGATCCTGACCGGCCAGGACCTGGCATCGGGCGACGTGACGTGGTGGACCGGCAGCGGCTGGTCGCTGCACCTGTTCGATGCGGTCGACGTGGGCGATGCCGGCCCCGCGATCGCGGCGGCCGAGGAGAAGGCGCTGCGCGTGAACGTGCCTTACGTCATCGACGCGACGCAGACCGCGGACGGCCCGATGCCGGCGCACATCAAGGACCGCATCCGTGCGGCCGGGCCGACCGTGCATCCCGCATTCGGCATCCACCCCGAAATTCCGATCCTAAAGACGCCCGCGCAGCATGAGAACAACGCCGACGCCCCGTCCGAAGTGAAGGCGAACTGAGATGTACAAGTACGACACCTACGACCAGACGCTGGTCGATGCGCGCGTCGCCGATTTCGGCGATCAGGTCGCGCGCCGCCTGTCGGGCGAGATGACCGAGGACCAGTTCAAGCCGCTCCGGCTGATGAACGGGCTCTATCTGCAGCTTCACGCCTATATGCTGCGCGTCGCGATCCCGTATGGGACGCTCGACAGCCGGCAGATGCGAATGCTGGGGTCGATCGCGCGCGATTACGATCGCGGTTACGGTCACTTCACAACGCGCCAGAATTTGCAGTTCAATTGGATCAAGCTGGAGGATACGCCCGAGATCCTCGCCAAGCTGGCGACGGTCGAGATGCATGCCATCCAGACGTCGGGCAACTGCATCCGCAACATCTCGTCCGATCAATATGCGGGCGCTGCGGCGGACGAGGTCGGCGATCCGCGGCCTTGGGCGGAGCTGCTGCGCCAGTGGTCGAGCTTTCACCCGGAATTCAGCTACCTGCCGCGCAAGTTCAAGATCGCGGTGATCGGGGCGGCGCAGGACCGCGCCGCGATCCAGCTGCATGATATCGGGTTGCAGATGCGGCGCGACGAGGCGGGCGAACTCGGGTTCCGCGTGCTGGTGGGCGGCGGCATGGGCCGGACGCCGATGATCGGGTCGGTCATCCGCGACTATATTCCGGCGGCCGACCTGCTGAGCTATGTCGAGGCGTGCCTGCGGGTCTACAATCGCTACGGCCGGCGCGACAATATCTACAAGGCGCGGATCAAGATCCTCGTCCACGAACTGGGCGCGCCGGAATATGCGCGCCAGGTCGAGGAGGAATGGGCGCATGTGAAGACGCTCGGGCTCGATCCGCCGCAGGCCGAATATGACCGGATCGCGGCGTTCTTCGCGCCGCCGGCGTTCGCGGAAGGTTTGCCGACCGAGATCGACCGCAGCGACGCGGGCTTCGCGCACTGGGTCGACCAGAATACCGCGGCGCACAAGGCGGCGGGCTATGCGATCGTGACGGTCAGCCTGAAGCCGACCGGCGGTATTCCGGGCGATGCGACCGCGGACCAGATCGACCTGATCGCGGACCTCGCCGAACGCTACAGCTTCGACGAGATCCGCATTACGCACAGCCAGAATGTCGTGTTGCCGCATGTCCAGCGGCAGGACCTGCGCGCGATCTGGGATGCACTGGTCGCCGCGGGGCTCGCCACCGCGAACCTCGATCTGGTGACCGACATCATCGCCTGCCCCGGGCTCGATTATTGCAGCCTGGCCAATGCGCGCTCGATCCCGGTCGCACAAAAGATCACGGAACGGTTCGCCGATCCGGACCGGCAGCGCGATATCGGCGAGTTGAAGCTGAAGATCAGCGGCTGCATCAACGCGTGCGGCCACCACCATGCCGGCCACATCGGCATCCTGGGTGTCGATCGGAAGGGCGAGGAGAATTACCAGCTCTCGTTCGGCGGATCGGCGGCGGAGGACACCAGCATCGCCAAGATCATCGGCCCCGGTTTTTCCGAGGACGGCGTGGTCGATGCGGTCGAGAAGGCGGTCGAAACCTATCGCGGCCTGCGCGAGCCGGGCGAGCGGTTCCTCGACACCTACCGCCGGGTCGGCCTGCAACCGTTCAAGGCCGCGATCTATGGGTGAGCTATTTCCCAAGAGCCGGTCGAAAGCCCCTCTCCTTCAGGGGAGGGGTTGGGGTGGGGCTGAGCTACTCACCCTTCCAATGTTGCAGGCTTGGCGAGGTCGCCCCCACCCCAACCCCTCCCCTGAAGGAGAGGGGCTAATAGAACTTCGAGGTGCGTTCGCATGATCCGTTTCCGTGACGACGTCGCCCACGACGCGCCCCCCGCCCCGCTGGCCGAGTTCGTCGGGGAGAGTAACGCGACCGCGGTCCGGCTGGAGCCAACTGACGATGCGCGCGCGCTGCTGCCGCATCTCGATCGGCTGGCGCTGATCGAGGTGGCGTTCCCCAAGTTCCGCGACGGACGCGGGTACAGCGCCGGGCGCATCCTGCGCGAGGCCGGGTATCTCGGCGAACTGCGCGCGCAGGGTGATTTGCTCGTTGACCAGATCCCGCTGATGCGGCGCTGCGGGTTCGACTCGTTCGTGCCCGACGTGCCGCTCGACGAGGCGGCGCTGGGCCGCACGCTCGACCGCTATCCGAACGTGTATCAGAAGGCCGCGGACGGCCGGAGCCCGGTCTGGGCGTTGCGACATGGCTGAGGCCGCGCGCCGGATCGACATGATCGACACCGCCCCGGCGTTCACCGCCGCCGACGTCGCGGCGCTCAACACGCGCTACGACGGGGTGGCGACCGATGTCATGTTGCGGGAGCTGGTGACCGGCGAACTGGCGGGGCGCATCGCGCTGGTGTCGTCGTTCGGCGCGGAGTCGGCGGTGCTGCTGCATCTGGTGTCGGAGATCGACCGGAGCGTGCCGCTGGTCTTCACCAACACGCAAAAGATGTTCGGCGAGACGCTGGCGTACCGCGATGCGCTGTCCGAGCAGCTCGGCTTCACCGATTTGCGCGTCTACCGCCCCGATCCGGCCGCGCTGGCGACGAAGGACGGCACTGGCCTGCGCTGGTCCTACGACCCGGACGGGTGCTGCGAGATCCGCAAGGTCGAGCCGCTGGCGCGCGCGCTGGCGCCGTTCGACGCGTGGATCAGCGGGCGCAAGGGGTTCCAGGCGAAGACCCGCACCGCCCTGCCCCGCTTCGAGTTGGACGAGACGGACGGCTATGGCCGGCTGAAGATCAACCCGCTGGCGAGCTGGACCAAGCCGGAACTCGACGCCTATTTCGTGGAGCACAAGCTGCCGCCGCATCCGCTGGTCGAGCAGGGTTATCTGTCGATCGGCTGCCAGCCCTGCACCAGCAAGGTGCGGCCGGGGGAAGACCCGCGCGCGGGCCGCTGGCGCGGGTGGGACAAGATAGAATGCGGCATTCATGTGAGCGAACTGCCGGGGGAAGAGCCGGCGTTCTGAGGGCGGTCAGCCGGTCGCGCCATAGCTGCCCGGTGCCTCGAACAGCGCCGTAAGTCCCGCGCGTTCCTGCGGCGTCAGTTCAGGACGCCAAACCTCGAACAGAAGCACCACGCGCACGTCGTCGCTGTCGTTCCACGCTTCATGTTCGATACTGTCGTCGAACAGCATCGCTTCCCCGGTCCGGACAGCGCGGGTTTCGTTGCCGACGCGCAGGCGGCACCCATCCGGAACGATCAGCGGAATATGGCATATCAGCCTGGTGTTGAGCATGCCGTGATGCGGCGGAATATGCGTTCGCGGGCGCAGTTGCGAGAACAACGCCATCGGCGACCGCCCAGCGATCGCCGGCATGGGCGCCGCGGCCAGCAGGGCCATCGTCCGCGGGCAGCGCGTCGCGTTGGCCGGAACGATCACGCCACCCTGCCACAGGTGAAGCGCACTCCAGCGAATATCGTCCCGCAGTGCATGGTCGCGGTTGGGGCGGTTTGGTTCGGCGACAATATAGGGTTCGAACCCGTGGTCCTGCGCCAGTACCGCCTCGACCTCGGCACGCATCGCAGGAACAGCTGCCTCCAGTGCGGCGACCCAATCGAGTCCGCCAGTCGGGAAGAAGCTGGTATGCGGCAGGCCGGGGTAAAAAAAGCTGGTCGGTTGTTGCAGCTGGACGGTCGCAGTTCCGGACAGGATATCCAGCGCCTCACGGAACCTGCCCGGTTGGGCCGCCGGATCGACCGCCGCATCCGCAAGTTGCCGGTCGAGATGTGCGCGGAATTTTGCCTGGATCGTCACGACAGCGTCGTCCGCCGATCGCAGCCGCGCGCGAAGGTCGGGCGGGACATCCGGTGCGGCGGTGGCGGATTGCAGTGCAAATGTGAGGTAGCTGGAGGCCGCGCGTTCGTCGCCTGCCGCAAGCCTGATCTCGCCCTTGATGAGCAACGCGTAGAGATTCCCGCGTTCCAGCGCGAGCAGCCGATCAGCCGCTGCCTCGGCACCGGTCAGGTCGCCCGAAATCTGGCAGCTGTGCGCCAGGTAGAGCCAGGCCTGCGCATCGCGCGGATTGCCGCGCAGGACAGTTTGGAAATGTCCGCGCGCAGTCCGCGGATCGCCGTGTTGCAGCGCAAGAACGCCGGCATCGGTCGCGGATCGTTGGTCAGCCATCGCCAGTCTTCAACTCCCCTGCAACATCATACAAGCGCGCACTATTCCTCCAATGAACGGAAACTTTCGTCGGCCAAGTCGGAGAATCGGGTGATCTTGCTCTCGAATTTCAACGTCACGGTGCCGGTCGCGCCATGGCGCTGTTTGGCGATCACCAGCTCGGCCTTGCCGTGCGCGTCGGCCATCTTGCGCTGCCAGTCCTCGAACTCCGCGACCGAGGCCAGGCTGTCGCCCTCCCCCGCGCTCGCCTCCTTGGGCTTGGCGAAGTTGATGTAATATTCCTCGCGGTACACGAACCAGACCATGTCGGCGTCCTGCTCGATCGACCCGGATTCGCGCAGATCAGACAGCATCGGGCGCTTGTTCTCGCGGCTTTCGACCGCGCGGCTGAGCTGCGACAGTGCGATCACGGGCAGATGCAGTTCCTTGGCGAGCGTTTTCAACCCGCGGCTGATCTCCGAAATCTCCTGCACGCGGTTGCCGTCGCTGGCCTTGCCCGATCCCTGGAGCAACTGGAGATAGTCGACGACGATCAGGTTGATCCCGCGCTGACGCTTCAACCGGCGCGCTCGAGTGCGGAGCGCGGCGATCGTCAGGCCCGGCGTGTCGTCGATATAGAGCGGGAGGTTCTCCAGCTCGGCCGCGGCGCGCGCCAGGTTGCGGAAATCCTGCTGGCTGATCTTGCCCATGCGGAGGTTTTCGGAGCTGATCCCCGACTGCTCCGACAGGATACGCGTCGCGAGCTGATCCGACGACATTTCGAGCGAGAAGAACGCGACCGCCGCGCCGACCGACTTGGCATCCTCGATCCCGTCGTTGCGGTCGCGGACCAGCCGCATCGCCGCGTTGAACGCGATGTTGGTGGCGAGCGACGTCTTGCCCATGCCGGGACGGCCGGCCAGGATGATGAGATCGGAGCGGTGCAGGCCGCCCATCTTGCTGTTCACGCTGTCGAGGCCGGTGGTGATGCCGGACAGGTGCCCGCCCGATTGCAGCGCGCGTTCCGCGGTCTCGACTGCCATGCGGGTCGCCTGCGCGAAGGTCTTGACCGAACCCTGTTCGCCGCCCTCCTCCGCCACCTTGTAGAGTGCAGTTTCGGCCTCCTCGATCTGGCCCTTCGGATCGACCGATTCGCTGGTGTCGAACGCGGTTTCAACCATGTCGCGGCCGACGCCGATCAGCGCGCGGAGCAAGGCCAGGTCGTAGATCTGCGCGGCGAAATCGCGCGCACCGATCAGCGCGGCGCCCGATCCGGTCAGCTGCGCCAGATAGCCCGGCCCGCCCAGTTCGCGCATCTGGCTGTCCGCATCGAACAGCGGGCGCAGCGTCACCGGGTTGGCGATCATGTTCTTGTCGACCATCCGGATGATCGCTTCGTAGATCCGGCCGTGCAGCGACTCGTAGAAATGGTCGGGACGGAGCTTCAGCTGCACATCCTCCATCAGGCGGTTGTCGATCATGAGCGCGCCGAGCAGCGCCGCCTCCGCCTCGACATTGTGCGGCAGCGTCTGTTCGGGCGGCGGGGATGCGACGGTGTAGGGGAATGCAGTAGCCATGCGCGCATCATCGGCGCTTTCGGCCGCACCCTCAACCGGCTTGGTCGCGGTCGCCCACAGCTTATCGCTGTCCTGTGGATAAGCCGCGCTACGATTGCGGCGGCCCGCAGGCTCGGCTAGGCGGAAAGGCTGCCATGTCCGATCCCCGCATCATCGCCGTCGATCTGGACGAAAAGACCATCCTGTGGCGCAATGCCGATATCGAACAGGAACGGCAGGTCGCGATCGTCGACCTGCTGGAGAGCAACCATTTCCGTCCGCTGCGGCCCTACCCCGAGGACTATGCCGGGCCGTTCCGGATTGGACTGGCCACGCAGGAGGGGCGGCTGGCAATCGACATCATGGCGATGGGCGGCGAGCGGCTGGAGACGCTGATCCTGGGGATGGCGCGGTTCCGCCGACCGATCCGCGATTATTTCGCGATCTGCGACAGTTATTTCCAGGCGTTGCGCGCGTCGACGCCGCAGCAGATCGAGACGGTGGACATGGCCCGCCGCGGTATCCACAACGATGCCGCGGAGCTTCTGAAAGAAAGACTGGAAGGCAAGATCGACGTGGATTTCGACACCGCCCGCCGACTGTTCACGCTGATCTGCATGTTGCACATCCGTGGTTGAGGTGGCGATGACCGAGGTCGCCGGACAGGTGCTGATCGACGCGGCGCGCACCGCGGCGGCGAACGCGCATGCGCCTTATTCCAACTTCGCGGTCGGCGCGGCCGTGCTGCTGACCGACGGCAGCATCGTGCCGGGGACCAATTTCGAGAATGCGAGCTACGGCCTGTCGCTGTGTGCCGAAACGGTGGCACTAGCCGCGGTGAACGTGGCCGGGCGGTTGCGCGATGTGGTGGCGATCGGGATCGTCGGCGGCATGATCCGCGGCGACCGGATCGAGGGCACCGCGCCGATAAGGCCGTGCGGGCGCTGCCGCCAGGTGCTGAACGAGGCGGCCCAGGTCGGCGGGCGCGACGTGCTGGTCTATTGCGGGTCGGCGACGGGGGACGAGATCGAGCGGCATGATCTGTCGGATCTCATCCCGTACGCCTTCGGGCCGCGGGATTTGGGCGTGGTGGTGTAGCGCAACCTGCCCCCTCTCCCCTCCGGGGAGAGGGTTGGGGAGAGGGGTTTGGCTTGAGACGGCCGCACTTCTAGACCCGCACCGTTGCGGGGGGGGGGCNGGGGAGAGGGCTTAGAAAGAAAGAGGCTACATGACCGTCCAATCCGACCGCTGGATCCGCGAACAGGCGGAGGCGCATGGTATGATCGAACCATTCGTCGAGGCGCAGCGGCGTGACGGGTGCATCAGCTACGGGCTGTCGTCCTACGGGTACGACGCGCGGGTGGCGGACGAGTTCAAGATCTTTACCAACGTCCATTCGGTGACGGTCGACCCGAAGAATTTCGATCCGGACAGCTTCGTCGACCGGCAAACCGATTGCTGCATCATCCCGCCGAACAGCTTCGCGCTGGCCCGGACGGTGGAATATTTCCGCGTGCCGCGCGACGTGCTGGTGATCTGCCTCGGCAAATCGACCTATGCGCGCTGCGGGATCATCGTGAACGTGACGCCGCTGGAGCCGGGTTGGGAGGGGCATGTGACGCTGGAATTCTCCAACACCACGCCGCTGCCGGCCAAGGTCTATGCCAACGAAGGCGCGTGCCAGTTTCTGTTCCTGAAGGGCAACGAGCCGTGCGAGGTCAGCTATGCCGACCGCGCGGGCAAATATATGGGCCAGCGCGGGGTGACCCTGCCGAAGCTGTAGCGGCTCAGCGCTTCACCAGCGTTACCTGCGCCACGTCGATCCCGCCGCCGCGGAAGCCGCCTTCGCAATACATCAGGTAGTAGCGCCACAACCGGACGAAGCGGTCGTCGAAGCCCGGCGGCAGGCGTCCCTCCGCCACCGCGGCGTCGAACCGGACACGCCATTGACGCAGCGTCTCGGCATAGTCGGTTCCGAAGCCGACCCGGTCGTGCCAGTCGAGCCCGGCCGCCGCGGCCGCCGCGCGGAAACGCGATTCGGAGATCAGCATGCCGCCGGGGAAGACATAGGTCTGGATGAAATCGGCGCTGGCGGCATAGTGCTCGAACACCGCGTCGTCGATCGCGATATACTGGATCGCGGCGCGCCCGCCGGGTTTGAGCGCGCGGGCGATGGCGGCCATGTAGGTCGGCCAATATTCCGCGCCGACCGCCTCGACCATCTCGACACTGGCGACCGCATCGTATGTGCCGGTCTCGGCCCGATAGTCGCGCAGCGCGATCGTGACGGCCTCCGGCACGCGCGCGTCCGCCCACGCCTTCTGTTCCGCCGACAGGGTGAGGCCGGTGACGGTCAGGCGATAGTCTCGCGCGGCGACATCAGCGAGCGCGCCCCAGCCGCAGCCAATTTCCAGCAGCCGCTCGCCGGGCCGCGTGCCGAGCCGGTCGAGCAGCGCGCCGATCTTGCGGCGCTGCGCCTGTTCGAGCAACTCGTCCGGGTGGCCGAACATCGCGCTGGAATAGGTCATGCCCGGGTCGAGCCAGGCGGCGTAGAAGTCGTTGCCCAGGTCGTAATGGAACGCGATGTTGCGCCGTGCGCCGCGCGGATCGTTGCGGCGCCAGGCGTGGGCCAAGCGGTTGACGATCCGCCCCCAGCCATGCGCGCGGGCGGTGGCGCCGAGCGGCACGCGGTTGCGCATGAACAGGTCGAAAAGCGGCACCGGATCGGGGCTCGACCATTCGCCGTCCGCCCAGCTGCGATACCAGCCGACCGAGCCGGACAGCATCAGCCGCATCAGCGGCCGCCAATCGTGCAGCGTGACGATCGCGACAGGTCCGGGCTTGCGACCGCCCAGCCGGCGCTTGCGCCCATCGGGCAGCGTCGCCTCGATCGCGCCCTCCGCCAGGCCGCGGTCGACGCGGTCGAGCACGCGGTGGAAGGCGGGCGCCAAGAAGCGTGAGACCCGCCCGCCCCCGGTCGAAAAACCGCGATCGGCCCGGACAAGATGGTCGCCCCGGCGCGGGGTATCGGTCGTCATGCGCGCTCAGTGGCGTCGTGCGGGATCGGATGCAAGCGGAAGCGGGTTTGCGGGTGGTGAAGTCAGTCCGACGCGCCGGGATCGCGCGCGGTCACCTTCTTCACCGCCTGCAGCGCGCGCTCGCGCGCCTCGCGGTGGCCGATGATCTTTTCGGGATAGTCGGCGGGACGGCACCCGGCCTCCTCCGGATCGTGGATCGCGCCGTCGGACAGGTCCGCCAGTTCTGGCACCCAGGTGCGGATATAGTCGGCCGCGTCGAACTTGGGCGACTGGGTCAGCGGCGCCATGATGCGGCCGAACGGATTGGAGTCGATGCCCGTCCCGGCGACCCATTGCCAGTTGACGCTGTTGTTGCCGTAGTCGGCGTCGATCAGGCAGTCCCAATACCACGCCTCGCCGCGCCGCCAGTCGAGCAGCAGATGCTTGATCATGAAGCTGGCCGCAACCATCCGGACGCGGTTGTGCATCCAGCCATGCGTCCAGAGCTGGCGCATCCCGGCGTCGACCAGCGGGTAGCCGGTGCGCCCTTCGGTCCACGCCTTGAAGTCGGCGTCGGCCTCCTTGCCCGTGCGCCACGGCATCGCGTCATAGGCGTTGCGGCCGTTCGCGTCGGCATAGGCGGGCAGGATGTCGATGACATTCGACGTGAAGTCGCGCCAGCCGACCTCGCGCAGATAGGGTTCGGTGTCGCCCTTCCCCTTGGCCACCGCGTGCCAGACCGCCGCGGGCGAGACCTCGCCGTGGTGGAGGTGCGGGGAGAGCCGCGACGTGCCCTCCTCGGACGGCAGGTTCCGCGCGGTGTCGTACGCGCCAACCTTCGGCACGAACGCCTTCAGCGCTGCATGAGCGCCCGCCTCGCCAGGCTTCCAGTCCGCGAAACCCGGAGACCAGTCGGGCGTGGTGGGCAGCAGTTTCCAGTCGGCGAGATCGTCGGACGCGATCTTGCCGGACGGACCGGACAGGTTGCGCGGTGCGGCGATCGGCTCGGGCGGCGGCATGCGTTCGCGGAGCGCCTTCCAGAACGCGGTGAACATGCGGTAGCGGCCGCCCGATCCGGTGCGGATGCTGTCCGGATCGTCGAGCAGCATCCCGCCGTGGAGCTTAAGCGTCAGCGCCTTGCCGAGCGCGTCCTCCGCCACCTTCCACCAGGGTTCGTAGTGATGGACTGCGTGGACCGTCTCCGCGCCAACCTCCTTGGCGAGCTTGCCAATCTCCGCCACCGCATCGCCGCGCCGCAGGATCAGCGGAACGCCGTGCTTCTTCAGATCTGCGGCCAGCGCGGTCAGGCTGTGGTGCAGCCACCAGCGTTGCGCCCCGCCGATCTTCCACGCGCCGGGCGCATCGTCGTCGAGCACATAGACCCCCACCACGGGCCCGTCATGGGCAGCGGCCGCCAGCGCCGGCTGGTCCGCCAGACGCAGGTCCTGACGGAACCAGACGATGGATGGGGTGGTCATATGGGGGCGGCTCCGTATCGAACAGGCGCTGGAAACGCCTGACTCCGCCATTTTATCCGGCATTTTATCCGCGTGCCCTTATCCGCGCGCAGCCCCCGCCAGCGTCGTCATCGCCGCGACGTGGCGCGTGGCCACCGCGAGCCGGTCGTTGCCGTAGCCGCCGCCCATCGTGCTGGCGACCGGGATCCCGCGCGCCGCGGCGATCACATGGCGTTCGCGCGCGGCGAGGCCCGCGTCGCTCAGCGCCAGCCGGCCGAGCCGGTCGTCGCGGTGCGGATCGACGCCCGCCTGGTACAGGATCAGGTCGGGCGCGAACCCGTCGATCACGCGCGGCAGATGCTCGTCGAGGATTTCGAGATACGCCTCGTCTCCCACTCCGTCGGGCAGGTCGACGTCGAGCGACGAGGCGGCCTTGCGGACCGGGAAGTTCTTCGCCGCATGGACCGACAGCGTGAAGATGTCGTCGCGCCCCATGGTCAACGCCGCGGTGCCGTCGCCCTGATGCACATCGAGGTCGAGGATCAGGATGCGGTCGACGTCGCGTTCCGCGATCAGCCGGTTGGCGGCGATGACGAGGTCGTTGAACACGCAGTACCCCGCGCCCGTATCGTAGAGCGCATGGTGGCTGCCCCCCGCGGCATTCGCGGCGAACCCGTGCCGCATCGCCAGTTTAGCCGCGAGCCAAGTGCCGCCCGGCGACAGCAAAGCCCGCCGCGCGACGCGTTCGGTAACGGGAAAACCGATCCGCCGTGTCTTGTCGGCCGGCACGGTGCAGGACAGCACCTGTTCGACATAGGCGGGGTCGTGGACCGCCTCGACCCAGTGGCGCGGCATCGGATCGGGGGTGTGGACGATGTGCGGATAGCTGCCGTTCGCCAGCACCTCCATCACCAGCCCGTATTTGTCGAACGTGAACGTCGATCCCGGCGGTGGCGGCGAAACATAGGCCGGGTGGTGGACGACGTGCAGCATCGCGGACTAGGTAGGCACGCGCCGCTGCGGAGAGAAGTGCATGACCGATATGAGACAGCCCCCCGCCGATCCGAACGACGGACTGCCGCCCGCGCGCCCGGACGTGCGGGCGTTCCTCGATTATCTGAACGCCCTGCCCGGCCCGCGCAGCCACGAGATCGGCGCGGTCGCCGCACGCCAGCAGATGCGCGATTCGCGGTCGCTGGTCGATCTGGACGTCGGGCCGCTCGCCGTGCTGCGCGATCTGGAATGCCCGCGCGCCGACGGCAGCATGATCCCGCTGCGGCTGTACGATCCGCGCCCGTCGCGTGCCCCCGGGCCGGTGATGGTCTTCTTCCACGGCGGCGGCTTCGTGATCGGCGATCTGGAGACGCACGAGCCGGCCTGTGCCGAGATCGCCCGGACGCTCGACATGCCGGTGATCTCGGTCGATTACCGGCTGGCGCCCGAATATCCGTGGCCGGCAGCACCCGACGATTGCGAGACGGCGGCGCGCTGGGTCGCGACGGGACCGAGCGAACTCGGGTTCGGCATCACCTCGCTGGTGCTGGCCGGCGACAGCGCTGGCGGCACGCTGACCGTCGTCACCGCGCTCGCGCTGCGCGACCGCGCGGCGGACGTGCCGGTCGTGGCGCAGTGGCCGATCTATCCGGCGGTCGACAAGGCCACCGAATATGCGTCGTTCGCGCAGTTCGCCGACGGCTATTTCCTGACGCGCGAAGGGATGGCGTGGTTTCACGACAGCTACGCGCCCGACGTCGCGGACTGGCGCGGATCGCCGCTGATCGCGTCGCAGCACGACATGCCCGCCACGCTGGTGGTGACCGCCGGGCTCGACCCGCTGCGCGACCAGGGGCGCGCCTATGCCGCCAAGACGATTCAGGCCGGCGTGCCGACGATCTACCGCGAGGCGGTCGGCAACGTCCACGGCTTCATCAGCCTGCGCCGCGCGATTCCGTCGTCGCAGGGCGATCTGGCGATGTGCTTGGCCGTGCTGCAACCGATGATCGCGGAGGCGGAGGCCAACCGCGTGATGGCGCAGGCCGCACCGCGATGAGCGCCGACCAGTATCGCCCCGCCGCCGGCATCATGCTGCTCAACCGGGACGGCCGCGTGTTTGTGGCGCAGCGCCGCGACACGACGCTGGACGCCTGGCAGATGCCGCAGGGCGGGCTCGACCCCGGCGAGGATGCGGAGGCGGGCGCGCTGCGCGAGCTGGAGGAGGAAACCGGCATTCCGGCGCGGCTGGTAGAGATCCTCGCGCGGTCGCGTGGCGAGCTGCGCTACGACCTGCCGACCGATCTTGCCGGGTCGTTGTGGCGCGGCAAGTGGCGTGGGCAGCGGCAGGTCTGGTTCCTGATGCGGTACCTGGGGCAAGACGACGAAATCGACATCGAGACCCCGCATCCGGAGTTTCGCGCCTGGAAATGGGCCGAAGCGCGCGAACTTCCGGACATGATCGTGCCGTTCAAGGCAGAATTGTACCGCGACGTGCTACGCGAGTTCGCCGATCATTTATCCCGCGAGTAGCCGATGACCCCGCTGATCCTGATCGCCGCGCAGGTGCTGACCCTGCCGCCCGAGTTGCTGGAACCGGTTACACCGGTGCCGCCGCCTGCCCCCGTGCTGGTGTTTTTCCTGCCGCCGCCGCCCGAGCCTCTCCCGCTGCTCGAACCGCGCCGGCCGGAGGATGCGCCGCCCGTGCTGCCCGAACAGATCCGCGCGGTGGTGAACGCCGCGGTCAGCAGCGGCGATCCCGCGGCGGTCGCGGCGGTGGTGAAGTTCGCCAAGACGACCAACCCCGAAACCGCGGTGCAGATCGACCGGATCAACGAGGCGTATCTCGCCCGCGTCGCGGCACGCAAGGCGCGGGAGGCACGCGAGAAACGCGACGCGCTGATGCTCGCCGGGCCGCTGGATTACTGGAAGGGTTCGATCGAGCTGGGCGCCTCTCGGTCGACCGGCAACACCGATGCGCTCGGTGTCTATGTCGGCGCGGCGGCGAACCGCGACGGGATCGACTGGCGCCACAAGCTGACCGGACGCGTCGATTACCAGCGCACCGACGGCGTCACGAGCACGGAGCGGTTCAACGCCGCGTACCAGCCGAACTACAAGATCAACGAGCAGCTCTACATCTACGGCATCGCGCAATATGAGCGCGATCGGCTGCTCGGCTACACCACGCGTCTGACCGCCGGCGGCGGGATCGGGTACAGCGTGTTCCGCACCGGGCCGATCAAGCTGGACCTCGAAGGCGGCCCCGCGCTGCGCCGCACCGACTATGTCGAACTGCCTGAGGAGAGCGGGCTGGCCGGGCGCGGATCGGCCAACCTGACGTGGAACGTGACGCCCAAGCTGGTGCTGACCCAGAATGCGTCGGTCTACTTAGAACCGGACAACCGCAGTGCGACGTCGAGTACCGCGCTCGACACGACGATCATCGGGTCGCTGAAGGCGCGGTTTTCGTACAACGTGCAGTATGAGCGCGCCGCACCGACGCGGAACCGTTCGGTCGATACGCTGGGGCGGGCGACGCTGGTTTACGGGTTTTAGGGGTTGGGGTTGGGGTGACCGACGCCGCCCTGCCCACGTACCGAATCTGCCGCCCCTGCCCGGCCTGTCCGCCCCGCCGCCCACCCCGTTTGGTTCGAGCTTGTCGAGAACTTAGCGCTAAGTTCTCGACAGGCTCGAACCAAATGGGGTTGGGGGGTGGTTAGATTGACTGCACAATTCAAACTTCAGACTCTGAACCCCAAACTCCGTCCATGCCGAGCGAAATCGAGGCACCCTCTTCCCCGAGCGCAGCCGAGGGGCCCCTACTCAGGACAAACGGTGGGTGGGAGGCAACCCAGACGAGCGCCCCAGCATCGCAGGTTCCACTCCGCCCGCTCCCGTCCTACAGTCCCGCCATGCTCCACACCGCCCTGCTCGACCGTGCCGCTGCCGCCCCTATGTTGGATCAGGTCCTCGCCTGGTCCGCGGTCAACAGTGGGTCGCGGAACCTAGCCGGGCTCGCGACGATGGCCGGGCTGCTGGCGGATGCCTTCGCCGTCCTGCCCGGCGAGATCACGCTGGTGCCCCCGGAGCCGGTCGACGCGGTCCTCCCCGACGGGACGCGCGCAGAGCAACCCCACGGCGCCAACCTGCACCTTCGCGTCCGGCCCGAGGCCCCCGTCCAGATCCTCCTGACCGGGCATATGGACACGGTGTTCGCCGCGGACCATCCGTTCCAGGCGACGCGCCTGAGCGCGCCCGACCGGCTGAACGGCCCCGGCGTGGCGGACATGAAGGGCGGGATCGCGATCATGCTGGCCGCGCTCGCCGCGATCGAGGGGGATCCGGTGCGCGAGCGACTGGGCTACGAGGTCGTGCTGAACGCTGACGAGGAGGTCGGATCGGGCGGGTCGGCGGCGCTGATTGCGGCGGCGGCGCGCGGCAAGGCGGCGGCGCTGACCTACGAACCGGCGCTGCCCGACGGCACGCTGGCGGGTGCGCGGCCGGGGAGCGGGAACTTCTCCGCGATCGTGACGGGGCGCAGCGCGCATGCCGGGCGCAATCCGGAGGACGGGCGCAACGCGGTCGTCGCGGCGGCCGATCTGGCGCTGCGGCTGTCGAAGGCGGCCGGGCCGCGGCTGTCGGTCAACCCCGCGCGGATCGAGGGTGGCGGGCCGAACAATGTCGTGCCCGACCATGCCATCCTGCGCATCAACATGCGCCCCGCGACCCCGGAGGACGAGGTGCGCGCACGGTCCGCGCTCGACGCGGCGATCGCGATGGTCGCGGCGACGCACGACGTGACAATCCACCTGCACGGCGGGTTCGGACGGCCGCCGAAGCCGCTCGATCCCGCCGCGGAACGGCTGTTCGCGCTGGTGCGGGATTGCGGGGCGGAGCTGGGGCTGAAGATCGGCTGGTCGGCGACCGGCGGGGTCTGCGACGGCAACAATATCGCGGCATGCGGCGTGCCGGTGATCGACACGATGGGCGCACGCGGCGGGGCGATCCACAGCGATGCGGAGTTTCTGATGATCGACAGCCTGGCCGAACGCGCGCGCCTGTCCGCGCTGGTGCTGCACCGACTGGCGACGGGGGGCCGGCCATGACGTTCTTCGTCCGCCCGTCGCGCACCGACGATATCGATGCGCTGTACGAGATGGCGAAGCTGACCGGTGGCGGGTTCACCAACCTGCCACCGGACCGGCCCGCGCTGACCGCCAAGCTGGCGCGCTCAGCCGCCGCGTTCGGGCGCACCGACGATGCGCTGGGCGACGATCTGTTCCTGCTGATCCTGGAAAATGCCGAGGACGGCCGCATCGCCGGTACCGCGCAGATCTTCAGCTGCGTCGGCATGACCTGCTCCTTCTACAGCTACCGGCTCGGCACGCTCAGCCAGACGAGCCGCGAGCTGGGCCGCACATTCAAGGCGGAGATGCTGTCGCTGACCACGGACTATGAGGGCGCGTCGGAGGTCGGCGGGCTGTTCCTCCACCCGCGCGAACGGGCCGGCGGGCTCGGCCTGCTGCTTGCGCGCAGCCGTTATTTGTTCATCCGTCAGCACCGCGCGCGGTTCGCGGATCGGGTGATCGCGGAACTGCGCGGGGTGATCGACGAGGCGGGCGGATCGCCCTTCTGGGACGGACTGGGCGCCAAGTTCTTCGGCATGGGGTTCCAGGACGCGGACGAATTCAACGCCACGCACGGGACGCAGTTCATCGCGGATTTGATGCCCAAGGACCCGGTCTACCTCGCGATGCTGAGCGAGCCGGCGCGCCATGTGCTGGGCCTGCCCCACCCCACCGGCCGCGCGGCGATGCGGATGCTGGAAAAGGAGGGCTTCGCGCACGAGGGTTATGTCGACATCTTCGACGGCGGGCCGACGATGGCGGCGCAGACCGACCGGATTGCGACGATCCAGGGTGCGGCCGATGCGACCCGCGCGGCGGGCGATGCGGCGGACGGCGGGCGCGCGGCCCTGCTCGCCACCGGGCATTACGACACGTTCCGCGCGGCGTGGGGGCGGATCGCCTCGGCACCGGGCGGCATGGCGGTCGAGCCGGCGGCGGCGCGTGCGCTGGAACTGCCGGTCGGCGGGGGGTTCGTTCATGTCGCACGCTGATGCCGTGGTGGAGATCAATTTCGACGGGATCGTCGGTCCAAGCCACAATTATGCGGGCTTGAGCGTCGGCAACCTGGCGGCGGTCGGCAATGCCGGGCGCGTGTCCCGCCCGCGCGACGCGGCGCTGGAGGGCGTGGCGAAGATGCGCACGGCGCTGTCGCTCGGCCTGACGCAGGGCATCCTGCTGCCCCAGCCGCGCCCCGCTGCGGATTGGCTGGCGGCGCTCGGGGCGACGCCAGAGACAGCCGACAGCCTGCTGATGGCGAACGCGATGAGTGCGTCGGCGATGTGGGCCGCCAATGCCGCAACGGTCTCGCCCGCGGCGGACAGCGCGGACGGCCGTTGCCACCTGAGCGTCGCGAACCTGCTGACGATGCCGCACCGCGCGCATGAATGGCCCGCGACGCTGGGGCAATTGCGGTTGGCGTTCGCGGACCCTGCCTTTGCGGTCCACGGCCCCGTCCCCGCCCCGTTCGGGGACGAGGGCGCGGCGAATCATATGCGGCTGGCGATGGCGGATGGTGCGCCGGGGGTCGAGATCTTCGTCTACGGCCGGCCAGGCGGCGCCTTTCCGGCCCGACAGCACGAACAGGCCAGTCGCGCTGTCGCGCGTCGCCACGGGCTCGACCCGGCGCGGACGCTGTTCTGGCAGCAGTCGGACGCGGCGATCGCGGCGGGTGCGTTCCACAACGATGTCGTCGCGGTGGCGGACGGCACGATCCTGTTCGCGCATGAGCAGGCGTTCGCGGACCGCACGGCGGCGTTCGATGCGCTGCGTGCCGTACTGCCCGCGGTCGAGATCGTCGAGGTGCCGGCCGCTTCGGTACCGCTCGCCGACGCGATCCGGAGCTACCTGTTCAATGCACAGCTGGTGACGCGGCCGGCGGGCGGCGCGGTGCTGATCCTGCCGCGCGAGGCGCAGGACGTGGACAGCGTGCGGACCTATGTCGACGCGCTGGTCGCGGGCAACGGGCCGATCCGCGCCGTGCAGTTCGTCGATGTGCGCGAATCGATGGCCAATGGCGGGGGGCCGGCGTGTCTGCGGCTGCGCGTGCTGTGCGATCCGGCGACGGTCGACCCGCGGTTCCTGGTGGATTTTGCAAAGCTGGACCGGATTGCGGGGGTAGTCGAACGCTATTGGCCGGAGCGGATCGTGCCGGATGCGCTGGGTGATCCCGATTTGCACAATGCAATCCGGGTGGCGCGATCTGCGCTTCTTGCAGAACTCAACCTCAGCGAACTCAAATCCTATTCACCCGTTCGCCCTGAGTAGGGACTGAGCGCAGTCGAAGGCCCGTATCGAAGGGGGCTACGCAGTGCTGCTTCGATACAAGCCCTCGATACGCGCCAAGTGGCGCTACTCGGTCTCTACTCAGCACGAACGGAGGGTTTGTGAGTGATATTGGCCACCCCGCCCCCGAAACTCGCAGTACAATAAAAAAGGCCGATCCCCGAAAGGACCGGCCCTGCCGTTTCCGGCGGTATGAGTTGGTGCACCCAGAGCGATTCGAACGCCCGGCCCTCAGATTCGTAGTCTGATGCTCTATCCAGCTGAGCTATGGGTGCGCCGTGGGAGGGTCTCTAGCCACCACATGCAGATCGTGCAACCCCGTTGCGACGGTAAAATGATGATGCATAAGGCGGCATGACATATCGCCCCCGCGCCGCCGCCCTTCCCGCCCTCTCCTGCGCCGCCCTTGCGCTGCTCGCGGGGTGTGCGGGCGATACCGCCTTTCCCTCGCTCGCGCCGCGCCCGATCGAGGCGATCGCCCGCCAGCCGGAGCGGACCGTGACCGCGCCGGTCCCGGTCGGCGACAGCGCGCTGGAAACGCAGGTGACCGCGCTGGAGACCGAGCTGAAGGACGCCGCGTTGGAATGGTCTTCCACCGCGGCGACGACGCGGACGGCGGTCGGGCGGGCGCGTGGTGCGGCGGTCGGCAGCGAGGGCTGGATCGTGGCGCAGCAGGCGGTGTCGCGGCTCGATGCGATTCGCGAGCGGACCGCGAAGGTGACGGAGGCGCTCGACCAGCTGCGGATCGACCGGGCGCAGGCGGCGAAGGTCATCGATACCGCGCGGCTGGACCGGATCTGGGCGGCGTCGGTGGCGCAGGGGGAGGCGCAGGATACGGAATATGCGGCGCTGCTGGCGGGGCTGAAGTCGGCTTGATCTAGCCCGTTCAGCCTGTTGAGACCGTTCCGCTGAGTTCTCGACAGGCTCGAACCGAACGGGTTTGGGGGGTTTAGAAGCGGCGTGAAAAGCCCGCGAAGATCCGCACGGCCGGGCTGTCTGCATTCAGACCGATCGCGGTGCCGCAGTCGATCTGGGCGTTGTCGCTGACCTGGTAGCCGCCCGACAGCGCGGCGAGCAGGAAGGTCTGCGCGCCGTCCGGGTCGCGGTCGCGCGCGGCGGACAGCTCGACGGTGGCGGAGACCGCCTTGCTGAGTGTCAGCGCGATGCCGCCGATCGCGGAATAGGCGCGGTGGCGGCCGATACCGTCCTCGTCCGGCGTCGCGTCGACCTCCGCGGTCAGCTGCAGCTGGACTATGTCGTTCAGCTCATAGCCCATCGGCACGGTCAGGCCCGCGCCCCAGGTGCCCTCGCCGATCGGCTGGCGGCCGACGGGGAGCGTCACGAACGGCTGGAGCGCGAGGCTGAACCCCGATCCGTCGGGGTTGCTGAGGTTCTGGCGGAGGGCAAGGGACACGTCGCCGATCCGCGTCCGGCGATCAACCATGCCGGTCGCATCGCGTTCGCGGACATGGCCGACGGCCGTCCAGCCGAGCTGCACCTCGGTCGTGTCGCCAAGCCCGACGCGGACCAGCGTGTCGCCGGTCAGGAACGTGTCGGTGCGGCCGCCGTCGTCCGTCTCGCGCTGCCAGTCCGCGACGCCCATCTCCAGCATCGGATGGCCGATCTCCGTGATGCACGCGCCCGCACCCAGGCTGGGCCGCGTCGGGCAATAGGGGCGCGTCGGGGCGTCTGCGGCCTGCGCGGCGGCGGGTGCGGGCGCCAGCACCAGCATGACGGGTGCCGCTACGGCGAGGGCGTGGAGTCGGGGTAGAATCATACCATGGCCATCTGCCAACTTTACCCGTGTCGCAAGCGGTGCGGCCGATCGGTCCGCGACAGGATGACGCCGCCGGAACGATCGGCTACGCGGTCAGGATGAGCAGCGCGTCGTCCAGCCCCGCCCCGACCCGGTCCCGATCCCCGTTTGCACGGATCGTGCGGTTCGTGTTGCGGATCGCGCTGATCTTCCTGGTCGTGTCGGTGCTGTGGGTGCTGGCCTACCGTTTCGTGCCGCCGCCGGTCACCGCGACGATGCTGGGCGACGCGTTCGCCGGGCGCGGGATCGACAAGGACTGGATGTCGCTCAACCGGATCGATCCGGACATGCCGCGCGCGGCGATCGCGGCGGAGGACGGCAATTTCTGCCGCCACCACGGGTTCGACGTGACGGCGATCGGCCGCGCGATTCGCAACAATGCGACCGGGCACCGGCTGCGCGGCGGATCGACGATCAGCCAGCAGGTCGCGAAGAACGCGTTCCTGTGGCAGGGCGGCGGCTTCTTCCGCAAGGGGCTGGAGGCGTGGTTCACCGTGCTGATCGAGGCGACGTGGCCCAAGCGGCGGATCATGGAAGTCTATCTGAACATCGCCGAGACCGGGATCGGCACCTACGGCGTCAATGCCGGGTCGCAGCGCTATTTCCACCACGACGCGTCGCGGCTGAGCATGGCGGAGGCGTCGCGGATTGCCGCAGTGCTGCCGTTGCCCAAGAAGCGCGGCGCGATCTCGCCGACGGGGTTCACGCGGCGCTACGGCAACAACATCGCCAGGCGCGTGCCGAAGATGCAGCGGGCGGGTTATTATAGCTGTCTGTGAGGCTTCGTAGGTCGAGCGAGCTTGCGAACCGATAAGACCCGTGATCCGGGATCCAGGGACGCGGGAACTTTGCGTGAAAAGCTGGATCCCGGATCAAGTCCGGGATGACGAAGATTTAGGTTGCAGGGGTCAACGCCGCCCGCCCCAGCGCGGGGTCGTCGGTGAAGAAGCCGTCGATGCCGGTCGCGATGTAGCGCCGCATTTCGGCGATCGAACCGGCGGGGTTGCGGGCGTCCTGGCCGGCAGCGTTGCGGAAGTCGGCGGCGAGAAAGCGGTTTTCCGGGCGGAACGTCCAGGGAATGACCTGCAACCCGGCGGCATGCGCGTCGCGGACCAGCGTGCTGGGCGGGCCCAGCCGGCCGTCGGCGCGCAACGGGATGATCGCGCGGGTGCCGGGCGACACGATGTCGGCGTAGGTCGCCATCGCGCGCAGTCCCTTGAGTGTCGCCATCTGCGCGAAGGTGGTGGTGCCGCCCGCCTTCGCCACGTCGGCCGGGCGGATGTCGCCGTCCGCGATCAGTTGTGCCAGCCGGACGTTCGTGGGGCGGCGGAGCTTCGTGCGGAGGTAGCGCAGGTTCGCGATCTCGAACGACTGGACGACCACCGGCGCGCGCCTCGTATAGGCGTGGGCACCCAGGACAGCGAGCAAGCGGTCCTCGGTCGGCAGGCCGATGCCGGCGAAATAGGTGCCGTGCTTGAGTTCGGGAATCAGCCCGATCGTCCGCCCGCGCGCCGCCGCCTCGGCCGCCGCGAAATCGACGATCTCCTCGAATGTCGCGATCTGGAACTGGCCGTCATAGCCGGCGCTGATCGGCCGCACCTTGCCGAGCCGCTCGACCGCGCGCAGCGTCTTCAACTCGGCCAGCGTGAAGTCCTCCGCGAACCAGCCGTCCTGCACCTCGCCGTCGACCGTCTTGCGGGTGCGGCGGGCGGAGAACTCCGGGTGGCGCGCGACGTCGGTCGTCTCCGCAATGTTGTTCTCGTGCCGCGCGATCAGCACGCCGTCCTTCGTCACGACCAGATCCGGTTCGATGAAGTCCGCGCCGTCTTGGATCGCCTTGGCATAGGCGGCCAGCGTATGTTCGGGACGGAGCGCGGAGGCCCCGCGATGCGCGATGACGAGCGGCACCTTCGGGGCAGTTGCTGCGCCGACCGCGCGCGAGGTCAATGTGAGGGCGGCGGCGCCGGCTGCGGTGCCGATCAGGGCGCGGCGCGTGACGTCGGGCATCGTCAGGACCGCGGCCGGACCGGGTTCGGGATCATGTTCTCGATGGTCATGGCAGTCCCTCTTGCGAACGGGATCGGGTCGGCCCGGTCGCGCTGCCATTGCGCTTTACCCGCGTCCGTGTCGGTTGCGTGACAGCGCGGCGACGGTTCGATGACGGCGGCGAAATGCCGGGTCCGCGCCGGTGCGGCCAATCGGGCGTCGTGCGCGACGGGGCCGCGGCTTAGGCGGCACAAGGCGGAAACCTCCCGCGACCAGCATCGTTACGCATCCAAGACCGACCGCCGTCCCGGCATCGGCAGACGAGGAATTTGGCATGGGTCTCTTCAGCAGCGACATCAAGACGTTCGACGACCTGTTCATCCACCAGCTCCAGGACGTCTATTATGCCGAGCACCAGATCCTGAAGGCGCTGCCCAAGATGGCGGCGAAGGCGACCGCCGCCGACCTGAAGGAAGGGTTCGAGATGCACCTGCGCGAAACCGAGACGCAGGTTGCGCGGCTCGAGCAGGTGTTCGCGCTCCACAACGAGAAGCCGAAGGCGGTCACCTGCCCGGCGATCGACGGCATCATCAAGGAGGCCAACGAAGTCGCGGGTGAGATCTCCGACAAGGCGGTGCTCGACGCCGCGCTGATCGCGTCCGCCCAGGCGGTCGAGCATTATGAGATCACGCGCTACGGCACGCTGATCTCGTGGGCCCGCCAGCTCGGCCGCGAGGACAGCGCCGCGATCCTCAAGCTGACGCTCGACGAGGAATATGCGACCGACGACAAGCTGACCAAAATGGCGGAATCGCGTATCAACCCGCGCGCCGAGCAGGTTACCGCCTGATTTGATGGACGGGGGTGCCGGTGGTGCCCCCGTCCCAAGCGCGCCCGCACCCCCGCGGAGGCGGGGGTCCAGAGCCACGGGCGATACCGTTTGTGGCACTGGACCCCCGCCTACGCGGGGGTACTCATGTTAGCCGCTTAAATTACGCTCCAACCTAGTTCAGCCGCACACCGATCCAGAGCGTCCGCGGTGTGCCCAGATCGATCGATCCGCCCTGATTGCGGGTCACCACCGTCTCGTCGAACAGGTTTTCCGCCCGAGCAACGACCGCGACATGCGCCGTGATGCCGATCCGTGCGACCGCGTCGATCGTGACCGCGTCGGGCAGGACGTCGGTTTCGAGATCGTCCTCATATTGCTTGCCGACATAGCGCGCGGTGCCGGACAGCGACCAGTCCGGTGCGGGCGTCCAGGCGATCGTCGCGCTGCCGCTGTGCCGCGGGCTTTGCGAAGGGACGAAGCCGTCCAGCGCGGCGGACTCGCCCGATCCACGGACTTCCGCGTCGCTATAGGCGTAGGAGGCGTCGAACGAAACCTGCCCCAGCGCGGCGGCGGCGGTCAGTTCTACGCCGCGCGCGACGACCGCGTCGACATTGCGGCGCTGGCGCAGGTTGGTGCCGATCGTGACGTTGGCGATCGCATCGTTTAGCCGGTTGCTGAACACGGTCAGCCCGATCCGCGTGCGCGGCGCTGGGGTCAGGTCGATCCCCGCCTCCACGCCCCGGAGTTTCTCCAGCCCAAGGTCGGCGTTCGCCTGCGTCGTGACCGGAAACACCACGAACGGACGGTACAGCTCGTTCAGCGTCGGCAGGCGGAAGCCGGTATAGCCCGCGACGCGCAGCGCCACGGCGGACGTCGCCTGGAACAGGGCCCCGGCCCGCCCCGTCGCGGTCACGCCGTCGCGGTCGGCGAAGCTCTGGTCGGTGCCCGCCCCACCCGCCGCGGGGCGCTCGCGGAAGAAGCCGTCGGTGATCGTCCAGCGGTCCGCCCGCACGCCGCCGGTCAGAACGAGCCGGCCGATCGTCCAGTCGTCCTCGACGAACAGCCCGGTCGTGCTGGTCCGGCCGCCGGCGTTGCGGCGTGTGGTGACCTGGCCGGTGACCGTGCTGTACGCATCCTCGAACAGCTCGCCGTCGCCGAGCCGCGCGTCGACGCCGATCCGCAGGACATGGTCCGGGCCGACCGGCGGGCGGATCTCGATCTTGCCACCGAGGCCGGTCGACGGCGTGTTGCGCTGGTCCAACGTCAGGCGAAGGTTGGTCGCGCTGATCACCTTGTTGCTGAAATTGCGCGCCTGGACATAGGCGAGCGCGTCGACCTGCCACGGCCCGCGGTGGACCAGGCGCACGCTCGCGTCTTGCCCGGTCGAGGTGCTGTCCGCGCCGGCGAAGCGCAGCGTGCGCTTGTCGTCGTAGACGAGCCCGCGGAACTGCAGGTCGGTCTCCGCATCGATCGGCGCGACGCCGCGCAGGCCGATCGACCAGTCGCGGTAGCGCGCGGGTACGGTGGCCGCGCCACGCTGGTCCCGCGGTGTCGTCTGGAAGCCGTCGCCGCGTTCGAACCGGCCGGACAGCGTGACGAACCCGCCGCCGACATCGGGCGAGACCGCGCCGGCGACGCTCATCGAATCGCGGCTGCCGTAGAAGGCGCTGGCGGAATAGGGCGGCAGGTCGGCGCGCGTGGCGCTCGCCAGTTCGATCGTGCCGGCCACCGCGCCCGCGCCGAATGGCCCTGCCCCGCCGCCGCGCGTGATGCGCACCGCGGACAGCCGGTCGCCGCTGAGCGCGTTGAACGGGATGTAGCCGAAGAACGGATCGGCCAGCGGCACGCCGTCGAGCAGCACGAGCGCGCGGCCCGACGCGTTGCCGCCCAGCGCGCGAAGCGTGACGCCCTGCGCCGACGGATTGGCGGACCGGCTGTCCGAGCGGCGAAACTGCTGGAACCCGGCGACGTCCTTCAGGACATTCTCGACCCGGTCGGACGCCTCGTTGGTCAGCCGGTCGCGGTCGATGATCGTCGACCCGTAGGCCGGCGTGCCGGGCGGCAGCGGCAGGCCCGACCCGAGCACGAGGATGTCGGCCTCAGCCTGCGTGATCGGCGTCTGGGCGGCGGCTCCGACCGGCGTGGCGAGCGCGAGGAACGGCAGGAGATAACGCATCGCGGTGGAAGCTTTCGGGGATTCGGACGGGCGGAAAGCCCGGACTTTCCGCCCCCATGCCACAGAAACCGGCCGCGATGCTTATAACCGGTTGGGTCGGCCGTAGTTTGGCGGCGCGCCGTCAGGCCGGATCGTTACACAAGCCCGCATCGGTCCCCGGCAGGCGCATCAGCGGGACCCCTGCCCGCACCTGCTCGCCCTCCGCCACGCAAAGTGCGAAGCCCGGCGGGGCGAACACGAGGATGGTCGAACCATGTTCGAACCAGCCCATCTCCGCGCCCTTCGCCACCGGCACGGCGCAGGCGATCCGCCGCGGGCCGCCCTCGCGCAACAACCGTTCGGTGTCGAGGCAATGGAGCCGGATGCCGGCGACGAGGATCGCCGCGACGGGCACCAGCAACACCGGCCAGCCGCCCTGCGCCAGCCGCAGCCGCAGCACTGCGCGCTCGTTCCGGCAGAACAGCCGTTCGACGCGCTTCAGCGCGATCGGGTTCACGTTCCAGGTGTCGCCCGACAGATAGCGGATCTCCTGCACCTCCGCATCGTGTGGCGCGTGGAAGCGGTGGTACATGCCCGCGGTCAGCCGCAGCGTGACATAGCTGCCGTCGCGGAACGGCGCGGCGAGCGCGGCGTCGCCGAGCAGGTCGGTCAGCGTGTAGGGAAAGCCCTTCACCTGCATCAGCATGTCGCCGTCGATCCGCCCGCACGCGCCGACGATCGCGTCGCACGGGCTGGCCAGCACGTCCGGATCGGGATCGGCCGGCCGCGCACCGGGGCGCAGCGCGCGGGTGAAGCCGGCGTGGAGGCTCGGGTACTTTGCCTCCGCGGCGTCACCCAGGTCGACGTCGGAGAAGAACCGCCACGCGGCGATCGAGGCGCGCGCGACCAGCGGCTGTTCGATCTTGCTGACCCGCCCCATGAACGTCGTCGCGACGCGGCGTGGAATGCGGTTGGTCAGCAGGAAATTCAGATTCTCCTGCATCAGGAAACGCGTGATGGCGCTGCGGACTGTCATGAGATTTTCCCCGTTCGGTCATAACGCTGCCGGTCATGAACATGACACTTCTCGGCTTCGTCGGCGCGGGCGCCATCGTTGGAACCACCTGGTTGAAGGGCGTGCCGCGGCTCACCCTGTCGCGCGCGAAACACCGCTCGCTCGCCGGCCATGCGCGGATGGGCCGGCGCGTCGCGGGGCAGATCCCGTTCTACGATTATGGCGAGGACCGCTTCTTCCGCGCGGACGATGCGCCGGACGACGTCGTCGCGACGCGCACCGCCGGGTTCGCGCGGCTGTCCGACCTGTTCCGCGGCCGCTGCCCCAAGACGCTGGCCGAGACCGCGGCGTTGCGCGAGGGCTATTCCGACCTGAAATTCACCAGCCGATACCGCGTGCCGTTCCAGTTCGCACGCATCGTGCGCGAACGGTTGCCGGTCGGCGCGTTCCTGGCGTCGTCGGAGGGGACGACGGTCACCGATCTGGACGGCAACCACTATCACGACCTGACGGGGTCGTACGGCGTCAACCTGTTCGGTTACGGCTTCTACCGCGATTGCATCGCGGACGGCACCGCGCGGGTCGAGGCGCTGGGGCCGGTGCTCGGCGCCTATCATCCGGTGGTGCAGGGCAATGTCGCGCGGCTGCGCACGATCTCCGGCATGGACGAGGTCTCGTTCCACATGTCGGGGACGGAGGCGGTGATGCAGGCGGTGCGGCTGGCGCGCTACCATACGGGGCGCAGCCATCTGGTGCGGTTCTGCGGCGCCTATCACGGCTGGTGGGGCGATGTGCAGCCCGGTATCGGTAACCCGACGCCGGCCGACGGCACCTACACGCTGGCCGAAATGTCGGACCGGACGCTGAAGGTGCTGGCGACGCGTCGCAACATCGCCTGCGTGCTGATCAACCCGTTGCAGGCGCTGCACCCCAATGGCGGCGCGCCGTCGGACGGGACGATGGTCGATGGCAGCCGGCGCGCGCATTTCGATCGCGCGGCCTACACCGCCTGGCTGCACAAGCTGCGCGCGGTCTGTACCGAGCGCGGCATCGTGCTGATCTTCGACGAGGTGTTCATGGGCTTCCGGCTCGCCCCCGGCGGGGCCGCGGCCTATTTCGGCGTGCGGCCGGACATGGTGACGTACGGCAAGACGCTGGGTGGCGGCCTGCCCGTCGGCGTGCTGTGCGGGCGCGGCGACCTGATGCAGCGGTACCGCGAGGATCGGCCGGTCGACATCTGCTTCGCGCGCGGCACGTTCAACGCGCACCCCTATGTCATGGGCGCGATGGCCGCGTTCCTCGACCGGATCGAGACGCCCGAGGTGCTCGCGCTCTACGACGGGATCGATGCGCGCTGGGATGCGCGGGCGGCCGACCTCAATATGCGGCTCGCGACCGCGGGCGTGCCGGTGAAGGTCGCCAACATGTCGACCGTCTGGACCGTGCTGTACGACGTGCCGTCGCGCTACAACTGGATGCTGCAATATTATCTCCGCGCCGAAGGGCTGGCGCTCAGCTGGGTCGGGACCGGCCGGCTGATCTTCAGCCTGGACTATGACGATGCGGCGTTTGCGGAGGTCGCCACCCGGTTCGTTGCGGCCGCGGAAGCGATGCAGGCGGACGGATGGTGGTGGGTGGAACCCGGCATCACCCCCAAGCAGGTCCGCCGCCGCGTCCTGCGCGAGACGCTGGCGGCGCGGTTCGGGCGGTAATCCCTACGCCGTCATCCCGGACTTGATCCGGGATCCCGCTTCTTCTCGCGACAGGAAAGAAGCGGGACGCCGGATCAGGTCCGGGGCGACGTAAAAGCCTCAGTGACGCGCAGCCTCGACCAGCCGCGCGTCGATCGTCTCGCCGCGGAGCAGGCGGAGCGGTGCCTTGCGGTACAGCCAGAAGTCGCTGAACGGATCGGTCAGGATCTTCGTCGCCCAGGTCACCCCGGTTGGCACGTCATACAGCACGAACAACTGCACCATCCGGAACAGCAGGCCGGCGACCGCAAGGCCGAGCCAGACCAGACCCAGGTGACGCGCGAACTGGACGAAGCCGTCATGCGGCACGAACAGCCCGAACAGCGTCGGATCGATCAGCAGCGGGATCGGCGTCGCCGCCCAGATGCCGACCAGCACCCATTTGCGGAACAGGTTGTAGCCGAGCTTAATCTCTTCCTTGTGCTCGTGGCTCGCGTCGTTGACGTGGTCGTAGCCCTTGGGTTCGAAGAAGAAATGCCCCGACTGCCGCGTCGTCATCGCGACCAGCCAGCCGAGCAGGCTGGCGAGCGCGGGATCGATGAACAGGACGACATAGGCGCACAGGAACGTCGTCGCGCTGACGAAATGGAGCGCCTGATTGACCAGACTGTGATGATAATAGCGGTGATCGTCCCACCGCTGTTCGCGCAACGACGCGAGAAATGCAGGCATGCGGATCGTCCTTTCGGGGGGGTCAGGCGGCGACGGCGACGGGCACGTCGCGCCGGCGGAAACAGATGAGGGCGAAATGGCCGAGCGGAGGCAGCGGCCGACGTTCGACCAGCTCCACCCCCGCGCCGCCGGCCCAGCGGGCATAGCGTTCCCACGCGAATTCGGTGCGCCAGCCGAGCCGGCTGGTGACCGGCATCAACGCGCGTTCGATCCCGCCGCGCAGGCCGCCTTCGGCGCCGATCCGCGTGGCGATCACGATCAGCCCGCCCGGCCGCACGACGCGCACGAATTCGTCGAGCGCGCGTTCCGGGTTGGGCACCGCGGTGACGACATATTGCGCGACGACCACGTCGAACGCGGCATCCGGGAAATCGAGCGCCTCGGCGTCCATGACCTGGATACCCTCGACATTGGCGAGCTTCAGCTGGGTCACGCGGGTGCGCGCGCGCTCCAGCATCTCCTCGGAGATATCGACGCCGAACAGCGTGCTGGTCGACGCATAGTCGGGCAGCGAGATGCCGGTGCCGACACCGACCTCCAGAATGCGCCCGCCGACTTTTTCGGCCGCCACGATCGCGGCACGCCGGCCGCGGCGGAACACCGGACCGAACACCATATCGTACACCGGGGCCCAGCGATCGTAGGCCGCGGTCACGACCTGCTTGCTGAGCTGCTTTTGCTGTGGCTTCGTCATATCGACACGCACCCCGTCACCGCATGCGGCCGGAAAGATCGGCCGATAACCACGGTGGCCGCGAACCATGACGAACCGGTTGCGGATCGGTGAACATGCGGTGGCAGGACGGTGACAGGACCGTCACGCAGCCGAAACCGCCACGACGCGAACCTGCACTAATCATGAACGGACCGCAGCGGCGACCGGCCGGCGGCAGCGACAGGGGAAACGCCATGGCGACCATGTTCGACGACAGCACGGCAAAGCTGGCACCGGCCCGGGATCGAGCTCCGGGTTCGGGCCAAGGTGGCGGTGGCCGCCGGCCGCGCATCCCGTTGCCGACGTGGCTGGCCGCCGAGGATCCGGCCGACACCCCGCCGACGAAGGACCGCATGCGGTTCCGCACGGTGTTCGTGTCCGATTTCCACCTGGGCACCGCCGGCTGCAACGCGGACCTGCTGCTCCATTTCCTGCGCACGATCGAATGCGACACACTCTATCTGGTCGGCGATATCGTCGACGGGTGGCAGATCAAGAAGGGCTGGTACTGGCCGCAGGGGCATAACGATGTCGTGCGCTGCATCCTGAAGATCGCGACGAAGGGCACGCGCGTCGTCTACCTGCCGGGCAATCATGACGAGGCGTTCCGCGACTATGTCGGGCTGGAATTCGGCGGGGTCGAGCTGCTGCCCGAGGATATCCACGTCACCGCCGACGGGCGCCGGCTGCTCGTGGTCCACGGCGATGCGTTCGACGCGGTCGTACTCTACGCGCGCTGGCTCGCCTTCCTGGGCGACTCGGCCTACACCTTCCTGCTGAAGGCGAATGCGGTCTACAACGCGGTGCGCCGCCGGCTGGACCTGCCCTATTGGTCGCTGTCCACCTATGCCAAGCGCAAGGTGAAGAACGCGGTGCAGTTCATCAGCCGGTTCGAGGAAACGGTGGCGCATGCCGCGGCCGAACGCGGTGTCGACGGCGTCGTCTGCGGCCACATCCACACCGCCGAGATCCGCGAGTTCGAAGGCGTGACCTATTATAATGACGGTGACTGGGTCGAAAGCTGCACCGCGCTGGTCGAACATGACGACGGCCGGATGGAGGTGCTCGACTGGCACGAGCGGGCGCGTGCGCAGCAGTCGGCACGACGGGCCGACGCGAAGCGCCCGGTGGTCGCTGCGTGAGGATCGCGATCTGTAGCGACGCATGGGCGCCGCAGGTGAACGGCGTGGTCCGCACGCTGCGCACCACCGCGGCTGAGGTCGTGGCGCGTGGCCATGTCGTCGACATGGTCACGCCCGACCTGTTCCGGACCGTCCCCTGCCCCAGCTATCCGGAGATCCGGCTGGCGTTGGGGTGTGGGCGGGCCGTCGCGCGCACGCTGTCGGCGGCGGACCCGGACGCGGTCCACATCGCCACGGAAGGGCCGATCGGCTGGGCGGCGCGGCGCTGGTGCATCGACCGCGGCATGCCGTTCACCACCTCGTTCCACACGCGCTTCCCCGACTATGTCGCGCTGCGCACGCGGTTGCCGGCGGACTGGTTCTGGCCGCTGCTGCGCCGGTTCCACGGGGCGGCGGCCAATGTGCTGGCGGCCACCGCACGACTGGAGGACGAACTGCACGGCCGCGGCATCGTGCGGACGCACCGCTGGTCGCGCGGCGTGGATCTGAGCCTGTTCACGCCGGGCGATGCGGTGCCGGCGGCGCTGGCCGACCTGCCCCGTCCGTTTCTGCTCCATGTCGGGCGCGTCGCGGTGGAGAAAAATATCGGCGCATTCCTCGATGTCGATCGGCCGGGGACGAAGATCGTCGTCGGCGACGGACCTGCGCTCGCCACTTTGCGCGGGGCGCATCCGGACGTGCTGTTCCTCGGCGCGTTGCACGGGCCGGAGCTGGCCGCGGTGTACCGCGCGGCCGACGTGCTGGTGTTCCCGAGCCGGACCGACACGTTCGGGCTGGTGATGGTGGAGGCGCTGGCGAGCGGCGTACCGGTCGCGGGCCATCCCGTGCAGGGGCCGCTTGACGTGGTCGGGATCGAAGGCGCTGGGCTCAATGGCGGCACGCGACAGATCGGTGCGCTCGATGAAGACCTCGGGGTCGCGATCGACCGCGCGATGGGTGCGGACCGCGAGGCCTGCGCCGACTATGGCCGCGGGTTCAGCTGGGCGGCCTCGACCGATCAGTTCCTCGCCGGCCTGCGCCCGCGGAACCGCCTGCCGACCGACGCGGTACCGTTGCGCCGCCGGACGCGCCGGCCCGCGGCGATGCCGGTTCGGCGTCCGGCGTTTGCAAAGGACAGTGCCAAACCGGCGTAGGTTTCGATCGACGTTAAGCGGTCTGATCGCGAACATGACACCAGCGGTTCCCCCGCGCAGGCGGGGGTCCAGCGCCACAAATTGCAGCTTTCTTGGCTCTGGACCCCCGCCTGCGCGGGGGAACCGAGGCGAGTTAGAATGCCGGTCGGTCAGTCGATCCGGCGTTCGCCCTCGATCGATAGGCCGTAGCCGTCGAGCCCGACCAGCGTGTGGTGCGTGTTGGTGAGCAGGATCATCTTCTGCACGCCCAGTTCGGTCAGGATCGATGCGCCGACGCCGTAGTCGCGCAGCGCCTCCATCTCCGCGACGCTCGCCTCGCCCGAGCGGACGCGCAGCGCGGTGGTGAACGCGTCCTGATCGGTGCTGTTGATGATGACGATGACGCCCGCGCCCTCCGCGCCGATGATCTCCATCGATTTCTGAAGAAGCCCGCCCCGTCCGCTGAGATCATTGAAAATATCGGCGAACGGCGACAACGCGTGCATCCGCACCAGCGTTGGCTTGGCCGGGTCGATCGTGCCCTTGGCCAGCACCAGCTGTTCGGAATTGGTCGCGCGGTTCCAGAAGGTCATCGCCTTCCAGTCGCCGCCCCAATGGCTGGCGAAGTCGGCCTCCGCGCGCTTTTCGACCAGATGGTCGTAGCGCCGGCGATAAGCGATCAGGTCGCGGATCGTGCCGAGCTTCAGATTGTGATGCTGCGCGAAGGCGACGAGATCGTCGAGCCGCGCCATCGTGCCGTCGTCCTTCATGATCTCGCAGATCACGCCCGACGGGTTCAACCCGGCAAGCCGCGCGATATCGACGGCCGCCTCGGTATGGCCGGTGCGGACCAGCACGCCGCCGTCCTTGGCGATCAGCGGGAAGACATGGCCGGGCGACACCAGAGTTTCCGGCCCGTTGCCCGCATCGATCGCCACCGCGATGGTGCGGGCGCGGTCGGCGGCGGAGATGCCGGTCGACACGCCCTCCTTCGCCTCGATCGACACGGTGAAGGCGGTGCCGTGGCGCGTGCCGTTCGCGCGGGTCATCGGTTCCAGGCCGAGCTGCGTCGTGCGCTCGCTGGTCATCGCCAGGCAGATCAGCCCGCGGCCGAAGCGCGCCATGAAGTTGATCGCATCGGGCGTCGCCATCTGCGCCGGGATGATGAGGTCGCCCTCGTTCTCGCGGTCCTCGTCGTCGACGACGATGACCATGCGGCCGTTGCGCGCCTCGTCGATCAGTTCCTCCGGGGACGAGAGGAACCCGTGCCTGATATGCGCCAACGCGGTGTTCATCCGTACCATCCCGACTGGATTTTGCCTGGCCCGCATATCGGCCTGGATCGCGCCGATCGCAACCCGCGCGGATGGATCGTCGCAGGGGTGAGACCGTTGGACGGAAATGAACACCCCCCTCCCCGCCGCGCTCGCCTCCTGGCCGGAAGCCCCGCGCGTCCGCCCGCTCAACGCCGAGGCCGTCCGGCCGGACGGACGCTATGTCCTGTGCTGGCTGCAACAGGCGTTGCGGGCGAACGACAATCCGGTGATCGATGCGGCGATCCGGCTGGGCAATGCGCTCGGCCTGCCCGTGCTGGTCTATCAGGGCGTGCGGGAGTATTATCCCTACGCGTCGGACCGGTTGCACAGCTTCATGCTCGCCGCCGGGCGCGATCTGGCGCGCGATTGTGCTGCGCGCGGGATCGCGTGCGTCCAGCATGTCGACCGGGCGGAGGTGCGCGAGAAGGGGCTGGTCTACCGCCTCGCTGCGGACAGCGCGGCGGTGCTGGTCGAGGATCAGCCGACATTCGTCGCGCGCTGGCAATCGGAGCGTGTCGCGGCGCGGGCCGACCGCGCGGTGCTGGCGATCAACGCCGCCTGCCTCGTTCCACCGGCGGCACTCGGCGACGGGATCGGCTCGACCTCCGCCTTCCGCCGCCGGCACGAACCGCTGCGCGCCGAATGGCAGCATGCGACCGCCGAGGTGCCGGCGGTCGCATGTTACAATGGTCCGCTGCCGTTCGTGCCCGACGACCTCGTTGCGATGTCCGATGCGGACCTCGATGCGCTCGTCGCCGCGGCCGACATCGATCACAGCGTACCGCCGAGCACGTTGTTCGTCGGCGGAAGGACGGGGGCTCTGGAAGGACTGGAGCGGTTAGTCGGGGTCGTACTGCCGAGCTATGCCGGCACGCGAAACGACGCGACCCGGCCGAAGGGCGCGAGCATGTTGTCGCCCTATCTGCATTTCGGCGTCGTCGGCCCGCGCGAGGTGATGGACGCGGTCGACGCGGCCAAAGCGCCGGCCGCGTGCAAGGACAAGTTCGCCGACGAACTGCTGAGCTGGCGCGAGTGGTTCCACTGCCGCGCGCGGACGCTGGCGGCACCCGAGCGCTACGACCGGATCGCCGGCTGGGCGCGCGAGACGCTGGAAGCGCATGCGGGCGACCGTCGCTGGGACGGCGAGACGCTTGCCGACATCCTGCACGGCACGACGCGCGACGAGACGTTCAACGCGTGCCAGCGGCAGTTCCTGATCGACGGCTGGATGCACAACAACCTGCGCATGTACTGGGGCAAGCGGATCATCGCGATGACCGCCGATCCAGAGACCGCGTGGGCGGTGGCCTGTTACCTGAACGACCGGCTGAGTTTGGACGGGCGCGATCCGTCGACCTACGGCAACATCGCGTCGTCGTTCGACGGTGGCGCACCGGCGCGCGAGGAAGAACCGGTTTACGGCAAGGTCGCGACGCGATCGGACGGATCGACCCGCCACCGCCCGAACGGGCCGCAATGGCTGAACGAGGCCGCGAACCGCCCCGCGCCGCGGCCGACCGTGCCGGATGCGGTGCCGACCGAACGGTATGTCGGGACCGCATAGTACTTCTCGGCATGGGACCTAATTCGGGCGGGCGCGTTCTACGGGCTCTCTCGAAAGGAGCCATCATGAGCAACACGACCGACGTCACCGTCCTGAACAGCCTGATCAAGACCACGCTGGACAGCATGAAGGGTTACGAAGAAGCGGCCAAGGACGCCGAGAGCACGCAGTTCGCGACGATGTTCGCCGATTTCGCACGCGATCGCAGCGCCGTCGCGATGAAGCTGCAGGCGCAGGTCCGCACGCTGGGCGGCGAGCCGGAAATGGACTCGAGCCTGCTGGCCGCGGCGCACCGTTCGTTCATGGACCTGAAGCAGGCCATCACCGGCAAGGACGACAAGGCGATCATCGAGGAGGTCGAGCGCGGCGAAGATGTGATCAAGGCGAAGTACGAAGCCGCGATGCAGGAAGCCGACCTCTCCCCCACCACGCTGGCGGCGGTCAAGGACGGCTTCGTCTCGGTCAAGGAAGGCCACGACAAGATGAGCGCGCTGAAGCACAGCATCGGCTGAGCGTTCTGACGTTTGAATGACTTGCGGCCGCATCCGAACCCCGGGTGCGGCCGCTTTTCGTTTGGGCGTCGTTGCGCGGTTCGTCACCCCTCCTCACCGTCGTCATCCCGGCGAACGCCGGGATCTCCCTTGAGCTAGGGGTGCGCGCTTCACCGAAGGGAGATCCCGGCTTTCGCCGGGATGACGTGTTTGGGGAGGGGCTGGGGGCCTCGGTGGCTGACAGCGGCGGTTGGTTTGCCGCCCAAACCGAAGCTGAACCGCGCGGTTCAGAGCGGGTTGGTCGGTCATCCACTAGGACCGCAGCCGACGATTGCAGCCGCCGAAACCAAGCGGCCATGATTGACGTATGTTAATAGACCCCCGCCGGTAAGAGCCGCGGACGGTCGGACCGGGGGAGAGTGCCGCATGCCCGTGATCGACCGATCCGAACGGTCCTGCCGGTGATCGCGACAGCGACCATCTGGACGATCTGCGCCGGTGCCACCGCGGGCGTGATCGTGCGGCCGTTCCGCTGGCCGGAGGCGGTGTGGGCGGTGGCGGGCGCGGTCCTGCTGGTCGCCGGCGGGTTCATGCCGTGGGGCGAGGCGGCCGGTGCGGTGGGCGAGGGGCTCGACGTCTACCTGTTCCTCATCGGCATGATGCTGCTGAGCGAGGTCGCGCGGGCGGAGGGACTGTTCGACTGGATCGCCGCGACCGCCGCGATCCATGCGCGCGGATCGTCGCCGCGGCTGTTCGCGCTGGTGTTCGCGACCGGTGTCGTGACGACCGCATTCCTGTCGAACGATGCCACTGCGGTCGTGCTGACCCCCGCGGTCTATGCCGCCGCGCGCAAGGCGAAGGCCGATCCGCTGCCGCTGCTGTTCGCCTGCGCGCTAATCGCCAATGCGGCCAGCTTCGTGCTGCCGATCTCCAACCCCGCGAACCTCGTGCTGTACGGCGGGCGGATGCCGCCGCTGGCCGAGTGGTTCGGGTCGTTCGCGCTGCCGTCGGTCGCGGCGATCGGCGTGACGTTCCTGATGCTGCGCTGGGTGCAGCGCGACCGGATCGTCGGCACCTGTAACTCGACGGTCGAGCGCGCGGCGCTAAGCCGGGGCGGGAAGCTGGCCTTTGCGGGGATCGTTGCGACGGCCGTGCTGCTGCTCGTCATGTCGTTGCGCGGGATCGACCTCGGGTTGCCCACCTGTATCGCGGGCGTGGCGACGACGCTGGTCGTCTGCGCGCTGGCCCGACGTTCGCCCATCGCGGTTGCGCGGGACGTGTCGTGGAGCGTCCTGCCGCTGGTCGCCGGGCTGTTCGTGCTGGTCGAGGCGCTCGACCGGACCGGCGTGATCGCCCGCGTCGCCGATGCGCTGCGCACCGCGTCGGCCGATCCGGCGCGCGCGGCGGCGGTGTCCGGCCCGATCCTGGCGTTCGGGTCGAACCTCATGAACAACCTGCCCGCCGGGCTGATCGCGAGCAGCGCGGTCGCGCAGGCGCAACCGCCGCGGATCGTGGTCGATGCGCTGCTGATCGGAGTCGATCTCGGCCCCAACCTGTCGATCACCGGCTCGCTCGCGACGATCCTCTGGCTGCAGGCGATCCGGCGCGAGGGGGAGGATGTCGGCTTCTGGCAGTTCTTCCGGGTCGGGCTCGTCACGATGGTGCCCGCGCTGGTCGCGGCGCTCGGCGTCCGGTTGCTGATCGGATGACACCCTTCTCTACCGGCCCCTCCCCCGGCACCCTCCCCCGAACGGACGCACAGCCATGGTCGCAGACACCAGACCCAACCCGTCGCAGGGCCGCACGCTAGACGCGCTCAACTTCTTCCTGGCGGACGTGCGCGACGGGCTCGGGCCGTATCTCGCCATCTACCTGCTTGCGGTGCGCGGGCCGGCGCATGGCTGGAACGAGGCGACGGTCGGCCTGGTCCTGACGATCGCCGGCATCGTCGGGCTGCTCGGCCAGACGCCCGCGGGCAGCCTGATCGACCGCAGCCGCAACAAGCCGCGGATCGTGATGATCGCAGCGCTACTGGTGACGATCAGCAGCCTGTCGCTGCCCGTCGTGTCGGGCTTCACCTTCGTTGCGATCACACAATCGGTCGCTGCGGTGGCGGGTGCGGTGTTCGCCCCGGCGATCTCGGCGATCACGCTGGGTCTGGTGGGCCCCAAGCTGTTCGCGCGACGGGTCGGGCGGAACGAGGCGTTCAACCATGCCGGCAACGCGGTGTCGGCGGCGCTGGCGGGCGTGCTGGCCTGGAATTTCGGGCCGGTCGTGGTGTTCTGGCTGATGGGCGGGCTGACCGTGGCGAGCATCGTCACTACCATGCGGATCCGCAACGCGGACATCGACAATGCCGTCGCGCGCGGGCTCGAATGCGAGCCGGAGGAAGGGTGCGAGGAGCCGAGCGGCTGGAAGGCGCTCGTCGAGAACCGGCCGCTGCTGCTGTTCGCGGTGATCGCGTTCCTGTTCCACCTCGCCAACGCCGCGATGCTGACGTCGGTCAGCCAGCTGCTGTCGCGCACGGTGGGCAAGGATCAGGCGACCTCGCTGACCGCCGCGTGCATCGTCGCGGCGCAGTTGGTGATGGTGCCGGTCGCGGTCATCGTCGGGCGCAACACCGATCGCTGGGGGACGAAGCCGCTGTTCCTGGTCGCGTTCGGCGTGCTGGCGGCGCGCGGCGCGCTCTATACCGTGTCGAACGATCCGTGGTGGCTGGTCGGGGTGCAGGCGCTGGACGGGGTCGGCGCCGGCATCTTCGGCGCGCTGTTCCCCGTGTTGATCGCGGACCTGACCAAGGGGACCGGGCGGTTCAACGTCAGCCAGGGTGCGGTCGCCAGTGCACAGGGGCTGGGTGCGGCGCTGTCCGCATCGCTGGCCGGCGGGATCATCGTGTCGGCGGGCTATGCCGCGGGGTTCCTGACGCTGGCCGGGATCGCCGTGGCGGGCCTCGCGCTCTACGCAATCGCGATGCCGGAGACAAAAAAGGGGTGACCCGAAAAAATTTGCGGCGACATTCTTGACGGTCGGAAGGCCCGAATTATCTCGCTCGCCGTCGGATGCGTTGGTCGGTCCGGCACCCAAGTTGAGGGCACCGGCTCTCCCGGTGCTCCTTGTGCTCAGATTGCTCATGAGGAGGATTTGGATATGAGGACGAGCTTCGATTTCACCCCCTATCGGCGGTCCACGGTCGGTTTCGACCGGTTGTTCGACCTGCTCGAAACCAACGCGCGCGTCGAGACGGTCGACAGCTACCCGCCGTTCGATATCGAGCGCGAGAGCGAGGACAGCTACCAGATCACGCTGGCGGTGGCCGGGTTCCGCCCCGAGGACATCGACATCGTGGCGCAGGACAACCAGCTGACCGTCAGCGGACGCCGGCCGGACGAACGCGACGAAGGCCGCTTCGTACACCGCGGCATCGCGACCCGCGCGTTCGAGCGCCGCTTCCAGCTCGCCGATTTCGTGCAGGTGCAGGGCGCGCGGTTCGACAACGGGCTGCTGCGCATCGCGCTGCGCCGCGAGGTGCCGGAGGCGATGAAGCCGCGCCGGATCGAGATCGCGAGCGCCGCCAGCGCGGCCAACGACCGGATCGAAGCGCCGGTCGCGGATCGCAACGCCGCCTGATCCGACGTCACGACGCAACGCGGGCCGTCGCCGGTTTCGGGACCGGCGGCGGCCCTTTTTGTTGTCCGCGGCGTTCGATCAAACCGGTGCATGCCGCTGCCACCTTGGGCTAAAGGGTGCACGACGCGGCGCGACCGCAACGGAAGGGTGAGCATGACATCGACGGAACAGCCGGCGGGCGCGACCCCGATCGGTCGCGGGCTGACGTTTGCGATGGCGGCGGCGGCGGGCGTTGCGGTCGCCAACATCTACTACAACCAGCCGATGCTGGGCGTGATGGAGCGCGACCTGCCGGGTGGGATCATGCCGCTGGTGCCGACCGCGACGCAGCTGGGCTATGCCGCCGGGCTGTTCCTGCTCGTCCCGTTGGGCGACCTGGTCGAACGGCGGCGGTTGATCGTGGTGCAGTTCATCGCATTGGCCGCCGCACTGGCGATGGTGGCGGCAGCGCCGGGTGCGGCGCTGGTGCTGGTCGCCTCGCTGCTCGTCGGCGTGCTGGCGACCGTCGCGCAGCAGATCGTGCCGTTCGCCGCGCATCTGGCGACGCCGGAACGGCGCGGGGCGACCGTCGGCACCGTGATGGCGGGGCTGCTCTGCGGCATCCTGCTCAGCCGCACGCTTGCCGGGTTCGTCGCGACCCATGCGGGCTGGCGGGAGATGTTCTGGCTTGGCGTGCCGATGGCGCTGGGCGCGGCGGCGGTGATGGCGATGCGGCTGCCGCGCAGCATGCCGGCGGCGGAGATGCGCTACACCGCGCTGATCGCGTCGCTGGCCGATCTATGGCGGACCTTCCCGGCGCTGCGCCGTGCGGCGGTGACGCAGGCGTTGCTGTTCGGCGGCTTCAGCGCGTTCTGGACGATCCTCGCGCTCTTGCTCCAGACGCCGGAGTTCGGGCTGGGCGCGGACATCGCCGGGCTGTTCGGCGTGGTGGGCGCGGTTGGCGTGCTGGCCGCGCCCATTGCGGGGCGGATCGCGGACCGTCGCGGGCCGCAGCCGGTGATCATCCTGGGCGCCGCGCTGACTTTGGTCGCGTGGATCATCTTCGGGTTGTGGGTGTCGATCGCCGGGCTGATCGTCGGCGTCATCCTGCTCGATTTCGGGGTGCAGGGCGCGATGGTGTCGAACCAGCATATCGTGTTCGCCTTGCGGCCGGAGGCGCGGGCGCGGCTCAACACCATCTTCATGGGCGCGATGTTCCTGGGCGGTGCCGCTGGGTCGGCGACCGCGATCTGGGCGTGGAACGCCGGCTGGACCGCGGTGACGATCGTCGGTGGCACGCTGTCCGCCGCGGCGTTGCTGATCCAGCTGCTCCACGCCCGGCGGTAGGAACTCGAAGCCGCCGGTCCCTCTCCGGGGACCGGCGGGATCACGCGCTAGAACCGGGCGCGGACACCGGCGCGGTAGAAACGGCCGAGCGTGTCGTACAGTGCCGGGTTGACGTCCAGGCCGGTGTTGGTCTGCGGCGCGGCCGCCGGATCATGATCGAACACGTTTTCGACGCGGAAGAACGCGCTGACCTGCTTGGTCAGGTTCACCGATCCACCGACGTCGACATAGAAGGCGCCCTTCATCTTGTTGTAGTCGATCGTCGGGTTGTTGGCGGTCGAGGCGGGACAGCCCGTGGTGCAGACGACATACTGGTTGCCGAAATTGCCGTCCGAGAACCAGCGTTGCTGGATGTTGATGCTGAACAGGTCGTTGTCGTAGCTCTGCGTCGCCAGCCACTTCCAGTTGGGCGTCGCGCCGTTGTTGGCGCCGGCCTGATCGACCGTAGCGACACCAGCGATGCCGGCCGCCACCTTGAACTCCCGCACGTGCGTGCCGAGTGCGCGGACCGTGAAGCTGCCCGGCAGGCCGAGCGGCTGCTTCCAGGCGTAGCTCGCCTCGATATCGAACCCGCTGGTCTTCCACGATGCCAGGTTGAACGGCTGGACGTTCACGAAATTGCCGCCCTGCGTCGGGCTGTTCAATTCGAAGCCGCCGCAGAACGCCTGGTTCCCTTCGAAACAGAAGCGCACGATCTGGTCCGCCGACAGGGTCGATACGACGCCGTTCAGCTTGATGTTGTAATAGTCGAACGACAGGCTGAGCCCCGGCAGCCAGGACGGACGCGACAGAACGATGCCCGCCTCGGTATTGCGCGCGATCTCGGGCTTCAGGTCGGTGTTACCGACCGTATTCTGGAAGATCTGCACGGCAGGCCCGCCGAACGGATTCGTGAAGCTGGGCAACGTCGTGACGGTAGGCGCCGCGAACAGTTCCGACAGGTTCGGCGCGCGCACGTCGCGCGACGTGACGGCGCGCAGCCGGATACCGTCGAGCGGCGTCTCCCACGTCCCGCCGACCTTCCACGCCCAGATCGTACCCGACGTGCTGTAACGCGTCACGCGGGCGGCGCCGTTCACGTTCGCCTTGCCGATCGCCTCACTGTCGAACAGCGGAAGGTTGAGTTCGAGAAACCCTTCGTAGACGTCGTACTTGCCGGTCCCGTTCTTGTAGTTGCCGGCGGCCCAGTTGCTGCCGAGCGTCGAGTTCAACAGCGGATCGGCCGGATAGGCTTCGCTGTTCGGGCTGACGTCGGTCACGCCGGCACCGTAAGGGTCGCCGCGGACGCGGTAATATTCGCGGCGATATTCGGCGCCGAACGCGACAGACAGCGGCCCCGCCCACAGCTCGACCGGCTCGCCCGAGAAGTTGAGGCTGGCGACGTCCTGCTTCAGCGTCGTGCGCTGCAACGGCCCGTTGGCCGGGGTGACATAGGCAAGCGCCGCCGCCGACGGTTCCGCGCCGCCGAAGATGTTGATCGGCTGGCACCCCGCCGCCCGCGCCGCCGCATCGGCGCAGACGATCGCGCCGTTCAGCGTGATCGCGTTGGTCGCCGCGACATAGCGGTTCTGCAACACGGTCCGCTCGACGTCGATCGCCGCCTTGGTGACGCCGTGTTCGTAATAGCCGTCATAGGTCCAGTCGGTGCCACCGACGTCGAACTTGCCCTTCAGTCCGGCGACGAAGCGATATTGCCGGCGATCGGTCTGGACCAGCGGGTTGGGGAAGTTCGCGTTGCTGCTGCCGAAGTTGAACTGGGTGATGCCCGCGGTGGCGCAGCGATCGCGGACGAGCTGCGGCAGATACGGGTTCGCGCACTGCACGGTCAGGTTGGGGCGGTTGTAGCCCGGGCTCGGCTGGTTGCTGGTCTTCACCTGCGCCACGTTGACCGTGACATAGGCTTCGCTGCTTTCCGCGAAGTCGTAGCCGATCCGGCCGAAGCCGATCAGCCGTTCGAGCGACGACTTGAGCGACGCGCCGGAGCCGGGGGCCCCCGAAAGATCGCCACCGACGCAGAAGCTGTTGCCGGGGAAGCAGTTGGTGACGGCACCGGTACCCGTCGGACGGCCGTTCGACCCGTAATTGAACTGATACGGCGCACCGTTCTGGTCGAACGCGATCCCCTGCAACGGCCCGTTGTTGATCAGGCCGTATTTCGCATATTGATAGGGCTGCGCGAAATCGCGGTAGTTGAACTGCGGCAGGCCGTTATTGGTCTGCCCGGTGTTGAGCAGCGTCGACGCGCGGTACCAGTTGCGCTCCTTGGCCAGGTCGGTGCCGTAGTCGCCGGGCCCGACGCCGTCCTCGTCGTCATACTCACCGCTGACGATCACGTGCAGCCGGTCGTCCAGCAACGAAGCGCCGTAGGCCGCCTGGACCAGCGCCTGCTTGTCGTCGCCGTAGCGTGTGACGCCGCCCTGGACATTGGCCTTGAACCCCTTGAACCGCGTGTCGGTGATGAAGTTGACCACGCCGCCGACCGCGTCGGACCCGTAGGATGCGGACGCGCCGCCGGTCACCACGTCGACCCGCTTGATCAGCAGCTGGGGGAACATGCTGATGTCCGGAACGCCGGTGACGTTGGCGCCCACCACCCGCTGCCCGTCGAGCAGCGTCAGCGTGCGGATCGCGCCGAGACCGCGCAGCGAGAAGGAGCTGAGCCCCTGCGTGCCGCTGGACGTGCTGAACGTGCCGGTGGATGCGCCGGTCGATCCCTGCAACGACGGAAGCTGGGCGATGGTGTTGAAGATGTTGGGCTGCGCATTTTTCAGGATCGCGTCCTCGCCAATCACCGTGGTGGGCGTCGGCGCGGCGAACCCGCTGGAGGTGATGCGCGTGCCGGTGACGACGATCGATCCGGCGTCCTGCGGGCCTTCGGCGGGCGTGGTGCGCGGCGCGATCGACTGGTCCGGGGCGGCCGGATCGGCGGAACGGGTGGAGGCCGGGACGCCCGCGTCGGCCGGCGGCGTGACCGGTGCCGCCTGCGCGAAGGCCGGCGCGCTGGCGAGCGATGCGGCCAGCGCGGCGAGGCTGCCGGCGACGCGCCATGCAACGGTCGATGTACGAATCCCCTGTTCGGTCGTCATGGTTCATCCCCTGTCGTGCACCGTCGTGCGATGCTTGTTCTGGTTACCGCCGGGTTACCGGATCGCGGGGGGTGCGGCACCCGCGACCATGGTCGCGTGTGGCCCGGAAATCACGGCTGCGCGGCGTATAGCGCGTGGTGGGCGAGGATGAACAAGGTGCGGCCGTCCGCCCCGCCGAAGACCAGTTGCAGCGGGCGTTCCGGCACGTCGATCCGGCCCAGTTCGCGGCCGTCCGCGGCGTAGACGAAGACCTGCCCGTTCGCGACATAGACCCGCCCGTCCGGCCCGGTCGCCACGCTTTCCCCGCCGCGCGGTGCGAAGGCACGCAGATCGATTACTGCCCCGCCCGGCCCCAGCAGCCCGCTATAGGTCCGGTTCTCCGACGCGTTGGCGACATGGATGCGCGCGCCCACCGTGCCGGTGACGAAGCCGTAGGTGTCGAGCGTATCGGAGAAGCGCCAGCCGAGATGGTCGGCCGGTCCCTGCTGCCACACGCGGAACGCGGGCAGGATCAGGCTGCCGTCCGGCGAGACATATTCGCGCGCTTTCGGTGCGGCCATGTCGCGCGCGAACATCTCGGCCAGCGTCGGGAACCGATCCGCCGCGGCGTCATACTGGTCGCGGAACTCGCCATTGTTCCAGAAGCTGCCGGGCAGCGCGACGCTTGTACCGCGTCGCGCCGCGACCGCCGTGGGGGCGATCAGGCGAACCGCGGCCGGCTTGCGCGGATCGATGCTGTACACCGTCGCGGCGGGCCCAGCGGAGGACAGCACCATCAGGTCGCCCGACCGATCGACCGCGAGGTTGACCGCATCGAGCGGGGCATCCGCCACAATCGACAAGCCTTCCTTGGCTGACCAGCCATGGATGCGCTGAAATTGCCGATCGACGAAGTAGAGCTTGCCCGCCGCATCGACCGCCCCGCCGCCGATCGAATAGAAGCCGTCCGCCAGTTTCCGGACCGGGGCGAGTGAAGCCGTCGCGGCCGGAGTCGGCGCGTCGGTGACGTCGAGCACCGCGAACTCGCGCTCGCGGATCTCCGTGCCGCGCGTGACGTCGCGGATCGCGTTCTCGTACGGGAACTTGCTGGCGCGCAGATAGGTGCCGCAGCCGTTCGCGTCGCAGGTCGAGAAGCCGCTTTCGGCGTTCACATGGACGTTGCGGAACCGGATGCCCGTGGAGTTGTAGAGCGTGACCGCGGCCGGTGCCGGCTGGAGCGACCGCGTGACGCGGTAGGCGTGCAGGTTCGCGAACAGGATGTCGCGCGAATTGCGGACCTCCAGCGCGACGGTGTTGCGGCTTTCGCCGGCCTCCTCCTCGGTCTGCGGCGCGAGGAATTCCCAGTTGCGCACGCGGTCCAGCACGATCTCGGCGCGAACATGATGCTCGGCCGACATTTCGTAGACATGGCCCGGCGTGTCGGTGTCCGACACGTACAGCCCGGCCTGCGCATAGGTGTTGGGCGTCCACAGCCCGTTGAACGTGCCGCCCCCGCCGTCCGTCACCCACAGGCTGGCATATTGCCCGTCCCAGCGCTTGGCCGGGTCGGCATCGGCGGTGTGGGTGGCGTTGTAGGGATCGAACCGCGTCCCGTCGGGCAGGTTGGTGCCGTGCCCGCCCTGGAACTTCACGTCGTCGACCAGCGATGCTTCCCCGGCGCGCCACAGCAGCGCGGTGGTGCGCGGGTTGCGGCCGCCGGTGGCGAGGCCGAGCCCGGACAGGATCGCGGCGCCGCCCTTAGCGCTTTCGATCAGCGCACGCGCGCCGCCGACGCCGCGATAGGCCGGGCTGTCCTCGGCCAGCACGATCTGCGTCAGGCTGGGGTGCAGGCCGATCAGCACGCTGTCGGGGCGGAGCTTCAGCGTGTCGGTGACGCGGTAGAAGCCGGACGGGAAATACAGCACGCGGTGGCGATCGATCGCACGCTGGATCGCGGCGGTGTCGTCCGCGCTGTTGTCGCCGCGCACGCCCAGGGTGCGGACGTTGACCCAGCTGGCCACCGGCGGCAGCGCGCGGATCGCGGGAGCTGGCACGCGCGGGCGGGCGGAGAGCGGTGCGGCGTCCATCCGCGTTTCGTAGGTGCCGGTGGTCGATGCCCCTGCCCCCGTGCCGTTCAGCGTCAGGCCGTAGGTAAACGATCGGACGCGATATTGCGCCGCGGGGCCGGCCACCGTCCGGCCGCTGTCGCGGAACCGCGCGAACACCGGCGTGGCGCTGGCGGTCGCATTCTCGAACCCGACTTGGGTATAGGCATTGCCTTCGTTGCTGACGATCACGCCGGCCTTGGCGATGTTGTCGAACCGGACGTCCCGGCCCCACAGCCAGTCGCCATAGCCGCGGTCGATCTCGATCCCGACGGGCATGTTGCGGAAGCTGGTATTGACCAAAGTCAGCCCCGCCTCATGTTCGCGGATGCCGGCGTCGCGCTGGCCTTCGAACGTCGAATCAAGCAGCGTATACTGCCACGCGGGCGAGGGTTTCTCGGTCAGGATGCCATAGCGCCCGCCGTGGAAATGCAGGTCCATGCCGAGGTTGCCGACCTGGTAGATCCCGGCGAGCGCCGTCCCCAGCCGGAAATCGATATGGCTGAGATAGGCGTGCTGCGCGGTGTGGAACCGGACCGCGGTGGCGGCCGGATTGCCGTCGCCGATCTCGAAATCGATGTTCGACAGCGCGGAATAGAAGGTCCCCGAATTGGCATCGCCGATCCGCGGATCGAACGGCACGCTGGTCGGCGGGGGGACCGGCACCGGTCCGGTCGCGACCTTGCCACCGGGACCGGGCGATGCGCCGCCGGGCCGGTTGCCGGTGAAGAAGACCATGCTGCCGACGCCGGTCTGAAACCCGGGGGTGGCGGGCGCGAGCACGAACACCGGCCGCTTGCCGCCGACGCCGAACAGTCGGACGCCCGGCCAGACGAACAGGCTGCGCGTGATGCGGTACCGCCCGGCGGGCAGGAACACGATGCCGCCACCGCCCTTCGCCTCGGCTGCGTCGATCGCCGCCTGGATCGCGGCGCTGTCGTCCGCAACGCCGTCCCCGCGCCCGCGCACGGTGACCGCGCGCGGATCCTCGGTCGCGGCGCCGAACGCCGACACGCCCGATGCGGCGATCGCCGGCGCGGCCGTACCCGCCAGCAGCAGCGCGAGCAGCCCCGCCGCGGTCCCCGTCTTCATTGCGTCGCGCGCCATCGTCCTGCTCCCTGTCCGGCCTGTCTATTCCCGCTTGCCGCGCGATCCGCGACCGCGACAAAGGTCGCGATAGTCAGGTCGTCCGCTGCCACCGATAGCGATGCCAGGTCGGGCACCGACGCGACGGAAAGAAAATGATGCGACCGGACAGCACCAACACCGCCCCCTGCGCCATCGTCGCGATGGGGGTGAGCGGCAGCGGCAAGTCGACGCTGGCGGAATGCCTGGCCACCCGGCTGGACTGCGCGTTCCTGGAGGGCGACGCGTTCCACGGCGCGGCGAACGTGGCCAAGATGCGCGCGGGCCATCCACTGACCGACGACGATCGCTGGCCCTGGCTCGACCGGCTGGGCGCGGCGATCGGCACGGGCGCCCGCGACGGCGGGATCGTGGTCGCGACCTGTTCGGCGCTCAAGCGGACCTACCGCCGGCGGCTGGAAAGTGCCGCCGCGCTGCCCCTGCTGTTCGTGCTGCTCGACGGTGACGTCGATGCGCTGGCCGCGCGGATGGAGCGGCGCGCGGGGCATTATATGCCGGCCAGCCTGCTCGACAGCCAGATCGCGACGCTGGAACGCCCGACGCCGGACGAACGTGCGCTGACGCTCGACGCCGTGCGCCCGCAGGATGCGCTCTGCGACGCTGCGCTCGCCTGGATCGATGAGATGCGCGGCGCCCTGCCGCGCTGAGACGGGCGCCGCATCACGGCATCAACCGCTTGCGGCCCTGCGACAAGTGCCAGCGCATCGCGAGCGCCGCGCCGTCCGCATCGTGCGCGCGGATCGCCTCGACGATCGCATCATGCTCCTCCATCATCGCGCCGATCACCTCCGGCGGGCGGGAGCGCGAGATTTCGACCCCCGCCTTCAGGATGCGAAGCACGCCGTCGCGCAGATGGTCGAAGCTCTCGATAAACGCCGGGTTCCCGGTCGCTTCGACGATCGCGCGGTGGAGCAGCCAGTCCTCGTCATGCGCCGGCGCGTTGGACAGCAGCGCCCCGCGCAACGCCTGCAACGCCTGCTCGATCGCATCCATCTGGTCCGTCGACCGACGCTGCCCGGCCAGCCGCGCGGCCTCCGCCTCCAGCACGAACCGCACCTCGTACGTGCCGAGCGTGGCGGACAGCGCGTGCATCGGCATGAACGAGCCGAGCCGCTCGGACGGCCGCCGCTTGACGTAGGACCCCGCGCCGCGCCGCGCCTCCGTGATGCCGTCCGCCGCCAGCCGGACCAGCGCCTCACGCACGATCGTGCGCGACATGCCGAACATCTCGCCCAGCCGCGCCTCGGACGGCAGCCGGTCGCCGCTGACCAGCGCATCGTCGTTGATGAGTTGCGCGATCGCGGTGTAGGCGCGATCGGCGAGCCGCCCCTCGCTCATGGCCGTCCCCGCCCGCTCACACGACTAGGCTCAGCAGCAGCACGAACGCCAGGCCGGCGACCGAGATGACGGTCTCCAGCATCGACCAGGTGCGGAACGTGTCGGCCGTGCTGGTCCCGACATAGCTTTTCACCAGCCAGAAACCCGGATCGTTGACGTGGCTGAAGAACACCGAACCCGCGCCGATCGCCAGCACGACCAGTTCGGGCGACACGCCCGACCCGGCGACGACGCCCGACATCACGCCGACCGCGGTGATCGTCGCGACCGTCGCCGATCCCGCCGCCAGCCGGATGCAGACCGCGACCAGCCAGCCGAGCAGCAGCGGCGAGATCGCGTGCATCAGCACCAGACGGGCGAGCAGATCGGACAAGCCGGCGGTGACCAGCACCTGCTTCAACGCGCCGCCCGCGCCGATCGCGAGCAGGATCGCGCCGGCCGAGATCATCGTTTCGTGCCAGACCGCATCCTGGATCGCCGCCTCGCTGAGCCGCCGCCCGAACAGCAGGGGAAGTGCCACGAGGTTGGTGACGAGCAGCGCCACGACCGGGTTGCTCGCCGCGACCAGCCCGGCCGCACCCTTCAGCCCCGGCACGAACTGCCCCAGCTCGCCGGTCGCGATCAGCAGCACGGGCAGCAGCACGACGAGCAGCGACACGGCACGCGCCGGCGGGGCGATCGTGACGGTCGGTTCGGTGATGGCGAGCGGTTCCAGCCGGACGCCGGGCGTCACGAACCGCGCCAGCACCGGCCCCGCCAGGATCGCGGTCGGGATCGCGATCAGGATACCGTAGAACATCGTGAGCCCGAGGTTCGCGCCCAGCGCCTCGACCGCGAGCAGCGGCCCGGGATGCGGCGGCACCAGCGCATGGACGACGCCGAGCCCGGCGAGCGCGGGCATGATGAGCCGCAGCTTGCCCACATCGCGCACCGCGCCGCTCGCCTCGTCACGGTGCATCGCGTCGGCGGCCGCAACCACGATCGGCAGCAGCAGGACGAGTCCCGTCTCGAAGAACAACGGCAGGCCGATGACCATCGCGATCCCGAGCGTCGCCCACGGTGCCGCGCGTACGCCGGTGAGCCGCAGCGCGCCGGTCGCGAGCGACGCCGCCGCGCCCGACAGGTGCAGCATCGCGCCCAGCGACAGGCCGAGCGCCACGACGAGGCCGGTGCCGCCGATGATATCGCCGACGCCCTTCTGCACCGCCTTGGCCGTCTCGCCGATCGGCAGGCCGGCGAGGATGCCGACCGTGAACGCGCCGCACAGCAGCCCGATGAACGGGTGCAGCCGACCGCGCACGATCATCACGACGGCCAGGATGATGCCGGCCAGTGCCGCCAGGACGAGTCGGGTGTCGGCGCCGGTCACGGGCGAAATCCGGGCATCGCTACGGGATCGGTCCTGACCGTCATGTTCGTCCTCCCCCGCGGCGCATTCGCCTGCTCGTTAACGTGAACGCTGTAGGACAGCTATTTCGGGAATAACACCATAAAAGGCTTGCCGAGCCATCAAAAGAGGCGATCATATGGATATCTGTCCAACAGAATCCGGAATCACCGGAATGTCGGACGGGGGCACGGAGTCGCGCTGACGGAACGGTCTGACGGCTGCGACCGGACAGGGAAAAGGGACGAGAGGATGACGATGGAGAGGAACGCCCACAGCGCGATCGCGCCGATGCCGGAAACCGCGCACGCGGACGGCGGGCCGGCGACGCAATTCACGCCCACCCAGATCAAGGTGCTGCGCGGCGTCCATTCGGGGCAGCTGAACAAGCAGATCGCCTACGACCTGGGCATCGCCGAGGCGACCGTGAAGGCGCACATGACGACGCTGATGCGCAAGCTGAACGTCCGCAACCGGACGCAGGCTGCGATCGCTGCGCAGCGGATGTCGCTGTCGCTCTGACCGCGCGACTGCACGGGCCGACCGCCTGCACGATAGAATTTCGGGGGAGAGAATCGATGAAGTCATGGTGCCTTGCGGGCGCGGCGCTGCTGCTGCCTGTCCCTGCCCTCGCTGCGACGGCGGGCTCGACCTCCGTCTACCTTCAGGCCCCGGCCGATCCGCGCGCGATCACTGTGCGCGGCGTGGGCGACGGGCGTGCGGACGACAGTGCCGCGATCCAGCAGGCGATCGATGCCGCCGCCGCGGGGGGCCATGGCGGCGTCGTGTTCCTGCCGTCCGGCCGCTACCGCATCACCCGGACGATCTTCGTCAAAACGGCGGTGCGGGTGTTCGGCGTGGGCAAGACGCGGCCGGTGATCCTGCTGGCGGACGGGACGCCCGGCTACGGATCCGGCGTGGCGGCGATGGTCAGCTTCACCGGGGAAGACCAGTACCGCGTCGGCAAGGCGCCCGTGCCGCCGCGCACCAGCGTGCCGTTCGATCCGTCGATCTTCGACGCGACGTCGAGCACCTTCTACTCCACGCTGTCCAACGTCGATTTCGCGATCGGCGAGCGCAATGCCGGCGCGGTCGCGGTGCGGTTCCGCGTCGCGCAGCACGGCTATCTGCGCCACATCGATTTCCACACCGGATCGGGGCTGGCCGGCGTATACCAGGCGGGCAACGAGTTTGAGGACCTGAACTTCCACGGCGGGCGCTACGGCATCATCTCCGAAAAGACGTCGCCCGCCTGGCAGTTCACGCTGATCGATTCGACGTTCGACGGGCAGCGCGACGCCGCGATCCGCGAACATGAGCTTGGGCTCACACTGGTCAACGTCGCGATCCGCAACACGCCGGTCGGGATCGAGATCGACAACGGCTATTCCGACTCGCTCTGGGGCAAGAACGTCCGGTTCGAGAATGTCGCGCAGGCTGGCGTGCTAATCTCGAACGAAAACAATGTCCTGACGCAGATCGGGTTCGACAATGCGGTGGCGACCGGGACGCCGACGTTCGCGCGGTTCCGCGACAGCGGACGCACCGTGGCTGGTCAGGGCCGGCAATACCGGGTGAGCGACTTCTCGTACGGACTGAAACTGCCCGCGCTCGGCACGATCGGGGCGTTCGCGACCGATGTGAAGATGGCGCCGCTCGGCCGCATGCCCGCCCGCCCCGCCCCCGCGATCCGCGCGCTGCCGCCGGTCGCGACCTGGGCCAATGTCCGCGATTTCGGCGTGAAGGGCGATGACACGACGGACGATACCGCCGCGTTCCAGCGCGCGATCGATACGCACCGCGTGCTGTACCTGCCGATGGGGCGGTACCGCGTGTCGGACACGCTGCGGCTGCGGCCGGACAGCGTACTGATCGCGCTGCACCCCAGCCTGACGCACATCTACCTGCCCGACGAAACGCCCGCCTTCATGGGCGTCGGCGCGGCCAAGGGACTGATCGAGTCCGCGCGCGGCGGCAACGCGATCGTCCACGGCGTCGGCCTGTGGACCGGCGGCGTCAACCCGCGGGCGAGCGCGCTGATCTGGCGCGCGGGTGCTGCGTCGATGGTCAACGACGTGAAGATCCAGGGTGGCGGCGGCACGGTGCTGACCAAGGGGAGCCCGATCGGCTTCGGCAACCCGAAGGCGCGGTTCGACGGGCAGCATCCCAGCATCTGGGTCACCGACGGCGGCGGCGGCACGTTCGCGGCGGTCTGGTCCCCGAACACGCTGGCGTCCGCCGGGTTCTACGTGTCGAACACCAAGACGCCGGGCCATGTCTACGAACTGTCGGCCGAACATCATTACCGGGCGGAGATCGTGCTCGATAACGTCGAGAACTGGGATTTCCTCGCCCCGCAGACCGAACAGGAAGTCCGCGACGGGATCGACGCGATTTCGACCGAGTTCCGCAATTCGCGCAACATCCTGTTCGCCAACTATCATGGCTACCGCGTCACGCGGTCCGCCAAGCCGATGGATGCGGCGGTGAAGCTGTATAATTCGGGCAACATCCGGTTTCGCAACGTCCATGTGAACGCCGAAAGCGCGTTCGCCAGCTGCGACGCCAAGGGCTGCGGCACCTATGTCCGCGCGAGCAAGTTCCCGTTCGAAAACGCGATCAAGGACATGACCCGGCAGCAGGAGGTTCGCGAGCGCGAATTCGCCAGCCTCGACGTGCCGCCCGCCCCCGCACAGGCGGCGCAGGCCCCCGCCATCCCGGTGACGCCCGGCGTGCGGAAGCTGGCCGGCGGCTTCTATTCGATCGCCGGTGCGGCGACCGACGCGAAGGGCAAGCTGTACTTCATCGACCGGCAGTTCCAGCGCATCCATGGCTGGACGGACGCGGAGGGGCTGTCGATCGTCAGCGACGCGACGCTCGACCCGGTCAACCTGGCCGTTGCACGCTCGGGCGACCTGCTCGTGCTGTCCTCGGCCGGGCGCGACGGGACGGTGTACAGCATCGACCCGGCCAAGCCGGCCGACGTGCGCGTCATTCCGCCGACACCGGTGCGCGCGCGACGCGGCGCCGCGACGTTACTGCCGGTCAACGTCTGGGCGAACGGCGAATTCGCGGACCGGATCGATCCGGTGACCTACCGTTTCCCGACGCTGGCCGACTTCTTCACCCGCGGGCTGGGCGAGGCGAAGCCGCAGGAATATGTCTCGCCGGACGGGTCGCTGGTCCTGCCGGCGTTCCGCGTGTGGAACCAGGGGCCTGACGATCATCAGGGCTGGCGCTGGTCCGATACGCTCGACGCGCACGGCTTCGTCGGCGCGCCGGTCGGGTCGCGCGTGTTCCTGACCAATGCGTCGGAGAACCGGACCTATAGCGGGCTGGTCGGCGACGGCGGGCGCGTGACGGACCTGAAGATCGCGGCGGACCGTGGCGGCGAAAGCGTGGCGCGCGATGCAGCCGGCAACCTGTATGTCGCAAACGGACAGGTGTTCGTCTACGCGCCGGACGGCACGCTCACCCGGCGGATCGACGTGCCGGAGCGCCCGCTGCAACTCGTGATCGGCGGGGCGGACGGGCGGACCCTGTTCATCCTGGCGCATCACACGCTGTACGCGACGACGCTCTGACGGACTGGCTCCGCCGCCGGAGCCAGCGCCGCAACCCGGTGTAGAACAGGATCGCCGGCAGCAACCCCGCGACGAAGGCGAGCACGCGCCCTGTCAGGCCGAACGCCTCGCCGCCGTGCAGCGGGTGCAGCCAGTTCAGGACGGTATCGCCGCCGCTACCCGCCAGCCCGTCCCGCACCGCCACGATCCGCCCGTCATGCGGATCGAGCCAGACGTTGGTGCGCGGGAAGCGCCGACTGGGTTCGCCGGGGCGCGACAGGTTGATCCGCACCGTGCCGGTCGCGCCGGCGGGCGTCTCGATCCAGGCGAGCGCCGCGTCCGGGAACCGCGCCTGCGCGATCGCGACCAGCCGGTCGATCGGGACCGCGCCCTGCCCCGCCGCAACGGTCGGGCGCGCCGCGGGTGTGATCGGCGAGGCCAGCGCGACCACCGCACGCGTCTGATCGGGCAGGTCGAGCATCGCCCCCGTCGCGGTGACGACGAGCAGCAGGACGAGCCCGACCAGCCCGTTCAGCTTGTGCCAGTCGTACAGCCGGCGGATCGGCGCGGCGTCGCGCTTAAACCGCAGTGCGCGCCACCAGCCCCCCGGCCGCGGCCACCACGCCCACAACCCGCTCACGATCAGCAGCAGCATGACGAGCCCAGCGATCCCCATCGCGATCCCGCCCGGCTCCTCCAGCAGCAGCCGGTAATGCAGGTCGTAGAGCCAGGTCACGACCGTATCGCCCCAGAAACCGGTGCGGATCGTCCGCATCGCGACGGGATCGATCCAGACGAGCAACGGCGCGAACGCGCGGCCGGCGGTCTCCTTCGGCTTGTAGTAACGCGCCGGGATCGCGCCGCCCGCCTCGGTCACCTCGATCCGCCAGGCCCCGGTGCGGGTCGGATGGTCGCGGTGCAGCGTATCGACCACCGCCTGCCACGATGGCGGGCGCGCATCGCCCGGCACTGCGCGCAACGCCGGGTTCAGCGCCGCGTCGATCTCCGGATAGAAGACCAGCGCGCTGCCCGTCAGCCCCGCGAACACGAACAGCGTGCCGATGGTCAGCCCGAGCCAGAGGTGGATGCGCCGCACCGTGACGCGCAGCGGCGCGCGGGTCGCACTCACCGGAACCCGACCCGGACGGTCGCGAGCAGCGAGCGCGGATCGGCCGGCGCGTGGAGCCGCTGCGTCCCGTCATACCAGACATATTCGTAGCGATCATTGGCCAGGTTCTTGACCTGCGCCGACAGCGTGACCTGCGGCGTCAGCGTGTAGGCCAGCTCCGCATTCAGCACGACATAGTCGCCGAAGCGGCCCTGCGAATTGGCGGGGTCGAGTTCGTAGCTCGACTGCCCGTTGCCCCACAGCGACAGCCGGACGCGCGCCGCCGGATCGAGGTCGATCCCGCCGCTGAACACGTTGCCCGGCACATGATCGATCCGGTTGCCGGCCTGCGACGGGGTGGCCGGATCGGGCGTCACGATCCGCGCGGACTGGCGCGACCAGCTGGCCCAGAGTGCCACGCCGCGAACCGGCTTCACGTCGATCTGCACGTCGACGCCGCGCCGCCGGGTCCGCCCGAGATTGTCGAAATCACCCGACGGATCGTTCAGGCGGCGCTTCAGCTCGCCGCTCGCGGTTTGCTGCCACAGCGCCACGCGCGCCTCCAGCCAGCGGCCGCGGGTCAGCTTGAAGCCGCCCTCATACCCCTCGTTGATCGATGCGGCGACATCGGCCACCCGCGGCGGCACGAGATAAGCGCCCGAGCCCGCCCCGATCTGGAACGTCCGGCCGTAATTGCCGTAGAGCGTGAGCCCAGGCGTGGGCACGACCGCGACGCTCAGCTTGGGCTGGCTGATCGTCCCGTAATCGTTGATCGGCGCGGTGACCGCGGACAACCGGTCGTGGAAGTCTCCCTCCACCCGGTCGATCCGCCACGCCGGCGTGATCGTCAGCCAGCCGGTCGGCTCGATCACCGCCTGGAGGTAGCCGCCGTAGACCGTCAGGTCGAACGCCTGGTCACGCGTCCGGCGGACGAGGACGCGGCGGTCGGTGGTCCAGCGCGAGCTCTGATTGTCCTGCACCTGCACGTCGCCGCCCGCCTCGATCATCAGGCTGTGCAGCCCGGCGATCGGCGGGTGATAATGCAGCGCGATCGTGCCGCCATATTGCCATTCGTCGGCCAGCCGGCGCTGCTGCGCGACGGTGGCGGAATAGCGGACGTAGCGGTCGTCATACAGGCTGTTGGCATAGCCCTTCGCACTCAGCGCCAGCGTCTCGGCAAGGTCGGAATCGAGGTGCAGGCTGTACTGCCCGATCCGCCGCCGGCCGCCGTCCGTCTCGGACAGCGGATAGGATGTGCGCCGGTCGGTATAGGCGTCCACATCGGTCAGGTAGCCCGGTTCCTGCGCGGTCGCGGTCGACCGCCGGACGATCGCGCCGATCCGGGTGGCGCCGAAATCGTAGAACCACTTGCCCGCCAGGTTCAGCCGTTCGAGATCGGCATGGTCGCGGTAGCCGTCCGTCCGGCGATAGCTGACGAGGTAGTTCTGGCTGAACCCGCCGCGTTCGTAACCGGCCGAGACCTGCCCGTCATAGGTCTCGAACGCGCCGACGATGGCGCGCGCGTCCAGATAGGTCCCGCCGATCCGGGTCAGGATGTTCGCATTGCCGGCGATGTTGTGCAGCCCCCAGCGCGGGTCGGACGTGCCGCGCACCAGCTCGATCCCGGCGATGTCGAGCGGGGCGATCATGTCGATCCCGGTCATGCCGCCGGCATTGTCGTTGGTCGGCACCCCGTCGATCAGCAGCTTGACCGCGTTGATCTCCCCCTCCCCGTTGAAACCGCGGATCGAGAAGCGGCCCGACGTGGTGCCCTGGTTGAAATCGGTCAGCACGACGCCGGGCAGCCGCGCGAACAGCTCCCACGCATTGTCGACCGACTGGCGCTGCGCGATGTCGCCGCCCAGCACGTCGACCGAAGTCAGCACGGTGCCGGCGGCGCGCGCCATGTTGGTGGCGGTGACGACGATGTCGCCGATGGTGAAACGGGTGTCGCCGTCCGTGACACCGGGCGACGGCGTGGGTGAAATGGCGGTTTGTGCGAATGAGGGCGCGGCGGCGGCAACAGCCACCACCCACGCGGTCAGCGTCAAGCGAAACATCGGTAAGACCTTCGACCGGCGGCGATCCCTGGGGACTGCCCACCATGAGCGACGGCGCACGGCCCCAACCGGGACCGGGCGCACTGCGTAGCGTGGGGGTCAGGCGGTCGCGGGCGGTCCGCGCTGCGGCGGGCGGAGGTAGGGCGTGCCGGCCCGGACCGGCGTTCGGACGGGGCGCAGGGCCGCCGCCATGACGAACGCGATCGCCGCCAGCAGGACGATCGGATCGATCCCGCCCAGCGCATGGGCGCTCAGCGCCGTGAAGGCGCAGGGCATTTCGGTCTGGCCGTGGTCGCCGGGTTTCTCGTGATCCGCCATGTCGCCGTGCATTGCCGGCATCGCGGCCGGCGCGACGCCCGAACACAGCGTGATGGTGACGCGCCCGTTCTGGCTGGCGACCATGTAGCCGGCCGGCACGATCAGCTTCAGCGCCAGCGCCGCCATGCAGATCAGCACGGCGATATGGCGATGCGCCAGGATGAGGCTGCGGAGTGCGGACACGTGCGACGCGCTACGCGGTTCACGGAGCGCTGTCATCGGGACAGGTTGTCCCGCGTCGTTTTCTAGGGGGGCGGGTCGGTCTGGACATCGCCGCCGCCCATCATCCCACCGCCGCCCATGCCGCCACCGCCTCCCCCGCCGCCACGGCCGGACCCGCCACCGGACCGGTCGCCACCCCCGCGCCCGCCCGACCCCGACGGCCGCGCCGGACCCTGCGGCGGCAACACCAGCCCGGCCGGCACGGGGTCGAGATCGAGCGCCGCGCGGATGAAATCGCGCAGCGACACGACGAGGTCGTGCGTCGGCACCGGCCGCCCGGCGACCAGTTCCTGCGCGGCCGTCGCGGCAAGCTGCACATGCGCATCGGTGCCGAGCAGAATGATGTCGGACAGCGCGGCCTCCACCGCATCGCGGATCCGACGCGTCCGGTCCGACCCGGCGGCGCCAGTCCCGGCAACGGTTAGGTCGATCGCGGTCGCCTCGGTCGCTTCGCCCTGGCGGCGCGGGTCGCGCAGATGCGCGGGGTCGACCGTCAGGTTGCCGGTGAAAGATCCGCCCAGCGTCTTGTACGCGGCGATCAGCGTGCGCAGCCGTTCGTTGATCTGGCGGTTCAACCGCTCGCGGCGCTGCTGGATCGTCATCATCGTGACCAGCCGGATGCCGACGCCGATCAGCGTGACCAGCACCAGCCCGAACAAGGTCGCGAGCACGCTCTGCCACGAACTGAAATCGATATTGCGCATTGCACACCCCTCGTCCGCAGACCACGAACGTCACGACCATCAAGAACGGACAACGCGACTTGCGAAGATTTCGGGCCAAAATTGCGACGATCGCACCGCCGGGACGTTGCGATGGCATGAAGTTGAAGACGATGCGGGTGCGACGCACCCATGCAGGGCGGACGCTGCCTATGGTTCTGGCGGCGCTGGCCGCGATCTCGATCCCGCACGGCGGCATGGCGCAGACGCCTTCGACCGACAGCATCCCGGTCGCCAAGACCGCGGTCACCGGTCCGATCGTGGCGAACGTCTATGCCAAGGTGGGCTGGCGGACGATCTGGACGCCCGGGCTGATCGCGGCGTTCGACCGCGTGCTGGAGGATCGCGGGCGGCACGGGCTCGACCGCGTGGCGTTCCTGCCGGACCCGATGCCGGATGCGTCACCGGTGGCGGCGGACATCGCGCGGACCGAGGCGACACTCGCTTATGCCGCGGCGCTTGCCTACGGACGCGTCGATCCGGCCACGCTGCATGCGGTTTACACGCTGCCCAAGGCAAAGGCAGACCTTGCCGCCGGGCTGGCGAGTGCGATCGCGGCCGACCGGCTCGCCGCCTGGTTCGACGGTCTCGCGCCGCAGGACGACGAGTATCGCCAGTTGTCCGCGTCCTACCTGACGTTCCGTGCCAGGGCGTCGGTCGCGCCCGCCGGGCAGCCGATCGCGGCGGGACTGATTCGGGTCGGCGACCGCGATGCGCGCGTCGCGGCGGTGGTCGAACAGTTGACCGAGAATGGCTATTTCACGCCCGCGACGGCGGCCGCGCCGACCGGACCGGTGCGCTACACGCAGGCGATGGCCGATGCGTTGAAGGCGTTGCAGGACGATTACGGGATCGCGTCGGACGGTGTCGTCGGGCCGGACACGCTGAAGGTGCTGAACCTCGGCCCCGGCGACCGGGCGCGCGCCATCGCGGTGGCGCTGGAACGGCGGCGCTGGTTGTCGCGCACCACGCCGGACACGCGGATCGACGTCAACACCGCGGCGGCGCAGCTGCGCTACTACCGCGACGGCACGCTGGCGGACGAGCGCAAGGTGATCGTCGGCGAGCCGGGGCACGAGACGCCGCCGCTCGCGTCGCCGATCTTCCGGCTGGTCGCCAACCCGACCTGGACCGTGCCGAAATCGATCCAGAACGGCGAGATGGCGAACACCGACGACGCCTATCTCGCGGCGCACAACATGGTGCTGAAGGACGGCTGGATCGTGCAGCAGCCGGGGCCGGACAACGCGCTCGGCCTCGTCAAGTTCGACATGGCGAACGACCAGGCGATCTACCTGCACGACACGTCCACTCCCGCGCTGTTCGGCCGCAGCCAGCGTCACCTGAGCCATGGCTGCGTGCGGGTGGAGGATGCGCAGGGCTTCGCGCAGATGATCGCCGAGGATCAGGGGATCGGCTCCGAATGGTATGTGGCGCAGGCGTCCGGCGAGACGCAGTTCGTGCAGATCCCGACGCGGATCCCCGTGCGGTTGCTCTACCACACCGTGTTCGTCGACGATGCCGGGCGCGTCGCGTTCCGGACCGACGCCTATGGCTGGAACGATCCGGTCGCCGAGCGGCTGGGCTTCACGCCGAACGCGGCGCGCAAGGTGGAGGCGAAGGCGATCGATATCGGGCCGTGAGGGCATCGACCCGCGCCGCGCATCGTGTCAGAGGATCGCACTACCGCACGGATAATGCTCGATGATCCTGACGACGCTGACGACGCTCCCGTTCCTCGCCGCACTGTTGCTGGCGTTGTGCGGACGTGCGTCGCGGGGCGTGCATATTGCGATCGCAGGGGCCGCGAGTGCGATCGGGCTCGGGCTCCTGCTGCATGCCGCGACGGGGGTGTTGGCGGGCACGCCGCTGACGCTGCGGATCGGCTGGGTGCCGGCGATCGATCTCGATGTCAGCCTGTGGCTCGATCCGCTCGGGCTGCTGTTCGCCGGGCTGATCCTCGGTATCGGGTTGCTCGTCGTGATCTATGCGCAGGGTTATCTGGCGAAGGACGAGCCGACCGGGCGGTTCCTCTCGTTCCTGATGCTGTTCCAGGGCGCGATGGTCGGGATCGCGCTGTCCAACAATGTCCTGCTGATGCTGGTGTTCTGGGAGCTGACGAGCCTGTCGTCGTTCCTGCTGATCGGCTTCTGGCGCGATCGGGCGGACGCGCGACAGGGTGCGCGGATGGCGCTGGCGGTGACCGGCGGCGGCGGGCTGGCGCTGATCGGCGGGCTGCTGCTGCTCGGTCAGGCGGCCGGGACCTATGATCTGGCGACGATCCTGACGCGCGGCGATCTGGCCCGCGCGTCGCCGCTCTATCCCGCGATCCTGGTGCTCGTGCTGCTCGGCGCGTTCACCAAGTCGGCGCAGTTTCCGTTCCATTTCTGGCTGCCGCACGCGATGGCAGCACCCACACCGGTCAGCGCGTACCTGCATAGCGCCACGATGGTGAAGGCCGGCGTGTTCCTGCTCGCGCGGTTGTGGCCGGTGTTGAGCGGGACCGAACTATGGTTCGATCTGGTTGCCACGACCGGGCTTGCGACCATGCTGTTCGGGGCGGCGGTCGCGCTGTTTCGCAACGACCTGAAGGCGATCCTGGCCTATTCGACGATCAGCCAGCTCGGGCTGATGGTCATGCTGCTCGGCTTCGGCACCGCCGCCGCGGTGACGGCCGCGCTGTTCCACATCCTGAACCATGCCGCGTTCAAGGCGGCACTGTTCATGAACGCCGGGATCGTCGATCACGAGACGGGCACGCGCGACATCACGCGGCTGGGCGGGCTGGCGCGGCTGATGCCCATCACCGCGACGCTCGGGACGCTGGCGGTCGCCGCGATGGCCGGGCTGCCGCCGCTCGGCGGGTTCATCTCGAAGGAGATGATGCTGGAGGAGAGCCTTCACGCGGGACAGGGCTGGCTGGTCCCGCTGCTTGCGACGCTCGCCGCGCTGCTGTCGGCCGCCTATTCGCTGCGTTACGCCATGCAATATTTCGGGGCCCAGCGGACCGGTGAAGTCGGGGCGCCGCATGATCCGGGGCTCGCGATGATCGGGCCGTCCGTGGTGCTGGTGACGGTCGCGCTCGTGCTGGGTCTGCTGCCGATGACGATCGCCGGGCCGCTCGTCCGGGCCGCGTCCGGTGCGGTGATCGGGGGTACGCCGCCGGAGCTGGATCTGGCCCTTTGGCACGGCATCAACCCGGCGCTCGGGATGAGCATCGTCGCGGTCGCGGCGGGTGCGCTGCTGCTGTGGCGGCGTCGGCCGATCGCGCGCTGGGTCGCGGATCAGCGCAGGCCCGACGCGAAGTTCATGTTCGACACCGCCATGGATGCCATCATCGGCGCGACGCGGCGTGTTTCGCTCGCAGTCCACACGGCGTCGTTGCAACGCTATCTGTTCATGCTGTTCGCGGTTGCGGTCGCGTGCGGGATCGACGGCGCGCTGACCAACGGCGGCCTGCCCGGCGGCACGCGACCGACGCAGCCCGCCTCCCCCATCGCGATCGTCGCCTGGTTCGCGCTGGTCGTGGCGACCGGCACGGTGGTGATCGCACAGCGGCGGCGGTTCCTGGCGCTCGTCTTCATCAGCGTCATCGGGCTGGTCATGGCGCTCGCCTTCGTCCGGCTGTCCGCGCCGGACCTCGCGCTGACGCAGATCGCGGTGGAGGTCGTGACGATCCTGCTGATGCTGCTCGCGCTCCACCTGTTGCCGAAGATCCCGCCGCGGCTGTCCGACACGCCGCGCCGGGTGCGCGATGCGGTGCTGGGCATCGCGGCCGGGATCGGCACGGGCTGGACCGCGTGGGCGATCATGACGCGCGAGGCGCGCACGTCGGTGTCGTCCTGGCACTGGGCGCACAGCTATTCCGGCGGCGGGGGCAAGAATGTCGTCAACGTCACGCTCGTCGATTTCCGCGCGTTCGATACGCTGGGGGAGATCATCGTGCTCGGCATCGCCGGCCTCGCAATCTACGCGTTGCTCGAACCCGCGGCGCGCGGTGCGGCCGGGCGGCGGTTGCGCGAATGGCGCGCGGACATGCCGCATTCGCCCGAACGCCACCCGATGATGTTCGTGATGGCGACGCGGCTGCTGCTGCCGCTGGCGCTGCTGGTGGGCATCTACATCTTCCTGCGCGGGCATAACCAGCCGGGCGGCGGGTTCATCGCGGCGCTGGTCTTCGCGATCGCGCTCCTGCTCCAGTATCTCGCCTCCGGGTTCGACTGGACCGACGACCGGCGCAAGATCGGCGAACATCCGCTGATCGCGATGGGCGTGCTGATCGCGGCCGCCACCGGCCTTGGCTCGCTCGCGTTCGGCAAGCCGTTCCTGACGAGCAGCTTCGGCCACTTCACCCTCCCGCTGGTCGGCGAGTTCGAGCTGGCGACCGCGACTTTGTTCGACACGGGCGTCGCCTGCGTCGTGGTCGGCGCGGTGATGATGGCGCTGGCCCAGCTCAGCCATGTCGCGCAGCGCGCCGCGAAATACCGCGAACCGGATGCGGAGCCGCCACGATGACCCTCGAATTTCTGGTCGCCAGCGCCATCGGCGTGCTCACCGCGGGTGGCATCTACCTCGCGCTGCGGGCGCGGACGTTCCAGGTCGTGCTGGGGCTGACCCTGCTATCCTATGCGGTCAATCTGTTCCTGTTCGCGGTCGGGCGGCTGGTGGTCGATCGGCCGCCGCTCTACGCGCCCGGCATGACCGATCATGCCGATCCGCTGCCGCAGGCGCTGGTGCTGACCGCGATCGTCATCACCTTCGGCATGACCGCTCTGGTCGTCATCCTGTCGCTGCGGTCTTACCTCGAAAGCGGGTCGGACCAGGTCGACGGGATCGCCGATCCGCCGCGGGACGAAGGCGAATGACCGCGCTCGACCATCTCGTCATCGCGCCGGTCGTGATCCCGGCGATCGTCGCGCCGCTGGCCCTGCTCGCGATGCGGCGGCGGCGGCGGGTCGGCGTCGCGCTTTCGCTAGCGGGCTGCGTCGCGATGCTGGCCGCGGCGCTCGCGCTGTTCGGCATCGCGCAGGACGATACGATCCGCGCCTATCCACTCGGCGACTGGCCCGCGCCGTTCGGCATCGTGCTGGTGCTCGACCGGCTGTCCGCAACGATGCTGGTGCTGGCCGCGGTGCTGGGGCTGGTGGTGATGGTCCATGCGGTCGTCACCGCGGCGGACCGGCGCGGCTGGCATTTCCACCCGCTGTTCCATTTCCAGCTGCTCGGCCTGAACGGCGCGTTCCTGACCGGCGATCTGTTCAACCTGTTCGTGTTTTTCGAGGTGCTGCTGATCGCGTCCTACGGCCTGATGCTGCACGGCCAGGGGGCGGACCGGCTGAAGGCGGGGGTCGCCTATGTCGTGGTCAACATCGTCGGATCGGCGCTGTTCCTGATCGCGCTCGGGCTGCTCTACGGGCTGACCGGCACGCTCAACATGGCCGATCTGGCGGTGCGCGTTGCGGCGCTGGGCGCGGCGGATCAGGGCCTGCTGCGGATCGCCGCGCTGCTGCTCGTCACTGTTTTTGCGCTGAAGGCCGCGGTCGTGCCGCTGCATCTCTGGCTGCCGCGCACCTATGCCGCGACCGCGCCGGTGGTGGCCGCGCTGTTCGCGATCATGACGAAGGTCGGCGTCTATGCGATGATCCGTGTCATCCCGCTGATCTTCGGCGACGGTGCCGGGGCGGCCGCTTGGGTGCCCGCCCCGTGGCTGCTGCCCGCTGCCGTCCTGACCGCGATCATCGGGTTCGCCGGGATCCTGGCGGCGCGCGCGATGCGGGAACAGGCGGCGTTCGCGATCGTCGGGTCGACCGGCACGCTGCTGCTCGCGGTCGCCTGCTGGACGCCGACCACGACCGCGGCGGCTCTCACATACCTCGTCCACGCGGTGATCGCGGGGGCGGCGTTGTTCCTGGTCGCGGACGTGGCGCAGCGCCGGCGCGGGCAATATGGCGACGCGCTGGTCCCCACGCCGCGCTTCGCCGGACAGCAGGCGGCCGGGCTGCTGTTCCTGGCCGCCACCGTCGGCGCCGTCGGCCTGCCGCCGCTGTCGGGCTTCGTCGCCAAGCTGTTCATCCTCCAGTCGAGTTTCGCGCTGCCCGGCTGGTGGGTCATCTGGGCGACGGTGCTCGGCACCACCCTGATCGGCGTCATCGGTTTCGCACAGAGCGGCAGCCGACTGTTCTGGAAGTCCGCGCCCGATGCCGCACCGATCACCGGTCCGGCGCGGTCGCGCTTCGAGTTCATCGCCCCCGCCATGCTGATCGCGCTCCTCGCGCTGCTGACGATCGGCGCCGGCTGGGTCACGGCGCAGATGCAGGCGACCGCGGCGCAGGTCTATGCACCCGAGCGCACGATCGCCGCGGTGCTGAGGGAGGCTCCAAGATGATGAAGCGCATCCTGCCGCACCCCGCGCTGTCGGCGATGCTGCTGGTCGTCTGGCTGCTGATGGCGAACGGCATCACCGCGGGTGGCGTCCTGATGGGCGCGCTGTTCGGCGTGCTGCTGCCGAAGTTCACAGAACCGTTCTGGCCGGATCGCCCGCGCATCCGGTTCGGGCGCACGCTGCTCGTCTACCTCGTCACGGTGCTGTACGACATCGTCGTCGCCAATTTCCAGGTCGCCGGGCTGATCCTGTTCCGCCGCAACGCCGACCTGCGTTCGCGCTGGCTGGTGATCCCGATCGCGCTCACCACACCGGAGGCGATCACCGTACTCGCCGGCACGATCAGCCTGACGCCCGGCACCGTCTCGGCCGACGTCTCCGCGGACGGCCGCTTCCTGCTGGTCCACGCGCTCGACGTGCCCGATCCGGTGGCGGAGATCGCGCGGATCAAGGCGCGCTACGAGGCCCCCCTGCTGAGGATCTTCCGATGATCACGGTGGCACTTTATATCGCCGCGGTCGCCATCGCGCTCGCGCTGCTGCTGAACGGCTGGCGGCTGCTCAAGGGGCCTGCGCTCGGCGACCGGATTGTGGCGCTCGACACGATGGTGATCAACGTCATTGGCGTCATTCTGCTGATCGGCATCGCGGGCGGCACGGCGACCTATTTCGAGGCGGCGCTGCTGCTCGCGATGGTCGGGTTCGTCAGCACGATCGCCTACTGCAAGTTCGTCCTGCGCGGGGATATCGTCGAATGAGCGCGCTGCTGGACATCGCGGTCGCGGGGCTGCTGCTGCTCGGCGCGGCGTTCGTGCTGATCGGCAGCTGGGGGCTCGTCCGCCTGCCGACGACGATGGAGCGGCTGCACGGGCCAACCAAGGCGACGACGCTCGGGCTTGGCGCGCTGCTGGTCGCGAGCGTGCTGTTCTTCCAGTCGCGCGGGATCTGGTCCGCGCACGAGCTGCTGATCTCGCTGTTCCTGTTCATCACCGCGCCGATCTCGGCCAACATGATCGCCAAGGTCCACCTGCACCGCCGCCGCACCGGGGGACACGTCGAGCCCGGCGGGATCGCGGGCGAACCCCCGCGGCCGAGCGAGGACGGCGACTGGGCGACGTTCGAGGCGCCGAAGCAGGATACACAGGCATCGACCGCGAACAGCTGATCTGGGTCTGGAGCGCGCGCGTCGAGTCACATCAGTTGCCCCCACCTCGTTTGGTTCGAGCTTGTCGAGAACTCAGCGCAGAGTTCTCGACAGGCTCGAACCAAACGGAATAGGGGTACGGTTCAGCTGAAATCTTCGCGCTCGAACGCGTGCATGTACCCGCCCAACCGCGTCCATCCCGAACGCAGCCGAGGGGCGCTGTGAGCTTCGAATGCGCTCGAGATGAACGGTTCAGGAAGCCGCTATCGCATCCTGCAACGCCGCGCGGGGACCGGCCGTCCGCCATTTCGTCACAGCTTCGACAAGGGCCGCCATCGTGATTTCGGACGCCCCGATCGCAGGCGCGAAGATGCCCAGCTCTCTGGCGAACCGCGTCACCACAGCGCCCACAGCGCCCCCGGCCTCGGCCCAGATCGCCGCATAGCGCGCGTCGAACGGATCGCTCGCGATCGCCGGCGCGCCCGCCGTGTAGGCCATCCAGGCCGCGAGGCTCATCAGGTGGAACGGGCTCGCCTGCCCTCTCTCCAGCCGGTCCGCGACGGTCGCGATCCAGCGTTGCGGCAGCTTCTGCGACCCGTCCATCGCGATCTGGTCGAGCCGGTGGTGGAGGTCGGCATTGCCGAACCGGTCGAGGATCGCGGCGATGTACGCCTCCGGGTCCAGCCCCGCGGCCGGGGTCAGGCCGGGGACCGCCTCCGTCCGCATCTGCGCCAGGACGAAGGCGCGGAGCAGCGGGTCGGCGATCGCCTGGTGGACATACTCATGGCCGAGCTGCAGCCCGGCATAGGCCAGCGTCGAATGGCTGGCGTTGAGCAGCCGCAGCTTGGCGAGTTCGAACGGTGCGACGTCCGCGACGATCTGCGCCCCCGCCGCCTCCCACCGCGGACGCGGGCCGGCGAAGCGGTCCTCGATCACCCACTGGCGGAACGGCTCGGTCACCAGCGCCGCTGCGTCCTCGACGCCAATCGCCGCGGCGACCGTCGCGCGGTCCGCGGCGGTCGAGGCGGGCACGATCCGGTCGACCATCGTATCGGGTGCCGCGACATGCGTGCGGGTCCAGTCCGCCAGCCCCGCGTCCGACGCGTCGAGGAAGGCGAGCAGCAGCGCCATCAGCAGCGTGCCGTTGTGCGACAGGTTGTCGCACGACACGAGCGTCAGCCCCCCCGCCCCGTCCGCGCGGCGCCGCGCCAGCCCGGCGGCGAGGAAACCGTAGATCGTCTGCGGCGTGTCCCCGCGCAGGTCGGCGGCGACAGCGGGATCATCGGTTAGCAGCCGGCCGGGGGCGGGGTCGCGGTGATAGCCCTTCTCGGTCACGGTCAGCGTGACGACATGCGTGTCGGGGGCCGCGATCGCAGCGATCACCGCTTGCGGATCCTCCGCCGCGACGAGCAGCGTGTCGATGAGGGTCACCAGCCGGGTCTCGCCCGCGCCGTTCTGCCGATCGGTCACGGTATAGAGCCCGTCCTGCGGCGCCAGCGTATCGCGGACCGCCGCCGAACGCAGCGATACGCCCGTGATCCGCCAGCCGTCGCCGGCGTCCTGTGTATACACCGCCTGATGCGCGCGGTGGAACGCGCCGATGCCGAGATGGACGATCCGCCGCACCGGCCCCGACCCCTCGACGGGCCGCACGACATCGTCGGACAGCGCGGACAGCGTTGCGCGCGACAGCCTCACAGCTTGTACGCCCGACGGACCAAGCCACTCGTCAGCTCCTGCGCCAACTCCGCCGCTTCCCAGTCCTCCAGCCGGTGCTCGGCCACGAGACGGGCCAGGAAGCCGCAGTCGATCCGCCGCGCGACATCGTGACGCGCCGGGATCGACAGGAACGCGCGCGTGTCGTCGTTGAACCCGACCGTGTTGTAGAAACCGGCCGTCTCGGTCGTCATCTCGCGGAACCGGCGCATCCCCTCCGGACTGTCGTGGAACCACCAGGCCGGCCCCAGTTTCAGGCAGGGATAATGACCGGCGAGCGGCGCCAGTTCGCGCGAATAGGTGCTTTCGTCGAGCGTGAAGAGGATGATCGACAGGTCGGTCGAGGTGCCGAACCGGTCGAGCAGCGGCTTCAGCGCGTGGACATAGTCGGTGCGGCGGGGGATATCGGCGCCCTTGTCGCGGCCGTGGCTGGCGAACAGGCCGGCATTGTGGTTGCGCACCGATCCGGGGTGGATCTGCATCACCATGCCGTCCTCGATGCTCATGCCCGCCATCTCGGTCAGCATCTGCGCGCGGAACAGTTCGGCATCGGCTGCGGTCCAGTCGCCGCCGACGATCCGCGCGAACAGCGTCTCGCATTCCGCGGGCGACAGGTTCGCGGTTGCTGCGGTCGGATGGCCGTGGTCGGTCGCGGTGGCCCCGGCCGCGCGGAAGTCCGCACGGCGCTTGCGGTGCGCCGCGAGGTAGCCGTGCCAGCTGTAGACGTCCTCGCCGGTCAGTTCGGCGAAGCGCCGCATCGCGCCCGCGAACTGCTCATGCTCGACATCGATCACGCCGTCGGGGCGATAGGTGCTGACGACGCGCCCGGTCCAGCCGCTTGCCTGGATGCGGTGATGCGCGTCGAGGCTGTCGTGCGCGCCCTCGGTGGTGGCGAGGAAGTCGATCCGGAACCGGTCGAACAGTGCGCGCGGGCGGAACGCGTCGGTCGCGAGCTTCTCGCCGATCGCGTCGAAGTACAGGTCGGCCGTCGCAGCTTCGAACGCCACGTCCATGCCGAACACCTCGGCGAACACATGGTCGAGCCACATCCGCGACGGCGTGCCGCGGAACAGGGGATAATGCTCGGCCAGCACCCGCCATGCGTCGCGCATCGCCGTCTCGGGCGCGACGCCGTGCCGCGGGATCGCCAGCCGATCGAGGTCGATCCCCTGGCTGTACAGCATGCGGTAGAGATAATGATCGGGCGCGAGCAGCAGCGAGGTCGCGTCGGTCCAGTGGTGATCATCCGCGAACCAGTTCGGGTCGACATGGCCATGCGGGCTGACGATCGGCAGGTCGGCGATGCCGGCATACAGGCTGCGCGCGATGGCGCGCGTCGTCGGATCGGCGGGAAACAGCCGATCGGGGTGCAATTCCAGACGCCGGGTCATGCCGGGGCTCCTCTGCCAGTTGCGATCCCGCGCTCCGGCCCCCCGCATCGTCGCGGGGCCGCGCAGCCGCGGACCGCCGAATAGCGGGGTTTGCCCGCGCGGTGAAGCGGCGTCCGTGCCATCGCCGCACGATGACTGGCATCACCGGCCGGATGTGATAGCGCAGAGCCATCATCTGGCCTGCGAGTATGCACAGCGTGTTTGAATCGAATATCCCGGCACCGGCCGGAGACGCAGCGATCCGTTACGACGTCCTGATCGTGGGCGCGGGCCATGCCGGGACGCAGGCGGCGATCGCGTTGCGGCAACGCGACTATGCCGGCAGCATCGCGCTGCTCGGCGACGAGCCGGAACTGCCCTACGAACGACCGCCGCTGTCGAAGGATTACCTGGCGGGCGACAAGCCGTTCGAACGCATCCTGATCCGACCGGAGAGCTTCTACGCCGCGCGCGACATTACGCTCCTGCCCGGCCGGCGGGTAGTGGCGGTCGATCCCGTGGGGCACCGCGTGACGCTCGCCGATGGCGGGACGGTCGGCTACGGCACGCTCGTCTGGGCGACGGGCGGCCAGCCGCGGCGGCTGAGCTGTTCTGGCCATGCGCTGGCCGGTGTCCACGGCGTGCGGACACGGGCGGATGTCGACCGGATGATGGCCGAACTGCCCGCCGTGCGCCGCGTCGTGGTGGTCGGCGGCGGCTATATCGGGCTGGAGGCGGCGGCGGTGCTGACCAAGCTCGGCAAGCCGGTCGTGGTTCTGGAGGCGCAGGACCGTGTGCTGGCGCGGGTGGCCGGGGCGCCGCTGTCCGCCTTCTACGCCGCCGAACATCGCGCGCGCGGCGTCGACCTGCGGCTCGACGTCACGGTCGCCTGTCTTGAGGAAGCCGACGGCGCGGTCACCAGCGTACGGCTGGCGGACGGCGAGGTGTTGCCGTGCGAGATGGTGATCGTCGGCATCGGCATCGTGCCCGCGGTCGAACCGCTGCTGGCGGCGGGCGCGGCGGGCGGCGACGGCGTGACGGTCGACGACCATTGCCGCACCACCCTGCCCGATGTGTTCGCGATCGGCGATTGCGCGGGCCATGCCAACCCGTTTGCGGGCGGTGCCGCGATCCGCCTCGAATCGGTGCAGAACGCCAATGACCAGGCGACCATCGTCGCAAAGGGGCTGACCGGGGCGGCCGAACCCTATCATGCGGTGCCGTGGTTCTGGTCGAACCAGTATGATCTGAAGCTGCAGACCGTCGGGCTGTCGACCGGCCATGATCTCGCGGTGCTGCGCGGCGATCCCGATACGCGCAGCTTCTCGGTCATCTATCTGCGCGACGGGCGGGTGATCGCGCTCGACTGCGTCAACAGCGTGAAGGACTATGTCCAGGGCCGCGCCCTGGTGGTGGCGGGTGCGGAGATCACCCCGACCCTGCTCGCCGACGACACCGTCCCGCTGAAGGCGATGCTGCCGGCGGGGTGACGCGGACCCTTTGCGGCCGGTCGGAACGCGCATACATCTCTGCCAAGCCAGGGCGCGCCACATGCCCATCGGCCATCAGGAGACCGTCATGACGCCACCATCCCGTCGCGCGATACTCGGCGGGGGTGCGATACTGGCGCTCGCCGCGACGCCGCTTGCCGGACAGGTCACCGCGCAGGACGAGGTGATCGAACTCTGGCCCGGCCCGCCGCCGGGCAGCCGCGGGACCAAGATCACCCGCTCGATCGAGCAGAAGGGGCGCGATCCCGCCCACCCCGACCGCTGGATCCGCGGCATCGCGCGCCCGCTGCTGGTGGTGCGGCGCCCCGCGCGGCCTAACGGATCGGCGGTGCTGCTGATGCCGGGCGGCGGCTATGGCTTCCTGTCCTACGATAACGAGGGCGAGGAGCAGGCGAAGTGGCTCAACGCGCGTGGGATCACCACCTTCATCCTGATGTACCGCCTGCCCGCGGAGGGCTGGGACGGGCGCGGCGACGTGCCGTTGCAGGATGCGCAGCGCGCGATGCGGACGATCCGCGCCGGCGCACAGCGCTTCGCCATCCGGCCGGATCGGATCGCGGTGCTGGGTTTCTCGGCCGGCGGGCATCTCGCCGGATCGCTCGCAACGCGCCATGCGGAACGGGTCTATGCGCCGATCGACGCCACCGACCGGCTGAGCGCGCGGCCGGATCTGGCCGGGCTGATCTATCCCGTCATCAGCCTGGATGCGCCGTTCACGCATGGCGGTTCGCGCGACAATCTGCTCGGGAAGGATGCGCCCGCCGCCGCGCTGCGGGCGCGATCGGTTGAGCGGCGCGTCGATGCTACCACCCCGCCGGTGTTCCTGGTCCACGCCGCCGACGACGATCTGGTGCCGGTGGCGAACAGCGTCGCGATGTTCGATGCGATGCGGACCGCCAAACGACCCGTCGCGATGCATGTGTTCGAGGATGGCGGCCACGGTTTCGGCACGCGCTTGCCCGCGACCCAATCGGCATCCGCCTGGCCCGGCCTGTTCGTCGCGTTCGCCACGCGGCAGGGGATCCTGCCGGGCGGGCCGGCCTAAAATGAACCTCCCCCCGGCCGCACGACCGGGGGGGACACAGCCTTACTTGAACGTGTAGCGCGCGCCGATCGCGAAGGTCCGGCTGAGCAACGTGGTGCCCAGGTTGAACTGTTCCGGGCCGCCGGTGTCCTCGAACTTGTAGTAGGTCTGCTGCTTCGACTTGGTCAGGTTCACCGCGTCGAACGTCAGCCCCAGCCGGTCGTTGACGTTCAGCGTCAGCTGGAGGTCGAGGCTCTTTTCCGGGTTGCGCCACACGCCGATCGGGTTGGCGAACAGCCGCGCCTCGTTGTTGGCGAGGAACGCCTTGCGCCAGATGTAGGACAGCCGCGCGCCGATGGGCCCGCGATCATAAGCGAGCGTCGTGTTGTACGACAGGTCCGACACGCCGAAGAAGGGCGAGGTCGCCTGCCCCGTGATGTTGCCCGCCGCATCGGACAGCGGGATGTTCTGTTTCGAATCGAGCACGGTGACGCTGCCCTGGAACCCGAGGCCGCGGAACGGACCCGGCAGATAGTCCGGGAAATAGGTCAGGCCCGCCTCGATCCCCTTGAGCACGCCGTCGGACGCGTTGACCGGCCGCGTGATCGCGAACGAGTTGGTGGCACCGGCGACGATCCCGTTGTTCGGGATCGTCTCGCGCACCGTCAGCGGCACGACCAGGCCGTCAACCTCGCGCCGGAACCCGGTGACGAAGATCGCGCTGTTGCGATCGAAGTACCATTCGGCCGCGACGTCGTAATTCTTCGACTCCGTCGGCCGCAGCGTCGCGGTACCCGCCGTGCCGCTGCCGTAGCCGACATTGGTGAGATCGCCGGTCAGCGCGAAGTTCGGGTTGATGTCCGAGAAGCTCGGCCGGCGCAACGTCTGGCCGTAGTTGAACCGCACGCGCAGCTTGTTGGTGATCTCGTACCGCGCGGTGAAGCTCGGTAGCCACTTCGCGGAGCCGGTCGACACGAAGGTCTGCGCACCGTTGGCGTACCGATCGAAGAAATTATAATCGGTGTCGACCGTCACGTGCCGCACGCCGGCCTGCAGCTTGAGCGGCCGGCCGAAGATCGACAGTTCGGCATCCGCCTGGATATAGGCGGCGAGCGTGGTTTCGGTGATATCGAACACGCGTTGTAACGCCAGCTGGTCGGACGTCTTCAGCCCATACAGCGCGCGGACGGTGTCGGCATTCTCGTGCAGCCAGTAACCGTTCGGCAGGACCCAGCTGGTCGGGCTGTCGCTCCGGCCGTCGAAGAAGTCCTTGTTCGTGAACTGCGCTTCGGACGGCAGCGACGACAGGGTGCGGCCGAGATTGGCGGCGTCCTGCGTCCGGACCGACGTCGCCGCCTTGCGGTTGTCGTAGCGGAAGCCCGCCTTGATCTGGCGCAGGAAGCCTTCGTCCCAGCCATAATAGCCGTCGAGCGTGCCGGTCAGCGCGCTGCCCTTGTCGCGATTGGCGTTGTCGTAGAATTGCGCGACGTTCCAGATGCTGGGGTCGGTCAGCAGCGCGTCATTGTCGAAATGATAGGACGGGATGCCACCGCCCGCGTTGAAATCGACGTTGATCTGGTTGGCGGTCCGCTCGGTCCGCATCGCGTTGAACGACGTGGTGACCTTGCTGGTCTGATAGGCGACGTCGCCGATGATCTTGCCGCTCGATCCGAGATCCCATTTGCCGTTCACCGCGTAGACGAAGCTGTCCGTCTTCGACTTGGTATAGTCGCCGCTGTTGAACCCGTAGACGCTGTTGGCGGTGCGCGACTTCACGATGTTGGTACCGTCGTACAGCGTCACCGGCTGCGGATTGCCCCAGAAATCGACGAAGCTGAACTGCAGGCTGTTGAACGTCTCGCCGCGGAACCCGGCGTAGAACGCCTCGGCCGTGTAGACCGAGCTGCTGTTCGGCGCCCATTGCAGCGCGATGTTGGCCGACGGCCTCTCGCGCTTGCCGTACAGGTCCGAACTGAAGATCGCGTCGCGCGACAGGTAATAGGGCGTGGTGACGCCGTTGATGTTCAGCGTCGAACCCGGCGTCGTCGGCAGGCCGCGGTCCAGCCCCGGCGTCCAGTTGCCGTTGGTCGCACCCGGGAAGATCCGCTCGAGCGGCGCGAGGCCGGACCCGGCGGGCGGCGTCTCGGTCGCGAACGGGACGAACGCGCCCGCGGTGATCGTCTGGTCGCGATATTTGGTGCGCGTGTAGCTGCCGTTCACCAGCAAGCCGATGTCGCCGATGCCGGTTTCCCAGCGGTTGCTGACGAGCAGCGCCGCGTTCGGGTTATAGCTGTCGGCCTGTTCGTTGTAGATTCCGCGTGCGAGGCCCGAGATCGCGAACCCGTCGAAATCGAATGGGCGGCGCGTGGCGACGTCGATCTGTCCGGCCAGCCCGGTCTCGATCTGCTCGGCCGCGCGCGTCTTGTACACGTCGACCTGTTTGACGAGATTGGCGGAGATGTCCTGCAGCGCGAATGCCTGCCCCGCCGCGGTGAAGATGTTGCGGCCGTTCAGCGTGGTGAGCGCGTCGGGCAGCCCGCGGATCGAGATCGCGGCGGCCTCGCCCCCCGTGCGGTTGGTCACCTGCACGCCCGTCACGCGCTGCAACGCCTCGACGACATTGTTGTCGGGCAGCTTGCCGACATCCTCGGACACGATCGAGTCGACGATCTGGATCGAATTCTTGCGCACGTTCAGCGCGCCGACCAGGCTGGCCCGCACCCCGGTGACGACGATCGCTTCCTCGCTGCCGTCCGCGGCGGGTGCGGCGGCGCCGGCTGCGGGTTGCGCGGTGTCGGCGGTCGGGGTGGTCGCCGCCGGGGCGCTGTCGGTCCGTGCGGGGGTGCCGGTCGGCGCGACCTCCGGGCGATCCTGCGGCGTGGTGGGCACCGCCTGCGCGAAAGCCGGTGCGGCGAGCACCAGCGCGAGGACGGACGCAGAACAGAGTTTGAATGCCTTGATCGCCATGCGACCTCTCCCCGATTCGTTATCGCGGCCTTGTTGTCGGCCTACCATTACTCCGACATCCGCTATGCCTGCTCGGTGCTTTACGCAAGCGGTAAGTTACGGGTCTGTCGCACGGCGAAATATTTGGCCCGAGCGAGGGACAGACGCCGCCAAACCGGCCTTTTCAGCCGCCGGGCGTCAGCCCGTACAGCGCGGCGCCATGCGATGCAATGGTCCGCGTGATCCGATCTGACACCGTTGCCTCGTCACGCCGCTTCCACAGATCCCGCATACCGACACGGCCCGACAGACCAAGCAACGTCAGATCAAGCGTCACGGATCGCGCGCTTTTGTCGGTGTTGAACAAGGCGAGGTAGCGATCGTCGGTACCCGGCACCCGCGCCGACCAGACCCGGATCCCGTCCGCGATGTAGTGCGGCTGGTTGCCGTCGCTCCGCTGGTTGACCGCGATCACCTCCGGATTGGTCAGCAGCGCCAGTGTCGCGTCGTCAAGGTGGCGGAGGTCGCCGCCCATGATCAGCGGTGACCGTGCGATCGCCCACAGCGTCATCAACGTCCCCTGCTCGTCCGGCGTGAATTTCGTATCCCGCGCGCCCAGCGCCAGCCGACCGAGCGGCAGCATGTCGGCGTCCGGCCACGCCCCCGGCGCACGGTGCGCGTTCCAGTTCTCCAGCCGCACGAACTGCGCCTCCAGCAACGCCCATTCGTCCCAGAAATCGTCGCTGATCCGCCACATCTGCGCGTAGCGGCGAACATGGTCGGCGCGCGGCACCGGCGTCTCGCCCGGCGACAGGCTCAGGATGATCGGCCGGCCGGTCGCGCCGATTGCCTTGTGCGCCGCCTCGATCTCGGCTGCGTGCGCGTCATAGGGACGGCTCATGTCGTCCATCTTGACGAAGTCGACGCCCCACGACGCGTAGAGCGCGAACACGCTGTCATAATAGGCCTGCGCGCCGGGCTTCCGCATGTCGACGCCGTACATGTCGGGGTTCCACGCGCAGATGCTGGTCGTATCGGCGATGTCGCGGGCGCGGTACCGCGTCCCAAGCACCGGCAGGTTGCGCTCCACCGCCAGCCGCGGGATGCCGCGCATCAGGTGGATGCCGAACCGCAGGCCCAGCGCATGGACCTGATCGGCGAGCGGGCGGAACCCCTTGCCGCCGACGCTCGACGGAAACCGGTTTAGCGCGGGCAGCAACCGGCCATGGCCGTCCATCGCCGGCGTCGGGCGGGCATTGTACGTGTAGCTCTCCGCCTCCGGTTCGTACCACTGGATATCCACGGTGAAGATGTCGTAGCCCGCGGGCAGCAGCTTGGCTGCCATGATCCGCGCGGTCTCGATCGCCTGCGCCTCGGTGATCGTCGTCGCGAAGCTGTTCCAGCTGTTCCACCCCATCGGCGGGGTCGGCGCGAGCAGCGGCGGACGCGACGACGGCGCGGGTTGGGCACGCACCACCCCCTCGCCGCCGATCGCGGTCGCGGCAAATGCGCCGGCCAGCAGCGTGCGGCGATCGACCGGCGCGATCATGGCTCAGCGCACCAGGAAGGTGGCGGACGCGCGCTCGGCGGGCGTCGCGGTGGTGCCGAGCATCAACGCGCCGTCGCCGCGCCGCACGGCCATGCCCGGCCGCCCCGCCGCCACGAACGTGATGCCGCCCGGATCGGTCAGTCCCGGCCGCGCGATAAAGCTCGCCTGTTCTGCGAACCCGCGGCCGCCGTCCTTGGCCGCCAGCGCGATTTGCCCGTCGCCCTGCGCGAACAGATAGCGGTCGGGCGCATCGATCGGCACCAGCGACACGCTGCCCCGCCCGGCGATGCCCGGCACCCGGCGGAACTGGCTGGACGCGATGTCGCCCTGCCCCACCGACACGCGGTCGCCGTCATGGCGCAGGAAGCCGGCGTCGCCACCGACCGCCGCGAACCGGTCCGGCAGCGGTCCGTTGCCGACCGGGATACCGAAGTCGGGCGTGCCATCGGGCTTGTAGTAGAAACGCTGCATCCGCGTGTGGCGGTTCGGGTCGAACAGCGGATCGCCCTTGATCGCGGCATAGTCGCGCCCGTGGTAGACGAGCACGTCGCGGCCCTGTTCGTCCACCGTGAAGCTGTTGTGCCCCGGCCCGTAGACGTTGGTGACCGTCGAGGAGACGAACACCGGCAGCGGCGACTTCGTCCAGGATGCGGCGTTCATGATGTCCGCATCGGCGCGCGCGCTGACCATGCCGAGGCAGTAGCGCGCGTCGGTCGCACTCGCCGAATAGGTGATGAACAGCCGGCCGTTGCGCGCCAGCAGCGACGGCGCCTCGGCGACCTTGTAGCCCTGGATCTCCCAGTCCAGCGTCGGCACTGCCAGCCGGATCGGCGGTTTCGCCAGCGTCAGCGGCGTGGCGAGCGGCGCGAGGTACAGGTTGCTGTTCGTCTCGATCCCCGGTTCGCGCTGCGCCCAACACAGGTAGCGCGTGCCGCGGTGGACGAACGACGTCGAGTCGAGGTTGAAGCTGTCCCACGGCGTCTTCAACTGGCCCAGCACGGACCAGCGCGCCGTCATCGGATCGGCCCCGTCCGCCACCAGCGCATAGGTGCGGATGCGGAACACGTCCTCCCCGCCCCCGCTCGGCCCCGCGGCGAAGTACACGATCCACTTGCCGTCGATCAGATGCAGCTCGGGCGCCCACAGGAAGCCGGACATCGGTCCGCTGGCGAGATGCCGCCACAGCACGCGTTCCGGCGCCGTCGTCAGCCCGGCCAGCGTCCGCGACCGGCGCAGCACAATCCGGTCATATTCCGGGACCGACCCGGTCATGTAGTAATAGCCGTCGTCGTGGCGGAACACCTGCGCATCCGCCCGCTGGCGCACCACCGGGTTGCTCGGCACCGGCGCGGCCGCGGGCGCCCCGCCGGGCAGACGCGCGATCGCGCCGCTGGCGGACACTGCGCCGGCACCGGCCACGAACAGGCGGCGTGAAACTGCGATCATCATTGATACTCCGCTGTCGGCCAACCATCGGCACCCCAGGCGATCGGCGCGATCCGGAGCGTGGGCACGCCGTCCTTCGTCCGGTCATAGGCGTGGTAGACCACATAATCGCGCCCGTCGGCATCGTGCATCACGCCCGGATGGCCCGGCCCGCGAAACCGCTGCTGCTCCTGCAGGTCGGCGCGCAGCAGGATCGTGCCGCCGCCGTTCAGCATCGTACTGCCGTCCTTGCCGAGATACGGCCCGGTGATCGCCTTCGCGCGGCCGACAACGGTGTAGTAGGTGCTATTCACGCCCTTACAGCAATAATCATAGCTGGCGAGCAGCCAGTGATAGCCGCCGTGCCGGATGATGAACGGCGCCTCCACCGGGGCCGGCCCACCCGCGGGGGCCGGACGCCGCGCGATCGCGTAGGGCTTCTCCTTGGGATCGAGCAGCTTGCCGGTCCGCGGATCGAGCGCGAACAGCTTCAGCCCGCTCCAGAAACTGCCGAGCGCCAGCCAGTGGCGGCCGTCCGCATCGACGACATGGTTGGGGTCGATCGCGTTGAAATCGTCCGCCGGGGTGGACATCACGACCATCCCCTCGTCGCGCCAGCCATAGCCCGGCGCGGCCGGATCGAGCGTCGCGCTGGTCGCCAGACCGATCGCCGAGCGGTTCGACCCGAATGTCGAAACCGAATAATAGAGCCGGTAGCGCCCGTCCGCCCCGCGCGAGATGTCGGGCGCCCACATCCCCTTCGTCCCGGGCACGGCCTTGGTCGCCCAGTCGGGGAGCCGCGACAGCGGCGGCGTGCCGGCGGTCCAGTGGATCAGGTCGGTCGATGTCCGCGCGCTCAGCATCTGCCCGTCGAGGCCGGTGCCGTAGACATAATAGGTCTTGCCGGCGCGGATCATGACGGGGTCGTGGACCGGCGCGATGTCGCCCGTCATCCGCGCGTTGATCGCCCCGCGCCCGGCGGCGGCTTTTGGCTGCGCCTGTCCGGACGCGCTGCCCGCCAGCATCAGGGCGATCAGTCCCGTCGCCCAAACCCGTGAAGCCATCGTCGCACTCCCCCATCCCTGCCCGCCGGTTGTTCCGGCCGGGCCACCGACTCCGGCGGCGCGGATCGCCCGTTCGGATGGTCGGTTTCAGTATTTCTACTCCGACATATGCGGTCGCGGCGAGTTTGACAATCGACCCCCCGCGCTTCTCATCTTGAACGTTCGAGGGCAGAGGTGGCTGGCGAAGGCCGCCGCCGGGGCCAAACCTCGCTACGGTCGGGTGACCGGATGTCGGACAAGGCTGCCGGCCAGATCCGTTCACCTGCGTCACTCCAAAGCGAGCGGCCCCCGGGCGGCGGATCGCGCTCCGTCAGTTGCCTTCGGCGTCCACCATGAACAGCATCGGCCTGCCGCGCGACATCGGGTCCCACCCCGCGGCGAGCGCCGCACGAACGCCACGCGAGAGGGTCGCATCGTCGATCTGGAGACGCCCCCGTGGCAGCCCCTTCATCAGGCGCTTCGGAGCCGGAAATTCGATCGAGGCCTCACGCTGCGTATCCTTTTGCAGCAGGCGGATCGCCATCCCCCTCCATCCCTCGTCATCCGACCATTGCGGCTCGCGCTGGAGTTCCCAGGTGTAGGTGAGCCCATCGACATCGACGGTCCCGGTGTTGCTTCGGTTGTTTGACATGCCCGCCGCCCTAGCATGCCAGCCCGGCCAGTTCATCAGCCCCCGTGAATCCGTCTCGCCCGGGGGCGGCCGCAGTCGTTCCGGTCCCGGACATTCGCCAGGCCCGGCCGTTTCGCGACTTCCGCTTAGAACCGCATGCCGAGACCGACGCCGAACACGAGCGGATCGATCCCGGCATCGACCCGGTTGACCAACGCCCCGGTCCTCAGCCGCGCCCGGGTGTCGATATCGACATATTTCACGTCGAAGTTCGCGAACAGCTTCGCGCTGATGTCGACATCGAACCCCGCCTGAAGCACGTAGCCGAAACTGTCCTTCAGATGCACGTCGGTCTCACCAATCGCGGTGTTCAGCGCGCCGCTCGCCTTGCTGGAATAGAAGATCGTGTAGTTCACGCCGGCGCCGACATAGGGCCGGATCCGCGCATTCGGCCGCAGATGATATTGCAGCGTCAACGTCGGCGGCAGCACCCAGGTGCTCGCCACCTTGTCCAGCGCCGCCAGCGTACCGCGGCCCTGCAGCGTGTGCTTGGTCGTCGCCAGGATCAGCTCGGTTCCGATATGGTCCGACAGCATATAGGTGAAATCGAGTTCCGGCGCGAAGCTGTCGGTCACCCCGATGCGCGCGCCCGGAAAGCTCGGCTGCACGCCGCCGGAACTCTCGTTTGGCGACACCATGATCGCGCGGACGCGGACCAGCACGTCGCCCTTGTGCTGCGCCGTGGCCGGGGTGGCGACGCAGGCCGCGGCGAGCGCCAGCAGCGTGGCGGTGGAAGAAAGGATGCGCATCTGGATGTCCCCGTAAAGCAATGCGCATCCGCTACGGCGACGCGCCCAGCCCCGCCTTGATCCCGCGCAAACCGGGTCACGCGGCGATCTGACCGGCGTCCGGCGGCTCAGCCGCGCGCGACAATCACCGCATTCCCCCCATGGCGCCGGGCATCGGCATCATGTTCGTGTTGAGGTGATACATCACCCAGATCGACCCGGCGATCGTCAGGACCACGATGACCGTGGTGAACAGGAACGCCAGCAACGTCCAGCCACCCTCGGACCGCGTATCGAGGTGGAGGAAGCACAGCACATGGACGACGATCTGCGCGAAGCCCATCGCGAAGATGAGCGCGGCCGTCGTCTGCCAGTCCTCCACGATCCCCGACATGACCAGCCAGAACGGCACCACCGTCAGGACGATCGAGAGGATCGTCCCGATACGGTAACCGCGCCGGCTGTGGCCGGGCGCCGCGCCATGGCCGGGATTGGCCGGGTCTTGCCCGATCGAGATGTCGCTCACCGCAGGACTCCAAACAGATAGACGAAGGTGAAGACACCGATCCAGATGATGTCGAGGAAGTGCCAGAACATCGACAGGCAGATCAGCCGGCGCTTCATCGGCGGGCTGAGGCCCTGCTGCCCGAGCTGCACGAGCAGGACCGCGATCCAGATCAGGCCGACCAGGACATGCACGCCGTGCGTGCCGACCAGCGTGAAGAACGCCGACAGGAACGCGCTGCGCTGCGGCGTCGCGCCTTCGGCGATCAGTGCCGCGAATTCGAACAGCTCGACGCCGACGAACGCCGCACCGAGCAGGCCGGTGATGGCGAGCCAGACGCGCGTCGGGCCGACCCGCCCCGCCTCCATGTGCGGCATCGCCTGGCCGAAGGTGATCGACGACGCGAGCAACAGCGCGGTATTGAGCGCGACGAGCTTCAGGTCGAAGATCTCGTGCGGCATCGGCCCGCCGGCGTAGCTGGTCCTGACCACGCCGAACATCGCGAACAACGACGCGAAGATCAGCGCGTCGCTCATCAGGTAGATCCAGAAACCGAGCACGGTCGCGCCGTTCCCGTCATGGTCATGATCGTCGTCGGGCAGGTGCCATGTCGCCGCGGTGTCGGCGGGGTGGAGCGTGTGGTCGGTCATGTCGGGCTCCCGTCGGCCGGCTGGTGGCGCGCGCTCTCGGTCAGCGCGACCGCGTCGGCCGGAATGAAATAGTCGCGCTTGAAGTTGAACGTGTGCGCCACCGTCACGACGAGCAGCCCGGCGAAGCTCAGCGCGGCGAGCCACCACATGTACCACACCATCGCGAAACCGAGCGTGAGCGCGAGACCGGCCAGGATCACGCCCGCGCCGGTGTTGCGCGGCATGTGGATCGGGCGATAGCCCCCGGCGGGCCGTTCGTAGCCGCGGCTCTTCATGTCGTACCAGGCATCCAGATCGTAAATCACCGGCGTGAACGCGAAATTGTAGGCCGGCGGCGGCGAGCTGGTCGACCATTCGAGCGTCCGGCCATCCCACGGATCACCGGTCAGGTCGCGAAGCTTGTCGCGCTTTACGAACCCCATCACGATGCTCATCACGAAACCGAGGATGCCGATCAGGATGATCAGCGCGCCGATCGCGGCGACCACGAAATAGGGCTGGAGCGTGGGATCGTCGAAATGGTTCACGCGGCGCGTGGTGCCCATCAAGCCGACGACGTAGATCGGCGTCCAGGCGATCCAGTAGCCGACGACCCAGCCCCAGAAGGCGACCTTGCCCCAGAATTCGTCGAGCTTGAACCCGAACGCCTTGGGGAACCAGTAGACCATCCCGGCGAACAGGCCGAACACCACGCCGCCGATGATGACGTTGTGGAAATGCGCGACGAGGAACAACGAGTTGTGCAGCACGAAATCGGCAGGCGGGATCGCCAGCAGCACACCGGTCATCCCGCCGACCACGAAGGTCAGCATGAATGCCACCACCCACATCATCGGCAGTTCGAAGCGGATGTCGCCACGGTACATGGTGAACAGCCAGTTGAAGATCTTCGCCCCGGTCGGGATCGCGATCACCATCGTGGCGATGCCGAAGAAGCTGTTGACGCTCGGCCCCGCACCCATCGTGAAGAAGTGATGCAGCCAGACGAGATACGACAGAAGCGTGATCACCACCGTCGCGTACACCATCGACGAATAGCCGAAGAGCCGCTTCCCGGTGAAGGTCGAGGTGATCTCGGAATAGATGCCGAACGCCGGCAGGACCAGGACGTAGACCTCGGGGTGACCCCAGATCCACACCATGTTCCAGTACATCATCGGCGACCCGCCGAGTTCGTTGGTGAAGAAATGCGTCCCGACATAACGGTCGAGCATCAGCAGGAAGAACGCGGCGGTCAGCGCCGGGAAGATGGCGATCGCCAGCACGTTGGAACACAGCGCCGTCCAGCAGAACACCGGCATCTTCATCATCGTCATGCCGGGTGCGCGCATCTTGATGATGGTCGCGACCATGTTGATCGCCGACAGCGTCGTGCCGACCCCGGCGATCTGCAACGCCCACAGATAATAGTCGACCCCTGTTTCGGGGCTGTAGGCCAGGCCGGCGAGCGGTGCGTAGGACAGCCAGCCCGTGCTCGCGAACTCCCCGATGAACAGTGAGATCATCACCAGGACGGAGCCCGCCGCGGTCAGCCAGAAACTGAAATTGTTGAGGAACGGGAACGCCACGTCGCGCGCGCCGATCTGGAGCGGCATGACGTAGTTCACCAAGCCCACGACCAGCGGAATGGCCACGAAGAAGATCATGATCGTCCCGTGCGCGGTGAAGATCTGGTCGTAGTGATGCGTTTCGAGGAAACCCTGGTTGTCGCCGAACGCGATCGCCTGCTGCGCGCGCATCATCAGCGCGTCGGAGAAGCCGCGCAGCAGCATGACGATGCCCAGGATGATGTACATGATGCCGATCCGCTTGTGATCGACGCTCGTGAACCATTCATTCCAGAGATAGCCCCACAGCCGGAAGTGCGTCACCGCACCGACCAGCGCGAGGCCGAGCAGCGAGACGACGATGAACGTCGTCAGCAGGATCGGCTCGTGCAGGGGAAAGGATTCCCAGGTGAGCCGTCCGAAGATCGATTTGAGGAGATGGTCGCTCATGAATGTCCCGATGGTTGGGGATCAGACCCGCACGGCGCGAAGCGCGCCGGGGGCGGGGATGGGCTGCGTCACGGACATGTCGCGGTTGCGCGGGTCGCCGGGCTTCTGGTCGCCCGGCGCACCCGGTCTGGCGGGCTTGGTCACGTTCGGCCCCGTGCCCTTGTCCTGCTGCGCCTTGAACAGTGCCGGCGTCGGCGTGTCGCCGTGCAGCGGTGCGGCGCTGCGGCCCGGCATCGCGCCGCTGCTGCGTTCCATGTCGCGGCGCATGATGTCGATCGTGCAGGGCGTGCCCGGCACGACGCAGCGGTTGAGGACGCGATCGAACAGGCCCGGCATGACCGACCCGAAATGCAGGACCGGCACCTTGATGCTGGGTTTTTCCAGCGCGACATAGTTGCCGGGCGCCAGCGTCCCGCGCTTGCTGGCCTTCACCTGCGCGACCCAGGCGTCGAAATCGGCCGGTGCCAGTCCACGCAGCTTGAACCGCATGTCGGTATGGCCGCGCCCGGTATAGTTGCCCGAATAGCCCCAGCTTTCGCCCGGCTTGTTCAGAACCGCGTTCAGCACCGACTGCATCCCCGGCATGGCGTAGATCATGCCCGCCATGGTGGGCGCGTAGAATGTGCTGAACTGGCTCGTCGACGTGATCGTGAAATGCACCGGCACATCGACCGGCAACGCCAGCTCGTTCACGGTCGCGATGCCCTGCGCCGGGTAGATGAACAGCCATTTCCAGTCGAGCGCGACGACCTGCACCTTCAGCGGCTTGGTGTTCGGCGCGACCGGCCGGCCCGCCGACAGGCGGTCGAGCGGCCGGAACGGATCGAGCAGATGCGTACTGGTCCACGTCACGACGCTCAGCGCGATGATGATCAGCAACGGGCACGCCCAGATCACCAGTTCCAGCGTGGTCGAATGATCGAAATTCGGGTCGTAGACCTTGTTCGGATTGCCGCGGCGATACCGCCACGCGAACAGCACGATCAGCACCATGACCGGCACGATGATCAACAGCATGATCCCCGTGGCGAACAGGATGAGGTTGCGTTGCTGCACGGCGATATCGCCGGTCGGGTTCATGACGACCATGTCACACCCGCTCAGCAATGCCGCCACGCCCAGGAGTGACAGGCGCGCGGCCCGGTTAAGATGATCGGAAATTGGTCTGCCCATGGCCGGCGCTTAGCTGCCGATCCGCGACCCGACTTTGTCCGCGGTCAAAGTTTCGCGGTTTGCCCGTCGCTATGGTCCGCTCGTCGGCATGGCTGATCGATCGCGGCGCGCAGCCACGGTCGGCGCCACGATCGATCGAGCAGATAGGACCCAAACGCGATGGTAGCCACGACCCCTGGCGCGGGCAATTCGACCGCCCTGGAACGCGACGCGCAAGTGATCAACGCGCGCGGGCATCAAATCCGGCCGGGCGACATCGCGGTCGGCGTGATCATCGGGCGCTCGTCGGAATTCTTCGACTTCTTCGTCTACGCGATCGCCTCGGTCCTGGTGTTCCCGTCGGTCATCTTCCCCTATGTCGATCCGCTCACCGGCACGCTCTATTCGTTCGGCATCTTCGCGCTCGCCTTCGTGGCGCGGCCGTTCGGCGCGCTCGCGTTCATGTGGATCGACCGGAAGCACGGCCGCGGCGTCAAGCTGGCCGCGGCGCTGTTCCTGCTTGGCGGATCGACCGCCGCGATCGCCTTCGTCCCCAGTTACGCGCAGGCCGGCAACCTGGCGGTGATCCTGCTGGCGTTCTTCCGCATGGGACAGGGCTTCGCGCTCGGCGGCACCTGGGACGGCCTCCCCGCCCTCCTCTCGCTCAACGCACCGGAAAAGCGCCGCGGTTGGTTCGCGATGATCCCGCAGCTCGGCGCCCCGGTCGGCCTGTTCGTTGCCGCCGCCGTCTTCGCCTATCTGCTGACGGCACTCACCACCGCGGACTTCCTGACCTGGGGGTGGCGCTTCCCCTTCTTCGTGGCCTTCGTGATCAACGTGGTAGCGCTGTTCGCGCGGCTGCGGCTGATCTCGACCCCGGGGTTCAAGGCGCTGTTCGAAAACCGCGAGCTTCAGCCATCGTCGGTCGTCTCGCTGGTCCGCGAGGAAGGCCGCACGGTCGTGCTGGGAGCCTTCGCGCCGCTCGCCAGCTTCGCGCTGTTCCACCTCGTCACCGTCTTCCCGCTGTCGTGGTTCGTGCTCACCTCGGGCGAGCCGCCGGCCCGCTTCCTCGTCATCGAACTGGTCGGTGCGCTCGTCTGCCTGATCGCCGTGATGCTGTCCGGCGTCGTGGCGGACCGGGTCGGCCGCCGCACCGTGCTCGGCGTCTCGGCCGCGCTGATCGCCGGCTATAGCGGGTTTGCGCCGCATCTGCTCGGACAGGGGGCCGCGGGCGAATGGACCTACATGATGCTCGGCTTCGTCCTGCTCGGCCTGTCGTTCGGCCAGTCGTCGGGCGCGGTCAACGGGCGCTTTTCGGCCCGGCATCGCTATACCGGGTCGGGCACGACCGCGACGGCATCATGGTTCATCGGTGCCGCCTTCGCCCCGCTCGCCGCCTTGTTCCTGGCGAGCCGGTTCGGGCTGATGTCGGTCGGGATCTACCTGCTGTCGGGCGCACTCTGCACACTCGCCGCGCTCGCGCTCGGCCGGGACCGCGCCCGGACAACCTCCGTCGATACGGTCTGATCGGAACCATGATGCCCGATACGCTTGAACCAGACCCGATGATCGGATCACCACCCGGCCACGCCCACGCGGCAGACGCAGGCGTGCTGCCCTTCCCGGCTGGCGGGAAGCGGATCAGCGGCACCGACCTCGTCGGGCTCCTGGCGGATCATGCCCAGTTGCGCGTTCTATGCGACCAGCTCGAAACCTTGGCGGACGGCCTGCCGCTCTATCCGTCGCTCCAGGACCGTCGGACCCTCGCCGACCGGATCGAGACCGCCACGATCGCCCATGTCCGAACGACGAACTCGTTCCTCGGCCGGTTTTTTACAGGGAGCGAGCGGAGGACAACGCGCGGCATCCTCGCGCGCATCCTGTCGCGGCAGATTTCGGATGCTCTGCATGCCGAGGACACCGCCGATATCCTCCGGTCGCTATCGCTCAACCAGGCGTCGATCGACATGCTCAGCTACATGCTGCGCGTCCTGTTCGAAGGCGCGCGTCGCGCGCTGGATTTCGAGGGGCTGTTCCTGCTCTCGCTCGGCAACACCCGGCTGACCAGCGCGGCGCGCGCCGATCTTGAAGGCGCGCTGGCTTGATCTGCCGCCCCGACTGACTTCCGCGTCAGGCGGCGTGCGCACAGACGGCGAGCGCGGCCCGGTCGGAGATCGTCACCGCCCGCCCGCCCGGCAGCCCGATCACCCCGGCCGCCTTCAGCCGCGTCATCTGCCGGCTCACCGTCTCGATCGTCAGGCCCAGCACATCGCCGATCTGCCCGCGCGTCAGCGGCAGATCGAACGTCAGCGGGCCGTCCGGCGTCGCGCGACACCCGGTGTTCGCGGCCCGCAACGCCATCTCCAGCAGGAAATCGGCGATCCGCTCCTCCGCCGACTTGCGCGCCAGCGACAGCATCCGGTGCCGCGCGGCGGTCAGCGCCGTCAGCGTGCGCTGCAGCAGCAGGCGCTCCATCCGGCCATGATCCTCCAGCACCCGCTGGAACGCGGCGCGCGGGAAGATGCACAGTTCCGCATCGGTCAGCGCGGTGATGGTGAAGTCCGCCAGCCCGGCATGCGCCTGTCCGACGAAATCGGCGGGATACAGCAGGCCGACAATCTGTTCGCGCCCGTCCGGCGTCGCAGCGACCAGCTTCAGCACGCCGGACAGCAGGTTCGCGCAGATGACGCTCGTGTCGCCCGCCCAGATCACCGTATCGCCCCGCGCGATGCGCTGCCGCCGGCCGATCGTGTTGAGCGCCCACAACTCGTCTTCGCTCAACGTCCCGCACAACGCTTCGTCGCGCACGGTACAGTCGGTGCAGATGTCCTGAATCTTCATGAACCGCTATGGACCATTTCGTTCCGGAAACCGAACCTTTCCTTGAAACCGGCAATATTGGCAAGGTCGGCCGCTCAATCCCGCACGCGACCCATTAGGCGAGCGGATGGCACGACGCAGGATCGGGGCGGCACTGATGACGTTTTGTCGAACGTCATCGGTGCCGCGTCGCTTGATCTCAGCGACGTGTCCCGGGTCGCGCGACCGTGAGTGCCGCACCGCTGTAGCTGACCTCGGCGTCGAAGCCGTTGGCGTCCGTCATGGGCTTGCCCTCGCCGACCCAGCGGATGCGAATGGTGCGGGTTGTCGGCATCCCCTCCCATCCCTTGCCCTCACGCCCACCAATCGTCACCGCGCCCGTGCGATCGTCGTAGCCGATCGGGATGCGACTGAACGCGCCCTGCTTGTACTGCTGGCTGGTCCCGTCGTCCTCGTAGAGCGAGAAGCGGCCGTCCGCGCCGGTATAGACCGCCATCGTCAGGGGAGCCGCGCGGTCCTGATCGACATATTGCGTCACCGGCCCCATCGGCACGATCGCACCGGCGCGCACGAACAGCGGCATCCGCTCGAACGGTGCCGCGACACTCGCCGTCGTCCCGCCGCGATACGCCGTGCCGGTGGTGAAATCATACCAGCGGCCCGTGCCCGGGAAATAGACCGGGCGCGCGCGTGCGCCATATTCGGTGACCGGCGCGACCAGGAACGCGTCGCCGAACAGATACTGGTCGGTCGGTTTGCGCGCGCCCACGTCGGTCGGGAAATCGGCCGCCATTGGCCGCATGATGCTGCCGTCCTTGGCCCAGGTGTCGGCGCCCACCGTGTAGATATACGGCATCAGCCGGTACCGCAGCTGCGTATACCAGACCATCGACGCGCGCATCGGCGATCCCGCCGGGCTGATCTCGTAGATCTCGCGGAACGGCGCCTCGCCGTGGCTGCGGAACAGCGGGCTGAACGCGCCGAACTGGAACCAGCGCAGGTTGAGCTCGCGCCACTCGGCAAGATCCGCGGCGGCCGGCGTCTTGGCGGAATAGCGATCCTCCAGCGCGAACCCGCCGATGTCGTGCGTCCAGTTCGGAATGCCCGAGACCGACGCGTTGACGCCCGCTGAAATCTGCGCACGCAGATCGTACCAGCGGCTGGCGACGTCGCCGGACCAGATCGCCGCGCCGTAACGCTGCAACCCGGCAAAGCCCGAACGGGTCAGCAGGAACGGGCGGACGTCCGGCTTGAACGCCTGCCACCCGTCGAAGAACGACCGCGCGTTCATCAACGGGAAGCTGTTGAAATACTGCGCGGCCGGCCCGATTGCGGTCGGGCCCATCGTCTCGATCCGCTCGGGCACGGAGATGTTGGAATGCATGTCGGGCTCGCTGGCGTCCGCCCACCACGCATCGGTGCCCAGCTTGGCGAGGCGATCCTCGATCTGCCGCCAGAAGATCCGCCGGCCCGCCGCCGAATAGGGATCGTAGACCGTGCTGGCATAGCCCGGCCCCACCCAGTCCTTGTTCCCCATTTTCAGGTTGCCCTGATACACCGCACCCGCCGCCGCGAGTTCCTTGTAGGTATCGGTGGTCGGATAGAATTTCGGCCAGACCGAAATCATGAAATGCGCATTCTTGGCGTGGACCGCGTCGATCATCGCCTTGGGATCCGGGAAACGCGTCGGATCGAACCGGTGGCTCCCCCAGTCGTCGTCCCGCCAGTAACGCCAGTCGAGCACGATGTTGTCGAGCGGGATCTTCAGTTCACGGTAGCGATCGACGACGGCGGTCAGCTCGGCCGCGGTGTCGTAACGCTGCCGCGACTGCCAGAAGCCGTAAGCCCATTTCGGCATCATCTCGGCCTTGCCGGTCAGCTGGCGATAGCCCGCGACGGCGCCGTCCATGCTGCCCGCGCCGGGCACGAACCAGTAGTTCTTGGCCTGTGCCACCTCGCTGGTGAACCGGATCGATCGGCGATCGCTCTCCGGCACGGGGTCGTTGTGGAACAGCGCGATGTAACCCGCATTGGGCTCCCACTCGATCCGGATCCGCGCGGGCGTCCCGGCGCGCATCGGCACGTCGAAATTCGCGTACCAGGGATTCCAGTTCTGCCGCCAGCGGTTCAGGACTTCCTTGCCATCGACGAACACCTTGAAATAGCTCGATCCGTAAAGCTGGAAGCGGTGCAGGCCGGCGACGGTCGGCTGCAGGTCGCCCGTCCACACGACGCGCTGCTTCTGCACCGCATTGCCGGCGGTGTTCTGGCCGCCCTCCGCCGCCGTCGTCTGCACCTTCGCGGCGGCGGGCCAGTTCACCTGATCCTTGATGAACTGGTAATTCACCGTCGCTTCCTGGCGCGTGACGACCGGCCGGCCGTTCAGCGAATATTCGGCGGTGAAGCCGGGCTTTCCGTTCGACGTGACGCGCATCCCCTCGCCGACCAGCGTGTAGGGCTTGGGATTACCGAAGCGCGTGATCGCGTTGTTGTCCCACAGGATGCCGTAGCCGCGGGTGGAGACGAGGAACGGGACCGCGATGTCCATATTATGCTGCGCCAGTTCGACGTCTTCGCCGTTCTGGTCCATCTGACCGGCCTGATGCTGGCCGAGGCCGTACAGCCCCTCGTCGGTCCCGCGATTGAACTGCTGCGACACGGACACGAACGGCTTGCCGTCCGCGGTGGCCGGCGCGAAACCGGGCGCTCCGGCCTCGCTCAGCAGCGGCTTTCCGGCGGTGTCGCGAAAGCTCACCCGACCCGTCGCCAGTTCGACTTCGGCGATGGTCCGCGCGGCCGTCACGACGACGCTGCCGGCCGTCCCGCGCACGGAGAAACTGCCCGCCGCCGGGGGCGTCGGCGCCATCAGGCTCGGCGCCGGCGTGCCGGTCCGGGCGTCCCGCGGCGTCGCGACGACATGGATGATGCCGTCGCCGTGGACGGTCAGCGCCACGCGCGACGACGGCCCCGTCGCGGGCGTGACCACGATGCCGTCCGCGGTCCGCTCATACCGTCCGGCCTGCGCATAGGCCGGTGACGCGATGGCGCTGCCGATCAGCAGCGCAGCAACAAGAGCCTTGTTCATGGTCGTTCCCCTCGATCATGCGCGCCACGGCCGTTCAGGACCGGCCCCCGGGCGTCGCGGCGGTTCATGCAATCCGTGCCACGGCGCGCGGCCCCGGAACAGTGGTCATCGCGGTGTCGCGTCCGTCCGCTCGACGGTTGCGAGCACGACATCGTTGGCGCGCATCGGCACGCGCACCGCGTACCGCCCGTCGCGGCCGACCCGAACGGTCTGCGTCGATTCCGGCAGATCGCGGGTCAGCGCCTGCAATTCCGCGACCTGGACCGGCGTGGGATCCTTCGGCGACCCCATCTCGAGGTAGCGAGTATGCGCGTCGTTGGCCTTGAAACCGGTCCGGCGCAGCGTCACGCGGTAAGTGCCCGGCGCCAGTCCCGACAGCCGCAGCTGCGCGGGCGCCAGCGTGGTGGTCGGCAGCACCTTTGTAAAGAACGGCCGGTTGCTGATGGACTGTGCCGGCAGGCGCCATGCCCACAGCAGCACGCTGGTCCCGCCGTCCCCCGTCGTCGCCAGCGCTTCACCGTCGCCGGTCGCGATCTCGCGGCCGCGCAGCTGGTTCAGATATTTGTACGCGAACCAGCTGGCCTTGCGGATCCCCTCGCGGTTCATCAGCCCGAACCCGCCGTGGAACGACGTCGGCGGCACGCCGGCTTCCTCGAACAGGTCGCTATACGTCCAGTAGCTCATACCCTGCGCGATGCCGCGGGTCGCGCGCAGCTTGCCCAGGATATAGGCCGCGCTGATATAGCTGTCGTGGACCGGATCGCGCGGATTGTAGCTGGCGCTCCATTCCGTGAAATAGAGCGGTCGCCCGCGATAGGCCGTCGCGTCGATCTGCGCGCGCACCTTGCGCACGTCCGCGGTGACCGCATCGGGATTGGTCGACAGCTTGTTGTCGTCCTGCCCCTTCTCGTCCAGGAAACCGCCGTCGACGCCGTAGGTGTGGGTGGTCAGGAAATCGATCGGGACGTTGCGCCGCGACACATAGTCCAGCAGTTCCGGCACCCACGCCGCCCCTGCCGTGGACGGCCCACCGACGCGCAGCTGCGGGTCGATCGCCTTGATCGTCCGCGCGCTCGACTCGTACAGTTCGAAATACGCCTTCTGGTCCGCCTTTTCCCAGAAACCGTCCAGATTGGGCTCGTTCCACACCTCGAAGAACCAGCTGCGCACCTCCACCTCGCCGTAACGCTGGCGCAGGTGGCGCACGAACGCGTCGACCAGTGCCGCCCACGCCTTCGGCTCCGGATGCGACGTGTTGCCCTTCCAGTAGAAGATCGTCTGCGGTGACGTGGCCATCGCGTTCGGGGTGAACCCCAGTTCCACGAACGGCTTGATCTTGCGCGCCAGAAGCCCGTCGATCAGCTGATCGATCTTCGTCCAGTCGTAGATCGTCCGGCCATTCTCCACGCGCACCGTCTTCAGATCGTCGTGGAAGATCGCGTGGAAGCGGACATACTCGAAACCCAGCTCCTTCACCGCGGTATCGAGCTGCGCCATGCTGTCCGGGCGGATCAGCGTCCCGGCATAGTCGGAACCGACCGACAGCCGGAACGACTGGTCCATCGGGGCGCCCGCCTTTCGCACATCGATATCGATCACGCGTTCGGCGGGGCGCGCCACGGCCGCCGCGGCCCCGGCATGCGGCACGGCGATCATGGCGGTCGTCACCAACGACGCGGCCAGAGTGAGCGAGAGCGGACGCGTCATAGTTCTTCCCAACTGGATCACGCGGTCTGGAGCGCGGGCGCGGCGCAATGCTGCGCGATGAAGGTCTCGTGCGTCGGCATCGCGGCGGCCGTCCGGCCGATTACATCGCGCAGATGCGCCAGGAAGGCGGCCGCCTCCCCGACCGGCAGTGCAGCGACCAGCGGATCGTAACCGCTCGGACGCTGCCCCTGCCCCAGCAGCACCGCGATCCAGCTATCCGGCGTGAACAGCTCGCCGGCCTCGCGGAACAGCCTGGCATTGCCGGCCCAGAGCGCCAGCTTGTCGGCGAGCGACGTCGGAAGCGCCATGGTGCGGCAATGATCCCAGAAGGCTGAATCGCTGCGCGTCGTCGCGTGGTAATGCAGGATGATGAAGTCCCGCACCTGATCATATTCGCGCAACAGCAGCCGGTTATACTCGGCGACCTCGACCGGATTGAACGATCGGTCGGGAAACAGGCTCATCAATCGCGTGATACCGGACTGGATCAGGTGGATGCTGGTCGATTCCAGCGGTTCCAGGAAACCGCCGGCCAACCCGATCGCGACGCAGTTCTTCTCCCACAACCGTTCGCGCCGGCCCGCCACGAACCGCAACTGGCGCGGTTCCGCAAGCGGCGTTCCCTCCAGCCCGTCGAGCAGCGCACGGACCGCGGTTTCGTCGTCGCTATGCGCGCTCGAATAGACATGCCCGTTCCCGACGCGATGTTGCAGCGGGATGCGCCACCGCCAGCCCGCCCGGTCCGCGGTGGCGCGCGTGTAGGGGGTCAGCGGCCCCTGCCGCGTGCTCGGGACCGCCCAGGCACGGTCGCACGGCAGCCAGTGCTGCCAGCTGGTGAACGGCACCTCCAGCGCATCGCCCAGCAACAATGAGCGGAAGCCGCTGCAATCGACGAACAGCTCGCCGTCCACCCGGCGACCATCGGCCAGTGTCACCGCGTCGATGAAACCCGTTTCGGCGTTGCGCACGACGCCGGCGATGCGTCCCTCGATACGCGTCGCCCCGGCGGCTTCCGATAGCGTGCGCAAATAGGCGGCATAGAGGCCGGCGTCGAAATGGAACGCGTAGGACAAGGTCGACAGCACGGCCGACGGGTCCGCGACCGGCCGATTGAAGCGCCCCAGTCGGGCCGCGACGTGGGACAGGCAATACTCGCCGATCGGGCCGGGCGTTCCCGCCTCCCCGCGCGCGGCCGCACGCAACCACAATTGGTGGAACGACACACCGGCCACGTCGCGCCCATGCGTGCCGAACGGGTGCAGATAATCCTCGCCGATCCGCCCCCAGTCGCGGAACCGGATCCCCAGTTTGAACGTCGCCTGGGTCGCGCGGACGAACGCATCCTCGTCGATGCCGATGATGCGGTTGAAGTCGAGCAGCGAGGGGATCGTCGCTTCGCCGACGCCAACCGTGCCGATCTCCTCCGACTCGATCAACGTGACCGACACGTCCGGGGAGACGGCGCGCGACAATGCCGCGGCGGTCATCCACCCCGCGGTGCCGCCACCGACGATCACCACCTTGCGGATCGGGGCTGTTGCCGCGCCGGTCACGCCGCCGCCTGCGTGCCGAACCGTCCGCGCTGCGCATACTGCACGAGGTCGCGATTGCTCGGCAGGTTCCGGATCGCGAACTGCGCCTGCTGGCACACCTCGGCAAATGCGCGGCGGGCATCCTCATGGTAGCGCAGCGCGCCGGCCCGGGCGGTCAGGTCGGTCTTCCACCCCATGCCGTACAGCACATATTGCCAGCTATGCTCGGTGAAGATGTCCGTCCGCGGGTCGATATCCAGCTCGTTCGGCCAGCGGAACCGCCAGCGGTCCAGCATCTCCTGCAAGCTGTCGGGGATCGACGCGGCGGCGACATTGTCTCGCCAGAAGTCCGTGTCGCGCCGTTCGGACAGGCAATAATGCAGTTTGATGAAATCCAGCGCGCGTTCGTACCGGCGGCGCAGCGCCGCGTTGAACTGGCGTGCCGACGTCTCATGATCGCCGCCCCACGGGAACAGGTTGGCGATCAACCCGGCGGCCACCTCGGCAAAGGCGATCCCCGTCGCCTCGAGCGGCTCGAAGAACCCGCTCGACAAACCGACCGCGACACAATTCTTGTGCCAGCTGATCTCGCGGTAGCCGGCGTCGAACTTGAACCGCCGCACCTCGGCCTCCGCGCCCGCCGGGCCCAAATACGCGCGCAGGACGCGCTCGGCCGTCTCGTCGTCGCTATGGTCCGACGAGTAGACGTGCCCGATCCCGCGCCGTGCCGCGAGACCGATGTCCCACGTCCAGCCGTCCTGCTGCGCCGTCGAGATGGTATAGGACGCGATCGGTGCGTTCGGGTCCGGATAGGGCAGCTGTGCGGTCACCGCGCGGTTGCAGAACAGCGTGTCGCGGCACGACCGAAACGGCATGCCCATCGCCTTGCCGATCAACTCGGCGCGGAACCCGGTGCAGTCGATATACAGGTCGGCGTCCAGCATGCCGTGCTGCTCGGTCCGCACGCCGCCGATCGCGCCATCGGCGTCGAGCATGACCTCCGTCACGGTATCGACCAGATGACGGACGCCGTTCGCGATCCCCTGTTCGCGCAACAAGCCGGCCAGCGCGATCGCGTCGAAATGGAACGCATAGCTGAGCGGCCCGACATAGTCGGCATGGCTCGCCAGCTTCGGCGCGCGCCAGGCGTCGGCCGCCTTCTTCTGCGGCGTCGCGACCGTGTCCCAGCCTTCGGAGCCGCCCGCGCCGATCAGCCAGTAGGGAAGCAGTTCGAGCCCGCTGCTCTGGTCGGCGACCTGGAACGGGTGCAGATAATGGTCGCTCGCACCCTCGCCCGGCACATGACGCCAGTTGGCGAACTTGATGCCCTGCTTGAACGTCGCGCCGCATCGGCGGACCAGTTCCGCCTCGTCGATGCCAATCGTGGCCAGCGTCCGGCGGATCGTGGGGAACGTCCCCTCGCCGACACCCAGCACGCCGATGTCGCGCGATTCCACCAGCGTGATCGCGACGCCGCCCGGCAGATCGGCGCTCAACCGCTTGGCAAGGTAACCCGCGGTCAGCCAACCGGCCGTCCCGCCACCGACGATCAGGATGCGCTGTCTCATTCCCCCCACTCCCCGCCGTCGTCGGTCCGGCATGGCCACCGCGACCGGAGTGATTCCGATCGCGGTGGAGCCCGGCCGCCGGTGTATCAGAAAGCCAGGTTGATGCCCGTGCTGATCCGGCGATCGCTCTGGAACCAGCTGCGCCCGACCAGCTTGCCGCCGGGATAGCCGCCCATCAGCGTCTTCGCCGTCGCCGCCGTCAGGTTCGTCCCCTGGACACCGAACGAGAAGTTCTTGGTGACCTTGAAGCGAATACCGGCGTCGAGCGTCCCGTAGGAGTCGCTGTAGACCGGCAGCGCGATCTGGGTCGCCGTGGAGACACCCGGAGCCGAGAAATAGGCGTAGGTCGGGTTCGTGCCGTTGCTGTTGGTCGACTGGAGATATTTCGACCGCCAGGAATAGGCGATGCGCAGCGAGAAGGGATTGCGTTCGTACAACAACGCCGCGTTGGCGTTGTGCTTCGACAGCCCGACCAGCGGCGCGTCGTTGCGGATCGTGCCGTTGATGTCGCGGTAGACGTCGCCGGGGTTCTTGCTTTCGATATACGTGTAGTTCCCCTCGAACCCGAGACCGCTGATCGGCCCTTCGAACATGTCGAGGAAGAAGCGACCGCCCACTTCGACGCCCTTCACCGTCGCCGCCTTGTCGGCGTTGATGTAGTCGGATGCCGCCGCACTCACGGTTTCCGACCGGCCGTCAGAGAACACGACCTGCACCTGTCGCGTCGTCAGCGAGAAGATCGGCAGATCGGTCAGCCGCTTGTAGAACGGCGCGATGTGGAACGTCACGCCGCGCGGGCCATAATATTCGAACGACAGGTCGAAGTTGTTCGAAATCGTCGGCTTGAGCAACGGATTGCCGGTTTCGGCGGTGAAGTTCGTGAACGTGCCGGGCTGACCCTGCACCGGGCTTGCGGTTGTCGCCACACCGACCGATCCGGACGCGCGCAGCGCGTTGAAGCTCGGCAGGTCCATCGTGATATTGTAGCCGGCGCGCAGCTTGACCTGGTTCGACGGCGCATAGACCACGTTGATCGACGGCAGCGCGCGGGTGAATTCCGCCTTTCCGCCGCGCGCGACGAACTGCGTTCCCAGCGTCACGGTCTGGCCGTCGCGGATGAACGTGTTGCCGTTCTGCTGGATGAAGCCGTTGCCCTCGTTCTTGATGTTGACGACGCGGACACCGACGTTGCCGGACACACCGTTGCCGTCGCCCTGCGGCCCGAACCGGACGAGCGCATAGCCGGCCAGGTTCTGCGTGCGGTTATCGACCTGGTCACCCGGCAGGATGAACCCCGGTGCGCGGATGCCGGACAGGCCGCCATAACCGGTCTGCGCCAGCGGACCCGACGCCGAACAGTTGAACTCCGTTCCGGCCGGGCAGAAACCCGCCGGCGGCGGCGTGACGAGGCCGGTCCGGTCGACGTTGAACCGGTCAGCCAGTTCCTCGCTGGCGAACAGGAGATTGCCCGGCAGCAGCGTTTCGCCGCGGAAGAAGTCCTTGAACGCGTGGAGCGCGACATCGCCCGGCGCGGCATTGGCATAGGTCAGCTGCGGATCGCCGTTCCAACCGCGGCCGAGTGCGGCCCAGTTATAGCCGTTCTGCAGATCGCGCTCGGTCCGCTCGGCATAGCGTCCACCGATCTTCACCGATCGGAAGAAGCTCGAATCGAACTTATATTCGGCATCGAGCTGCGCCGTGTCGAGCCGCCCCTTGTTCCGCTCGTTATGCGGCATCGATGCAGACCAGAAATAGTTCGACGGATCGGCGAACGATGCCTGGGTTGCCGGGCTGACGCTGATCTGCGGCAACCCACCGGTCAGGTCCATCCCGAACCCCGAGCCGAAGCTGACTTCGCGGAAGATATCGATCCGATCGTAGATCTGGCGTGAATCGACCCGCTGGATCGCGCCCTTCAGCGTCAAGGGGCCATCCTGCGGCGCCCATGCGAACGACAGCGAATAGTCGCGAGTCCGCGTGTTGCTTTCGACGAAGCCCTTGTTCCCGCTGCTAGTCACCTGCCCGCCGGGCAGGAACGTCGCGGTGTCGCGGTTGAACAGCGAGTCCGTCTTCAGCAGCAGGCCGTTCGAATCGAACGTGCTGTTGGCCGGATCGACGGCCAGCGTCTGGGACGAAACCTGCGCGCCATAGTCACTCGACTGGCTCTTGTACTTCGACTGGAAGAAGCTGCCCGTGAACGTCAGGCTGTCCGATGGCGCCCACTGCGCCGCGCCGTAGATGCCGTTGCGGCGGTACTGGAACGCTTCGTCGCCATAGGTGAACCCGCCCGGAATATAACGGTCGGTGTCGCCGATACGCGTCTTGAAATAGGGTTCGGTGCGGATGAACTGCGACAGCGAGCTGAACTGGCTGTACGCCACGTCCGCCAGCAACCCGATGCGGCCGATCGGCGTGTCGAACGAATCCGTCACCAGGACCGAACCCATCGGATCGGCCTTGTTCGCCATGTCGCCCAGGCTCAGCTCGCCCGTGCCGGCGACGTGGAACTTGCCGTTAAAATCGAATGGCATCTTCGTCCGAAGATCGATCTGCCCGCCCGTGCCGCCTTCGATCAGGTCGGCCGTCGACGCCTTGTAGACATCGACCGCGGCCATCAGCTCGGGCGTCACGTCGCTCCAGAGGATCGCGCGACCGTTGTTCGCGCTGAAGATTTCGCGCCCGTTCAGGCGCGACGCGACACCGGTCAGACCGCGCACCTGCACGCCGGAACCCTGGACCGAGAAGTGATCCGGATCGCCCAGCGCGGCGAAACGCACGATCGACACGCCCGAGACGCGTTGCAACACTTCGGTGATCGAATTGTCGGGCAATTTGCCGGCATCGTCGGCCACGACGGAGTCGACGATCGTCTCGCTGCGCCGCTTGCGCTCGACCGCAGCTTCCAGCGCGGCACGGCGTCCGGTCACGACGACGGTGTCGCCGCCGGTCTGATCCGCGGCCGGTTCACCGACGTCCTTGCTTGGCGCGGCGGCCTGGGTCGCATTCGGCGCGATCGCCTGGACCTCCGCCTGCGCTGCGGCGCCCGTGCTGTATCCGGCGGCAAGCAACGCGATCAGCGATACGCCGGTCTGCGTCCGAAACTGGCGTTTCAAAACAAGCTGCTGGATCGCGCGCATTTCTGTCATCCCCCCTTAGTGAACACGGCCGTACGGGCCCGCGGCGCACTTTGTGCATTCCGCGAAGCGCGCGGTAACAGCGCAGCAACAATCCCGCAACAACCTTTCGCCGGTGGAACGACCACCGCCAGGTGCCACGGCGAATGGGGCAGCGGCCCGGCCCGCACCGGCGGGGGTCGCGCGCTGTACGGCTTTACATTAGTCGTACATATTGAAATCCTGCGTAACGAGCATGTTCAAGTGCCGCCGCACCGAAGGGGAGGATGTGGAATGACCGGGCTGCGGAGCGGAAGCGCGCTCGACCGACGAACGTTGCTGCGGACCGGGGTTGCGGCGAGCGTCGTTGCGCCGGTGGCCGGCGCACTGGGTTATACGACGGAGGCCCCCGCGCTGGCCGGCGCGCTACCGATGCCCGCGCCCCGCGACACGTTGCCGCCGAGAGCGCATGTCGAAGATCCTCACCGTCTGCTGCTCGACCGCGGCTGGCGTTTCCATCTCGGCGATATCGCGATGCCCGAGATCCGCGGTCACGGCTGGTCCTATAACGCCGCCAAGGCCGGCCAGGCGCAGGGCGCCGCCGCCATGCAGTATGACGATTCGGACTGGCCCGAAATCGACCTGCCGCACGACTGGGCCGCGGCGATGCCGTTCGAGGAAACCGCCAACGTCTCGCAAGGCTATCGCCGGCGTGGATTTGGCTGGTACCGGCGTGCGCTCCGGCTCGATCCTGCCGACCGTGGCGGCTATCTGGAACTGCAGTTCGGCGGCATCGCGACCAACGCGACGATCTGGTTCAACGGATCGGTCGTCGCGCACAACTGGAGCGGCTACACCTCGGTCTACATCGATATCACCGACCTTGCCCGCTACGGCGACGACCTGAACAGCATCGTCGTGCGGGTCGATGCGCAGTCGATGGAAGGCTGGTGGTACGAGGGCGCGGGACTGTACCGGCATGTCTGGCTGGTCCGCCGCGACGCGACGCATATCGCCACCGACGGCATCCATGCCGACCCGCTCCGCGCGCCGGACGGATCGTGGACGGTGCCGGTCACCGTGACGCTCGGCAATGTCGGCAAGGCGGCGGCAGCCACGATCGTCGAGGCGACGCTGCTGGATCCCGACGGGCGCACGGTCGGCACCGCACGCGTTCCCGCCACGGCCGATCCGTTGAAGACGACGCTCGCCACCCTGTCGATCGCGGTCCCTGCACCGCGGCTGTGGTCGGTCGAGATGCCGACGCTCTACAGCGTGCGAACCAGGCTGGTGCGCGACGGCCGGGTCGCGGACGAACGCACGCTCCGCATCGGGTTTCGCACGCTGCGCTTCGATGCGGCCACCGGCTTTCACCTCAACGACCGTCCCGTGAAGATCAAGGGCACCTGCAATCACCAGGATCATGCTGGCGTGGGGGTCGCCGTGCCGGATGCGTTGTGGGACTGGCGGCTGCGCCGGCTGAAGGCGCTCGGCTGCAACGCGATCCGTTTCGCGCACGCCGCGATCGCGACCGAGGTGCTCGACGCCTGCGACCGTCTGGGCTTCCTGGTGATGAGCGAGAACCGCAACTTCAACACCAGTCCCGACTATATGAAGCAGCTGGAATGGCTGGTCCGGCGCGACCGGAACCGGCCGAGCGTCTTCATGTGGTCGGTGTTCAACGAAGAACCGATGCAAGGCACCCCCGCCGGGTACGAGATGGTCCGGCGGATGTCCGCCGTGGTGAAGGCACTCGACGACAGCCGCCCGGTCACCGCGGCCATGAACGGCGGGATGTTCGCACCCGTCAACGTCAGCCAGGCGGTCGACGTCGTCGGCTTCAATTATCAGCGCGACCAATATGACCGGTTCCACGCCGCCAATCCGACGCTGCCGTTGACCAGTTCGGAGGATACCAGCGCGTTCATGACGCGCGGCGCGTGGACGACCGATCGCGCCGCGCAGGTCATGTCGTCCTACGACGAGGAACCGGCGGATTGGGGCAGCACCCACCGCGACGGGTGGAAATCGATCGCCGAACGGCCGTTCGTGGCTGGCGCATTCGTCTGGACGGGGTTCGACTACCACGGTGAGCCGTCGCCGTTCGAATGGCCGTCGGCGAGCAGCTATTTCGGGATCATGGACCTCTGCGGCTTTCCCAAGATGGCCTTCTACCTCCACCGCGCGCAGTGGATCGACGATGTCCCGCTGCTCGATCTGATGCCGCACTGGAACTGGCCGGGGCGCGAGGGGCAGCCGGTCCGCGTCATGGCGCTGACCAACGTCGAGTCAGTCCGACTGACGCTCAACGGGCGGCCGGTCGGCCAACGGACGGTCGATCGCTACACCATGCCGGTCTGGTCGGTCCCCTATGCGCCGGGCCGGCTGGAGGCGATCGGATATCGCGGCGGCCGTGAAGTCGCGCGCAGCGTCGTCGAGACGACGGGTGCGCCGGTCGCGCTCCGGGTCACGCCCGACCGCCGCACGATGGCGGCCGACGGCGAGGATGTGCAGCCGTTCACCATCGATGCGGTCGACGCCCGCGGACGCCATGTGCCGACGAGCAACCTCGATGTCACTTTCGCCGTCAACGGCGGTCGCATCATCGGACTGGGCAACGGCGACCCCGTCAGCCACGAACCGGAACAGGGCAACCGCCGCCGCCTGTTCAACGGGCTGGCACAGGTCATCGTGCGGGCCGATGGCGGCGATGCACGTGCCTTGACGCTCCGTGCCGACGCGACCGGGTTGCGCGCTGCGCGCAGCACCGTTCGGTTGCTCGCGACGCCGCCGCGGCCGTTCGTGCCGGTCACCCCTGCGACCCAGATGATACCGGACTGGCGCCAGTCGCCCCTATCTGCCGCGAAACCATCGCCCGACATCGTCCTGGCGGACAACGACATGAACAGCTGGCTATTCGTGCGCGCCGGCGAGATCCAGCCCGCGCAAGGCACGGGGACTTGGAGCGTCCTGCGCGCCCGGTTCACGCCGCACCGCCCGGTGCAGGCGCGCGGCGGCCGCATCCGGTTCAGGGGCGTCGTCGGGCGCGGCGAGGTCTGGGTCGACGGCCGGCGGCTGGCCACCAAGACCGGTTTCGCGTCGGAAACCATCACCGTGCCGCTGCCGGCGGGCCAGGGGGAGCGCGTCGTCACCCTCCTGCTCGAAAGCGACGGCCGCGCTCCGTCCGGGCTGGGCGGCATCGTGTTCGTCGAACAATGAACCCCCGTACCGTCCGGCTTACCAGAGGATATCGACAATGATGCACCGCCTGTTCCGGGGCATGACCTGCCTGATCGCGGCCGGGCTGCTGGCCGGCTCCGCGTCTGCGCAGCCCAGCAACCCGATCCCCACGCTGGTCACCCGCGACGGGCGTCACGCGTTGATGGTCGATGGCGCGCCGTGGCTCATGCTGGGGGCGCAGGTCAACAATTCGAGCAACTACCCCGCAATGCTGCCGCAGGTCTGGCCGACCATCCGGGCGATGCACGCCAATACGGTCGAGGTGCCGATCGCGTGGGAACAGGTGGAGCGCAAGGAAGGGCAGTTCGACTTTTCGTTCCTCGACCGGTTGCTGGTCGAAGCGCGGCAGAACAATGTGCGGCTGGTTCTCCTATGGTTCGCGACGTGGAAGAACACATCGCCCAACTACGCCCCGTCCTGGGTCAAGCTGGACAACAAGCGCTTCCCCCGCATGACGAATGCCAAGGGCGAGACGCATTATGCGCTGTCGCCGCATTATCGTGCCACGCTGGAGGCGGACAAGCGCGCCTTCGTCAAGCTGATGGAGCATCTGAAGCTCGCCGATCCGCAGAATACCGTCATCATGGTCCAACCTGAAAACGAGGCCGGGACGTACGGCAGCGTCCGAGACTTCTCGCCCGTCGCGCAAAAGGCGTTCGACGGCCCGGTGCCGCGGGCGTTGCTGACCAGGTTCGGGAAGCGTCCGGGCAACTGGAAGACCGTGTTCGGTGCCGACGCCGACGAATTTTTCCACGCCTGGTCGGTCGCGCATTATATCGACGAGATCGCGGCGGCCGGTAAGGCCGTGAAGCCCCTGCCGATGTACGTCAACGCCGCGCTGGCCGCCGCGTTCGGTCGGCAGCCGGCCAATAGTTACGCAAGCGGCGGCCCCGTCCACCACGTCATCGACGTGTACAAGGCGGCCGCACCGTCGATCGATCTGGTCGCGCCGGATATCTATGCGCGCGACCAGGGCCCCTATCTCGAATATCTGCGGCTCTACGGGCGGCCGGACAACGCGCTGATGGTCCCCGAAACCGGCAATGCGGCGGAGTTCGCGCGCTATTTCTATCCGGTCGTCGGCAAGGGCGGGATCGGCTTTGCGCCGTTCGGCATGGACGATACCGGCTACTACAACTTCCCGCTGGGCGCGCGCACGCTGGACGCCGCGACGCTCGATCTGTTCGCGCGCAACTACCGCATGTTCGCCCCAATGATGCGGCACTGGGCGCGGCTGGCCTTTGCGGGCAAGACCTGGGGCGTCGCCGAACCGACCGATCCCAAGGCCGAGCACCGCCAGGTGATGGAGCTGGGCAAGTACCGCGCCACCGCGACGTTCGGTCAGTACCAGTTCGGCGTCGACAAGCCGACCGGCAACCCGCAACCGACCGGCGGCCTGGCCATTGCCGAGATCGGCCCCGACGAATATCTCGTCGCCGGCTTCGACACGCGCGTCACCTTCGCGCTGGCCGACACGAACAGCGGCCGGTCGATGCTGTACGATCGGATCGAGGAAGGCCATTACGACGCGCAGGGCGGCTGGGTGTTCGACCGCGTCCTGAACGGCGATCAGACCGACTATGGTCTCAATTTCACCGGCCGACCGCAGGTGCTTCATGTGAAGCTCGGCAGCTACAAGGGGAGTCCCGTCATCCCGGTCGGCAATCCGAACTAGGACGCAGGAACCGGGAGGGGGGACGGGATGGCCGATTTCACGAAGCGGGAGATCCTGGCGGCGCCGCTGCTGGGTGCGGCGGGCCTGTCGTCCGCCACCGCATCGCCCCGCCCGGCGCCCGCGATCCCGCCGGGGCGCTTCGACGCATCGGTCGCCTCGCTCGAAACCTACCGCGTTCCCGACTGGTTTCGCGATGCCAAGTTCGGCATCTGGGCGCATTGGGGGCCGCAGGCGGTGGCGCGTCAGGGCGACTGGTATGCGCGTTTCATGTACGTGCCCGGGCACCCGCATTACGATCATCACGTCAAGACCTACGGCCACCCATCGACATTCGGGTACAAGGATATCCTGCCGCTCTGGACGGCGAAGCGGTTCGATCCCGATGCGCTGATGACCCGGTTCGCCGCGGCCGGTGCGCGCTATTTCGTCGCGATGGGCGTGCATCACGATAATTTCGATCTGTGGCGATCGCGGCATCACCGCTGGAACGCTGTCGCGGTGGGGCCGAAGCGCGACATCGTCGGCGCCTGGAAAACCGCCGCGACGCGCCGCGGACTGCGCTTCGGCGTCTCCGAACATCTGGCTGCAAGCTATTGCTGGTGGTACCCGAACCACCTCTACGATCAGTTCTGGCCGAAACTCGGCGTCGCCTATGACGGCGCGGATCCCGCTTATGCCGATCTGTACCACCGGAACCGCGACGAACCCTACCGCAACACGCCGGCGTCCTGGTACACCGTCAACGCCGATTTTCATGCGCGCTGGTTCGATCGGATCCGCGATCTGGTCGACAGCTGCCAGCCGGACCTGCTCTATTCCGACGGCGGCCTGCCGTTCGGTGTCGTCGGGCGCACCCTTGTCGCGCACCTCTACAACGGCAGCATCCGGCGCTCGGGGCGGCTCGACGCGGTCTACACGTGCAAGGACAACGGAACCGGCAGCTTCCACCGCGGCGCGGCCGTGCAGGATGTAGAACGCGGCGTCCTGGCCGGGATCAATCCCCTGCCGTGGCAGACCGACACGTCCAACGGCGACTGGTTCTACAACGCGGCGCACCCGTACAAGACCACGACGCAGGTCGTGACGATGCTGGCGGACATCGTCAGCAAGAACGGCAATCTGCTGCTCAACATCGTCATGGACCCGGACGGCAGCCTGCCGCCGCAGTCCGAACTGCTGCTCACCGAACTGGCGGACTGGATGGCGGTGAACGGTGCGGCGATCCACGGAACCCGCCCCTGGAAGATTTACGGCGAAGGGCCGACCGAAACGGCGGCCGGCATGTTCGCGGAGAAGGGTGACTATACGCCGCGCGACGTGCGGTTCACGACGCGCGGCGACGACCTGTTCGCGATCGTGCTGGGCGAACCGTCCGGCACGCTGACGATCGCGACGCTCGCCGCGCGGAACCGGCACGAACCCCGTCCGATCCGCCACGTCGCGCTGCTGGGCCACGCCGGACTGATCGACTTCCGCCAGACCGCGCAGGGCCTGATGATCGCCGTGCCGCCGACGCTGCCCACCCGGCACGCCAGCGCCTTCCGCATCTCCTATGCCTGACGCCCCGCCCCGCATCCTCCCGCCTGCCCGCCACGCTTCCAGGAAAGTCCGCCCCATGAACCCGACCGGCACCCCGTCCTCCCGCACCGTCCTGGCGTTGGCGCTGTCCTCCCTGCTGGTCGCGATCGCCGCCCCGCAACCGGCGGCGGCGCAGAGCGCGGTCGGCCACCCCGAATGGCCGGGCAAGGGGCAGTTGTTCGTCGGCACCTGCTATCAACCGGTCGATCGATCCCCCGAACAGATCCGCCAGGATATCGCGATCATGAAGGGTGCGGGGTTCAACATGGTCCGCATGGGCGACCTGTCCTGGGACTCGTTCGAACCCGAGGAGGGGCGTTTCGAGTTCGGCTGGTTCGACGACGTGCTGCGCCAGATGCACGCCGCGGGCATCCGGGTCATCGTCGATATTCCCGGCCAGCCGGCACCGATCTGGCTGCACAAGCGCTATCCCGGCGTCGATATCGTCAACCAGGACGGCGTCCGGCTGAACGCCGCGACGCGTTACTGGGACAATATCGCCGACCCGGACTATCGCCGGCTGGCCGCCCGCCTGGCCGAGCGGATGCTGCAACGCTACGCCCGCAATCCGGCAGTGATCGCGATCGGTTACGATAACGAGATCGGCAACGGCCAGGTGTCCTACTCGCCTGCGGACCGCGCGCGGTTCGTCGTCTGGCTGCAGAAGAAATATGGCTCGATCGCCGCACTCAATACCGCCTGGGCGACGCAGCGCTGGTCGCGCCGGATCAACAGCTGGGATCAGGTCGACCTGCCCTATATGCGCGGCCCCGGTCCGAACGAACGCTATCTCGATCTGCGGCGTTTCTGGTCGGACGATACGATCGGCGCGCTCACCGAGCTGGAGGCGGTGCGCAAGCGGTTCGCCCCCAACCTGCCGGTGGCATCGAATTTCTGGCCGACCGCCTGGACCAAGGGGTTCGACTATCTCCGATCGTGGGAAAAAATCTCGACCTACGGCGCGCAGGGCTTCTATCCGGGCGATCCGCTGGGCGCCGGTTTCGAAGTGATGATGAACCGCGCCGCGCACCAGACGCCGGTCTGGTTCAACGAATTCGTCGCGGGCGGCGGCGGCAACTACGGCACGCCCGGCCGTTCGCGCATGTGGGCCTATTTCGGTTTGCTCCATTATGCGCAGACGGTGCTGGCCTGGACGTTCAATTCGCATATCGGCGGGGAGGAACAGTCGCTGTTCGGCCTCGTCGATCATGACGGCCGCCCGTCCTGGAAAGTCGCCGAGTTCGGCCGCATCGCGCGCGAGTTCAGGACGCTCCAGGCCATGGGCTTTCCCCGCGACGCGCCACCGCAGGTCGCGGTCCATTACTCGTTCGAGACGAGCTGGCTGACCAGTCCGCCCCCCGGCCCCAACACGATGCAGGAATATTTCAAGGGCAACTACACCGATCAGGTAAAGGCCGCCTATGCGCCGTTCCACCGCGACAATATCGACGCGGCCGTCATCGACATCGGCCACGATCCGATCGACCGATACAAGCTGGTCGTGCTGTCGAGCGCGTATCTGATGGACAAGGCGACCGGCGACGCCGTCCGGCGCTATGTCGCGAACGGCGGGACGGTGATCATGACGGGCTATTCCGCCAAGGCGGACGAGACCGGCAAATGGTTCGACACCCCCCTGCCCGGGCGCCTGACCGACGTGTTCGGCGTGCGGACCAATGCCTTCTACCGCGCCGAACAGCCGTTGCGGGTCCGGTTCGACGGCCAGCTGCGGGAGGGCAGCGATCCCTATTACGAGGTCCTCGAACCCGACACTGCCAAGACGCTGGCGCTGTTCGAGAACACGCCCGAGAAGAGCCCGGCGATCACGGTGAACCGCTACGGCAAGGGGCGCGCGATCTACCTTGCCACGGCGGCCCAGCCCGGGCTGATCGGCCCGCTCATCCGATCGCTCTATCCATCCCTCGGGATCACGCCCGGACCGAAGACGCCCGAAACCGTCTCCGCGCGGGTGGTGGACGGACGGACGCTGTATGTGAACACCGCCAACGTGCCAGCGACGGTGACGATCGCCGGCACCGCGAAGGGCCTGCTCAGCGGACAGCGCTTTTCCGGGACGCTGCCGCTGGCGCCCTACGGCGTCGAACTGCTCGACCGACCATGAGGGTGGCCATGAAAGCGGAACGCGCCTCACCCGGCACGATCATCGAAAGGACGAGCATGCGGAAGACATCGACGTACGGATTGTGTTTGGCATTGGCCTCGCTCGCCGCGCCTGCCTCGGCGCAGACGAACGTGCCGGGCGACCCTTATGTGAACGACCCCGTCGGCATAGTTGCGGACCCCTGCCCGCCGGGCCGTACCATCGACAATTCCGGCGGCTGGCAGATGTGGAACCTTCATCTGCTGACCCGCGACTTCGGCCAGCTGTGCCGGTACCGCGCGGACAATGCCCGCCTGGCCGCATCGGGCGCGGCGGTGCGGGTCGTCTTCATCGGTGATTCGATCACGGACAGCTGGATCGGGGCCGACCCCGCATTCTTCACCGGCGGACTGGTGGATCGCGGGATCAGCGGGCAGACCACGCCGCAGATGCTGGTCCGCTTCCGCCAGGACGTCCTCGCGCTCCGCCCCGCCGCGGTTCACATCATGGCTGGAACCAACGACATCGGCGGGTCGACCGGCGCCGCCACTATCGAGACGGTGGAAGGCAATATCGCGACGATGGCGGAGCTGGCGAAGGCGCACGGCATCAAGGTCATCATCGCGTCGATCCCGCCGGCCGCCGCATTCCGCTGGAGCCCGCAGACGCGCCCGGTGCCGCAGATCGCGGCGCTCAACCGCCGCCTGGCGGACTATGCGCGGCGGAACGGCTTCACCTATGTCGACTATCATCCCGTGCTCGCCACGCCTGCGGGCGCGATGAAGCCGGGGCTGGCCAGCGACGGCGTCCACCCGACCCCCGCCGGCTACGCGGCGATGCGCCCCGTCGCGCTGGCGGCGATCGCGAAGACGCTGGGCGGACGCTGAGATGCAGCGCAGATCCTTTCTCGCCGGTGCCGCTGCACTCGGACTGGCCCGCACGGCGCTCGCGCAAAGCCCCATGGGCGTCGCGCGCGGACCCGTACAACCGAGCTGGCCGTCACTGGTGTCGAACTACCGCTATCCGGACTGGTTTCGCGATGCGAAGCTCGGCCTGTGGTCGCATTGGGGGCCGCAGTCCGTGCCCGAACAGGGCGATTGGTACGGGCGTTTCATGTACATGCAGGGTCACCCGATGTACGACCATCACCTGAAGACCTACGGCCATCCGTCGCGGACCGGCATGAAGGACATCATGCACCGCTGGACCGCGGACCGTTGGGACCCGGACGCGCTGATCGAGCGGTACAAGAAGGTCGGCGCCAGATATTTCGTCGCGCTCGCCAACCATCACGACAATCTCGACTGCTTCGACAGCCGCTATCATCCGTGGAATTCCGTGCGGGTCGGGCCGGAGAAGGACGTGGTCGGCATCTGGGAAAAGGCCGCGCGCCGCGCCGGGCTGAAATTCGGCGTGTCCAATCATGGCGCGCACAGCTGGCACTGGTACCAGACGGCCTATGGCTATGACCCGACCGGGCCGATGAAGGGCGTGCGCTACGACGCGTCGCGGCTGACCCGGGCGGACGGCCGCGGCCTGTGGTGGGACGGGCTCGATCCGCAAGCCCTGTACAACGGGCCCTATGCCGCGATGCCCGACGGGATCGACAGCGTGGCCGCGATGAACCGGTGGCATGACGTGCATGACGGCCAATGGATCGAAACCGCACCGCCCGGCCCGCGCGGCCAGGCCTATGTCGCCAACTGGCTGCTGCGCCAGACCGACCTGATCACGAAATACAAACCCGACCTCTGCTATCTCGACGACTACGGGCTGCCATTCGGTCCGGTAGGGCTGCAGGCGGCCGCGGACTATTATAACCGCTCGATCGATTGGCACGGGAAGATCGACGTCGTGCTGACCGGAAAGCAGCTGCAACCGCACCAGCGATTCGGCATGGTGCAGGATGTCGAGCGCGGCTTCTCCGACCATCTGTGGGAGGAGCCATGGCAGACCGACACCTGTCTCGGCGACTGGTTCTACAACGTCGCGCGGCTGAACGACAAAAGCTACAAGACCGCCGAGGACGTCGTGCAGCGGCTGGCCGACGTGGTGTCGAAGAACGGCAATCTGCTGCTGTCCGTGCCGCAACCCAATAACGGATCGATCGATGCGGAGGAGGAGCGGATCCTCGACCGGATGGCTGGCTGGATCGCGATCAACGGCGAAGCGATCTTCGGCTCCCGGCCGTGGCGCAGTTTCGGCGAAGGGCCGACCGTGCTGACCGCCGGCATGCAGAACGAGGGCGCGGCCAAGCCGTTCACCCCGCGCGACGTGCGCTTCACCACCAACAGAGGCGCGCTCTACCTGCTGTTTCTAAAATGGCCGACGGAAACCGCGACCGTCACGTCACTCGCCGCCGGGCGGTGGAACGCGAACATCGGCCGCGTCACCCTGCTCGGCGGCGGGCCGGTCCGTCATCGGCAGGACGCGGCGGGCCTCCATCTCGATCTACCTGCACGACCCGCTGGCGGATTCGTGCCGGTCGTGCGGATCGACGGGCGGGGTGTCACCGCCTGACCCCCGCCCCGCCCGCTGTCCTGCCCTAGCGGGGGTCTCCGTAGACGATCCCGCGGCCGTCGGTGCCGATATAGACCCGGCCATAGCGCTTGGGATCGCCCCCGATGACGCGGAACCGCATGCCCCATTGGTGCGCATCGTCGTTGATGCGCGCCCAGTCCGTCCCGCCGTCGATCGACCGCCAGACCGCCTTCACGCCCTCGCGTTCGCCGATGGCGTAGAGCGCCGGCCAGCCGCTGCCGGTCGCCGCCTTGCCGAGCCCGTAATAGCCGATCTTCAAGGCTCCCGGTACCCGGACCCAGCTGTCGCCACGATCCTCCGAACGGTAGAGCGTTCCGTCGATCAGCAGCCACAACGCACCCGCGCGACCCGGCGTCGCCACCAGTGGATTCTGCGCCTCGCGCCAGGTGTTGCGCGCGCTCGACAGGTCCCGTGGCAACCCGCGTGCCGCGACGACAGTGAAATGCGCGCCGCCGTCCTCACTGCGCAGGAACCGGCCCGCCTCCGCATCCACGACGTAGAACAGGCGCGGATCGACCTTGTCCGCCGCCGGGCGGCTGCGCAGCGGCAGTCCGATCGCCTCGACCCAGCTCGCGCCGCGGTCGCGGGTCAGCATCGGCATGATCGTGCCTGCCAGGAACGTCCGGCCGTCCGCCGACACGATGATCGGCGCGTCGCCCGTCGCGATGGGCGCGGGCCCTTCCAACGGGCGAACCGGTGCGATTTCGCGCGGGACCAGCGGCTGCCAGCTGCCACCCCCGTCGGCCGACCAGGCGAGCGACGGGCCGGGCACGATCTTGGTATGAGTACTGCCGCTGCGCACCATCACGGACGGCGCCAGTCCGGCATAGTCCAGCGTGTTGGTGTTGGTCAGATACGGGTTGCGGTGAACATGCGGCGGCGAAACCGTCAGGTTGTCATGGCGGAACCCGGCGATGTCGCCGAACCCCGAAACCAGCGGCGCGCCGCCGGTCGGGCTGGTCAGGGTGATGATCGCGGTCTGCTCGATCCCCCGCGTCCAGGGCCGCCATGTCATGCGGCCCGGCGCGGCGAAGTCGCGCGTGTCGTACAGCGTCGCGCCGGTCGTATAGGCGGCATGGCGATCGTCAAACGGGTCGATCCCCAGCCCGGCGATCCAGTGGCCGAAATCCGCCTCCTCGCCGTTCAGTTTCAGGAACGGGCTGGCCGTGACGTCGCGGATGCTTCGGCGGTACAGTTCGTCCCAATGCGCGCCGCCGTCGACGGACCGCCACACCGTGTCGATCGGGTTGTACCGGTTGACCGTACTGACGGCGATGACGCGCGGGTCCTGTCGCGACACGGCGACCCCGAAATAGCCGCCCGGTGGCGCATCGGCGCGGCGGTCCGGCGTCACGTCCGTCCACGCACCGGTTGCGATCGCGTGCCGCCAGACCGCGCCGCGCGTGACGCCGTTCGGCCCGATCGCATCGGCATAGCTGATGGTCAGCACGCCGTCGCCGCCGACGACCGCCTTGACCGGCACCATGTCCGCCGCCGGGCCACCGGGCACCGCCCGCCAGCTCTGCCCGCCATCGTCCGACCGGAACAGGTGCCGGTCGCCGGGGTCCGCATTGCCCACGAACATCCGCCCCGCCTGCGCGGGGTCGAACAGGACGAAGCTCAGTCCGCCATGCGTCTTGCGCGGTTCCGTGGGCTGGCCGAGCCCCGCCAGCGGAAACGCCGACACGCGCCGCCACCGTGCGCCGCTGTCGTCGCTGCGCCACAGCCCGTCGTGACGCGATCCGAAGAACAGCGTCGCGCGCTTATGCGGATCGACCGCGAGCCGTTCGCCAAGGCCGCGCCCGTCCTCGTTCCCGCCCATCGCGAACGAAACGGGTGTCACCCGCCAATGCCCGCCGCGGTCGGCCGATCGCAGGATCGCGGCCGGCGCCCGCGCCCCCATGCCCGCCGCCAGATAGACGACCTCCGCATCGACCGGATCGGGTGCGACGCTCTCGATGCCCATGTAGCTGCCGATCGCCATGCCGTCCTGCAGCGGGATCCAGCGGTCCGCCCGCGCATCCCGGCGATAGGCACCGCCCATGTCGGTGCGCAGATAGGCGAGGCCGCGCTCCGCCGTGCTGAACACGATCCCCGGCGCGAACCCGCCACCGCCCACCGTCACGTTGCGCCACGCATAACGCAGCGACGGACCGGCGGCACCAGCCGGCGTCACCATGGCAAGCGCGAGAAGGCAGGAAAAGCCGGCCCGGCGCGCAACCGCCCGGAAGTGGCGCGGTCGTATTGGGAAGAGTGTCAGCATGGCGCCAGACTAATGGCATCTCCCCCGCCCCATGCAACGCCCAATCACGGTTGCGCTTGCATCGGTGAAGACTTGTCTCTTAAGCGAAAGACCGGAATTCAAAGGCGGCCTCAGTTCGCCTGTCCGACGGGAGGGACCCTGATGAGCATCACGAAGCGCCGTCGCATGCTGACGCTGGCCGGGGCATCGCTGCTCGCGACGCTGGCCACCGTCCCGGCGCTGGCGGAGCCGATGGCGACGCTGGACCGCAACGGCAGCCTGGTCGCGGTCGAACCCTATGCGCCCAACATCGTGCGGGTCACGATCGCGCTGGATCGCACGCTGGCCGATGCCCCCCCCGGACCCGGCCCGAACGCGCAGTCGAACACGACCGGCTGGACCCGCCGCAGCGACGCGACCGGCGACATCTTCGCATCGCCCGGCATGACACTCACAGTGAACGCGCAGCCCTGGCCCAAGGCGCCCAGCCAGATGGAACGCTATTTCGCGCCGTCGCTGCCGCCCGTGTCGCTCTCCATCGCCGACGGCGCAGGCCGCGTGCTCACCCGGATGGACGGCTGGGAAATGGCCCCGCACACGGTGAACGGGGAAAAGACGTTCCGCGTCGGGGCCAGCTTCGCCGACACGCCCGACACGCATTATTACGGCCTGGGCCAGAACCAGGAAGGCACGCTCGACCTGCGCGGCCGCACCATCGACTGCCGCCACAATTACGATGCGCCGGCGGGCGAGACGGTCTGCGTGCCGTTCATGGTGACCAACAAGGGCTACGCCATCGTCTGGGACAATCCGTCGGCGCTGACCGTATCGCCGGGCCTCCACAACGGCACGCATTTCCAGTCCAACGTCGGCGAACGCGTGTCGTTCTTCGTCATCACCGGCGCCACCACCGACGCGCTCTACGCCGGCTACGCGCAACTCACCGGGCGCACGCCGCTGCCGCCGAAGGCCGCGTTCGGGCTGATCCAGTCGAAGGCGCGCTACGAGACGCAGGCCGAACTGCTCGGCATCGCCGACGGCTATCGCAGCCGCGGCTACCCGCTCGACATCATGGTGCTCGATTGGTTCCACTGGACCCGCATGGGGCAACTCGACATCGACCGCACCTACTTCCCCGACCCCAAGGGGATGAACGACAAGTTGCGCGCGATGGGGATGCACTCGATCATCAGCGTGTGGCCGCGGTTCGAACGTGAATCGCGCTACTACAACATGCTCGCGGCCAAGGGCTGGCTGCTGAAGGATCATGACGGCAATGTCGTCGACGGGCTGCCCATCCGGGCGGATCGCGCCGGGGCATTGATCGACAGCACCAACCCGGATGCGCGCGCCTGGTACTGGCAGACGATCCGCGACAATATCGCGTCGCAGGGCTTCGAATGGTATTGGTTGGACGAAACCGAGCCGGACCTGGTGCCGGACGGCAACCAGTTCTCGATCGGTTCGGGCGACCGCTATCACAATCTCTTCCCGCTGGTGCACACCAGCGGCGTCGCGGACGGATCGGCGCGCGACCGCCCGAACCTGCGCAATCTGATCCTGTCGCGCGCCGCCTATCTCGGCACGCAGCGCAATGGCGGGCTGTTCTGGTCGTCCGACATCAAGTCGACGTGGGAGGCGTATCGCCGCCAGATCCCGACCGGCCTCGGCTTCACCGCCAGCGGCCATGCCTATTGGGGCAGCGACATCGGCGGCTGGCAGTGGCCGAACGGACCGCAGGCGGCGCGGCCCGTGCTGCTCGATCCGGCCGGCGCCACCGCGATGGCACCCGACTACCGCGACTATCCCGAACTGTTCACGCGCTGGTTCGCCTATAGCGTGTTCACCCCGACGCTCCGAATCCATGGCCAGCGGCCCGGCACCGCGGTGTGGGAATATGGCAAGGCGGCCGAACCGGTCATCGCCGACTTCCTGAAGCTCCGCTACGCGTTGATGCCCTATCTCTACGCCATGGGCCGCAACACTTACGAGACGGGCGCGCCGTTCATGCGCGCGCTGTTCATGGATTTCCCGGCCGACCTCGCGGCCGCGACGATCGGCGACCAGTATATGTTCGGCCCCGCCTTCCTCGTCGCCCCCGTCACCGAACAAGGCCAGACCAGCCGCCCGGTCTACCTGCCCGCTGGTGCCGACTGGTACGATTACTGGACGAACCGCAAATATACGGGCGGCCAGACGGTCACGGTGGCCGCACCAATCGACAAAATCCCGCTGTTCGTCCGTGCCGGTTCGATCGTCCCGATGGGCGCCCCCGTGATGAGCACCGCGACCCGCCAGCCGCTCGAAAGCGTCCGGGTCTATCCCGGCCGCGACACCAGCTTCGCGCTCTACGACGACGACGGCGTCACCAACGCCTACCGGCAGGGCGGCCAGTCCGCCACGCTCCGCTGGGACGACCGCACCGGCCGCCTGACCGCGAGCGGCCGCCTCCCCACCGGCCAGGCGCTGCCCGGCCTCGTCAAGGTGATCCAGCCGGCGGCCGGAGCGAACTGACGCGGGCCCGGGCATCGGCGAGGTATGTGCCGGCGTTCTGCCTGAGGACAAGAAGGCGCTGATCGATCAACTGCGCCGCGAGGGCCGCAAGATCGCCATGGCGGGCGACGGCGTCAACGACGCGCCCGCCATGGCCGAGGCGATGAGCCTGTCGGCGGTGTCGGTCCTCACAAACGCGCTGCGCCCGGCTGGGTATTTACCGATGGCTGCCGTCAGTCGATCGCCCGACCGGGAGGACGCATCAGCGTTGAGGATGAAGTGATGACGCCATCGATTCTCGTGTTCCTCGGTTCGGAACGGGTGTCCGGCGCACCGCTGCCGACGCGCCTCGGGGCACGGGTTTCCGCGGCTTGCCTCCGCCGCCTGGCCGATAAGGACGTGGCAGCGACCCTGATCGACCCCGTCGAGGTCGATGCCCCCCATCCGTTCAAGCCGCTCTTCGCCTATGCAGCGGGTAAGGCCCCCGCGGCGCTGGACCGCTTGGCCGACCAGATCCGCCACGCCGACGGCTATGTCATGATCAGTCCGGAATATAATCACCTCATGAGCCCCGCGCTCAGCGACCTGCTGAACCACTTCGGCAGTTCGCTATTCTCGTTCAAGCCGAGCGCGATCGTGACCTATTCGGCCGGCCAATGGGGTGGCACCCGCGCCGCGGTGAGCATGCGCACGTTCCTGTCGGAACTGGGCTGCCTGCCGGTGTCGGCGATGATCCATGTCCCGCATGCGCAGGACGTGTTCGACGAGGAGGGCGGATATCCCGCCGGCGTCGACGGCGACCGCTGGGCCGGCTATTTCGATCGGACATTGGATCAGCTCTGCTGGTGGGCGACAGCCGCGGCGCGGCAGCGCGCCGGCGGATCCGATCGGCCCGACGCGTTCGTGACCAGCCCTACCGAACGCAATGCCCCGTAGGAGTACAAGATTGATGACCCGGATTGCGAACGAAGCCCTGCGCAGCAGGATCATGAGCGCCGATGCGGCCGCCGCGCTGATCGCGCCGGGCAGCACCGTCGGGCTCAGCGGTTTCACAGGCTCCGGTTACCCCAAGGCGGTCCCGTTGGCGCTCGCCGCGCGGATCGAGGCGGAACATGCCGCGGGCAACCCGTTCCGGATCCGCGTCTGGACCGGCGCGTCGACCGGTCCCGAACTCGACGGTGCGCTGGCCAAGGCAGACGGCATCGAGTTTCGCCTGCCCTACAATTCCGACCCGATCGCGCGCGAGAAGATCAACCGCGGCGAGATGGACTATTTCGACATGCATCTGAGCCAGGTCGCGCCGATGGCGTGGCAGGGCTTTCTCGGCCCGCTCGACACCGCGGTGGTCGAGGTGTCGGGCATTCGCGCCGACGGCTCGCTGATCCCGTCTTCCTCGATCGGCAACAACAAGACCTGGCTCGACCGCGCCGATCAGATCATCCTGGAGGTCAACGCCTGGCAGAACCCGGCGCTGGAGGGGATGCACGACATCTACTACGGCACCGCGCTACCGCCGCACCGTGTGCCGATCCCGCTGATCCGCCCCGACGACCGGATCGGCGAAGCCTATTTCCGGGTCGATCCCGCGAAAATTGTCGCGATCGTCGAGACGGAGGCGCCCGATCGCAACCTGCCGTTCGCGGCCCCCGATGCCGCCGCGCACGCAATCGCCGGTCACCTGATCGAGTTCTTCCGACACGAGGTCGCGCGCGGCCGCCTGCCCGCGTCACTGCTGCCGTTGCAGTCGGGCGTCGGCAACATCGCCAATGCGGTGCTGACCGGGCTCGTCAGCGGCCCGTTCGATGCCATGACCTCCTATACCGAGGTGATCCAGGACGGGATGCTCGACCTGCTCGACTCCGGCAAGCTGCGGATGGCGTCGGCGACCGCCTTCTCGCTCAGCCCGGAGGCGGCGGCGCGGCTGAACGCGGACATGGGCGCCTACCGAGACCGGATGATCCTGCGCCCGCAGGAGATCAGCAACCATCCCGAGCTGATCCGCCGGCTGGGCTGCCTCGCGATGAACGGGCTGATCGAGGCCGACATCTACGGCAACGTCAATTCGACGCACATCATGGGCTCGCGCATCCAGAACGGCATCGGCGGCTCTGGCGATTTCGCGCGCAACGCCTATGTCTCGATCTTCATGACGCCGTCGACCGCGAAGGGCGGCAAGATCTCCGCGATCGTCCCGCAGGCGAGCCATGTCGATCATATCAGCCAGGACGTCCAGGTGCTCGTCACCGAACAGGGGCTGGCCGACCTCCGCGGGCTCAGCCCGAAACAGCGCGCGACCCTGATTATCGACACCTGCGCACACCCCGACTACCGCCCCGCGCTGGCCGACTATTATCGCCGGGCACGCGCCGGTTCCTACGGGCAACAAACGCCGACCCTGCCGGGCGAGGCGTTGTCCTGGCACCAGCGCTTCCTCGAAACCGGCACGATGCGGATGTGAAGCCGCGGGCCGCCGGCGTCGTCGTGCGGGTCCCCGGGACTTACCCGACCGTCGTGCGGGCCAACTGCAACGCCGCCGCAAAATCCGCGGCATGGCGCACCCGACCGTCGGACGGGCCGAGCCGGATACGGGCCAGCATCTCGCCCGGCTGCGGCTGGACGCCGGACAGGATCACCTGGATGCCGGCACGTTCGGCCTCGCCGACCAGCCCGTCCATTGCGGTCGCGCCGGATGCGTCGATCATCGGCACCAGCCGCATGCGCAGGATGAGCGCGCGGGGCTGCTGACCCATCGCGCGGAACGTGTCGATCAGCCCGCCCACCACACCGAAGAAGAACGGCCCGCTCATCCGGAACACCTCGACGCCCGGGGGCACCGCGTCGCGTTGCCGCAAGTCCTCGTCCCCTTCGTCGAACCCCGCCCCGATGGTCACCGTCGCACTCATCCGCGCCATGAAGATCAACGACGCCAGCGTCACGCCCACGCCGATCGCGACGGTCAGGTCGACCAGCACCGTCAATCCGAAGGTCAGCAGCAGGACGAGGCGGTCGCCGTTCGGCATCCGCAGGTAACCCAGGAAATGGCGATGCTCGCTCATTCCCCAGGCGACCATGAACAGGATCGCGGCCAGCGCCGCCATCGGGACGAACGCCATCAGCTTCGATCCGAAGAGGATGAACAGCAGGATGAAGATCGCGTGGGACATGCCCGCGACGGGGGAGCGCCCGCCTGCCTTGATGTTGGTCGCCGTGCGCGCGATGGCCCCCGTCGCCGGCAGTCCGCCGAACAGCGCAGAGCCGATATTCGCGATACCCTGCCCCACCATCTCCTGGTTGGAGCGGTGGCGGAACCCCGTCATCCCGTCGGCGACCACCGCCGACAGGAGGGACTCGATGCCCGCGAGGAACGCGATCGTGAAGGCGGACGGCAGAACCTGGCGGACCTTCTCCAACGTGAAGGCCGGCAGCTGCGGCATCGGCATGCCCGTCGCCATGGTCGGGAACCGCGACCCGATCGTGTCGACCGGCAGCCCGAGCGCCACCACGACAATCGATGCGAGGACGACCGCGACGAGGAAGCCGGGGATGCGCGGCGCCACCCGACGCAGGACGATGATCGTCGCCAGCGCGCCGCCACCGACCGCGACGGTCAACGGGCTTATGGTCGCGATCTCCGCGAAATAGGCCGCCCATTTGGGAATGAAATCGGCCGGCATCGATGTCATGCGCAGGCCGAGAAAGTCCTTCACCTGGGTCGATGCGATGATGACCGCGATCCCGGCGGTGAACCCGGTCACCACGGGATGCGGGATGAACTTCACCAAGCCGCCGAGCCGCAGATAGCCGGCGGCGGCCAGGATGACGCCGGCGAGCAAGGTCGCGAGCACGAGGCCGTCATAACCATGCTGCGCGATGACGTTGAAGACGATGACGACGAACGCCCCGGTGGGGCCGCCGATCTGCACCCGCGACCCACCGAGCAGCGAGACGAGCAGGCCGGCGACGACCGCCGTGATCAGCCCCTTGTCGGGCGTGGCACCGCTGGCGATCCCCAACGCCATCGACAGCGGCAGAGCGACGATCGCGACCGTGAGGCCCGCGACGACGTCCGCCCGCAGCCGGGCTACGCCATAGCCCTCGCTGAGGACCGAGAACAGCTTGGGCGTGAACTCGACGGGAAAGGCTTTGAAGTGCATCGTCAGCTTCTCCGGTCGAACAATCGCGGGGTCAGACCGGGGCGGCCATCGACGCCGTGCGGACCAGTTTCTTGTTCACGAACTGCTGGATGCCCATGTCGCCGAGTTCCCGGCCATAGCCCGAGTTGTTGATGCCGCCGAACGGCAGCTCGGCATCGGTCCAGTCGATGTTGTTGATGAACATCATTCCGGTATCGACCCGGCTGGCGACACGCGCACCGCGCGCGGCATCGGCGGTCCAGACCGAGCCACCGAGACCGAAGTCGGAATCATTGGCGAGCGCGACCGCGGCGTCCTCGTCCTTCACGCGGAAGAACGATGCGACCGGACCGAAGAACTCGTCGCGAAAGGCCGGATTGCCGGGTGCGATGTCGGTCAGGATGGTCGGTTGCATGAACGCGCCGGCCCGATCGATGCGCGTGCCGCCCGTGACCACCGTGGCGCCGGCGGCCACCGCGGTATCGACCTGCTCCACCAGCTGGACGAGGGCCGCCTCGCTCGACAACGGCCCGAGCGTGGTTGCGGGGTCCAGCGGGTCGCCGGCCTTCAACGCCTCCAGCGCGACCTTGAACTTGGCGAGGAACGCATCGGCGAGCGAGTCCACGACGATGAAGCGCTTGGCGGCGCAGCAGGTCTGGCCGGTGTTGTACATCCGGCCCCACACCGCCCAGGGGATGACGTGATCGAGATCGGCATCGTCGAGCACGATGAACGCATCGCTGCCGCCGAGCTCCATCGACGAGATCTTGAGGTTACGACCGGACCGCGCCGCAATGCTCTGGCCCGCCGCAACGCTGCCGGTCAGCGCGACGCCCTTGATCCGCGGATCGTCGATGATGCGGTTGGACTGGTCATGCGTGATCAGCAGGTTGGTGTAGAGGCCGACCGGCGCACCGGCGTCGCGCAACAGCTGCTCGAACGCGATCGCGCAGCCCGGTACGATCGCGGCATGCTTCACGACCAGCGTGTTGCCCGCCATCAGGTGCGGACCGGCGATCCGCGCGAGCTGGTAATAAGGGAAATTCCAGGGCTCGACGCAGAAGACGACGCCGATCGGGCTGCTTTCCATATGCGCCGCGCCGACGATCGGATCGAGCTTGACCGGCGCCAGGAAGCGCTCGGCGTTCTTGGCGTAATAGCGCAGGATCTGCGCGCTGTACGCGACCTCGCCGCGCGCCTCGCCGATCCGCTTGCCCATTTCGAGCGTCATCGTCCGCGCCAGCGCGTCGGCCCGCTCGTCGAGCAGATCGGCGGCGCGGTTGAGGATGACGGCACGGTCGGCGAAGCTGGTGTGGCGCCACGTTTCGAAACACGTCTGCGCCGCGGCCAGCTTCGCCTCGACCTCGCTATCGGACAGGTCGGTGAACGTCTCGATGATCGTGCCGTCGAACGGGTTGAGGCTCTGATAGGTCATGGTGTCGATCCTTTCGGGATCTGAATGATCTTGCCGGTGCGAGACGCGCGTCGGCGCTTGATCGCCATCGTGCGGACCCTGGCGACGGACGCCCGGGATCGGGAACCGCGTCCCTAGAAGATCCGGACACCGCTCATGCAGCCTCGGAAACTACGCAGCCACGGCGATGCGGGAAACCACAATAGTCCCGCGCTGGTGCCGGTGCGACTGTCGAGCGGAGACGGCGCCTCCATCCGCGCCCGGAACCGACATCATGCACAGCATTTCCGCGATCATCGCCGTCTACGACGACGAAACTCTGGCCGAGGCCGCGATCGACCGGCTGGGCGACCAGCTCGGCAGCAGGACCGCGATCACCGTCGCCGGCGTCGATCGCGCGGACGTCGTGATGCCGATCAGCCTCTACAAGGCGGATCACCGGGTCCGGCTATGGGGGTGCCCGGCCGGCATCTGGCAGCGGCAATGGCCGATCTTCGCGGACGGCGTCTCGCTCCCGTCACCCATGAACGGGCCGACCATCGTCCTCGGATATATGGCATCCGCCGTGATCGCGGGGCTCGATATCCGGACCGGTACGACCGGTGCGGAGGCGTTCGGTTCCGCCCTGCGCGGGATCGGCGTTCCGGCGGCCGACGTCGCGATGGTGCAAACCGAACTCCTGGCGGGCAAGCTGATCGTCATGGCGAATGCCCGGGTCGATACGGGCGTCCTCCTGCCCGCGCTCGTCGGTGCCGTCGCGATCCGGCTCTACGATGCCGTCTCCGCCGCGCCGGCCATGCCGCCCGCAAGCCAGGACTTCCATGTCGAGATGCACTGTCAGGCCTGACCCGGCTGACATCGCGATCCGCACTGTCCGCGCCGGCCTGCCGAACCCACTCTTCCCGTCCGCACAAGCGAAGGACCCTTCGATGAAATCCATCCTCCTCCACGTCCATGACGATGCCGGCCTCGAATCCCGGCTGCAGGCTGTGTTCGATCTCGCCCGCGCCTTTGCCGGTCACATCACCTGCCTCCACGCCAAACCCTATCCCGACTATTTCATGGGCGATCCGAGCCTTGCCAGCGCAGTGCCGGTCGAACTGTTCGAGGAAATGGAGGCGAGGCGCTTCGCCCTGCAGAAGAAGGTCGAGCAGCGTCTGCGGCTGGAGACGATCCCCTGGGACTGGATCCATGTCGACGATCTGCCGGCCGACGGCCTGATCAAGGCCTCGCCGTTGACGGATGTCATCGTCCTCAGCCTCGACGACCGGTCCGCCGAATATGGGCGATCCCAGGCGCTGGTCGGGGCCGTCGCGACCGGCGCGTTGCCGCCCGTGCTCGCGATGCCGGCCTCGGTCCATTCGCTCGATACCGGCGCGCCGGTGATCGTCGCGTGGAACGGGTCGGCCGAGGCATCGACCGCGCTGCGCGTCGCCGTACCGCTTCTCCGCCTCGCCGCCCGCGTCCAGCTCGTCGAGGTCGCCGAACGTTCGTCGGCGCTGCCGGCCGATGCGGGCGCGCGCTATCTGTCGCGCCACGGGATCGAGGTCGAGATCGTGCAGCGCCAGCCGATCGACGGCAGTGTCGGGAAAGCGATCCTGCAGGCCGCGCTCGAAACGGGTGCGGGACTGATCGTCTCCGGCGCCTACGGCCACTCGCGGCTCCGCGAATTCCTGCTCGGCGGGGTCACCCGTTCGCTGCTCACCAGCAGCAAGGTCCCGCTGCTCTTCGCACATTGAGCGCGCGGTAGGGCCTCCCCGCCTCACACGGCCCGGGCTGCGTTCGCGCGGCCCCGCTTCCCTGCCTGGATCAGGCCGACACCGGAAACATATCATGTCCACGCCCCTTTCGCCGCGCACGATGGCACTCGTGAAATCGACGGCGCCCGCGCTGCAGCAGCACGGCGTGGCGATCACGACGCTCATGTATCAGCGCCTCTTCGTCGATCCCGACATCAAGGCACTGTTCGACATGGCCGCGCAGAAGTCCGGCGCGCAGCCGCAGCGGCTGGCCGCAGCCATCCTGGCATTTGCGCAGAACGTCGACCGGCTGGACGCGCTGACGGCGGCCCTCGAACGGATCTCGCAGCGTCATATCGCGACACATATCCGCGCCGAACATTATCCCGCGGTCGCCGCCGCCCTGCTACCCGCGATCCGCGATGTCCTGGGCGACGCGGCGACCGACGAAGTCCTGGCCGCATGGGGCGAAGCCTACTGGTTCCTCGCCGAAATCCTGATCGCCCGCGAACGGGAACTTTATCGCGAAGTCGAACCGGCATGAACCCGCCGAGTCCATTCCCGGAAGGGCTGCAAAGTTACAAGCGAACACCCTCGTTCGACGAGGCAACGGTGCCGGCCGGCCTGCGAGCCGACCATGCTACCAAGGACGGCACCTGGGAGCTGATCGAGGTGGAGAGCGGCCGGCTGCTCTACCGCGTCACCGACACCCGCCGCCCGCCCACAGAGCGCATCCTGACGCCGGACGACCCGGCCGGAATCGTCGAGCCGACGATCCTCCACAACGTGACACCGCTCGGGCCGGTGTCGTTCCACGTCTCCTTCTGGCGGTAGCCGTGTCGGCCAAGGCGACGGCCGCGCACGATCGCGTGGAGCGATCAGACCGTCGTGCCGATCAGGTGGCCGATCAGCGCGGTGGCGGCCATCGCGAACGCGCCCCAGAAGGTGACCCGCAGCGTCCCGGTCCACAGCCCAGCCTTGCCCGCCCACGACCCCATCGCCCCGAGGATCGCCAGGAACAGCAGCGATGCGACAGCCACACCGGGGATCAGCAGCGTGACCGGCAACGCGAACACGGCCAGCAGCGGCATCGCCGCGCCGACCATGAAACTGGCGGCCGAGGCGAACGCCGCCTGCACGGGCCGCGCGCGGGCCCCGACCGACAGGTCGAGTTCGTCGCGGGCGTGCGCCCCCAGGGCATCGCGCGCCATCAGCTGCGTCGCGACCACGAGCGCGGTTGGCTCGTCCACGCCGCGCGCCACATAGATTGCCGCCAATTCGGCCAGTTCCCCCGCGGGATCGGCGGCGAGTTCGCCGCGTTCGCGGGCGATCTCCGCATTCTCGGTGTCGGCCTGCGCGCTGACCGAGACATATTCGCCCGCCGCCATCGACATCGCACCGGCAACGAGCCCGGCGGTCCCGGCGATTGCGATGTCGGCCGTCCGGCTGCCGGCCGCTGCGACACCGAGGATCAGGCTGGCCGTGGAGACGATGCCGTCATTGGCGCCGAGGACCGCGGCGCGCAGCCAGCCGATGCGATCGACGACATGGCCTTCGCGGTGTCCACCCGCTCGACCGCTCTTGCCGGGCACGCCGGCCGCACGCCGCGGCTGCGACGCGTTCTTGGCGGCATCATTGTCATTCTTGACGTACATCGATTTTTCCACGGATGTTCGGCGTTAAAGCGGCAGCAGCGTCATTGCGTGCGGCCGTTCGCCACGAAAGGCTCGGAAGTTACGCATCCTCCAGAACCGTCCGCGGCGGGCAAGAATAATCATCGACTTGCGTAAAACCACAATATCGATCGGGGCGCGCAACGCTCAGGACGTCCTTGCATCTTGAGGACCGCCGACCATGTTCCACGCTTTTCGCACCTCGCTTCATCCGCTGAAAGCCATGAATCGTCGGGCGCTGATCGGCGCGGCGGGTCTGACGTTGCTGATCCTCGGGCAAACCGCGATGGCGCTCATGGCGCCGTTTGCCTGACATGGCCCATGACCGGTCCAGGGGCGTTGGTCTGTTTCGGGTCGTCCATGACTTCCCGCCGCGTCCCTCGGAAGGTAACCGTCCTGACCCATCCAACCGTTCCTCGATCCGCCGCCCCGCCGACATGAGCGAAACGTCGCGCCGGAACGCGGTGATGGCGGAGGAACTCGGGCTTCTGATCGACGGTGCGCTCGGCTACGCGATCTACATGATGGACCCGGACGGCCGCGTCACCATCTGGAACCGCGGTGCCGAACGGATGAAGGGCTGGACCGAGACCGAGGTCGTCGGCTGCAACTTCGCCATGTTCTACACGCCCGACGATGTCGCCGCCGGCAAACCTGCGGGCGATCTGGCGCGTGCCGCGGCGCAGGGCCGCATCGAGGAGGAAAGCTGGCGCCTGCGCAAGGACGGCTCCGAATTCCTGGCCAGCGTCACGATCACCGCATTGCGCGACGAAACGGGGGCGCTGCGCGGTTTCGGCAAGGTCAATCGCGACATCACGGATCAGAAGGCGTCCGAGGCGGCGTTGCTGCGGCGCGAACAGCATCTGCGCTCCATCCTCGCCACCGTGCCGGACGCCATGGTCGTCATCAACGAACAGGGCATCGTCACGTCGTTCAGCCGGGCCGCAGAACAGATGTTCGGATATGCGGCGGCCCAGGTCATCGGACAGGATGTCGCGATGCTGATGCCCAGCGCCGAACGCAGCGAGCATGGCGGCCATCTGCGCGCCTATCTCACCACCGGCATCCCGCACATGATCGGAACGGTCCGCACCGCATCGGCGCAGCGCGCGGACGGCTCGCTTTTTCCCATTGAGATCGCGGTCGGCGAGGCATCGATGGCCGGCGACCGCATCTTCACCGGTTTCGTGCGCGACCTGACGAACCGTCACGATACCGCCCGGAAGATGAACGAACTCCAGTCCGAGCTGGTCCATGTTTCGCGGGTCAGCGCGATGGGAACCATGGCCTCCACCCTGGCGCACGAGATCAACCAGCCGCTGACGGCGATCGCCGCCTATCTCCAGACCACCCGCGCGATGATCGGCGAAAGCCAGGACGAGCTGCTGGCCGAGATCGCCGAGGCACTGGACCTCGCGGCCGCCCAGTCGCTGCGCGCGGGCACGATCATCCGGCGGCTGCGCGCGTTCGTGGACGGCAGCGACAGCGGGTTCCAGGTGGAACGGCTCGATGCGCTGGTCGAGGAGGCGACCAGTCTGGGGCTGCTCGGCGCGCACGAAGCGGGCGTCAAGGTCACGATGACGATCGCCGCCGGCCTGGACCGGGTGCTCGTGGACCGGGTCCAGATCCAGCAGGTCCTCGTCAACCTCATCCGCAACGCGATCCAGTCGATGGCCTGCGTGCCGGACAAGGAACTGACGATCGCGACCGCGCCCGATCGTGCGGGGTGGGTGCGGGTGACGGTGGCCGATACCGGGATCGGGCTCGCGCCCGCGATCCGCGATCGACTGTTCGAGGCGTTCGCGACCACCAAGGAAGACGGAATGGGCCTCGGCCTGTCGATCTGCCGCACGATCGTCGAGGCGCACGGCGGCAAGATCTGGGCAGAAGCCGGCGTCGAATGCGGAACGGCCTTCCACTTCTGCGTCCCACTTGCAGGAGATCGAGATGTCTGACCCCACGCGTACCGTCCATATCGTCGACGACGACGAGGCCATCCGGCAATCGGTCGGCTTCATGCTGCGCAAGGCGGGTTACGGCGTCGAAACCTATGTCTCCGGCGTGCAGTTTCTGAAACAGGCGAACCGCGGCACACCGGGCTGCGTGCTGCTCGATGTCCGCATGCCGGAAATCGACGGACTGGAGGTTCAGGCACGGCTCGCGGCGCAGGGCATCCTGCTTCCTATCATCATGCTGACGGGGCATGGCGACGTCACCCTGGCGGTGCGCGCCGTGAAGGCGGGCGCGGTCGAGTTTCTGGAAAAGCCGTTCGAGCGGACCGCGCTGCTGGCCGCGATCGACGACGCGTTGCGCCAGGCCGACCGAAACGACCGCGGGCAGCTCGCCGCGGCCGACGCGAACGTGCGCCTGGCCGCCCTGACGGCGCGGGAGCGCGACGTGCTGAACGGCATGGTGGTCGGCCGCCCCAACAAGCTGATCGCCTACGATCTCGACATCGCGACCCGCACCGTGGAGGTCCACCGTGCCAATCTTATGGAGAAGCTTTCGGCGCGCAGCCTCTCCGACGTGCTGCGCATCGCGTTTGCCGCTGGGCTGGGGGAAACTGAGCCCGAACAACCCGCGCCGCCCTCGTCTTCTACGTAAAGACTATCGCCGATCGACCTGCAATCCTTGGGAGAAATCCAAGGATCCACACATGCAGAACAGTATCGAGACGCCGTCCGGGGAGACGATCGGGGTATCTTTGGTCGATGGCGAGTCCACCATCCGCCGCGCCCGTCAGCTGATGCTGCGCTCGGAAGGGTTCGCGGTCCGGTCCTACCCCACATGTGCCGCGATCCTCGCCGATCCGCAATCGCGCGACTATCCGTGCATCATCCTCGACCTCGAAATGGCGGATATCGGCGGCCTCGATCTGCTGCGGCGGATGCGCGCCAGCGGCTGGCGGGGCAAGGCGCTGCTGCTCGACGGTCTCGACCCGGCCGGCGCGATGGTCGCGGAAGCCGAGCGACACGGCGACACGGTGCTGCACCGCACGGTCGGCGATGGGACGCTGCTCACCGCCATCGCGGCCTCGATCGATCACGACCGGACCGTGCCGAACGCGCACGGTTGAGCCATAGGTAGTTCCCGACACTGGGTGCCGCACCGCGGGCCGCAGTATCGCTGTCGCCGACCGCGTCATCCAAACCCGCTTTTGGGTTTGTCGCCGCGACGCGGAGATCCGACGATGATGATCCACTCCGACACTGCCGACCGTGGAATGTTCACGCGCCCGGCATCGCGAGCCGGAGCCGGGTCGCGGCTGGCCGCGCGACTGCAAGGGATGTTCGATCCCCGGATCCTGTTCGTCGCGCTGCACGACTTACGCGATCGTTCTTCCGCACGTGACACGGCATGATCGTCCCACTCCGCGCGACTGGCCTGCGCACCTCGGCGGCCCCATCGCCGGACCGGTCCGACCGGCTGTTCACGATCGTCGCGACACGCATCGCGGGCGTCGCGGGCCAGCCGGTCGCGTTCGTGACGGCGGTCGCGATCATCCTGCTCTGGTCGCTCACCGGGCCGTTGTTCGGCTATTCCGATACGTGGCAGCTGGTCGTGAACACCGCGACGACGATCGTGACGTTCCTGATGGTATTCCTCATCCAGAATTCGCAGAACCGCGATGCCGCCGCGATGCAGGCGAAACTCGACGAGCTGATCCGCGCGGTCGACACCGCCCGGTCGCAATTCATCGGGATCGAGCATCTGACCGAGCGCGAGATCGAGCGGGTCCGCTCCGATCTGGAACGCGAATGCCGTGAAGCCGACGGCGACCTCTCGCCCGCGATCAGCCTCGCCCATCTGCGCGACCGGCTCTGACGCCATGCACCCGGAAAGAACCATCATGCCCGATCGACGCGACGTCCTGCTCGGCTCGGCCGCGCTCGCCCTCGGCAGTCTCAGCGGCTGCAGCGGCACGGCCGACAACGCCTACGGCACGACGATGACCCGGCTGCGGGCGCCGCTCGGGCCGACGCCCGACCTGCGCGACTTTGTGCGCTATGCCACGCTCGCGCCGAACGGTCACAACACGCAACCATGGCGCTTCGCCGCGACGCCCACCGGCGTCGACATCATGCCCGACCTGTCGCGACGGACACCGGTCGTCGATCCGGACGATCATCATCTGTTCGTCGGTCTCGGATGCGCGGCCGAGAATCTGGCGATCGCGGCATCGGCGAACGGACGGCCGGCGTCGATCGGGTTCGACCCGGCGGGCGACGGACGCATCGCGATCGAACTGGGCAGCGGTCGACCGCGCGATCTCGCACTCTGCCGCGCGATCCCGGCCCGTCAGTCGACGCGGTCGCTTTACGACGGGCGCCCCGTCCCGGTCGAAGACCTGCGAAGTCTCGAGCGCGCCGCCGCCGTCCCGGGCGTCTCGCTGCTGTTGATCACCGATCCGCCGCGCCGCGAGCGCGTGCTCGAAACCGTCCTGCACGCCAACGACCTGCAGATGGAAGACCCGGCGTTCATGGCGGAACTGATGCGCTGGCTGCGCTTCAACGAAGCGGCGGCGCTCCGCACGGGTGACGGCCTCTACTCGGCCTGTTCGGGCAGCCGGACGGCCCCCACCTGGCTCGGCAAGCGGATGTTTCCGCTCTTCTTCACGAAAACTTCGGAGACCGAGCGTTACACCGCCTAACTCCGCTCGTCCGCGGGCATCGCCGTCTTCGTCGGCGACCGCGCCGACCCGGATCACTGGGTCCGGGTCGGCCGCAGCTTCCAGCGTTTCGCGCTTCAGGCGACGGCGCTCGGTCTGCGCCATGCGCATGTCAACCAGCCGATCGAGGTACCGGCGGTGCGCGCCGGCTTCGCTCGGTCGCTCGGTCTGGGTGACGCACGTCCCGATCTGGTCGTCCGGTTCGGCGCCGCACCGGCCTTGCCGATGGCGATGCGCCGTGCAGCGAACTTCACCTAGTCCCGGCCGCCAAGTGACCGCCGATCATCGGGAAAACCGGCGTGCGGGCGTCGGATCGCGCTTCATTGCCGCGTCGACGAACGCAATCCCCGCACAGATGCGCCTCGCCATCGGGAACGGTGGGGCATAAAGCCGCCCGATGCGCATCGCGATCATCGACACCAGCACGACGCGCGCCGCGATCATTTCGGACGGCCTGCGCGACGCCGGCCTGACCGACATCGTCGTGATCGACGGCACGCCGGGCATGGTCGCCGCGCTGGAACGGGCGGCGCCGGAAGTCGTGTTGATCAACCTCGAAAACCCGAGCCGCGACGTGCTCGAGGAATTCTTCGCCGTGTCGCGCGCGCTCGCCCGGCCGATCGCGATGTTCGTCGATCAGAGCGACGAAGAAACCACTGCCGCCGCGGTCGACGCCGGCGTGTCCGCCTATATCGTCGACGGGCTCGCCAAGCAGCGGATCAAACCCGTCCTCGACCTCGCGATCCGCCGGTTTCAGGCGTTCGCCCGGCTGCAGGCCGAGCTGAACGAGGCCCGCAGCGCGCTGGCTGATCGCACCACGGTCGACCGCGCCAAGGCGATCCTGATGCAACGCCGCGGCATCGACGAACCGACCGCCTACGGCCTGCTCCGCGCGCAGGCGATGCGATCCAACCGCCGGATCGCGGAGATCGCCGACGCGATCATCACCAGCGACGCGCTCATGGGAGACTATTGATGGCGCTCGACCGGGTCCGCATCGGGTTCCTGCCGCTGGTCGATGCCGCGCTGCCGATCTTGGCGCGCGAACGCGGGTTCGCCGAGGCCGAGGGGCTGGAGATCGCGCTGGTCCGCGACATGAGCTGGGCGACAGTGCGCGACCGGCTGCTCTACGGCCATACCGACGCCGCCCACATGGTGGCACCACTCACCATCGCGACGGCGCTGGGACGCGGCCGACCGGCGGTGCCGATGGCGGTGCCGTTCGTGCTGGGGCTGAACGGCAACGCGGTGACGCTGTCGCTGCCGCTCGCTGCGCAGGTGCTGGATGACGATGCGCTCGGCGATCCCGTTCTGCTCGGCGCGCGGCTGAGGTCGGTCGCGATCGCCCGCGCCGCGGCCGGACGACGGCTGCGGTTCGGCGTGGTGCATCGTTATTCCAGCCACAACTACATGCTGCGCTACTGGCTGGCCGCGGTCGGCATCCGCCCCGACACCGATGTCGAAATCGTGACGATCAGCCCGACCTTCGCCGCCGACGCGCTGGCGGCGGGTGAGGTCGACGGCATCTGCGTCGGCGAACCGTGGAACGGCGTCGCGGTCGACCGCGGCGTCGGGCGGATCGCGCTGGTCACCGCGCAGATCTGGCAACGCGGCGTCGAAAAGGTGCTGGCGATGCGCGCGGCGACTTTGGTCGATCGCGGCGACGTCGTCCACCGCCTGATCCGCGCGCTGCATGCCGCCGCCGCACAGTTCGTCGATCCTGCCACGCGTGAGGCCAATGCGGCGATCCTTGCCCGCCCGGACTATCTCGATGCGCCGGTCGATGCGGTGTCGCGCGCGATCGGCGACCGCGTGCGGCTGGTCCGCGATGCCGTGCCGATCCACGTTCCCGACTTCATGTTCCAGTACCGCGAGGCGGCGAACTTCCCGTGGCGCAGCCAGGCGGCCTGGCTCTATTCGCAGATGGTGCGCTGGGACGGCACGCCCTTCTCCGCCGCGGAGGCGCAGACCGCGCAGGGCGTGTTCCGCCCCGACATCTACCGCGCCGCGCTCGCCGGATCGAACGCGCCCTTGCCCAATGCCAGTTCCAAGCTGGAGGGCGCGATCGGTGCCGAGAGCATCGGCGCAGGCTCCACGCAGGGTCGACTCATCCTCGGGCGCGACGCGTTTTTCGACCGACGCGCCTTCGATCCGGACGATATCGAAGGGTATCTGAGCGACCTGCCATAGGGCGTGCCGGTCGTTTCGCCTCGCCAAGACGCGGGCGAGAGACACGAACTGATCGAATTTTGCTGCGCATGCGAATGATACTTGCGCAGCGCTCCTTCTTCGGTCATCTTCTGCGTGTTCGACATAGATGCCGGACACGAAATCATCGCGAGACCGGTTCCAACGACGGGACCAGACCGCGCCGGGCGATCCACCGATCGCCCACAGGCAACGAAGCCGCCCCGATGCGCCCGCATGGTCGCCGTCGTGGCGGCTTTTTCTTTGTCCATCGCAGATGGGGGACCAACCATGTTGTTCGCATCGACGGGTATCGACGTCACCGGATCGAAGGCCAACCGGATCGACCTGTTCAGCCTGGCAACGCCGCAGATGCGCGCGTTCCACGTCACGTGGGCGGCGTTCTTCGTCTGCTTCTTCGCCTGGTTCGCCGCCGCCCCGCTGATGCCGCTGATCAAGGCGGAGTTCGAGTTGAGCAAGGATCAGGTCGCCAACATCAACATTGCCGCGGTGGCGGTCACGATCCTGGTGCGGCTGATCGTCGGCCCGCTCTGTGACCGGTTCGGTCCGCGCCGCACCTATACCTGGCTGCTGCTCACCGGCGCGATCCCCGTGTTCGGGCTGGCGTTCGCGCAGACGTACGAGACGTTCCTGTTCTTCCGCCTCGCGATCGGCGCGATCGGCGCGTCGTTCGTCATCACGCAATATCACACCAGCGTGATGTTCGCGCCGAACGTCGTCGGCACCGCCAACGCGACCGTCGGTGGTTGGGGCAATGCCGGCGGTGGTGCCGCGCAGAGCCTGATGCCGCTGGTCGTGGCGGCGATGATCGGCCTCGGGGTCGAGCACGCCTTCGGATGGCGCGCCGCGATGTTCGTGCCGGGCGTCGCGATGGTCGCGATGGCATTCGTCTATGCGCGCTACACACAGGACACGCCGCAGGGCGACATCGTCGATCTCCGCGCGGCGGGCATCGCCGTCGACGGCGGCAAGGCGACCGGCGTGGCGATCCTGCGCCGCGCCGCCGCCAACTACCGCACCTGGATGCTCGCCGCGACCTACGGCGCGTGCTTCGGCGTGGAGATCTTCATCCACAACATCGCCGCCAGCTATTATGTCGACCGGTTCGGGCTGTCGCTGACGAGCGCCGGGCTGGCCGCGGGGATCTTCGGCGGCCTCGCGCTGTTCGCCCGCGCGCTCGGCGGGATCGCCAGCGACCGGATCGCGCTCGTCCGGGGGCTCGACGGCCGCGCGCTGCTGCTGTTCGGGCTGATGCTCGGCGAAGGCGTCGGCCTCGTGCTGTTCGGCCATGCCGGCAGCGTGACGCTGGCGATCCTCGCGATGACCCTCTTCGGTCTCTTCACGCACATGGCCTGCGGCGCGACCTATGCGCTGGTGCCGTTCGTCGATCGCAAGGCGCTGGGCGGCGTCGCCGGCATCATCGGCGCTGGCGGCAATATCGGCGCGGTCGCGGCGGGCTTCCTGAACAAGGCGTCGGCCACCCCGCAGCAGTGCCTGATCGTGCTCGGCTACATCGTCGCCGGCACCGCGGTCTGCGCGCTCGCGGTCCGCTTTTCCGCCACCCACAAATCCGACGAGCGCGCGCTGCTCGACGCCGCGCTCGACGCACGCCGCACCAGCGACCGCTCGGTGACCGGCGCGATCCCCGCCTGATGCACCCCCTTCCCCGGCTCCAACCCGACTGGACGATCTGATGGAACACCAGACCATAACCCCCGCCCCCCACGACCCTCGCGAGCATCTCGTCGTGATCGGCAACGGCATGGCCGGCTGTCGCGCGGTCGAGGAACTGATCGCGCGCGATCCGACCCGCTACCGCGTCACGATCTTCGGCGCCGAACCGCATGTGAACTATAACCGCATCATGCTGTCCCCCGTGCTGGCGGGTGAGAAGACGTTCGAGCAGATCGTCATCAACGACCACGCCTGGTACGCGACCAACACGATCACGCTGGTGACGAGCGACCCGGTGCAGGCGATAGACCGCACCGCCAAGACCGTCACCGCACGGTCCGGCCTGACGGTGTCGTACGACCGGCTGCTGATCGCGACCGGCTCCGACCCGTTCATCATCCCCGTCCCCGGCAAGGACCTGCCCGGCGTCATCTCGTTCCGCGACATGGCGGACGTCGATCACATGCTGGCGGCGGCCGGAAAAGGCGGCGCGGCGGTCGTCATCGGCGGCGGCCTGCTCGGGCTGGAGGCCGCGCATGGCCTCACGCTGCGCGGCATGAAGGTGACGGTCATCCACCTGATGCCGACACTGATGGAACGCCAGCTCGACGAGGCGGCGGGCTGGTTGTTGAAGTCGGCGCTGGAGGCGCGTGGCCAGACCATCCTGACCGAAGCGAACACCGCCGAGATTGTCGGCGATACCCATGTCGAGGGCGTGCTGCTCAAGGACGGCACGCTGATCCCCGCCAGCCTCGTCGTCATGGCGGTCGGCATCCGCCCGTCGGTGGCGCTCGCCCGCGATGCCGGGCTGGAGATCGGCCGCGGGATCAAGGTCGACGACCATATGGTCACCAGCGACCCGTCGATCCTCGCGGTCGGCGAATGCGTCGAGCATGACGGCAACGTCTACGGCCTCGTCGCGCCGCTGTGGGACATGTGCCGCGCGCTGGCCGACGGGCTGACCGACAGCCACAGCGGCTATCGCGGTTCGGTCACCTCGACCAAGCTGAAGGTCGCCGGACTCGACGTGTTTTCCGCCGGCGACTTCTCCGGCGGCGCAGATGCGGAGGACATCGTCCTGCGCGACGCATCGCGCGGCATCTACAAGCGCGTCGTGGTGAAGCACGACCGCATCGTCGGCGCGGTGCTGTACGGCGACACGACCGATGGCGGCTGGTATTTCGACCTGCTGAAGCGCGGCGAGGACATCGCCCCCATCCGCGACATGCTGATCTTCGGCCAGGCCTTCGCCGCGGGAGGGGGCGCTGCGGACCCTAAGGCAGCCGTTGCGGCGCTCTCCGACGAGGCGGAGATCTGCGGCTGCAACGGCGTCAGCAAGGGACAGGTCGTGGCGTGCATCGGCGCCGGCAACACCACGCTCGATGCAGTCCGCGCCACCTGCAAGGCGTCGGCATCGTGCGGCTCCTGCACCGGGCTGGTCGAGACGCTGCTCGCGGTCACCTTGGGCGACGAGTATTCGGGCGAGCGTGCGGTGAAGACGGTGTGCAAATGCACCAGCTTCGGCCACGACGACGTCCGCCGCGAGATCGTCGCGCAGGGCATGCGTTCGATCCCCGAAGTGATGCAGAAGATGAGCTGGTCGACGCCCGACGGCTGTTCGTCCTGCCGCCCTGCGCTCAATTACTATCTGCTCTGCGCGCTGCCCGGCGACTACAAGGACGACCAGCAGAGCCGCTATGTCAACGAGCGGCTGCACGCCAACATCCAGAAGGACGGCACCTATTCGGTCGTGCCGCGGATGTGGGGCGGGCTTACCAACCCGCGCGAGCTGCGCGCGATTGCCGACGTCGTCGAGAAATACGATGCGCCGATGGTCAAGGTGACGGGCGGCCAGCGGCTCGACATCTTCGGCATCAAGAAGGAGGATCTGCCCGCGGTCTGGGCCGATCTCAACGCGGCCGGCATGGTCAGCGGCCACGCCTATGGCAAGTCGCTGCGCACCGTGAAGACCTGCGTCGGCTCCGACTGGTGCCGCTTCGGGACGCAGGATTCGACCGGGCTCGGCGTCAAGGTCGAACGCATGACATGGGGATCGTGGATGCCCCACAAGTTCAAGATCGCGGTCAGCGGCTGCCCGCGCAACTGCGCCGAGGCGACGATCAAGGATTTCGGCGTGGTCTGCGTCGACAGCGGCTACGAGCTGTCGGTCGGCGGCAATGGCGGCATGAAGGTCCGCGCGACCGACTTCCTGTGCAAGGTCGCGACCGAGGAAGAGGCGATGCACTATTGCGCCGCGTTCATTCAATTGTACCGCGAGGAAGCGCGCTATCTCGAGCGGACCGCGCCGTGGATCGAACGGATCGGCGTCGCCTATATCCGCGAGCGGATCGCCGAGGATGCCGAGGGTCGCGATGCGCTGGCGGCGCGGTTCCTGTTCTCGCAGCAGTTTACCCAGGACGACCCTTGGGCAGCACGCGCGGCGGGCGAGCATCGTGAGCAGCATGCGCCGATGGCGCGCTTCACACCCATCGATGCAACGAGGGAAATGGCATGATCGGCGAATGGCTCGATATCGGCTGGGTCGACGAGATCCCGGTCCGCGGCAGCCGCACGGTGCAGGTCACGGGCGGCGACGACATCGCGGTATTCCGCACCGGCGACGGCACCGTCTTCGCGCTCGCCGATCGCTGCCCGCACAAGGGCGGTCGTCTGTCGCAGGGCATCGTCCACGGCGGCGCGGTCGCCTGCCCGCTCCACAACTGGCGCATCGCGCTCGATACCGGCCAGGCGCTGGGCGAGGACAAGGGCTGCACTCCGGTGATCCCGGTCAGGATCAGCGGCGGCCGCGTGCTGCTCTGCCGCGCCTCGACCATGAAGGCCGCCGCATGATCCCCGCCGGGTCGGGCGGGAGCATCCGCACCACCTGCGCCTATTGCGGCGTAGGCTGCGGCATCCTCGCCACCCCGACCGGCGAGCGCACCGCACGGATCGAAGGCGACCCGGACCACCCCGCCAACACCGGCAAGCTCTGCTCCAAGGGCACGCATCTCGGCGAGACGATCGGGCTCGACGGCCGCCTGCTCCACCCGATGATCGGCAAGCGCCGCGTGGGCTGGGACAAGGCGCTCGACCTCGTCGCCAAACGCTTCCGCGACACCATCGCGCAGCACGGCCCCAACAGCGTCGCCTTCTACGTCTCCGGCCAACTCCTGACCGAGGACTATTATGTCGCCAACAAGCTGATGAAGGGCTTCATCGGCTCGGCCAATATCGACACCAATTCGCGGCTCTGCATGGCAAGCGCGGTCGCGGGCCACACCCGCGCGTTCGGCGAGGATATCGTCCCCGCCACTTACGACGATCTCGACGCCGCCGACCTGATCATACTGGTCGGATCGAACACCGCCTGGTGCCACCCGATCGTCTACCAGCGGGTCCGCGCGCGCTGTGATGGCGGTGCGAAGCTCGTGGTCATCGACCCGCGCCGCACCGAAACCGCGGACGAGGCCGATCTCCACCTCGCGATCCGCCCCGGCACCGACGTCGCGCTGATGAACGGGCTGCTCGCCTGGTGCCGTGACGCGGGCGTCGTCGATCACGACTATCTCGCCCGCCACGTCGCGACGCTGGATACGTTCTGGGACCAGCTCGCCGAGGGCAGCGACCTGTGGTCGGTCGCGCGCACCTGCGACGTGCCCCTCCCCGACCTCAAACGCTTCTTCGAACTGTTCGCCGCCACGCCGCGCACCGTCACGATGTTCAGCCAGGGCGTGAACCAGTCGCTGTCCGGCACCGATCAGGTCAACGCGATCACCAACCTCCACCTCGCCACCGGCCGCATCGGCAAGCCCGGCGCCGCGCCCTTCTCGATCACCGGACAACCCAATGCGATGGGCGGGCGCGAGGTCGGCGGGCTCGCCTCCAGCCTCGCCGCGCACATGGATTTCACGCCTGACAACGTCGCCCGCGTCGGCCGCTTCTGGGCCGCCCCCAACATGGCGACCAGACCGGGGCTGAAGGCGCTCGACCTGTTCCGCGAACTGGGCGACGGGCGGATCAAGGCGATCTGGATCATGGCGACCAACCCGACGGTCTCGATGCCCGACGCCGGCCGCGTCCGCGAGGCGCTGGCCGCGTGCCCGTTCGTCGTCGTCTCCGACGTGATTGAGACGACCGACACCTCGGTCCACGCGCATGTCCGGCTGCCCGCCGCCGCCTGGGGCGAAAAGGACGGCACCGTCACCAATTCCGACCGCACGATCAGCCGCCAGCGCGCGTTTCTGGCGGCACCCGGCGAAGCCAGGCCCGACTGGTGGATCGTCGCGCAGGTCGGCCGGCGGATGGGCTGGAAGACTGCATTCTCCTACGATCGCCCGGCCGAGATCTGGCGCGAGCATTGCCGGCTGTCATCCTATGAAAACGGCGGCACGCGGCTGTTCGCGCTCCCCGGCCACGCCGCGCAGGGCAATGCCGACTATGACGCGATGCCGCCGTTCCGCTGGGGCGGCACACCGTTCGCCGACGGTCGCTTCCCGACACCCGACGGCCGCGCGCGGCTCGTATCGGTCGTGCAGACGCCGGTCGCGGCCCCGCTGCCCAACTGGCCGATGACGCTCAACACCGGCCGCTACCGCGATCACTGGCATACGATGACGCGCACCGGCTTGTCCCCCAAACTGGCGCGCCACCGCGAGGACCCGCTGGTCGAAATCCACCCCGACGACGCCGCGCGGCTCGCGATCGTCGACGGCGGCCTCGCCCGCGTCGTGACACCGCAGGGCGAAAGCCTGTTCCGCGCCAGCGTGACCCGGACGCAGCGGGTCGCGGAACTGTTCGTGCCGATCCACTGGACCGACCGCACCGCGACCGGCGGCCGCGCCGGCCTCCTGCCCCGCCCGCTCGGCGATCCGATCTCGGGTCAGCCCGGTTTCAAGTCGACATCCGTCCGGATCGAGCCGGTCGAAACGGTATGGCGCGGTTTTCTCATACTCCGCGACGATCTCGCGACGCGCCCCGACTGCCTCTGGGCGACACGGATCGCGGCGCCCGGCGGCACGGTCTGGGAGATGGCCGGCACGGGCGATCCGGCCACGCTGATGGCGCTTTTGCCGAAGGGCCAGCGGATCGAGGCGATCGACGCCGCACGCGGCAGCCGCCGGATCGCGATCCTGAACGGCGGCCGGCTGGCTGCGGCGCTGTTCGTCACGCGCGATGGCGCCCTGCCGTCCCGCGACTGGCTCGTCGCGCAACTCGCCGAAGCGGTCGCCGCCCCCACCCTGCTCGCCGGTCGCGCGCCGGGCGTGCAGGTCGATCGCGGCCCGATCGTCTGCGCCTGCTTCGACGTCGGGCTGACGGCGATCCTGACCGCGATCGCCGACCAACGGCTCGCCGACGTCCCCGCGATCGGCGCGGCGCTCGGCGCAGGCACCAACTGCGGATCATGCCGCCCGGCGCTCGCCCGGTTGCTCGTTACGGAAGGATCGACCCATGTCGCATGATTTCCCGCCCGGTTCGGTCTGGCTGGTCGGCGCCGGCCCCGGCGATCCCGACCTGCTGACGCGCAAGGCCGAACGACTGCTCGCCGCCGCCGACATCGTCTTCTACGACGCGCTCGTCGGCGCGGGCGTCCTCGCGCTGATCCCCGCCGCCACCGATCTGGTGAGTGTCGGCAAGCGATCGGGTCGCCATTCGAAGGACCAGGGTTCGATCAACGCCCTGCTCGCCACGGCCGCACTGTCGGGCAAGCGCGTGGTGCGCCTGAAGGGCGGCGACCCCTCGATCTTCGGTCGCTCGACCGAAGAAATCGACTGCCTCTCCGCCAAAGGTGTCGCGGTGCGGATCTGCCCCGGTATCACCGCCGCCAGCGCCGCCGCGGCATCGGGCGGCGCCTCGCTCACCCTCCGCGGCCTCGCGCGCAAACTCACCTTCGTCACCGCACACGCCCGCGCCGGCGAGGCGCTCGACCTCGACTGGACCGCACTCGCCGCCCCCGATGCCACGCTCGCCGTCTATATGGGCCGCGCCGCCGCCGCCGAGGTCGCGCGCAACCTCATCGCCGTCGGCCGCGCGCCCGACACGCCGGTGATGGTCGCGGTCAACGTCTCGCTCCCCACCGAACGCATCCTGCGCGGCCGCCTCTCCGCGCTCGCCTTCCTCGTCGAAACGATCAGCGACGACGACCCCTCCCTCCTCCTGATCGGCGAAGCGATCGCCGCGCCGATCCTTCACGGCCGATCCGCAAACGCGGACATCCCGATTTGCGACGTTCATTCCACCGGCCGCCCGTAGTCTCCTGCATCGATAATCTCACACAACATCGCGACGCAAACGGTGATCCAGGCCCACGCTGCCGCAATCCATTCTTGAACGCACCTCGGCACCATCCGGCGGACCGGCCAACGGCATCGATTACCGATCTCCACGGTAAGCCCCCCGGTTCGCACCCGGCAGCGGACTCGCAACACGTGACAAATGTCACCCGGCCCGCATGACAGCCGGCACTGCATCCAGCGCGCGGCGTGGCGCACAACGCTGTCGACGTGACAGGGAGATGAACGGATGCAGGACGATCTTTCCGCCATTGCGACACTGGCGAACGTGTCGAAACGGCTGGGCGGCAAGCCCGTCCTCGGCGGCCTGACGCTCAGGCTCCGGCCGGGCGAGGTCACCGCGCTGCTTGGCCCGAACGGGGCCGGCAAGACGACCACCGTCGGGTTGCTCACCGGGCGGTTGCAACCGGATGCCGGAACCGCCCGACTGTTCGGGCTCGATCCGACCCGCCCCGCGGCGCGCAGCCGGATGGGCGTGATGCTGCAATCCGCGGGCCTGCCCGACGTCATGACCGTGTCCGAACTCGTCACGCTGCAGTCCGGCTATTATCCCGACCCGCGCCCGGTCGCCGAAACGCTGGCTGTCGCGGGCTTGTCCGATCTGGCGAGGCGGCGTTGCGGGGCGCTCTCGGGCGGCCAGGCGCGGCGCGTGCTTTACGCGCTGGCGATCTGCGGCCGGCCCGCGCTCCTCGTCCTCGACGAACCGACCGCGGCGATGGACCGCGCGGCGCGACAGGCGCTGTGGGCCACGGTGCGCGACGCGGCCGACGGCGGCACCGCGATCCTGCTGACCAGTCACGACCTGGCCGAGGCTGATGCGCTCGCCGACCGCGTCCTGGTCATGGATCATGGCCGGATCGTCGCGGACGACAGCCCCGCCGCACTCCGGGCGCGCGCCGGCGGGTCGGTCATCCGCTGCCGCACCATGCTGCCCCCTGCCATTCTCCGCGCGCTGCCGGGCGTCCGCGACGCCGGACCGGAGGGCGCGGACCAGCGCGTCGTGACGAGCGACGCTGTCACCACCGTCCGCGCGCTGTGCGGCGCCGACCCGAACCTCACCGATCTCCGCATCGCCGATGCGGCACTCGAGGACGCCATCGCCGCGCTGCTCGGCCCGGACCGGAGGATCGCCGCATGACCATCGCCGCCCTCCCCACCGGCATCTGGCGGCGCGAGGCCGTTGCCGAACTGAAACGCTCCTGGCGCCTGCCGCAGTTCCTGCTGCCGACGGTCCTGACCCCAGCCGCCTTCTACGCGCTGTTCACACTGGCGATCAGCCGCACGCCATCGCCCGCCGTCGCCGCCGCCAGCCTGGCGGGCTACGGCGTGTTCGCCGCGATCGGCCCGGCGCTGTTCGGCTTCGGTGCGGGCGTCGCGATGGAACGCGAACAGGGCCTGATCGAACTGAAACGCGTCTCCCCGCTGCCCGCCGGCGCGTTCGTTGCCGCCAAGCTGGTCGCCGCCCTCGCCGCGACCGCCGCTGCGATCGCGCTCATCTATCTCGCCGCGATCCTGGCCGGCGTGCGGCTGTCGGCCGGACCATGGCTGCTGCTGGCCGCGCTGCACCTCGCCTCCACCCTCCCGTTCGGGCTGATCGGCCTCGGTCTCGGCATGCGGATGAGCGGCAAGGGCGCAGTGGCCGTCGCCAACGCGCTGTTCCTCGGCTCCGCGGTGTTGGGCGGGCTCTGGATCCCCTCGACGATGCTGCCCGGCTGGATGCAGGCGGTCGGCCAGTTCGCGCCGTCCTACCATCTCGGCCAACTGGCGCGCGCGATCGTCGGTGCCGACACGATCGGCAGCCTGCCCGTCCATGTGATGGTCACGGTCGGCATGACGCTGGCGGCCGCCGGCTGGGCCTGGACCGGCTGGCGGCGGAGCCCCGCTTGACGACCGCCCCCATGCCGCGCGACGCTGACGCCATGCCGCCGCCCGCTCCAACGCCCCCTCACAGAAGCTGGATCGAAGGGCCGCTACCGTGGCTCGCCTATCTGCCCTTCTATGCGATGCCCTGGCTGTGGCAGCCGCCGACGCGGATGGGGATCGCGGTCTCGATCGCGGGCATCGCGCTGTTCCTGCCGGTCTATCTGTTCGGCTACCGGCGGCGCGGCACGGCGCAGGCCGCCGCCGCCGCGGTCATCCTCGTCATCGGCCTCGTCCTCGCTCCGTTCGGCGGCAGTTGGACGGTCTTCTCGATCTACGCCGCCGCGATGGTCGGCTACCTCCAGCCGTCCCGCCTCGCGATCGCCGCAATCCTCGGCATCGGCGCGATCACCGCCGCGGCCGGCATCGCATGGCAGCAAGCCCTGGTTTCGTGGCTGCCCGGCGTGTTGCTGCTTCTGCTGACCGGCTTCGGCAACTTTTCGCGCGAGGCCTTCTACCACCGCACCCAGGCACTGCTCGCCTCGCAGGAGGAGGTCCGCCGCCTGGCCGGCACCGCGGAGCGCGAGCGCATGGCACGCGACCTGCACGATGTCGTCGGCCGCACGCTGACGCTGATCGCGCTGCGTGCCGACCTTGCGGTGAAGCTCGTCCCCGGTGACGCCCCCGCTGCGGAGGCGGAGATGCGCGCCGTCGCCGACATCGCGCGCACCGGCCTGGCCGAGGTCCGCGCAGCGCTGTCGGGCACCGCGGGCGACAGCCTGCGCCACGAAGCGGAGTCGTCGCGCGGCGCGCTGGAGGCCGCGGGCATCACCGCGACGCTGACCGGCGATATCGAGGCGATCCCCGCCGACGCCGGCGCGGTGCTGGCCATGACGTTGCGGGAGGCGGTGACGAACGTGATCCGCCATGCGGATGCGCGCACCTGCTGCATCGACTTCACGACCGATACCACCACCGCCGGCCTGACCGTCGCCGACGACGGGCGCGGCGGTTCGTTCCGCGAAGGCCACGGCCTGACCGGTATGCGACAGCGCCTGTCGGCGGCCGGCGGGACATTCTCGATCCAGATGCTGACACCCGGCACGCGCCTCGTGGCGCACGTGCCCGCGGCGACCGCATGATCCGCATCGTCATCGCGGAGGATCAGGCGCTCGTCCTCGGCGCCATCGCCTCGCTGCTCGGCTTCGAACCCGACATGACCATCACCGGTCGCGCGATCGACGGCGACACCGCCCTCACGCTCGTGCGTGATCTGTCCCCGGACATCCTGCTGACCGACATCGAAATGCCGGGGCGCAGCGGGATCGACGTCGCCGCCGCAATCGCTACCGAAAGGCTCGCCACCCGCGTGGTCATCGTCACCACGTTCGCCCGCCCCGGCTACCTCGCTCGCGCCCGCGCCGCCGGGGTGCGCGGCTATCTGCTCAAGGATTCCCCCGTCGAACAACTCGCCTCCGCGATCAGGACGGTCGCCGCGGGCGGGCGCTCGATCGCCGCCGATCTGGCCGCCGCCGCCTGGGAAACCGGCGCCGATCCGCTCACCGACCGCGAACGCGACGCGCTTCGCCTCGCCGAGGAAGGGCTCCCCAACCGGGAGATCGGGCTCCGCCTCGCGCTCTCCCCCGGCACGGTCCGCAACTATCTGTCCGACGCGGCCGCCAAGCTCGGCGCGGGCAACCGGATCGAAGCGGGCCGGATCGCCCGGGCGAATGGCTGGCTGTGAACCACAGAAACATTCCCTGTTGCGATCCCGCCGAACCTGATTTACCGTGTTGGTGTAGCAATACGGTAATACTGAACGGGGAAGGACGCGAATGAAGACGCTTCTGCTCATGGCAGCACTTGTGGTCGGCGCACCGGCGGTGGGGGCCACCGAACCGAATCCTGCGCTGATGATCGTCGGCATGCCCCACCTCGCCAATCCGGCGCGCGATATCGCGAACACCAAGGTGGAAGACGTGCTGTCGCCCCGCCGCCAGCGCGAGATCGCGGACCTGGTCGATCGCCTCGCCGCCTTTCGCCCCAATCATGTCGCGGTCGAATGGGAAACCGCCAATCAGGCAAAGCTCGACCAGCGTTATGCCGACTACCGATCGGGCCGTCTGAAGCTGGCCGCCGACGAAACCGACCAGGTCGGGTTGCGCCTGGCCGCCAAACTCGGCCTGCCGCGCGTCGATGCGGTCGACTGGAATCAGGAGCCGCCGGGCAAGGACGAGGATTATGATTTCGTCGCCTGGATGAAGGCGCATGGCCGCGGCGCGGAATGGGACGCCTTCCAGAAGAGCAGCCAGGATGAGGCGGACGCCAAGGGCGCGTTCCAGCGGTGTCATCCGATCGCCGACTGGGTGCGCAACTATAACGACGCAGCCGGGACGGCGCAGCTGACGACCCCCTACTACACGATCGCGACATTCGGCGACACGGCCAGCAATCCCGGTGCGGCCTGGGTCGGCGCCTGGTATGCGCGCAACCTGCGGATCTATGCCAACCTGCTCCATGTCGGCGGCGCGCCGGGGGACCGTACCATCGCGGTCTTCGGCGCGGGCCACGGCCCGTTGCTGCGCAGCAACGCCGTCGAGTCCAGTCGCTTCACGCTGGTCGACGTCCTCCGCTCCCTCCCCCCCGCAAGCACGCCGAGCTGCTGAACGCGGACGATCGTCAACCCTGAACCACGATCCCCGTCAGAGCGACCAGCCGCCATCGACCGAGATCGCGGCCCCGGTCACGAACGCCCCCAGGTCGGCACTCATCCAGAGGACGGCGTCGGCAATCTCCTCCGGCCTGCCGAGCCGCCCAACCGGTTCCAGATCGATCGCCTTCTGGATGTCGCCGCCGGTGAAACGGTCCATCATCGGCGTCTCGATATTGCCCGGCAGGACCGCATTCACGCGGATATTCTGCCTGGCATAATCGAGCGCGGCAGACTTGGTCAGACCGATGATCGCGTGCTTGGACGCCGCATAGGCCGCGCCGCCGGCCACGCCGCGGACCCCGGCCCCGGACGATGTGTTGACGATCACACCGCCGCCCTGCCGCACCATCTGCGCCAGTTCGTGCTTCATGCAGACGAACGTCCCGCGCAGGTTGATGTCGAGAATGCGGTCCCACTCGTCGAGCGCGATGTCCGCGACCGGCGCCGCCTTGTTCTCGACGCCGGCATTGTTAAACGCGATGTCGAGCCGGCCGAACGTCTCCACCACACGCCCGACCGCCGCCTCGACCTGTTCGGGCTGCGCGACATCGCAGGCGATGACCAGCACCGCGCCATCCGCCCGCCGGATCGCATCGGCGGTGTCGCCCAACGCCGCCTCGCTCCGGTCGAGGATCGCGACGCGCGCCCCCTCCGCGGCGAACGCAACCGCGGTCGCGCGGCCGATCCCGCTGGCCGCGCCGGTCACGAACGCGACCTTTCCGGTGAAACGATGGGCGTCGGACATGGCGATAACCTCATGATATTGTTGCGGCGCTCAGCGCTTCGCGGGACCGGCCAGATATTGCGCGTCGGTGACATGCTCCAGCCAGGTCACGGGCGAACCGTCCTGCGACTCCTGGATCGCGATATGGGTCATCGCCGTGGTGGGCGTCGCCCCGTGCCAGTGCTTGCGGTCCGCCGGACACCACAGCTGGTCGCCGGCGTGGAACTCGACGACCTCGCCGCCCTCGACCTGTGTCCAGCCGACGCCCTCCGTGACGATCAGCGTCTGGCCGAGCGGGTGCGTGTGCCAAGCGGTCCGCGCGCCGGGCTCGAAATGGACGATCGCGCCGCCGACGCGCGACGGCGCATCGCGCTGGAACTGGCCGCTGATCGTGACCGTGCCGGTGAACCAGTCCGCCGGTCCGTCGATCGTCTTCATGTCGGCTTTGCGCGTGACGTCCATCTTTGCGGCTCCTTCGCCTGATCCGGGACCCGGGTGCCGCGCCCCCTGCGCATCGGCTACGGACGCCGCGGCAACGAGCAGCAGCGGCAGAGGCAATGCAGACAGCTTCATCGCGACATCCTTCCGGGCGTGCCCCTGTGGCACAGCTTCCATATGGCGCAATTCCGAGGCCCGGAAAGCGCCGGCCGGTTTGATGGAGCGATGAGCTCGGCTCATCGTCGCGGTTCAGAGCCCGAGTGGCCGCAACTCGCGAACGAGGTCGATCAGCAGGCGCAGCCCGGTCGGCAGTTGCCGGCGGCTGGAATAATAGATGTGGAACCCCGCCCCCATCGGTGCCCAGTCGGGCAGCACGACACGCAACGCCCCCTGCTCCACGCGCGACGTAACGCACGGCTCCGGCAGATAGGCGAGCCCCGCCCCGCCGACCGCCAGATCGAGCGCGAACGGGGTGTCGTCCAGCGTGATCGCACCGGGCACGTCAATCGCCAGCGCCTCGCCCTCCCGCTCGAACTCCCAGCGATAGAGGCTGTCGTCACCCAGCCTGATCCGCAGGCAACGATGGTCGAGGAGGGCCTGTGGATGATCGGGCGTGCCGAAGCGATCGAGGTAACCCGGCGCGCCGACCACGACCCAGCGGATCTCGCCCGACAGCGCCTGCGCGATCATGTCCTCGGGCACGGTTCCGCCATATCGGATGCCGGCATCCGCCCCCTGCGCGGTCACATCCACCAGGTAGTTGGTGACCGTCACGTCGACCGCGATCTCGGGATAGCGCTCGACGAACACCGGCATGACCGGACCGAGCAGCAGCGCGCTCGCATGTTCCAGCACGTTCAGGCGGATCCTGCCCATCGGCTCCGCGCGGTAGCGGTTCAGCCCCTCGACCGCCGCACCGATCGCCTCGAACGGGGATCCGATCCCGGCGAGCAGTTCCTCGCCCGCCGCCGTCAGCGTGACGCTCCGGTTGGTCCGGTTCAACAACCGAACGCCGAGCCGCCCTTCCAGCCCCTTCAGCGAATGGCTGAGCGCCGACGCGCTGACGCCCAGCTCAAGCCCCGCCCGCCGAAAGCTGCGATGCCGCGCGATGGCCAGGAAGTAGCTGAAGTCCGCCAGGTCGGTTCGGCTTATCTGCATCACGGCAGGGTGACGCGGCCCGCCCCGATTGGCAACCGCACTGAACGCCGCTCATCGTACGCGTAGCCATTGACCGGCACCGAACACCACCACTCGACACCATCCACCGATCCGCTACGCTCGCGGCGATGACGCTTCTCGATCGCCGCCACCTGCTCGGCGCTGCCGGCGCACTGCTGCTTCCCGCCTGCACCACGGGTCGCGTCGGGACCGCGTCCGCACCGCCCCGCTGCCTGCCGCCGGTCAACGCCGCGCCCGATCGTATCATCCGGACCGCAGCCGGCCTGCGCCCCTTCCGCCCCGCCGGCTTCCGCGTCGAACGCGCCGCACTGGGCGACAAGGCGCTGGTCCACAACTACGGTCATGGCGGCGCCGGCATCACGCTGAGCTGGGGCACGTCGAAGCTCGCGGTTGAACTCGGCCTGCCCGGACACACCGGGCCGGTGGCGGTGATCGGCGCGGGGATCGTCGGCCTCACGACGGCGCGGTTGGTACAGGAGGCGGGCTTCCCCGTCACGATCTACGCCGCCGCGCTGCCGCCCGACACGACCTCGAACGTCTCCGGCGGCCAGATCCACGCAGTCAGCTATTTCGACCGCGCGGCGGTGACCCCCGCATGGCTCGCCCAGGCCGAACGTGCCGAGGATTATAGCTGGCGCCGGTTCCAGATCATGGTCGGCGACGACTACGGCATCCGCTGGGTCCCGACCTATGTCGACGGCGGGGGCCGGCAGCGCCCGCACATGCCCGCCTATCAGACGCTCGAACCGAAGGCCTGGCCGTTCGGCGGCGAGCAACTGCTGCGCTACGACACGATGTACGTGGAGACCGGCCGCTTCCTGCGCGAGCTGAGCAAGGACATCCAGATCGGCGGCGGGCGCATCCTCGTCCGGCGCTTCGACACGCCGGCGGCCGTCGCCGCGCTGCCCGAAACGCTGGTGTTCAACTGCACCGGACTCGGCGCCTGCGCGTTGTTCGGCGACACGACGCTCTACCCGGTCCGCGGCCAGCTCGCGATCCTGCTGCCGCAGCCCGAGGTCCGGTACGCCTATTCCGGCCGCGCGGGCTACATGTTCCCGCGGTCGGACGGCATCGTGCTCGGCGGCACCTACGAACAGCATGTCGACGACCCGACACCGCAACCGGCGGCGATCGCTGAGATCATCGCGTCGCACCGCCGCCTGTTCACCGGGTTCCGCTGCTGAGGCACCGCTCAGCCGGACATCCCGTCCAGCGCCAGCACGGCCGCCTCCGGCAGGACCAACGATGCCGCCGCCAGGTTCTCGGCCAGATGCGCGACCGACGACGTGCCGGGAATCAGCAGGATGTTAGGCGACCGCCGCAACAGCCAGGCCAACGCCACCTGCATCGGCGTAGCGTCCAGCTCGCGCGCGACGGTGTCCAGCCGCGACGACTGCAACGGACTGAAACCGCCCAGCGGGAAGAACGGCACATAGGCGGTCCCGTCCGCGGCCAGCGCATCGATCAGTGCGTCGTCGCCCCGATGAGCGAGGTTATACTGGTTCTGCACGCAGACGACCGGCGCGATCCCCCGCGCCTCCGCGACCTGCGCCGCCGTCACGTTGCTGACGCCCAGATGGCGGATCAGCCCTTCCTCGCGCATCGCCGCCAGCGCCGCGAACGGTGCCGCGATCGATCCCTCCGTCGGCCCGCCGTTGCCGCCACCCAGCATCGAACGGAAGTTGACCACCTCCAGCGTATCGAGCCCCAGGTTGCGCAGATTGCTCTCCACCGCACGGCGCAGGTCGTCGGCCGACGCCGCAAGGTTCCACGACGCATCGTCGCCGCGCACAGCGCCCACCTTTGTGACGATCACCGGGTCCTGCGGATAGGGCGCCAGCGCCTCGCGGATCAGCTCGTTCACGACATGCGGGCCGTAAAAGTCGCTGGTGTCGATATGGGTCACGCCCGCCGCCACCGCCGCACGCAACACCGCGATCGCCGCATCCCGGTCCTTCGGCGGCCCGAACACGTGCGGCCCCGCAAGCTGCATCGCGCCATACCCCATCCGCGTCACCGCGCGGTCGCCCAGCACGAAACGGCCGGCTTGATCGATCATGTCCATGGTCCTGTCTCCTTGCCCCCCAGCTAGGCCTTGGCGACCGCCGCGATAATCCGGCATGATCCGCACGGGCCGTGCGGAAAGGCGAACAATGAAACCCGATCTTGCGGACCTGAACGCTTTCCTAGCCGTGGCCCGCGTCGGCGGCTTCCGGGAGGCGGCCCGCACAGCGGGCGCCAGCGCCTCGACATTGAGCGAGGCCGTGCGCCGGCTGGAATCATCGCTCGGCGTCCGCCTGCTCCACCGCACCACGCGCAGCGTCACCCCGACCGAGGCCGGCGCCCGCCTTCTCGAACGGCTCGCACCCGCGCTGGGGGAGGTCGCGGCGGCGCTCGGCGCGGTCGACGACCTGCGCGAAGGGCTGACCGGCACGCTCCGGTTGAACGTGCCGATCAGCGCCGCGCGGCTCGTGCTGCCCGCGATCCTGCCGGGCTTCCTCGCCGCGCATCCCGGCATCACCGTCGAAATCGTCGCGGAGGACGGTTTCGTCGACGTGCTCGCCTCGGGCTGCGACGCGGGCATCCGCTACGACGAACGGCTGGAACAGTACATGATCGCGCTGCCGATCGGCCCACGCGTCCAGCGTCTCGCGACCGCCGCCTCGCCCGATCATGTGGCACGCCACGGCCGCCCCACTCACCCGCACGACTTGCTCCACCACCCCTGCATTCTCGGCCGCTTCGGCAGCGGCCGGCTGACCACGCCGTGGGAGTTCGAACGCGACGGCGAGGTAATCCGCATCGAGCCGCAGGCGCGCCTCACCGTCGGCGTCGGCGGCGCCATCGATCTCGGCGTCGCCGCTGCGATCGCCGGCGTCGGCGTCATCACGCTGTTCGAGGAGTGGCTGCTCCCGCACCTGGCGAGCGGCGCGCTCGTCCCGTTGATCGAGGACTGGTGGCAGCCCTTCTCCGGCCCCTTCCTCTACCATTCGAGCCGTCGCCTCGTCCCGCCACCGCTCAGGGCGTTCATCGACCATGTCCGCGGCGAGCCCTGAGACCTGAGAGGCGCCGCTCGGCCAACAGTCCGCTTGACGCTCGTCCCCTGACCGGGTTGAGTCAGGCCCCGGCCCCAACACGGAAAGCAGAGCCATGACCCTGTCGGATCTCCTCGTCCCCACCTACGTGCAGATGCTGGGCTCGCTCTCGAAGTGGCTCGATAAGGCCGCGGCGCAGCGGCCGGACGACGGCGAGGAGGCGTTGCTGACCGCACGGCTCGCGCCCGACATGTTCCCGCTGGCGACGCAGGTCCGCTTCGCCTGCCGCCAGGCGCAGGAAGGCGTCTTCCGGCTGCTGCAACAGGATTTTCCGCCCGCGCTCCAGATCCTGCTCGACGAAGGGCGCAACGCCGGCGACCGACCCGGTACCGTGGCCGACGCGCAGGCCCGGATCGCCGAGACGCTGGCGGTGATCGAGGCCGCCGCCGCGGACGCCATCACGATCGACCCCGCGACCCCGATCGCCCACGCGCTGCCGAACGGCATGACGCTGGACCTGACGGCCACGCAATACGCACGCGACTGGGCGCTGCCGCAATTCTACTTCCACCTGATGACCGCCTACGCGATCCTCCGCGCGCAGGGCGTCGAACTCGGCAAGGCGGACTATGTCGCCCACATGCTCGCCTATGTCCGGCCGGCGACATCCTGAACTCACGACGCCGCGTCGCTGCCGGTCCCAGCCCCTTCGAAACGGATCGCGACACCGCGTATCGGCGGGTTCGCAGACGCTGCTAGTCCGCGACGAGCAACGCGGTCCGTGCCGTCTCGCCAACGACCATCGCCCGTCTGAGGATCAGCGAGAGTTCGTCGATCGAATAGGGTTTCTGCAGAAGTTCGAAACCATGTGTCCCTGATTCGGCCAGCGCGCTGCTATAGCCGCTGGTCAGGACGACGGGCATGGACGGGTAGAGCCGGCGCACCTCCTGCCCCAGCTCGATTCCCGACATCCCCGGCATCACCACGTCGGAAAACACGACATCATATCGGTCGTCGGTCGTGCGCAGGAACGAGAGCGCCTGCTGCGCGTCGGTGGCCAGGTGGGTGCGGTACCCGAGTTCGCGCAGCGCCTCCGTTGCGAAACGTCCGACGTCGACATTGTCCTCGACGATCAGGGCGCAGCCATCGTGGCGCATCATCGCCTCATGGCCTTGGTCGCGGTCGGCGATAATCGGCAAGACCACGGAACGCGGCAGATAGAGGGTGAAAACCGTGCCCGTCGTAGCGTGACTTTCGACGGCGATCTCGCCCCCGGACTGTTTGGCGAACCCGAACACCTGGCTCAGGCCCAGCCCCGTCCCCTGCCCGACCCCCTTCGTGGTGAAGAACGGCTCGAAGATGTGGTTGATCTGGTCGGGGGGTATGCCCTTGCCCGTGTCATGCAGCGATATCGCGACATAGTCGCCGCCGTGCGCGGCGTGGGCGCGCACAGCGGGAATGCTCGCCACACCCTGGACCCGGAGCGTGAGCCGGCCCTCGCCGTTCATGGCATCCCGCGCGTTGATCGCCATGTTGACGATGGCCGTATCCAGTTGCCCGGGGTCGGCGTTTACCGGACACGGCTCGTCCGCGATATCGACGACCACCGCAACGCGCGATCCGGCCAGGGTGACCAGCATGTCGTGGAGGTTGAGGATGTTCTTGCGTGCGTCGAACACCGTCGGCTTCAGGGTCTGGCGACGCGCAAAGGCAAGCAGCTGACTGGTCAGTTTCGACGCGCGGTCCGCGGTATCGGCGATCGCATCAATATAGCGTTTGCGGCGCTCCTCCGTCAGGTCCGGCCGCCGCAACAGGTCGACCGAACCGCGGATCACCGTCAGCAAATTGTTGAAGTCATGCGCCACGCCGCCGGTCAACTGGCCGACCGCCTCCATCTTCTGCGACTGCCGAAGCTGGTCCTCCGCGATATGGAGCGCCTGTTCCGCTTCGCGGGCCAGCGTCATGTCCCGCCCGGTGGCATAGATCATGCCGCGCGCGGCATCGGGCGCCGCGACCCACGATATCTGCCGGTACGTCCCGTCCATGTTGCGGTAGCGATTCTCCGCCGCCGGCAATGCGCATGTCCGGCCGTCGCCCCGCGCGATCTCGGTCAACAGCCGGTCGTCCGGATGGACGAGGCTGTCGACCTGCCGGCCGATCAGATCGTCGAGATCGTGGCCGAGCAGCGACGTCCAGGCCGGATTGACCTCCCGAATGATCCCGTCGAAATCGAACATCAGCAGCAGGTCGGGCGACGCTTCCCAGAGCTGGTCGCGCTCGGCCGTCCGGCGGGACACGTCGGTGGCCAACTGTTCGTTCAGGCGGCGCAGTTCGGCCTCGAGACGGTTGCGCTCCTCGTCGGCAAGTCGTTGTCGCGTCCGGTCGCGCAGCACCTTGACGTAACCGATCGCGCTATCGTCATCGTCGCGCAGCACCGTCAGTTCACCGCTCGCCCAGAAACGTTCGCCGTCCTTGCGCTGGTGCCAGCGTTCGTCGTTGCCGTGGCCGGTCGCCAGCGCGGATTGCATTTCGAACTCGACCCGCCCGGCGGCCACGTCTTCTGCGGTGAAGAAGCGATGCAGAGGCTCGCCCAGCATCTCCGCCTCGGTCCAGCGCAGGATGCGGTGCGCGCCTTCGTTCCACCGCGTCACCCGCCCGTTCAGGTCGGTTGCCACGATCGCGAAATCGATTGCGCTATCGACGACCGCACGGAGATAGGCTTCGCTTTGTTTTGGCGCAGCGGCTTCCGCCGGCGCGGCTGCCGGAACGCACGGTTGGTCATCCACCACTCGACTAGACCGGCCGGACCGACGGCAGACCGCCACCGTTCGTCTTAAGCGATTCGGCGATCGCGACGAGCAACCCATAGGATTGCCAGAGCGGCGCCGTCTGATCGTCCCGACAATGCTGATCCTCAGCCAGGGCCAATCTGTCCAACTGGGCGTCGACCGCGGTGTAGACGATACTGATCGCCTCTGCGTTGTTCAGCGCCGCTTTCTCGCAAAGGCCGTGGATCAGGCACTCGATCAGCAGCAGGGCCGCCTGCCCGTGGCCGTCGCCCGAAGACGGCCTGTTTCGCTGAACGACGTCGTTGTCATTGGTGGGCATTGTACGCACCCTTCGCAGCAGGCGGGAGCAAGCGGTTGCCCTCGGTCGTCGGCACCTGTGGAACTTGCCGTCGATCGGCCTTGAGTACCGCCCCCGAAATTTGGAACAATAACGTGCGATAACAGAAAATCTTAACATGGATTGGGATAGCCGACGGTTTCATACCTGCACCCAAGACCGAGGTCGCGTTCAAACGCGGCGGGTCGGGCCTGCTCAGGCGGCGTGGATCGGCACGCGCGGAATGAGGCAACAAACGATTGCGTCTGGTGAAATCCTAACCTGCATCAGGATTCAGGTTCTGGACCCTGTTAGACATTGATGATTGTTAATGCTCCAGAGGCCCTGGATATGCCGCTCATTCGCCGCCTTGGTGCCTCCTGCGATCTGACCCAAGCTGATGAAGAAGCGCTGGCACGTCTCATAGGATCGCCGGCGCGGGAGTTCTCGCCGCGGCACGATCTGGCGCGCGAAGGCGATACCGGGCGTCATGTCCGGCTTGTCGGGGACGGCTGGGCGTGCCGGTACAAATCCACGCTGGAGGGAAAGCGCCAGATCGTCGGCTTCATCCTGCCCGGCGACTTTTGCGATCTCAGCGCCTATCTGCTCGGCCACATGGACCACAGCATCAGCGCGATCACCCGCATCCGGGTCGCGTTGATCACGCCCGAAAGTCTGGATGCCCTGATCACCGGCCACCCCAGCCTGGCGAACGCGTTCTGGCGGCTCGAGTTGATCAACGCATCCATGCAGCGCGAATGGCTTCTCAGCCTCGGTCAACGAACGGCCTATGAGCGGATCGGCCATCTCCTTATCGAACTGTTCAGCCGGCTTCGGGCCGCGGGTCTCGTGGACGGCAATAGTTGCGCCTTCCCGCTGACCCAGAATGACCTTGCGGACGCGACCGGCTTGTCGCCTGTGCATGTCAATCGGACGCTGAGGGAGCTTCGGCTGCAAGGCCTCGTGGAGCTCGATCGCAAGCGCCTTCGACTGCCCGATCTCGCGACGCTGGCCGAAGCGAGCGGTTTCCTGCCGAACTACCTTCACGCAGATCCGAAGGAGCGGCACGTTGGCGTCTACGCCTGACAACGACGTTTCTCCGAACGCCTATGAAACCGATAAGCCGGACACGGCCGCTCGGACCTCGATGGAAGGCACGATCGAGACGCTGCGGCAACGCGGTGGCGTGTTCGTCAACGCCGTGCGCGCGACGCGCATGGCCATGGCGCTGACCGACCCGAACCTGCCGGGCAACCCCATCATCTTCGCCAATCAGGCCTTTCTCGATCTGACCGGTTATTCGCTGGACGAGGTTCTGGGCCAGCAACCATTCTTCATGAACGGCCCAGATACGAAACCCGACGACGCTGCCAAGTTACGGCAGGCGCTGGAACAGGATCGGGACGGCCTGCTGGAGTCGGTTCAGTACCGCAAGGACGGCTCCCGCTTCGTCGCGGCGATGCTGCTGAGCGCGTTCAAGGACGATGAAGGTCGAACCATCCACCAGTTCCTGTCCTGGCAGGACCAGACGCGCCGCGTCGACGCCGAGGCGGAGGCCGATGCGCTGCGCAAGGCGCAGGACCGACTTCGCGAGAGCGAAGATCGGCTCGCGGCCGCGTTCGAGGTCATTCCGGTCGGAATGGGCATCATGGATACCCACGGCAAGCTGACGGTCGCGAATGCCGAGATCCGGCGCTTCCTACCCACCGATCTCATCCCGTCCCGCGACGCGGAGCGCCGCGAGCGCTGGCACGCCGAGGATGCAACCGGGGCAAGCGTCGGCCCGATCGACTGGCCGGGCGCCCGCGCCCTGCGGGGCGAACGGGCGATCCACGGCCTGGAGATGAGCTATACGAACGAGGACGGGGCCAGGGTGTGGGCCAAGGTTTCGTCCGCCCCCATCCGCGACTCTTCTGGCAAGATCAGCGGCGCCGTGGTTGCGGTGCAGGACATCACCGCGCTCAAGCAGGCCAACGAACGGCAGCGGCTGCTGCTGTCCGAGTTGCAGCACCGCGTCCGCAATATCCTGGCCATGATCCGCTCGGTCGCCCGCCGAACCGCCGAAACCGCCGAGACGGTCGAGACTTACGCGCAGCATCTCGAAGGCCGCATCAGCGCGATGGCCCGGACGCAAGGGTTGCTGACCCGCGGTGCCGTGACCGGGATCGATCTTCAAAGCCTCATCCTAGACGAACTGAAGGCGCAGATCGCCCGGCCGGAACATCTCACGACCGTCGGCCCCGACGTGGCACTCCCGGGCAAAGCGGCCGAGGTCCTCAGCCTCGCCATCCATGAACTGACGACCAACTCGGTGAAATACGGCGCCTTGAGCCAGAAGACCGGCCGCCTCGATGTCCGCTGGGCGCTTCTCGATGGCGACGATTGTCCGCGGTTGAGCCTCATCTGGGCGGAGTCCGGCATCACGCTCGATCAGCGGCCGGTCAGACATGGCTTCGGCACGGAACTGATCACGGAGCGCGTACCATATGAATTGCAGGGGATCGGCGCGTTGGAATTCCGGACGAACGGCATTGTCGCCACGATCGAGTTTCCGCTGCTGGGGACGCCGAGCATCCTGCAAACGGATGTCAGCCCGCGCGGGAACCTTTGATGACCCCGCCTGATGCCTTGGCCGGGCAACGCATCCTCGTCCTCGAGGACGACTTCTATCTCGCTCGGGAACAGAAGCTGATCCTAGAACAGGCCGGTGCCGTCGTCATCGGGCCGTTCGGCACCGCGGTGCGGGTCGACGAACTCGCGTCACTTGGTGCCGTCGACAGCGCCATCGTCGACATCAACCTGGGCCGCGGGCCGACCTTTGAATTTGCGCGCTGGCTGCAGGCCCGCGGCGTACCGTTCGTTTTCGTCACGGGCTATGACGCCGCAACGATCCCGCCCGACCTGTCGCATATCGACCGCCTGGAAAAACCGATCCGCGCGACGGAACTCGTCCAAGCGTTGCTGCACCTGACGCGACCAGCCGCAGATCGCGAAAACGACGTGCCGTGAACGGCCAAGACAGGCAAAGGACCCACGCGCCTGCACCATCCTTGGCGTGAATCGATCGTCGAGGCGCTATGCGCACCGGCGTGGTGATGATGGCGATCCGCGGTCGCGTCTTCGAGCTTTCAGATGACCTATCGAACGATCATCTGCGACAGACCACGGAAACGATGTTGCCCGCGAGCCCTGTTCGTCAGCAGGCCAATCGGCCGAATGCCTGCATGATCAACCCTTTTACGGGTAATGGCGGAGACGGAGGGATTCGAACCCTCGGAACGAGTAAACCCCGCTCGGCGGTTTAGCAAACCGCTGGTTTCAGCCACTCACCCACGTCTCCGGGTCGGCAAGCGGCGGCTATAGCCAGTGTCCTGCGGCGGATCAACAGGTCGTACGCGAATGGGCATGATTCATCGAAAATCGCCCGATGTTCATTGCGGGGACAGCCATATTGCGCCTTAGATACCGGCACACAGACCGGATGAACCGGGGGAGCGCGCGATGACGATGGTGGCCAAGATGATACGGGCGGCGATGCTCGGGCTGGCGGTATTGCCCATGGCCCTGCCGACAGCCGGCATCGCAGCGCAGATCCGCACGGTCGATCCGTCCGCCGCATCCGTCGCCGGATCGCGCGGCACGCCGCGGACGACGTCGCCTGCCCCGAGCCCCGAGGTCGCCGACTATGGCAGCGAGACGGTGCCGGCCGCCGACGCGGCGCAGGTCGAGGACACCGTCCCGCTTCGCACGACGACGACCAGCGGCGACACGAGCGGATCCGGCAAACCGCAGGGCCCGGTCGACGCTGCGATCGCCGGCGAGGCATCCAAGACCGACCCGACCAGCGTGTACCAGGACGACGATATCCTGGGCGCGGCCGAGGGTGTGTTCGGCCGTGGTGCGGAGGGCCTCGCCAAGGCGGTCGAGAGCGTGTTGCGCAAGCAGGGCCGCCCGAACGCCTATATCGCCGGGCGGGAAGTCGGCGGCGCGTTCGTCGTCGGGCTGCGCTACGGATCGGGCACGATGCACCACAAGATCGAGGGCGACCGCCCGGTCTACTGGACCGGCCCGTCGCTTGGCATCGACTTCGGCGGCAGCGGCGCCAAGACCTTCGTGCTGGTCTACAACCTCTACGACAGCCAGGAACTCTACAAGCGCTTCCCCGCGGTGGAGGGCCAGGCCTATCTCGTCGGCGGATTCAACATCAGCTACCTGCGCCGCGGCGACGTGGTGCTAATCCCGATCCGGCTGGGCGTCGGCTGGCGACTGGGCGCGAACGTCGGCTACATGAAGTTCAGCGAGAAGGCGAAGGTCCTGCCGTTCTGAGGCTTGCCGCCCGACGGCGCGGGTCGGCGTAGCGTCCCGTTAATTGTCATCCCCGCGTAGGCCGGGATGACGATTGGGCTCGCACCGACCTACCGAGCGACGGCTGCTCGCGCGGTAGGGCGCGGAACAAGGCTCACCCCTGCGGGGCGATCGTCCCTTCGAACCGGATCGGCCGGCCTGTCGCGCGCTCGGCTAGCTGCCCGTCCCACATCACGCGCTCGCCGCGAACGATCGTGCCGACCGGCTTGCCCGTCAGTTCCATGCCCGTATAGGGCGACCAGCCGCAGCGCGATGCCAGCCAGTCCTCGGTCACGGTCCAGCGTGCTTGCGTATCGACGATCGAGAAGTCCGCGTCGTAACCGACCGCGATCCGCCCCTTGCCGACAATGCCGAAGATCCGCTGCGGCCCGGCACTGGTCAGCTCGACCAGCCGCTGCATCGTCAGGCGTCCGGCGGCGACATGGTCCAGCATCAGCGGCAGCAGGGTCTGCACCCCCGGCATGCCGGACGGCGACTGCGGATAGGGCAGCGCCTTTTCCGCCAGAGTGTGCGGCGCATGGTCGGAACCGAGCACGTCGACCACGCCCTGCTCCAGCCAGTGCCACAGCCCGTCGCGGTGCGCGCCCGATCGGATCGGCGGGTTCATCTGCGCGAAGGTGCCGAGCCGCGGATAGGCCTCCTCCCCCGCCAGCGTCAGGTGCTGCGGCGTCGTCTCGCACGTCACCAGATCCTTGTGTGCGCTCAGATATTCCAGTTCCGCCGGCGTCGTGATGTGCAGCACATGGATCCGCCGCCCGGCCGCACGGGCCAGCGCCACGATCCGCTTCACCGCGATCATCGCGCTCTCGTCGTCGCGCCAGACGGGATGCGACGAGGGATCGCCGGGCACTCGCTCGTCGAGCCGCGCCTGCATCCGCGCCTCGTCCTCGGCATGGATCGCGACGCGGCGCTTGCCGGACGCCAGCACCGCCGCCAGCCGCGCATCCTCCGACACCAGCAGGTCGCCGGTCGATGCGCCCATGAAGATCTTGACCCCCGCCGTGCCGGGCATCCGCTCCAGCTCGGCCAGCTCCGCCGCATTGGCGTTGGTCGCGCCCACGTAGAACGCATGGTCGCACCACATCCGGTCGCGCGCCAGGTCGAGCTTCTGCTGGATCGCGGCGGCGCTGTCGGTGTTCGGCTTCGTGTTCGGCATCTCGAACACCGCGGTTACGCCGCCCAGCACGGCCGCGCGGCTGCCGCTTTCGAGATCCTCCTTGGCGACGAGGCCTGGCTCGCGGAAATGGACCTGGCTGTCGATCACGCCGGGCAGGATCGTGAGCCCGGTGCAGTCGATTACCGTGCCCGCGTCGCCATCCACGCCGATCGCCGCAATCCGGCCGTCCTGCACCGCGACGCTGGTCTCGGCCGGGCCGCCGGGCGTCCAGACCGTGCCGCCGCGCAGGATCATGTCGTAATGGGCCATGGTGTGGTCTCCTCGGGCGGTGCGCGATGCGGGTTACAAATGCCGTGCCCGCGCCTTACCTGTTCGGGATGGATCCTACCACCTTGTCCGACCGCGCCGTTATCCGCCTGTCCGGCACCGATGTCCGCGGGTTCCTCCAGGGGCTGGTCACCGGCGACGTCACGGGGCCGCTACCGGTCTGGGTCGGGCTGCTGACGCCGCAGGGCAAGGCGCTGTTCGATTTCCTGGTCTGGGCGGACGGCGACGACCTGCTGCTCGATGTCGAAGCGGAACAGGCCGACGCGCTGCTCCGGCGGCTGTCGCTCTACCGCCTGCGCCGGCCGATCACGATCTTGCGGGACGAAGGGCTGGCCGTGCATTGGGCGCTGGACGGCGATGCGGGTGTGCCCGATCCGCGCTTGGCTGCGCTCGGCCACCGCTGGATCGCGCCGCCGAGCGCGCCCGCGACAGGCTGGCTGGCGCACCGGCTGTCGCTCGGCGTGATGGAGGGAATCGCGGAACTCGGTAGCGACCGGACGCTCTGGCTCGAGGCGAACGCCCGTGAACTGAACGGGGTGAGCTTCGTCAAGGGCTGCTATGTCGGGCAGGAGAACACCGCGCGGATGCACCACCGCAGCAAGGTGAACCGGCGACTGCTGGTGGAGCGGCACGACGCGGAGCCGGCGGATGCGCGAGTGTGGTATCCACAGCTTGGTTTGGCTGTGATGCACCGGCGGATTGAGGGACTGCCGGAGGGTGCGTTGCCCGCGTGGGTTGTCGCGGAAGAGTAATTTCGCGTCGCTGTTCGGCATCACCGTTGTTCGAGGCGCAAGTGGTTTGAGGCGGGCTTCGGTCTAGCCAAAGCCCCTCTCCCCAACCCTCTCCCCGGAGGGGAGAAGGAGCCTGCTGCGCCGGTGAAGCGCCCGTTCCGCCATGACGAACAGAAAGCCCTCTCCCCCTTGGGGAGAGGGTTGGGAGAGGGGGAGTGGCTTGGCCGAACCGATCCCCGGCGAAACGCCGAGACCATCAACCTCAGAACACGCCCTCCGTCTGGATCGCATCAGACGGCAAGGACGCGGACGGCTTGCGGCACTTGTCTTAATTAGATCGACTAGTCGGAGGTCGAGCGGCCGCCCGGAGCCTTGATGAGCACTGCCCGCCAGACGACGCTTTGCTGTTCTAACTGAAACCCCGTTTGGTTCGAGCCTGTCGAGAACCCTGCGCGGAGTTCTCGACAGGCTCGAACCAAACGGGGGAGCGGTCCGATCAATCGTAAGGCGTTAAATGGAAGCTCCGGACTTCAAGGCAGCGGACCCGAAGGCCCACCCCCCTCAAATCAATCCTTCATCCCGATCGCAGTCCCCAACGGCACAATCTTCTTGTCCGCTTCCTTCTTCGGTTTGCGGACTTCCTTGTTGCTCTTCTTCTGACCCTTGGCCATTTCGATGATCCTTAGTTCAGCGCTGGCGGAGCGCGCTGGCGGCGGCAGCGCGCTTGGCGGCTTCGACGCGGGCGGGGACGCGCTCGGCGGCGCGCGCTTCGGCTTCGCCGACATTGGCGACGAGCTTGCGATAGATGCTGTAGGCGCGACGATGGAAGGCGCGGTCGCGCTCACTGGTCGCGGCTTCGGCAGCGGCCAGGCTCTCGGCGGCTTTCGCGCTATAATCTTCGACGGTGCTCATGGCGCTGCTCCTGATCCAAGCGGGAGCGCGTACCGTCTCTCAGTCGCCGGATGCTTGCTTTGACACTGCGACGATGGCCGGAGCGTAGCGCATGACGGCCCCGCTGGCGAGGGGGCATATGAGACGACTTGCGGGCAAGTTTGTTCCGTCAGTAAGGTCCGGCCTGCCCCCCCCAGCCGTCATCCCGGCGAAGGCCGGGATCTCGTGCCGGTGAAGGGCGACCGTCAAGCCTAAGCTATATCCCGGCCCCCGCCGGGATGACGAGGAGCAGCGACACCGCACCCGGCTCGAGGGCGGCGAACGCAAAGCACCCCGCCCCACGCCCGCCGCCGTCAGGACTTAAGCCGCCAGCTTCCGCAGCACATACTGCAGGATGCCGCCGTTGAGGAAATATTCCAGCTCGTTCACCGTATCGATCCGGCAACGCGCCTCGAACGTCGAGGTGCGGCCGTCCGCATGGCCGACCGTCACGGTCACCTGCTGACGCGGGCGCAGGCCGGCGACGTTCTCGACCGAGAAGGTCTCCGTCCCGTCGAAGCCGAGCGTCTCGCGGCTTTCACCGACCGCGAACTGCAACGGCAGGATGCCCATGCCGACGAGGTTCGACCGGTGGATCCGCTCGAAGCTCTCGGCGATGACCATCCGCACGCCGAGCAGCATCGTGCCCTTCGCCGCCCAGTCGCGCGACGAGCCGGTGCCATATTCCTTGCCCGCCAGCACGACGAGCGGAGTGCCGTCTTCCTTGTAACGCATCGCGGCGTCGTAGATCGCCATCGTCTCGCCGGTCGGGATGTAGCGCGTCACGCCGCCCTCGATCCCCGGCGTCATCTGGTTCTTGATGCGGATGTTGGCGAAGGTGCCGCGCATCATGACCTGATGGTTGCCGCGCCGCGCGCCGTAGCTGTTGAAGTCGCCGCGGCTGACCTGATGTTCCGACAGATACTTGCCGGCCGGGCTGTCCGCCTTGATCGACCCGGCCGGGCTGATGTGGTCGGTCGTGATGCTGTCGGCGAAGATCGCCAGCGGGCGCGCCTCGACGATGTCGGCAACCGGCGCCGGCGTCATCGACAGGCCTTCGAAATAGGGCGGGTTCTGGACGTAGGTCGATCCTGCAGCCCAGCTGTAGGTGTCCGACCCCTCGACCGCGATCCCCTGCCAATGGCGGTCGCCCAGGAACACGTTGGCATAGCGCGAACGGTACATGCCGCTGTCGATATGCGACGTCACCATGTCGGTGATTTCCTGGTTCGTCGGCCACACGTCGCGCAGGTAGACGTCCTGCCCGTCGCGGCCCTGGCCGAGCGGCGTCGTGGTGATGTCCTCGCGGACCGTGCCCTTCAGCGCGTAGGCGACGACCAGCGGCGGCGAGGCCAGGAAGTTGGCGCGCACGTCGGGCGACACGCGCCCTTCGAAATTGCGGTTGCCCGACAGGACGGACGCCGCGACGAGGTCATTGTCGTGGATCGCCTTCGACACCGGTGCCGGCAGCGGCCCCGAATTGCCGATGCAGGTAGTGCAGCCATAGCCGACCAGGTTGAACCCGAGCGCGTCGAGATCGGCGCTGAGCCCGGCCTTGTCGAGATAGTCGGTCACGACCTGCGAACCGGGCGCGAGCGAGGTCTTGACCCACGGCTTCGGCATCAGGCCGAGCGCGTTCGCCTTGCGCGCGACCAGCCCGGCCGCGATCAGGACGTTCGGGTTCGACGTGTTGGTGCAGCTGGTGATCGCGGCGATCACGACGTCGCCGTGGCCCAGGTCATGCGCGGCGCGCGTCCCGTCGGCATCGACCGGCACGCGCACGTCGCTGTCGCCCGACTTTTTGTAGCCGTTCAGCAGTTCGCCGTTGAAATTCTCGTCCACCGCATCGAGCAGCACGCGGTCCTGCGGGCGCTTCGGCCCCGCCAGCGACGGCAGCACGCCCGACATGTCGAGTTCCAGCGTGTCGGTGAAGATCGGATCGGGCGCCGCCGCATCGCGCCAGAAACCCTGCGCCTTGGCATAGGCCTCGACCAGCGCGATCTGGTCGTCCTCGCGCCCCGTCAGGCGGAGATAGGTAAGCGTCGCATCATCGACCGGGAAGAAGCCGCAGGTCGCGCCATATTCCGGCGCCATGTTGGCGATCGTCGCACGATCGGCGAGGCTGAGCGCATCGAGACCCTCGCCGTAGAATTCCACGAAGCGCCCGACGACACCCTTGGCGCGCAGCATCTGCGTCACGGTCAGCACCAGATCGGTCGCGGTGATGCCCTCGGCCAGCGTACCGGTCAGCTTGAACCCGACGACCTCGGGAATCAGCATCGACACCGGCTGCCCCAGCATCGCGGCCTCCGCCTCGATCCCGCCGACGCCCCAGCCGAGCACGCCCAGACCATTGACCATCGTCGTGTGGCTGTCCGTGCCGACCAGCGTGTCGGGATAGGCGACGGTTTCGCCGTTCGCATCGACCGAGGTCCAGACGGTCTGCGCCAGATTCTCGAGGTTCACCTGGTGGCAGATGCCGGTGCCGGGCGGCACGACCTTGAAATTGTCGAGCGCCATCGAACCCCAGCGCAGGAACTCATAACGCTCGATGTTGCGCTGATACTCCAGCTCGACATTCTGCTCGGCGGCCTTGGGCGTGCCGAATTCGTCGACCATGACCGAATGATCGATCACGAGGTGGACGGGCACTTGCGGGTTGATCTTCTGCGCGTCGCCGCCCAGCGCGTTCATCGCATCGCGCATCGCGGCCAGATCGACGACGCAGGGGACGCCGGTGAAATCCTGCATCAGCACGCGCGCCGGGCGATACTGGATCTCGCGCTCCGACGTCTTGTCGGTCAGCCATTGGACCATCGCCTTCAGGTCGTCGATCGTGACGGTCTTGCCGTCCTCGAACCGCAGCAGATTCTCCAGCAGGACCTTCATCGAGAAGGGCAGGCGCGACACGTCGCCCAGCTGTTCGGCCGCTTTCGGGATCGAATAATAGGAGACGGTCTTGCCGCCGACCTCCAGCGTGGTGCGCGTGCCGAGCGTGTCCTGGCCGATGGCGGTCATGCAAGTATCCTTGATCTGCGACGTTTGAGGGGGCGCATAGCAAGGGGGGGCCGTTTGGGGAAGGGCGTGGGCCGCACTGCGTCAATGCGTCTTCCTCGCCGCCCGCTCCGCGTACCGCCCCCGCGGCGGACAAAAGCGGAACCGATATCGCAACCGATCGCTCAATCGTAGTTCAGCGGCGGTTCAACGCAGAGGTGCGAAGAAGTGCCCATCACACAGATAGAAGACGAACGGAGCGGACATGGGTTTTTCCATAAAGACATTTGCGGCCGGCGCATTGATGGTCGCCTCGCTTGCCCTCGGCGGCTGCGCCTATGACGATTATGGCTATGGCGGTATCAACGCCGGCTACGGCGTCGCGGGTGGTTATGGCGGCTATGGCGGCGGATATGGTGGGTTCAACGACGGCTATTATGGCGGTCCGGGATACGGCCTTGCCGGCGGCTACGGGTCGGGTTGGTTCAACAACTATTATTATCCGGGCAACGGCTACTACGTCTATGATCGCAGCGGCCGACGGTCGCGTTGGAACAGCGGTCAGCAGCGTTACTGGCAGCAGCAGCGTCAGGCCTATCGCGGCGACCGTCGCGACGATCGCCAGGACTTCCGCCAGGAACGGCGCGAGGATCGCCGCGGCCTCCGCAACGGCACCGTGACTCAGGACCAGTTCCGCCAGGATCGTCGCGGCGACCGACAGGACTTCCGTCAAGAGCGCCGCCAGGACCGCCAGCAGTTCCGACAGAACAATGGCGGCGCCCGCCCATCCCGCGCCGACGGCGGCGCTCGCCCGCCGCGCAACTTCGGCAATGGCGGCGGCGGTGGTCGCCGCGACGGCATCGTCGGCAACGTGCGGAACCGCGTCGAACGCTAGCGTTGAGAGTGATGGCGGGGAGCGCCCCTCCCCGCCACACTACTTCGAGGGCAAACGCCGTCATCGCGTTGGCGGGAGCGCGCCAGACATGGTCCCGGCGCACAAACCCAGACCGCATGCGCATAAATCCGTTCGGTTCGAGCCTGTCTAGAACACTGCGCAAGATCAGCGACAGACCCGAACCAAACTAGGTCGCGTCATCACCCCAAGATCGTTTCACACGACCCCGCCCATCCCGAGCGAAGTCGAGGGACCCTTCGAGCGCAGTCGAGACGCCAACAGCATTGCTGGGCTCAGCATCGTGGACGCGCGACACCACAATCCACTGCCGCACGCTTCGCCAATACAACCCAAAGCGGCGTAACTCTCACGTTAAGGCCGCACCCGCACCGGCGGCAATGCGTTGCAGATATCCAACCCCGCCGCCGGACGCTCATAAAAGTCATCCTTCCGGTTCGCCTTCACCCGGATCCAGTCCGCAAACGCCGGCGCCCGGCTGTCCATCACCTGCCAGACCTGCCGTTCACCCGCCGGCAACTCGCTCATCAACCGCACCCGCACGATGCCCGTGCGCTGCGCCGGATCGGTGTAGAACCCCAGATCCCCCGTCCCGCGCGGCAAGGCGGCCATGGCCTCCATCCCGGCCAGCACCCGCCCGACCACCGCGATATTGCGATCCAGCTGCCGCGGCGAATGGCCGATCGCGACATACAACTCCGCCCCCGTCCCCGTATCGGGCGCCAGGTTCCGCCCGACCCCGACCATGCCGTAGCAATGCGGCAGCCACGCCCGCCCGCCATCCTCCGCCACCGCCCAGCCGCCGACATGCCCCACCGCCGCGGCATAGCTGTCGCGGTACGGCATCGCCCGGAACGCCAGCCCCGCCGCAGGACGGTCATAGTCGCGCGCCGGTGCCTTGATCCCGGCGGGCAGCGGTTTCGCCTCGGTCGCATCGCCCCACTGCGTGACATAATTATCCTGCACCCGGTTGATGCTCGTTCCATCCCACCAATGCGCGCGGGCCAGCGCGACGATGTTGGCGACATGCGGTCCCGCGAAATCCGGCGACAACGCGATCGTCACCCGCCGCCCGCCGGCCAGCTCCATCACCAGCAACCGATCCGCCGGCACATCGACCCAAGCGGAGGCCGGCGCGCTTGCTACGACGCTGGAAGGCGTCACGGACTTCGTCGCATCCGCAGCGGCCGGGGCGGCCACAACCGGCGACTGCATCGCCAACGTAAGGAGCAAAGGCAGGATCATGTCCGAAGCATGCCATGTCGATGGCGCTTGCGGAAGCGCACATCACCCGATAGGGCGCGCTTTCCAGGACGCGGAGCGGTGGCCGAGTGGTCGATGGCGCACGCCTGGAAAGTGTGTAAGGGTTAATAGCCCTTCGAGGGTTCGAATCCCTCCCGCTCCGCCAGTTACCCCGTCTAACGCGTTGAATCAGAACAGATTTTATTGATCGCCGCGACGCTTCCCCACAAGACTGCCCACTTGCCATTGGACGACGTTAATCGCGTCGCCGGTCACGGGTAATTGATCACCGTCTTAGGTTCCCGGCCGCTTCACGGTCCGGACGTCGCCAATGCTACGGCAGGTTACGCGTTGGATCACCGCCTTTGCAGTGACCGTCCGGGCTCCGGACTTATCGATAATTACACGATTTTGTGACGCAGTAAGGCCCCCAAAATCCACTATCATTAGCAGTATGTCTTGGAAGTAGAACGCTTTGTTACGGTCAAGTGCCTCGGTATTTTCAATCTGTTCAAAAGTAATTTTATGATCAGTGGTCCTCATTCCGATTACCTTTCCAACCAGCGACCCGTTCTGATAGATACCATCCTCAAAATCAGGAGGCCTGGGAGGGTCGGTAAGAGCGTTTAGCCCCTTGATAAGATTGCCGTTTGCTTCCTTCCACCAAGTCAGTTCGCGTTGGAACACTTCCGAGGCCTCGCGGGCCATGACGCCCGGTGTGGAAACCAGACGAATTATGAGGGCGACCGGGAAAGCAAGGAATGGTGCCGCAGCGGTGAGCGACCGTGTTGCTGTGGTCATTTCCGTGAAGGACCCGAGAGCAAGGTAAAGGATTACCGAGGCCATAGCCTGCCCGCAGAGCGACGCAGCTGCGGCAACAGGGCTGTCCAGCTTCGCGTCTTTCAAGGCCTGGGTGGCCGCAACTTTGGCCACCGATTTGTAATATCCCACCTGACTCTCTGCCCCTCACTTGCGAATCGGCGATACCAAAACGCCCCAACCTTTCGGCAAGGGCGTAACGTACCGTATCGCGTCACTGGTGGGCAGGTTGCGCCTTACCCGCAACGCGAGCGCCCCGTATCCCGCCGTCCGGGCAAGACTGGGTTCCCTACCGTCGGCTGGGTTCGGCCGTCGCGCCCAGGCCGGTGGCCGTCCAGTAGATGCCGCCCATCAGGTGGTTCAGATATTGTGGGTCGCGGTACATCTCGCCGTTGTGGCCCAGGGTGGTGACGAACACCCGCCCGCGCTCGTACGGGCGGTGCCAAGCGATCGGATGGTCCCTACCCATCGGTTTCGACACCTGACCCGGCCAGATCTTCGTCGGGTCGTATGTCGACTCGTCGACGGTCAACACGGTGCTGATCGTCTGGCGGTGCGGGTTGGTCGTGACGTAGAACTCGTCGCTCCAGATCCACCGTTCCGGAACGCCGTACGTTGCCGGAAACCTTTTGTCGGTCGTCGTGACGACGCCGGTCTGCAGCATCGGGTGAACGCCGACGGTGCGTCCGACGAGCCGTTCGAACCACGGCCAGGCATTCGGCTGGGTGATCGCGGCACGGTGTACCACCATCGCGTTCCCGCCGGCCCGCATATAGTCCTCGAACCGCTTGCGCTGCGCCGCGTTCAATTCCTCGCTCGGTGTGTTGAGGAACATGACGGCGGCATATTGGCGCAGGTCGCCGTCGAAGGCCTCGGTCTTGCTCGTCCACGTCAGATCGAACGAATGCAGCTTGGCCAATTGTTCGAAGCTGTCCCGCGCGATCGGGATATACTCGTAATGATACTTGCTCGGCATCGCGAGGACGAGCAGCTTGTACTGCGCATCCGCCTGACCTGCGGATGGCACCGCCGACGCCGCGAAGGCGACCAGAGCGTAGGCGATGGGTCTCATGGAATCTCCTGCGTCACGTCACCGAACGTCGTCGACAGGTTCCACACAGACAGCGACGCAGTGCAACCGGCACCAAGGTCTATTCGGTCGCGACGCGCTGCTGGAGGAACATCCTGGCGGAAAGAAAGGCGGAAACATATCGCTTTCTCTCAATCCTACGCCCCCCCCCCCCGCTCCGTCGGTAACCCCGGCCCCCGCCAGGCCTGCTCCTACCCGCGCAGCCGTTCCGCGTGCCAGCGGAGATGGTCTTCCATGAAGGTGGACACGAAATAATAGCTGTGATCGTAACCCGGCTGCATGCGGAGCGTCAGCGGGATGCCCGCCGCTTCACAGGCTGCGGTCAACAGTTCGGGCTTCAGCTGCTCGGCCAGGAACTGGTCGGCCATGCCCTGATCGACCAGCAGGTCCGGCACGCGCGCGCCGTCCTCGATCATCGCGACCGCATCGTGCGCGCGCCATGTCGCTTCGTCGGGGCCGAGATAGCCACCGAGCGCCTTCTTCCCCCACGGCACCTGCCCCGGTGCCACGATCGGCGCGAAGGCGGAGACCGAGCGGTAGCGGCCGGGCATCCCGAGCGCGGCCGTCAGCGCGCCGTGACCGCCCATCGAATGGCCGAAGATACCCTGCGAGCTCATGTCGGCCGGGAATTCGTTGGCGATCAGCCGTGGCAGCTCGTCGGTGATGTAGGTCCACATCCGGTAATGCGCGGTGAACGGCGACGTGGTCGCATCGACGTAGAAGCCCGCACCGAGCCCGAAATCATAGGCCCCGTCGGGATCGTCCGGCACCTGATCGCCGCGCGGCGACGTGTCTGGCGCCACCAGAATGATGCCCAGTTCGGCGCACAGCCGGCGATACTCGCCCTTCTCCGTCACGTTGGCGTGCGTGCAGGACAGGCCCGACAGATACCACAGAACCGGCAGCGTCGTGCCGCTGGCATGCGCCGGCACGAACACCGAGAATGTCATGGCGGTGCTCGTGGCACTGGACGCGTGGCGATAGACGCCCTGGATGCCGCCATGGGCATGTGCGGTCGAAACGATTTCCACGATCTGTGGCTCCTTCAGCGGTTCAGTACTGCACGACCGAGCGGATCGATTCGCCCGCGTGCATCAGGTCGAACCCGCGGTTGATCTCGTCCAGCGTCAGGACGTGGGTGATCATCGGGTCGATCTCGATCTTGCCGTTCATGTACCAGTCGACGATCTTCGGCGTATCGGTCCGCCCGCGCGCACCGCCGAACGCGGAGCCCTTCCACACCCGCCCGGTGACGAGCTGGAACGGCCGCGTGCTGATCTCCTTGCCCGCCTCCGCCACGCCGATCACCACCGACACGCCCCAGCCGCGGTGGCACGCCTCCAGCGCCTGCCGCATCACGGTCGTGTTGCCGGTGCAGTCGAACGTATAGTCCGCGCCGCCGTCGGTCAGCCCGACGAGATGCTGGACGATGTCGCCGTCCACCTTCGACGGATTGACGAAATGGGTCATGCCGAACCGCTTGCCCCACGATTCCTTGTCGTCGTTCAGGTCGACGCCGATGATCCGGTCCGCGCCCACCATCCGCGCGCCCTGGATCACGTTCAGCCCGATCCCGCCCAGCCCGAACACGATCACGTTCGCGCCCGGCTCGACCTTCGCCGTGTTCACGACCGCGCCGACACCCGTCGTCACGCCGCAGCCGACATAGCAGGCCGACTGGAACGGCGCGTCGTCACGGATCTTCGCCACCGCGATCTCCGGCACCACGGTGAAGTTAGAGAAGGTCGAACAGCCCATATAGTGGAAGATCGGCTGCCCCTTGTAGCTGAACCGCGTCGTGCCGTCGGGCATCAGCCCCTTGCCCTGCGTCGCGCGAATCTTGGTGCACAGGTTGGTCTTGCCGCTCAGGCACGACTTACATTCGCGGCATTCCGGCGTGTAGAGCGGGATGACATGGTCGCCCACCGCGACGCTGGTCACCCCCGCGCCGATTTCGCGCACGATGCCCGCGCCCTCATGGCCCAGCACGCTCGGGAACAGCCCCTCGCTGTCCAGCCCGTCGAGCGTATAGGCGTCGGTGTGGCAGATGCCCGTCGCGACGATCTCGATCAGGACCTCGCCCGCCTTCGGCCCTTCCAGGTCGAGTTCGACGATCTCGAGGGGTCGCTTCGCTTCGAACGCCACTGCTGCCCGTGTCTTCATGGTCACTCGCCCGTCATCGTTCCTGGTTGGTGATGACATTAGCGAGCGTGCGGCCATGCGACCAGCACTGCGTATTGGGGCTCAGCCCTTCGCCGCCTCCGCCGCGCAGACCTGCGCCCATTCCGCGTTGCCCAGCCGCGACGCGAGATAGTCGAGCAGCACCGTCACCCGCGCAGGCCGCTGGACCCCCGGCGGCGTCAGCAGGTGCAGGCCGATGTCGGGCATCCGCCAGCCGGGCAGCACCTCCACCAGCCGGCCGTCCGCCAGTTCCTGCCAGATCATGAAATCGGGCTGTACGGCGATCCCCAGCCCGGCGAGTAGCGCGGGGGTCAGCGCGTCGGCACTGTTCGCGCTCAGCTGCCCGGTCAGCGTCACGACATATTCGCCCGCCTCCGCATGGACGAGCCGCAGCAGGCCCGGCGGCGATACATTGGTGTAGAGCAGCCCACGCGACGTCTCCAAGTCGCGCGGGTGCTCCGGCCGGCCGTGGCGCGCGATCCACGACGGTGCCGCCACCAACGGCAGCCGGACCGAGCATAACCGCCGTGCGCGCAGCGAGGAATCCGCGAGGCTCGCGATCCGGATCGCCACGTCGACGCCCGACGCGACGAGATCGACCTGCGCATCGCTCAACTGCATCTCGATACAGATGTCCGGGTAAAGTTCGAAGAACGCCGGCAGCAGCGGCGCGACATGCCGCACGCCGAACGACATCGGCAGCGCGAGGACCACCTTGCCGCGCGGGGTCGCCGCCTGCGACGATGCCTCGCCCTCCGCCGCCTCGCCGTCCGCCAGGATGCGACGCGCGCGGTCCAGCACGCCGCGCCCGCTCTCGGTCAGCGCCAGCTGCCGCGAGGTACGGTGGAGCAACGGCACGCCAAGCCGCGCCTCCAGCCGGGTGACCGCCTTCGACACGGTCGGTTTCGACAGGTGGAGTGCATCGGCGGCGCGTGCGAACGATCCCGCCTCCACCACCTTGGCGAAGATCGCCCACGCTTCCAGATCGGGCAACGCGGACATGGGCGTCGTTTCCTTCATCGATGGAGTGCCGTCATTGCACTTCTTAACGCCCATCGAAAGCGTATCTTGGTCGCAACGGCCGCACCCGGCCATTTTGACGGAGCAGACGATGATCGACCTTCGCCCCTTTTCCACGCTCGGCGGCGCCAACCATGGCTGGCTCGACGCCAAGCATCATTTCTCGTTCGCCGGCTATCATGATCCCGCCCGCATGGGCTGGGGCAACATCCGCGTCTGGAACGACGACGTGATCGCGCCGAAATCCGGTTTCCCGCCGCATCCGCACCGCGACATGGAGATCATCACCTATGTCCGCGAAGGTGCGATCACCCACAAGGACAGCTTGGGCAATCTCGGCCGGACCGAGGCGGGCGACGTGCAGGTGATGTCCGCCGGCACCGGGATCACCCACGCCGAATATAATGTCGAGGACGTCGAGACGCGGATCTTCCAGATCTGGATCCAGCCGACCAGCCGCGGCGTCGCCCCCAGCTGGGGCGCGCGCCCCTTCCCCAAGGGCGAACGCTCGGGCCGCTTCGTGACGCTCGCTTCGGGCTTCGCCGAGGACACCGACGCGCTCCGCATCCGCACCGATGCGCGGATCGTGGCCGCATCGGTCAAGGCCGGCGAGACGATCGACTATGCGCTCGGCAAGGAACGGCGCGGCTATCTCGTCCCCGCGACGGGCGCAGTGACGATCGACGGCGTAAAGGTCAACACCCGCGACGGTGTCGCCATCACCGATGTCGACACCCTGCGCGTGACGGCGGTCGAGGACAGCGAGCTGATCCTGGTCGACGGCGCGTAAAACCAATGAGCGTTCCCCGGCGGAGGCCGGGGCCTAGGTGAAACGGTTGCACCAAGGCCCCGGCCTCCGCCGGGGAACGCATCGAGCGTTACAAGCAAGGCCCCGGCCACGCGCGCCGGGGTCCAGCCTCAGATCTCCACCTGACTGCCCAACTCCACCACCCGGTTATGCGGCAGCTTGAAGAACTCCATCGCCGTCTCCGCATTGCGCAGCATCCAGGCGAAAAACTGCTCCCGCCACCGCGCCATCCCCGGCCGCGCGGCCGAGATCAGCGTCTGCCGCCCCAGGAAATAGCTTGTCTCCATCGGCCGGAACGCGCCGCCGCCGATCGTGATCGCGGTCAGCGCCGCCGGGATGTCGATATCCTGCATGAACCCGTAATGCAGGATCACGCGCGAGAAGCCGTGGCCCATGTCGACCACCTCCGGACACGCCCCGGCCTCGACCAGCGGCACGCCCTCGATCGTCACCGTCAGGATCACCACCCGCTCGTGCAGCACGCGGTTGTGCTTCATGTTGTGGAGCAGCGCGGACGGTATGCCGTGCGGCGACGCGGACAGGAACACCGCGGTCCCCGGCACGCGCCCGACCGACCCGGCGGCGGAGCGAATGAACACATCCACCGGCATCGCACTCTCGTCCAGCCGCGCCCGCATCAGCCGGCGACCCGTCGCCCAGGTCGTCAGCACCGTGAACACCACCGCGCCGACCAGCAGCGGGAACCACCCGCCGTCCGGGATCTTCGTCAGGTTCGACGCCAGATACGCGCCGTCGATCACCAGGAACACGCCGGTCACCGCGAACGCGACCCAACGGTTCCATTTCCACACCGTCACCGCCAGCACGCCCAGCATGCACGCCGTGATGAACATCGTCCCCGTCACCGCGATGCCGTACGCCGCGGCAAGATTGCTCGACGTGCCGAAGCCCAGCACCAGCATGATGACGAAGCCGAGCAGCACCCAGTTGACCAGCGGCAGATAGATCTGCCCCGCCGCGGTGGCACTGGTATGGACCATCTTCAGCCGCGGCAGGAAGCCGAGCTGGATCGCCTGCTGCGTCACCGAGAATGCGCCGGAAATGACCGCCTGACTGGCGATGATCGTCGCCATCGTCGCCAGGATCACCAGCGGCAGCCGCAACGCGTCGGGCGCGAGAAGATAGAAGGGATTCTCGATCGCCGCCGGGTTCTCGATCAGCAGCGCGGCCTGCCCCAGATAGTTCAGCAGCAGGCACGGGAACGCCATGTAGAGCCACGACACCGCGATCGCCTTGCGCCCGAAATGGCCCATGTCGGCATAGAGCGCCTCCGCCCCGGTCACCGCCAGCACGACCGACCCGAGCGCCAGGAACGCGCGCAGCGGATCCATCGTGAAGAACGTGACCGCATAGGTCGGGCTGAGCGCGCGCAGCACTTCCGGATGCGGCAGGATCGCCAGCATGCCGAGCACCGCCAGCACCGCGAAATACACCAGCATCACCGGGCCGAAGATCATGCCGACCTTCGCGGTCCCGCGCGACTGGATCATGAACAGCGCGATCAGCACCGCGATCGAGATCGGCACCACCAGCGGCGCGAGCCCCGCCTGCACGATCGTCAGCCCCTCAACCGCCGACAGTACGGAGATCGCCGGCGTGATGATCGCATCGCCGTAGAACAAGGCGGTCGCGACGATGCCGAGCAGCACGATCCCGCGCGTCCAGCCGCGGTCGCCACTGCTCCGCACGATCAGTGCAAGCAGCGCAAGGCTCCCGCCCTCGCCGCGATTGTCGGCGCGCAGGATGATGAGCACATATTTCAGCGTGACGATCAGCGTCATCGTCCAGAAGATGAGCGAGATCACCCCGTACAGATGCGGCGCATCCACCGCGAGCCGGTGATGCCCGATGAAACTTTCCTTCAACGCATAGAGCGGCGACGTGCCGATATCGCCGAACACCACGCCGATCGCGCCGAGCGCAAGCGTCGACGTCCGATCCTGCGGCCCGTGATGCGTCACCGGCCCCGCGGCGTCCGTCTCGATTCCCGTCGTCATGTGCCGCCCTGTCAAAAGTCTTCACGCCGCATGTGCATGGTCCCGCATAGCGAAACCAGCCATTCCGGCGGCCCACCGCATAGTATTCGCATATGTTTTTGGTGGCCGATGTTGTTTCGGAACTGCCGTTGCGCGATGACCACCGCCATGCCCACGACCCGGATACGGCGATGACGCGCTGCGCGATCTGCGGGAACCGCGCGCGGCACGACCGTGGCGACGGGGTGCGCGAATGCACCCATTGCGGGCTGCGCTACAGCGCCGGCCACCGCGCCATGGACGCCATCGCCGCGGACACCGCGGACCGGCTCGCGGCACCGTTAGTCGACCTGATCGCCCACCCCCCGCAGGACTGGACCTGCGCCATCGCCACGCTGCGCATCGCCGGCTACCGCTTCGGCCGCGCGATCCGCCCCGCAGACGCTGCACAGGCGGCCGAACTGGCCGACCCCACCGGCACCCTCCCCGCCGCCGCGCTGACCGCGCCACTCCCCGTCGACGGACCAGCGATCACGCTCGGCATCATGGGCCGCGTCTCCGAACTTCGCGCGATCCGCCGCCTTGTCGATCGGCTAACCCCGCACTTCGCCAAGGTCCGCGTGCTGATCGACAGCGATGATGAGACCGTCGTGGCGGGCCTGTCGCGCCCAGACGTCGAGTATCTCACCCACCCGCTCGGTCAGGATTTCTCGGCCCAGCGCAATCGCTTGCAAGGCGCGTGCGAGACGCCGTGGCAACTCCAGCTCGACGCCGACGAGGACCTCGACCCGGCCATGCTTGCCGCCCTGCCCGGCCTCGCCGCCGATGCCGACGCGCACGGCCTGCGCTCGCTCGCCTTCCCGCGTTCGAACCTCGTGGACGGCGTCCGCTCGGATCACTGGCCCGACGTCCAGTACCGCCTCAACCGCGCCGAAGTCCGCTTCTCCGGCGTCGTCCACGAACGGCCCAACCCGTCGCGCGACTGGCGCCATTCCGCGCTCGCCCCGGCCGGCGCGATTCTCCACCGGCTGGACGGCGCCCACGTCCCCGCCCGCACCTCGCGCTACGCCGCGATGGCCGCCGACGGCGCGCGGCCGGCGGACGAAGCCGCGCTGCTTCGCCCGTTCAGCGCCGACTGAGCATCGCGCGGTACGCCGCGACCGTCTCGCTCCCCATCGTCGCCCGCGTAAACCGTCCCGCCGCCGCTCGGCTTCCCCGGTGGAGCGTCCTGCGCAACTCCGGGTCGACAATAACGCGCCGCAGCTCATGTGCCACTGCCGACGCATCGCACCGCTCCGCCAGCAGCCCCGCCCCGGTCCCGCCTACGAACAGTCGCGCGCTCGGGTCCTCCGCACACGCCACGATCGGCCGCCCGAACGCCATCGCCTCCTGATACACCAGCCCGAACGACTCGTAGCGCGACGGCGCGACCACGACATGCGTCTTCGCCAGCAATGCGTACAGCTGTTCGCTCTCCGCGCGCCGGAACGCCATCACCCGCGCCCGCGCCGCCGCCGACAGGTCCGCCACGCGGTCATCACCGACCCCAACCATGGTCAGCGCAAACTCCGGGATCGCCCCGCGCTCAGCCTCCGCAGCAAGGATCTCGATCGCCGGCGCCAGCGCGTCATAACCCTTGCGATGCTCCGCCCGCCCGACGAACAGCAGCCGCACCGGACCGCTTGCGGCCTCCGGGTACGCCGCCTCGGCACCCGCGGCGACCAGCGCGGGGTCGAGGCTCAGCCCGACGACATGATGCGCAGGCCCAGGTTTTGCCACACCGTACAGCGCCGCGATCTTTACTCCATGCGCCGCGGTATTGGAGATCAGCATGTCGCTCCGCGCCGCCGACAGCGCCTCCACCGCCCGCGCCGCCGCATGGTCGGTCCGCGCCCGCACGCCCCGCCCGCCCGCACCGCTCGTCGCGACCGGCGTCGAATTGCGCGTCACGAACGGCATCCGCCGGTCGAGCGCCACGAACAGCCCCGGCGCGTACCAGTTTGTCGCTTCGACCACGTCGAACGGCGCGCGCGCATGCTCCGCCCGCACCGCGCGCGCCATCGCCCACGGCCCGACCAGGTGCCCCGTCGCCGGCAAACCGCGCAACCGCGCCAGCGCGCCCCCCGCCGGAAGCGCGCAACCGATCACCGTTACCGCCCCATCCATCGCCCGACCCGACCGGTCGAACGTGAGCACCCGCACGCCATGCCCCGCCTCGGCCAGCGACTGCGCGATCTCCCGCGCGGCGACCGACAATCCGCTCTTTTCGGGCGGATAGGTCCAGCTGATCACACCGACTTCCATCAGCCGCGATCCTGCGCACCCAGCACCGTGCGGTACAGTGCGACATAGTCCGTCGCCATCCGCCGCGCGCCGAACCGCGCCTCGAACCGCCGCCGCACCTGCGCCCGGTCGATCGACGGCAGCCGCGCGATCGCCGCAAGCGCCTCCGTCTCGTCGCGCACGACGAAGCCCGTGACGCCCTCCTCGATCACCTCGCGCACGCTGCCGCGGTCCCACGCGATCACCGGCGTCCCGCATGCCATCGCCTCGATCATCACCAGCCCGAACGGTTCGGGCCAGTCGATCGGGAACAGCAGCGCCGCCGCATCGCCCAGCAACCCCTGCTTCGCCCCATCGTCGACCGGCCCGACATACTCCGCATCGGTCCCCAGCAGCGGACGAACCCGATCCTCGAAATAACGCGGATTGCCGACATCGATGGTCCCCGCCAGCCGGATCGGCCGCCCGGCGGCGCGCGCCACGCGGATCGCGACGTCCGGCCGCTTCTGGTCCGTCATCCGCCCGATGAACGCAAGATAGCCGCCCGCGCCGTCCCCCAGCCGGTAACGGTCCTCGGCAATCCCGTGATGGACCACCCCCGCCAGGTTGGACGCCGGAATGTCGGCGGCCTGAGCCCCCGAGATCGCCGCCACCTGCAACCGGTCGAAATGCGCGAAGAACAGCTTGCGATCGAGTTCGTCGACCCGCCAGTGAATCGTCGTCAGCGCCGGCCGCCCGGCCAGCACCGCGGCATGCGCGAACTCGCCGTGGACATGAACGATGTCATGTTCGTCGATCGCGCGCGCGACCATGTCGAGTTGCGCCGCCTCCAGCACCCCCGGCACGCCCGGCGCGACGGGACCACCCGCCGCCCGCTCCAGCGCGGACAGGCTGGGATGCGCGGACCGCAACCGGGCCGACGTCACACTGTCCGACGGCGCATAAAGCGTCACGTCGTGGCCGAGTGCGACCAGCGCCTCGGTGAGGTCGGACACGACCCGTTCCGTCCCGCCATGATCGACGGGCGGCGTCGGGAAAATGACCGGGGCGACCTGCGCGATGCGCAGTAACTTATTGATCGACATCAACACCGGGAACCAGCGGTAGCGGAGCGCGGTTCCGCCATGAACGACAAATGAATGGACGGGGACGTATGTTCGTGATGCACATCGCGTTGCAGGGGTGCCTGCGCGCCCGCGACGTCGAATATGGTGTGAACGCGGACACTGGCGGCCATATCCGGTACCTGCTCGATCTCGCCCGCGCGTCGGCCGCCGAACCGCGCGTCGACCGGATCGAGATTGTCACGCGCGGCTTCCGGCAGGACGGCATGGCCGATTGCTACGCCGTGCGGACTGAGGATGTCGATGCCAAGACGCGGATCGTGCGGCTGGAGACGACCTCGTCCTGCTACCTCGCTAAGGAAGCGCTCTGGGCGGAACATGACAGTTTCAGCGCCGCACTGATCGCCCACATCGCCGCGCTCGACCGCCGCCCCGAGATCCTCCATGCCCACTACGCCGACGGTGGCGAAATCGCCCGCCGGGTCGGCGCCGCGCTCGACATCCCGTTCCTGTTCACCGCCCACTCGCTCGGCCGCGTGAAGCGCGATGCGTTCGCCGGTATCGACGACGCCGACGCGCTCGCCGGCATGGACCGTCGGATCGCGCTGGAGGAACGCACGATCGCCGCCGCCGCGGGCATCATCGCCTCGTCGCGCGATGAGGCCGAGGTCCAATATGCGGGCTACGACGCCTACCGCCCCGGCCGGATCCGGGTGATCGAACCGGGCAGCGATCTTGCCGCGTTCGCCGATGCGGCACCCGATCCTGCGATGGCCGGTCGCATCGACCGGTTCCTTACCGATCCGGACAAGCCGATGATCCTCGCGATCGCGCGTCCGGTAACGAAGAAGAACCTCGCCGGCCTCGTCCACGCCTATGGCAACGACCCGCATCTGCGCCGCACCGCGAACCTCGTGATCGTCGCCGGTATCCGCGACGATATCGCCCGGATGGAGCCGGAGATCGCGAGTAATCTCGACGAGTTGCTCCGCCTGATCGACCGCTACGACCTCTACGGTCAGGTCGCCTATCCCAAGCACCACCTGCCGTCCGAAGTCCCGTCGATCTACGCCCTCGCCCGGCGACGCGGCGGCGTGTTCGTCAACCCGGCCCTCAACGAACCGTTCGGGCTGACCCTGCTGGAGGCCGCCGCCGCCGGCCTGCCGATCGTTGCGACCGACAGCGGCGGGCCGAACGACATCGTCGAACGCTGCGGCAACGGTGTGCTGGTCGATCCGCGAGACCATGGCGCAATGGCCGCCGCGATCGGCCGCATCCTCGACGATCGGCCGCTCTGGGAACGCTATTCCCGCGCCGGTGCGGTCGCGGTGGCGGCGTACGACTGGACGCGCCATGCCGAACTCTATCACGACTTCGCCGAGTCTGCGCTCGGCCGACGGCCGCCCCGCGCCCTGCCCGCCGATCCGTCCGGCACGACGATGCTCATCAGCGACATCGACAACACGCTGGTCGGCTGTCCCGCCGCAACGGTCCGGTTCGCCGATTGGCATGGGCGGCAGGAGGATCTGCTGTTCGGCATCGCCACCGGCCGCTCGCTGCACAGCGCGCAGGCGATCCTGTCGCGCGAAAACGTGCCGCAGCCGCAGGTGCTGATCACCTCGGTCGGGTCCGAGATCTACCATCTCGACCGCACCGGCACCGCCTACGACCTCGACGAAGGCTGGGCCACGCAGATCGCCGCGGGATGGGACCGCGCGGCGGTCGCCGCGATCCTTGCCGACGCGACCGACCTGCAACCGCAGGGCTCGCTCGAACAGCGCCTCTTCAAGCTCAGCTACTTCACTCGCGGCGACCCCGATGCCGCCCGCCGCGTCCGCGACCTGCTGCGCGCCGCGGGCCACGCCTGTTCGGTGATCCAGAGCCACGGCACCTATCTCGACATACTCCCGCACGCCGCGTCGAAGGGGACCGCGGTCGAGCATGTCCGCCGTCACTACGGCATGGCGCGCGACCAGGTCATGGTGGCGGGCGACAGCGGCAACGACGTGGAGATGCTCCGCTCGGTCCGCCACTCGATCATCGTCGCCAACCACAGCGACGGGCTCGATCAGGACCCGACACTCGCGCACAGTTTCGTGTCGCGCTACGGTCATGCCGGCGGCATCATCGACGGCGTCGATCATTTCCGCCGCCAGGCACTCCGCCGCCTGCCCCATGCGGTGTCCGCGACCGAACCGACCTGCAGCCCGTGCGCGTCAGCGTCCTGACGCTGGTGCGCGGCCGCCGCGCGCATCTCGAACGACTGATGCAAGGACTCGCGACCCAGACGCGGGCACCGGACGAGTTCGTCATCGCCTATATGCAGGACGCCGCGCCCGCCGACCTGCCCGCGCTGCCGTGCCCCATCCGGATGGTCGCCGTGCCGGGTGAACCGATGCCGCTCGCCCGCGCCCGCAACCAGGCCGTGGCGACCGCGACCGGCGACCTGCTCCTTCTGCTCGACGTCGACTGCATCCCGTCGCCCACGCTGGTCGAAAGCTATACACAGGCAGCGGCGACCGCTGACGGGATATTCCTCGGCGAAGTGCTCTACCTCCCCGCCGGCCCGGTCGCGCTCCCGCTCGACTATGCCGCGCTCGACGCGTCGGGTCAGCGCCACCCGGCGAAACCCGCCCCGCCGACGACCGGCATCGTCCCCGAACCCGACCACGGCGAACTCTGGGGCCTGTCGTTCGCACTGTCCCGCACCGCGTGGGAGCGCAGCGGCGGGATGGACGAACGCTATGTCGGCTATGGTGGCGAGGAAACCGACTTCGCCGCAGCCCTTGCCGCCGCGCACGTCCCGATGTTCCGCGTCGGGCAAGCGCGCGCCTACCACCAGCATCACCCGGTCCACGTCCCCCCCTACCAGCATTTCGACCACATCGTCCGCAACGCGCGGCTGTTTCGCACGAAATGGGGCCGGTGGTGCATGGACTATTGGCTCGGCCAGTTCGCCGATCGCGGGCTGATCGCGATGACCCCGGACGCCATCACGATCCTGCGCCACCCGCGCGCCGACGAGATCGCCGCCGCGCGCCAGCCAGACGATGTCCGCTTCAGCTGACCGGCTCGGCCACCGCCACACCGGTCAGCACGGCCTCGCACGCCGCCACCGCACCGCCCAGCGTTCGAACCTGATCCGCCCCGCCGGCCTGTAACTGCGTCGCCATGTCGTCGACCATCGCATCGACCGCCGTCCGCCACAGGCCGACCACGATCTTCGCCTCCGGCGCCCGCTGCGACACGCGCCGCACCAGGTAACGCAGATGCGCCGGCGCGCCGACCAGTTCGAGATGGCACAGCGCGACCACCGTCACGCCGCTCAGATCGAGCGTCCCGATCGCCGCGCGCGACACGGCGGCATGCGTGATGATCCGCGTCGCGATCCCGCGCCGCGCGAGCAGCTGCGCCAGCATCGCCGCCACCGCCGCATCGAACGGATCGCGCCCCACGACGCACGCCACGACACCGCCCGGCGCGTCCTGCGGCACCGGCGGCGCACCCGCCCCGTCGCGGTGATCCTCCAGCTCGCCGATCAGGCCGAGCATCGACCCGCACATCCGCGCCGCCCGGCGATCGTCGATCGTCCCGCGCGCATGGTCGATCCCGGCCAGCCGCAATCCGGGCACCACGACCTCGTCATAATAACGGTCGAGCGTCCGGTCGGTCAGCAGCGTCTCGGCCTGCGCCAGCGCCTCGTCCGGATTGTCCGCCAGGACCCGCTGGTAGAAACTGTCCACCGCGGACAGTGCCGGCCGGTCGCCGAGCAGCACGTCGAAGAACTCCAGCGACTTCACATGCCGCCCGACGACGACCAGGCACAGCGTCAGCGGCGTCGACAAGATCAACCCGACCGGCCCCCAGATCCACGTCCAGAACACCGCCGCGACGATTACCGACACCGGGGACAGCCCCGTCGAATGGCCATACAGGAATGGTTCGACGACATAACCGACCAGCGGCTCGACGATCACGAACAGCAACGCGACCGCGATCGCCGTGCCCCAGCCCGGATCGATCGCCGCGGCCAGCGCGATCGGCGCGACCGCCGCCAAGAACGACCCGATATAGGGCACGAACCGCAGCAGCCCGGCCAGGATGCCCCACATCGCCGCCGACGGCACGCCGATCAGCGCGAGGCCACCGCCGATGATGATCCCGAACCCGGTATTGACCGCGAGCTGCGACGCGAAATACCGGCTGAGCCGCTGCCCCGCCTCGTCCATCGCGATCGTCGTGCGGTGCAGGTCGTTCGATCCGAACAGCCGGATGAAGCGGTCGCGCAGATCTTCCTTCTGCAACAGCACGAAGATCGCGACGATCAGCACGATGACGGTCGTTTCGAGCGGCCCCAGGATCGGTTGCAGGATCGTCCGCGCGACGGTCAGCGGCGACGTCCGCTCCTGCACCACCTCGACCAGCACCGGCCGGCGCTCGCCGGTGGCTTCGGCGGCCGGCGCTGCGGCGAGCGACCCACGCCGGACCGGGCGAATCCGCGGCGCGAACTCCTTCGACAGCGACGCCATCCGCGCGGCGGCGAATGCCTGCGCGCCCTCCATCTTCTGCTCGATCGTCTGGGCATAGCGCGGCGCATCCGCGGTCAGGTTCGCCGCCTGCGTGCCGATCAGCATGCCGACCGCGGCCAGCACGCCCACCGCGAACAGCACCGTCAGCACCACCGACGGCGCGCGCCACAGCCCGATCCGCTGCAGCATGTTGACCAGCGGCGCCAGCACGAACGACAGCAGCACGGACAGCGTGATCGGGATCAGCACGTCCTGCGCGAAATACAGCGCGCCCACCACGACCGCCGCGACGGCGAGCCCCAGCAGGCTCTTCAGCTCCGGCACGGCGGCCGCGGTTACGGTCGACGCGGCATCGGGCGATGGCACGCCCGTCCGGTCGCCGGTGATGATATTCTCGTATCCGGCGAGTTTCTCGTCGCTCTGCATGACCATATCCTCGTCCGAGTCTTGGATAGACCATAGCGTCCCGGTGCGGTCGGCACATTGGCTATTGACCGGCCGCCCGGCTTTCCCATCTATTGTGCAATGCAGCATAAACGCGACGTCGCCACGGCGACGCACGACGCCTTATCCCGGAGGGCCAGACCCCGATGCGTAACATCAGCGACACCATTGCCCGCCTGACCCGCGCGGCGAACCTCCCCACCGGCGCGATGGGCGCGCACATGTTCGGCGGCGCGGGCGAGGCGGATCGCCTGACCGACATGGATGCGTTCGGCACCAACCCCGGCGGCTTACGCGCGCGCATCTATGTGCCGTCCGACCTGCCGCAGGGCGCGCCGCTCGTCGTCGTCCTCCACGGCTGCACACAGACCGCGGCCGGTTACGACCATGGTTCCGGTTGGTCGCGGCTGGCCGATCGTCATGGTTTCGCGCTGCTGTTCCCCGAACAGCGCCGCGCCAACAACCCGAACCTCTGTTTCAACTGGTTCGTGCCGGCCGACACCGTGCGCGACGACGGCGAACCGCTGTCGATCCGGAACATGGTGGCCCAGATGATCGCCGATCACGCCATCGATCCGGCACGCGTGTTCGTCACCGGGCTGTCCGCGGGCGGCGCCATGACCGCGGTCATGCTTGCCACCTACCCGGATGTGTTCGCCGGCGGTGCCGCGATCGCCGGGCTGCCCTACGGCTCGGCCAGCACGGTGCCCGAGGCGTTCGACCGGATGCGCGGCCATGGCGGCCCTTCGCGCGATCTTCTCGCAGAACGCGCACGTGCAGCAGCCGGGCATGACGGCCGCTGGCCCACGCTGTCGATCTGGCAGGGTGCGGCCGACCAGACCGTCGCGCAGAGCAACGCCGACGCGATCGCCGGCCAGTGGCGCGACCTGCACGGCCTGCCCGAACGCCCGACGCAGGAGGAGATGATCGACGGCCATCGTCACCGCGTCTGGCACGATGCGAACGGCCGCTCGGTGCTGGAGGAGTATCGCATTGCCGGCATGGGTCACGGCACGCCGATCGATCCCACCGCAGGGTCCGATCACGGCGCCAGCGCGGCCTATATGCTCGACGCCGGCATTGCCTCGTCACACCTTATCCTGCGCTTCTGGGGCCTTGAGACCAACGCGGAGGAGATGACGGTCGACGCAGCTGAGGAGCAGCAAGCGGAAACGCCCGCCTCGCCGTTCGCCATGCCGATGGGGACACCCATGGCGATGGGCGGCCCGGTCGGTACCGTCATCGAAACCGCACTGCGCAACGCCGGCCTGATGAAATAAGGCGCTTGCACCCGGGGTCGGTTCAGCGTGGCGAAGGGTGCAGCCCGCTAGACGCCACGGACCGGTTCGGGCTATGTTCCCGGCAACGACCCCTGGAGTTTCCGACCTTGTTGACGCCCACGCCACCCCGTTTCCGGACTCCCTTGCTGCTGGCCGCCGCTCTGGTGCCGCTGCTGTCCGGTCCGGCGGCGGCGCAGACCGCGTCCGGCGCGGTTCCGACGTTCGGCGTGCCCGCACCTGCGATCCCGCCCGTCGTCGATGCCCCCGCCCCGCCGCCGCGCGTCATGCCCAAGCTGACCCGCGCCCAGGCGTCGCAGCTGGCCGCGATGATCGATGCCGCGCCCGCCCAGGGCCTGCGCCACGATTTGCGCGACGGTGATGGCGAGGCGGCCGATCGCGGCGATGCCGAACTGATCACCGCCGCGCTCGATCATGCCCGCGCGGTCCATAGCGGCCGGCTGGAGACCAGCGACTTCCTCAAGGACTGGGGCCTGCGCCCGGCCGCCTATGATCCGTGGCCCGGCTTTTCGCAGGCGGTCGCCAGCGACCGGCTCGCCGCCTGGATCAACTCGTTGCCACCGCCCTATGCCGGCTATGACGGCCTGATGAAGGGCCTCAAGACCTACCGCAAGATCGAGGCGGACGGCGGCTGGCGGACGCTGGCGTCCGGTCCGGACATGACGATCAACGCCAGCGGCGCGCGGGTGCTGGCACTCCGCCGCCGGCTCGCGGTCGAGGACAGCGAGGTCGCCAGGACCGGTGACACGTTCGATCGCCCGCTGCTCGATGCCGTCCGCCGGGCGCAGCGCCGCTACGGCCTGCAACCCAGCGGCATCGTCTCGACCCAGACCATCGCCGCGCTCAACGTCCCCGCGCGGGACCGCGTGCGGCAGATCATGGCCAACATGGAACGCTGGCGCTGGCTGCCGCAGGACCTCGCCAAGGACCGGGTGCAGGTGAACATCGCCGCCGCCGTCCTGACCGTGTTCGACGGCGACAACCCGGTGACGTCGATGAAGGCGGTCACCGGCCGTCCCGGCGACAACACGCCGATGCTCCAGTCGCGCATCCATAGCATCGTCATCAACCCGCCGTGGAACGTGCCGACTTCGATCGCGACCAAGGAATTGTGGCCGAAAGAGCGCGCCAATCCCGGCTACTTCAAGCGCAATTCGATCAAGGTCATCAAACTCGACGGCGGCGGCACGCGGCTGCAACAGGCGGCCGGCGACATGAGCGCGCTCGGGCGGCTGAAGTTCGATTTCGACAATCCCTACTCGGTCTATCTTCACGATTCCCCGGCACAGGCGGCCTTTTCGCGCTGGGACCGGCTCGCCAGCCATGGCTGCGTCCGGCTTGCGAAACCGGTCGAGCTGGCCGACCTGCTGCTCGCCAACGACCCGACCTATGCGGGCAACGTCAAGCCGGCGATCGACGCGGGCGAGACGAAGCGCGCGCGGCTGGCCAACCCGGTCACCGTCTACCTGCTCTACTGGACCGCGTTCGCCAGTTCGGCGGGACAGATCAATTTTCGCGCCGATCCCTATGACTGGGACGGCATCCTGGCCTCCAAGATCGAGGCGCGCGGCAACCGCGCCGCCGCCCTCGCGTCGCGATAGGATCCCCATGTTGAAAATCCGCCTGATCGCCCCGTTCGCCGCCGCCATGCTGCTCGCCGCCTGCGACCGCGGCCCCGCGCCGCAGCCGGAGGCTGACCCCTATAACGACAGCGCGAACGCGGACGAACCCGTCGAGCCGGAGCCCGCCCCCGCGCCGGAACCGATCAACGAACCCGCGCCCGCGCCCGTCGAGACGACCAGCGCGGTCGACACCCCACCCCCGGCCGAACCCACCCGGCCGAGCGACCAGATGATGGAAGACGCCGAAGCCACCGGCATGACCGCCCGCGTCGCCCGCGACGCCGAGACCGCCAGCGACGCTGCAAGCGATGCCGCAAACGAGTCCGAACAGGTGGCTGTCGAGAAGAAGTAGGTCGGAAGCACATCAAAACCCGACCGTCCCGAACGCAGCCGAGACACCTACAGCGACCCTCGGCTGCGCTCCGGGGGATGAACTAGAGTCCAGGTCGGCTGCGCGACGCCGCCACGCGAAACGCCACGCGCTAACCCGCGCCCGACCTTGACAAAATCCCGCACTCGGCCATAGCCGCGTGTGTCGCGGATCGCGCGCTTTGCGGTCGCATTCTTATCCGGATCGCCCATGACATTCGCCGATCTCGGCCTCTCCGACGAAACGCTGCGCGCCGTGACGGAGTCCGGCTACACCATACCCACGCCGGTGCAGGCGCAGGCGATCCCGCCCGTGCTGATGAACCGCGACCTGATTGCCATCGCGCAGACGGGCACGGGCAAGACCGCATCGTTCGTCCTGCCGATGATCGACGTCCTGGCGCATGGCCGCGCCCGCGCCATGATGCCGCGCTCGCTGATCCTCGAACCGACGCGCGAACTCGCCGCACAGGTCGCCGAGAATTTCGACAAATACGGCAAGTATCACAAGCTCTCGATGGCGCTGCTGATCGGCGGCGTGTCGATGGGCGACCAGACCGCCGCGCTCGCCCGCGGCGTCGACGTGCTGATCGCCACGCCCGGCCGACTGATGGACCTGTTCAAGCGCGGCAAGATCCTGCTGTCCGGCTGTTCGATCCTGGTGATCGACGAGGCGGATCGCATGCTCGACATGGGGTTCATCCCCGATATCGAGGAAATCTGCACCAAGCTGCCCGCCACGCGCCAGACCCTGCTGTTCTCGGCCACCATGCCCGGCCCGATCAAGAAGCTTGCCGACCGTTTCCTGTCGAACCCGAAGCAGATCGAGGTCGCACGGGCGGGCATGAACAACCTGCTGATCGAACAGCGGCTTGTCGAGACCACCTCGCGCGGCAAGCGCGACGCGCTGAAGGCGTTGCTCGCGGCGGAGGACGTCCGCACCGCGATGATCTTCTCCAATCGCAAGACCACGGTCCGCGACCTGGCCGAGATGCTCGGTCGTTCGGGCATGAAGGTCGGCCAGATCCACGGCGACATGGAACAGGCCGAACGGCTGCGCGAACTCGACCGGTTCAAGGACGGCACAATCAACATCCTGGTCGCCTCCGACGTCGCCGCCCGCGGTCTCGACATCAAGGGCGTCAGCCACGTCATCAACTACGACATTCCGTGGCATCCGGACGACTATGTCCACCGCATCGGCCGCACCGGCCGCGCCGGCGCCTCGGGCAAGGCGTTCAGCCTCGTCACGCCCGAAGACGCCGAGGCGATTGCCAACATCGAAAAGCTGACCAAGTCGACGATCGAACGCGTCGGAAAGCCGGTCGCCACGGCCGCGCCCATTGCGATCGAGCAGCCCGCACCCGAAGCCCCCGCCGCGCGTCAGGACGCCGAACCGCGCGGCCCGCGCCGCCGTCCGCGCAGCGAACGCGCCCCCGCCGCGAACACACCGCCGCCCGCCGTCGCCGCACGACCGATCGCTGAACCCGTCGTCGTCCAGGCCGCCCCGGTCGCCGAACCTGCACCCGCCCCGGCCCGCCCGGCCGCGCCACCCGTCCCGGCACCGCAGCCCCGCCACGTCGCGCCGCCACGCGAGGACCGCCGCGACGTCCCGTTCCGCGAAACCCGCCGCCCCCAGCAGGACGACCGCCGCCCGCAACGCGTCGTCGACGAAGGCCCGGACGACGGCTGGAACGGCCCGTTCCCCAACTTCCTCACCGTCCGCCTCGACCTGCCACCCCGCGACTGACGGGTACGGCGCTCACCGGAGCGCGGCGATCCGGCGGGCGGCCTCCGCCGCCCCGTCGTCCCCGGCGATAGACCGCGCCGCCAGTTCGGCGGCACGCCCGATGTCGCCGTCGGACAGCAGCCGAGAAATCGCCGCCAGCGCGCGCGGCGTTGCGAACTGCGCGCGGGTCAGCGACAATCCCAGGCCGGCCGTCTCCACCCGGACCGCATTGTCATACTGATCGCCAAAGTGCGGCACGACGAGCTGCGGCCGCCCGGCCCGGACCGCCTGCCCCGTCGTGCCGATGCCGCCATGATGGATCACGGCCGCTGCATGCGGAAACACCGCGGAATGCGGCGCATAGCCCATCCAAAGACACGCATCGTCACGCCGCGGCGGCCCCTCCTGGCCAGTAAGCAGCAGCGCGCGCCGGCCAAGCGTCCGGCTCACCGCCGCCGCCTGTTCGTAGAAGCCCCCGGCCGCCCCGACCGCGACGGACCCGAGCGTAAAAACCAGCGGCCGATCGCCGTCGTGTAGGAAGGCGTCGAGTTCCGGTGGCAACGCATCGTCGCCACCGCTCTCGCTGTCGAAGAACGGAAAGCCGACCAACGCGGCACTGTCCGGGGCATCCGGCGGAAGCTTCCCGAGCGTGTCAGACCAGCAGCACAGCACCGCCCGCACCGCCGCCCCATGGTCGAGCATCGGCACGCCGGTAGACGCCCCGAGCCCATGCTCCGCCCGAACCGCATCGATCCGCGTACCATAACGGCGGCGCAGCACAGTCCGGACCATCGCGAGACATGCCCTGTTCCAGCTCCGCCCGACCCGACTGCGCGGCGACTTCCGCATCATGCCGAACCGCGGCGTCACCGGCGGCTGCCATGCGGAAAACAGGCTCATCGGCTGGAGCACCACCGCAGCCAGTGGCAGGCGACGCTTCTCCGCCACGATCTCGGCGCAGAAGGCGAAGATCGAACCCGCGATCACGTCCGCGTCGGCCGCCAGCCGATCGAGCCTGGCCGTGCTCGACCGGAGATCGGGCATCAGGACCTCGTCTATGACGAAGTTCGGGTCGGCCAGTATCCTCGCGGCGACCGCCTCCTCGCTCAAGCCGAGCCGCGCGCAGATCGACGCGTAGCTCAGCAGGATCGGCTCGGCGTCGAGACCGGCCGCGCGGACCTTCGCGACCCCATCCTCCGGCACCGCCAGCAGAACCTGCCGCCCCTGCGCGACGAGCGCCCGACCGATCGCGATGAAGGGATGCAGATCGCCGAGCGAACCGACGGTGACGAGAAGTATTCGGCCCATGAACACCGGTAACCGGTGATCGTTGCGGACGCGAGACAGTCAGTCCTTCCGCTCGAACTCCGACACGATCCGGCTGTTGCCACGGATCAGCGTGCCGTCGGCATGATGTTCGCACGCCGCCTCCGCCTCGACGCGCGAGGGGTAGATGCCGATCTTGGTCCAGGCCAGCACGCGCCAGCATTGCGCGACGTACCAGTCGGTATAGGTGCGGCCGGAGAACAGCGCCTCGACCAGCGACTTTTTCTGGTGGATCACCCGATATCTACGCGCCATCGGCCGGCTCCTTCACCCGCACATAGCGCGCGCGGAACGCATCGGCATAGCCGGTCAGCGTTCCCGCCGCGATCGCGCCGCGCAGGTCCGCCATCAGCGACTGGTAGAAGGCCAAATTATGCTCGGTCATCAGCATCGCGCCCAAGATCTCGTCCGACCGGACGAGATGGTGGATATAGGCGCGTTCCCACGTCGCGCACACCGAACATGCGCATTCGGGATCGAGCGGCCCGCGGTCCTCGGCGAACTTCGCATTGCGGATGTTAATCGGCCCGTCGCGCGTGAACGCCTGCCCCGTCCGCCCCGACCGCGTCGGCAGAACGCAGTCGAACATATCGATTCCCCGTTCCACCGCGCCGACGATGTCGTCGGGCTTGCCGACGCCCATCAGGTAGCGCGGCCGATCCGCGGGCAGCTGACCCGGCGCGAAATCGAGCACCGCGAACATCTGTTCCTGCCCCTCGCCCACCGCCAGCCCGCCGACCGCATAGCCATCGAACCCGATGTCGATCAGCTGGTCCGCCGACGTCCGGCGCAGGCCCTTATCCATCGACCCCTGCTGGATGCCGAACAGCGCGGACGTCTCGGCATGCTCGCCGCCGCTGTCGAACCCGTTGCGCGACCGGACCGCCCAGCGCATCGACCGCTCCATCGACGCGGCCGACCGGTCGTAGGTCGCCGGGTGCGGCGTGCATTCGTCGAACACCATGACGATGTCGGACCCGAGCAGCCGCTGGATCTCCATCGATCGTTCCGGCGTGATCATGTGGCGCGATCCGTCGATATGGCTCTTGAACGCCACGCCGTCCTCGGACTGCTTGGTCAGTTCGGACAGGCTCATCACCTGATACCCGCCGCTATCGGTCAGGATCGGCCGGTCCCACCCCATGAACCGGTGCAGTCCGCCCAGCCGCGCCACCCGCTCCGCCGTCGGCCGCAGCATCAGGTGATACGTGTTGCCGAGCAGCACGTCCGCCCCGGTCGCCCGCACGTCCGCCGGCTTCATGCCCTTCACGGTCGCCGCGGTCCCGACCGGCATGAACGCCGGCGTGCGGATATCGCCGCGCCGCATCCGGATCGTGCCCGTACGCGCGGCCCCGTCGGTGGCGTGAATGTCGAAGGCGAAACGGGGCGCAGCGGTCATGACGCCGCTCTACGACCAGTCCGATGCGATGGAAAGCGGTGGGCGCGTCTAGCCCGGGGACGCCGCCGATCCGGCCAATAGCCCGCCGTCGATGTTGATCTCCGTCCCCGTCACATAGGTCGCTTCGTCGGACGCCAGCATCACCGCGATCGCCGCCACCTCGTCCGGCATCCCGAACCGTTTCAACGGCGTGTCCGCCACCAGCGCCGCCATTCGCGCCTCGCGGTCGTCGCCGGTCCCGAGCATCGGTTCCCAGATCCCGGTCAGGATCGCGGCCGGGTGGATCGAGTTGCAACGGATCTTCCAACCCTGCTGCGCGCAATAGAGCGCGACCGTCTTGCTGTGGTTGCGCACCGCCGCCTTCGATGAGGCATAGGCGGCGGCCATCGGGATGCCGACCAGCCCGGACCGCGACGAGATGTTGATGATCGATCCGGTCCCCGCCGTCTTCATCGCGCCGATCGCATAGCGGCAACCGAGGAACGTCCCGTCGAGGTTGACCGCATGAACCGCGCGCCAGTCCGCCAGGCTCGCATGTTCGGGATCGTGCGCCACCATCCCCTGCTCGAATCCGGTTACGCCGGCATTGTTCACCACCACGTCGGCGATCGGAACGACGCGCATCAGTCGCTGCCAGTCCGCCTCGACGCTTACGTCAAGCGGCTCGAACCGGCACCCGATCGTCGCGGCGGTCGCAGCGCCCGCCTCCACGTCGCTGTCCGTGACGATGACGCTCGCCCCCTCGTCGTGGAAACGCGCCGCGATCGCGCGCCCGATCCCGCGCGCCGCGCCGGTGACGACGCAGGTCTTCTGATTTAATCTAGCCATGATGATCCAGTAACCGGAGTAAGTTCGGCGGATCGCTCCGCCTGCGCAAGTCTGTCCGCCTCAGCGGTGGCGCTGGATCATCGGGTCATACTCCCTGAACGGCCGACGCCTTTGGCAGCAACAACGATGCGTCGCCGTAGGAGTAAAAGCGATACCCCTCCGCCACCGCATGCGCATAAGTCGCCTGCATCCGCTCCGTCCCCATAAGCGCGGACACGAGCATGAAGAGCGTCGACTTCGGCAAATGGAAGTTGGTCAGCAGCCCGTCGATCCCGCGGAACACATAGCCCGGCGTGATGAAGATCGCGGTATCGCCCTCGAACGGCCGCACGACGCCGTTCGCGCCGGTGGCGCTCTCGATCAGCCGCAGGCTCGTCGTGCCGACCGCGATCACCCGGCCGCCCGCGGCGCGCACCGCGTTTAGCCGGTCCGCGGTCGCCGCATCGATCCGGCCCCATTCGGCGTGCATGACATGGTCATCGGTATCATCCGCCTTCATCGGCAGGAACGTGCCCGCCCCGACATGCAGCGTCAGCCGCGCATGATCGACACCGCGCGCCGCCAGCGACTCCATCAGCTCCGGCGTAAAATGCAGCGCCGCGGTCGGGGCGGCCACCGCGCCGTCGGTCGTCGCAAACATCGTCTGATAATCCGACCTGTCCTGCGCATCGGCGGCACGGCGCGCGGCGATATAGGGCGGCAACGGCATGCGCCCCGCGCGTTCCAGCAGCAGTTCGACCGGCTCGTCGCCCTCGAACGTCAGCAGGATCGATCCGTCGTCGGCCTTCGCGCCCGCCACCGCAAAGACATCCGCCCCGAAATCGATCCGGTCGCCGGTCCGCACCCGCTTGGCGTTGCGCACGAACGCATGCCAGCTGCGCAGACCCTCACGCTTGTGCAGCGTCGCGCCGATCCGCGCATCGCCGCGCTGCCCTTCCAGCTGCGCCGGCAGCACGCGCGTGTCGTTGAACACCATCAGGTCGCCGGGCCGCAGGCAATCCGGCAACTCCGAGACGATCCGGTCGGCGAGCCCGTCCGGCCCCACCACCAGCATCCGCGCCGCATCGCGCGGCACTGCCGGCCGCAACGCGATCCGGTCCTGCGGCAGGGGGAAATCAAACTGGTCGGTACGCATGCCCGCGCTCTAGCGGTCGTTCGGGAGAGACGAAAGCCCCATCCGCGGGGCTGCCAGCACCCCGCGACGCGTGATCAGTTGTCCGTCCCCGGCCGGCGGATCGGCAGCGGCAGCGGCATGACCGGAATGCCGTCCTCGGTCAGCGACTTCACCTCGGTCGGCGTCGCCCGGCCGTGGATCACGCGGTCCGGGCTATCCCCGTCGTGGATTGCGCGCGCCACGCTCGCAAACCGGTCGCCGACATCATCGGATTGCTTCAACACCGCCGCCTGCGCCCGCGCCAGGTCGGCGAGCATCGCCTTGGCCACCTCCGGTCGGAACGTCGGCGTCGTATCGGTCCCCGACAGCCGCGGGGCCATCGGTGCCTTGTCGACCGCATCCGATCCGCAGATCGGGCAGGACAGCAGCCCGCGCGCGCGCTGGTCGTCATAATCGTCGGCGGACCCGAACCACCCCTCGAACACATGCCCGCCCGCCCGGCAGGCGAGATCATAGACGATCATGGCATGACCCGCGCCGGGGTGATCGTCCGGCGATGCGCCAGCGTCGGCATCCGGCCCCGAACGTCGGCAGTCACGCCCGCATCGATCTCGGCAAACCCCACGCCAACGTCGTCGCCCATGTCGAGCAGCACGTCGCCCCACGGACCCACCACCAGCGACCGGCCATAGGTCTCGCGCCCGTCCTCGTGCACGCCCGCCTGCGCCGCCGCGACGACATGGCACCCGGTCTCCACCGCCCGCGCGCGCAGCAGCAGGTGCCAGTGCGCCTCACCCGTCGGCACAGTGAACGCCGCCGGCACGGACAGCATAGTCGCGCCGCCCGCGCTCACCGCCTGGTACAGCGCCGGAAACCGCACGTCGTAACAGATGCTCAGTCCAAGCCGCCCGGCCGGCGTATCGGCCACCACCGCCTCTTGCCCGCCGACATAGCTCGCCGACTCACGCCACGACTGCCCGTTCGGCAGGTCCGCATCGAACAGATGGATCTTGTCGTACCGCGCCCGGATCGCACCCGTATCGTCGATCAGCAACGCGCGGTTCGCCATCGCGCCACCCTCGACCAGCACGCCGATCGACCCGAGCTGCACCCAGATCCCGGCCCGCGCCGCCGTGTCGCGCACCGCCTGCAGCACGGGGTCGTCCCCCTCGCTGCGGCGATGCGCGGCGGCGCGCGTCCGGTCGCGATCCAGCAGGTTGCCGTTCTCCGGCGTAAACAGCATCGCCGCCCCGCCGTCGCGCGCGGCCTCGACAGCGGCCACCAACGCCGCGGCGTTGGCGGCCGGGTCGATCCCCGTCCGGCTCTGATAGACCGCGATCCGCGTCATGCGGCCAGCAGCGCGTCCAGCTTGCCGCCGCGATCGAACGCGGCCAGATCGTCCGACCCGCCGACATGCTTCCCGTCGATGAAGATCTGCGGCACGGTCGACTTGCCGCCAGCCCGCTGGATCATCGTGTCGCGCTCTGCCGGTTCGCGCAGCACGTCGGTCTCGTGATACTTGACGCCCTTGCTGTCGAGCAGCTTCTTGGCGCGCTGGCAGTAGGGGCAGGTCGCTTTCGTGTAGATTTCGACTTTCGCCATGGGGTCGCTTCCTTCGCGTTGATGATGCGCCGCGCGGTGTCGCGCGCCGTCCGGATTGTCAACGCACGGGATCGCCATCGCGCACCACGACGCGCGCCCAGCACACCAGTCGCACCTCCGCCGCCCCCGCCCGGCGCAACACGCGCGCGCATGCCTCCGCCGTCGCCCCCGTGGTGAAGATATCGTCGACCAGCACCACGCGCCGCCCGCGGACCTGCTCCGCATCGCGCATCCGGAACGCGCCCTGCACCGTGGCCGCGCGCTGCCGCGGGTTCATGTCGCGCAATGGCGGCGTCCGCCTGTGTCGCTCGATCGCATCCAGCGCGATCGCGACGCCGCCGCGTTTCGCCAGGGTGCCGGCGATCAGCGCCGACTGGTTGAACCCGCGCGTCCAGATCCGCCAGCGGTGGAGCGGCACCGGCACCAGCACGACATCGTCGCCCGCCGGCACCAGCCGCTGCATCAACCGCGCCATCGTCCGCGCCACCCCCGGCCGTCGCCCATATTTCAGCTTCAGCGCCAGCGCGCGGGCAATCGGACCATAAGCAACCGCCGCCGACGCATGATCGAACGCCGGCGGCCGGGCGAGGCACGGCGCGCAACTCGTCACCCCAAGCGTCTCGTCGGGCAATGGCCGGCCGCAACGCTGGCACGCCGGCCCGCCCAGGAAATCGAGCCCCGCCCAGCAGTCGAGGCAGAAGCGATGATCCCCCGCCACCACCACGCCGCACCCCGGACACCGCGGCGGCAGTGCGAAGGAGACGCAGGCGTCGCCGAACCGGGCGAGATGGGTCAGGACGGCCATCCCCGCTTGTCGGGCGCGACCGCGGCGGGCACAAGCCCCGCATGGCCGACCCAACCGCACGCGACGACGCGCCCCCCGAAATCTTCGACCGCACCCGCCGCCGCCGCCGGCGCGACCGGGCGGCGGCGCGGTTCGACGACCACGCTTTCCTCATCGACGCGATCGGCGACGAGATCCTCGACCGGCTCGACGACACCACGCGCACCTTCACCGACGCGCTCGACCTCGGTTGCCACGACGGCCGGCTCGGCACGCGACTGGCGGCCCGCGGCATGACCGTGACCTCCGCCGATGCCGGGCACCGCTTCTCCACGATGTCGGGCGGCGTGCAGTGCGACGAGGACCGGCTGCCGTTCGCCGACCACAGTTTCGACCTTGTCGTGTCGGCCGGCGTACTCGACCAGGTCAACGACATCCCCGGCGCACTGGCGCTGGTCCGGCGCGTGCTGCGCCCGGACGGGCTGTTCCTGGCCGGCTTCGTCGGCGCGGGCAGCCTGACCGTCCTGCGCGACGCACTGCTCGCCGCCGACATCGCCGCCGACCGCGGCGTGGCCGCCCGCACCCACCCGCAGATCGACGTCCGCGCGGCTGGCGACCTCCTCCACCGCATCGGCTTCCGCCTGCCGGTGGCGGACAGCGTCCGGCTCGGCGTCCGCTACGGCGACCTCGTGAAGCTGATCCACGACCTGCGCGGCATGGCATCGACCAACCTGCTCGCGGACGGCGGCCGCTCTCCGATCACCCGCACCGGCCTCGCCGCCATGCGCGCGCGGTTCGCGGCGGGCGCCGACCCGGACGGGCGGCGGGCGGAGACGTTCGAACTGCTGTTCATGAGCGGCTGGGCCCCGGAGCCGGGTGTGCCGCTACCGCCGCCACCGGCGTTCCGCGGGGCGCGGTTGGGCTGAGATAAGCCAACCTAAGACGAGTTAAAGCGCCCTCAACCCCTGTCCATGCCTAGCGAAGTCGAGGGGCACTGTTGGCTTCTCGACTGCGCTCGAAGGGTCCCTCGACTTCGCTTGGAATGGACGGATCTGATTTAACCCAAACCCACCCCGTTTGGTTCGAGCCTGTCGAGAACTCCGCGCAGCGTTCTCGACAGGCTCGAACCAAACGGAGGGGGGTACAAACAAAAAAGGGGCGCAGCCTCCCGGCCACGCCCCCTTCTCACGCAATCAACGAAAGCTTACCGCCCGCCGACCTTCCGGACCGCACCCTTGTGCGCCCCGACCGAACCGCTGCGGCGCGGTGCGAAGCGGCGCTTTTCGCCCGACGGCGCGCCCGGACCATCGTGACGCCGTGGCGCCCCACGGTCGCTGCGACGCTCGTCGCCGGGGGCCGACGGTGCCGGCTTCGGCAGCTTGGCCTTTTCCGCCAGGAAATTGTCCGGCAGCGGCAGCATCTCCATCTTGATGCGGGTCAGCTTCTCGATCGAGCGCAGATACGCCTTCTCGTCGTCCGCCACGAACGCGATCGCGATGCCGCTCGCCCCGGCGCGCGCCGTGCGGCCGATGCGGTGGACATACTGCTCCGAAACGTTCGGCAGTTCGAAGTTGAACACGTGGCTCACACCGCCGACGTCAATCCCGCGCGCGGCGATGTCGGTCGCGACCAGGATCTTGATCTCGCCCGTCCGGAACATGCCCAGCGCGCGCTCACGCTGCGGCTGGCTCTTGTTGCCGTGGATCGCCTCCGCGCCGATGCCCGATGCCTTCAGGTGCTTCACCACCTTGTCGGCGCCGTGCTTGGTGCGGCTGAACACCAGCGCGCGGTCGATCGGCTCGCTGCGGATCTTCATGATCAGCAGCGCGGCCTTCTCGGTCTGGTTGCACAGGATCGCGAACTGCTCGACGCGCTCGGCGGTGGTCGCCTGCGGCGCAACCGCGACCTTGATCGGGTCGGTCAGGAACCGGTCGCCCAGCTCGGCGATCGCCTTCGGCATCGTGGCGGAGAAAAACAGCGACTGGCGCTTGGCCGGCAGCAGCTGGTCGATCCGCTTCAGCGCGTGGATGAAGCCCAGGTCGAGCATCTGGTCGGCTTCGTCGAGCACAAAGATCTCGACATTCTTGAGGCTGAGCGCGCGCTGGTCGATCAGGTCGAGCAGCCGGCCCGGCGTGGCGACGAGGATGTCGACGCCCGAACCCATCTGGCGGATCTGCTTGCCGATCGGCACGCCGCCGAACACGGTCGCGACCGACAGGCGCATGAACTTGCCATATTCGACGAAGCTTTCGGCGATCTGGCTGGCCAGTTCGCGCGTCGGCGCAAGCACCAGCATGCGGCAGCCACCCGGCGGACGCGGGCGGGGCGACGCGGCCAGGCGGTGGAGCGACGGCAGCGCGAACGCTGCGGTCTTGCCGGTGCCGGTCTGCGCGATACCGCACAGGTCGCGCCCGTCGAGCAGCGGCGGGATGGCCTGCGCCTGGATCGGGGTCGGCACTTCATAGCCCTTGGCGGCAAGCGCCTTCTGCAACGGCTCGGCGAGGTAAAGGTCGGAAAATTTTGTCATGATCGGCTTTCGCGGCGCGACGGACGCCAGCGATCACGCCGACGACACGAAGCGGGTTCGTGTGACGACCCGCGTGAATGGGGAAGCCCTGTGGGGTCGCGTCCGAAGGGGAAGGCCGGTCTGGCGCTTGATACGCCAGAATTCACGCTGCCATGCCCTAACGGCCGGATAACCGGACGTCGACGCTGAGCGCCCTATGCCAGCGGTGTCAGTTTTATACAAGCGGTTTTGTGCACTGCGGGGTGACGTCCGCGAACCGACGCGATACCAACCGGTATCCAGTCGAAAGGCCCACCCGAAGATGAAGCGCATCGCCGCCCTGCTCCTCGCCGCCAGCGCCCTGCCCGCCCTTGCAGCACCCACGCCGGCCGAACGCGCCGCCGTCGCCGCGGTCGATGCCGGCATGCCCGCCAACCTGGCGTTGCTCGAACGACTGGTGAACCAGAATAGCGGGACGATGAACCTCGCCGGCGTCGAACGGGTCGGCACGATGATGTGCGCCGAACTCGAACCACTCGGGTTCAAGGTCCTCTGGACGCCCTTGCCGCAGACCAAGCGCGCCGGCCACCTCGTCGCCACCCGCACCGGGCGAGCAGGCAGCAAGCGCCTGCTGCTGATCGGCCATCTCGACACGGTGTTCGAGGCGGACAGCCCGTTCCAGCGCTACCGCCGCACCGGCGACAAGGCGGAAGGCCCCGGCGTCGGCGACGACAAGGGCGGCATGGTCGTGATGCTCGCGGCGTTGAAGGCGATGAAGGCCGCCGGCACGCTCGACGATGCGACGTTCGAGATCGTGCTGACCGGCGACGAGGAACGCACCGGCGATCCGACGTCGGTCGCCCGCGCTGGGCTTATTGCAGCCGGCAAGCGCGCCGACGCCGCGCTCGATTTCGAAGGGCTGGTGCGCCAGGACGGGCGCGACATGGGCTCCGTCGCGCGGCGCTCGTCGAACAGCTGGCAACTGACCACCACCGGCACGACCGGGCATAGCAGCCTGATCTTCGACGCGGCGCACGGCGACGGCGCGATCAACGAACTGGCCCGCATCCTGGCGGCGTTCCGCAAGGAGCTGCCCGAACCCAACCTCACCTTCAACACCGGCCTCGTCGTGGGCGGCGCCACCGCCTCGTTCGATACCGACGCGGTGCGGGGACAGGCGACCGGCAAGCCCAACATCATCCCCGCCACCGCCATCGCGCGCGGTGATTTCCGCACGCTGTCGGAGGAGCAGACTGCTCGGGTCCGCGCGAAGATGGAGGCGATCGTCGCCGCCCACGCGCCCGGCACGTCGGCGGAGATCCTGTTCGACGAAGGCTATCCCTCGATGGCGCCGACCACCGGCAACCGCGCGCTGCTCGCCGCGCTCAACGGCGTGAACCGCGATCTCGGCCTGCCGCAGATGCCCGAACTCGACCCGCTGAAGCGTGGCGCGGGCGACATCGCGTTCGTCGCGCGCGACGTGGACGGGCTCGCCGGGCTCGGCCCCTACTCCACCGGCGATCACGCGCCGGGCGAGACGGTCGACATCCCGAGCATCGCGGTCCAGGCTAAACGCGCCGCGCTGCTGATGGCTCGGCTTGGGCAGGGCAAGCCTTGATTGACTTGATCCCACACCGCCATCGGACCACATGCAACCCATGCTGATCGAAACCGAACCCACACCGAACCCCGCCACGCTGAAATTCTCGGCCGGCCGCCCCGTCATGGACTCCGGCACGCGCGATTTCGCCGCGCCGGAAGAAGCCGACGCCTCCCCGCTCGCCGCCGCCTTGTTCTCGCTGGGCGATGTCGAGGGCGTGTTTTTCGGTCGCGACTTCGTGTCGGTCACCGCCGCCCCGGGCAGCGACTGGCGCGACCTGAAGCCGCAGGTACTCGGCGTCCTGCTCGACCATTTCTCCAGCGGCGCGCCGCTGTTCACCGGCGGCAGCGCGAGCGGGATCGCAGTCGACCCCGACTATAACGACGACCCGGCCGATGCCGACATCGTCGCGCAGATCCGCGAACTGGTCGAAACCCGCGTCCGCCCGGCGGTCGCGCGCGACGGTGGCGACATCGTCTACCGTGGGTTCGACAAGGGCGTCGTCTACCTCGCGATGCAGGGTGCCTGCGCCGGCTGCCCGTCGTCCACCGCGACGCTCAAGCAGGGGATCGAGTCGCTCCTCAAGCACTATGTGCCGGAAGTGACCGAGGTCCGCGCGGCCTGACACGACAAGGGGGGATGACCATGACGACAGTCTTGCCGGATCCGGCGCTCGATCAGCTGTTCCGCACCGCGCGCAGCCATTATCATTATGACGCGACGCCGGTCACCGACGCCGACCTGCGTGCGATCTGGGACCTGGCGAAGATGGGGCCGACCTCGGCCAACATGCTGCCCGCGCGGATCGTGTGGTGTACCACCGACGACGCCAAGCGCCGGCTGGCGGACTGCGCGAGCAGCGGCAATGTCGACAAGATCCTGCACGCGTCGGTCACCGCGATCGTCGGGACCGATCTCGACTTCCCCGATCACCTGCCGACGCTGTTCCCGCCCGCCGACGCGCGGTCCTGGTATGTCGGCAACACCGCGCTGATCGAGACCGCGGGCCTGCGCAACAGTTCGCTGCAAGCCGCCTATGTCATCCTCGCCGCGCGCGCGCTGGGCTTCGACACCGGGCCGATGTCCGGGTTCGACAACGACAAGGTCGACGCCGCGTTCTTCGCGGGCACCAACATCCGCTCGAACCTGATCATGTCGCTCGGCCACGGCGTCCCGGCCGCACTCCACCCCCGCCTGCCCCGCCCGGAGTTCGAGGCGTACAACACAGTCGCCTGATGCGGGTGCTGGTGATCGAGACCGCGTCCGCCGCCTGCTCGGTCGCGCTGATCGATGACGGTCACGTCGTCTCCGCGATCCACGAGGTCGTCGGGCGCGGCCATGCCGAACGGCTCGTCCCGATGATTTCGGAACTGGCCGGCGGCGGGCGCGCCGATGCGATCCTGGTCGATTGCGGCCCGGGCAGCTTCACCGGCGTCCGCGTCGGGCTCGCCGCCGCCCGCGCGCTCGCGTTCGGCTGGGGCGTGCCGGTCCACGGCTTCGGCGCACCCGCCCTGCTCGCCGCCGCCGCCTTCGCCGAGCGACCGGATCTGACCATGCTGACCGTCGCGATCACCGGAGGCCACGGCGAACTGTTCGTCCAACGCTTCACCGGACCGACGCTCACGGAGGCCACGCCGCTCGCCTCGCTCGTCCCGTCCGCCGCCGCGGAAGCCGCCGACGACGACTGGGTCATCGGCTCCGGCGCGCCCGCCCTGCTGGCCGCCCGCGGTGACGAATATGGCGCAGACCGCCTGCCCGACTCATCGGACGCACACCACCTCGCCCCCGCCTTCACCACGCTCCCCGCCACGCCGGTCTACGGCCGCGCGCCGGATGCGAAGCTGCCCGCGTGACGGCGCTCGTCTTCGCGGATGCCGGGGTCGGCGACCTGCCCGAAGTCATGGCGACGATGCACGACGCGTTCGACCCCGCGTTCGGCGAGGCGTGGACGCAGAGCCAATGCGTCGGAATCCTTTCGCTCCCGGGTGTCTGGCTCACGCTCGCGCGGATCGACGGCAAGCCCGCCGGCTTCGCGCTCAGCCGCGTGGTGATCGACGAAGCGGAGCTGCTGCTGCTCGCGGTCCATCACGACCACCGCCGCGCCGGCATCGGCCGCGCGCTGCTCGAACGCGTCGCGGTCGCTGCGAAGTCGCGCGGCGCGCTTCGCCTGTTCCTCGAGACACGCGACGGGAACCCGGCCCGCGCGCTCTACGACGCCGCCGGCTTCCAGGCGGTCGGCACGCGCCTGAACTATTATCGCGGCCGCGACGGGTCGGCGCATGACGCGCACACGCTCGAACGGCGGCTCGATCACGACTGACCGCGGCCCCCGTCGCGTTGGAGGCTTTCGCGCCGCCGCCCCATGTTCTAGAGGAAAGGCTGCAAAGGCCGCGTGACTCGCTCGGCCGCGCCGATATTCAGGGACGCCATGCACCGCCGAATCGATGTAGAAGCATTGTGCGCTGAAAAGGGGTTGCGGATCACCGAGCAGCGTCGCGTCATCGCACGCGTCCTGTCCGAGGCAGAGGATCACCCCGACGTCGAGGCGCTGCATGTCCGTGCCGTCGCGATTGATCCGGGCATTTCGATCGCCACCGTCTACCGCACCGTCCGGCTGTTCGAAGAAGCCGGCATTCTCGCCCGCCACGATTTCGGCGACGGCCGAGCGCGCTACGAAGCCGCACCCGACGCGCATCACGATCACCTGATCGACATCGAATCGGGCCGCGTCATCGAATTCGTCGACGAAGAGGTCGAGATTCTTCAGGCCAAGATCGCCGAGCGGCTCGGCTACCGGCTCGTCGATCACCGCATGGAATTGTACGGCGTCCCGATGGACCGCGATCACTGATCGCCGACACAACGGACAGCGCGGTGACGACCGGCGTGCCGTCCGCGTTTGAACGGCTCGGCGCGCGACTCCGCATCGCCCGCCGCGTCGGCGCGCTCGTTCTATTCCTGCTGTTCTGCCTCGTCGGCTACGGCCTCGCCCAGCCCGCCCGTCGCGTGGCCTGGGTCCAGCGCTTCCTCGGGGGCGCTGCCCGCCGGCTCGGCGCGGACGTGACGATCGCCGGCACGCCGCTCAAACGCGACGTCCTCTACGTCGCCAACCACCTCTCCTGGTTCGACATCCTCGCCATGGGCGGCGCCACCGGCACGGCGTTCGTGTCGAAGGAGGAGGTCGGGGCCTGGCCGATCGTCGGTGGCCTCGCCCGCATCGGCGGCACGATCTTCATCGCCCGCACCAGCCGCGCCGCCGCCCGCTCGCAAGCCGACGCACTGACCGCAGCACTCGCCACCGGCCGCCCCGCCACGTTGTTCCCGGAGGGCGAAACCAACGACGGCACGCAGATCCTGCCGTTCCGCGCCGCCCTGCTCGGCGCGGCCCCCGCCGCGGGCGTCGCGGTGCAACCGGTCGCGATCGACTACGGCCCCGCCGCCGCCGAGATCGCCTGGGGCAAGGACGAAACCGCCCCCGCCGTTGCTGCTCGCCTCATCGGCCGGCGCGGTCGCCTCCCCGTCACGCTCCGCTTCCTCGATCCGGTCGCGCCCTCGCCCGACCGCAAGGAACTTGCCGCCGCCGCCCAGGCCGCGATCGAGCACGCGCTACGTCCCTAAGCGGGGCTACCCCCTGCGCCGCCGCTCCTCTATAGCGCGCCGATGAACGCCCCGCCCCGCTCCTTCCACGTCAAGTCCTTCGGCTGCCAGATGAACGCCTATGACGGCACCCGCATGGCCGAGATGCTGGAGGCGGAGGGCATGACCGCCACCGACGAGGCGACCCAGGCGGACCTCGTCGTGCTCAACACCTGCCACATCCGCGAACGCGCCGCGGAAAAGGTCTATTCCGACATCGGCCGGCTGAAGCGTGCCGACGGCAGCACCCCGATGATCGCCGTCGCCGGCTGCGTCGCGCAGGCGGAGGGGGCCGAAATCCCGCGCCGCGCGCCCACCGTCGACATCGTCGTCGGTCCGCAGGCCTATCACCGTCTGCCCGCCATGGTCGCCGCGGTCACCGCGGGCGCGCGCGCGATCGACACCGACATGCCCGCGCTGTCGAAATTCGCGCAGCTCCCCGTCCGCCGCCGCCAGGGGCCGAGCGCCTTCCTGACCGTGCAGGAAGGCTGCGACAAATTCTGCACCTACTGCGTCGTGCCCTACACGCGCGGCGCCGAAATCAGCCGCCCCTGGGCCCAGGTGATGGACGAGGCGCGCGCGCTGGTGGACGCCGGCGCGCGCGAGATCACGCTGCTCGGCCAGAACGTCAACGCCTGGACCGGCACCGACGGACGCGGGCTCGCCGGTGGCCTCGACGGGCTGATCGCCGAACTCGACCGGCTGCCCGGGCTCGAACGGATCCGCTACACGACCAGCCACCCCAACGACATGACGCAGGGGCTGATCGACGCGCACCGCGACGTCGGGAAACTGATGCCGTTCCTCCACCTCCCCGTGCAGGCCGGCTCCGACCGCATCCTGAAGGCGATGAACCGCAGCCACACGCGCGACAGCTACCTGCGCATCCTCGACCGCGTCCGCGCCGCGCGGCCCGACATCGCGATCTCGGGCGACTTCATCGTCGGCTTCCCCGGCGAAACCGACGCCGACTTCGCCGCCACGCTCGATCTGGTCCGCCAGGTCGGCCACGCGCAGGCCTACAGCTTCAAATACAGCGCGCGCCCCGGCACGCCCGCCGCCACGCTCGACGGCGCGGTGCCGGAGTCGGTCATGGACGAACGGCTCCACGCGCTCCAGGCGCTGATCTGGGAACAGGCGACCGCGTTCAACGCCGCCACCGTCGGCCGCCGCACCCGCATCCTGATCGAACGCGACGGCCGCAAACCCGGCCAGCGGATCGGCAAGTCCCCCTGGCTGCAATCCGTCCACCTCGACACCGACGCCCCCATCGGCGCGATGCTCGACGTGGAGATCGTCAGCGCCGGCCCGAACAGCGTCGGCGGCGCGGCGCTTCTCTAACTTAAGCCCCTCTCCTTCAGGGGAGGGGTTGGGGTGGGGGCAACAGCACCACGCCCACGACGTCGGAGGCTTGAAGAGGTCAGCCCCACCCCAACCCCTCCCCTAAAGGAGAGGGGCTAAGAAGACCCCGAAACCAAATCGCGCGCCTCCACTTTCCAATCTCCCCCCCGCCCCCCATCTCGGCTAGCATCGGTGCGCGCCGGAGTCCCTGGCGGCCGTGGGAGAGTGCGCAGATGACGAGTGTCCATGTCGCGTAAGCCGGTCCAAGCGCGTGCCGGGGATCGCGCCCGGCTCGAAATCCTGTTCGACAAGCCGCAGCTGCTGGGGCGTCTGTTCGGGCAATATGATCAGAACCTGATCGCCATCGAAAGCAAGTTGGGCGTCTACATGTCCGCCCGCGGCAATAAGATCCAGATCGAGGGCGAGGCCGAGGCCGCCGCCCGCGCCCGGGAGGTCCTGACCGGCCTCTACAACCGCATCGTGCAGGGGCAGGACGTCGACGCCGGCATGGTCGACGGCGTGATCCAGATGTCGGCCGAACCCACGCTCGAAGGGATCATCCGCGCCGATGCGGGCGACGCCCCGCCGGTCATGATCCGCACGCGCAAGAAGACGATCGTGCCGCGCACCGGCACGCAAATCGGTTATATGGAGGCGCTCGGCCGCGACGACGTGATCTTCGCGCTCGGGCCGGCGGGCACCGGCAAGACCTATCTCGCGGTGGCACAGGCGGTGCAGCAGCTCATCAACGGATCGGTCCAGCGGCTCATCCTGTCGCGCCCCGCGGTGGAGGCGGGCGAACGGCTCGGCTTCCTGCCCGGCGACATGAAGGAGAAGGTCGACCCCTATCTCCGCCCGCTCTACGACGCGCTGTACGACATGCTGCCGACCGAGCAGGTCGAACGCCGCATCGCCAGCGGCGAAATTGAGATCGCCCCGATCGCGTTCATGCGCGGCCGCACGCTGTCCGACGCCTTCATCATCCTGGACGAGGCGCAGAACACCACCATCGCGCAGATGAAGATGTTCCTGACCCGCTTCGGCATGAACAGTCGCATGGTGGTGTGCGGCGATCCGCGCCAGATCGATCTGCCCGGCGTCGGCCAGTCCGGCCTCGCCGACGCGGTCCGCCGGCTTGAGGGCCTCGAAGGCATCGGCACGATCCGCTTCGGCGCCGCCGACGTCGTCCGCCACCCCATCGTCGGCCGCATCGTCCAGGCCTACGAAGGCCCGGACGATGCGTGACGCCAAACACAACAGAAAGCCCCTCTCCTTCAGGGGAGGGGTTGGGGTGGGGGCAACAGCACCACAATTTCCGACCTCGAACCGTAAAACCCACTACCGGACCAACTCATGATCGAAGTCGCCATCTCCCCCGAAGAAGGCTGGTCCGGCCCGACCGACTGGCAGGCGCTCGCCGACCGCGCCGTCGCGACCGCGCTGCGCCACAGCCCCTACGCCGAACTCATCGACGCCGACGCGCTGGTCGAGGTCTCGGTCCGGTTCACCGACGATGATGAGGTGCAGGGCCTCAACGCCAGCTACCGCGCGAAGGACCGCCCGACCAACGTCCTGAGCTTCCCGATGGTGCAGCCCGACCTGCTCCCCGGCCTCGCCAACACCGACGACGGCGAGATCCTGCTCGGCGACATCGTGCTGGCGTCCGGCGTCTGCGAGCGGGAGGCGGCCGAACGCGGCGTGCCCGTCGAAACGCACGCCACCCACCTCATCGTCCACGGCACGCTCCACCTGCTCGGCCTCGACCATCTCGACGAGGCGACCGGCGACGCGATGGAAGCCGTCGAACGCGCCGCGCTGGCCGCGATCGGCATCGACGACCCCTACGCCGTCGAGGACGACTGAAGGCATCACCCGCCCGGTCCCCCTCGAGCAAAGCCGAGAAGAGGGCAGCCGAAAACAAATCTCCCACCTCCCCATCATCGCGATAGCGACACCCCGCCAATCCGCGCTAGGATTGCGATAACTGCACCGAAGGACCCTACCCCCTCCCATGCCAGACGATTCCAGTAGCAACGAGACCGGCGGCCGATTGTGGGCCGGTCTCCGCAACCTCCTGTTCGGTGAGGACAGCGAACCGAATCTGCGCGACCAGATCGAGGAAGCGATCGAGGACCATGAGGACGGCGGCGCGCGCCCCGACCCGGGCGACCTCTCCCCCGTCGAACGTCAGATGCTCCGCAACCTCCTCCATTTCGGCGAGCGCCGGGTGGGCGAAATCGGCGTCCCGCGGGCGGACATCATCGCGGTCGCCGAAACGATCAGCTTCACCGATCTCGTCGCCGCCTTCGCGGATGCGGGCCACAGCCGCCTGCCGGTGTACCGCGACAGCCTCGATCATGTCGTCGGCATGGTCCATGTGAAGGACGTGTTCGCGATCCTCGCGTCCGGCGGCCCGCACCCAGTCGATCTGACCGGCCTGCTCCGCGAACCGCGCTACGTCCCCGAATCGATGGGCGTGCTCGATCTGCTCGCGGAAATGCGTTCCACCCGCACGCATCTCGCGATCGTGGTCGACGAATATAGCGGCACCGAAGGGCTCGTCACGATCGAGGACCTGATGGAGGAGATCGTCGGCGATATCGAGGACGAGCATGACGAGGCGGCCGACGCGCTGTTCGTTCAGCTCGAGGACGGGATGTGGGATGCCGCCGCCCGGGCCGAGCTGGAGGACATCGCCATCGTCGATCCGCGCCTGGCCGATACGGACGAGGATGTCGAGACGCTCGGCGGCCTCGCCTCCGCGCTCGCCGGCCACGTCCCGCAACCGGGCGAGACGGTACTGCACCCGAGCGGCTGGCGACTGGAGGTCACGGCGGGCGACACCAAGCGCATCCACCGCCTGCGGCTGCACCCCCCGGTCGGCCCGACGCAGGATGCTGACTGAACCGATCGTCACTTGCAATCGCCGCCATATTAGATCGTTATCGCGGCCTGTGTCGCTCGCCCGGAAGGCTCAAGCCGTTGCGTAACCGCATCATCGCCGTCATCGTCCTGCTGCTCGTCCTGGGCGGCGGGCTGTTCTACTGGCTAAGCCGCGGCACCACCGCCAAGCTTGACCTTGCGCAGACGCAGGGCACCAAGCCGGAGATCCCGGAACCGACGACGTCGTGGATCCCGACGGTCAACATCGCACCTGCGGTCGGCTGGAAGGCCGGCGAGGCTCCGACCCCCGCCGCCGGGCTCGCGGTCAACGACTTCGCCGCCGGGCTCGATCATCCGCGCTGGATGCTGTTGCTGCCGAATGGCGACGTGCTGGTCGCCGAAACCAACAAGCCGCCCAAGCCGGGCCAGAGCAAGAGCATCCGCGAGTGGGTCCAGTCAAAGGTCATGGGCCGCGCCGGTGCCGGCGTGGCAAGCCCGAACCGCATCGTCCTGCTGCGCGATGCGGATGGCGACGGCATCGCGGAAAGCCGCTCGACGTTGCTCACCGGCCTGATGTCGCCGTTCGGCATGGCCCTGGTCGGCAACCAGCTCTACGTCGCGAACGCCGACGCGCTCGTGCGCTACCCGTTCACACCCGGCCAGACGAAGATTACCGCCGCGCCCACCAAGGTCGTCGACCTGCCCGGCGGCCCGATCAACCATCACTGGACAAAGAACGTCATCGCCAGCCCGGACGGCAAGCGGCTGTTCGTCACGATCGGGTCGAACAGCAATGTCGGCGAGAACGGCATGGCGGCCGAGGAAGGCCGCGCCGCGATCTGGGAAGTCGATCCCGCCACCGGCAACCACCGAATCTACGCCTACGGCCTGCGCAACCCGAACGGCCTGGCCTACGAACCGCAGTCGAAGCAGCTGTTCACCGTCGTCAACGAACGCGACGAACTCGGGTCCGACATGGTCCCGGACTACCTGACCCACGTCGAATTCGGCGGCTTCTACGGCTGGCCCTACTATTATTGGGGCGGCTACATCGACAAACGCGTGCCGCCGCCGGAAGAAGACATGCGCCAGTACAGCGTCCGCCCCGACTATGCGCTCGGGCCGCACACCGCCTCGCTCGGCCTGACGTTCGCGGATGGCGCGAAACTCGGGGACCGCTTCGCCAACGGCGCCTTCATCGGCCAGCACGGCAGCTGGAACCGCAAGCCGATGTCCGGCTACAAAGTGGTCTACGTGCCCTTCGTCGACGGCCGGCCGACCGGCAAACCCGTCGACGTCCTGACCGGCTTCCTCAGTGCCAAACAGGACGCCCGGGGCCGCCCGGTCGGCGTCATCAAGGACAAGACCGGCGCGCTATTGGTCGCTGACGACGTCGGCAACCGCATCTGGCGCGTAAGTGCCGCGCCCGCGGTACGGACTGCGACGCGGTAGGGACGCCGTGGTCGTGACAGGACGCACGCCAAGGCGGCAATAGCCCGCGACACGCGCCCCACCCCGTTTGGTTCGAGCCTGTCGAGAACTCAGCGCAGCGTTCTCGACAGGCTCGAACCAAACGGATCAGGGGCTGGGCGAATTCACGCGCCCCGGTTTCGGCGACGCCCATCGAAGCGAAATCCCAAAACGCCCCGTCCATCCCGAGCGAAGTCGACGGATCCTTCGAGCAGAGCCGAGAAGCCTACAGCGTCAGCGGGCGAACACCACCCCACCGAGCGCAGTACGCTCGGCGTCCATGGAGTGTTTAGTCTTGGGAAACCCCGGCCGTCCGCAAACCCTCGAGCGCGCTCTCCACGCGGTCCAGCGTGAACGGCTTGGGCAGCGTCGGGCAATCCGCATGGCGCGCGGGCGGCGGGTCGATCATGCCGCCGGTTGCCACGACGAACGCCTTGCCCTGATCGGCCAACGCATCGGCCACCGCCCAGCTCGGCTCGCCACCGCGCAGGTGGACATCCAGGATCGCCATGTCGAACGGCGTGGTGCGGATGTGGTCGAGCGCAGCGGAAACATTGTCCACCGTGCCGGCCACCCGGTGCCCCAGCGCGTCGACGAAATCTTCCAGCATCATCGCGATCAGGGGTTCGTCTTCGACAATCAGAACGGACAATGGCTGCGTCATGAAAGGGGCATTACGGGATGCCCGCCACGCCGCAAAGCCAATTCGCTACGCTGCCGGTCCAATTGACTGACTTGGATCAAGACCGAGCGAGTTATCCCGCGATATCGCTCCGCCCGACCGCCGCCCCCAGCGCGTCGCGCGCCGCCTGTCCAAGCTGCTGTACCGAAAACGGCTTGGGCAGGAACGCGACATTGTCGATCGCGATCGACTTGCGCAGCTGCTCCTCGGCATAGCCCGACATGAACACGATCGGCAGCCGCGGCAGCACCGCCCGCGCGTGACGGACCATCGTCGGTCCGTCCATCGTCGGCATCACCACGTCGGAGATCAGCAGGTCGATCGTCGCCGGTTCCGGATTGCCGGCCCCCCAAGTTCCGATCCCGAGCATCTCCAGCGCCAGCTCGCCGTTCGCGGCGGTCAGCACGCGGTAGCCCTGCCGCGTCAGCGCGCGTTCCGCGACCGCACGAACCATATCCTCGTCCTCGACCAGCAGGATCGTGCCGGAGCCCCACACCTCGGACGGCTTCTCACGCGGCAGCGGCAGCACCACCTCCGCCTTCGAATCGGCCAGATGGACCGGCAGGTAGATGACGAACGTCGTCCCCTCCCCCAGCTTCGAATCGGCAAAGATGAACCCGCCCGACTGCTTGACGATACCGTACACCGTCGACAGCCCCAGCCCCGTCCCCTTGCCGACCGGCTTGGTCGTGTAGAACGGCTCGAACACCTTGCTCAGCACCTCGGCCGGAATGCCGGTGCCGGTGTCGGTCACCGACAGCGCGGTATAGTCGCCCACGGGCAGCACGTCGGACCCGAGATCGCGCACCTGCGCCGCGGTCACGCCGTAGGTCTGCAGCGTCAGCGTGCCGCCCCCCGGCATCGCATCGCGCGCATTCACCGCCAGATTGACGATCACCTGTTCCAGCTGCCCCGGATCGGCGCGCACCGCCCCCAGCGCGCGGCCATGCTTGACCTGCAACGCCACGGTCTCGCCCAGCAACCGCTTCAGCAGGTTCGAGATTTCCGAGATCACGTCGGGCAGTTGGAGCACCTGCGGCCGCAGCGTCTGCTGGCGCGAGAAGGCAAGCAGCTGCCGCGTCAGGCCGGCCGCGCGGTTCGAGTTGTGCTTGATCTGCTGGATGTCATCATAGTCGCTGTCGCCCGGCGTGTGGCGCATCATCATCAGGTCGCAATGCCCGATGATCGCGGTCAGGATATTGTTGAAATCATGCGCCACGCCGCCGGCCAGCTGGCCCACCGCCTGCATCTTGGTCGCCTGCGCCACCTGCCGCTTCAGCTTCGATTCCTCGGTGCTGTCCTTCAGGCTCAACAGGACGGACGCGTCGCCCAGCCCGCGCGCGGTGGCGATGGTCAGCGACACGGGCTCGTCCGGCCGGTGGCGCAACCGCACGGACAGGTCGCCCGAATGCTGCCGACCGGACCCGGATCCGAACCGCCGCACCGCATCGGACACCGCGCCCTTGTCCTCCTTCACCACCAGGTCGCTCGGATACACCGCCGCCTGTCCCGCGGGCAGCCCCGCCGCACGCTCGAACGCCGCATTGACGAACAGCAGCCGCCCATCGCGTTCCGCCAGCGCAAGGCCGAGCGGCAGCATGCCGAGCAGGTTGTGGATATGGACCGCCGACCCGGCATCGCCCGTCGGAGTCGCGCCCGGCCCGGGGCTGTCGTCCAGGATCAGGAACAGGCTGGTGTCGCGGTCGGGATCGATCGGCACCTGCACCAGCCGCAGCGGATCGACCTCGTCGCCGTCGCCGGCAAAGCGAATCCGGTCGTCCGGCCCGCGGCGCAGCAGGTCGGTCAGCGTCCGTCCGGTCGCGTCCACCCCGCTCAGCCCCGCGCCGGTTCCGGTCGCATCCAGCGCGCGCGCCGACAGTACGCGGTTCGCGCCGAGCAGCCGCCCGTCCCGATCGACCAGCGCCGCCATCACGCCGGCATCGCCCATCCGCCGCCCCGGCTCGCCCGTCACCAGCGCCAGCAGGTCGCGCACCGGATCGTCGGTCAGATGCGGCCGGAACCGCCAGACGAGATGATCCTCCGACTGGCCCGCACGCAAGACCGTCACCGACAGCCTGCGATGCTCGGTATTGAGCAACGCCGCCGCGCCGATCCCGTCGCGCCACGCCGCACGCCCCGCCGCGCTCAGTGCCAGGCTGCCCTCCCCGTCGAACAGGATGCCCGACGGCGGCGGCAATCCCCCGAACCAGCTTTCGTACATGCGGTTCGCGCACAGCAGCTGCCCGTCGCGGTCGGTGATCGCCACCGCGTCGTGGTCCTGCTCGATCCCCGCCAACGCCAGCGACCAGTCGACCCCCGGTCCCGCACCCGCTTCGCCCCCCGTCCGCACGGTGCGCGTGAACCAGACGAGCGCGACGATCGCCGCCAGCGTCGCAAGGAACATGGTCGCGACCATCACATCGCCCGCGAACCACCAGATCGCCACGGCACTTGCCAGCGCGACGCAAGCCACCGCGGTGAGCGCGATCCGGTGGCGGACGTCGGGATCGGCGGGGTCAGGGGACGGTGTCATGCGTGGATGCGCTTTCGACCCGCCGGGGGTGCATCGTCAAGCCGCCTGCCATGGGCGGTGTCGCAACGGGGTGGCGCCGACCGCCACCCCTGCCATGATTACCAGATGCGGACGCGCTCGGCCGGCGTCAGGTACAGTTTCTCGCCCGGCTTCGGCTTGTACGCCGCATACCAGGGGTCGAGGTTGCGGACCACGTTCGCACGCTGTTCGGCGGGCGAATGCGGATCGGTCAGCAACTGCTGGCGCAACGCGGCCTCGCGGTCGTTGCGGCGCCACACCTGCGCCCAGCCCAGGTAGAAGCGCTGGTCGCCGGTCATTCCGTCGATCACCGGCGCGGGCTTGCCGCCCAGCGACTTCTGGTACGCGCCATACGCGGCGGTCAGCCCGGCCAGATCGCCGATATTCTCGCCCAGCGTCAGCCCGCCCTGCACGTGCAGCCCCGGGATCGGCTCGTACTTGTCATACTGCGCCACCAGCTGGCCGGTCAGTGCCTTGAACTGCGCGACGTCCTTGGGTGTCCACCATTCGGTCAGCTTGCCGGTGCTGTCGTACTGCGACCCCTGATCGTCGAAATGATGGCTGATCTCGTGGCCGATCACGGCACCGATCCCGCCATAGTTTACCGCCGGATCGGCGTTCGGATCGAAGAACGGCGGCTGCAGGATCGCCGCCGGGAACACGATCTCGTTCATGCCGAAATTGGCATAGGCGTTGATCGTCGTCGGGGTCATGCCCCATTCCTCGCGGTCGAGCGGCTTGCCCAGCTTGTTCAGGTCGCGCTGGAACTCGAACGCCGTCGCACGCTGCACATTGCCGAGCAGGTCGCTCCGGTCGATCTTCAGCGCGGAATAATCGCGCCACGTGTCCGGGTAACCGATCTTGGCGCGGAACGCGGCCAGCTTGGCGCGCGCCTTCACCTTCGTCTCGGGCGCCATCCACGTCAGCGCGTCGATCCGGTCGCCCATCGCGGCGATCACGTTCTTCACCAGCAGGTCGGCCTGCGCCTTGGCTTCCGGCGGAAAATACTTAGCGACGTAGATCTTGCCGAGATCCTCGCCGACCTGCCCGTTGACCAGCGCCACGCCGCGCTTCCAGCGATCACGGTTCTGCGGCGTGCCCTGCAACTGCGTCGAATTGAACGCGAACGACGCGTCGACAAACGGCTGCGAAAGGAACGGCGCGAACCGGTTGATCGCGCGCAGCTTCATGTAATCCTGCAACACATTGAGCGGCGTCGCGGCGATCACCGCGGCACTGCCCGTGAACGCGGTCGGCTGCGCGACCAGGAACTGCGTCTGGCCGTTCACGCCGGTCGCGGCGAGATATGCCGTCCAGTCGAACCCGGGTGCCTTCTGCGCGAAATCGGCGGCCGACCATTTGTTGTACGTCTTGACCGCATCGCGCGAATCGATCCGCGTCCACTGGACCTGCGCCAGCTTCGTCTCGAACGCGATCACTGCCTGCGCCCGCGCCGCGCCGTTGGGCAGCCCCGCCAGCGCGAACAGCTTCGTCAGATACCCGGCATAGGCGGTCCGCGCCTCGACCAGCTTCGGATCGGTCTTGAGGTAGTAGTCGCGGTCGGGAAGCCCCAGCCCGCCCTGCGCCATCGACACGATGTAGGTTTCGGGATTGCGATCGTCCTGACCCACGCCCAACCGGAACGGCGACGGCACGCCGAACCGTGCGAGCTTGCCCATCTCGGCTGCCAGCGCCGGCTTCGTCTTGGCCGCATCGATCGCATCCAGCGTCGGCTTCAGCGGGGCCGCGCCCTTGGCGTCGACCGCCGCCTGATCGACGAAGCTGGCGTATAGATCGCCGATCCGCGTCCCCGGCGTCCGCGCCGCTTCCTCCAGGATCGCGCGGCTGCGCTCGGTCGACAGGTCGTCCAGCTTGGTGAACATGCCGAAGCTCGACCGATCGGCCGGGATCGGGTTCGTCTTCTTCCACGTGCCGCTGGCGAACGCGTCGAAATTGTCACCCGGTGCCACGCTGCGGTCCATGCCCGCGGTGTCGAACCCGAACGTGCCGAGTTCCGGCTTGCCGCCATTGACTGCGGCCACGGGGCGCGGCGCAGGTGCATTTGCGGTCTGGGCGAACCCGGTGGTGGCGATGCTGGCAAACGCGGACGCGCCCAGCAGGGCGATCTTCAGACGCATGGAAATCCTTCTCGATCGGGTGCCGCGGACGACGCGGCTAGACCCCGGAGTGTACGGACTTCAGGCGACTATGCGAGCATTTCCGTCGCCGCTCCTGACATCTCTGTCGCAAAGCTCAGAGGCCGCGCAGCGCCCGTTCCCGGCCGCGCGCGTGCCATTTGTGACCGATCCAGATCCGCCAGCCGATCGTCGCGACCGCATAGCCCGCCAGCCCCATCCCGACCGCCAGCACGGTGAGCCCGATCAGCAAGCCCGGCGCCGCCGAGGACAGCAGCCAGTGCTTCCAGTCCGCAAAGGTCGCGCCCGCATGGATCATCCGCATCACCGACCCGGGATCGGTCTCCATCCCGAACAGCGCGGACGCGATCCACAGCGACGCGATCACGATCAGCGGCGTCGTCAGCGGGTTGGACAGGAACGTCGTCCCCGTCGTCAACGGCACGTTGGCGCGGAACGGGATCGCCAGCATCGCGGCCGACAGCGGCTGCACCACCGGGATCATCACGAATATCCCGACCAGCAATCCGAGCCCGATCGCCCGCGGCACTGACCGCCGGGTGAAACGCCACAGCGCCGGGCGCAGCAACAAATGCGCCACGGGCCGCAACAGACGGTTCGCCTCCAGCTCCTCGCGGGCCGGCATGATCGCGCGGATGCGATCGGCGAGCCAGGTCTTAGCCACGTTCGCGCATGATCCGGGCTCGGTCGCGCGACCAGTCGCGGTCCTTCTGAACCTCGCGCTTGTCGTGCAGCTTCTTGCCCTTCGCCAGCGCCAGTTCGACCTTCGCCCGCCCGCGCCCGTTGAAATAGATCGCCATCGGGATCAGCGTCATCCCCTCGCGCGACACGCCGGTCCGCATCTTCTCGACCTCGCGTTCGTGCAGCAGCAGCTTGCGCGGGCGCTTGGGCTCGTGATTGAACCGGTTGCCGAAATTATATTCCGGCACGTTGGCGTTCACCAGATAGACCTGGCCGTCCTTCACCTCGGCATAGCTCTCCGCGATCGACCCCTCGCCGAACCGCAGCGACTTCACCTCTGTGCCGGTCAGCGCGATGCCCGCCTCGAAGAACTCCTCGAGGAAATATTCGAACCGCGCACGGCGATTCTCGGCGACCACCTTCACCTTTTCGAACTGCGGGGGCTTGGGACGCGCCATCAGGCAGCACGCTCGCGGAGAGGGAAAACGATCATGATCCGGCCTAGATGGTCCGTCCGGCCGCGCTTCACAACAGTCCGGCCACCAGCAGGGCAGCATCGACCTGCGCCCGGCTCGCCGCGGACGGCTCCGTCATCGGCAGGCGCAGCTCGGCCGGGAAATCGGACAGCACGCGCGACAGGGCATATTTCACCGGCCCCGGCGACGCATCGCTGAACAGCGCAGTGTGCAGCGGGAACAGCTTGTCCTGCAACGCCAGCGCATCGCCCCAGCGCCCCTCCAGGCACGCATCCTGGAACTCCGCGCACAATGCCGGCGCGACGTTGGCGGTGACCGAGATGCACCCCACCCCGCCCATCGCCATGAACCCCAGCGCCATGTCGTCATTGCCCGACAGCTGGCAAAAGTCGCTCCCGCACGCCAGCCGCTGCGCCGTCACGCGCACCGCATTGCCGGTCGCATCCTTCACCCCGATCACGCCCGGCATCTCCGCCAGCCGTGCCATCGTGTCGACATGGATATCGACGGAGGTTCGGCCGGGCACGTTGTAGAGCATGATCGGCAGGTCGCAGCCGTCGGCCAGCGCCTCGAAATGCGCGACGATCCCGGCTTGCGACGGGCGGTTATAGTAAGGCGGCACCAGCAAAGCCGCCGCCGCCCCCGCCCGCTGCGCCGCGCGCATATGTTCCAGCGCGACGCGCGTATCGTTCGATCCGCATCCCGCGATTACCGGCACGCGCCCCGCCGCCTGCTCGACGCAGACCGACACGACGCGGTCATGCTCGACGATCGTCATCGTGGCACTTTCCCCGGTCGTCCCGCACGGCACCAGCGCGCTGCTGCCCGATTCGATCTGCAGGTCGATGAACTTCCGATATGTGCCTTCGTCGAACGCCCCATCGCGGAACGGCGTTACCAAGGCCGGAATGGACCCGCGAAACATGCGCTTCTCCCCTTCACCCGGACGCCGCCAACCGGCATAGTCGCCGGCATGTCACAGCCCCGTGATCGTTCAGCGCCTGATAAGGACGCCCCTGCCACCGTGTCCAGCATGCTTAGTCGTATCCTCGTCTCCTCGACGCTCCTCGCATCGGTCGCGGCCGCCGCGATGACGCTGCAACCGCAGGGTGGCGCGCTCGTCCCGCCGGCGTTGCCCGCGCCCGGTTATGCCGTGCCGTCGTCGGCCATGCCGGTCACAGGCTATACCGCCCCGGGCTATGATCCGATCCGTTCCGCCATCGCGGAATGGACCCGGCTGCGGCAATCCGACTCCTATGCGTTCGGCGATTATGCGCGGTTCCTGACCGCACACCCCGGCTGGCCGGGCGACGTCGCGATGCGCCGCACGGCGGAGAAGCGGCTGGAGACAAGCGGCGCGGATCCGCAGACGATCGTCGCCTTCTTCACGCGCTATCCCCCGCGCACGCCGGCCGGCAACGCGCGCTTCGCCGATGCGCTGGCCGCACTCGGCCGCGCGGCGGATGCGCAGACCGCGGCGACCGCGGCCTGGACGGGCGGCTACCTGCCGCCGGATCTGGAGGCCGGCATCGCCTTGCGCTACGGCCCGCGCTTCACCACCGTGGACCAGGACCGGCGGATGGAGGCGCTGCTCTGGGCACGCGCCACCGTCCCCGCGATGCGCCAGCTCCCGCTCGTCTCACCCGCCCGCCGGCCGCTCTATGCCGCGCGCATCGCGTTGCAGAGCAACCAGCCCGGCGCCGGCACCGCCCCCGCCAGCTTCGACAGCGATCCGGGCTATGTCGTTGATCGCGCCAACTGGCTGCGTAACGGCGGACAGGTGCCGGCTGCGCGCGCCTACCTCGCATCGCCGCTCAGGATCGAGGGGCAACCCTATGATGCAGAACGTTATCTCGACGCGCTGCTGACCATTGCACGCGGTGCGGCGACCGACAACCAGTCGAGCTACGCCTATGCCATCGCGGAAAAGGCGGAGGCTGCGTTCCCGGCCGGCACCAATATCCGCGAGCGTGATCTGGACGAGCGCGACGACTATACGAGCCTCGTCTGGCTGGGCGGCATCACCGCGTTCAAAAAGCTCAACCGCCCGGCGGACGCCGCGACGATGTTCGCGCGCTACGCCCGCGCCGCGCAGACGCCCCAGACCCAGACCAAGGGGCTCTACTGGGCCGGCCGTGCGGCGCAGGCCGCAGGCAACACCACCGCCGCCAACGCTTATCTGTCCGAAGCCGCGCAGCACATGGACCAGTTCTACGGTCAGCTGTCCGCCGAACGGCTCGGCCGTGCGATGGTCCTGCCGCCCGAACCCGCCGCGCCCGTCGTCGGTGCCGCCGAACGCGCCGCATTCGAATCGAGCGAACCGGTCCGCGCCGCCCGCCTGCTCGGCCGCGACGGCAACTGGCAAGACCAGACCTTGTTCGTCCGCGCGATCGCCGCGAACGCGAAGGATCAGGTCGCCCACCAACTCGCCGTCGATCTGTCGCGCAGCATGAACCGCCCCGACCTCGGCGTCATGGTCGCGCGCAATGCGCGGATCGGCACGACCGACCCAGTGCGTTACGGCTTCCCGACCATGACGGTCCCCGGTGCGTACGCCAGCGACTGGACGATGATCCACGCGATCAGCCGCCAGGAAAGCCAGTTCGACCGCCAGGCCAACAGCCGCGTTGGCGCCCGCGGCCTGATGCAGCTCATGCCCGGCACCGCGCGCGAAACCTCGGGTAAACTCGGTTTGTCGTATGATTACGGACGTTTGACGAGCGATCCGCAATATAACATCATGCTCGGCGCCAGCTATTTCCGCCGTATGCTCGACTATTATGGCGGCAGCCATGTGCTGGCGGTCGCGAGCTACAACGCCGGCCCGGGCAATGTGAACAAGTTCATCCGCGCCAACGGCGACCCCCGCATGGCCGGCGTTGACGTCATCGACTGGATCGAGGCGATCCCGCTCTCCGAAACGCGCGGCTACGTCCAGCACGTCCTGGAGAACGCCGTCGTCTACGACATGATGAACCCGAGCCGCGCCAAGATGCCGGCGACAAACCGCCTCTCTGCTTACCTGGGCAAGCGGACCGCAGGCTGATCGCTTCGCACTTGGCCCCTCTCCTTCAGGGGAGGGGTTGGGGTGGGGGCAACAGCACCATAAGCGCAACACCAGCCGGCTATCCAACCAACCACATGGACCGCCCCAACTACATCACCCCCACCGGCTACCACGCCATGCAGGCCCGCTACCGCCACCTGCTCGGCGAAGAGCGCCCCAAGCTCGTCGAAGTCATCAGCTGGGCGGCGGGCAACGGCGACCGCTCCGAAAACGGCGACTATATTTACGGCCGCAAGCGCCTCCGCGAAATCGACCGCGAACTCGGCTGGCTCTCCAAACGCATGAAGGCCGCCAAGATCGTCGACCCCGCCCATCAGACGGAGCGCCACCGCGTCCTGTTCGGCGCCTGCGTCACGATCGCCGACGAGGACGACGCCGAGCGCACGCTCACCCTGGTCGGCGAGGACGAGACCGACACTGCCGCCGGCCGGATCAGCTGGTCCTCCCCGATCGCCCACGCCCTGCGCGGCGCCACCATCGGCGACGTCCGCCGCGTCGACCTCCCCGGCGGCACGAAGGACTACGAAGTCCTGACGATCACATACCCGTCAGAGCGGTCCTGACGCCCCCCGTCGAGCTCAAAATCCCCACCCCGTTCGGTTCGAGCCTGTCGAGAACCCCGCGGGAAGTTCTCGACAGGCTCGAACCAAACGGGGCGTAAGGCCTCCCCTCAATCCAGCTTCAGCGCCGCCCCGAAATGCGCCTTCGCCAGCGCGATCATCTCCGGATCCGCCTCGGGCGCGTCCATCGGCACATGCTTCTCCAGCACCTTCGCCACATGGGTCAGCGCCGCGATCCGCGCCGCCTTCTTGTTCCCCGCATCCACGACATGCCACGGCGCGACGTCCGTATCGGTATGGCGGAACATGTCCGCCATCGCATCGAGATAGCCCGCCCGCTTGTCACGGTTACGGAAGTCGTCGGCCCCCGTCTTCCAGCGCTTCCACGGATGCCGCACGCGCCGCATGATCCGCTCGTCCTGCTCCGTCTGGTCGATATGCAGGAACAGCTTCACGATCTTCGTTCCGTCCGCACATTGCTGCGCCTCGAACGCGTTGATCTCGTCATAGCCGCGCCGCCGCTCGTCCTCGGTCGCATAGCCCTCGACCCGCTCGACCAGCACGCGCCCGTACCAGCTGCGATCGAACACCGCGATCCGCCCCGCGGCGGGCAACCGCGTCCAGAACCGCCACAGAAAATGCCGCGACGCCTCCTCCGGCGACGGTGCCGCGATCGGCCACACCTGGAAATAGCGCGGGTCCCATTCCGCCGTCATCCGCTGGATCGCGCCACCCTTGCCCGCCGCGTCCCAGCCTTCGAACAGGATGATCGACCGCCGCTTGTGGACGATATGGGCGACCATGATCCGGGTCAGCCGCTCCTGCAGCTTCGCCAGATCCTCCTCATAATCGCCGTCATATTTCGCGCCGGTCTCATACTCGGAAAGGTCGATGCCCATCGCGGCTACTCCGTTCGGTTACGCCTTCGGGCCGTCGACCACCCGGATCGACAGCTCGCGCAACTGGCGCGGCGTCGCGGGCGCGGGCGCCTGCATCATCAGGTCCTCGGCGCGCTGGTTCATCGGGAACAGCACGACCTCGCGGATGTTCGGCTCCTCCGCCAGCAGCATCACGATCCGGTCGATCCCCGGCGCGGAGCCACCATGCGGCGGCGCGCCGAACTTGAACGCGTTGATCATGCCCGAGAAATTCGTGTCGACATCGGCCTGCGAATAACCGGCGATCTCGAACGCCTTGTACATGATCTCCGGCTTGTGGTTCCGGATCGCACCACTTGAGAGCTCGACACCATTACAGACGATATCATACTGATAAGCCAGGATATCGAGCGGATCCATCGTCTCCAGCGCGTGCAGTTCGCCCTGCGGCATCGAGAAGGGATTGTGGCTGAAATCGACCTTCTTGGCGTCCTCGTCATATTCGAACATCGGGAAGTCGACGACCCAGCAGAACTTGAACACGCCCTCCTCGATCAGGCCCAGCTCCTCGCCCGTCCGGGTCCGCGCCGCACCGGCCAGCTTCGCGGTCGCCAGCTCCTTGCCCGCAGCGAAGAACACGCCGTCGTTCGGCCCCAGGCCCAGCGCCGCGATCAGCTTCGCGGTCGCCTCCTCGCCGTGGTTCTTGGCGATCGGCCCGCCGGGCACGCCGTCCTTGATGTTGATATAGCCCAGGCCCGCATGCCCGGCCGCGCGCGCCCACTCGTTCATCTCGTCGAAGAACTTGCGACTCTTCGCCCCCGCGCCCGGTGCCGGGATCGCGCGGACCACGCCGCCGCCTTCGACGATCTTGGCGAACAGGCCGAAGCCCGAACCGACGAAATGCTCGGTCACGTCGACGATCTCGATCGGGTTGCGCAGGTCCGGCTTGTCCGACCCGTAACGCAGCATCGCGTCGCGGTACGCGATCCGCGGGAACGGCGCGGCCGTCACCGTGCGGTTGACCGCGAACTCCTCGAAGATGCCGTGCAACACCGGTTCGATCGCTGCGAAAACATCGTCTTGCGTGACGAAGCTCATCTCGAAATCGAGCTGGTAGAACTCGCCCGGCGACCGGTCGGCGCGCGCATCCTCGTCGCGGAAGCACGGCGCGATCTGGAAATAGCGGTCGAACCCGGCGACCATCAGCAGCTGCTTAAACATCTGCGGCGCCTGCGGCAGCGCGTAGAACTTGCCCGGATGCACCCGGCTCGGCACCAGATAGTCGCGCGCACCTTCCGGCGACGACGCGGTCAGGATCGGCGTCTGGAATTCCATGAACCCCTGGTCGATCATCCGCCGGCGGATCGATGCGATGACGTTCGACCGCAGCACGATGTTGCGGTGGATCCGCTCACGGCGCAGATCGAGGAAGCGATAACGCAGCCGGATATCCTCGGGATATTCCTGGTCGCCCGCCACCGGCATCGGCAGTTCGCTGGCCGACGACTGCACCGTGACCGCGTCCGCGACGACCTCGATCGCGCCCGTCGCCAGGTTCGCGTTCGTCGCCTCGGCACCGCGCGCCACGACGGTGCCGTCAATCGTCACCACCGATTCGGCGCGCAGCCCGTCCAGGATGCGCAGCGCATCGCTGTCCGCCTTCGCGACGATCTGGGTCAGCCCGTAATGATCGCGCAGATCGACGAACAGCACGCCGCCATGGTCGCGTTTCCGGTGGACCCAGCCCGACAGGCGGACGGGCGCGCCGACGTCGCTTTCGCGAAGGGCGGCGCAGGTGTGCGTGCGGTAGGCGTGCATGTTGAAATTCACTCGAATAGTGATTTTGGAATGATGCCGCTTCACGCGTGCGACCCCGGTTTGTCAAGGCGCGCGCAGTCGCTATGACAGTCTCATGAAGATCCATCCCCTGATCACCGACAGCCAGACGCTTGCCGATCTGTGCGCCCGCCTTTCCAAATCGCCCTTCGTCGCGGTCGATACCGAATTCATGCGCGAAAACACCTACTGGCCGGAACTCTGCCTGATCCAGATCGGCGATGCGGAGGAAGCCGCGGCGATTGATCCGAAGGCCAAGGGGCTCGACATGACCCCGCTGATGGACCTGATGGTCGAGAACGAGGACGTTCTGAAGGTTTTTCACGCCGGCGGGCAGGACCTTGAGATCATTCATAACATCACCGGCAAGACGCCCTACCCGTTGTTCGACACGCAGGTCGCAGCGATGGCGCTCGGGATGGGCGAGCAGATCGGCTATTCCAACCTGGTCGAGAGCATGATCGGCGTGAAGCTGGACAAGGGCGCGCGCTTCACCGACTGGGCGCGCCGCCCGCTCGACCGGCGGCAGATCGACTATGCGATCGGCGACGTCACCTATCTCGCTGATATCTTCCCCAAGATGCTCGGCAAGCTGAAGCGCCAGGGCCGCGGTGCCTGGCTGGATCAGGAGATGGAGCGGCTCGGCGATCCGGCGAGCTACGTCAACATTCCCGACCTCGCCTGGCTGCGGATCAAGATCCCGAGCCGCAAGGCCGACGTGCTCGGCCGGCTGAAGGCGATCGCCGCGTGGCGCGAGCGCGAGGCGCAGACCAAGAACCTGCCGCGCGGCCGCCTGATCAAGGACGAGACGATCGCCGATCTCGCCGCCCACCCCCCGGTGCAACAGAACGACCTTTCGCGCGTCCGCGGCATGAGCCCGAGCTGGGCGTCGAACGACATCGGCGCGCGGCTGCTCGCCGTGATCCGCGACGCGCCGCCGCTGTCCGATGCGGAGATGCCGGCGCGCGAGGACCGCAAGCCGGGGCTCGGCAAGGACGGCTCGCTGGTCGCGGACCTGCTGAAACTCCTCCTCAAGATCCGCGCTCGCGATGCCGATGTCGCCTCGAAGCTGATCGCCCGCGCCGACGAACTTGAGCATCTCGCCGCCGGACGCCGCGAGGGGCTGTCGATGCTCGAAGGCTGGCGCTTCGAACAATTTGGCCGCGACGCGCTCGACCTGGTCGAAGGCCGCCTCGCCTTCGCGGTCGTGAACGGCAAACTGACCATGACGCGCACCGCGCTGGAGACGGACAATGACGATCGGCACGACACGGGCAGCGGCGATTCTGATGATGACGCTGGCCTGCGGTTGCATGCGGACGGGTGACACCGTCCGACCAGTGGCGACTGCCGAAATCTGCGACGCCGGCCGGATCGCCGATGCGGTGGGCAAACCGGTGTCGGACGAAACGGCGGAAGGTTGGCGCCGTCAGAGCGGCGCGCGCACCATCCGGATCGTGCGGCCGGGTATGATGGTCACTGCGGATCTCCGCCCTGACCGGCTGACCGTAGATGTCGATGCCGCCGGGCTTGCGACGCGGGTTGTCTGCGGTTGATTTTCGCGGATTGAGACAGGGAAAGGCTGGCTGCCCGTTGACGTAGCGGATCCGCTTGGCTCCGCATCATAACTCCCGCCCATCCCGAGCGAAGTCGAGGGACCGGCCGAGCGCAGCCGAGGCTTCCGACTTTAACGCTTCTCGACTGCGCTCGAAGAAGTCCCTCGACTGCGCTCGGGATGGACGGGGGTTGGGTGAGACCCAAAGTGTCGGAAGCCGAGAGATCCGAGCTCAGGTGAAGGGCGGGGACGCGTTACCAAACGGTCGCGCCAGATGACGGCCCGCCCCCGCCCCACACGAATCAGAACGGTAGCTTGAACCCCGGCGGCAACGGAATACCCGCCGTCATCTTGCTCATCTCCGCGGAGGAAGCGGCGTCCGCCTTCGTACGGGCGTCGTTCAGCGCGGCGGCGATCAGGTCTTCCAGCATCTGCTTTTCCGACGCGACCATCAGGCTGTCGTCGATCGACACGCCCAGGATGCGGCCCTTCGCGGTCGCCTTGATCGTGACAAGTCCGCCGCCGGACACGCCTTCGATTTCGATCGTGTCGAGGCTGTCCTGCGCCTGCGACAACTGGTTCTGCACATTCTGGGCCATCGCCAGGATATCGTCGAGATTCTTCATGCGTGCGCACTCCTCTGATCCAGCGTGTAGCCCAGCAACTCGGTATCGGGAAAGGCCTCGCGCGCAGCCCGCACGACCGGCGAGTCCCACACCACCGCGCGCTCGGCCGCCTGCATCGCGCGTTCCTGCTCCAGCATCGTCGGCGCGGCATCGCCCTCCTCCGCCGAAACCGTCCAGACCGTGTCGGTCAACCGGCGCAGCGCCCCCGCCAGCTTGCGCAGATCAATCGGCCGCGTCGGGCGCACCACCAGTTCGGGCGGCGCATACCGAACAAGCCCAGCGAAATCGTGCAGCTCCTGCGCCAGCAGCGGCTCCCCGCGATCTTCGAGCAGGTCGTGCAACGCGCGAAAATCAGCCGGCAGCACAGGCTTCGGCGGCACGACCGGCGTGGGGGGCGGAACCGGCGCGGCGGCAACTGGTGCGGGCGCAGGCGGCGCGACCGATGGCTCATAGGCGGAGGACACCGCGGCCGCGGCCGGCGCAGACGCACTCGTCGCAGCAGGGGCAACCCCCGCCGCTTCCATCCCCGTCAGCCGGCGAATCAGCTCCCCCGGATCGGGCAGCGTGCTCGCATGAACGATCCGCAGCAGCGCCATCTCGGCCGCCTCCATCGGCAGGATCGCCGACTGGACCTCCTCATGCCCTTTCAGCAGCAGTTGCCACATGCGGTGCAGCACGGGATATCCCAGCCGACTCGCCCAGTCTGCGAACGCCTCACGCTCCTCCGCCGACAGTGCGGGATCGACATGATCGCCGACCTTGGCGCGCGTCACGCCGTGGCACGTCTCGAGCAACCCGCGGAACAACGCGGTCGGATCGACGCCCAGCTCATGCTGCCGCCCCACCGCCGCCAGCACCGCCGGCGCATCGCCCGCGAGGAGCTTTGCGAACAGCGCGCGCACCGCCCCGCGATCGGACAGCCCCAGCATGTCGCGCACCTGCGCCGCGTCGACCCGGTCCTGCCCATGCGCGATCGCCTGGTCCAGGATCGACAGCCCGTCGCGCGCCGACCCCTCCGCCGCCCGCGCGATCAGCGCCAGCGCCTCGGGCTCGGCCTCGACGCCCTCCTGCTCCACCACATGCGCGAAATGACGGGTCAGCAAGTCCGCTGGGATCCGCCGCAGGTCGAACCGCTGACAACGCGACAGCACGGTCACCGGGATCTTGTTCACTTCCGTGGTGGCGAACAGGAACTTCACATGCGCCGGCGGCTCCTCCAGCGTCTTCAACAACCCGTTGAACGCCGCCTTGGACAGCATGTGGACTTCGTCGATGATGTAGATCTTGTAGCGCGCCGAGACCGATGCATAGCGCACCGCCTCGATGATCTCGCGGATGTCGTCGATGCCGGTGTGGCTCGCGGCGTCCATCTCGGTCACGTCGATATGGCGGCCCTCGGCGATCGCGCGGCACGGGTCGCACACGCCGCACGGGTCGATCGTCGGCCCGCCCTGCCCGTCCGGCCCGATGCAGTTCAGCGCCTTGGCGATCAGACGCGCGGTCGACGTCTTGCCCACCCCGCGCACGCCGGTCAGCAGGAACGCATGCGCCAGCCGATCGCGCCGGATCGCATTGCCCAGCGTCGTCACCATCGCATCCTGCCCGATCAGCTCGGCAAAGGTCTGCGGACGGTATTTGCGCGCCAAGACGCGGTAGGGAACTGCGGATTCGGCCATGACACGGATTTAGGTCATCGGCGGGCGGTTGTCGAAGGGAGAGCTTGGGTTCGCTACGTGAAGGGCGCCCGTCCAGCCGAAAGGAGATCCCGGCCTGCGCCGGGATGACGGCCTTAGTAATGATGCCTTGTTAATCGCCCCTCAGTCGTCATCCCGGCGAAAGCCGGGATCTCCCTGAGGCGAGGACGACATCTTTGCGGAGCGCCCAAAGCCGCTCAACCAACCATCAATGTAAGAAGGTGGGAGCCGGAACGACCCGGTACGAAATCGTTGTGGCTGCTTCCTTCCGGATCTGACCAGATTGGCGACAGCATCGTCCGCCCGACTCCCGCGCCGCCTATGCGACATGCGCGGGTGGAGGGCAAGGGTTTGCGTTTGCAGAGCTAAAACGACTGTTCCCCGGCGAAGGCCGGGGCCTAGGTGAAGCGGTTCCGCCTAGGCCCCGGCCTGCGCCGGGGAACTACATCATACCAATGCGGTGTGACGGGACACTAAGGCAACCCCGTCACAACCTAACCATCAAGCCTCGCGGAAGATCTTCCCCCAGGCGCGCACCGGCCGGTCCTTCCAGTGACCGCGATGATAAGCATCGCTCGCCAGGAGCGGCATGACCGAGCCGGCCTCCGCGAACACCATCTGCTCGATGCCGGTGTTCACCTTGCCCCAGCTCGCTGCTTCCTGAAGCGTCGAGGACGAGCAGGCACCGTCGCGCACGTCGGCGACGGTGATCTGCACCGCGTACTTGTGAACCTGCACATCGTCATGACCCAGGATCTCGGCGCAGACGACCGTGTCCTGAATGAAGTTCTTCGGCACGCCGCCGCCGATCATCAGCAGGCCGGTGACGCCCGCCTCGATCTTGATCTGCGTGAGCTCACGGAAATCGGCGATCGCGTCGAGCACCATGTAGGGCTTGCCCGCCTTCACCGCATCGACCTGATGCTTCACCAGCCCGAACCCGGCCGACGAATCGACGAACGCCGGGCAGAAGATCGGCACGTCGTGCTCGTAGGCGAGCTTGACGAGGCTGTTGTCCTTCTTGCCATGCTCGACGAGATACTTGCCCATCTCGCGGATGAACTCGCGGCTGGAATAGGCGCGCGGCTCCAGCGTCTCGGCGATCTCGAAGATCGTGTGATCGACGTGCTGCAGCTGCTCTTCGTCGATATAGGTGTCGTAGATCCGGTCGATCAGCAGCGAGCGCAGCGTGTCGTCGTCCGGCACGTCGAGCGCCTGATAATGCTTGTGGCCGAGACCCTCGAAGAAATCCATGTCGACGATCGACGCGCCGGTCGCGACGATGCCGTCGATCATGTTGTTGCGCAGCAGCTCGGCATAGAGGTCCATGCACCCGCCCGCCGAGGTCGACCCGGCGATGACCAAGAAGATCGTGCAGTCCTTATCGGCCAGCATCTGGTTGTAGATCTCGGTCGCACGGCCCAGGTCGCGGCTGGTGAACGACATCTTCTTCATCGCGTCCACGATCGGGCGCGCGTCGAATTCGCGGATGTCGATATGCTCGACTTCGGTGGACAGCAGCTCCGCCTTGCGGACGTCGTTGATCTTGGTGTCGGTCATGGGTGCTCCAGACGATGGGCAGGCTCGACCCCGGTCATGGGATCGAGCCTGCACTCTAATTCCGCATCCCGGCCGGGCCGGGGTGCAATGCTACAGGTGATGGATCGGTTCGGTTACAGCGTAACGACGTTCGACGGCATCATGATGTCGTCTTCTTCGACATACACGGTGGCCATCGGCTCGTCGGTCGCCAGCACGGTTTCGCCCGCGGTGAAGCCGTTGAACCCGGTCCGCATCGCGCACCCGTAGGCGCCGAGCATACCGATCTCGATATAGTCGCCCGCCTTGGTATCGGCGGGCAGCATGAACGGTCCGACCATATGGTCCATGTCGTCGCACGTCGGCCCGTAGAAGCTGAACCCGACATCCTTGGCGTTCGACGTCACGTCGCGCACCAGTTCGGTCGGGAAACGCCACGCGACATGCGCCGCATCGAACAGCGCGCCATACGCGCCGTCGTTGATGAACAGCTCGTCGCCGCGACGCTTCTCAACGCGGACCAGCAGGCTGGCATATTCCGCGCACAGTGCACGACCCGGTTCGCACCACAATTCGGCGGAGTAGCTGATCGGCAGGCTTTCGAACGCCTGCTTGATCGCGTCGAAATATGCGCCCAGCGGCGGCGGCGTCATGCCCGGATAGGTCGACGGGAACCCGCCGCCCACGTCCACGACGTCCACCGTGACGGCGGCGTTGACGATCGCTTCGCGCACCCGGCCCATCGCCTGGATGTAGGCCGCCGGGCTCATCGCCTGCGAACCGACATGGAAACAGATGCCGAGCGCGTCGGCCACCTGACGCGTCGCGAGCAGCAACGGTGCCGCGTCGCGCGCCTCGACCCCGAACTTCGACGCCAGGCTGAGCTTGCTGTGATCCGAAGACACGCGCAGCCGGACGCACAGCGTCAGGTCCGTCGCGTCGTTCGTCGCGCGGCAGATCTTTTCGAGTTCTTCAAGCGAATCGAGCGAGAAGGTGCGCACGCCGTGAACGGCATAGGCCTCCGCGATCGCCTCTTCCGCCTTCACCGGGTGCATGAAACACAGGACGGCGTCCGGCAGCGTACGAGCAACCAGCCGCACCTCGGCGATCGAGGCGACGTCGTAATGCGTAATGCCGCTGTCCCACAGAACCTTCAGCAGGTCTGCGGATGGGTTCGCCTTGACCGCATACATCGAGCGACCCTGGAACTTCTCTACGAAGTACCGGGCCGCGCGCCGTGCGGCGTGCGGACGAATCAGCGTGACCGGTTGAACCGGACGAAGGGCAGTTGCTAGCCCCAGCGCGCTATGATGCTTGTGCAATTCAAGGGACCTCCAGTGGTCGTTCCGACAAAGCTGCCTTGCGGTGGAAGTCCCATGGGGCAGCGGACGCATCCATATGAACCAGTCGCCCCCCTGTAAAGTTGCAATTGAAACGTCACGAAGTGCAATGGACGCAACACCAGACCGCAGGAGGCACGATGGCGACGAACGACGACATTCCCCAGGTCTCTCACGAGGGCGTCGTAGCGGCCGCCGCGCGCATCGCCAGCGTCGCGACGCGGACCCCGCTTCTGCCGCTGCCCGGTTTCGCCAATATCTGGCTCAAGGCCGAATCGCTCCAGCTCGGCGGGGCGTTCAAGTTCCGCGGTGCTTATAACCGTCTGGCGCGCGTCCCGGCCGCGGACCGGCCACGCGGAGTCGTGGCCTTCTCGTCCGGTAACCACGCGCAGGGAATCGCCCGCGCCGCCGCGCTGCTCGGGCTGCCCGCCACGATCGTCATGCCCGCCGACGCGCCCTCCGTGAAACGCAACGCCACCCTCTCGCTCGGCGCCGAGGTCGTGACCTACGACCGCGCGACCGAAAGCCGCGAACAGATCGCCGCCGCGCTCGCGACCGAACGCGGTGCGGTCCTCGTCCCCTCGTTCGACGATCCGGATGTGGTGGAGGGTCAGGGTACCGCCGGGCTGGAGGCCGCGTTCCAGGCGACCGCACTCGGCCTGCCGCCATTCGAGCGCGCCGTGATCTGCTGCGGCGGGGGCGGCCTGTCCGCGGGCATCACGCTCGCTTTGCGCGATGCCGAGATCGTCGTGGTCGAGCCGGTCGGCTGGGACGACATGGGCCGCTCGCTCGCCGCCGGCACGATCCTGCCCGTCGAGCCGAACCCGCCCGCCACCGCTTGCGACGCGCTCCAGACGCTGCGCGTCGCACCGCTGACGTTCGACGTCCTGCACGCCGCCGGGGCTCGTGGAGTCGCGGTGAGCGAGGCAAAGATCCGCGCCGCGATGCGCCACGCCTTCGGGCTCGGCCTCGTCGTCGAACCGGGTGGTGCTGTGGCGCTGGCCGCGATCCTGTCCGGCCACGTGCCCGCCGATGGCCGCCAGACGCTGGTCACGCTGTCCGGCGGCAACGTCGATCCGGCCGCCTACGCCGCCGTGCTGGCGGAACAAGCATGATCGCGGGCGGCGTCGTCCCCGCGGTCCTGATGATCGCGGTCATCGCGCTCATTATCGGCGGCACCGCGCTCCGCCGCCGCGGCGAACGCCAGCGCAGCACGCTGATGTTCGTCGCCGCCGCGGTCTTCCTGGGCAACGTCCTGATCCAGACTTGGCCCAGGTAACCGAGCGACTAAAAACCCCATGTCATCCCGGACTTGATCCGGGATCCCGCGTCTACTCAACCAGCGCAAAGGCAGCGAGACCCCGGATCAAGTCCGGGGCGACGTCTGACTCAGGCCTTCAACCGCATATCGAGATAATTATCGACCGACCGCATCAGCTGCGTCTGTTCGTTCTCGAAGAAGTGGTTCGCGCCCGGGATGGTGTCGTGATGAATCGTGATGTGCCGCTGGGTGCGCAGCTTGTCGACCAGCTTCTGGACGGCACCCGGCGTCACCACCTCGTCCTGCTCACCCTGGATGATGATCCCCGACGACGGGCACGGCGCAAGGAAGGTGAAGTCGTACATGTTCGCGGGCGGCGCGATCGAGATGAAGCCCTTGATCTCCGGCCGCCGCATCAGCAGCTGCATCCCGATCCACGCACCGAAGCTGACGCCCGCGATCCAGGTCGTCTGCGCCTCCGGATGGATCGATTGCACCCAATCGAGCGCGGACGCCGCATCGGACAGTTCGCCAACGCCATTGTCGAACACGCCCTGGCTCTTGCCAACGCCGCGGAAATTGAACCGCAGCGTCGCGAAACCGCGCTTCACGAACGTCTGGTACAGCGACTGCACCATCCGGTTGTTCATCGTGCCGCCGGCCTGCGGATGCGAATGGAGGATCATGGCGACGGGCGCACGCGGGCGCGGGCCCGGCTGGAACCGACCCTCGAGACGACCTTCGGGACCGGGAAAAATGACTTCTGGCATCGTGTCTGCTTCTTGTCTGCGCGCAACGGGCGGGTGCGCGATGGATCGGCACCCTATATGAGGAATAGGACCCGAACGGCAATCACCGGAGATACTACGATTACGCGGCCGACCTACTATCTCGATCACGCCGCCACTGCGCCGGTCTCGGCCGCCGCGCGCGCCGCGATGGCGGACGGGCTGTCGCGCTGGGCGAACCCCTCCTCCCCGCACGCCGCCGGCCGCGCCGCCCGCGCCGCGCTCGAGGATGCGCGCGCCCGCATCGCCGCTGCGTTCGACTGGCCCCACACCGTCATCCTGACTAGCGGCGCGAGCGAGGCGCTGGCCATCGCCCTCACCCGCGCAAAGGTTCAGCGCCATGCCGTATCCGAGGTCGAACATGACGCCGTCCTGCGCGTACTCCCGGACGCCATACGTTTGCCGGTGGACGCCAACGGCATCGTTCAGCTGGACGAAACCTTGCTCGACGGCCCCCCCGCCCTCGTCGCGATCCAGTCCGCCAACAACGAAACCGGTGTCCTGCAACCGCTGGCCGGGATTGCCACGAAGCTCCGCGCCGCCGGTCACCTCCTGCTTGCCGACTGCGCACAGACCGCCGGCAAGCGCCCGCTCCCCGACGCCGACTTCATCGCCGTCTCCGCCCACAAGCTCGGCGGCCCACCCGGCATCGGCGCGCTGCTCATCCGCGACCTCGCGACGCTCGCACCCAGCGGCGGCCAGGAACAGGGCTATCGCGGCGGCACCGAAAACATGCCGGCCACGCTGGGATTCGCCGCCGCCCTCGAAGACGGATCGGCCTGGCTCGCCGAAGCCGAACGCCTGCGCGAAAAGCTCGAAGCCGGCATCCTCGCATCCGGCGGCGAAGTCATCGCTAGTGACACCCTCCGCCTCCCCACGATCGGCGCCTACCGCCTGCCCGGCGTCGCCGCCACGACGCAACTGATCCGCATGGACATGGCCGGCATCGCCATCTCGGCCGGCAGCGCCTGCTCGTCGGGCAGCCTCAAGCCCGGCCACGTCCTCGCCGCGATGGGCCTCGACCCGACCGCCGCCACCGAGACGATCCGTGTCAGCATCGGCCGCGACACCGGCGACGCCGCGATCGACGCCTTCCTCGCCACCTACGCCGCGATGGCCACCCGGCGCGCCGCGGCATGATCTGTCTCGACTATCAGGCGACCACCCCGCTCGCCCCCGAAGCGCGCGCCGCGATGCTCCCCTGGCTGGCGGAGGACGGGTTCGCCAACCCGCACAGCCCGCACAAGGCCGGCCGCGCCGCCGCCGCCGCGGTCGCCGCCGCCCGCACGCGGATCGTCGCCGCGGACCCGGCGCTTGGACAAGGCAAACTCTGGTTCACCTCCGGCGCGACCGAGGCGGTCAACTGGGCGATCCAGGCGACGCTGGCCGACGCACCCGCCGCCCGCCGCGGCATCGTGACGATCGCCACCGAACATGCCTGCACGCTCGACACCGCCGCCTGGGCCGCGCGCCACGGCGCAGACGTCACGATCCTGCCGGTCGGCCCGGACGGGCTGATCGACCTGGCCCAGGCCTCCGCCGCGATCGACGACCGCACCGCGATCGTCTCCGCGATGCTGGTCAACAACGAGATCGGCGTAATCCAGCCGCTCACCGAACTCGCCGCGATCGCCCGCGCGGCCGGCGCGCTGTTCCTCTGCGACGCGGCGCAGGCCTATGGCCGCGTCCCACTCCCGGACGCCGACCTGATCGCGCTGTCCGCGCACAAGATCCACGGCCCCAAGGGCATCGGCGCGCTGTACGTCCGCGACGGCGTCCGGCTCGGCGCGCTCCTCCACGGCGGCGGGCAGGAAGGCGGCATCCGCTCCGGCACGCTCTCCCCCATGCTCTGCGCCGGTTTTGGCGCCGCCGCGAGCGTCGCGCAAGACCGTCGCGACACCGACGCCGCCCACGTCGCAACCCTTGCCCAGCGCTTCCGTGCCGCCCTCCCGGACTGGACCGTCAACGGCAGCACCGACCACCGCTACCCCGGCAACCTCAGCCTGCGCCGCGACGGGGTCGATGCGGCCGGCCTGATCTCCCGGCTGCGCGACGTCGCCTTTTCCGCGGGTTCAGCCTGCGCCAGCGGATCGGGCCGCCCCAGCCATGTCCTGCGCGCGATCGGCCTCAGCGCTGCGCAGGCGCGCAACACGATCCGGCTCGGCTTCGGCCGCTACACCACTGCGGACGAGATCGACACCGCCGCCGCGCTGATCGCCGCCGCCGCATGACCCACGTCCGCTTCCTCGACTCCGCGGGGCACCTCTCGTCCGAAACCGACGCCCCGCCCGGCACGCGCCTGCTCGACGTCGCCCAGGCGCTCGGCGAACCGCTCGAGGGCACCTGCGAAGGCCAGATGGCCTGCTCGACCTGCCACGTGATCGTCGCCGCGGAGGATTTCGACCGCCTGCCCCCCGCGTCGGAAAACGAGGACGACCTGCTCGACCTCGCCCCCCACGTCACCCGCACCAGCCGACTGGCGTGCCAGATCGTGCTGGATGGGACGCTGGAGACACTGACGGTGCGGATCCCCGGTTAGAATTCCCTACCTCCGTTCGGTTCGAGCTTGTCGAGAACCCTGCATAGCGTTCTCGACAGGCTCGAACCAAACGGTGTCTCGTTAAGCAGGCTTGACCCACCCCCGCACATCCAGCTGCACACCCGTCTGCAACGGCACATGCCCCGCCGCGCGCCCGAACACGCCGACCAGCTCAACATGCGTCGACCAGCGGAACTGCCCCACCGGCACGACCCGCTCCAGCACCCAACCGCCCGCGATCAGGTCCTTCGCGTCGCGCGCGAACGTCGCCGGATTGCACGAGACATAGGCCAGCCGCCGCACCCGGCTCGCCGCCGCCAGCGCCGTCATCTGCTCGCGCGCGCCCGCCCGCGGCGGATCGAGCACCACCGCATCGAACCGGTCCAGCTCCGTCACGGTTAGCGGCCGGCGCACCAGATCGCGATGATCCACGAACAGCGGCAGCTGGCGCATCCCCGCCGCCGTCTTCAGCGCGGTCGCCGACGCCCGCGCGCCTTCGGCGGCATAGACCTTCGCATTCGCCGCCAGCGGCACCGCGAACGTCCCGATCCCGGCGAACAAGTCCGCCACCGTCTTCGCATTGCCCACCGCGGCGCGCACCGTCTCGACCAGCATCGCCTCGCCGTCCGCCGTCGCCTGCAGGAACCCCGCGGTCGGCAGCGGCACCGCGATGCCGTCGAACGTCACCGTCGCCGGCCGCGGTTCCCAGCGCGGCTCCGCTCCGTGCCCCTCGTCCACCGACAGCCGCGCCAGCTTATGCTCCTGCGCAAAAGTCGTCAGCGCCTCGGTCGCCGCCAGCCCCTCGACGGTGACCTTCTCGATCAGCAGGTCGACACCCTGGTCGGCCAGCGTCATCCAGATTTCCGCCTTCCCCTTCCGCGGCGGCAGCAACAGCGACATCAGCCCGCGCAGCGGCGCCACCAGCGCGAACAGTTCGGGGGCCAGCACATGGCATTCATGCATGTCGACGATCGTGTGCGTCTCATGCTCGTTGAACCCGATCAGCACCTGCTTGCCGAACCGTTCCGCCTTCAACGACGCACGGCGCCGGCTGCGCGGTGGCGACAGCGCGGGCACGGACATGTCCGGCCGGTCGATCTGCTGCGACGCCAGCGCGCCCGCGATCCGGTCGACGATGAACGTCTGGATCCCCGCATCGTCGACATGCTGGATCTGGCACCCGCCACATTTCGGGAAGTGCCGGCACGGCGGCACCTGGTGATACGGCCCCGGCGTCAGCACGCCGAACCCATCCAGATTGTCGCCCGGGGCGGCCAGCGGCGCATGCCGTCCGTCCGCCGTCACGCCCTCGCCATTGCCGGCGATCCGGACGATTTCATCTACTGACATGCACTCACTACTTTCCTGATCATATCCAGCAGGTCGTCGGCGACCAGCACCGCACCCGCCGCTTCGGCCGCCGCGCCGTGCAGCCAGACCGCCGCCTGCGCCGCCGCGAACGGATCGTCGATCCGCGCACGCATCGCCGCGACCAGCCCGGCCAGCACGTCGCCCGTGCCCGCCGTCGCCAGCCACGCCGGTGCCGGATCGGCGATCGCCACCCGTCCGTCGGGGGCGGCTATAACAGTATCGGCGCCTTTCAGCACCACGACGCATTGCGCCATGGCCGCCGCCGCCCGCGCCCGATCGATCCGGCTGCCCGGCAACGTGCCGAACAGATGCTCGAACTCGCCCGCGTGAGGCGTCACGATCGCCGGCACCGCCAGCCCGCGCAGCACCGCCGGCGACACGAGCCGCAACGCGTCGGCATCCAGCACCAGGGGCCGCCCGCACGCCAGCGCCGCCACCAGCGTCCGCTCCGCCCCCGCACCGCGCCCCAGCCCCGGCCCGCACAGCACTGCATCGACACGGGAGTCCGCCAGCACCTCGGTCCCCTGACGATGCACCAGCGCATGCAACCCACCGACACTCGAACCGCCGGCCAGCACGACATAGCCCGCCCCCGCGCGCTGCGCCGCAGTCGCCGCCAGCAACGCCGCCCCGCCCATCGCCCCGGACAGCACCGCGACCATGCCGCGCGTATATTTATGATCCTCCGCCCCCGGCGCCGGCAGCGAAGGCCGCCCGATCGCGGTCAACTCGGACGCCTCAACCGGCACCCCGATATCGGCCACCACCACCCGCCCGCACAGCGCAGCCGCCGGCTGCAACCGATGCGCCGGCTTCAACGCCCCCAGCGCCACGGTCATGTCGTAGATCGGCAACGCCGTCCCGAACGTCGCCCCGTCATCCGTCGCGACCCCGCTCGGTACATCGACCGCAATCCGCACCCGCGCCGCCCCGGCCAACCCGACCAGCACAGCCGCCACCGCCGGCTCCAGCCCGCGCGCCAGCCCCGTCCCGAACAACGCATCGACCAGCACCGCCCGCGCCGGCGCATCGTCCAGCGCTACAACCGGTCCGCCCCAAGCCACCCGTGCCGCCAGCGCATGCGCCGACCGCGGCTCGCCCAGCGCGGCGACCGTCACATCGACGCCGCGCTCACGCAGCATCCGCGCGACGACATACCCGTCGCCGCCATTATTCCTCGGCCCGCACAGCACCAAAGTCGGCGCCCCCGCCGCAAACCGCCACGTCGCCTTGGCAACCGCAGCCCCGGCCCGGTCCATCAGGACGCCCGCACCCGTCCCGCCCGCCATGCACGCCGCCTCCGCCGCTCGCATCGCGGCGGCCGTCAGGATCGGTCGTCCGCTCACTTCTTGCCGGCAGGAGCAGCAGCAGCCCGTGCCGCAGGCAACCGGTACGTATCGCCACCGATCGCCACCTCGGTTGCGCCGTTCGCCCCGACCACGACCTTCGCCGGCTCCGCCCCGTCCGCCGCCGTCATCGTCTTGCCGTCGCTCGCCAGCATCACGCGGTGGAACCCGCCGTCCGGTCCGCGCAGCGTCAGCAGTTGCCCACCCGAGACGGCCGCCCGCTCCGCCGTACACACGTCACCAAACGCCGCCGCACCGCTCACCCGACACGCGATCCGCCCACGCCCCGCAACGTCGTCCGGCAAAGCCCCCGCCGCCACGCGTGGATCGTCGGACGACTGCCCGCACCCGGCCGCCAGCAGCAGCAGCAACCCGGCGTCAGATATCCGCAAAGACATGGCGTTCCCCCCGCGCACCCGGATGGGTGACTGCGCCTGCCCAGGCCGGCCCGACATTCTGCGCGAACCGCCACAGCGCGCCGGACCCATAGTCGTTGACCCGCGGCCGCCAGTCGCGGTGCCGCTCTATCAGCTCCTCCTCCGGCACAAGCAGGTCGATCGTCCCGGCCTCGGCATCGATCCGGATCGCATCGCCGTCCCGCACCAGCGCGATCGGCCCGCCGTCCGCCGCCTCCGGCCCGACATGCCCGACGCAGAACCCGCGCGTGCCGCCCGAAAACCGCCCGTCGGTGATCAGCGCCACGCGCTCGCCCAGCCCCTGGCCGTACAGCGCGGCGGTGGTCGACAGCATCTCGCGCATCCCCGGCCCGCCCTTCGGCCCCTCGTACCGGATCACGATCACCGACCCGTCGGCGATCTCGCGCGCCTCGACCGCAGCGAAGCACTCCTCCTCGCAATCGAACACCCGCGCCGGCCCTTCGAACACCAGCCGGTGCATCCCCGCGACCTTCACGATCGCCCCTTCCGGGGCCAGCGTCCCCTTCAGCCCCACGACACCGCCCGTCGGGCTCAGCGGCGTCTTCGCGTCGTAGATCACCTTCTGGTCCGGGTTCCACGTCACCTGATCGATGTTCTCGCCCAGCGTCTTGCCCGTCACCGTCATGCAATCACCGTGCAGCAACCCTTCGGCCAGCAACGTCTTCATCAGCATGTAGACGCCGCCCGCCTCGTGCATGTCCTTGGCAACATAGCGCCCGCCCGGCTTCAGGTCGGCGATATACGGCGTCGTCTTGAAGATATCGGCCACGTCGAACAGGCTGAAGTCGATCCCCACCTCGTTCGCCATGGCGGGCAAATGCAGACCCGCATTGGTCGATCCACCCGTCGCCGCCACGATTCGGGACGCATTCTCGAACGCATCGCGCGTGCAGATGTCACGCGGGCGCAGGTTCCATTCGAGCAGATTCATCACCTGCACACCGGCGGCATGCGCGATCTCGTCGCGTCCGCGATACGGCGCCGGCATCATGTTGCTGTTCGGCAGACTGAGGCCGATCGCCTCGCCCACGCACGCCATCGTGTTGGCGGTGAACTGCCCCCCGCACGCACCGTGACCGGGGCAGGCCACCTTCTCCAGCGCGGTCAGGTCCTTCAGCGGGCAATTGCCGGCCGCATGCTGGCCCACCGCCTCGAACACGTCGACCACCGTCACGTCACGGTCCTGGTACCGGCCCGGCAGGATCGACCCGCCATAAACGAAGATCGACGGCACGTTCAGCCGCAGCATCGCCATCATCATGCCCGGCAACGACTTGTCGCAGCCGGCGAACGCGACGAGCGCATCGTAGCAATGCCCGCGCACCGAAAGCTCGACCGAGTCCGCGATCACCTCGCGGCTGACCAGCGAGGACTTCATCCCCTGATGCCCCATCGCGATCCCGTCAGTCACGGTGATCGTGTTGAACCGCCGCGGCATGCCGCCACCCGCGATCACGCCCTCGCGACACACGTCGGCCTGCGCATCCAGCGTCGTGTTGCACGGCGCGCTGTCGTTCCCCGCGCTCGCCACCGCCACGAACGGCCGCGCAATCTCCTCCTCGGTCAGCCCCATCGCGTAATAATAACTACGATGCGGCGCACGCTCCGGCCCGACCGAAACGTGGCGGCTGGGCAGGCGGGATTTGTCGAAACGCTCGGACATGGAAATGCTCTCGGATGCCATTCGGGTCACCCGCGTCTTGGCGGCATCCCGCCCGCGACGCAACCACCGCGGGCTTTGGGCTGTCAGCGCGCCGCAAACCGTGCGGCGAGCGCCGGCCCGCCGAACAACGCATCGAACCGCGCATCGCCACCCGGCTCGCCGCGCAGTCCGGCGCGCAACGCCGCGATGCTCTCGGCGGCATTCTCCGCGATCCGCCCCGCGACCGCGTGCGCCGCAACCTCCGCATCCGCCGCCACGATCTCGACCAGCCCGATCCGCGCCGCCTCCGCCGCATTGATCCGATCGCCGGTCAGCAGCAGCCGCGCCGCCTGCCCCGACCCGACCAACGCGCGCAGCCGATCGATATCGCCCTGCGGATAGCTGATCCCCAACCGCGCGGGAGGCACCGCAAAGCTCGCCCCCGCCCCAGCAATCCGCATGTCGCACGCCAGCGCCAGCGCGACGCCCGCGCCGAAACATCCGCCATCGATCACCGCGACCACCGGCACCGCCGCCCGCACAACGGCATCGGTCGCCCGCGACATCGCCGCGCGGAACAGCGGCGGCAACGCCGCGTCCGCCATCATCGCGGGGAACTCGGTTAGGTCCGCCCCGGCGCAGAACACCCCCGGCACCGCCGACCCTAACAGCACCACCGCCGCCCGCCCCGCCGCATCGCGCACCGCATCGGCCAGCGTGTCCCACACCGCCACCGGCACCGCGTTGCGCGCCGCCGGCCGGTCGAGCGTCACGCTGGCGACCGCCCCCTCGACCGCGACAGAGATCATGCCCGCAACCGTGTCGCCAGCGTCCACCACCCGGCCGCCATCGCAGCCTCCGCCGCATCACGCGCTGCCACCATTTCAAACAAAGCGAAACACGTCGCACCCGACCCCGACATCCGCACCAGCCGCGTCCCAGCGCACCCGGCCAACGCTTCCAGGACCGCACCAATCTCCGGCCGGATCGCCCGCGCCGGCAGTTCCAGATCGTTCCGCCCCGCCTCGGCCACCGCCAGCGGCGCCCCGTCCGCCAAGGGACCTCGGTCAAGCCGGTCCCAGGCTGCAAACACCGGACCCGTGGCCAACGGCACGTTCGGGTTCACCAGCAACAACGGCACCCCCGCCAGCGCACCCGCATCGACAAGACAAAGCTCATCCCCACGCCCATCGCCCCGCACCGGCCGCGACACCAGGCACGCCGGCACATCCGCCCCCAGCGCCCCAGCAATCTCCATCAGACCGGCGTCGTCCTCCGCCACGCCATCCCGCCGCGCGAGCAATCGCAGCACCGCCGCCGCATCCGCCGACCCGCCCCCGATCCCCGCCGCCACCGGCAATCGCTTGTCGAGGGTGAACGCCGCCGCCTCGCCGCCGAACCGCGCGCGATACGCCGCCGCCGCGCGCGTCACCAGATTGTCGCCATCCCCCGACAGCCCCGCCCCGAACGGGCCGACCACCGTCAGCACCGGCCGATCCGCACCGTCGTGCAACGTCAGCCCATCACCATCCTCGGCAAAGGCGAACAGCGTCTCGATCGCGTGATAGCCGTCGTCCCGCCGATGCCGGACATGCAAAGCGAGGTTGATCTTGGCGAAAGCGGTCTCGAACATCCGCCGGGCTTAGGCGGCGCGCGGCACCCCGATCAAGGGCCAGGATCAGGGGGCAGCGACAGCCTTGGTCCAGCCGCCGTCAATCTTCGCCCGCAACCGGAGCAGATCCGCCGGCTCGGCCCCGACCAGCGCGGCCGACCAGGCATAACGCGCCTCGAACCGCCGCCCGGCGGACCAATAGGCGTCGCCCAGATGCTCGTTGATCGCACTTTGCGCCGGGTCGCCCGCCACCGCGCGTTCCAGCGTCGCGATCGCGCGCGGCACGTCCCCGCGCAGGTAATAGGCCCAGCCGAGCGAGTCGGTGATCGACGCATCGTCCGGTCGCAACAGGCTTGCCCGCTCGATCAGCGCCTGTGCCGCGGCAAGATTCTCACGCCGCTCCAGTTGCGCATAGCCGAGCAGGTTCAACACGACCGCCTCGTCCGGCGCGGCGGCATGCGCCTTCTCCAGCACCGGCTTGGCCGCGGCCCAGTCGCCCGCCTCCTCGAGCGCGCTGCCCTGCAACAGCCACGCCGGCCAGCGCGCATCGGCCGGGGCCAGCGCCGCCGCCTTCCCATACGCCGTCGCCGCATCGCTCGCCCGGCCAAGCGCCGCCAGCACATCGCCCACCCGACTCCAGTCCGCCGGCCCCGCCCCGGGTCGCGCCGCGGCGGCCTCGGCGACCTGCAACGCCGCCTCGTTCTCGCCGCGCCGGACCATCGCAGACAACCGCGCCTCGCGCGCGGCCGGCGCGAACGGATCGTCGTCGCGGACATGCGTCAGCGCCTCGGTCGCGGCGGCATAACGATCGCCGGTCAGCAGCAGTTCGGCCGTGACCAACCATGTCTCGGCACTGTCCGGCGCCAGGAACGTCGCGGTCCGGGCCAGCGCCAGCGCGATCGGTGTCGCTCGTTCGCGGTTGATGTCGATCGCGACGCGGACCAGCAGTTCCGCGATCCCCGCCGCCGGCGTATCGATCGGCGCCGGCAACGCGGTGCGCCGCTTGATGTCCGCCCGCGCCTCGACCAGCGGCCGCACCTCGCCCTCCAGCATCGCCAGCGCCGGCCCGCGCTTGCCCTGCCGGGCCAGCAGCGCCGCGGTCGCCAGCTTCAGCCGCACCTGCCGCCCGCCTGCCGCCGGCAGGATCGCGCGCAACGCCGCGATCCCGTCATCCGTCCGCCCCATGGCCAGCAACAACAGCGCGCGCTGTTCCCCGGCATAGGCGCTGCCGACCGCGCCGCCGCCGGCTTCCAGGATCGCGATCGGATCGCCGCTCTTCGCACCCAGCGCGATCCACGCGCGGATCGCGGGCACGATGAACGCGAACGCCTTGTCGCGCACGATCGCGTCGGTCGTCGCCTGCGCGCGCGTCCAATCGCGCCGCTCAACCGCATCCGCCAGCATCACCAGCCGCGCATCGGGCGGCAACATATCCACGCGCTGAAGCTGCACCGCCGCCGCCAGGGCAAGCGCCCGATCACCCGCGCTGATCGCCTGACGATACGCCCGCGTTGCCACCACCGGATCGTTCGGGTTTCGCGCCAGCACCGCGCCATACCCCTGCGCCGCCACGTCGATCCGCCCGTCGGCATCCGCCGCCCGCGCATGAACATAGTTGCGGATCGCCGATCCATCCTGGTTCGCCGACGCCGCGCCGGGCGTCGCGGCGGCCAGCAGCGCGGCGGTCGACAGGGCGATGATCCGTACGGTCAGCATGGTTCAGCCAACCAGCCGCCGTCCGGTGCGGTTCCCGCCACCGGTCGCTTCACCCGCGCAATCGCGCATAACCACCTCACATATTGGGATAGTTCGGCCCTCCGCCGCCCTCGGGCACCACCCATTTGATGTTCTGGGTCGGGTCCTTGATGTCGCAACTCTTGCAGTGGACGCAGTTCTGCGCGTTAATCTGCAGCTTCGGCGTGCCCTGCTCCGCCCCGACGATCTCGTACACCCCGGCCGGGCAATAGCGCTGCTCCGGGCTGTCATACATCGCGTAGTTCACCGCGATCGGCACCTCCGTATCGCGCAGCGTCAGGTGGACCGGCTGGTCCTCCTCGTGATTGACGTTGGACAGGAACACCGACGACAGCCGGTCGAAACTCAGCACGTTGTCGGGCTTCGGATATTTGATCTTCGGCGCGATGTCGGCGCGCCACAGCTGTTCGTTGTCGCGGTGATGCTTGAACGTCCAGGGCAGCTTCACGCCCAGCTGATGCATCCACATGTCGAACCCGGCATAGACCGTGCCCGTGACCGCACCGAACTTTTCCAGCGCCGGCCCGGCGTTGCGGACCTTCTTCAGCTCCTTGGCGATCCAGCTCGCCTCGACCGCCGGCTGGTACGCGCTCAGTTCCGGCGTCATGCGGCCCGACACGATCTCGTCGAACGCCGCCTCCGCCGCCAGCATGCCGGATTTCATCGCGGTATGACTGCCCTTGATCCGCGGCACGTTCACGAACCCCGCGGAACATCCGATCAGCGCGCCGCCCGGGAACGCCAGCTTCGGCACGGACTGCCACCCGCCCTCGTTGATCGCGCGCGCGCCATAGGACACGCGACGGCCGCCCTTCAGCATCGCGGCGATCTCGGGGTGATGCTTCCACCGCTGGAATTCGTGGAATGGCGACAGATGCGGGTTCTTGTACCCCAGCCCGACGACGAACCCGAGCGCCACTTGGTTGTTCGCCTGGTGATAGATGAACCCGCCACCGGTCGCATCGGACAGCGGCCAGCCCTGCGTATGGACGACCTTGCCCGGCACGTGCAGCTCGGGGTTGATGTCCCACAATTCCTTGATGCCGATCGCATAGGTCTGCGGCTGGCAATCGCGTTCCAGGTCGAACAGCCCCTTCAGCTCCTTCGACAAATGCCCGCGGACCCCTTCGGCAAAGAAGGTGTATTTCGCGTGCAGCTCCATCCCCGGCTGATAATCCGCCTTGTGCGTGCCGTCGCGCGCCACGCCCATGTCGCCCGTCGCCACGCCACGCACCGCGCCATGCTCGTCGAACAGCACCTCGGCCGCCGCAAAGCCCGGGAAGATCTCGACGCCCAGCGCCTCGGCCTGTCCCGCCAGCCAGCGGCAGAAATTGCCCAGCGAGCAGGTGAACGTGCCCTTGTTGTTCATGAACGGCGGCATCAGCAGGTGCGGCAGCTCGGTCTTGCCCCCGGCGCTCAGCACCCAGTGATTATTCTCCACCACCGGCACGGTCAGCGGGCTGTCCAGCTCGCGCCAGTCGGGGATCAGCTCGTCGATCGCGATCGGATCGATCACCGCGCCCGACAGGATATGCGCGCCGACCTCGGACCCCTTTTCCAGCACGCAGACGGCGATCTCGCGCTCGGCTTTCGCGGCCAGCTGTTTCAGTCGGATCGCGGCGGCAAGGCCGGCCGGCCCCGCGCCCACGATGACGACGTCATATTCCATACTCTCGCGCTCAGCCATGTCCGCTCCATCGGGCTTCCGGTCGTCCCGCGGAATCTTCGTCCCGCCCGGATCCGCGTGCCTGCAAGTTGACGTGTTCGTCAACTATCGTCTGTATGTGGGCACAGAAGGCGGGATTTCCATGGACGATTTGGCGGATGCACTCGGCGCGCTGCGCTGGTGGCGCGATGCGGGCGTCGACACGCTGGTCGACGACGAACCGCGCGACTGGCTGCGTCCTGCCGCACAGCTGGCCCCGATCGCGCCGACCGGCCCCCGCGAATCGGTCGAGCCGCTATTCGAAACGGCCGATGTCGCTCCTTCCGCGGCGCCCGCCCCCGCGACTGAACCGCTGCCCGCCACACTCGAAGCCTATGCCGCCTGGTGCGCCGACCCGGCGACCTTCCCCGATCTCGGCCCGCAACGCGTCTGCGCGGCGGGCGACCCGGCGTCGGGCATCATGATCCTCGGCGACATGCCCGAACCGGGCGACGCGGACGCCGGTACCTTGATGTCGGGCGAACTCGGCCGGCTGTTCGACCGCATCCTCGCCGCGATCGGCCGCGACCGCGCCTCGGTCTATCTTGCCGCGCTCTGCCCCGCGCGCCCCGCCGGCGGCCGGATTGCATCCGCCACCGCCGCAGAACTGGTCCGTGCCGCGCACCATCATGTGGCACTGGCCGCCCCCAAGGTCCTGCTGCTGCTCGGCAAGGAGGCGATGACCGCGTTCGGGCTGGACTGGCCCGGCGCGCGCGGGCATTTACACGAAATCAACCATATCGGCGGAAAGACGGTCGCGATCGCGACATTCCATCCGCGGATGCTGCTCCAGTCGCCGGCCCGCAAGGCCGATCTGTGGGCGGACCTGCGACTGCTGCTACAGGAGCTCGACCGTTGAGCATCAGGACCATCGCCGTGGCCATCCTCGCCACCGCCACGCTGCCCGCCGGCGCCGTCCGCGCCCAGGACATGGTCTACGGTTTCGGCCTGCAACCGCGGGTGGTCGCCCCCACCGCACCCGAACTGGGGACAGCCGACGTGGCCGCCCCGGCACCTGCTCCGACACCCGCCACTCAGCCCTGGATCGCCCCGTCCGCAACCGCCGCGACGACGATCACACCGCGGACCGCGACGCCGGCAACGTCCGTCTCCACCGCCGCGGCCGCCACACCAACCCCCAAACCCGTGGCACCTGCGCCGACCGCAACCGCCGCCGCCGTCCCGCCCGCCGCAATGCCGCTGCCCGCCACGATCGTGATCCCAGCCACCAGCCGCAACCTGACGTCGCGCGCCGTCGCCACCGCGCGCTTCGCACCCTCCTCGCCCTTCACCACCCGCACCGCCGCCACCCCCGCCGCCGCCCTCCCGGCGCAGCTCGACGCCAGCCAGCGCGAGGGTTACCGCGCGGTCTTCGCCGCAATCCGCGCGCATGACTGGTCGTCGGCCGCCGCCCGGCTCGATGCGATGGGGGCCGGCCCGCTCCACGCCGTCGCCCGCGCCGAACTCTACCTGGCCAAGGGCAGCCCGCGCGTCGAAACCGACGCACTCGTCAGCGCGATCGGTGCCGCCCCCTGGCTACCGCAATCCGCCCAGATGGCGCGCCTTGCCGCCACCCGCGGCGCGGTCAGCCTGCCGGTGATTCCTTATCAGCGCGACCTCGTCCATCTCGACGGCGCCCCCAAGCGCCGCGCTGCGCAGACCACGCGCAGCGACCTCGCCGCCGCCGACCTCTCGCGCCGCGTCCTGCCGCTGATCAAGGACGACCGCACTGCGGAGGCCGAGGCGCTGCTCGTCGCCGCGGAACCCGTCCTGTCGGGCGACGCGCTGGTCGAATGGCGGCAACGCATCGCCTGGTCCTATTATCTGAACGGCGACGACGCCAACGCCCGCCGCCTGGCCGCCGCATCCGCCAACTCGACCGGCGAATGGGCGATCCAGGCCGACTGGGTCCAGGGCCTCGCCAGCTGGCGCGCGCATGACTGCAACGCCGCAGGCCAGGCCTTCAGCCGCGTCGCCTCGCGCGCCCGCGACTCGGAAATGACCGCCGCCGGCCTGTTCTGGTCCGCCCGTGCCGACGTCGCCTGCGGCCGCCCGGAACAGGTCCAGTCGCGGCTGCGCACCGCCGCGCGCATGTCGGAGACCTTCTACGGCCTGCTCGCCGCCGGCGCGCTCGGCACTGCGATCCCGGCGCCCGACCACCATATGGACTTCGCCGGCAACGACTGGTCGATCGTCGCCAGCCGCCCGAACCTCGTCGCGGCCGTCGCGTTGAAGGAGATTGGCGAGGACGATCTGGCCGACGAACTGCTGCGTTACCAGGCGCGGATCGGCTCGCCGTCCGACCACGAATCGCTGCTCCACCTCGCCGCCCGGCTGAACCTGCCCGCGACGCAGATCTGGCTGGCACAGAACGGCCCGGTCGGCGCGCGGATGTCCGCCAACGCACGCTATCCCGCACCCGGCTGGACCCCGCAACGCGGCTGGCGCGTCGACAAGTCGCTGATCCTCGCCCACGCCCTCCAGGAATCGCAGTTCCGCGTCGGCGCGGTCAGCCCCGCCGGCGCGCGCGGCCTGATGCAGGTCCTGCCCGGCACCGCGGACCTCATCAACAAGCGCCGCGGCGAAGGGGCCGCCGACCGCTCCCGCCTGAACGATCCCTCGGTCAATTTCGAATATGGCCAGGCCTATCTGGAACAGCTCGCACAGAGTTGGATGACCGGCGGGCTGCTGCCGAAGGTCATCGCCGCCTACAATGCCGGCCCGGGATCGGTCCAGAAATGGAACGAGCGTGGCCGCAATCTGACCGACCCGCTGCTCTTCATCGAATCGATCCCGTTCTACGAAACGCGTGCCTATGTCGCGATCGTGCTGCGCAACTACTGGATGTACCAGCGCCAGTCCGGCGCCGCCTCCGCCAGCCTGAAGGCAATGGCCCAGGGCCTCTGGCCGCGCTTCCCCGGCATGTCCGGCGCCACCGCCATCCGCATGGACGGCACCGGCGCAACGGCCAGCATCGCCCGCAGCACCTCCGGCGCGAATTGAGGACAGCGCTAGGCCACGAGTGAGCAAAGCCCTCAGCCCCACGGGGAGAGGGTTGGGAGAGGGGGATCGGCCAGGAGAAACCCCGACCACTTCCCAAGCGTAGAGACCAGTCCCCACGCCCTCACCCGACGAGCCCAGAAAATGCCCATCGACGAAACCCTCCCCTTCCGCCCCATCCGCATCGCAGCCCTCACCGTCTCCGACACCCGCACCCCGGCCGACGACCGCTCCGGCGACACCCTCGCCGCCCGCATCACCGAGGCAGGCCACACCGTCGCCGCCCGCGCGATCGAGCGGGACGACGTCCCTACCCTCGTCGCCCGCCTGAACGGCTGGATCGACGACCCGCAGATCGACGTCATCATTTCCACCGGCGGCACCGGCGTCACCGGCCGCGACGTCACACCGGAAGCGTTCGCGCAGGTCTGGGACAAGCAGATCGAAGGGTTCGGTGAGCTGTTCCGCTGGCTCTCGTTCCAGACGATCGGCACCTCCGCCATCCAGTCGCGCGCCTGCGCCGGCGTCGCGCGCGGCACCTACCTCTTCGCACTCCCCGGCTCGACCGGCGCGGTCAAGGACGGCTGGGACGGTATCCTGAAGGACCAACTCGACAGCCGCCACCGCCCCTGCAACTTCGTCGACCTGATGCCCCGCCTGACGGAACGCTAAGCCCAAACCCGCGAACGTTCCCCGGCGCAGGCCGGGGCCTAGATGCAACAGCGCCCCCAGGTCCCGTTCGGTTCGAGCCTGTCGAGAACCCCGCCCGGCGTTCTCGACAAGCTCGAACCAAACGGGAAACAATTACCCAGCCTGCATCACCGCCAGTACGTTCCCGCTCGGATCGGCAAAATGAAACCGCCGCCCACCCGGAAACCCGAACGTCGCCACCGTCACGACGCCACCCGCCGCCTCGACCATCACCTGCGCCGCCTCCAGGTCATCCACCTCGATCACCGGCAACGGCGCCGTCCCCGCCGGCAGATCACCGTCGATCCCCAGGTCCACATCCCCCGTCGTCGTCGCGGCATAGGACGGCCCATACGCCGTCATCGCCCACCCGAACGCCGCCGCGTAGAACGCCCGGTCCCGCGCCGTGTCAGCCGTCGCCATTTCCACATAGTTCAACCGTGCCATCGCGCCCTCCATGTTCTTGATACGTTCTCCACGATCCGCTACGCTGCGTCAATGCGTTCCCCCGAACTCCAGCGCGGCCGCGGCGCCACCGTCAACGCGACGAGCAAGCGGTTCGCGCTGCCCGCGCGCGAGGCGGACGGCGACTGGCTCGACGCGCGCGAGGAGCTCGACGGCGGCGCCCCCCCGCTCCGCACGACGGTCACGAGCGAGGCGGCCCGCACAATCATCACCCGAAACCAGTCGCCCGATATCGGGTTCGACCGTTCGATCAACCCGTATCGCGGTTGCGAGCATGGCTGCATCTACTGCTTCGCGCGGCCCAGCCACGCCTATCTCGACCTGTCGCCCGGCTTGGATTTCGAGACGCGGCTGTTCGCCAAGCCCAACGCGCCCGACCTGCTCCGCGCCGAACTTAAGAAGCCCGGCTATGTCGTCCGGCCGATCGCGTTCGGGACCAACACCGATCCCTATCAACCGATCGAGCGCGACTGGCGGCTGACCCGCGCCTGCATCGCGGTGCTCGCCGAAACGCGCCACCCGCTTACCATCACCACCAAGTCCGACCGCGTCGTGCGCGATATCGACCTGCTCGCCCCCATGGCGGCAGACGGCCTCGCGACGGTCGTTGTGTCGGTCACCACGCTCGACTCGACCATCGCCCGCACACTCGAACCACGCGTGCCGCACCCAAAGCGCCGCCTCACCGCGATCCGCGCGCTCGCCGACGCCGGCATCCCCGCCTATGTCTCGCTCGCCCCCGTGATCCCGCACATCACCGATCACGAGATGGAGGCGATCCTCGAGACCGCCGCCGAACATGGCGCGAGCGGCGCATTCTTCCTCCCCGTCCGGCTCCCGAACGAAGTCGCCCCGCTGTTCCGCGCCTGGCTCGACGAACATCACCCGGACCGCGCGGCCAAGGTCATGGCGACGATCCAGTCGATCCGTGGCGGCCGCGACAACGACCCCGACTTCTTCGCCCGGATGCGCGGCCAGGGCCCCTGGGCCGATCTGCTTCGCACCCGCTTCCGCATCGCCTGCCGCCGCCACGGGCTCGGCCACATCAAGCCCGACCTCCGCTGCGATCTTTTCAAGGCACCAAGCGGACCGCAGCTGTCGTTGTTCTAACTTTTCTTAGCCCCTCTCCTTCAGGGGAGGGGTTGGGGTGGGGCTGACCGCTTCACTACTGCGACGTTGGATTCGTGGTGCTGTTGCCCCCACCCCAACCCCTCCCCTAAAGGAGAGGGGCTAGAACGAAGACCTCAAGAAGCCAAAGCCAACGGTGCCTCACCGGCCAACAACCGAATGTCATCGATCCCCGGCACCCGCTCGATCAGCGCCGCCAGTTCCGCATCGATCTTCACGTCCCGCGCCACGCGCAGTTCCGCGACCCCGCCCTCGACCGCCGCATTCACAACCACATCCCCGCGCCCGCCACGCGCACCGGCACAAATCCGCGCCAGCGCCGCCACCGCACCCGGATCGGCGATCGACACGACCAGTTTCAGCTTGGTCGTGCCCTGCATTTCCTCGAACGGCCGGATATGCTTGATCGTCACGCGCGGCGTCTCTTCGCCCGCCTTGCGGTCCAGCTCGACCCGCGCAAAGCCGCAGCTTCCGGTCCGCGCCGCACCCTCCAGGTCCGCTGCGATCTCGTCGTCGAAGCATGTCGCCACGAACTGCGCCGACGCATCGGAACAGGTGGCCATCAGGTACCGCCGCCCCTTCGCGGATGTGCGCCAGCCCGCGCTCTCGATCAGCAACGCCATCCGCGCCTCGCTCCGCCCGCCATCGACGGTCGGCGGATAGCTCGACAGTTCGGAAAAGCTCCGCGCGCCCAGCGCCGTCGCGATATGGCGGTACCGATCGGTCGGATGCGCCGAGAAATAGAAGCCGAACGCCTCCTTCTCCGCCGCCATCCGCTCCGCCAGTGTCCACGGCTCCGCCTTCGGCAACCGGATCGACGAGGCACCCCCGCCGATATCGCCGAACAGCCCACCCTGCCCGCTGGTGCGCTCGTTCAGCGCGCTCGCCGCATGCGCCAACACCGTTTCCGCGCCGGCGAACACGCTCGCCCGGTCCGGCGCGATGCCGTCGAACGCGCCCGCGCCCGCCAGCGCCTCCAGCTGCCGCCGGTTGAGCAGCCGCGGATCGACCCGCCCGGCAAAATCATCGAGCCCCGCAAACGGCCCGTTCGCCGCCCGTTCGGCGATCAGCAATTCCATCGCCTTTTCGCCGACACCCTTCAACGCGCCCAGCCCGAACCGCACCTCGCCGTCCTCGACCGAGAACTCGGCATCCGACGCGTTCACGCACGGCGCACGGCACGCGACCCCCATCCGCCGCATATCGTCGGTCCAGATCGCCAGTTTGTCGGTCAGGGCCATGTCGTAACACATCGACGCGGCGTAGAATTCCGGCTTGTGATGCGCCTTCAGCCACGCGGTCTGATACGCCAGCAAGGCATAGGCCGCCGCGTGGCTCTTGTTGAAGCCATAGCCGGCGAACTTGTCGATCAAGTCGAACAGCGTGTTCGCCTGCGCCGCCGGGATACCGTTCACGCGCAGGCATCCGTCGACGAACCCAGCGCGCTGCGCATCCATCTCCGCCTGGATCTTCTTGCCCATCGCGCGGCGCAGCATGTCCGCCTCGCCCAGCGAATAGCCCGCCAGGATCTGCGCGGCCTGCATCACCTGTTCCTGGTAGACGAAGATTCCGTACGTCTCGCCCAGGATCGTCTCGAGCAACGGGTGCGGATATTCGATCGGTTCGCGCCCGTTCTTGCGCGCCCCGAACATCGGAATATTGTCCATCGGCCCCGGCCGGTACAACGACACAAGTGCGATGATGTCACCGAAATTGGTCGGCCGCACCGCCGCAAGCGTCCGCCGCATCCCCTCGGATTCCAGCTGGAACACGCCGACCGTGTCGCCCTTCTGCAGCAGCGCATAGACCGCCGGATCGTCCCAGCCGAGCGTGCCGAGATCCACCTCGACGCCGTTCTTGGCCAGCATCTGCACGCCCTTCTGCAGCACCGACAGCGTCTTCAGCCCGAGAAAATCGAACTTCACCAGCCCGGCCGCCTCGACATATTTCATGTCAAGCTGCGTCACCGGAATGTCCGACCGCGGATCGCGGTAAAGCGGCACCAACTGGTCGAGCGGCCGGTCCCCGATCACCACGCCCGCGGCATGCGTCGACGAATGGCGCGGCAGGCCCTCCAGCTTGCGCGCCAGGTCGAATAGCCGCCGGACCTGCGCATCCTCGCGATATTCCGCCGCCAGTTCGGACACGCCGTTCAGCGCGCGGTCCAGCGTCCACGGATCGGTCGGATGGTTCGGCACAAGCTTGGCCAGCCGGTCGATATGGCCATAGCTCATCTGCAGCACGCGTCCGGTGTCCTTCAACACCGCGCGCGCCTTCAGCCGACCGAAGGTGATGATCTGCGCCACATGGTCGCGACCATATTTCGCCTGGACGTAGCTGATGACCTCGCCACGCCGCGTTTCGCAGAAATCGATATCGAAATCGGGCATCGACACGCGTTCCGGGTTCAGGAACCGCTCGAACAGCAGGCCAAGCTTCAGCGGGTCCAGATCGGTGATGGTCAACGCCCAGGCGACCACCGAACCCGCACCCGATCCACGCCCCGGGCCGACCGGAATATCCTGCTCCTTCGCCCATTTGATGAAATCGGCGACGATCAGGAAATAGCCCGGGAATCCCATGTTCACGATGACGTCCAGCTCGAAATCGAGCCGTTCGAAATAGTCGGGATAACGTTCCGCGATCGATCCCTCACCTGGCCGCGGGGCGCCCGCCGCCTCGGCCTTTTCCAGCCGCTGGATCAGCCCCGCGCGCGCATCGTCGCGCAGCATCGTCGCCTCGCCCTCGCGGTCGCCGGCGAGACTGGGCAGGATGGGTTTCCGCGTCGGTGCCATCACCGCGCAACGCTGCGCCACCACCAGCGTGTTGGCGATCGCCTCGGGCAGGTCCGCGAACATCCGCCGCATCTCGTCCGCCGGCTTCATCCAGTCGTCGACGCAGGACCGCTTGCGCTCCTCCGTCTCTAGATACGCCGACCCGGCGATGCACAGCATCACGTCATGCGCGGGATGAAAATCCGCCTCGGCGAAACAGGACGGGTTCGTCGCCACGATCGGCAGGTCGCGCGCATAGGCCATCGCCAGCAGCGCCGCCTCCGCACGCTCCTCCACCTCATGCCCGCGCCGCGCCAGTTCGATATAGAGCCGCTGCGGAAACAACGCCTCCAGCCGCTCGACATAGTCCGCCGCCGCGTCCGCCTGCTCCTCCGCCAACATCCGGGCCAGCGCACCCTCGCCCGCCGCGGTCAGTGCGATCAGCCCGTCCGTCCGCCCGTCGAGATACGCCATCGGCACATGCGCATCCTCATGCCCCGGCCGGTCGAGATGCGCCGCCGAAACGAGCGCGCACAGATTGTCGTAACCCTGCGTGTCCTGCGCATAGAGCGCCAGCCAGTCGATGACCGCCGGCTTTCCCGCCGCGATCCCCGGCCGGCACACACCGAGCAACGCGCCGACGATAGGCTGTACGCCAGCCTTGGTCGCCCCCTCGCAAAACGGCATCGCACCGTACAGCCCGTTGCGGTCCGTAATCGCGGCCGCCGGAAACCCCAGCTTGCGCGCCTGCGTCGCGATCGCCTTCGGCTCGATCGCCCCCTCCAGCATCGTGAAGGCGGAGAAAATCCGGAGCGGTACGAAGGCGTTGTGCGGCATCCCCACCCTATGGGGCGCAGGAACGATTCGTGAAAGAGCGCGACGCGGACCACGCGCAAAGAATGCGACGAGTCAGTGACATGCCAGGAGAAACGCGATCCGGATCACGAGGGCTCTGGGTCACCTTATTTTTTTCCCCTCAACGCCTACGCCGTTCGGTTCGAGCCTGTCGAGAACGCCGCGCTGAGTTCTCGACAAGCTCGAACGAAACGGGGTTGTACTTTCGTCCATCCCGAGGGAAATCGAGGGCCTCTTCGAGCGAAGCCGAGAAGCCAACCGCGAAACCAGCGTAACTCAGAAGCTCAGACCCGCACCCCGAGCAAAGCCACCCCAAAACCAATAAACAGCGCCCCCGTCACGCGATTGAACACCCGCATCGCCGCCGGCCGGTCGAGATACGCGACCAGCTTCGCACCCCCCGTCGCGTAGATCGCGTACCAGCCCGCCTCCACCACCGCGAAGGTCGCGATCAGGATCGCGAACTGCGTCCCCTGCGGCTGCGTCCGATCCACGAACTGCGGCAGGAAGGCGGCGGCGAACAGTAGCAGCTTCGGGTTGCTGATCCCGATCGCGAACCCGCCGCGGAACAGCTGCGCGCTGGACCCATAAGCCCCGATCGCGCCCGACCCGACATCCAGCGGCGCATCCCCGCCTCGCCACGCCCTGATGCCGAGGTACAGCAGGTACGCGACGCCGACATAACGCAACACCCCGAACAGCCACGGCGACGCCATCATCACCGCGCTCAACCCCAGGGCCGACGCGCACAGCACGATGACCAGCGCCACCAGGCACCCCGCCATCGCAGCGAGACTCCGCCGCAGGCCGAACCGGACGCTCCGCGTCATGACGTGCAGCATGTTCGGCCCCGGCGTGCCGCACAGCACGACCACCGCCAGCACGAACAGCCACCAGACGTGCAGCGTCACGCGATCAACCCCACGCGCGCAGCGTCAGGAGACGACACTCACCCGCCCCTCGTGCAACCGAACGACGCGGTCCATCTTGGCGGCCAGCCGTTCGTTGTGCGTCGCCACCAGCGCCGCGGAGCCCTCGCCGCGCACCAGCCGCAGGAACTCGCCCAGCACGATGTCGGCGGTATGTTCGTCCAGATTGCCGGTCGGCTCGTCCGCCAGCACCAGCTTCGGCCGGTTGGCGAGCGCACGCGCCACCGCGACACGCTGCTGCTCGCCCCCCGACAACCGGCTCGGCCGATGCGACAGCCGGTGGCCGAGCCCCAGCGCGGTCAGCAAGGTCTCGGCCCGCGCCTGCGCCTCAGCCCGCGTGCCCCCGCGGATCAGCGCGGGCAGCACGACATTCTCCGCCGCGGAGAAATCGGGCAGCAGATGGTGGAACTGGTACACGAAGCCCAGCGCGTCGCGCCGCACCCGCGTCCGCCCGTCGCTGTCCAGCTGCGCCGCCTCCTCGCCCGCGATCCGGATCGATCCCTCGAACCCGCCCTCGAGCAGCCCGACAGCCTGCAACATCGTCGACTTGCCCGACCCCGACGGCCCGACCAGCGCCACGATCTCGCCCGCTCCGACCGTCAGGTCGACGCCGCGCAACACCTCGATCGTCACGTCGCCCTGCACGAAACTGCGCTTCAGGCCGGTGACTGTCAGCACGTCGGTCATGCCGCGAACCCCATCATTCATAACGCAGCACCTGCACCGGGTCCGTGCTCGCCGCCTTCCACGCCGGGTACAGCGTGAACAGGAACGTCGAACCGATCGCCATCGCGATGATCGCGAACACCTCGACCGGGTCGGTCCGCGCGGGCATTTCGGTCAGGAACCGGATCGACGGATCCCACAGATTCTGCCCCGACAGATATTGCACCCCGTCGACGATCCCCTGCCGGAAATACAGCAGGATGAACCCCAGCGCGACGCCCGCCAGCGTGCCGAGCGCGCCCACCGTGACGCCCACCGTCATGAATATCCGGATCATCGCCCCGCGCGATGCGCCCATCGTGCGCAGGATCGCGATGTCGCGCGTCTTGGCGCGCACCAGCATGATCAGCGACGACAGGATGTTGAACGCCGCCACCAGGATGATCAGCGACAGGATCCAGAACATCACCACGCGCTCGACGCTCAGCGCCTCGAACAAGGCGGCATTATTCTGCCGCCAGTCGCGGATCTCCGCCTGGCCCGCAATCTTGGGGACCAGCGGCTTGACGATGTCCTGCACCTTGTCGGCATTGGTGGTGACCAGTTCGACCATACTCACGCTGTCGCCCAGCATCAGCAAAGTCTGCGCGTCCTGCATCGGCATGATCACGAACGCATTGTCGTAATCATACACCCCGACCTCGAAGATCGCGCCGACCGTATAGCCGACCGAGCGCGGCAGCGTGCCGAACGGCGTCGTCTGGCCTTGCGGGCTGATCACCGTGATCGGTGCGCCGACCGACGCGCCCAGCGTCTCAGCCAGCCGCGCGCCGATCGCGACCTCGCCCGACCCCGGCTTGATGTTCGCCAGGCTGCCGGCAACGATATTGTCGCGGATCAGCGGATTGCCGGTGATGTCGCGCATCTCCATGCCGCGCACCAGAATGCCCGCGACGCGGCCGTTCAGGCTCCCCATCAGCGGCTGCTCGATCAGCGGCGTCGCCTCCGTCACCCCCGGCGTCGCCCGCGCTTCCCGCACGATCGCGCGCCAGTCGGGCAGCGACCCGCCATAACCCTGCACCACGGCATGGCCGTTCAACCCCGCGGTCTTGTCGAACAGGTCCGCGCGGAACCCGTTCATCACGCTCATCACGGTGATCAGCGCGGCGACGCCCAGCATCACCCCGATCATGCTGATCGACGCGACCAGGAAGATGAAGGACTCACCCTTGCCCGGTAGGAGGTAGCGCTTCGCAATCATGCGCTCGTAGCGGTTCAGGATCATGACGCCCCCCACAGGGCGTCATCCCGGCGAAAGCCGGGATCTCCCTTAGGCCGGGTGGGACCAAGCCGCAGGGAGATCCCAGCCTGCGCCGGGATGACGGACAATGTCTCGGGCACGGACGAAAGCGTCACCCCCGCACCCGCGCCAAGGCCTCGTCGGCGCTCAGTTCGACCTTCTCGCCCGATGCCCGTCGCTTCAGCTCGACGACGCCCTTCTCGATCCCCTTCGGCCCGATCACGATCTGCCAGGGCACACCGACCAGATCCATCGTCGCGAACTTCGCCCCGCCACGCTCGTCGCGATCGTCGTACAGCGTCTCGATCCCCGCCGCCTGCAGTCGCGCGTACAGGTCGTCCGCCGCCGCGGTGCAGCCCGCATCGTCCACCCGCATGTTGATCAGCCCAACCGCATAGGGCGCGATCGCATCCGGCCAGATGATCCCGCGATCGTCGTGGCTCGCCTCGATGATCGCGCCGACCAGCCGGCTGACCCCGATCCCGTAACTGCCCATATGCGGGTTGACCGGCGTCCCGTCCGTGCCCTGCACCGCCAGCCCCATCGAGGCCGAATATTTTGTGCCGAAGTAGAAGATATGCCCCACCTCGACGCCGCGCGACTGGCGCAGTGCGTCGCCCGCCGCCGCCTCGCGCGCCTCGTCGCGCTTCTCGTCGGTGGCGGCATAATCCTGCGTGTAGCCGTCGACCACGCCCTGCAACGCCGCCGCATCGTCGAAATCGACCTCCGCCGGTTCGGCCGAGGCATCCCAGTTCGAATGATAGAACACGTCGCTCTCACCCGTCGGGGCGAGCACGATGAATTCGTGGGACAGGTCCCCGCCGATCGGCCCGGTATCGGCCTGCATCGGGATCGCGCGCAGCCCCATCCGCGCGAACGTCCGCAGATAGGCGACGAACATGCGGTTGTAGCTGTGCCGCGCGCCCGCCTCGTCCATGTCGAACGAATAGGCGTCCTTCATCAGGAACTCGCGCCCGCGCATCACGCCGAAGCGCGGCCGCACCTCGTCGCGGAACTTCCACTGGATATGGTACAGCGTGCGCGGCAGGTCGCGGTAACTCCGCGCGGCATCGCGGAACAGCGACGTCACCATCTCCTCGTTGGTCGGCCCGAACAGCATCTCGCGGTCGTGCCGGTCGGTGATCCGCAGCATCTCCGGTCCGTAGGCGTCGTACCGCCCAGACTGCCGCCACAGCTCGGCGGACTGCATCGTCGGCATCAGCATCTCGACCGCGCCGGACCGATCCTGCTCCTCGCGCACGATCCGCTCGATATTGCGCAGCACCTTCAGCCCGAGCGGCAGCCAGGCATAGATTCCGGCCGCGGTCTGCCGCACCAGCCCCGCGCGCAGCATCAGCTTGTGGCTGACGATCTGGGCGTCGGCGGGCGACTCCTTCATTACGGGCAACAGATAACGGGAAAGACGCATCGAACTTGGGTATCCGGGCCGTTGACGGGGCGAAACCGCTCTAGAACGCCGCCCCCGCCCCGACAAGCCGGCGATATTGTTGCAACCCAGACACAGGGTGCCACCTTTCGCACACCAGGGGCGATACGGCGGATGACAGACCGTTCATCGCGGCGTAATCCGGTTGCACGAACACAGGCAACGCCATGGTTCGGGGAGGCCTTCGGAGCCCATGCGATCGTCAGGGGGCGGTCACATGAGAGCCCAGGCTAAAAAATGGGGGCTGACGAGCGATCGTCACGCAGGCGTCCGGGTCGGAAACGGCTCGGACGTTTGCTTTTACAGGCTTACCTGCTTTTCTAAACCCGCCGATGCGTCCCGATGCTGCCTCCTGCGTTAACCCTTCTCAACACGAGAAGAGGAACGCCCCATGGCCAGCCAGCCCCCCGTCCCCGAAGTCCCCGGCACGATGCCCGTCGATGTCCCGGTCCCGACCCCGGTCGACCCGACGCCGCCCACGCCGAGCGACCCGGTCGTCCCGAACCCGTCCGACGTCCCCGTCACCGGCGGCATCGACGCGACCGTCACGCAGGCCTGAGCCTCAAAGCTGAATGAATGTGGGCGCGCCTCGAACGGGACGCGCCCACATTCACGTCCAGCTACGTTCAAGGCAGATGCCGACCGCAATGGTATCCCCGCAGACGCGGGGATCGAGCTTGAACCAAGCGCAATTTCGCCGTCCAGCCAGTCCTTTACCAGACCTCGAAAGTTCCCCGGCGCAGGCGGGGGCCTAGACGCCACCGCTTCACCTAGGCCCCGGCCTCCGCCGGGGAACTTACGCTTTCAAAGGCAGCGCGGAATGCGCCCCGACCTAAAGCCTCAAACCAACCGGCTCTGCGCCACCGCCGCCGCAATAAAGCTCTGAAACAACGGATGCGGCGCGAACGGCTTGGACTTCAGCTCCGGATGGAACTGCACCCCCACGAACCAAGGATGATCCGGCCGCTCGACGATCTCGGGCAGCTCGCCGTCCGGCGACATGCCCGAGAACACCAGCCCGCCCTTCTCCAGCGCCTCGCGGTAATGCACGTTCACCTCGTAGCGGTGGCGGTGCCGCTCCGTGATCGCATCACTGCCGTAGATCCCGGCCACCCGGCTCCCGTCGGCCAGCTTCGCGTCATAGGCGCCCAGCCGCATCGTCCCGCCCAGGTCGCCACCGGCGGCGCGCGTCTGCAGCCCCGCCTCGGTCATCCATTCGGTGATGAGCCCGACCACCGGCTCCGCCGTCGCGCCGAACTCGGTCGTCGACGCATCGGCCAGCCCGGCCGTGTTCCGCGCGCCTTCGACGCAGGCCATCTGCATCCCCAGGCAGATCCCGAAATACGGCACCTTGCGTTCGCGCGCGAACCGGACCGAGGCGATCTTGCCTTCTGACCCGCGCTCGCCGAACCCGCCCGGCACAAGGATCGCGTGCAGCGGCTCCAGCTGCGCCGCAAGCCCGTCAGCATCCTGCTCGAACAGCTCCGCATCCAGCCAGCGAATATGCACCTTCACCCGGTTGGCGATCCCGCCATGGACCAGCGCTTCGTGCAACGACTTGTACGCATCCTGCAGCCCGACATATTTGCCGACCACGCCGATCGTCACCTCGCCCTCGGGCAGGCTCAGCCGCTCCTCGATCTCGGTCCAGCGCGACAGGTCGAGCGTCGCCGACGTGTCGAGCCCGAACGAGTCGAGCACCGCGCGGTCGAGCCCCTCGACATGATATTGCACTGGAACACCGTAGATCGTCTTGGCGTCCAGCGCCGGGATCACCGCTTCCTTCTTCACGTTGCAGAACAGCGCGATCTTCGCGCGGTCGCTGTCGGGCAGCGGACGGTCGCACCGGCACACCAGCACGTCGGGCTGGATGCCCAGCGCGGTCAGGTCGCGCACGCTATGCTGCGTCGGCTTGGTCTTCAGCTCACCCGCGGCGGCGATGTACGGCACCAAAGTCAGGTGGACGAATGACGTCCGGTCGCGGCCCAGGTCGTTCCGCAGCTGGCGGATCGCCTCCATGAACGGCAACGATTCGATGTCGCCCACCGTCCCGCCGATCTCGCACAGCACGAAATCCAGGTCGTCGGTATCGGCCCGCGCGAATTCCTTAATCGCGTCGGTCACGTGCGGGATCACCTGCACCGTGGCGCCCAGATAGTCGCCGCGCCGTTCCTTGGCGATGATCGTCTGGTAGATCCGGCCCGACGTCACGTTATCCGACTGCCGGCTCGGCACGCCGGTGAACCGCTCGTAATGGCCGAGGTCCAGGTCGGTCTCCGCCCCGTCGTCGGTCACATAGACCTCGCCGTGCTGATAGGGCGACATCGTCCCCGGATCGACGTTCAGGTACGGATCGAACTTGCGGATCCGCACCGTGTAGCCGCGCGCCTGCAACAGCGCCGCGAGGCTTGCGGCCATGAGGCCTTTTCCGAGCGACGAAACCACGCCACCGGTGATAAAAATAAACCGTGTCATGGGAGTATCGCGTTAGCGACCCGACGTGGGGGACGGCAAGGCCCCGACTCCATCACGACCGACATTAGCTGTGGATGGAACGGCGATCGTCACCGCGATACGCCGCGAGATCCTCCAAACGCGGCGGACCATCGGAAGCCCACCGCGATGGGAAAACGTCCTTACTGACCCGAAGAGTTGCTCGGCGTCGTCGGGGCCGGTGCGGTGATGATCGGCAGCGTCGGCGTCGTGCTCGACTGCGCGGTCGGCGTGGTGGCCCGGGCTGCAGGCGTCCGCTCTGCCGCCGGACGCTCGCGCCGCGTGGCACGTTCGGCCGCCCGCGTTGCCGGACGCGGCGTCGCGGCTGCGGTCGGGTCGGTCCGCACCGTCGCCGGCGGGTTCGTGATCGGCGTATCGGTGATCGCCGCCGCACCGTTGCTCAACGCGCTCGGTGCCACCGCACCCGCCGCCGCAGCTGCCGCAACCGGATCGGCCCCGGGCGCCGGCGTCTCGCCCGCCATCGGTACGCCACCTGCGACCGGTGCCGGGCGCCGCGCCAGCGACGCATCGATCGTGCTCGGCGCGCGCGACATCGTCGCCATCACCGCCAGCAGGATGCTCATCAGCACGAATGCGCTCGCCAGCACGGTCGTCGCGCGGGTCAGGAAATCGGCCGCCCCGCGCGCGCTCATCAGGCCCGACGGGCTGCCGCCCATGCCCAGCCCGCCGCCTTCCGACCGCTGCATCAGGATGACGGTGACTAGCCCTGCGGCGATGATGGCGTGGACGATGAGAAGGAAGGTGAACATTGAGGCCGCAATCTGTCTGGGGATGCGCCGCCGGCGCGTGCTGTCACGGCGCTTAGCGAATCAACGCGCGCGCATCAACCGAGCGCTGCGGCCGCCCGGATGATCGGCACGAACGCGTCCGCGGTCAGGCTCGCCCCGCCGACCAGCCCGCCGTCGACGTCCGCCACCGCCAGCAACGCCGCGGCATTCCCCGCATTCATCGAACCGCCGTACAGGATCCGCACCGCCGCCGCCGTCTCCGCGCCCAGCTTGGCCGACAACCGCGTCCGGATCATCGCGTGCATCTCGGTCACGTCGGCGATCGACGGCACCCGCCCGGTCCCGATCGCCCATAGTGGTTCGTACGCGACGACCAGCCGGTCCGCGGTCGCATCGTCCGGCACCGAACCGGCAACCTGCGCCGCCACGACCGGCATCGCATCACCCGCATCGCGCTGCGCCTCGGTCTCGCCGACGCACACGATCGCGGTCATCCCTGCCGCCATGACCGCGATCGCCTTGGCGCGCACTTCGGCATCGGTCTCGTGCTGCCCGGTCCGGCGCTCGCTATGCCCGACGATCGACAGCGTCGCGCCCGCTTCGATCAGCATCGCCGCCGACAGGCAGCCCGTATACGGCCCGGCCGCCGCCGCATGGCAATCCTGCGCACCGATGATCACGTCGCTGCGCGCGTCACGCGCCGCCGCGATCAATGTCGCGGGCGGACACACCACCACGTCCACCCCAGGATGCTCCGCCGCCGCGGCCGCCATCCCGGCCAGTTCGGCCAATGCCGCCCGACTGCCGTTCATCTTCCAATTGCCCGCGATCAACGTCCGTCGCATCTAGCCTCCCAGCGCATGCTCGTGATGCCGTCGTCTTGGTCGGTTCCGCCCGCAATGACAATCCGCCGGGCACGGCCCACCCCCCGCCCCGCGCGCCTTGCCGCGCACCGCCCGCGCCGGTAGAGCGACCATCTTGTTTCAGCTGTTCGACGGGCTTGCCGATGCTTTCCTTCTTCCGCCGCGCGATCAAATCCTGGCTGGCGGTCGCCATCCTCGCGCTCGTTGCGATCGCGGTCGTCGTCTCGGGCGTCGGCATGGACAGCCTAGGCGGCGGCGCCGGCCCACAGGGTGAGACGCTCGCATCGATGGACGGCGGGTCGATCGGCTCGGTCGAGGCCGACCGCCGCGTTCGCGAGGCCTATACCCAAGCGTTGCAGCAGCAGCCCGGCCTGACGATGGCCGCGTTCGTCGCCGGCGGCGGGGTCGAGGGAACCCTGCAGCGGGTCATCTCCGCAAAGGCCGTCGAACTGTGGGGCCGCGACCACGGCTTCACCGCGTCGAAGCGGCTCGTCGACGGCGAAATCGCCAGCATCCCGGCGTTCCAGGGCCCGACCGGCAAGTTCGACGAAGCCACGTTCCGCAGCCTGCTCGCCCGCGAACGCATTTCCGAAACCCAGCTCCGCGCCGACATCGCCGGCGACGCGATCCGCCGCCAGATCCTCGGCCCCGTCGCCGGCGGCGCCCGCGCCACCGACGCGCTCGTGACGCCTTATGCCGCCATGCTGCTCGACCGCCGCGACGGCACGATCGGCTTCGTGCCGGCCGCCGCCATGCCGCAGGGCCCGGCCCCGACGCCAGCGCAGATCGACGCCTTCTACCGCAAGAACATCGCCGCCTTCACGCTGCCCGAACGGCGCGTCCTGCGCTACGCCGCGATCGACGCCAGCCAGCTCGGCGCCGTCCCCGCCCCGACTGAGGCCGAGATCGCCGCCGCCTACAAGGCGAATGCCGCGCAATATGCCGCTAGCGAGAAGCGGACCCTGTCGCAGGTTCTGCTGCCGACCGAGGCCGCCGCCCGTGCGCTCGTCACCCGCATCCGCTCCGGCACGCCGTTCGCCGCCGCGGCCCAATCCGCCGGCTTCGGCCCGCGCGACACGGCGCTCGGCGCCAAGTCCCAGTCCGAACTGGCCGGGCTCTCCTCGCCCGCCGTCGCCGCCGCCGCCTTCGCAGCCGCACAGGGTGCGACGACCGACCCGATCAAGTCGCCGCTCGGCTGGCACATCGTCCGCGTCGACGCGATCACCCGCACGGCGCAGACGCCGCTCGCCGCCGTCCGCGGTGCGCTGGTCGCCGACCTGACGAAGCGCGCGACCGATGCCGCGCTGGCAGATCGCGTCGCCAAGATCGGCGATGCGATCGACGACGGCTCCACCTTCGAACAGGCCGCGACCGCCAACAGGCTGCAGGTCGTGACCACCCCGCCGCTGCTCCCTACCGGCGCCGCCCCGACGAACCCGGCGTTCAAGCCCGACGCCACGCTGCAGCCGCTGCTGAAGGCCGCGTTCCAGGCCGGCGAAGACGACGACCCCAGCGTCGAAACCGTCGGCCCCAGCAGCTACGCGCTGCTCGACGTGGTCGATGTCGTGCCCGCCGCGCCGATCCCGCTGGCGCAGGTCCGCGCCACCGTCGTCGCCGCGCTGACCGCCGAACGCGCCTCGGCCCAGGCACAGCAGGTCGCGAACACGATCGCGGCCAAGGCCAATCGCGGCATGTCGCTCGCCGCCGCCTTCGCCGGTGCCGGCGTGAAGCTGCCCGCGCCGCAGACCGGCGGCGGTCGCCAGATCGATCTCGCCCAGGCGCGTCAGGCGGTCCCGGCCCCGGTCCAGCTGCTCTTCACCATGGCACCCGGCAAGGTCCGCACGATCCCCGACCAGAGCGGTGCCGGCTGGTACGTCGTCCAGTTGAACAGCGTGAAGAAGGGCGACATCCGCACCCAGCCGCAGCTCGTCGCCGCAACCCGCGACGAATTCGGCCGCGCGCTCGGCAACGAATATGCCGATCAGTTGATCGCCGCGATCATGAAGGACATCAACGTGAAGCGCGACGCCGCCGCGATCGCCCGATTCAAGACCAGCCTGCTGCAAAGCTCCGTCATCCCGTGATGACGGACGTGAAGGACGCCGACGCGACCGCCCATGCGGCGCTCAACGCCGGCCGCCCCGCCCTGGTCGCACGGCGCCGGATCGCCGATTGCGACACGCCGGTCGCCGCCGCGCTCAAGCTCATGGAGCCCGGCCGCGGCGACTTCCTGCTCGAATCGGTCGAGGGCGGATCGCAGCGCGGCCGCTATTCGATGGTCGGCCTCGCCCCCGACCTCGTCTTCCGCGCGCGCGGCGACACGGCGGAGATCAACCGCCACTGGGCGACCGACCGCGAGGCCTTCATGCCCTCGAAGGACGGCGCGCTGCTCGCGATGCGCAACCTCGTCGCCGAATGCCGGATGGACGTGCCGGCCGACATGCCGCCCGCCCTCGCCTGCCTCGTCGGCTATTTCGCCTACGAGACGATCCGCCTCGTCGAGCGGCTCCCCCGCCCCGCCGACACCGCGATCGACGTGCCCGACATGCTGTTCGTCCGGCCGACGCTGGTGCTGGTGTTCGATCGGCTGACCGACCAACTGCACATCGTCGCCCCGCTCTGGCCCGATCCGGCGCGCGATCCAGCCGACCAGATCGCCGCCGCGGTCGAGCAGATCGACGCGACTTTCGCTCGCCTCGCGGCACCGATCCCCGCGCGGACCGCGATCCCCGGCGACGCGGCCGAACCGGTCGTCACTCCGGTCATGCCCGCCGGCCGCTACGGCGGGATGGTCGCGCGTGCGAAGGACTATATCGCGGCGGGCGACATCTTCCAGGTCGTGCTGGCGCAGCGCTTCACGATGGACTTCCCGCTCCCGCCGCTCGATCTCTACCGTGCACTCCGCCGGATCAACCCGTCGCCCTTCCTCTATTATCTCGACCTGCCCGGCTTCGCGATCATCGGCTCATCCCCCGAAATCCTGGTCCGGGCGCGCGATGGCGAGGTGACGATCCGCCCCATCGCCGGCACCCGCCCGCGGGGCAAAACCGCGGCCGAGGACGCCGCCAACCGCGCCGAACTGCTCGCCGATCCGAAGGAACGCGCCGAACATCTCATGCTGCTCGATCTTGGCCGCAACGATGTCGGCCGTGTAGCGCAGGCCGGCACCGTCACGGTAACGGACAGCTACGGCGTGGAATTCTACAGCCACGTCATGCACATCGTGTCGAACGTGGTCGGCAAGATCGCCCCCGGCGTCGGGCCGCTCGATGCGCTGTTCGCCGGCTTCCCGGCCGGCACCGTCTCCGGCGCGCCCAAGGTCCGCGCCTGCCAGGTGATCGCCGAGCTCGAACCCGAAAGCCGCGGACCCTATGGCGGCGGCGTCGGCTATTTCTCGCCCGACGGCGGGATGGACAGCTGCATCGTGCTGCGCACCGCGGTGCTGAAGGACGGCGTCATGCACGTCCAGGCCGGCGCCGGCATCGTCGCCGACAGCGATCCCGCCGCCGAACAGCGCGAATGCGAGGCAAAATCCGGCGCCCTCTTCGCCGCCGCCCGCGAAGCGATCGGGCTCGCCAGCACCAGCGACTACGGCCAGTAAAACACCTCCCTCCCCCCACCGGGGGGGGGGGGCCGGGGTGGGGGGCTGCCCTGGACGCAACGCGACTGGCCATCGCTGCCGCCATCGCCAAGCCCTCAAACCTTCCACCCAGTGACGCCCCCCACCCAACCCTCCCCCCGATGGGGGGAGGGCTTTGTCGTTTCCGCGTCACCTTCCCCCCCGCCATGCGTTCCGCCCCCGACACCCACATCGAAAGATTGAACCCATGCGCATGAACACCTTGGGCCGCACCGGCCTGTTCGTCTCCGAACTCTGCCTCGGCACCATGACGTTCGGGGGCAGCGGCGACAGCATGTGGAGCAAGATCGGCCAGCTGCAGCAGTCCGACGCCGACGGCCTCGTCAAGGCGGCGCTCGACGGCGGCATCAACTTCATCGACACCGCAGACGTCTATTCGGTCGGCGTGTCGGAGGAGATCACCGGCCAGGCGATCCGCAATCTCGGCATCGCCCGCGACGAGGTCGTCGTCGCGACCAAGGCGTTCGGCCCGACCGGCGAAGGCCCCAACCAGCGCGGCGCATCGCGCTCCCACCTGATCGCCGCGTGCAAGGCCAGCCTCAAGCGGCTCCAGCTCGACCATATCGACCTCTACCAGATTCACGGCTTCGACGACGCGACCCCGATGGAGGAGCAGCTCGAAGCGCTCGATATCCTCGTCCAGCACGGCCATGTCCGCTACATCGGCGTGTCGAACTGGGCCGCGTGGCAGATCACCAAGGCGCTCGGCATCTCCGCGCGCGAACGGCTGGCCAGCATCAAGACGCTCCAGGCCTATTACACGATCGCCAGCCGCGACCTCGAGCGCGAACTGGTACCGATGATGCGGTCGGAAGGCGTCGGCCTCATGGTCTGGAGCCCGCTGGCCGGCGGTCTGCTCTCCGGCAAATATGATCGCGACAACCCCGGCACCGGCGACGGCCGCCGCGCCGCGTTCGACTTCCCGCCCGTGAACAAGGACCGCGCCTACACCGTCATCGACGCGATGCGCCCGATCGCGGAGGCTAAGGGCGTCTCAGTCGCGCAGATCGCGCTGGCCTGGCTGCTCCACCAGCCGGTCGTGACCAGCGTCATCGTCGGCGCCAAGCGCGTCGAGCAGCTGTCCGAGAACATCGCCGCCGCCGACGTCGTGCTCAGCGTCGAGGAGCTGAAGACGCTCGACTTGGTCAGCGCGCTGCCACCCGAATATCCCGGCTGGATGTTCGAACGGCAGGGCGAATATCGCCGCGACCAGCTGCATCAGCCCCCACGCGGCAGCTGATCGGGCATGAGATAGCGCTTGATATAATATATCATGGCGCTATATCACCGGAATGAGCGATAGCTGCCATACCCATTGCCACGGCGATCACCCCGTGGCCCCCGCGACCGTGGTCGCCAAGCCCCCGCTCGGGGGGCTCGACACGGTCGCGGCGATGCTGTCGAGCCTCTGCCTGCTCCACTGCATCGCCATCCCGGTGGCGATCGCCCTCCTCCCCGCCTTCGCGCTCGCGATCCCCGACCTGCCCTGGCTCCATGCCGCGTTGCTCGTCGTCGCGGTCCCGGCCAGCGGTCTCGCCCTCTGGCGCGGCTGGCGGGTTCATCACGATCGTGTCCCCGCCACGGTCGGCGCGCTCGGCCTCGGCATCATGGCCACCGCGCTGCTGGCCGTGCCGCACAGCCTGACCGAGGTCTCGCTGACCGTCGGCGGCGGCCTCCTCGTCGCCACCGGCCATCTCCTGAACCTCCGCGCCGGATCGCGCAGCCGTCGGGGCTGACCCCCACAGAGTTCCACGACGGAAGCGGTTCCCTCGCGGTCCGATCCGCCCTAGCCTTCGCGTATCTCGCGAAAGGCCATCCATGAAGCGTACCCTGTCGTTCCTGCTCCTCGCATCCACCAGCGCCTGGGCACAGCCGACGCCGGCGCCCGTTACCGACGCGGACAAGAAGCCGAAGTGGGACGTCGCAGCACCGCATGGCCCCTACAAGGACGTCCCAATCGACACGCGATCCGGCACCTGGCTGTCGGTCGATGTCTCACCCGACGGGCGCGAGGTCGCGTTCGACCTGCTCGGCGACCTCTACGTCATGCCGATCGGCGGCGGCGAGGCGCGCGCGCTGACCAGCGGTGCGGCGTGGGACATGCAGCCGCGCTACTCCCCCAACGGCCGCTGGATCGCCTTCACCTCCGATCGCGGCGGCGGCGACAATATCTGGATCGTCGACCGCGCCGGCGGCAAGACGACGCAGGTGACGAAGGAGGATTTCCGCCTGCTCAACCAGGCCGACTGGACCCCCGACAGCGACTATATCGTCGCGCGCAAGCATTTCACCGGCACCCGCTCGTTGGGTGCGGGCGAAATGTGGCTCTACCACCGCGCCGGTGGCGGCGGGGTGCAGATGACCAAGAAGCGCACCGACCAGAAGGATACCAACGAGCCGGCCTTCTCGCCCGACGGCCGCTACCTCTATTTCTCCGACGACGTCACGCCGGGCGAGGTGTTCGAATACTCAAAGGACGTGAACGGCGAGATCTACGCCATTCAGCGGCTCGACCGCACGACCGGCAAGATCGAGAAATATGTCTCCGGCCCCGGCGGCTCCATCCGCCCCACCCCCTCGCCCGACGGCAAGAGCCTCGCCTTCATCCGCAGGGACCGTTACAAGTCCACGCTCTATGTGCTTGATATCGCAAGCGGCCGCGAAACGCCGCTGACCGATATCCTCGACCGCGACATGCAGGAAACCTGGGCGATCCAGGGCGTCTATCCCGGCATGGACTGGACGCCCGACAACCGCTCGATCCTGTTCTGGGCGGGCGGCGGGATCAAGCGGATCGACGTCGCCAGCAAGGCTGTGGCCGACATCCCGTTCCACGTCGCCGGCACGCGCCGCATCACGCAGGCCGTCCGCCACGCGGTCGACGTCGCGCCGACGCAGTTCGACGTGAAGATGATCCGCTCGGCCCATGTCTCGCCGGACGGCCGCCGCGTCGTGTTCGATGCGCTCGGCCACCTCTGGATCCGCGACGTCGCCGGCGGCACCCCGCGCCGCCTGACGACGCAGACCGACGCGTTCGAACTCAACCCGAGCTGGTCACGCGACGGCCGCCAGATCGTGTTCGCGACCTGGTCGGACGAGAAACAGGGCGCGATCCAGACCGTATCCGCGTCGGGCGGCACCGCGCGCACGATCACGACGCAGCCCGGCAACTATATCGAACCGGTCTTCTCACCCGACGGCAAGACCGTCGCTTATTCAAAGGTTTCAGACGGTTACCTGACGTCCCCCGTCAACGGCCGCGAGACCGGCATCTACGTCGTACCCACCGCCGGCGGCCCCGCTCGGCTGCTGACCGACAGCGGCAGCACACCGCAATTCGGCGCGAGTTCGGACCGGCTGTTCTTCACCGCGCGCGAGAACAAGAAGATATTGCTCAAGTCGATCGCGCTGAACGGCACCGAGGAACGCGCCCACGCCTCGTCCGAGTTCGCGCGCAACTACGCCGTCTCGCCCGACGAGAAATGGCTCGCCTGGACCGAGCGGTTCCAGGCGCGCGTCGTGCCGTTCGCGCGCACCGGCACCGCGGTCGAACTGTCCGCGGACCAGAAGGCGCTGCCGATGTTCCAGGTCACGCGCGACGCGGGCGACTGGATCCACTGGTCCGGCGATAGCAACAAGCTCTGGTGGACGCTCGGTTCGCAGCTTTACGGCCGCGAAACGCGCAACGATTTCGCGTTCGTCGACGGTGCGCCCACCACCCTGCCGCCGGTTGCGACCAGCGGCATCGAACTCGGTTTCCGTCGCCCGTACGACGCGCCCACCGGCCGCGTCGCGTTCACCAACGCCCGCCTGCTGACGATGCGCGGCGGGACGGAAGTGATCGAGCGCGGCACGATCCTGTTGAACGGCAACCGGATCGAGGCCGTCGGCCCCGACGTCACGGTGCCCACCGGCACGAAGGTCATCGACGCCACCGGCAAGACGATCATGCCCGGCCTGATCGACGGCCACTGGCACGGCAGCATGGGGTCGGACGACATCGTGCCGCAGCAAAGCTGGGTCAACTACGCCGGCCTCGCGTTCGGCGTCACCACCATCCACGATCCGTCCAACACGACGAGCGAAATCTTTGCCGCGTCCGAACTGGGCAAGGACGGCCAGATCGTCGCCCCCCGCATCTTCTCTACCGGCACCGTCCTGTACGGCGCGACCACGCCGTTCACCGCGAAGATCGACAGCCTCGACGACGCGCGCGGCCACCTCCGCCGGTTGCAGGCGTCGGGTGCCTGGTCGGTCAAGAGCTACAACCAGCCGCGCCGGGAACAGCGCCAGCAGATCGTCCAGGCCGCCCGCGAACTGGACATGGCCGTCGTGCCGGAGGGCGGCTCGCTGTTCGAGATGAACATGACGATGATCGCCGACGGCCACACCACGATCGAACATTCGCTGCCCGTCGCGCACATCTACGACGACGTGAAACAGTTCTGGCGCGGGTCGGGCACGGCCTACAACCCCACGCTGATCGTCGCCTATGGCGGCCCGTTCGGCGAGAATTACTGGTACCAGCATACGCAGGTCTGGAAGGACCCGATCCTGACCAAGTGGGTGCCGCGCCGCATCCTCGATAGCCGCGCGCGCCGCCCGGTGATGGTGCCGGACGAAGAGAACAACGTGCTGCAAATCGCTCGTACCGCTCGCGAAATCTCCGAACTCGGCATCCCCGTCACGATCGGCGCGCATGGTCAGCGCGAGGGGCTGGGCGCGCATTGGGACATGTGGAGCTTCGCACTCGGCGGCATGACGCCGATCCAGGCGATCGCCACCGCCACCTGGAACCCGGCGCGCGCCTACGGCATGGACCGCGATCTCGGCACGCTGGAGGTAGGCAAGCTGGCCGACCTCGTCGTGCTCGATCGCAACCCGCTCGACAACATCCGCGACACGACGAGCATCCGCTACACCGTCGCCAACGGCCGGATCTACGACGGCGACATGAACGAGGTCGGGACGCGCACCCGCCCGCGCAAACCCTTCTGGTTCGAAGAGCCCGGCAATGGCGGCTGGACCCCACGCACCACCGCGGCCGCGATCGGCCATGTCGACTGACCGCCCGGGCGGGTCCTGATCGGCCCGCCCTCAGTTGTCCCGGCGCCGGCGTGCCTCGCGTTCGGCTTCCTTGTTTCGCTTGCGCAGTTCGCGGCCTTCGCGCGCTTCCTTCTTGCGCATCTTGCGGCCGTAATTCCGGTCGGACTCGTCCTGGCTGGTCGTCGCCCAGTCCGCCGCTTGTCCGGCGACCTGGAACGGTGCCTTCACGATCGCCGCGGCCGTGCTGATGCACCCCGACAGGGCCAGCCCCGCCGCCAGTAATGGCACTGCGAGGCCGATCCGATACCTGCGTCCGTCCGTCATGCCGTACCTCCGCCCCGCCCGTTTCGACTATGTCGTAGCGACCGTCCGCCCGACCCGCCAGACGAATGATCGGTCGGCTGTGTGGAAACCAACGGCCTACGGCCTTATCTTTGACTCAATGATGAACGACTTTTCCAGCATCCGGCTCAGCCGGCGCGGCTTCACCACCGGCCTCGCCTGCTTCGGCGCCGCGATTCCCGCCATGGCCGCCACCCCCCGCGTCGGCACGGCCGAAGCCCCGCTTCCCGAAGAGGACCCGATCGACCCGACCCGCGCCCGCGGCAGCGTCATCGCCCCCGTCGGCGCGGGCGTTCCCCCCGCGCTGATGGCCAAGGCCCTCGCCGCCATGCAGGTCCACAACCGCCGGCTTTGGTCGCGCGACGTGATCGCGATCGCCGACTTCGGCCTGCCGTCCGCCAACCCGCGCTTCCACCTCGTCGACGTGCTGAACGGCAAGACCACCACGCTGCTCGTCTCGCACGGCAAGGGCTCGGACCCGGCGCACAGCGGCATGCTGCAACGCTTCTCCGGCGTGATCGGGTCGGAGGCCACCTCGCGCGGCGCCTACCTCACCGCCGACCCTTATGTCGGCCAGCACGGCCGCTCGCGCCGGCTGGAGGGGCTGGACCCGGACAACCGCACCGCGCTGGAACGCGCGATCGTCATCCATTCCGCCTGGTACGTGGCGCCCGACGTGGTCGCCAAGCAGGGCATGTGCGGCCGCAGCCAGGGTTGCTTCGCGGTGTCCCCGGCCGATCTCGACCAAGTTCTGACGCGGCTCGGCCCCGGTCGCCTGCTCTACGCCGATCGCGCCTGACCCTCAGCGATACCCGCGTGGCGCGGCCCGCGGTCCATCGCCCATGTCCTGCGCCACCACGGCCCGCGCCACGTCCGACATCAAGCGCTGCCGCACCGGGATCGGCTGCCGCGTCGTCTTGATCATCACCGCCAGCGCGTAGGTCCGGCCCTCCGGCGACGTCATCAGCCCGATGTCGTTATAGCCGGTCGCCTCACCGCCCAGCTCCTGCCCCGTCCCGGTCTTGTGCGCGAACGCCCAGCCCGGCCCTGATCCGGCGCGCATCCGCTGCGGCCCGGTCTTGCTCGACGCCATCAGCGTCAGCAATCGCGGCGTCGACTCCGGCGACAACAGATCGCCCTTCCGCAACCGCGCGAGCGCCAGCGCCACCTGCTCCGGCTGCGCCCCGTCGATCGGATCCGCCAGATACCGATCGAGCGCCGCGCGCCGCACCGACATCGGCAGCGCCGACCGCGCGACGTAGAACCCGTTTCCCTCGGCATAGGATTGCCGCCACGTCAGCCCGGCGGTCCCGGCCTGCAACAACCGCTCGCCCGGCCCGAACCGGATACCCGTCAACTGCGATCGGCTAAGGAACGCCCGCACCGCGCTTGGTCCGCCGACCGTCCGCAACAGTGAATCGTTCGCCAGATTGTCGCTCGTCGTCATTGCCGCCAGCAGCAGCTCGGACACGCTCGCGCTATACCCATTCGCCCCGACCTTGCCGCGCATCGGCTGGTGGAAGACAACGAGGTCCTTGCGCTCGATCCGTACGGTATCGGACAGCGACATCCGCCGCCGATCGATCGCATCGAACACCGTCAGCGCCACCCACAGCTTGGACACGCTCTGCTGCGGGAAATAACCCGATCCATTGAACGAGATGAACCAACCCGCCTGCACATCGCGCACCGCGATTCCGACGATCCCGTCAAAGCCGCGGCCCAGCCGCTCGATCGTCGCGGCCAGCGCCGCCGGCGGCCGCGGGATCGTGCCCGGCAACGGCGTCGGCGGAATCGCGACCACCACCGGTGCGCGCGCGGGCGCCAGCGCGGGCATCGCCGGTGGCGGCGGCTGCGACGGCGAGACGCAGGCCGTCGTGGCGAGGGCGAAGAGGATGGCGGATCGGCGCAGGTTCTGAATGACGGCCCCCTTGGTGATATGCGTCGCTATGCGGTCCTGAACCTGAACGATACCCGTCCCGCCGATTGCCGCCCGTTTTTGCGACGCTATCTCTATGTTCTGCGACGGAAGGATGGCGATATGATCGACTTCTATTACTGGACCACGCCGAACGGCCACAAGGTCACGCTGTTCCTGGAGGAAGCGGGCCTGCCATACCGCGTCATTCCGATCGACATCGCCAAGGGCGCTCAGTTCGATCCGGCGTTCCTGGCCGTCGCACCGAACAACCGTATCCCCGCGATCGTCGATCATGAACCGACCGGCGGCGGCGAGCCGATCGCGCTGTTCGAATCCGGCGCGATCCTGTTGTACCTTGCTGAAAAGACCGGCCGTTTCCTGCCGCAGGACCTGCGCGGCCGAACGGAGGCGCTCACCTGGCTGTTCTGGCAGATGGGCGGCCTCGGTCCGATGGCGGGGCAGAACCATCATTTCTCGATCTACGCGCCCGAACGGATCCCCTACGCCACCGAACGCTATGTCCGCGAAACCGGCCGGCTCTACGGCGTGCTCGACCGCCGGCTGGCGGACCGTCCGTTCGTGGCCGGCGACGATTACGGCATCGCGGACATGGCGATCTACCCCTGGATCGTGCCGTGGCACGCGCAGCAGCAGGACCTCGACGCGCACCCTCATCTGCGCCGCTGGTTCGACGCCGTCGCCGCCCGCCCCGCCACCGTCCGGGCCTACGCCGTCGCGGACAGCATGGCGTAGACCCAACTATCGAAGCAGCGCTAGCCCTCGTCGGGGATCAGCGTCTCGAGCAACGCCATCACCGCGGCGACCCGCGCGTCCGCATCGGTCGTGGCGATCTTCGCGAGCAACCGATCCCCCTTCGCGACCAATCCGGCCGCCTTCGCATCCGCCGCAAAGTCGCGCCGCGGGGTCAGCGCGATCGCCGCCGGTCCGGCATCGATCCGCGCGACACAGGCTGTCCGGGCCAGCTGCCGGATCCGGCCGATCGCGAACGTCCGCCGCGCATCTTCCGGCGGGGTGCCGAACCGATCCTCCACCTCGTCGGTCAGCGCATCGATCGCGTCCACCGACGTCGCCCGCGCCAGCCGCGCATGGATATCGAGCCGCAACTCCGGCTCCGCGATCCAGCTGGCCGGCAAGTGGCAGTCGATCCCCAGCGCCAGTTCCGGCGTCCACAGATCGACCGTCTCCCCCGCCGCGGTACGCAGCGCCCCGGTCAGCAGATGCTGGTACAGATCGACGCCGATCAGCCGCACATGCCCGGCCTGCGCCTCGCCCAGCAGGTCACCGGCCCCACGCATGTCCAAATCACGCGCACTGATCTCGAACCCCGCGCCCAGCCGGTCATGCGCCGCGATCGTGCGCAGCCGCTTCAGCGTCGCCTCCCCCACCGTCGCACCCGGCTCGGTGGTCAGCAGAATGCGCCCGCGCCGCGTGCTACGCCCGACCCGCCCACGCAGCTGATGGATCTGCGACAGGCCGAACCGGTCCGTCCGCCAGACGATCATGGTGTTGGCCCGCGGCACGTCCAGCCCCGCCTCGATGATGTTCGTCGCCAGCAGGATGGCGCCATCCCCCTCGCCGAACGCAACCATCACTTGGTCGATCTCCGCCGCGGGCAGCTTGCCATGCGCCTGCACCACGGTCAGTTCGGGCACCAGCCCGCGCAACGTCTCGGCGAGCCCGTCCAGATCCTCGATCCGCGGCGCCACGACGAAGCTCTGCCCGCCGCGCATATTTTCGCGCAGCAACGCGATGCGGATGATCGCCGGATCGAATGCGCCGATCGTCGTGCGCGTCGGTTGCCGCCGGGCGGGCGGCGTCGCGATGATCGACAATTGCTGGATGCCGACCAGCGCCGACTGCAACGTCCGCGGGATCGGCGTGGCGGTGAGCGTCAGCAGATGGCAAGAGTCGCAGATCGTGCGCAGCTTCTCCTTGTCCGCCGCTCCGAACCGCTGCTCCTCGTCGATCACGATCAGGCCCAGCTTGGCGAGACGTACCGTCTTGCTGGCTACCGCGCTCGTGCCGATCACGATATCGATGCTGCCGTCCGCCAGCCCGGCCTTGACCGCCTTCGCCTCGGCCGGTGTCGACAATCGCGAAAGACTTTCGATACGAACGCCAAGCCCTTCGAAACGTTTGCGAAACCCCTGGAGATGCTGGCGCACCAGCACCGTCGTCGGCGCCACCACCGCCACCTGTCGGCCGGACATCGCGACCATCGCCGCGGCGCGCAGCGCGACCTCCGTCTTGCCGTAACCCACGTCGCCGATAACGAGCCGGTCCATCGGCCGCCCGGACGCCAGATCGTCGCGCACCGCGGCGATCGCCCTCGCCTGATCCGGTGTCTCGGTGAACGCGAACCGCCCGGCGAACCGCTCGTAACGCGCCGCGTCATAGTCCAGCGGATCGACGCGTTTCGCCGCCTTCACCTCGGCCAGCGCGATCAACCCACGCGCCGTATGGGCGATCGCCGTATCGATCTCCACCCGACGCTTCAGCCAGCTTTCACCGGTCAGCGTATCGGGCGCGACGCCGCCCTCGTCCGCGCCGTAGCGCCAGACCCGGTCCAGCTCGATCGCCGGCACCAGCCGGTCACCGCCCTTCGCATATCCCAGGCGCAGCGCGTCCTGCCTTGTGTCCCCGACGTCCACCGCCTCGAGTCCGCGGACGATCCCGATGCCGTGATCCTCATGCAGCACCGCATCGCCGATCCGCAGGACGGTCGTATGGAACGCCAGCGGATCGATCGCCGCCGCGCCCATCGCATCGCCCGCTCGACCGCCGAGGATGTCCGCCGCGGTGATGACGAGCAACCTGTCGTCGGACCAGCCGCGTTCGGACTGAACCTCCAGCAAAGCCAGCGACTTGGGCGGCAGCGCCGCGACATTCTGCCAGGTCGCCACGGGCACCGGAACGGCACTGGTCAGCTTGGCGATCCGCCGCGACAGAAACCGCAGATCGCGCGCACCGCCCAGCAGGACGACCTGGCGCCTCGCCGCCTGCGCATCCAGCACCGCCTTCTTGAGCGCCCGTGCCGGCTGCGACTTCTCGACGAACCGCAGCGCCGGCGCCTCGTTCCCGGCCGCGATGTCGCCGCGCGGCAGGTCGGCCAGCGCCGCCGCCCATGCGCGATCGTCCAGGAAGGTCGGGATGGCCCCCGCCCGCCGGTTCGCGATTCGGGTCCGGGTCGCATCGCCGATCAGTTCGATATAGCGTTCGCGGTGCCGCGGTACATCCGGATCGGCCAGCACCAGCGGCCGGTCGAGGTGCTCGAACACCGACACCGACCCGCGCGGCGCGCTCGGTTCGATCGCCGGGTCGACAGCGATCCGGTCGAGCGCATCCGAACTGCGCTGCGTGATGGGATCATAGCGATGGATCGCGGTGATCACCCCCTCTGCCTGCTCGATCCGGACCGGCCCGTCCGCCGCAGCGGGGAACAGGTCCAGCACGCCGCGCACCGCATATTCGGCGGCCTCGTCGACGCGATCGTCGGCGAGATATCCGCGCTCCACCAGCGCCGCCTCGGTCGCGACCATGTCGATCGCGTCGCCGCATGCAAGGGTCAGCGGTGGCACCATGAAGCTGGCCGGTGGCGCGATCCGCCGGGTCGCCGCCTCCGCGGTCAGGATCAGGATGACCGCCCGCCGATCGGTTTCCCCGAGCGCCCGCAGGATCGCGTTCCGCCGCCCGGCCACCGCAGGCGACGCCGCAATGCCGTCACCCGGCAACGTGTCGATCGACGGTAGGTAGCGAACGTCATGCGTATCCGTCAGACCGGCGACAAGCTGCGCGATCCGCTCCGCCCGCTGCTCGGTCCCGCACAGCACGACCACGTCGCCCGCCTCCTGCGCGGCCTCGACGATCCGGACCGCGGTCGGCCCGGTCGCTCCGACACGAGCATCGCCCGCTCGCTCCTCATCCGCACGCGCCTCGGCAATCGTCGCCATCCCGCCTGAACCCCTTGCTCTGTCTATCGGATGCGGCGCAGGACGCGACGGACGCCGTCAACGGTCATGCCGAACACCAGGTGCGATGCCAGCCCGTAGAGATGGGTACTTGCCGGAAACGTCCAGGGTGCCTCGGACAGTCCGGTCGCCGGAACTGCCACGTCGTCCAGCATCGCCGCGGTCGTCACGCCGAACGCCGCACCGGCGCCCTTCGTCACGCCCGGCTCATATTCCGCCGCCATGGCATAGGTCGCGCCCAGCACGGCGCCCAGCAGGTAATGGATCGCTTCGCCGGCAGCAGGCCGGGTCTCGTCGCTCAACGTAGTCCCCAGGACGGACGCCAGATCGTCCGCCGCCTTCTCGGTCGCCGGTTCCGCTGCGGCGTCGTCGTTGTCATTGTCCGGCCCGAAATGCGTCACCGCATCCTGGAAGACGTTCATGACGAACGACGCCGCCAGACCGGCGGTCGCACCGATCAGCAGCGCACGAGAAATATCGGAGTGGTTGGGGTTACAGCGCAAACGGCATTCCTTCGGTGGGGTGTCCTTTCAGAACCCCGGGCTGCGGCGTGCCGTTCCGCCGCAACCCGCTAACCTGCATCAATCCACGAAGAGGAGAGCCGGCGTTTCGATCAGCCGCCGGACCGCCTGGATGAACGACGCCGCGTCCCAGCCGTCCACCACGCGGTGGTCGAAACTGGACGACAGGTTCATCATCTTGCGGATCACGATCTGCCCATCGACCACCACCGGCCGCTCGACGATCCGGTTCACGCCGACGATCGCGACCTCCGGCCGGTTGATCACCGGGGTCGACACGATCCCGCCGATCGGCCCGAGGGAGGTCAGTGTGATCGTCGAACCGCTCAGCTCGTCACGCGTCGCCTTGCCGCGCCGCGCCGCATCGGCCAGCCGGACGATCTCGGTCGCCAGCGCCCAGACGTCGCGCGCCTGTGCATCGCGGATCACCGGCACGGTCAGCCCCTGCTCGGTCTGCGTCGCGAAACCCAGATGCACCGACGCATAGCGCGATACGACCCCGGCCGCATCGTCATAGCGCGCATTGACCATCGGAAACGCCGGCAGCGCGCGCGTCATCGCACGGATCAGGAACGGCAGCAGCGTCAGCTTCGCCCGCGCGCCACGGTCCAGGTTCATGACGGTCCGCAGCCGTTCCAGCTCGGTGACGTCGCATTCCTCGACATAGGCGAAGTGCGGAATGTTGCGCTTCGACTCCGCCATATTCTCGGCGATCCGCCGCCGCATGCCCATCACGCGCACTTCCTCGACCGCACCCGGCTCGACCACGACCGGCGCCGCCGCAGCGGCAACAGGAGCCGCACTGGCGTAGCGCAAATGCGCATCCAGATCGGCATGCCGCACCCGGTCACCCTGCGCGGACTTCACGTCGGCCAGGTCGATCCCCAGGTCGCTCGCCCGCGCCCGGACCGCAGGAGACGCCTGCACCCGCGACCGCGTCGGTTCAGACGCCACGACAGGCTCCGCCACCACCGGACGCGCCGGCTCCGGCTGGATCGCCGCCACCGGATCCGCCACCGCCGCCGCCTCGGGCGGAGCGACCGCCTCGGCAAAGCCCGCGACCTCGCCGACATCCGCCTCGGCTTCGTCCTCGGTCTCGAACACCGCAAGCACCGATCCGATCGCGATCTGGTCGCCGACCACGCCGGCAACCTCGACCACCCGGCCCGCCACCGGCGCGGACATCTCGACGGTCGCCTTGTCCGTCATCATGTCGGCCAGCGGCGCGTCCTCCTCGACCATGTCGCCCACTGCGACATGCCAGGCGACGATCTCCGCCTCCGCAATCCCCTCGCCGATGTCCGGCAGCTTGAACGTGAAACGGGCCATCGATCAGTCCTTCATCACACGCTTGAGGGCCTCGCCGATGCGAACCGGCCCCGGAAAATACGCCCATTCCAGGCTGTGCGGATATGGCGTGTCCCACCCGGTCACGCGCTCCACCGGCGCCTCCAGCGCATGGAAGCAACGCTCCTGCACCAGCGCCGACAGTTCCGCGCCGAACCCGGACGTCCGCGTCGCCTCATGCACCACCACGCAGCGCCCGGTCTTCCGCACGGACGCGGTGATCGCCTGGATATCGAGCGGCACGAGCGTCCGAAGATCAATGACTTCCGCGTCGATCTTCATGTCCTCCACCACTGCGGAGACGACGTGCACCATCGTGCCGTAGCACAGGATCGTCACGTCCCCGCCGCCGCGCACGACCTTCGCCTGGCCCAGCGAGATGCGGTAATAACCCTCCGGCACCATCGCGGCGGGGTGCTTCGCCCACGGCGTGACCGGCCGGCCATAATGCCCGTCGAACGGCCCGTTGTAGATCCGCTTGGGTTCGAAGAAGATGACCGGGTCGTTGTCTTCGATCGCGGCGATCAGCAGCCCCTTCGCATCATAGGGCGTCGACGGCACGACCGTCTTGAGCCCGGCGACGTGCGTGAAGATCCCCTCCGGCGACTGGCTGTGCGTCTGTCCGCCGAAGATGCCGCCACCGAACGGTGACCGCACCGTGATCGGCGCGATGAATTCACCCGCGGAACGGTACCGTATCCGCGCTGCCTCGGACACGATCTGATCGAGCGCGGGGTAGATATAGTCCGCGAACTGGATCTCCGGCACCGGCCGCAGTCCGTACGCCGCCATGCCGACCGCGACGCCCATGATGCCACATTCGGTGATCGGCGTGTCGAACACGCGCGTCTTGCCGTACTTGCGCTGCAGGCCTTCCGTCGCCTTGAACACGCCGCCGAAATAGCCGACGTCCTCGCCCATCACGACGATGTCGGGGTCGCGCGCCATGCAGATGTCCATCGCCTCGTTCAGCGCCTGGATCATGTTCAGCGGGCGTGCCGTGCCGACGTCGCCCTGCTCGTCTGCGCCGCTCATATCCCGGCCGCCTTGCGTTCGTCGAACATCTGTTGCGACTGCTCCTTCAGGTGCCACGGCATCTCTTCGAACACATCCTCGAACATCGTCGAGAAGGGCTGGTGCATACCGTCGCCCAGGATGCCCTGCTTCTCGGCTTCCTTGCCCGCCGCGCGCACCTCCTCGGCGACCTCGCGGTCCATCGCGACCTGCCGCTCCTCGTCCCACGCGCCGATCAGGATCAGGTGCTGCTTCAGCCGCACGATCGGATCGCCCAGCGGCCAGGTGCCCTGCTCCTCGGCGGACCGATATTTGGTCGGGTCGTCCGACGTCGAATGGCCCTCCGCACGGTAGGTGAAATGCTCGATCAGCGTCGGCCCGTGATTGCCGCGCGCCCGGTCCGCCGCCCACTCCGTCGCGGCATACACCGCCAGCGCGTCGTTCCCGTCCACGCGCAACCCGGCGATACCGTAGCCCACCGCGCGCGCCGCAAACGTCGTCGCCTCTGCGCCTGCAAACCCGGAAAAGGACGAGATCGCCCACTGGTTGTTCACCACATTCAGGATCACCGGCGCGCGGTAGACCGAGGCGAACGTCAGAGCGGAATGGAAATCGCCCTCCGCGGTCGATCCCTCCCCGCACCAGGCGGACGCAATCTTGTTGTCGCCCTTCGCCGCCGATGCCATCGCATAGCCCACCGCCTGCGGATATTGCGTCGCCAGATTGCCCGAGATCGAGAAGAACGCCGCGGCGCGCGACGAATACATGATCGGCATCTGCCGACCCTTCAACCGGTCGCCCGCGTTCGAATAGACCTGGCACATCATGTCGACCAGCGGCCAGCCGCGCGCGATCAGCACGCCCTGCTGGCGGTAGGACGGAAACACCATGTCCTCGCGGTCCATCGCGTGCGCGGCGGCGATGCAGGTCGCCTCCTCGCCGGTGCACTTCATATAGAAGCTCGTCTTGCCCTGCCGCTGCGCGCGGTACATCCGCTCGTCATAGGCGCGGGTCAGCGCCATGTGGCGCAACATCGCGGTCAGCTTGTCCGGGGTCAGCCGCGGGTCCCACGGCCCCGTCGCGCGCCCCTCGTCGTCCAGCACGCGGATCAGCCCGTAGGACAGGTCGCGCATCGTCGCCGGCGCCGCCGCGATGTCGGGCCGCGGCATCAGCCCCGCCTCGCCCCGATCGAAGTCGGCATAGTCGACCGCGTCGCCGGGCCGGAACTTGGGTTCCGGAACATGGAGTGAAAGTGGCGCGAGATTTCCGCGCCCGCCGGTCTCGTCGGTCATCCTCATCCTTCCGGTTTGCCCCCGGTCCGCCGATGACGTCCGTGCAGGCCGCCTCAGCATGTTATCCTCGCTTGTTATTTTATTCCAAGCGCCGACGCGAGCGATTCGTGATGGGGAACGGCGTGATCCCGCCAAGCTACAGCGCGCGCATCGCGAACCGCGCCTCGAGTCCCCCCGTGCGGCGGTTGCGCAGCGTCAGCGTCCCGTCATGCCGCTGCGCGATCGACCGCGCGATGGTGAGCCCCAGCCCGGTCCCGCCGGTCTGCAGGTTGCGCGACGCATCGCCGCGCTCGAACGGCTCGAACACGCGCGCCAACTGCTCCTCGGGTAACCCGGGCCCACGATCCGCCACGGTCACGATCGCCTCCTCCCCCACGCGCGTCAGCCCGATCTCCACCGCGCCGCCATGCCGCACGCCGTTGTCGACCAGGTTCTGGATCAGCCGGTGGATCGACAGCGCGTCCGCCTCGACCTGCACCGGCGTCTCGATCGCCAGCGTCACCGCCCGCCCCATCTCGCGCTCCTCCGCCACCAGCGCGGACAGCAGCGCGTCGAGCGCCACGGCCTCCCGTTCCTCCCGCCCGGTCCCGTCGCGGACGAAGCCGATCGTCGCGGCGATCATCGCGCGCATCTGTTCGATGTCGGCCTGAACCTTCTCACGGATTGCATCGGGCGCACCCTCGATCCGGAACGCGACGCGGGCCAGCGGCGTGCGCAGGTCGTGCGCGATCGCCCCGATCATCGCGGTACGCTCGGCCACATGCCGCCCCATCCGGTCCTGCATATGGTTGATCGCCTGCGCCGCGATGCGCAGTTCTGCCGGCCCTTCCTGCACGATCCGCGGCGCGTGCGGGTCGCCCCCCATCCGGTCGGCGGCATCCGCAAACCGCCGGATCGGCCGGGTCAGCCGCCGTGCAAAGAACCAAACGAACGGCAGCAATAGGAACGCCGACAGCCCGAACCACAGTGCACTGCGCTTCTGCCACGTCCCGATCGGCGGCCGCGCGGTCGTCTCCACCACCCGCCATCCGCCCGGCACCGCAACGCCGGCGCGCACCGTGTCGAAGAACAGCGGCTCGCGCTTCCGCCGGGGCGACCCGTCCACCGTCTCCCGCCGGATCAGCGGCGACCCGTCCCGCGGCCCGCGTTCGAAGTAGAACCGGACGCGCGTAACCGGCACGTTCAATCGCGCGGCCAGCATCTGCGTGAACGCCGGGTCGGCCACCATATACTCGTTCGCCACCGGCGCCGTGCGGGAGAACTGGACCCGGAAACTCCCGTCGCGCTGCTCCGTATCGCGCACGCCGCGCAGCGCGTCCGCCACGTCGGCCATCCCGTTATAGTCGGGCCGCGGCAGGCGCAGCGACAGGAACAGCCCGATCGACACCGCCTGCGCCACCATCAGGCTGGCGAGCACCAGCAGCAGCGTCTGCCAGAAGATCGGCAGGCCGCGCCGGCGCCGCATCACGGCTGGACCGGCAACGTGAACATATAGCCTTCGTTGCGGACGGTGCGGATCGGGTCGTCGGGGGCCAGCTTCTTGCGCAGCCGGCTGATCGTCACGTCGATCGCGCGGTCGTACACGTCGCTGTCGATGCCCCGCCCGCGGTCGATCAACTGATCACGCGTCAACACCTGCTGCGGTCGGTCCAGGAATACGCTCAGCGTCCGGAACTCCGCGTCGGTCAGCACCACCGGCGGTACGCCCGCCCGTTCCAGCGCGCGCTGCATCACGTCCAGCGTCCACATGCCGAACCGCCGCTCCGGCCCGCCGCGCCCGCCGCCATCCTGCCGTCGGCGCAGCACCGCGCGGATCCGCGCCAGCAACTCACGCGGGTTGCACGGCTTGGCGAGATAGTCGTCGGCGCCCACTTCCAGCCCGATGATCCGGTCGGTGTCGTCGCCCACCGCGGACAGCATGATGACCCCCGGCCCGCCCGGCTTGCGCAACCGCCGCAGGATCGCCAGCCCGTCCTCACCGGGCATCATCAGGTCCAGCACGACCAGATCGGCCATGTTGACCGCCAGCCGCTGGTCCATCTCGGCACCGCCCGACGCGCTGTCGACGATCATGCCGTTGGCACCGAGGAACTCGGCGACCAAGTCGCGCAGGTCGGCGTCGTCGTCGACGACCAGGATACGGGGTGGTTGTTCGCTCATCGTCGTGCCTTTGCTGCGCGCGCGGCGCATTCCGCCAACATCGCGGCCTGGGGTGTCGCGGGCAGATCGGCCAGCGCCAGATCCCCGCGCGTCTTCGCGATCGTCGCGAAGATCCGGCCGATCGCCGCACCGAACTCCGCCCGCGTGATCCCGCGGTTCATGTCCAGATCCGCCGCCGCAATCGGGTTCGGCACGTTGGTCAGCGCATACCGCCCACCGCCGATCGGCCCGCCATACGGAGTCTGTTTCCCGCGCCGACGCCGGTCGGGTGGACCACTGTCGTACAGGCTCAGCTCCGGCACGCTCCGCTCGTACAGCGCCAGCTCGTCCGGAATGATCTCGCCGTTCCCGTCGCGGTCGACGGTCGCGAAGAACCGTGCCGCATCGACCTGCATCTCGGCCAGCGTCAGCCGCCCGTCGCGGTCGCGGTCCGCCCCGGCGAACCACGTCGCCACCGGTGCAGGCGAACCAGGCGGCGCGCGAAACGCCTCGCCGGCCGGCGAGATGAACGCCTGCTCGCGCACCCGGCACGGGTCCGGCCGCGGTGCCGCCTCCGCTGCGCCGCCGATGATCGCAAGGGAAATAAGCAGCGTCTTCATTCGTGCCGCAACGCATCGATCGGGTTCAGCGATGCCGCCCGCCGCGCCGGAAAATAACCGAACACCACGCCGATCAGCGCGGAGAAACCGAACGCAATGAGGTTGATCTGCGGATCGAAGATGAACGGCGCTTTCATCAGCGGCGCGATCGAGATCGACGCGACGAACCCCAGGATCAGCCCGAGAATCCCGCCGAGACACGCGAGCGCCACCGCCTCGACCAGAAACTGCAGCAGCACCTCGCGCGCCACCGCGCCGATCGCCAGCCGGATGCCGATCTCCCGCGTCCGTTCGGTCACCGAAACCAGCATGATGTTCATGATCCCGATCCCGCCGACCAACAGGCTGATCCCCGCCACCGCCGTCACGATCCGCGTCAGGATCGTCGTCGTGCCGGTCAGCGTATCGGAAATCTGCTTGGTGTCGAAGATGTTAAAATCATCCTCCTTCCCCCCGTTGATCCGCCGCCGTTCGCGCAACAGCGATTGCAGCGAGGACTGGATCGCCGCGGTGTCGTACGCCGGATCGGTGCCGACCAGCATCAGCCGGATCTCGCGGTTGCCGGTGAAGCGGCGCTGTACCGCCTTCAACGGCATGATCACGACGTCGTCCTGATCGCCGCCGAACCCGGACTGGCCGCGCTTGGACAGCACACCGATCACCTGGCAGCTCAAGTCGCGGATCCGGAACCGTTCGCCCACCGCTTCCTCTCCGCGGAACAGATTGTCGTACACCGTGCTGCCGATGATGCAGACCGCCTTGCCCGCCTGCTCCTCCGCACGCGTGAACACCCGCCCGCTGGTCAGCGGCCATGGCTGCACGTCGAAATAGTCCGCCGTCGTCCCGTTGATCGTCGTCGACCAGTTCGCCGCGTTGCGGATCGCGGTTCCGCTCGACTGCGCCTGCGCCGCCACCGCGCGCACTCCCGCCACCTGGCCGCGGATCGCGGCGACATCGTCCAGGTCGAAATTGGGCGGCGTCGCCCCGCCACCACCGCGCCCGAACCCCTGCCCCGGCCGCACCTGCAGGATGTTGGTGCCCAGACTTGAAATCTGCTCCTTCACCGCCGCCGTCGCGCCGTTGCCCAGCGTCACCATCGTGACCACCGCCGACACGCCGATCACGATCCCGAGGATGGTCAGGAACGACCGCAGGATATGCCGCCGGATCTCGCGCAGTGCGAGGACGAGAGTGGTGAGGAACATCTGCATCGCTCGTCCCGCTCAGCTTATCGCGGGCACGACGCCCGGCCGATGGTTCGCGTCGACCCGGTCGACCAGCCCGTCCTTGAAATGGACCACCGTATGCGCGAACGCCGCCATGTCGGGCTCGTGCGTCACCATCAGCACGGTGATCCCGCTCTGTCGGTTCAGATCGGTCAGCAATTCCATGATCTCCACCGACCGCTCCGAATCGAGGTTGCCGGTCGGCTCGTCGGCCAGCAGCACGTCGGGCTGCGTCACGATGGCCCGCGCGATCGCCACACGCTGCTGCTGCCCGCCGGACAGTTCCGCCGGGGTATGATCCCACCAGTCGGCCAGCCCGACCTTGTCGAGCGCCGCCATCCCCATCCGGTGCCGCGTGCCGCGATCCTCGCCGCGGTACAGCAACGGCAGCTCGACATTCTCCAGCGCCGTCGTCCGGGCGAGCAGGTTGAACCCCTGGAACACGAAACCGAGATAGCGCCGCCGCAACAACGCGCGTTGGTCGCGGTCCAGCGTCTCGATCGCGAACCCGCGGAACAGGAACTGCCCCGCGGTCGGTACGTCCAGGCACCCCAGGATGTTCATCGTCGTCGACTTGCCCGAACCGGACGGCCCCATCACCGCGATGAAGTCGCCCTTCCGCACGTCCATGTCGACACCCTTCAGCGCCTGGAACGCGGTCGGCCCCTGCCCGAACGTCTTGGTGACGCCGCGCAGCGAGATCAGGATGTCGGCGTCACTGGCCACCCGACCGGCGCCCCCCGCCGCCCGCAGCGGCGCCGGCACCTGCCGCCGCACTGCTCCCGTCGCTGCCCGCCAGCGTACCGGTGATGACCTTCAGCCCCGGCTTCACGCCCTCACCGGACACCATCGTCATCGTGCCGTCCGTATCGCCGACCGTCACCGATAGCCGCTGCGGCTTGCCGTCCGCGCCGAGCACATAGATCGCCTGCACGCTGCCGCGCCCGATCGTCGCCTGCCGCGTCGCGCCGCCGCCGCGTCCACGCGGGGTCAGCATCGATGCCACCCCGCCGCCGCCCGCCGCGGCTCCGCTCGGCGGCGTGAAACGCAGCGCCGCGTTCGGCACCAGCAACACATTCTGCCGCTCGGTCGTCACGATATCGGCGGTCGCCGTCATGCCCGGCCGCAGGAGCAGGTTCGGGTTATCCACCGTCAACCGCGCCGTATAGGCAACCACCGTTCCGGTCGTGCTCGCCGTCGTCGTCGTGCTGCTCGTCGTCGAGCCGGAGTTCGCACCCACGTCGACCCGCTCGATCCGCGCCGGGAACGTCCGCCCCGGAAACGCATCGACGCTGAACGTCGCGCGCTGCCCGGCGAGCACCTGGCCGACATCTGCCTCGTCCACCTTCACCTCGAGCCGCATCCGCGACAGGTCCTCGGCGATCACGAATAACACCGGCGCGTTGAACGACGCCGCCACCGTCTGCCCCGGCTCGATCTGGCGCGACAGCACGACGCCGTTGACCGGCGACTTCACCGACGCCCGGTCAAATTGCGTCCGGTCGGACGACAGCTGCGCCCGCGCCTGCGCCACCGCGGCCTGCGCCGATCGCACGCCGGCCACCCCGCGCGCCGCCTCCGCCCGCCCGGTGTCGAGCTCAGTCGCGGACGGCACCTTGCCGCCCGACAACCGGTACACTTCCTGCAAGCGCTTCAGGTTCGCATTCGCCTGCCGCGCGGTCGCCTGCGCGGTCCCGACATTCGCCTCTGCCGCCGCGATCGCCGCCGCGCTGCGGTTGATCGTGTCCTGCAACGTCGCCGTATCGATCGTCGCCAGCGTCTGCCCCGTCGTTACCCGGTCGTTGTTGTCGACATTGACCCGCGTCACGAGCCCCGATATCTGCGACCCGACATCGACCTGGTTGGTCGGCTGCAAATTGCCCGTCGCCGAGACGGTAACGGTCAGATTGCCGCGCTCCAGCGGCGTCGTCGCATAGCGCACGACGTCGCCGTCCCCCCCGAACAGCCGCATCGCGAGCAGCCACAGCAGCATTAAACCGATCGCCACCGCCACCCATTTCAGGATCTTCGATCGGCGCGACGGCGGTTTCGCGCCCAGGAATGCGTCGAGATCGCCGGGGGTCTGGGTCTGGTCCATCACGGCCTCGTCACTGCGTCGAATACCGGGCTCGGCCCAGTCCGGGTGGCGGTCGCGGGCAGCGGGGCGGATTGCCACCCCCCGCCCAGCGCCTTGTAAAGCTGCACCGTCGCGGTCGCACGGTCGCCGCGCGCGGTCGCACGGCTGTCCTGGCTCGACAACAGGCTCCGCTCGCTGTCGAGCAGCGTCTGAAAATCGATCAGCCCCGCGCGGTACTGGCTGCGCGCATAGATCACCGCGTTGCGCGATGCCTCTTCCGCCACCACGATCTCGCGTTCGCGCCGCTCGCTGGTGGTGAGCGCGGTCAGCGCATTCTCGACATCCTCCAACGCGGTCAGCACGACCTGCCGGTAATTGGCAAGCGCCGCATCGGTCGACGCGCGCTGCCCTTCGATCGCCGCGCGGATGCGCCCGCCCTGAAAGATCGGCGCGCTGACCGACGCCAGAACATTGCCGATCGCCCCGCTCACCAGATCGTTGAGCGTGGTCGACGAGCCGGCAAAACTCCCCGTCAGCCGCAGCGCCGGATACAGCTCCGCCTCCTGCACCCCGATCCGCGCGGTCTCGGCCGCCAGCGACCGCTCCGCCGCCGCCACGTCGGGCCGCCGCGCGATCACCGCCGCCGGAATATCGGTCGCAGCCGGCGCCAGCGGTATAACTCGGTCGGGTGCGATCTCCGCATCGACCGATCCCGGCGCGGTGCCCAGCAGGACCGCGATCCGGTTGACCGCGTTGGCATAGTTGTTCTCGAGCGTCGGGATCGTCGCCGCGGTCTGCGCGCGCAACTGGCGCGCCTGTTCCAGGTCGAGCGAGCTCACGAGCCCGGCCTGCACGCGCCAGCCGACGATCTGCACCGTCTCGTCCTGCGACGCCAGGTTGTTGCGCGCGATCCGCAGCCGGTTCTGCGCCAGCCGCGCGGTGATGTAGTTCAGCCCGACCTCGGACGCGACCGTCTGCTGCGCCGACTGCAAATCCGCCAGTGACGATCCATAATCCGCGCGCGCCGCCTCGACCGACCGGCGGATGCCGCCGAACAGGTCGACCTCATACGCCGCGTCGAAACCCGCACGGTAGACGGTCGTATCGCCACCGGTCGACAATTGCGTGCCTGTCGTCGGATCGACCACCGACCGCCCCTGGTTGCCGATGCTCCGCCCGATCGACCCGGACAGGCTGCCCGTCGGCAACTGATCCGCCCGCGCAACCCGGATCGAGGCCCGCGCCTGCCGCAGGCGCGCTCCGGCCGCATCGATGTCGAGATTCTGCGCGAGCGACCGTTCGATCAGCGATGTCATCACGGGATCGCCGAAGCCCGTCCACCACCGCGCCAGATCGACCGGCGCGACCGGCGTCGCGGTCGGCCCGCTGGTCGGCAGCGCGGTCGACGACTTGAACGCGCCCGGCACCTGCAAAGCCGCGGGCGACGCCGCACGGTAATCGGGGCCGACAGCACAACCGCCAAGTCCAGCCAGCAGCAGGAGAGAATATCGTCGCATCATCCTGCCCCCCTCTAGCGCGCGTTCATGACCCGTTATGTCAGTCCTGCAATATCTGTCAGTGAGCGGAACCGGCACCGGTGCCTACGATGCGGCCCCGTTCGGGTCCAACCTGATGGGCCCCCTCCGATCCACTCCCCGACCGGTTCGAACCAGACGGACTATTCCATGGCTCTATTAAATATCACCCATGTTCCGAACCGCCACACCCGGGACGTAACACCGAACTCCAGCTGCACTCAGTAATTCTTCGAATAGCGCAGGCTGACATTCGACCCGCCGAACGACCCCGTCGAACTCAGGATGCTCAGCGTCTTGGACAACGCGATCTGCAACTGCGTCGCGGTGAAGCCACGCGCGTCGGTGATCACCTCCACATAGATATCGTTGGAGATATACTGCCCCGCCGCCAGCGCCGTCCCGCGGCCCGTCGTCTGATCCGCACCCAGGATGCGCAACCGGTCGATGCCGGTCGCCGAGCGCAGCTTGCCGAGCGGGTTGAGCCCGCCCCCGCCCGACCCGCGGAGCGAGTTGAGCGCGGCCGCCAGCTGGATCGCCTGCGTCGGCGACAGCGAGGTCACCGACGTGCCGAACAGCAGGCGCGACAGCACCTCGTCCTGCGGCAGCGACGGCGTCGAGGTGAACGTCACCTGCGGGTTCTGTGCGCGCCCGCCGATGTTGATGATCGCCATCACCCCGTCCACCGTCGTCGTGGCACTGATGTCCAGCTCCGGATCGGTCATCGCGCCGCCGTTGAACGTCACGTTGCCGCGCGAAATCTCGAACCTGCGCCCGGAGAAAGAGTAGGTGCCGCGCACCACCTCCAGCTTGCCGACAACGCGCGGATCGGTCGCCGTGCCCCGCACGCGCAGGTCCGTGCGCCACTCCGCCTCCAGCCCCATGCCGGACACGAAGATCCGGTTGTCCGCCCGCACCCGGATGTCGAGCTTCCAGTTCGACGGCACGGCGCTTGCCGCGACCGCGGCCACCGGTGGCGCATTGCGACGCCGCACGCCTTCAAGGACCGCGACCTCGGACGCGCCCTGATACACGATCTGGTACCGCACCTCGGGCAGGGTCAGGTCGCCTTCAATCAGCGCCCCCGTCTGCGGCCCGTTGCGCACGCGCAAGCTCCCCGACACGGTCGCGCCCAGCGCATCGCTGCGCGCCAGCTGAGCCCGCGCAAGCGTCGCCCGCACGTCGATCGGGAATCCGCCGGCCGCATCCAGCCCGACCGAACCGCTCGCCGTGAGACTCCCCGTCCCAGCCTTTGCGGTCAGGCTGTTCAGCACGAACCGCGACTGCGTGAAGCGCCCATCGACCGCGATCCCCGACAGCACGGTGCCATAGGTCTCGTTCTCGTAACGCAGCGCATTGGCGCGCACGACACCGGTCAGCGTCGGCTGATCGACCCGCCCGCCAAAGTCCGCCGCAACAGCGACCGGCCCGGACAGCGTCTGCCCGGCGATCCCGGTTAGCGTCCACAACACCTCGGCCGGCCCGCTATAGCGCACGCCACCCGACAGCGGGGCCGACAGCAGCCGCTCGGACCACGCTTCCGGCCCGGTCGACAACGGCGCAAGCCGCGCCTGCAATCGGCCGACCACGGCCCCGCCGCGTCGCACGATCGCATTGGCCGATCCACCCGCATCGGACAACCGGACCAGCGTGGCGATATCGACCGGCTCGCTGATCGTCAGCGCCCCCGTCCGCGTGAAGTTCGCGATATCGACGCGCGCGTTCAGCGTCGGCACACCGGCGTCGCCGATATAGTCGACCACCCCGGTCGCCTTGCCGCCCAGCCCCAACCCCGGCGCGAACGCGCGCAGCATCGACAGGTCCAGATTGCTCAGCCGCGCCCGCCCGCGGATCAGGTCGCCATAGCTGCCCTCGACCACGACCTGCCCCTGCGGCAGCACGACGGTCGCGGGCGCCAGCACCCATCCGGCCGCGGTCTTGCGGATCGTGGCCGGTGCCGCCAGCCGGAACGGGATTGCATTGGCCGACCCGCGCACGTTGGCGCGGATCATCTCCGGCGACAGCGCGGCCTGCACCGCGATATCGAACGGCACGCCGCTCGTCCCCTTGGCGACCATGGCCAGCGTACCGCGTCCGCCGCGATAGGCGATCCGCCCCTGCGCTCGATCGACCGACAGACTGCCCTGCTTCACCCCGGTCAGCGCGAACTGCCCGTTGATCGCCGGCGCGTCGGGATAGACGATCACCGACCCGCGGATCACGCCACCCGCGATCGTGATCGGCACGTCACCCGGAATCCGGGCGTTGCGCGCCGTCACGTCCACGTCGGCCCGCTGATACTTGCCCGCCGCGGCGAGCCGTACGGTGCCGTTCAACCCCGACCCGGACAGCGTCAGCAGCCCGGCATAGGGCCCCGCCCCGGTCGGCCTCACCGTCCCGCGCACGTCGATCCCGGCGAAGCGCGCGTTGCGGATGTCGTACGACGTGCCCCCACGCCCTATCCGGATCAGCACGTCGGCGGAGAACGGCCCGTAGGCGGAGTTCCCCTTCGCATTCACCTGATACCCGCCGGCCACCCCGACCACGTCGACCTGCACACCGGTCAGCGGAATGCCCACATTCGGCCGCGACGCCAGCACGCGGATCCGCGGTGCGGTCGCGGTACCGGCCACGATCACCGACACCGGGCCATAGTCCGCTGATACGCCCGCCGCACGGAACGCGATCGTCCCGTCGGTGCGGTACGATCCCTCGCCGCTGGTGATCCGGAACTTGCGCGCGCTCATCCGCACGTTGCGGAATGTCGCGGTGCCGTTCTCGCTATAACCGACGTCCGCCGTAATCGTCGCCGGCCCGCCCAGCGCATCGCGCACCGACGCATTGTCGATCCGCTGCGTCGTGACGCGAACCCTGCCGCGGATGCCGTAGGTCCCGTTCGATCCGGCCACCAGATCGGCGTCGGTGACCAGGTTGATCCGCCCCAGCCCGTCGATCTGGTAATCGTTGACGCGCCCCTTCAGCGCCCCGGTGTAGCGCCCCGCCGCGATGTCCGCGACCAGGATCGCGGTCGCATCGATCCGGTCCGACCGCAGCTTCAGATTGTCCGACAGCAGCTTGCCCTTGGCATAGGCCAGGTCGCCATCGACGCGCAGGTTGGTCAGCAACCCGCCCGCCGCCGCGTTCAGCCCCGTCACGCGCCGCGCCGTGGCATGCAGCGGGATCAGGATGCGGTCGGTGTTGATCGTGGCGCGACCATAGGCACGCAGCCCTTCGATCCCCGTATCGTTGAACCCCACCGCCGCGGCGGTCACACGGTACTGCACCGTCGGCGTCGCGAACGGCCCGTCGATCGCGGCGGACAACCGGATGTCACGCCCGCGCACGTTCGGCGCGATCGCGCCCGGCCGCAGCAACTGCCCCTCGATCCGCAGATTGCCGAGCCGGCTCTGGCCCAGGTCGACACGACCCTGCCCCTCTACCGCCAGCGCAGCCGACCGCACCGCAAAACGCGTATCGACGATCCGCTTCGCGATCGTCGCCATCAGATCGATGTCGGTCGCCGGCTCCACCAGCCGCGCCGCCGGCCCGCTCAGCATCAGCCCCGGCTGCGTCCGGCCCTTGGCCCGGAACGCACCGTTGCGCCCGACGATCGCCAGGTCCGCGACCGACTGCCCGCCAATCGATGCCTGCCCACGCCCGCGCCAGTTCGCCCAGTCGCCGCGCCCGCCGACGTCCAGCGTCACGGCCTTGCCCAACCCGGCATAGCTGTCGACCAGCCCGCCCGCCGGCGCGCGCAACCGCGCGCTGATCAGCAGCCGGTTGTCCGCTGGCACCGCGTCCAGCACGAACGCGAGCCGGTCGCCACCGACCGTCCCGGTCTCGCGCAGCGCGCCCGCATCCAGGTTCAGCCGCGCGCGCCCGTCGGCGATGTCGGCCGACCCGGCCAGCCGCACGACGCTCCGCTTGCCCGTCACCGGCGGTTCCAGTACGAGCCGGCCGACGTTCAGCCGGCCGATCGCCAGGTCGATATCCGGCAGGATCGGCGCGTTCGGATCGCTCGGCACTTCCTTCAGTTCCGGCAGCCGCGACAGCGTCACCAGCGGCGCGCCAAGGCTCCGCACGTCGATCTTGCCGTTGACGTACGCGAACGGCCGCCAGTCGAGCGCCACCTCTGGCGCCCGCGCGAACACGCCGCGCGGATCGCTGATCGTCAGGTCGCGGATCGTCAGCTTGCCGTACAGCGACCCGTCAAGCCGCCCCACGCCGATCTTGATCCCCGACGCGGTCTCATATCCGTCGAGCTGCCCGCGGACGAAATTCCGCCCCGGCGAACTGTTCATCCCGAGCACGACCAGCAGCAGCAGCGCCACCAGCACGGCGACCGCGATGCCGACCCATTTGACGATCCGCAGTGCCATCAGAATGCCTGCCCGATCGAGATATAGAGTGCGATCTTGCTCTCACCGCGCTTGCGCCCGATCGGCGTCGCGACGTCGAGCCGCAGCGGACCGAAATTCGTATAATAGCGCCCGCCGATCCCCGCGCCGTAGCGCAGGCCCGAGATCGACGGGCTCGACGCCTCGCCGACACGCCCGGCATCGACGAACGGTACGATGCCGAAATTGCCGAACCGATAGCGTCCCTCGATCGCGAACTCGGTCAGCGACCGCCCGCCGATCGGATCGTTGTTCGGATCCTTCGGCCCGAGCTGCTGATAGCCGAAGCCGCGCACCGAACCGCCGCCGCCCGCGTAGAGCCGCCGCGACGGCGCCAGATCGTCGCGCGACACGCCGATGATCGACCCGACTCGCGCCCGCGCCGCCATCACGATGCTGCCCGCGACCGGCAAATAGGTGCTGCCCTCAACCAGGAACCGGCCATAGGTATCGACAGCGCCCTGCAACGACGCCTCCGGGCTGACCCGCGCCGTCAGGCGGAAACCCTTGGTGGGATCGAGCAGGCTGTCCGACCGGTCATAGCTGATCTGCATCGGCAACGCGCCGATCAGGTAGGTCGCACGCGTCCGTTCCGCGTCGCCCGGATCGAACCGGCTTTCGTTCGTGCCGATCACCTCGGCCCCGACCGAATAGGTCCAGCGCTTCTGCCACAGCGGCGTCGACTGGCGCGACATGCCGACCGAGACGTTCACCGTCCGCGCACTGTACGCATCGAAATCCTGCCGCGCGGCGCCGATCGATGCCTGGAACGTGCGGTCGCGCTGCCCGGCGTTCGACCGGCGGAACGTCGCGCTCGCGCCCTGCTGCTGCGTGCCTGCGACGACGTCGGTGATCAGCGCGCCTTCGTCGGGGAACAGGTTGCGGTGCGTCCAGCTGCCCGTCACCTTGATGCCCTCGCCCGTGCCATAGCCGCCGCTGCCCGACAGTGAGCGTGCCGGCCCGCGGCTCTGGTCCACGCGCAGGTCGACGATCTCGGTCCCGTCCGGCGCGGTCCGCCCGGTCTTCACCGGCTGCACCGCCACGGTCGAGAACAGGCTCGTCGCGATCAGCGCCTGGCGCAGGTCGTCGACCTCGCGGCTGTCGTAGATCTGGCCCGGCTTGAACCGCGAAAGCAGCGCGATGTGATCGGTCCCGAACACATCGTCGCCCGCCGCCTGGAACCCGCCGAAGCTCGACCGCGGCCCCGACACGATCGGCAGTGTATAGTCGCCGACCGGCGTCCGATCGTCGAGCACGATATCGCGCGCGCCAACCTCCACGAACGGATAGCCCTGCTCCGGCAGGCGCAGCGCGACCTTGGCCTCGCCGGTCAGGATGTCCGTCGCGACGATCGGCTGCCCGGTCCGCAACGCCAGCGCCGATAGTGCCAGCGCGGTGGGCGACGGTTCCGCCCCGGTCACGGCGATCGTGCCCAGCTTGTAGCGTTCGCCCGGCGTGGCCACGATCGCGACTTTCGCCGTCCCCTGCGCGGCGGGCGCGGGATCGACGGTCGCGGTGGCGATGCCGTCATAATAGCCTTCGGATTTCAGGATCCGCTCGACCAGCGCGACGTCCTCGTCCGCGCGCGCGGTGATCTGCGCCGCGTTCGCCGCCTTGCGTCCATCCTTCAGCAACGCCGACAGCGGCTTGAACCGGTCGTACAACCCGTCCTGCTCCAGCCCGGCGACCGTCACGGCATACCGGATCGGCGGCAGTTCCGCGTCGGCGGCGGCTCCCGGAGCGGCAGGCGGAGGCACGACCGACGCCTGCGCCAACGGCACGAGCGGCGCCGTAAGCTCGGCATCCGGGACGATCGTGGTCGCGGCCACCGTCGGAGCGACAGGTGCGACCGGAACAGGCGTCGGCGTCGGCGATACCGCTTCACCCGGCGCTTGCACGCTGTCGAGCGGTGGCAGTGCGGCATCGAACTGGCTGTCGTCGAGCAACGCGGGCGTCGCGGGCGGTGCAGCCTCACCCGGGGCGGGTGCGACCACCTGGGCCACGACCGGCGAGGTCAGTGCAAATATGCTCGCACCGATCATCACCCGGACCGAAACCGCCAAACCGCATCGCCGCAAGAAACTCACCCCCAAGAACGCCGGTCGCGGCACTGCGTGTCCGGTAACCATGGCGGGGGCCGCCACATGCCGCAACCCGTAAACCGGTTCGGCCGGGCGCTTTGGGGCCCGGCCGCGGCGGCTGCGCAACAGGCGCAGAGCCGAAAGCAGACGAAAGTCGAACCGGGTCCATCCCATACAAAAACGCCGCGGAATCCCTCGACCCCGCGGCGCTCGCTATCCTAAATTGTTCGGACGGTCAGTCCAGCAGCTTGTCGATCGTAATCGGCAGCGAGCGAACCCGCTTGCCCGTGGCGTGGAAGATCGCGTTGCCGATCGCCGCCGCGGTGCCGACGATCCCGATCTCGCCGAGCCCCTTGATGCCCAGCGGAGACACCTCAGCATCCGGCTCGTCGACGAAGATCACCTCGATATCCTGAACATCGGCATGCGCCGGAATGTGATATTCCGCGAAGTTGTGGTTCATGAACCGCCCGATCCGGTGATCGGCCAGCGTCTCCTCGTGCAATGCCATGCCGATCCCCATCACCACGCCGCCCAGGATCTGGCTGCGCGCGGTCTTGGGGTTCACGATCCGTCCGGCCGCCACCGCGCAGACGATGCGCGTCACGCGCACCACGCCCAGTTCCTCGTCGACCTTCACCTCGGCATAGATCGCGCTGTGCGTGTTCTTTGCTTTCTTCTTCACGCCCAGCATTTCGCCAATCGACTCCAGCGGACCCGGTGCCGCCGCCTCGGTCGCCTCGATCTCCGACACGCCGGCTGCGGTCATCGCCTCGCCGTACCCGATCGACTTCGACGGATCGGCCGCCAGGATCATGCGCCCGTCCTCGAACCGCAGGTCGTCGACCGACGCGCCGCCCAGTGGATTGCCGTCCACCTTGGCGGCCGCCTTGGCCAGCTTCACCCGCACCGCATCGCACGCGATCTTCACCGCCGCACCCGTCGATGCCGCGGTCCAGCTGCCGCCCTCGATCGGCGACGGCGGCAAATCGCTGTCACCCAGCACCGCACTCACCTGATCCGCCGGCAGCCCCAGCGCACCGGCCGCGACCTGCGTCATGACCGTATAGGTACCCGTCCCGATGTCCGACCCCGCGGTCGCGACCTCAAGATGGCCGTTCGCGGACAGCTTGGCGCGCACCGTCGTCTTCTGGAACATCGCGTCCCAGATGCCCGTCGCCATGCCCCATCCGACCAACTCGCTGCCGTCGCGCATCGACCGCGGCGCCGCCTCGCGCTGCGACCAGCCGAACGCTTCCGCGCCCTCCTGATACGCCTCGCGCAGCGCCTTCGACGTGTACGGAATATCCATCATCTCGTCGCGGTCGCTATAGTTGGTCAGCCGCAGCGCGAGCGGATCGACGCCCGTCTCATACGCCATCTCGTCCAGCGCCATTTCGAACAGCGTCATGCCGGTCGCGGCCCCCGGGGCGCGCATGTCGCCCGGCGTATAGGTATCGACCGCGGTCAGCGCCCAATCCATCGTCGCATTGTCGCAACGATAGGCCTGCCCGCCCCAGTTCGCGATCGGCTCCATGTAGTTCTCGAACCGCGACGTCGGCGTCACCGCCTTGGAATAGATCGACTGCAGCGCCCCATCGTCGTTCGCGCCCAGACGAATGGTATGGCGGCATTCCGACCGGTGGGTGAACGAGAACATCTGCTGACGTGTCAGCACAACCCGCACCGACCGCTCCAGCATCTTGGCCGCCAGCGTCGCCAGATACACCTGATATTGCGGCCGCAGCCCGGACCCGAACCCGCCACCGACATAGGGGTTCAGCACGCGGACATTCTTCTTTGCGAAACCGAACACGCCGACCAGATAGGCCTGCACATTCTGCGAGCCCTGCGTCTTGTCGTACACCGTGATGCGCCCGTCGCCGTGCCACTGCACGGTCGTGGCATGCATCTCCATGGGATTGTGATGCTCGGTCGGCAGATAGTAGGAGACATCGACCTTGTTGGGCGCCTTCGCATACGCCCCGGCCTCGTCGCCGCGGTTCTTCGGCTCGACGAACGTATCGCGCGTCTTCTTCGGCTTGAACTCGGGCGACCGCTCGAAATCGGTCTCGTGCTCGTCGATCTCATATTCGACCTGCACCAGGCTCGCGCCGTGGCGTGCGTCCTCGAACGTCCGCCCGACGACCAGCGCGATCGGCTGCCCGCTATAGAGGATCTCGGCATCGTAGAACGCGCGGAACGGCGAGCCCGGGGGCGCGACCTGATCCTGATAAGCCTTGTCGAACCAGGCGATATGCGGGCGGTTCAGGTGGCTGACCACCTCCACCACGCCCGGCGCCGCCATTGCGGCCTCGGTGTGCAGCTTCGTGATCCGCCCCTTGGCGATCGCGCCCGACACGACCACGCCGTACAGCAGGTCCGCCACCGGGTGCTCAGCGGCATAGCGCGCGCCGCCGGTGACCTTCAGCTTGCCGTCGACGCGGCTCAGCGGGGAGCCGATACCGACCGGCGCGTCATTGAGTTTCGTAGCCATTTCTTCTCTCCCGCTCAGGCGACGCGCTTGTCGATCTGCGATTGCGGCGTTCCGTCCGCAGCCTGTCGACACGCCCGCACGATCGCCCGTCGTGCCAGCCCGATCTTGAAATCATTCGCCCCCTGCCCCTGCGCGCCTTCCAGCAACGCATGGGCGGCGGCCAGGAACGCCGACTGCGACGGCACTTCGCCGACCAGCAGGCCTTCCGCCGTCTTCGACCGCCACGGCTTGTGCGCCACACCGCCCAGCGCGATCCGCGCCTCCGCGATCCGACCGTTCTCGATCCGCATCACCACCGCCACCGACACCAGCGCGAAGGCATAGGACAGCCGGTCGCGCAGCTTGAGGTACGTGTAATTACCCGAGAAATCCGCGTCCGGCAGGTCGATCGAGGTGATCAGCTCGCCAGGCTTCAGCGTGTTGTCGCGCGACGGATCTTCACCTGGCAGGCGGTGATAGTCCGCGAACGGAATCGACCGATCGCCGAGCGGCCCGGTGACGTTCACCGTCGCGTTCAGCACGGCCAACCCGACGCACATATCGGACGGATGCGTGGCGATGCAGGACGGGCTCGCCCCCAGGATCGCGTTCACCCGGTTGACGCCACCGATCGCCGAGCAACCCGTGCCCGGCTCGCGCTTGTTGCACGCCGTGGTGTTGTCGTAGAAATACAGGCACCGCGTCCGCTGGTTCAGGTTGCCGCCCGCGGTCGCGACGTTGCGCAGCTGCGGGCTGGCCCCGGCCAGGATCGAACTGGCCAGCACCGGATACTTGGCCTCGACCCGCGCATCCCATGCCGTCTCGCTGTTCGTCGCCAGCGCGCCGATCCGCAGGCCGCCGTCATGATCCTCGATCTCGTGCAGCGGCAACCGGTTGATGTCGACGATCCGCACCGGCCGCTCGACATTCTCCTTCATCAGGTCGACCAGGTTGCTGCCCCCGGCCAGGAACCGGACACCGCGCGCATTGCCGTCGCGCACCGCTTCCGCCACGTCGGACGGGCGATCGTAACCGAACCGGTTCATCGTGCGTCCTCCCGGTCCTGCACCGATTCGATCGCGTCGGCGATGTTGGTGTAGGCGCCGCAACGGCACAGATTGCCGCTCATATTCTCGCGGATCGCATCGCGCCCGTCCGCCTTGCCCTCACGCAACATGCCGATCGCCGAACAGATCTGCCCCGGCGTGCAGTAACCGCATTGGAACGCGTCATGATCGATGAACGCCTGCTGCATCGGGTGCAGCGTGTCGCCCGACGACAGCCCCTCGATCGTCTGGATCTCCGACCCGTCGCGCACCACCGCCAGCGTCAGGCAGCTGTTCACGCGCTTCCCGTCGACCAGCACGGTACACGCCCCGCACTGCCCGTGATCACAGCCCTTCTTGGTGCCGGTCAGGTCCAGCCGCTCGCGCAGCAGGTCGAGCAGCGTGACCCAAGGGGCGATCGAGAAATGCTCCGCCTTGCCGTTCACGGTCAGGTCGATGTCGATCAACCGTTCGGCGGTCTGGGCGGACGGTTCGGCGAGTTTGGTGGGCAATGCGGCCTCCGGCGTCGGGATATGGGCTTCAGACCGACAGCGGCCGGAGCCGGTTTTCGTTCCGCTCCACGCGGGTTTAGCCGACAATTGGCGACGCCCCCGGGACCCGCCTTCCCCCAAAGCATCGACAGCGCGACCCGACAGCGGGTAAGTGGCGCGCGTGACCGAACTGCCCCCGCCCCGCCCCGCGCCGCCACCCCGCGGCCGGCTCAAGGTCTTCCTCGGTGCCGCCGCCGGTGTCGGCAAGACCTACGAGATGCTGTCCGAAGGCATCACGCGGCGCCGTGACGGCGTCGATGTCGTGATCGGCATCGTCGAAACGCACGGCCGCCCCGAAACCGACCGGCTCGCGCGCATGCTGCCCGACGTCCCGCTCCGCCCCGGCCCCGGCCCGTGTTGCGCCATGGACGTCGATGCGCTGATCGCGCGCCGCCCTGCGCTGGTGCTGGTCGATGCCATCGCGTCCGCGAACCCGGCCGATGCGCGTCATGCGCGCCGCTACCAGGACGTCGAGGAACTGCTCGCCGCCGGCATCAACGTGCTTGCCACGCTCAACATCGAACATCTCGAAAGCCTGAACGACGTCGTCGCCTCGGTCACCCATATGCGTGTGACCGACACGATCCCGGACTCGGTGCTGGAATCGGCCGAGATCGAGGTCGTCGACATCCCGCCCGACGACCTGATCGAACGGCTCCGCGCCGGCAAGGTCCAGGTGCCGCACGAAGCCACCCGCGCCCCCGTCCACGCCTTCTCCAAATCGACGCTGTCGGCACTCCGCGAACTCGCGCTGCGCCGCGCCGCGCAGACCGTCGATACGCAGATGCTGGAACATGTCCGCGAACAGGCGCTCGACGGCAACTGGGCGGCCGGCGAACGGATCGTCGTGGCGATCAGCGAACAGCCCGGCTGCGACGGCCTCGTCCGCGCGACGAAGCGGCTGGCCGACGCGCTCCACGCCGGCTGGACCGCGGTGCATATCGAAACGCCGCGTACCCGCACCTTCGGCGATGTCGAACGCGCGCGGATCGCGGCGGTGCTCAACCTCGCCACCCGGCTGGGCGGCGCGGTCGCCTCCGTGCCGGCCGAGGCGGTGCTCCCCGGCCTCCAGGCGTTCGCCGCCGACACGCACGCGACGCAGCTCGTCGTCGGCAAGTCCGCCCGCTCGCGCTGGTTCGAACTGCGCCACGGGTCGGTGGTCGACCGGCTCGTCCGCAACACGCCCGGCGTCGCGGTCCACGTCCTGCCGATGGAGGCGGGCGCCGATGCCAAGGCCCCCGCCGGCCGGTCGCGTGCCATGCCCGATCGCGGCCGCCACGGGCTGCTCTGGGCCACCATCATGGTCGTCGCGGTCACTGCGCTCGCGAAGGGGCTCTACGCCTTCCTCGGCATCGGCAACACGGCGCTCCTGTATCTGCTGCCCGTCATGGTCGCGGCCAGCACACACGGCCGGCGCGCAGGGATCTATGCCGGCATCCTGTCGTCGATCGCCTACAACTTCTTCTTCCTGCCGCCGACGCTCACGCTGACGATCAGCAACCCGGAAAACGTCGTCACCATCATCGTGCTGCTGTCGGTCGCGTTCGCCACCAGCCAGCTTGCCGCCCGCGTCCGGGCCCAGGCCGATCTCGCCGCCACCAGCGCGCACCAGAATGCGGCGCTCGCCGGCTTCCTCCACCGCCTGAACGCCAGCGACAGCGACGCGGCGGTGATGCAGGCGATCTGCACCGAACTCGGCCGGCTATTCGACGTCCGCGTCGCACTGCTCATGCCCTCGGCGGAGGGCCTGACCCTGCGCGCCGCCGTCCCGCCCGCCGAACCGCTCGATTATATCGCCGCCACCGCCGCGCAATGGGCGGTCGACAACGGCACGCCCGCCGGTCGCGGATCGGACACGCTGACCGCCTCGGACTGGCTGTTCTACCCGCTGAAGGGCGCGCGCGGCGTGCTCGGCGCAGTCGGCGTCGCGCGCGACGATGGCCGCACACCGATCCGCTCGGATCGTATCGGCCTGCTCACCGGCCTGCTGAGCCAGGCGACACTTGTGCTCGAACGCATGCTGCTCGAATCCGAGACCCGCGACGTCGTCCAGCTGAAGGAACGCGACCGCCTCCGCGCCGCTTTGCTCTCCTCGGTCAGCCACGACCTGCGCACGCCGCTCACCGCGATCCTCGCCGCCGCCTCCGAACTGCGCGCCGATCCCGCGACGCCCGCCGCACTCGACACGATCGATGACGAGGCACGCCGCCTCAACCGGTTCGTCGCCAACCTGCTCGACATGGCGCGGGTCGAGGCCGGCGCGCTGGCCGCCGCCGCCGAACCGACCGACCTGACCGACGCAATCGGTTCCGCGGTCCACGACACGCGCCGCACGCTCGTCGGCCGCGCGGTCGAACTCGCGGTCCCGGCCGACCTGCCGATGGTCCGGCTCGATCCGCAGCTGTTCCACCATGTCCTGATCAACCTGCTCGACAATGCCGGCCGCTACGGCGATCCCGACACGCCGATCACGATCCGCGCGGAACGACTGCCCGATGCGCTGACCCTCTCGATCCTCGACCAGGGCCCCGGCCTGCCGCCCGGCCGCGAGGCCGAGGCGTTCGAAACCTTTGCCCGCCTCCAGGGCTCCGACCGCGCGCAGGGCGGCACCGGCCTCGGCCTTGCCATCGTCAAGGGTTTCGCCGAAGCCATGGGCATGACCGTCGCCGCCACCGCCCGCACCGACCGTAACGGCGCCTGCTTCACGCTGACCATGCCGGACACCTTGCTGGTCCGCGCGTCCAGCGGCGACGAGACATGACCACCGCGAACCGCATCCTGGTCGTCGACGACGAACCCGCCATCCGCCGGCTCCTGCGCACCGCACTCGAACGCGTCGGCCACGCCGTATCGGAGGCGGGCAACGCCGCGGACGCACTCGCCGTGCTGGCCACCGACCGTCCACAGGTCGTGCTGCTCGATCTCGGTCTGCCCGACCGCGACGGGCTCGAACTCGTACCGCTCATGCGCGCCCGCTCGGACGCCACCATTCTCGTCGTCTCGGCGCGCGACGCGACCGATCTCAAGGTCGCCGCACTCGATCTCGGCGCCGCCGACTATATCACCAAGCCGTTCGACACCGACGAGCTGCTCGCCCGCGTCCGCGCGGCACTCCGCCACCGGCTCGTGTCCGGCGGGGGCCGCACCAGCGTGCGCGCCGGGCCGATCCTGATCGACCTGCTCGACCGCCGCGTCCTGCGCGGCGATGTGGCCGTCCACCTGACGCCCAAGGAATATGAAGTGCTGACCGAACTGGCGCGCTACCCCGGTCGGGTCGTTACGCACGCGCATCTGCTCCGCACGGTCTGGCCGCACGAGACGGACGGACAGGTCGGCTATCTCCGAGTCGTGGTGCGCAACCTGCGCGGCAAGCTGGAGGCGGACCCGTCCGCGCCCACGCTGATCGTCAACGAACTGGGCGTCGGCTACCGCCTGATGGGCAGCGACTGACATAGAAATCCCCGCCGCGGACGAACCGCGGCGGGGATATGTTCGCCGCTCAGCTTGCGGCGCTGGTCCGGATCGTGCCGTTCAGGCCCGACGGGAAGAAGCCGCCCGCCGAAACCGCGGTCCGCGAAAGGTACACGATGTTCAACACCTGACCGGTCGACCGACCATATGCCAGACCGTTGGCATCGGTCGGTACGATGTTCGACGCATTCCCGATCGCACGAATGCCCTGGTCAAGATCGGTCGCACCATCCAGGCTATCGCGCGCGGTCGAGATCGACTCCGTCGCGTTGATCAGCGCCGGCGTCGCAACGCCCTTGCGGTACAACACGGTGCGGATCAGCCCGGCATGATAGGCCTCCGCCGCCAAGATCCCAGCCGCCGCTTCGGTGAACGTCTTGTTGGAGATCAGCGACGCCGCACCCTTGTAGGCGGACACCCCGACATCCTCGAAGATGAACGCGCCGAGCAGGAAGTTCTCGTCATTGGCGTAAGGATCGAACGTCGACCCCGCGCCGGTGATGAGGCCCGCCGCGCGCGCCGCGGACGAGAAGGCACCAGTCGCGGTGGCACCGATGTCGAGCGCCGGCTGGCCCACGGTCGCCGTACCGATCACGCTGCGCAGGAACCGCACATGGTTGATCTCGTCCTGCGCGATTTCCAGCGCATAGGCCGCGACGACCGGATCGGTGAACGTCACCTTCCGGCCACCCGTAACCGCACCGGTCCCGCCGATCCCGCCGGTCAGGCCGGCGTCCAGGCCCACGCCGAAGGCGGCATAGGAATAGAACTGCGCCTCCAGATATTCCAGGTTCAGCGCGAAGTTCAGGATGTCCTGATCCGGCACGGTGGCGCTGGTCGGGGTTGGCGTCGGGGTCGGCGTCGGTGTGACGCTGGGGTTGCCGCTGCCCCCACAGGCGGTCAGCAGCGACGCGCCGCCGACCATGACCGCGGCGCCACCAGCCATCTTGAAGAACTCACGCCGTTCGCCCCGGCGCTTGACCCGCAGGTCGAGGGCTTCGATCATCTTTTCGCTATTCATCGAAATCTCTCCGCAATCATGCGTGAAACAGGTCTGCGGATCAGTTCGCAGCGCTCGTTCGGATGGTGCCGTTGACACCTGCGGGGAAGAAGCCGCCACTGCCGACCGCGGCCCTGTTCAGGTACACGATGTTCAGCACCTGACCGGCGCTCCGGCTGTACGCCAGACCGTTCGCGTCGAGCGGAACGATGTTGGACGCGCCGTTGATCGGGGCCACGCCCTGATCCAGGTCGCTCGAACCGTCGAGGCTGTCGCGTGCGGTGGAGATCGACTCCGTCGCGGTGATCAGCGACGGCGTCTGGATGCCCTTGGCATACAGCGTCGTCCGCACGATCGCGGCGTGATACGCCTCGACCGCCAGGATCCCGGCCGCCGCGTCGAGGAACGTCGCGCTGGTCAGCAGCGGCGATGCGCCCTTGTACGCGGTCACACCGACATCTTCGAAGATGTACGCACCGAGCAGGAAATTCTCGTCCGACGCATAAGGGTCGAACGACGCGCCCGGACCGATCAGGCCGGCGGCGCGTGCGGCGGACGAAAACGCCCCGTTCGGGGTCGCACCGATGTCGATGGCGGGCTGTGCCACCGCGGCGGACGCCAGCGCGGTGCGCAGGAACGTCACGTGCGCGATTTCGTCTGCGGCGATCTCACGCGCATATTGCGCGACGACGTTGTCGGTAAAGGTCACCTGACGACCACCGGTCACCGCACCCTGCGTTCCCGTGCCGGTCAGCAGCGATGCCGACAGCCCGGTGCCGAACGCCGCGAACGAGTAGAATTGCGCTTCGAGATATTCGAGGTTCAGCGCGAAGTTCAGGATGTCCGCATCGGTCACCGCCGTCTGCGCTTCAGCCTGCACCGCGACCGCGCCCGCGGCGAGGCCACCGACGATTTTGCCCGCGCCTGCCATCGTCTTGAAGAACTCACGGCGATCGTTGCGCCGTGCCACCCTTGCATCCAGCGCGTCCATAATCAGACTGTCGTCGGTCATGCGTACCTCCTCCTGCTAACTCCCCACCGATACGGAGCGGTCATTCGGGGAGTTGCACGGGACGGCGACTTTATTGCGATTTATGCATCCGCTGAAATATTCGGCCGGACTTAACCGGAGTGACCAGCTTCCGCACACACAAAGAAGGGGCCGACGATCGCCGACCCCTCCGTTCGTCCGACCGGCTCGTGCCGCGGCTTAGCAGCGACGACCGTCCGACTTGTCGACCGCGCGACCGGCGAGTGCGCCGACGCCCGCGCCCAGGATCGTGCCCAGCGTCCGGTCACCGCGGCCGGCAACCTGGTTGCCGAGCAGGCCGCCGGCGATGCCGCCGATCGCCAGACCGCCATTGCCCTTGTCGTAGCAGCGCTGGTTGCCGCGATACCCGTTGTTGCCGCGGTAGTCGCGGTTGCCCCGGGCGTAGCGACGATCGCGGCGGTCGCGCCAGCCAACGTTCTGGAACCCGGACTGGCCTTCGTCGTAACGGCTATACTGTGCCGGTGCGTTCCAGCCCTGCGCCATGGCGGGCATGGGGGCGACGACGGCCAGCGAGGTCAGCGAAAGCGTAGCGGCGGTGAGGAACTTCGTGAACATGTCGATCTCCCTGTGTTCGATCTGCGAATGTCTCTCTGCACCGATTCGCATGTTCCTACTCTGAACACGCTTGTTAGCGGCCGTTCAGCAAAGCTTTCCCTTGGCCCCCGCCCGGACGCCCGGCATGGATCGGCCATGACGCAACCGACCGCCCGCCCGCTCGCCCATCTCCGTGGCGCCCGCCCCCCGGCCCCGGCATGGTACGACGCCGCACTGGCCGACCGGCCCGAGACCGGATCGGTCGTGGTGGAGGATGCCGCGATCGAGTGGCACGCCTGGGGTCCGCGCGGCGCGCCCGGCCTGCTGCTCGTCCATGGCGGCTGGGCGCATGCCGGCTGGTGGTCGCACATCGCGCCGCTGCTGGCGCGCGACCGGCGGGTTGCCGCGCTGTCGCTGTCCGGCATGGGCGGGTCGGACTGGCGGGCGGCCTATTCGATCGACCAATATGCGGATGAGCTTCGCGCCGTCTCGCACGCCGCCGGGCTCGACGCCGCCGGCCCGCCCACGCTGGTCGGCCACAGCTTTGGCTGCGCCCCGGTCATCGCCGCGCTCGCCGATCCGTCCGGCTCGGCGGCCGGCGGCATCCTGATCGACGGGTCGATCACCATGAAACCCGGCACCCGCCCGCCCGTCACCGGCCTGCGCACGCAGCATTTCGCCGATCTGGACGCGGCGCTCGCCCGCTTCCGCCTGATGCCCGAACAGCCCTGCGACAATCTCTACATCGTCGACGGCATCGCCCGCGGGTCCGTCACGGCTTGCGACACCGGCCTCCGCTGGTCGTTCGATCCGACGCTCTACGATCGCTGCACGCTGATCGACACGCGCGCCACTGCAAAGGCGATCCGCGCGCCGCTGACGTTCATTCGTGGGGAACTCTCCGCGATCGTACCGCCGGAGACGCTGGTGGGGCTACGGGCGGACCTGCCCGCCATGCGCGTGGTCACCATCCCGAACGCGCACCATCATGTCATGATCGATCAACCGATCGCGCTGGTCGCGGCGATCGAGGACCTGCTGGCCGGCTGAGCCGTCACCGCGGTCGCAAAAGGATAGGGCCGCCGACTAACCCGGCGGCGGCCCCGACAGATCAGGCGTTCAGCGCGTCGCGCACGGCCTTGGACGGCTGGAAGCTCAGCTTGCGCGATGCGGCGATGTCCATCGTCTCGCCGGTGCGCGGGTTGCGGCCTTCGCGTGCCGGACGATCCTGGACCTTGAACTTGCCGAAACCGGGCAGCGAGACCTCGGTCCCCTCGGCAGCGGCGTCGGTGATCGCCTTGAAGATGCTCTCGACGACGGACTTGGCCTGTGCCTTGGTCATGTCGTGCTCGGTGGCGATGGCGTCTGCCAGTGCTGCGCTGTTCATCGGTCTGCTGTTCCTCTGTGGTTGACGGAGCCGGCGTCCTGCCGAACTTTGCCAGCGCTGTCACCCCTGCACTAGGGTTAACTGCCCTCTGTGACGCGGCATCTCGCGCCTTCGGCACGCTTCATCGGCTCAACCGTCGGCGGATGCGCGAAACGATGCCGCGACCGGTCTTGCGCGGCCCGGCCTCCAAAGCGCGGAACCGCTCGATCCGGCACTCCCCGCCGGACCGGACGCGCACGCTGTCGCGGTCCGCGCAGACCAGCCCGTCGGTGCCCGGCCGGATGTAGAAGCCGCCGTAATAATCGAGGTCGGGGCAATCATCCTCGAACTGCGCGCGCACCCGGTTACCGCCGCGCAGCAACAGGTCGACACTGTCCTCCGCCACGACCGCCGCGGCACCCACCTTGTTCATCGGCACGCACTTCGGCCCCTTGCGTTCGCGCCACCGCGTCTGCCCGGCGGGGGCCGGATCCACCTGACGCGTCGGGACACGCACGATGGTGCTCCGCCGGATCATCATCTGCGTCACGATCAGCGTCGATCCCGCGTCCCGCGCCGGCGCGGATCCCGCCGCCAGCAGCAGCACGGCGCTCCAGATCATCATGATTCCGCATCCGTCATGGGGTGCAGCGTTTCGGCCCGGCGACTGAACGCCAGATGAACCCAACCCGGCTATCGGCTCCGCAGGCTGATTGCGCTATCAGGGTGTGATGATCGTGCCACCCCCCGCTTTGCTTGCCGACCTTGCCGCACTGCTCGGCCCGGCCGGCTATTCCGACGATCCGGCGGTGGTGGCACCCTGGCTCACCGACTGGCGCGGGCGATATCACGGCACCACTGCCGCGCTGCTCTCTCCGGCCTCCACCGATCAGGTCGCGGCCGTCGTCCGGCTGGCCAATGCCTACCGCGTCCCGCTGGTCGCGCAGGGCGGCAACAGCTCGACGGTCGGCGGTGCCACCCCCCCGGCGGACGGTTCCGCGCTGCTCCTCTCGCTCCGCCGCATGGCGCGCCCGCCGGTCATCGACACGGGCGATGCCGCCGCCACCGTCGACGCGGGCGTCATCCTGTCCGACCTGCACGATGCCGCCGCCGCGCACGGCCTGCGCTTCCCGCTGTCGCTCGCGGCCCGCGGGTCGGCCACGATCGGCGGCCTCGTCTCGACCAACGCCGGCGGCATTCAGGTCCTGCGGTTCGGCACGATGCGCGCGCTGGTGCTGGGGCTGGAGGCGGTGCTGCCCGACGGCACGATCTTCCACGGCCTGTCGAGCCTTCGAAAGGACAATCGCGGCTACGACCTGCGCCAGCTGCTGACCGGGGCGGAAGGCACGCTCGGCATCGTCACCGCCGCCACGCTCCGCCTCGTCCCCGCGATCGGCACGCGCGCCGTCGCCTGGGCGGCCGTGCCCGATCCGCAGTCGGCGCTCCGCCTGCTCCGCCGGCTCGACGGCGCGCTCGGCGATGCGGTGGAGAGCTTCGAACTCATCCCCGCTGCCGGTCTCGACCTCGTCCTCCACCACATCCCCGCCACCCGCGCACCGATCGCCATCGCGGCCCCTTGGAATGTCCTGATCGAGGCGACCGCCCCGCACGGCGCGCCCGACCCGGCCGACGCGCTGGCGTCCGCGCTTCAGTCCGCGCTGGAGGACGGCCTGATCCTCGACGCCACCATCGCCGCCAGCGAAACCCATGCCGAGGCCCTCTGGAAACTGCGCGAAACGTTACCCGAGGCCGAACGGCTCGACGGCTTCGCGGTCAAGCACGACATCGCCGTCCCGGTCTCCGCCATGCCCGACTTCATCGTCGACACCACCCGCGCGATCGAGGCGGCGCACAGCGGCGCCCGCGTCCTGGCGTTCGGCCATCTCGGCGACGGCAACGTCCACTTCAACGTCCGCGCACCGGCGGGCACGGACTCCGCCGCCTGGTCCGCCGCGCATGGCCCGGCCGTCTCGCGCGACGTCCACGACCGCGTCATGGCGGTCGGCGGCACCATCTCGGCCGAACATGGCATCGGCCAGGCCAAGCTCGCGGAGTTCGCGCGCACCGCCGATCCGGTCCGGCTGGCGACGCTGCGCGCGATCAAGACCGCGCTCGATCCGCTCAACCTCTTCAATCCGGGTAAACTCGTGCCGCTTGCGCCTGCGCGCACGGGTCCATAAACGGGGCGGCATCGCGAGCGTCCGACAGGGGCGTCGTCGAACGACCGCACGTGGAGTATGATGCATGGCCAGCGCCGCACCGGCAAATGATCTGCCGCTGTTCTATAACCAGCTTGAACCGCTTTCCAGCCAGACGCACGGCAGCTGGAAGGCCCGCAACATGGACGCCCCCACCTTCCTGGTCGGCACGCATGCCGTGCCGCTGACGGTCGAGGAGTTCGCGCCCGCCTCGCGCTTCTACCCGATCGTGTTCTCGCTGGGTGACCAGCCGGTGCCGCTCGCGCTCATGGCGCTGAACGAGGGCGTCAACACCTTCGTCGGCCCCGACGGCCGGTTCACCAACGACGCCTACATCCCGGCCTACATCCGCCGCTATCCGTTCATGCTCGCCCGGCTGAACCCGAATGCGGAGGAATTGTCGCTCTGCTTCGATCCGTCGTCCGGCACGATCGGCGAGTTCGAGGAGGGCGACGCCCTGTTCGCCGACGGCAAGCCGACCGAGGTCGTCGGCAACATCCTGGCGTTCTGCGAACAGTTCGAACAGGCCGGCCAGCGGACGTCGCAGTTCATGAAGGAACTGGCCGACCACAAACTGCTGATGGACGGCGAAGTCACGATCCAGCCCGAGGGCGCGGACCAGCCGTTCATCTACCGCGGGTTCCAGATGGTGAACGAGGATGCGCTGAAGGAAATGCGCGGCGATACGGCGCGCAAGCTGATCAAGTCTGGCGTCCTGCCGCTGATCTACGCGCACCTCTTCTCGCTCGCGCTGATCCGCGACATCTTCGCGCGGCAGATGGAACAGGGCAAGATCCCGGCCCAGCCGCTCCGCGTCGACGCCTGATCGACCATGCTGGCCCCGGAACCCTATCGTCCGACCGGCGACCGCGGCCGACGTTATTCGTCGGTCGCGATCGCCTTCCACTGGACGATCGCGGTTCTGGTGATCGCAAACCTCGCGATCGGGCTGCTGCACGATGCGCTGACGGGCGTGCAACTGATGCCGATCCACAAATCGATCGGCATCACCGTCCTGGCGCTCAGCATCGCACGGCTGATGTGGCGGCTCGCCCATCCGGCGCCCGCCCTCCCCGGCGACGTGCCGGGGTGGCAGCGCGCCGTCGCGCACATCACCCACTGGGCGCTGTACGCGCTGATGATCCTCATGCCCGCCACCGGCTGGTGGATGGTGTCGGCCGGCGCGAGGAAATATCCGCTCGACTGGTTCGGCCTGTTCCCGGTCCCGTTCCTGCCCGTGACGTCCGGTGGCGACATTTCGAACGAAGCGCACGAACTGCTCGGCTGGGCGATGCTCGCGCTGGTCGTGCTGCACGTCGCCGCCGCGCTGAAGCACCATTTCGTCGATCGCGACACCGTGCTCGTTCGCATGCTGCCCGGGTCAGGCCACCGCTGAACACGGTGTCTGGCGAGCGCTACCACCGCGCCGCACAATTTACGCTTGAATCCCCCGCCCAGGGGACTATTTAAGAACTGTCAGACCGTGTTCCCCCCCTTTCACGGTCCGACTGAATGCATCCCTCCGGGGGTGTGTTTCCTCCCTGAACCTTGGCCACTCCATGCTTGCATGGGGTGGTTTTTTTTACTCCGCGGCCTGGCGGTCGTTGCCTGGCAGGGCAAGCGCCAGGGTCCGGCGCAGCGCGGCGACGAACTGCTGCGCCCGCACCAGTCCAGGCCCCGGCAGGCGGAACGTCGCGTCCAGATAGAGCGATCGGCACAGCTCGATCTGCACCGCATGGATGCCCCGCCGCGGCCGCCCGTGCCGGTCCACTCCGTATCCGCCCGCATAGGGCCGGTTGCGCGCCACCCGGTATCCCGCCGCCCGCGCCGCATCGATCGCGCCCGCCGTCACCGTCGGATCGGCGCTCGCCCCGTTCAGGTCGCCCACCACGATCGTGATGCCGCGATCGCGCCCGGCCAGCGGCGGCATCGAATGCAGGTCGATCAGCACCGCGACGCCGTGCGCGGCGTGGGCGGCGTCCAGCGCGTCGGCCACCGCCCGGTGATAGGGTTCGTGGACCCCCGCGATCCGCCCGGCCAGGTCCGCCGCCGCGATCGGCCCATGCCAGATGTCGCCCACCCCGGCCATCCGCCGCGGCACCAGCCCCAGCCCGGCGCGGATCCGCGGTCCGTCGCGCAACCCCGCGGCCGGCGGCGGTGGATCGATCATCTCGCCGTCCAGCTCGTCCGGATGGCGGTTCAGGTCGATCCACGCGCGCGCCATGTCGGCGGCGATCACCGTCGCGCCCTCGTCCACCGCCGCCGCCGCCAGCAAATCCGCATGGCGATCCTCCAGCCCGATCAGCCGGTCGACCGGCACGCGCGCCGCCGCGATCAGCGCCTCGGGATAGCTTCGCCCGGCATGCCCCACCGCGATCACCACCGGCGTCTGCGGCACGCGCGGGCCGACCGTCCGGAAAGGGCTGATATCCATGCCATGCCATAGCGCGCCGCACGATCCGCACCAACCGTCGATACGCGCTTCCGGACCGCCGTCGCCCGTCGATTAAGTCGCGGACCCCCCTTGGAGAATCTTAAGGGCTGACAGCATAAGGGGCATCGATGACCAACGGCCGGAACCCTATTGCATGACGCGCATCCTGCTGGCCGAAGACGATGATTCGATGCGGGAATATCTCGCGCGCGCACTGGAACGATCGGGTTACACCGTGGTCGCGGTCGACCGCGGGACGGCGGCGCTGCCGCTGCTGGAGAACGAGGCGTTCGATCTGCTGCTGACCGACATCGTCATGCCCGAAATGGACGGCATCGAACTGGCGCAGCGCGCGACCGTCATAAATCCCGGCATGCGCGTCATGTTCATCACCGGCTTCGCTGCGGTCGCGCTGAAGGGTCAGCAGACCCCGCCAAACTCGCGCGTCCTGTCCAAACCGTTCCACCTGCGCGATCTCGTGCTCGAAGTGGACCGGATGTTCGAAATGGGCACCGTCACCGGTTTGTAAGATTTTCCGCAACAGTCCGCTTGCACCCCCCGCGGACCCCGGCTAGAGGCCTTCCCACGGCGGGCGTGTAGCTCAGTGGTAGAGCACTGTGTTGACATCGCAGGGGTCGCAAGTTCAATCCTTGCCACGCCCACCATAGAAAGACCCGGTCACGCATCGCGTAGCCGGGTTTTTTTACGCCCTGCCCGGGATCGGGACCCGACCTAGCCCCGCAACGCCGCCACCACCGCCTGCGCAACATCGCGGTGAACCCCGTCCGCCGCCGCGCCCTCGATCTTCGCCTGGGTCAGGTAGCTTGCGATCACGATCGGCGCCCGCTTCGGCGGCCATAGCACCCCGATCACCGCGCTCGTGCCGGTCTGCCCCCGTCCGGTCTTGTCCGCGACGCGCCAGTCCTGCGGCACCCCGGCGCGCAACATGCCCAGCCCCGTCCGACTCGCCGCCATCCACTCCGTCAACATCCCGCGTGACACGGGCGTCAGTACGGGTCCCAGCGCCAGCCGATCCAGGCTGGCCGCCATCGCCGCGGGCGTCGTCGTATCGCGCGGGTCGCCCGGCGTCGCACTGTTCAGCGCCGGCTCGATCCGGTCCAGCCGGGTCGCCGGATCGCCCGTCCGGCGCAAGAACGCGGTCAGCCCGGCCGGCCCGCCGACGATCGGCAGCAGCAGGTTCGCCGCGCTGTTGTCGCTCAGCACGATCGCCGCCTCGCACAGTTCGCCCACCGTCGCGCGCCCGCCGACCCGCGTTTCGCAGAACGGCGCGTGCGGCACGATATCGCTCCGCCCGACCGTGATCGCCCGGTCGCCCCGCTCGCGACCCTGATCGACACGGTGCAGGATCGCGGCCACTAGCGGCACCTTGAACGTGCTGCACATCGCAAACCGCGCGTCGGCCGCGTAACCGAACACGTCCCCGGTCGCCCGGTCCCGCACCGCGACGCCCAGCCGCCCGCCGCTCCGTCGTTCCAGCGCCGCCAGCGTCGCGCGCAACGCCACACCGTCCGTCCACCGTGCCGCCCCCGCACTACCGCCACACGCCAGCGCAGCGGCCCCGACCAGCATCCCCCGTCTATCGATCATCGTCCCGCGATCCTCCCCGTCAGGGGGTCACGGTATCAGAACCCGATAGCGGAGGCGAAACGTCCGTCCTGCGATATGCGTCCCGCCCAGCTTCACGCGGAACCCGCGCACCGCCGGGTCATAACCGTCCGCGTCGGGCCGCGGGATATAGCCCCATGCCGTCCCATTGGTGAATTCCAGCCCGTCGGTCTCGCTCGCCAGGCTGACGAAGCCGAACGTCGCACCGCTGCCGAGCAGCCCGGTGCCCAGCAGGCTGCCGTCCTCGAACTGGACCGGGCTGCCGTTCGTGCCGAGCGAGGTCACCTGCATCCGCGTCTTGGCCGACACCGTCTCCTCGATCGTCACGCCCCGCGCGCCCGACACGAACAGGTCCAGCTGGTTCGTCACGTTGATCTCGTAATCGACCTGTGTGCCAGGAAGGATCCGCGGGGCCAGCCCGTTGGTCGGCGGCGTGACGATCCGCACCCCGCGCGCGAACGTCAGCGGGCTCGCCGTCGCCGGGCCAGCCAACATCGCCAGCACCGTGCCAACCGCGGCCAGTGTCGCCCGCCCGGTCACCGCGTCACCCCGCCACGCGCGCCGCCGACCCGGCTGAGCGTCGTCTGATCGAACTTCATCCGCATCGTCACATAAGGCCCCTGCCGCGTGTAGCGGTCCGCCTCGAAATCGCGGTCGCGGTACCCCGCCACATTATATCCGACGGTCACCCACATGTCCGTCGCGGGCGACACCCCCACCGTCGGCCCGCCCGCGAACGCCACCACGTTGCGCGTCAGGGCATGCTGCACGGAACCCTGCAGCCCGATGTCGAACCGCGTCCCGATATCGCGGCGCAGCTCGAACCCGACGACCTGGATGAACCCGTCATAGGCATCCTGCGCGAACCGCCCGCGGACATATTTCGCCCCGTGATACAGCGTGCCTTCGAACCCGTGCCCGCGGCCCTCCGCCCCCGTCCGGTAATTCAGCGCGACATTGTTGATCACCCGCGTCGTCACCTGGTCCCCGCCGCCATAGGCCGGCACGCCCAGCGCATTGTCGTCGGTGAACCCACCGTCCGCCCGCTCCATCCGCAGCTCCAGCCGCTCCAGCACCGACCAGTTCCGGTCCAGCGGACGCAGCGCCAACGCGACATCGACCGCGGCATAGGCGGCGATCGCGCCGGACCGCGAACGCACCCGGTACGCCTTGATCCCCGATGCCAGCGTCTGCCCCTGCCCCAGCGTCCGCAGCACACTGCTCGTCAGGCCCAGCCGCTGCTCGAACCCGTCGCGATATTCCGCCCGCCCGTTCCACGACCAGCGGTTCGCACGGAACGCCGCGCCCAGCGTCACGGCGGTATAGTCGCCGCCGCCCTGTCCCGACGTGACCGTCCCGCCCGTCGTCGAACCGCCGCCCGGCACGCCGCCCGACGCGACGGGCTGGAACGCGTTGATCACCGCGCCTTCGGGCACCCGTCCGCGGATCGTGCTGCTCGCGTCCAGCGTCGCGTCGACCGTCCAGTGCTTGCCGATCGGCAGCGACTGGTTCAGCCCATATTGCGCGAACGTGCGTTCCCCGTTCTCGCCGATCGCCTGCTGGTTGGCGGTCGCGGAAAACTTGCCACCCTTCCACGGCGCGACATCGAACCCCGCCTGCGTCGTGTGCGCGACATAGTCCGTCCCGTCGGCGATCTCATATCCGCCGATCAGCCGGATCCCGGGGCGGACGCGGTAGGCCGCTGTGATCTGGTGGCGCACCGGAAAGTCCACGCTGCCCTTGCTGCCGCCCGGCGCGACCTGCGTCTGCCCGCTCAGCACCAGCGTCTCGCCGAACAGCGACTGGCTGCCGCCCAGCGTCAGCAACCGGCTGTCGCGCTTTATGCCGTCGATCCCGCGGTCCATCGCGATCTGCCCGCCGACGAACACCGTGCCCGTATCGCGGCGATATTCCAGCCGCGCCTCGCCCGCCGTCCGGCTGCCCGGTTCGGTCAGCTGCGTCTGGCTCCAGCCCGTGCCCGTCAGGCTCAGCCGGTCGGTGATGCCCAGCCGACCGTCCAGCCCGTATTTTCGGGTGCCCGCCTCGACCAGGTTCTGCTGCCCCACGCCGAACGCCGCATCCTGTTGGCGGACATAGCCCAGCGCGTCGATCGACTTGGAATGATGCTCCACCTCCGCGAGGAACGACTTGCCCGTGTCCAGCCCGCCGCGCCCACCCTGCGCATATTCGCCGCGCAGTTCGGTGCCGGGCGCCAGCCGCGCCTTCGCGTCCACCCCGGCGACCGTCGACACGCCGACCGTCTCGTCGCGGATCACGCTGGCGCCCAGCTCCAGCTTGCCGTCCGCGATGCGCGTAGCCAGACGCCCGGCGGCTGCCAGCTTCCGCCCGCGCCCGCCCTCGACCTCGTAATCCGCCACGATGAAGATCGGGTTCAACGCCGCGTCGCGCCCCAGGATCGGCTGGCGAAACCGCACCGTGCCCAGCGTCGCGTCGATATCGTAATCGATGTGGCGGGTCAGCGACTCGCTCGACAGGATCCGTTCCGACCGGAACCGGTCGCGCGTCTCGATACGCAGCTTGTCGCTGTTCGGCACGATCCGCCGGCCCGACAGCCGGTACGGCCCCGACAGGCCGTTCCCGCGGATCTCGTCGCGCGTGTAGAGCGTGTCGGTCTGCGCCGCAAAACCGCTCGCCCGCACCCGCGGTCCTTCATAAGCGGCCTTCACGCCGTTCAGCGTCCGGCTGTACCGGGTCAGCTGCGTCTCGTTGAACCCGCTCTCGAAATCACCGAACAGCGCGTAGAATTCGCGCCGTTCCAGCCGCAGGTACAGCTTGCGCCGCGTCGCCGCGTCATAACTCTGCTGCGTCGCGTCGCCGTACACCGTGTAGTATCGATCCGGATCGATCGTCCCGAGCAGCCCGCGGTCCGGGTCATATTTCCGGTCGCTGTCATAGGCGATCGTCAGCAGCCACGATCCGTGGACCCGCCCCTTGGCATAGAAAGCCAGTTGCCCGTCGGTCACGACTTTGTTGCGGTCGCCGCGCGGCAACGCCGTCGCGCGCCGCTTCAGCATGTCGTAGCCCGCACTGCCCGATCCGAACCCCACCACCACCCAGTCGCGCGCCGCGGCGGTCAGCCAGCTGCGGATCTCGCTGGTCCGCACCGTGCGATCCTCGGTCAGCGTCACGACCGCGCGGACCGCCCCCGCCTGCGTCGTCGGTTGGAGCGCGATGAACGCGATGCCGGCATCGCCCACGACGCGCGCCACGGTCTCCTCCGCCGGACGGTCGGTCTGCTGGCGCCCCTGTTCCAGCGCCACGTCGACCGCGGCGGTGTACGGCGCCTCGATCCGGAACGGCACCGCCGTGCCCGCGCGCACCGGCCGGCCCGCCGCATCGGTCACACGCACCGCGATCAGCGGCCGGGTCACGCCGTCCGCCATCAGCCGGCTGACCGCCGGATCGAACACCGCCCGTGCCGGCGCACCGGCATAATGCACGCTGCGTTCCAGCGTCTGCGCCACGCTGCCGTCCGCGTTCAGCACGCGCGCCGCCAGCCGGTTCTCGCCGGCGTTCAGCGGCAACCCGGTCCAGCGCGAGATCGCGACCCCGCGCGGATCGTCGCGGTCGGTCCCGTCGAAACTCAGCGGATCGACCTGCGCACCGTTCAGCGTCAGCGCGACGCGTTGGCCGGGCGCATGCTTGATGACGACGCGCTGCGCCGGTGCGCGCGGGTTGTGATCAACCAGCGGGAACAGCCATTCGACGCCCGCCGTCTGCCCCGCCATCCAGTCGCGGTTGCCCGCCGCGGTCGCATCGTCGGCGATCGCGACCGGCAGGACGTCCACCGGCGCGGCCGCCTTGCCCGTCGGGCGCAGCTGGAAATCGACACGCTTCAGCAGGCCGCCGGTCCCCTCGATGAACCGCGAGATCGCGTTCCCCGCCTGGCGCGTGTCCACGTCGCACGCCACCGGTTCATGCGTCGCGGGCAGGCCGGCCCGGTCGATCTGCACGACATGCCGCCCCGCGCGCACCCCTTCGAAATGATACAGGCCGTCGCGGTCGGTAACCACGAATGTCCCGTCCTCCATCAACAACCGCACGCCGGGCACGCCGCGCCGGCGGCTGGCCGGGTCGTTGCATGCCCCCTCCGTCACCCGCCCGATGATCGTCATCGCGTCGCTGAACAGCAGCGCCTGCACGCGGACCGACGCTGCCGCCTCGTTACTGCCCACCGCACCGTCGCCGGTCGCGCGCGCCCGGTTCAGCGCCTCGCCCACCGGCGCGCCTGGCGCGATCGTCACGACGTAGCGGAAGTCCGCGGTCGCCCCCGCCGCCAGCCGCGGCACGGCAAAGGTCAGCGTCCGGCCATTGCGCGACAGCGTCGGTTCGCCCACGCCGTGCGTCGATCCGGTTTCGTAACGCAGCCCGACGGGCAGGTCGTCGGTCACCCGCACGCCCGCCGCCGCTGCCTCGCCGCGATTGGCCAGCTGCAGCCGGTACTGCACGAAATCGCCGGGCGATGCCTGCCGCACCGATGCCTGCTTCGACAGCAGCAGCGTGCCACCCGCATCGCGATCGACCGGTATATCGGAATAGAATGGCGCGGTGCCGGCCAGCACCAGTTCCCCGCCGAAACTGGCCGGGTTCAGGATATACCGCGCGCCGGACGGATCGCGCACCTGCGCCAGCTGCGCCCGGTCGATCGTGGACGGCGCGCGATACGGTTCGGGCGGCGTGATGCGCAACCGGTACGTGCCCGGCGGGGACAGCGGAAAGCGGTATCGCCCGGCCACGCCCGGATAGACCCGCCCGCCGGCATCGGTCACCGCGGCACCGGTCACCACGGTTGCGGGATAGGGACTGACGCCGTCATCGCCGAACACCGTGGCGGGCGCGCCCTGCGCATCGACCAGCGAGACCGTCGCGCCATCGACCGGCACACCGGTGCGCGAATCGAACACATATCCAGCCGGATCGATCAGCAGGTCGATCGCCACGCCCGCGCTGTCGGCGGTCTCCACGAACCGGAACGTCGCGGTGTCGCCGCGGCCGGGCGCGGGTTCGCAGGCGGCACGCGCGGCGTCGGTGCGCGGTGCGGGCACCAGGCCGGCGAACACGCCGCTGCCCGCCGCGGTCTCGCGCACCATGATCTTCCGGCTGGCGGCACCGATCTCGACCGTGACGGCCACGGTTTCGCGTGCGGCGGGGTCGCGATTCTCGGCCGCGGCCTCCACCACCACGATATAGGGGGACAGCAGGTCGACCGTCTTCATGCGCGTGGCGACGGCCAGCGTGTCGGCATCGATCGGCGGCGCGATCATCATCGCTGCGGCGGCGTCGCAAGTGGCGGCCGCGATCGGCCGGTCCGGCGGCGGCAGGCGGAAACTCAGCGTCGTCGGCTGCTTGATCCGCACGACGTCCAGGCCGACGCTGTTGGATGTCAAAACCCGCGTCTGCCCGCCCCGAACATAGCTCAGGGTCGCGACATTGCTGATCCGCGCCACGGGCTGCGCCGGGGCAACGCCCGCGACGGCACATAGCAGGATCGCGCACAGGCGCAGGAGGCGGAACAGGATGGGCATATTGGGGCGCTGTCCGGCGCGGGGCTGGCCCGCGCCGGATCGCTCGTTCCTTCCAATCGCGGGGCCGGGCCTAGTTGATCGTCACGCGGAAGCTGGCCGACAAAGACGTCAGGCCGAGGAGCAACGGGATTGTCGCCCGCACCTCCCCGTTCGCGGCATCGAACGCACCGGTATACGGCCCGACCGTGTTCGACCCGTCGTCGTTCTGCGGGAACCCGTTCAGGACGCAGACATTGCCCGTGCCCAGCCCGCCGACCGTGATCGATCCCGGAACATAGGTCGTGTTGTCGGGGATCTTGTCCTTCAGCACCACCGACGTCGCGGGCGTCAGCGCGGTCCCGTTGTTGACGACCAGGCAATATTCCACGATCGCACCGGGCAGCGCGCGCGCCGGCGTCAGCAGGTTCACGCCGTCCGACACGATCCGCGCGGTCTTCGTCACGGTCAGCGCGACGGCCCGCGTCGCGATCTCGTACGCCGCCGATGCACGACCCTGGCCGTTGCGAGGCAGATCGCCCAGCCCGAGGCCGTCCGAATCGTTGTCGGCAAAGACGATGTCTTCCACCCCTTCACGGTTCAGCAGGTCCAGGTCGGTCGACACCAGCCGTTCGCCGACCGCGTTCACGCCTCCGCCGGCCGCGACGACGGCCTGCAGCGACACGAACGCCAGATACGGATTGTTCGGCGGCGAACCGACGTCGGCGACGATGAACACCGTGATCGACGTATCGGGTGCCAGTTCGTCGATGTACGTCGCGCGGTCCAGATCGGCATCATATTGCCCGTTGGCGTTGGAATCGACGAACACGCGCAGGTTGCTGACGTCGAAATTGTCCGAACCGGGCAGGATGCCGGTCGACAGCGTCGTCTGGTCCGGGGTCAGCAGGAAATCCTGCGTCCCGTTGGTGATGTTGGTGATGGTGAAGCTGGTCACCACGTTCGGATCGTTGACCGCCACCTTCGTGGTGGTCGCCTGCGCCGATACGGTGGTGAACGCGACCTTGCGATCGACCACGAACTGCGCAACGTCCGATTGTGCGTTCACCGTGTTGTTGTTGACGGTGTAGGTCGCCGTCGCCTGGTTGGTGATGATCGTCCCGGCGGTCGTCGGTGCGGCCACCGCGGTCCCCCCGCCCGCCATGGCCGCCATCGCGGCCCCCGTCATCAGCAGTCGTCTCGCCCCTGTCTTGCTCATCGTCTCGTTCCTCGGCTTCGGTGGTAAAAGGATGGTCGGGTGCGGCGCGTCAGCGCAGCACGCCCTGGAAAGCGAACTGGCCGGATGCCCCCGCCGCGACCGGCGTCAGCCGCCAGCGGACGGCGACGACGTCGTCCGGCGTCGCGGGGCGCATCCCGCCGCCCGACGCCGCGGTGCGCAGCGTCGGCAGCGGTGCGAACGTCTTGCCGTCCAGCGACACTTCGGGGGCCGGCGTACCGGGCGCCACGCCGCGGAACGCGATGCCCTTGGGCACCGGGTTGGCCAGCACGACATCGTCGAGCGGCCGGCCGCTGGTGTTGCGATACGCCACGACGAACGTGACCCGGTCGCCCGGGATGACCTTCTGCGGCGTGACCATGTCGACGCGCGTCGTGCCGTCTGGGGCCGCCACGCGCTTCTCCACCAGCATCCGGCTGGTGATCTCCAGCGGCGGGGCCGCCACGGCCGCACTGGCCATCATGGCGACAAGCGCCAGGGTCGCGAATTTCACGATGTACATGTTGCTGTTCCTCACTGGATGATGACCTGGAAACTGATGGTGCGGGCGCCGCCGGCGGTCGGCAGCGCGACGGTGACGCGCGTGCCGTCGCACCCGCCCGGATCGCCGTCGTCCGCGTCGCTGATCGCGACATCGTCGAGCCGCAGGCTGCCGGGGACGTAGCGCGTGCCGGCCGGCACCGGATCGTCGACCCGCGCCGCCGTCGCGCCCACGCCCACCCGCGCGCGCAGCGTGTAGGTGACGACCGCGCCCGGCACGCCGCGCGCCGATCCGTCCGGCGCGCGAACAATCTGGCTCTTCTCGATCGAACCCTCGACCACCGCCGCCGTCAGCACCGGTTGGATCAGCGACGCGCTTCCGCCCGTCTGGCCGACCACTGCATCCGCACCGCCATCGCCTGCGCCCGCGAACACCGTGCCGGGCGCGTCCGCCCCGGTCGCCGTGCGCGCTTCGATCGTGACGTTGCCGTCCGCCGTCGCGTCGCTGCCCGCATTGGCCGACAGGATCACCACGAACGCCGCGGTGCCGCCCGCCGCGATCGGCGCGGTCGCGCCGCCGTCCACGATGCCGCCCTCGTCGGGTCTGCCGTCGCCGTCCGCGTCGCGCGCGATCGCCACAAACCGCCGCCCGGCGGGGACCACCGGCACGCTCAGCACGAACGCCTCGCGCCCGTTGCCGCGGTTGATCAGCAGGAACGGCACATGCGCCGGGTCCGCCGCCGCGATGTCGGGCCGCGCGGCCAGCGCCACGTCCAGCCGCTCGTCGATCGTGGTGGCCGCCTCGTTGCTGCGCGTGGCCAGGGACTGCTCGCCCGCGACATACTCGGCGTCGGCGACGTTGCGGATGACGACGCCAGCGCCGGTCCCGCCCTGCGCAGCGGCGACCGACGGCTGGCTTAGCCCGAGCATCGCCGCGATCCCGACGCAGACGCGCCGGACACCGCGATACCGCGTGCGAAAACCGCCCGATCCCCCGTCCTGTCGCAGAAAATTGCCCCCGGCGCCGTCGCGGCGCAGGAGGAAAATGCGATTGCGTGATTAATCGGGAACTAAAGAACCGAAGCGGTGTTTACACCGATCCGGTTCGACATTGCGACCTTCCGCTACACCTGATGGTCGTCGAACCTACGCTTGATCCGCCAGATAGCGCTCGATCGCCGCGGCCGCCTTGTCGCTCAGCGCGACCTCCACCCGGCGCCGGTCGCCGACATCGTCGGTCCGGACGACCAGTTCCAGCCGTGCCAGCTGCTCGATCCAGCGCTGCGACGTTGTGATCGGCGCATCCGCGGCGGACACCAGCGTCTTCACGTGCATCGTCCGGCGCTCCGCCCGCGCGACATACAGCGTCAGCAGCATGTCCCAGGCCGGCTCGTGGAACAGTTCGGCCGGGAAAAACGCGCGTCTGCGCCGGCGATGCTCGCGCAGTTCCCGGCACCGCATCAGGATGTCCCCCTGCGCGACCGGTTCGTCCACCACGCTCGGCACTGCCGCGATCCGGTCGGCACGCGCCTCCAGTTCGTCGGCCAGCTCGCGCAATTCACACGAAAGGTCGCGGACCTTCTGCTGGACGAGTCCCGTCTTTAACATAGCCCCCGACCGAACAGGACTAACGCTACATTTACCAATTCACACATCGTCGAAACCCCCGCCCGAACAATTGAACCATATTGATCAGATTATTCGGAACGTATCAAACTGTTGCCGATCGCGTTTAGACCAACGTCTATGATCTACTGACCGCGGCGCGCGCATTTCATGGAACCAGTCAAAACCATTTGATTCCGGTCGATGGATGTTTTCGACTTTGGTCGCTCCTCACAGGTCCGTTTCTTACCGGCTCCCCGAATCACGATGTTCGTCGCACCGGCAGCGGCGCGGATTCTGCGGTTTCTCGCTCACGCGGCTTGCCGTCCGCGCGCCAGTCGTCAAAAGACCGGGAATGAGCGATCCCGATCCAGCCACCCCGGATTTCTTCCGCCCCGGCCACAACAGCTGGTGCGTCGACCAGGCCGATCGGTTCGCCGTCGTGATCGACGCCGCCAACTATTTCCGGCGCGCGCGCGAAGCGATGATGAAGGCCGAACGCCGCATCATGCTCGTCGGCTGGGATTTCGACGCCCGCATCAAACTGCGCGGCGAACCGCTCGAACCCGGCGAGCCCGAGACGGTCGGCGAGTTCATCCTCTGGCTCGTCGAACGCAAGCCGACACTTGAAGTCTTTCTCCTCCGCTGGGACATGGGCGCGATCAAGTCGCTGTTCCGCGGCCGCACGATCTTCACGCTGCTCCGCTGGATGCGCCACCCGCGCATCCATACCAAGCTCGACGGCAAGCACCCGACCGGCGCGTCGCATCACCAGAAGATCGTCGTGATCGACGACATGTTCGCCTTCTGCGGCGGCATCGACATGACGTCGGACCGCTGGGACGACCGCCACCATGCCGACGGCAATCCGTTCCGCGTCCGCCCCAACGGCACGCCGCACCCGCCCTGGCACGACGCGACCAGCGCGATGTCCGGCCCGATCACGCAACGCTTCGGCGACATGGTCCGCCACCGCTGGATGCTGGCCGGGGGCATGAAGGTCGACGCGGTCATGGGCGGCGTCGATTGCTGGCCGGACTCGCTCGACCCCGATTTCCGCGACGTGCCGGTCGCCATCGCGCGCACCCATCCCGACATGCCCGACCTCGAACCGGTCCACGAGATCGAGCAGCTCTATCTCGACATGATCGCGGCCGCGCGCCGGCACATCTATGCCGAAAGCCAGTATTTCGCGTCGCGCCGCATCGCCGAGGCGATCGTGAAGCGCCTGCAGGAGCCCGACGGTCCCGAGATCGTGCTGGTCAATCCGCTGACCGCCAATGGCTGGCTCGAACCGATCGCGATGGACACCGCCCGCTCGCGGCTGGTCGAGGCGATGCGCAAGCTCGATCCGCACCAGCGGTTCCGGATCTACCACCCCTTCACGCGCGACGGCGAGGCGATCTACGTCCACGCCAAGGTGATGATCGTCGACGAACACATGATCCGCGTCGGCTCGTCCAACATGAACAACCGCTCGCTCCGACTCGACACCGAATGCGACGTCGCGGTCGATCTGCGCGCGGACGAGGAAGATCCGCGCCGCGCCCGGATCGGCGCGATCCGCAACTCGCTGATCGCCGAGCATCTGGGTGCCGAACAGGATAAGGTCGCCGACCATATCCAGGCGACCGGATCGCTCATCGCCACGATCGAGGCCCTCCGCGGCCCCGGTCGCTCGCTCCGCCCCTACGAGACGCCCGACCTCGGCACCGTGGAGAAATGGCTCGCCGACAACGAGATCCTCGACCCCGAAGGCCCCGGTGAAATGTTCGAAGGCCTCTCCAAACGCGGCCTCTTCCGCCGCGCCCACGCGTGGCGCGCGGCTAGGCGCGAACGGCGCGGGCGCTAAAACCCCGCCCAGTTCCCCGGCGAAGGCCGGGGCCTAGACGCAACCGCTTCACCTAGGCCCCGGCCTCCGCCGGGGCACAACGCCAAACCCTCAGCGCACCAACGCAGCCGCAGCCTCAGCCGCCGCCCGCACAGCGTCAGCATCCAGATCGCCAGCCGGCACCAGCCAGGACCCACCCACACACAACACCTGCGGGATGGCCAGCCACTCCGCCGCAGTCGCCTGCGTCACGCCCCCCGTGGGACAGATCGCGATCTTCCCGAACGGCCCGAGCAGGCTCTTGAGTGCCGGAATGCCGCCATTGGCCACCGCAGGGAAGAACTTGAAATGCCGCAACCCAAGATCCAGCCCGAGCATGATGTCGCTCGCATTCGCCACGCCCGGCAGGAACGCGATGTCCGCCGCATCCGCCGCCTTCGCCAGCTTCTTCGTCAGCCCCGGCGACACGATGAACGTCGCCCCCGCATCCTGCGCGCGCGCCAGGTCGTCCGCGTTCAGCACGGTGCCCGCACCCACGATCGCGCCCTCGACCTTCGCCATCTCACGGATCACCTCCAGCGCGCTCTCGGTGCGCAACGTCACCTCCAGCACCGGCAGGCCGCCGGCGACCAGCGCCTCCGCGATCGGGCGGGCGTGGGCCGCATCCTCGATCACCAGCACCGGGATCACGGGGGCCGCCCGCATGACCTTTTCGACGGATTTCATGCCGGGTACGCTCCTGCAAAGGCAGCCGCCGCCCCGAACAGGCCCGGCTGCGGATGGGTGATGAACTTGACCGGCATCGCCGACATGATCCGCTCGAACCGCCCTTTTGCGACGAACCGCTCGGCAAAGCCAGACGTCGGCAGATGATCCGCGATCCGCAGGCCCAGACCGCCCGCGATCACCACCGCATGCGCGCCGTGCGCCAGCGCCAGATCGCCCGACACCGCACCCAGGCTCAGGCAGAACCGATCGAGTGCCGCCGCCGCCCGGCTGTCGCTGCCGTCCAGTGCAGCGGCCCACAGCATCTTATCGTCGCGATAATGTTTCGCGGTCCCATGCGGATCGGGCAACGCTTCGTAGATATTGACCAGCCCCGGTCCCGACACGATCCGTTCGATCGACACGCGGCGATACTGCTTGCGCAGCGCCGCCAGCATGCGGTCCTCCAGCGCATCCAACGGCGCGAAATCGACATGCCCGCCCTCGCACGGCAGCACCTGATAACCGCTCGCGGTCCGCAGCAGATGCGCGACGCCCAGCCCGGTCCCCGGCCCGACGATCGTGATCATCCCCGTCTCGGGCAACCCCACATTCGGACCACACAGATGGCGCAAATCACCCTCGCCCACCTGCGCCACGGCATGCGCCACCGCCTCGAAATCATTGACCAGGACATAGTCGTCCACCCCCAGCCGCGACTTGATCAGCGCCGGGCGGATCACCCAGGGATTGTTGGTCAGCTTCAGCACCTCGCCGCCGATCGGCGTGGCGACCGCGATGCCCGCCGCGCGCGGGATCGGCCGGCGCATTTCCTCGCCCGCAGCCTCCCACGCCAGCCGCAGACTGCCATGTTCCGCGGTCTTCAGCGTCACCGGTTCACCCAGCGACTGCACGCGCCCGCCGCTCACCTCGGCAATCGCGAAGCGTGCGTGGGTTCCGCCGATGTCGACGGCGACGATTTCCATTACAATCCTCCTGCGGCCAGCATGGCCGATGCGCCGCGTTCCGCCTCGTCCGCACCGTGGCGCATGAACGCGAACAGTTCGCGCCCCGTGCCGATCGGTGCCGGCGGCGGCGACGCATCCACCCTGGCCGCCCATGTCTCCGCATCGACCAGCACGTCCAGCGTTCCGCGATCACCCGACACGCGGATCAGGTCGCCGTCCTGCACGCGCGCCAGCGGCCCGCCCGCCAGCGCCTCGGGCGACACGTGGATCGCCGCCGGAACCTTGCCCGACGCGCCCGACATCCGCCCGTCGGTGACCAGCGCCACCCGGAACCCGCGATCCTGCAGGATGCCGAGCGGCGTCGTCAGCTTGTGCAGTTCCGGCATCCCGTTCGCGCGCGGCCCCTGGAACCGCATCACCAGCACCAGATCGCCGGTCAGCGTGCCGGCCTTGAACGCCTCCAGCACCGCATCCTGATCGGTGAACACCCGCGCCGGCGCCTCGATCGTCCAGCGTTCCGGGTCGACCGCACTCGTCTTCATCGTCGCCCGGCCTAGATTGCCCTGCACCAGCCGCATGCCGCCATCGGGCAGGAACGGATCGGACACCGGCCGCAACATCGTGCGGTCGAGCGGCTCGGCCGGCCCGTCGACCCAGGTCAGCCCATCGTCGACCAGCAACGGATCGCGCGCATAGGCCTCCAGGCCCCCCTCCGCGATCGTCAGGATGTCGGCATGCAGCAGCCCGTGGTCGATCAGCGTGCGGATCACATAGGCCATCCCGCCCGCCGCCTGAAAATGGTTCACGTCGCCCGATCCGTTCGGATAGACCCGCGCGATCAGCGGCACGACCGCCGACAGCCGGTCGATATCCTCCCAGTCGATGACGATCCCCGCCGCCCGCGCGATCGCCGGAATGTGGATCGCATGGTTGGTCGACCCACCCGTCGCGAGCAGCCCGACCACCGCGTTCACGATCGCTTTCTCGTCCACGCAATGCCCGAGCGGCCGGTAATCGTTCCCGTCCCAGCCAATCGCCGCCACACGCTGCGTCGCCGCCCGCGTCAGTTCGGTGCGCAGCCGCGTCCCCGGATTGACGAAAGCCGCGCCCGGCACGTGCAGGCCCATCACCTCCATCATCATCTGGTTGCTGTTGGCCGTACCGTAGAAGGTGCAGGTCCCCGCGCCGTGATAGCTGGCCGACTCCGCCTCCAGCAGCTCGGCGCGCCCAACCTTGCCCTCGGCATAGAGCTGCCGGACGCGCTGCTTCTCTTTGTTCGCCAGCCCCGACGGCATCGGCCCGGCCGGCACCAGCACGGTCGGCAAATGCCCGAACCGGAGCGCGCCCATCAGCAGCCCCGGCACGATCTTGTCGCAGATGCCGAGCAGCGCCGCGCCCTCGAACATCCCGTGGCTGAGGCCGATCGCGGTCGACATCGCGATCGTATCGCGGCTGAACAGCGACAGCTCCATGCCCGCCTGACCCTGCGTCACGCCGTCGCACATCGCCGGCACCGCGCCCGCCACCTGCGCCGTGGCACCCACCTCGCGCGCGAACAGCTTCATCTGTTCGGGGTAGCGGTGGTACGGCTGATGCGCCGACAGCATGTCGTTGTACGCGGTGACGATCCCGATGTTCATCGCCCCGCCCGCGCGGATCACCGCCTTGTCCTCGCCGCTCGCCGCAAAGCCGTGCGCCAGGTTGCCGCAGCCCATCCGGCTGCGATCCACGCCATGGTCCCGCGCGCGCGCGATCTGGTCGAGATAGGCGGTCCGCCCCTCCCGCGATCGTTCGATGATCCGCTCCGTGACGGCGGCGACGACGGTTGCGATCTCAGTCATTCCAGCTCACCCCGTCCCGCTCGGTCAGCGCGATCGCCGCCGATGGCCCCCATGTCCCCGCCGCATAGGGTTTCGGCTCCATCCCGTTGGCGCCCCAGCCGGCGCGGATCCCGTCGATCCACTCCCACTGCGCCTCCACCTCGTCGCGCCGCACGAACAAAGTCGGGTCGCCCTCGATCAGGTCGAGCATCAGCCGCTCATACGCGATCCGCCGGCGCGTATCGGCAAAGGCATTGGCCATTCCGATATCCAGCGGCACCTCGCGCAACCGGATCCCGTCGCGGTCCAGCCCCGGCACCTTCGTCATCATCGTCAGGCGGATATTCTCCGCGGGTTGCAACCGGATGACCAACCGGTTCGGCTGCGTCACGGCGCCCTTGGTGGCGAAGATCGAATGCGGCACCGGCTTGAACTGGATCACAATTTCCGAATGGCGCGACGGCATCCGCTTGCCGGTCCGCATGTAGAACGGCACCCCGGCCCAGCGCCAGTTGTCGACATGCGCCTTGATCGCCACGAACGTCTCGGTCGACGATTGCCGGCCCAGCTCGGTCGCATATCCCGCCACCGGCTGCCCGGCGACCGCACCCTCGCCATATTGCCCGATCACGCTGTTGCGCGCCGCATCGACCGCATCGATCCGGCGCAGCGAGCGCAGCACCTTCACCTTTTCATCGCGGATCGCGGTCGCGTCGAACTGCGCGGGCGGCTCCATCGCCACCAGCGCGAGCAGCTGGAGCATATGGTTCTGCAGCATGTCGCGCAGGCTGCCGGACCCGTCGAAATAGCCGGTCCGGCCCTCCAGCCCGACCGTCTCGGCGACCGTGATCTGGACATGGTCGATGCCCGTCGCGTTCCACAACGGCTCGAACAGCGTGTTGGCAAAGCGCAGCGCGAGCAGGTTCTGCACCGTCTCCTTGCCCAGATAATGGTCGATCCGGAACGTCCGCTCCTCCGGAAACACCGCCGCGACCGCATCGTTGATCACCCGGCTCGACGCCAGGTCCGCGCCCAGCGGCTTCTCCAGCGCCAGCCGCACCTCCGGCCCGGTCAGCCCGGCATGGCTCAGCCCGGCGATCGTCGCGCCGAACAGGCTCGGCGCGGTCGACAGAAAGATCGACAGCCCGGTCCGGCCGGCGTCGCCCACCGCATCGGCCAGCGCCACGAACTGTTCCGGGTCCGCCGCATCGACCGGTACGTAGCGCAGCCGATCGAGGAACCGCGTCACCGCGGCGGGCACCAGCCGCTCGACGTCGATATGCTCTTCCAGCGCCTGCGCCGCGACCGCGCGATAGCCCTCGTCGTCCAGCGTGCTGCGCGCCGTCCCGACGATGGTCAGGCTAGGCGGCAGCAACCCGTCCGCGTCCAGCCCGAACAACGACGGCAGCAGCATCCGCTGCGCCAGGTCGCCGGTCGCGCCGAACAGCAACAGTGCGTCCGAAGGATGCTGCATCGTCTCGGTCCTCTCGTCTCCGGCCATGCCGGTCGCCCGTCATCGCCGCGGGCATTTGCCTCCTACCCCGACGTTGACAACCTTGTCATCCTCGTTCGAACCCGTTGACGGCGTCCGCCCGCCGCTTCGCCGCGAACGGCGGAGGGAGCCCATCGCTTCTTGATCTGTTATAACGAATGCCGACGTCGCCACGCAGGACGACGTCACAGCTCAGGAGAGTGATGATGACCGATCAAGCCCGTAACGCCGCCGACGCGATGACCGGATCGATGAAGGACGCGACCGATCAGCTGAAGGCAGCCGGCGGCAAGGCGGCCGAAACCTCGAAGGAACTGAACGGCAAGATCCTCGACCAGGCCGAAACCAACGTCCGCGAAGCCTTCGCCGCGCTCCGCGCCGCCGCGTCTGCCGGCTCGATGGGCGACGTTCTCAAGGTCCAGGGCGACTATGTCCGCGAACAAAGCGCGCGCAACATGGAACAGGCCAAGGAAATCGGCGAAATGATCGCCAATTTCGGCCGCACCGCGATGTCCGGCATGGGCAACATGCCCGGCATGGGGAACATCCCCGGCATGGGCGGCAACAAGAACTGACGTGAGCAGCGCCCGCCTGCGCCGAGAAGGCGCGGGCGGGCGTACTTCTCCACGTAAATTACCTCATTCAAAGAACCGCCTATCCCGAGCGAAGTCGAGGGACCCGTCGAGCGCAGCCGAGACGCCAACAGCGTCGCGCTCGAAAGCCGATGGTCTAACACCACCCCAAAACCCGTTCGGTTCGAGCCTGTCGAGAACGCCCCCGAAGTCACACAGCAAGCTGTCACCGGAGAAGGGTGGGCAAGAAACTTCAATAGCTCCCCCAAGCCCGCTTATGCCGAACGAAGTCGAGGCACCCGTCGAGCCCAGCCGAGACGCCGCCACCACCGCAACCGCAACGCCGCTACTCGAGCCCCAACCCCAACCCCGTTTGGTTCGAGCCTGTCGAGAACCCTGCGCAGGGTTCTCGACAGGCTCGAACCAAACGGGGGGGCCGACTTAATCACCCCCCAACCGGCGCAGGCAAGACCAACACCGCCCGCACCCCGCCCAACGCCCCCCGCCCCAGCTCCAAATTCCCCCCATACAACTCCGCCAGCTCCCGCGTGATCGGCAGCCCGAACCCATGCCCATCCCCCCGCTCGTCCAGCCGCCGCCCCGGCACCATCGCCTCCTCCGCCGCGGCGCCCGACAACCCCGGTCCGTCATCCTCGATCGCGATCCGCACCATCGCCCCCGCGCGCTCCGCCGTCACCTCCAGCCGCCCCGCCGCATGCCGCCAGCCATTGTCGAGCAGGTTGCCGATCATCTCCGACAGATCCTGCGCATCCACCGCCACCGCGACATCCGAACCGACCGACACAGTCACCGCCAAGGCCCGCTCCGCATGCACGCGCTCCAGCACCGCGACCAGGTCCCCCACCGCCGGCGCGAGCGCGGTCCGCAGCCGCTGCGCAGCCCCCGGTGCTACCGCCCGCGCGCGGCCCAGATGGTGCCGCACCTGCGAATCGATCCGCGCCACCATTTCGCCCAGCGTCCCGTCCGGGTCACGCCCCGGTTCCGCCAGCCGCACGCCCAGCGCCGCCAGCGGCGTCTTCAGCCCATGCGCCAGGTTCGCGACATGCCGCCGTGCATGATCAAGCCCCGCCGCGTTCTGCACGATCAGCGCGTTCAGTTCCGCCACCACCGGCGTCAGCTCGGTCGGCTGGTCGTCCGGCACCTGTTGCCGCCGCCCCGCACGCACGTCCGCCAACGCCCCCGCCAATCCGCGCAACGGCCGCAACCCCACGCGCACCTGCACGATCGTCGCCGTCGCCAGCGCCAGCCCCAGCAGCCCCAGCGACAGCAGCAACGGCGTCATCGCCGCACGCAACGGCTGCGTCACCACCGCCCGCGGCCCGCCCGCCGTCACCGTCACCGTGCCCCGCGCCGTCGCCAGCGCTACCTGCCGATAATGCAGCGCACCGCCCGCCGTGCGCACATCCCCCGGCCACGCCCCGTCGCGATCACCGGGACCACCGGGTCCAGGCCCAAACCCAGGCCGCCGCACCGGCATCGCGGTCGGCACAACTCCATCCGCGACCCCACTCGCCCGCACCACACCACCTGGCTCGTCGATCCGCCAGAACCAGCCTGACCCAGCCTCCCCGAACGGCGGCAGGTCGACCACGCGCGCCGCATCCAGGGTCCCGTCCGCCCGCACAGCACGCGTCAGCACGGACAGCTGCGCATCCAGACGCTGGTCGAACCCGGTCATCACGAACCGTTCCAGCACCCCACCGATCGCGAACCCCGCGAACAGCAAAGCGGCCAGCGTCACGACGGTCGAGATCGCCAGCAGCCGCCCGACCAGCGACCGCGGCACCACCCTCACGCGGCAGAGCCCGCGGCACCCGCAGCATCCGCAGTCAGCCGATATCCCCGACCACGCACCGTCTCGATCATTTCCGGCCCAATCTTCCGCCGCAGCCGCCCGATGATCACCTCGATCGAATTGGAATCGACGTCAGCATCGCCCTCGTACACCCGCTCGATCAGGTCGCCGCGCTCCACCACCACCTCCTTGCGCAGCATCAGCGTCGACAGCACGCGCCACTCGAACGCCGTCAGCTTCAGCGGCAAACCATCGCGCTCGAACGTCCCGATCTGCGCATCGAACAGGATCGGGCCGCAGACGATCTGCGCCGACGCATGCCCCGCCGCCCGCCGCACCAGCGCCCGCAACCGCATCACCAGCTCCTCCACGCGGAACGGTTTCACCAGATAATCGTCCGCCCCCGCCTTGAACCCCTCGACCTTCGCCGACCACCCGTCGCGCGCGGTCAGGATCAGCACCGGCAGGTTGCGCCCCTCCGCCCGCCAGTCGCGCAGCACGGACACCCCGTCGCGCCGCGGCAGGCCCAGGTCGAGCACCGCCGCATCGTACCGCTCGGTCGACCCCAGATGCCCGCCATCCTCGCCATTGTCCGCCACGTCGACCGCAAAGCTTTCCGCCCGCAACGCGCGCGCGATCCCGTCCGCCAGCACCGCGTCGTCCTCGACCAGCAATATCCGCATCGCCTCAGTCTCCTCGCCGCCCGCCTATGCCGTCCGACTAAACCCAAACTGAACGCCGCGGTTCAGCGTCGGTGGTCCCGGCTCCGCTAAATCGAGTCGCATCGCAACCGTACAGGAACAGTCCGATGACACAGACCACCGACTCGAAACTCTTCCAGCGCCTCGGCCGTGGCCGCACCGCGCTCACCGCCGCCGTGCTGCTCGCCGTCGGCGGCGGGGCCGGCGCACTGGCCGTCAACGCCTACACCCCGTCCGCCACCATGGCGCCCGCGACCCCCACCGCGATCCGCGCGCTCGGCACCGAAGGGATCGTCACGATCCGCGGCCGCATCGCGGAGGTCTACGGCGACCGCTTCATCGTCGCCGACCCGACCGGCCGCATGCTGGTCGATGCCGGCCCCGACGCGGGCAGCTTCGCGGTCGGCCAGCCGATCACCGTCCAGGGCCGCTTCGACGACGGCTCCGTCCACGCCGCCTTCCTGGTCGACGCCGCCGGCAAGGTCCGTCAGGTCGGCCCGCTCGGTGCCCCGCCCCACGGTCCGGGCGGTCCCGGTGGCCCAGGCGGCCCAGGCGGTCCCGACCTACGCGGCGGCCCGGCCGGTCCCGACCGCGCACCCCCGCCCCCGCCGCCCGGCGCCACCGCGATGGTCGCACCGCCCGCCGCAGCACCGGCGCCGACCGCGCCGGCGACCACGACCGTCGCGAACCCAGCCACCCCAGCCGCCGCGCCCACCACGGTCCGCTGACCCGGCCCGCGCGCCGCACTCCCGACAAAGGGGTGCGGCGCGCCTTCCACGATTGCCCGAACCGCCTTCCCCCACTATCTGTCGCCCGACCGATGCCCGACCCCCGGGCCCGCAAAAGGTGATGCCCGCATGAAGCAGCTGATCGCATTCGACCTCGACGGAACGCTGGCCGAGAGCAAGCAGGCGATCGACGCGGAAATGGCCTCGCTGCTCGCCCGGCTCACCTCCGTCGCGACCGTGGCCGTCATCTCCGGCGGCGACTGGCCGCAGTTCGAATCGCAGCTGATCGGCAACCTGCCCAAGGAAGCCGACCTCTCGCGCCTGCTCGCCATGCCGACGTCGGGCACGAAGCTCTACCGCAACGAGGGCGCTGGCTGGACGCAGATATATGCCGACAACTTCAGCCCGGAAGAGCGGGACACCATCCTCGCCGCACTCGACAAGGCGATCGTCGAGGCCGGGTTGCAGGACGATCCCGCTTGGGGCGACAAGATCGAGGACCGCGGCAGCCAGATCACCTTCTCCGCGCTCGGTCAGCAGGCCCCGCTTGACGCCAAGCACGCCTGGGATCCCGATTTCGCCAAGCGCAAGAAGATGCAGGCGATCCTCGAACCGGTCCTGCCCGAATTCACCGTCCGCACCGGCGGCTCCACCTCGCTCGACATCACGCGCAAGGGCATCGACAAGGCATACGGCATCCGGCGCCTGTCGGAGATCACCGGCATCGCGACGACCGACATGATCTTCATGGGCGACGCGATCTATCCGGGCGGCAACGATTACGCCGTGCGCGCCGCGGGCGTCGATTCGGTCGCGATCCGCGACGTCACGGAAACCAAGCGCGTGATCGAGGGCATCCTGTTCTGCCTCTCGGCTGCCTGATGTCTTCAGGGTCGGCGGGCGACACGCATTTCTACGAACCGTCCGCCGGTCACCGCCTGCCGCATGATCCGTTCAAGGCGATCGTTGCCCCCCGCCCGATCGGCTGGATCTCGACCGTCGACCCCGACGGCCGCCCGAACCTCGCGCCCTACAGCTATTTCAACGCGGTGTGCGACGTGCCGCCGATGATCCTGTTCTCCAGCAACGGTCGCAAGGACACGCTCCGCAATGCGGAGGCGACCGGCTGCTTCGTCTGGAACCTCGCCACCCGCCCGCTCGCCGAACGGATGAACGAAACGTCCGCCCCGGTCGCACCGGACGTCGACGAATTCGTCCGCGCCGGCCTCACCGCGACGCCTAGCCGGCTGGTCCCCGCCCCGCGCGTGGCCGAAAGCCCCGCCGCGCTCGAATGCCGCGTGCTCCAGGTGATCCCGCTCGCCGACCTCGACGGCGCATCGGCCGACCACTTCATGGTCGTCGGCCAGGTCGTCGGCGTCCACATCGACCCCGCCTATCTCCGCGACGGCCTCTTCGACACCGCCGCCGCCCAACCCATCCTCCGCGCCGGCTACCGCGGCGACTACGCCACGATCGACGCGGCGAACATGTTCGAACTGATCCGCCCGACGAGTTGAGCATGAGGGGTTCCCCGGCGTAGGCCGGGGCCTAGACACAACCGCTTCACCCAGGCCCCGGCCTTCGCCGGGGAACACAACCGCCGATCAAACCGCCGCCAGCACCGCATCGGCCCGCGCCAGCGCCACCAACCGCACCCCGGCCCCCGCCGCCCGCGTCACCGCCAGACTCGTCGGCGCAGAGATCGTCACCAGCATCGGACACTTCGCCAGCGCCGCCTTCTCGACCAGTTCATAGGAACAGCGCGCCGACAACAACGCGAACCCCCCGTCCCACTCCAAGCCCCCACGCGCCATCGCACCGAGCAGCTTGTCGAACGCATTATGCCGCCCGATATCCTCCCGCACCGCCCGGATCTCCCCGTCCGCCGTACAACAGGCCGCGGCATGCACCGCCCCCGTCATCCTGTTCAAAGGCTGCAAAGCCCGCAACGAACCCAGCGCCCGAAACACCGCCGCATCCGTCACCGGCGCACCCGGCGCCACCATCGGCAACACCCGCAGCGCCTGCTCCAGATTCTCGATCCCGCACAGGCCGCAGCTGCTCTCCGAAACCCGATGCCGCACCCGTTCCAGCACGCGCTCCACCCGCTCCGGCACCAGCGTGATGCGCAGCACCATCCCCTGCGGCGCGGGATGCGCGACGACGTCCAGCACATCCGCCGCATCGTCGATCAAGCGCTCCGACAGACAGAACCCGTAAGCGAAATCCTCCAGCGCGGTCGGCGTCGCCATCATCACCGCATAGCCGAGCCCGTTCACCTCCACGGCGACCGGCATCTCCACCGCCAGCGCGCGCATCGTCGGCACCGCAGGGCCGTCCGGTACGATCCGCAGGAACGCCGCATCGACGGTCGCCTGCGGCATGACCGGGTCGTCTGTCATTCTATCGATCCACTATTCTGCTATGGGTCCGAAACTACCAGAAGGGCGTTACCGGCTGCATGAACGACCGACCCTTACCCCGCCAGGCCGTCCTGATCGTCAACGCGCGCTCGCGCAAGGGACGCAAGCTGTTCCGCCGCGCCGCGCGCAGCCTGAAGGCGGCGGGGGTCGAGATCATCCGCTCCCACGCCGTGCGCGACCCCGCCAAGCTCAAGGTCCATGTCTGCGAAGCGGTCGCGGACGGGGCGCCGATGGTGATCGTCGGAGGCGGCGACGGGTCGCTATCCTCCTCGGTCGATCACCTCGTCGGCCACGACACGGTGTTCGCACTGCTCCCGCTCGGCACCGCGAACAGCTTCGCGCGCACGCTCGGGATCCCGCTCGACCTCGACGGCGCGATCGACGTCATCGCCAACGGCCAGCGCCGCCGCATCGATCTCGGCATGATCGACGACGATTATTACGCCAACTGCGCCACGCTCGGCATCGCGCCGCTGATCGCCGAAACCGTGCCCCACGGCCTGAAGAAGATTCTCGGCCGCCCCGGCTATCTCGCCTGGGCCGCCTACCAGATGCTGCGCTTCAAGCCGTTCCGCCTGACCATCGGCGAAGGGGAAAACGCCGAAACGCTCGACGCGCTCGAGGTTCGTGTCGCCAACGGCAACTATCATGGCGGTACCGAAATCGTCGACACCGCCTCGGTCGACTCCGGCCAGATCGTCGTTCAGGTCGTGACCGGCACGATGCGCGGTCGCCTCGCCTGGTCCTGGATCGCCAGCGTCCTGAAACTGGAAGCGCGCAAGGGCACGATGCGCGAATTCCACGGCCGCGAGATCCGCATCGCCACCGACCGCCCGATGCCCGTCTCGATCGACGGCGAACTCCTCGCCACCACCCCGTTCACCGCCCGCATCGCCCGCGCGGTGATCGACGTGGCAGCGCCCGCCTCTGCAACCCCCTAAACCGTCAGCCGGTAGGCCGATCCCGCCCCGCCGCATCGGCATCCGCCAAAGCCGTCTCGCGCCCCGCCTCCGGCAACAGACTTCCCCGTCGCCACGTCCCGCGCAGATAGTAGGCCGTCGCCAGCAGCAACGAAGCGGTCATCCCGACCGGAAAACTCCACCACAGCGCATCCGTCCCCAGCACCGGCTGCAACAGCCGCGCAAACCCCAGCCGCACCGGCAGCAGCGTGATCGCCAGGATAATCAGCGGCGCCACCACCGCCCCGTTCGCGCGCACCGTGGAAAACAGTACCATCGTCACGCCGAACAGCACGAAGCTCCACCCCGCGATCAGGTGGATATGCGCTGCGATCGGGATCGCCGGGCTCCCCGACGCGAGGAACAGCCCCAGCGCCGCACGATCCACCAGCGTCGTCACCACCACCATCGCTCCGGTCAGCGCCAGGTTCGTCACGATGCCCGCCCGCGTGATCGCGCCGATCCGGTCCCACCGCCCCGCGCCGATATTCTGCGCCGCCATCGCGCTCACCGCAGCACCGATCGCCATCGCCGGCATCTGGATATAGGTCCACAGCTGCAACGCCACGCCGTACGCCGCCGTCGTGACCAGCCCCTGCCGGTTGACCAGCCCGATCATTGCCAGCCCCGACACCGACACCACCATCATCTGCAACCCGAGCGGCGCGCCCTTCGCCAGGATCGCGCGCAGCAGCACCGGATTGGGGATCAGATACCGCCACTCCCGCCCGCGCAGCCGGATCGGCAGGTCGCGCGCGTAGATGTAGATCAGCAGCGCCCCCAGCCCGACATGGTTGGCGATCAGCGTCGCCGTCGCCGACCCCGCAATCCCCATCGCCGGGATCGGTCCCGCTCCCGCGATCAGGATCGGGTTCAACCCGCTGTCCACCACCGTCGACACCACCATGAACCAGAGCGGCGTCAGCGAATCGCCCGTGCCCCGCAGCCCCATCATCAGCAGCACGAGCAGAAACGCCGCGGGCATCGACAGGAAAATGACGCGCAGATAGATCAGCGCCAGGTCCTGCACCGCCGGCGGCGTCGCGAGCAGCCGCAGCAATTGCGGCGCGAACACCCAGCCGAGCAGCGCGATCACGAACGATCCGCCGACTAGCATCCCGATCGCCGACCCCAGCGACCGCCGCGCCGCGTCCGGATCGCCACGCCCCGTCGCCTGCCCGACCAGGATCGTCGCTGCCATCCCGAACCCGAACACCGCCGCGAACATCAGAAACATGATCAGGTTCGCATTGGACGTCGCGGCCAGCGCCCCCTCGCCCAGATACCGCCCGACCCAGATCGCGTTGATCGACCCGTTGAGCGACTGCAACACGTTCGAACCGAGCGTCGGCAACGCGAACATCAGCAACGCCGGCGTGATCGCCCCGGTCGTCAGATTGGGCCGGCTGCCGTGCGTCGCCATCTCGATGTCTTTCCTACCTGCGGGAGTGGGGGGCGCGGCCGGGGCCGACGTCGCCCCAGCCGCTACCTCACCCCAACCGCGCCAAAGCCGCCCGCAACCGGTCCGCCTCCGCGGAGCGCAGCGCATGATCCTCACGCGCCTTGGCCACCGCATCCGGCTTCGCGCGCTCGACGAACGCCGCGCTGCCAAGTCGCCCGGCCAGCGCATCGCGCTCCTTCTCCGCCACCGCGATCCCCTTCGCCAGCCGCGCCCGCTCCGCCTCGAGGTCGATGACCCCGTCGAGCGGCAGCACGAACGTCGCCTCGTCGACCACCACCTGCGCCGCCCCGCCGGTCGCGGCCTCGAACGACACCGCCTCGATCCGCGCCAGCCGCGCCAGCACAGCGGCTTGCGACGCCAGCCGCGCCCGCGTCACCTCCGACGCATCGCGCACATGTGCCACCAGCTTCGCCCCCGGCGGCACGTTCAGCTCCGCCCGCGCCGCGCGGATCTCGCCCACCAGCCGGATCGTCCAGTCGATCTCCTGGCTCGCCGCCGGATCCATCGCGCCCGCATCCGCCATCGGCCAGGCCGCAACGATCAGGTCATGATCGCGCGCCGCCAGCGCGTGCCACAGTTCCTCGGTGATGAACGGCATGAACGGATGCAGCATGACCAGGATCTGGTCGAGCACCCAGCCCGCCAAGGCCCGCGTCTCCGCCGCGGCACCCGCGTCCGCCTCGGCACCCAGCGCCGGCTTGATCAGCTCCAGATACCAGTCGCAGAACGTCGCCCACACGAACTGGTAAACCGTGTTCGCCGCCTCGTCGAACCGCAGGTCGGCCAGCGCCAGGTCCAGCGCCTGCACCGTCTTCGCCGTCTCGCCCAGGATCCAGCGGTTGACCGCCTGCTCCGCGCGCGGCGGCTCCAGCATCGTCGATCCGCCGATCCCGTTCGACTGCGCGAACCGCGCCGCATTCCACAACTTCGTCGCGAAGTTCCGGTATCCCTCGACGCGCCGCTCATCCAGCTTGATGTCGCGCCCCTGGCTCTCCATCGCCGCCATCGTGAAGCGCAGCGCATCCGCCCCGTACCGGTCGATCAGCCCGAGCGGATCGACGGTATTGCCCTTCGACTTGGACATCTTCGCCCCGTCCGGCGCGCGCACCAGCCCATGCAGGTACAGCGTCCGGAAGGGCACCTCCCCCATGAACTCCAGCCCCTGCATGATCATCCGCGCATCCCAGAAGAACAGGATGTCGAACCCGGAAATCAGCACGTCGTTCGGATAATGCTTGCCGAGTTTCGTGGTCTCATCGGGCCACCCCAGCGTCCCGAACGGCCACAACGCCGACGAGAACCACGTGTCGAGCACGTCCTCATCCTGCGTCAGCACGCGATCGTCGCCGGCCTGCGCCCGTGCCCCGGCCTCGTCCAGCGCGACGAAGGCATTGCCCTCCGCATCGAACCAAGCCGGGATCCGGTGCCCCCACCACAGCTGCCGTGACACGCACCACGGCTGGATATTGTCGAGCCAGTTGTAATAGGTCTTGGTCCAGCTCTCCGGCACGACCTTGATCGCGCCCGACCGCACCGCTTCGATCGCCGGCCCGGCCAGCGTCTTGGCATCGACATACCATTGGTCGGTCAGCCACGGCTCGATCACCACGCCCGACCGGTCGCCATAGGGCGTCTGGATCGTGCGATCCTCGACCCGGTCGAGCAACCCCGCTTCCTCCAGCGCCGCCACCACCGCGACGCGCGCGTCCTTCACCGAGAGGCCGAGATACGCGTCGGGGATCAACCCGTCCGCCACCTGCACCACCCGCGCTTTCGCATCGAGCATGTTGAGCATCTCGCCCGCCGCGAACCCGGCGCGCCGCCCGACCTCGAAATCGTTGAAGTCGTGCCCCGGCGTGATCTTGACCGCGCCCGACCCCAGCTCCGGATCGGCATGCTCGTCCGCCACGATCGCGATCGACCGCCCCGTGATCGGCAGCGTCACGCGCTTGCCGACCAGCGCGGTGTAACGCTCGTCGGTCGGATGCACCGCGACCATCATGTCGGCCAGCAGCGTCTCCGGCCGCGTCGTCGCGACGGAAATGAAACCCGACCCATCCTCCAGCGGATAGCGCAGGTGGTAGAATTTGCCCTGCACCTCGCGCGCCTCGACCTCCAGGTCCGAGATCGCGGTGCCCAGCCCCGGGTCCCAGTTCACCAGCCGCTTGTCGCGGTAGATCAGCCCCTTGGCATGCAGGTCGACGAACACCTTCAGCACCGCGCGCGAGAAACCCGGGTCCATCGTGAACCGCTCGTTCGCCCAGTCGCACGACGCGCCCAGCCGGCGCAGCTGCCCGGTGATCGTACCGCCGCTCTCCTCCTTCCACGCCCACACCCGCTCGACGAACTGCTCGCGCGTCAGGTCGGTGCGCTTGCTCCCCGCGGCATTCATCTGCCGCTCGACCACCATCTGCGTCGCGATGCCGGCATGGTCGGTGCCGACCACCCACAACGCATCCTTCCCCTTCAACCGCGCATGGCGGACGAGGATGTCCTGCAACGTATTGTCGAGCGCATGGCCGATGTGCAGCGAGCCCGTAACGTTCGGCGGCGGAATGACGATCGTGAACGGCTCCGCCTCGGGCCGCTCCGGCCGGAACCCGTTCGTGCTCTCCCAATGGGAATACCAGCGCGCCTCAATGGCCGCGGGGTCGAATGTCTTGTCGATCGTCATGCGACCAGCCTTAGCGGGGCGTCGTGGCGTCCGAAAGTGTTTCGGGCGGGGTGATGGTGATCGGTACGCGTCCCAGAGGCCTCGCTACCACGAACACCGCGACCCCCTCCTCAACCGTTCGTCCTGAGTAGGGGCTGAGCGAACTCGAAGACCCGTATCGAAGGACAGGCACAGCGCCGGACCAAGTCCCGCCACGCGCGGATCGGCCGCTCAACCCTCAACCCCTACCCCCGTTCGGTTCGAGCCTGTCGAGAACGCCGCGCAACGTTCTCGACAGGCTCGAACCGAACGGCGTGGGAATAGAATGCCAGAGCACCCAAACCCGCCCATCCCGAGCGAAGTCGAGGGCCCCCTTCGAGCGCAGCCGAGAAGCGTGAAGGTAGAAGACCTCGGCTTCGCTCGGTCGGTCCCTCGACTGCGCTCGGGATGGACGGTGAGTGGTAGGGAGATAAATTAGCCGAGAGCGTGAAGTCCGCAGCCCAAACCCTCAGCCCTGCTTCCCGGTAATCCGCGCAATCTCACGCGCCACCAAGGTCTCCACCACCTCGGGCAGCCGCGCGTCGAGCCATTCCTTCAGCATCGGGCGCAGCATCTCGCGCACCATGCCCTCCAGCGTATTCTCGCTCGGCCCCGCACCACGCACGACGAGCGCAGACAGCAGATCCAGCGACTGCTTGCTCGCCACAACCGCATCGGGCGACACCAGAGCCGGCGCCGGCTCGGTCAGTTCCAGCACGTCACACGGAGGCGGCGGCACATCCACAGGCGGGGCGGCAGCGACCGAATCCTGCACCGGCCGGCGCGGGCGCGGCGGCACGACCGCCGCGCCGTCATCGGCGATGATGCGTTTGATGGAAGCCAGTATATCTTCCATCGACGGTTCCTGACGTACGTCCCCCATGGCCCCGCTATCCATCATCTGACGGGCGGTGTCACGGGGTTTGCGCGGACCGGCGGGGGCACGTCGCGCGACGCCGCCGGCACCGCCGGCCCGTACGCGCTCTGCGGCAGTACGACCTGCGTCGGCGACGGCAGCGCGGCGGTCGATGCCGCCACCGGCACCGGCGCCGGATCGTCGTTCCAGTCGCTTAGCGAACGCCGCGCCTGACGGTAGCTGATCGTCGGATCGTACAGCGGCCCACCGTCCAGCCCCAGGTCGCGCGCCTCCGCCCGGCCGATCGCGGCGAGCAGCGCGAACCCGGCGACATACGCATCGCGCCGCGCCGTCACCAGCTGCACCCGCACGTTCAGCAATTCCTGTTCGGCGTTCAGCACGTCGAGCACGTTGCGCGTCCCCACGCTGTTCTCCGCCCGCACGCCTTCCAGCGCCAGCTCGCTCGCCGACACCGCGCGTTCGGACGACGCGATCACGCCAAGCGCCGCGGCGTAGAGCGAATAGGTCGCCCGCGAATCGGCAACCACCGACCGTTCGACCAGCGCGATCTGCTCGATCGCCTGGCTCGACCGCGCCTGCGCCTGCCGCACGCGCGCCGCGGGCAACCCGCCCTGATACAGCGGCAGGCTCGCGCTCAGCCCGATCGTCGCGGTCTTCTGCGACTGCTGCGCCGACTCGACGATCGTCCCCGGCTGCGTCGGATCGCCCGTGCCGCCGCCCGGATTGACCACCACTGATCCGGGCCGCGATCCGATGAAGTTGGTGTAGCTGCCCTGCGCGAAGCCCGACAGCGTGGGCAGCCGCGATGCCTTCGCGGTCCGAATGTCGAAATTTGCCGCCCGCGCCGCCGCCCGCGCCGCGATCAGGTCCGGGTTGTTCTCGATCGCCAGGTCGGCCGCCGCATCGGCATTGGCCGGGAACCGCGGCAGCGGCGGCGGCGGTTCCAGCGCGTCCGGCGTCGTGCCGATAATGCGGAGGTAGTTCTCGCGGCTCGAATCGAGCTGCGCCAGCGCGGACTGCAGCTGGCTCTGCGCGATCGACAGTCGCGCCTGCGATTGGGCGACGTCGGTGCGGGTCAGGTCGCCGACCTCGAACCGGTCGCTCGATGCCTGCACGTTGGTTTCGAGCACGCGGACGTTGCCGCGGTTCAGCTCGACGATCGCCAGGTCGCGGATCACGTCCATGTAGCTGCCGACCGCCTGGACGAAGATGTTCGCCTCGGTCGACCGCAGCTGCGCACGTCCCGAATCGACGCGCGCATCGGCCGCCCGGATCGAACTCTTGACGCCGCCACCCTGATAGAGCGGCACGCTGGCATTCAGCCCGGCATTCAGCGACCGCGCCGGCGAGAACTGTCCGCCAATGCCGCGCAGCACGAACTCGCTGTAGCTGCCGCTACCCGCCAGCGTCGGCCGGCCCTGCGACAATGCGATCGCGACATTCTCGTCCGTCGCGCGCTGCCCGGCGCGCGCACCGGTCAACGTCGGGTTGCCATTATAGGTGCGGACCAGCGCCTCGCGCAGCGTCGCGCCCATCGCGGGGGTCGCAACCGACGCCAGCATCGCCGCCACCGCGACCGCCTTCGTTCCTGCCGTCATGCCGTCCCGCCCCCGCTCGATCGTTCAGAATGTAAAGACAGGCGGCGCCGCGAACCCCGGCAGCACGACCGCCTCGGCGTCCGCCACCGTCACCAGCCCGAACCCGTTGCCCGCGCGCCGGCCGATCGCCAGCCGCGTCACACCGCGCTCGATCAGCCCGGTCGCCAGCCGACCGCCATCGACCAGCTGCTCGCTGATCGCCGCCGGCACCGCATCGACCGCCCCGTCGATCAGGATCAGGTCGTACGGCGCACTCGCCGCCCAGCCGGCGTTCAGCGGCCCGGACACATAGCTCACGCCCGCGGTCTGGACGGGCACCAGCGCCACGTCCTCCTCCAGCGCGACGACGGAGGCGACCAGCGGCGCGATCACCGCGGCGGCATAGCCGGTCGCCGATCCGACGATCAGCACACGGTCGCTCGCCACCGGACGCGCCTCGGCCAGCAGCCGTGCGGTCGCCAGCGGCGCGTTCAGCCAGCGTCCGTTCGCCAGCGGCACCGGCCGGTCGGTATAGGCCGCGGCCATCGCGTCCGCCGCGACGAACCGTTCGCGCGGCACCTCGGACAGCACCGCAAGCAAGCGTGGCTCGCTGACGGTGTTGGTGCGCAACTGGCTGTCCACCATGGCGCGTCGCATCTGGTCATAATCTGGATGGGTCACGGAAAGCCTCGTCGCACGACTGTATTGAATAGGCAACACAGCTGGCCGCCCGTTCGTCGTCTATCCTGTCGTTTTCGTCGCGCCAAGCGCGAAGCGCCGCATCGGCGTTTCCGTCCACGATATTGCCAGCGGAAAGGCTGGAGGCCCGACCGGGAATCGAACCCGGGTGCGAGGATTTGCAGTCCTCTACGTCACCACTCCGCCATCGGGCCAAACCGTGGGGAGGCGCGCATTTGCAAGGCTTTCGCCCGTGGGTCAACCCGAACTTCGCGCGACCGATGGCAAAACCGGTCCGACCGCACCCCGCCCGATCAGTCCAGCTCGGCTACCAGCACGCGCTTCACCCGCACGCCGATGACGGTCAGCCGCCACGCATTCTCGGATTTGCCGCGCCGCTGGATCAGTCCCTTGGCATCGCGGATCGCCGTCATCCGCTTGGCGGTGCGGTGGTCGTCGGCCTCCTGCCAGTCGTCCGACAACGCCATCACGACGCGGCGCTGCGCCACGCCGATCTCGGCGGCGATCTCCATCGCCTCGTAATCGGTGTCGTCGTCCGGCGTGTCGTGCCCGTCGGTCATCCCGGATCGTCCCCTGCGGCCCCGGGGCGGCGCGATGGGCCGGCCGGGTCGGTCGCTGTTACGGCTGGTGGGCGGTGACGGGTTCGAACCGCCGACATCCTGCGTGTAAAGCAGGCGCTCTACCGGCTGAGCTAACCGCCCGCCGCATGGCCGTCGTTGCCAGTCTTGCCGCACGATCGCAAGCCCCCAGGCGCATGGCCCGCCCGATGACCCCCCGCCCGATCAACCCTCGACCGTCTGCGCCGCGCGGACATAGCCGTCCATCGCGTGCGCGGTGTCGTCGGACAGCGTGATGTACACCCGCCGCCCGTCCTCCACGTCCGGCGTGCGGACCATCAGCCCGCGCTGCGTCAGTGCGCGGATCCAGCGCAGCGCCGTCGTCGCGGGCACCGCGGCCGCGATGCACAGGCTCGACACTGCGACCGGGTTCCCCTCCAGCCGCGCCGCCGCCAGGTCGAGCAGCATGTCCCACGCCGGATCGGAGAACAGCCCCTCGCCCAGAAACTGGTCGCGCAACCGCCGCCGCCGCAGGATCCGCCGGAACGCCTCCGCCCCGATCGCCGGCGCGTCCGCCGCCTGCACCATGGCGGGCAACGCGTCCGCCCCGCCCAGCCGCGGCTCGACCGACGCCACCAGCCGGTCCGCGATCCGGCTCAGTTCCGCGCTGATCATGCGCAACTGATCTTCACGATCCGGCCCGTCCTCGCGCAGCAGGCCACCGCCCGTCGCCATCGCAATCTCGATCGCCGCCAGCCGGTCGCTCGCCCGCCCGGCGCAGACCAGCCCGACCGGCGCATCGCCGAGTGCGGCATCGGTGACGTCGATCAGTTCGGGGCGGATCGCCACCACCGCCGCCTGCCCGCCCAGTGCCAGCCGCGCGACCCGCGCCAGCAACACATCATAGGCCGCACCCGGATCGTCATCGACCTCGACGAACAGCAGGTCTGCCGCCAGCGTGCGGTCCGGCGCATCGACCGCCTCCGCGACCGTCATCGCCCGCGACACGGCCAGTCCCACGTTCCGCGCCATCGCGGTCGCGCGCGCCTCGGCGGCCGCACCGTCGGACACGAGCACCATCGTCCGCCGCATCGTCGACGCACCATATTCCATAATCAAATCCGAATCTTACGCCGGCCGACCGATCGGCTGCACCCCCGCCATCGCAGTTTCGGCCTGGATCGCAAGCACCAGTTCCGCGCTCATTCGGCCCTGCAACGCGAGCAGCACGCCATTGCCCAGCCCGGACAGCACCACGCCGAGCAGGAACAGCGGCCTGCCCGCCCCGCTATGGGCGGCGGCCAGCTCCGCCCACGCGCGCTGCACGGCCACCGGATCCTGACCGGCCGCCATCACCGCGGTCATGTCGCCCATCTGCACCGTCAGTCCCGGCACCAGCGCGACGAGCCCCATCAGGAACAGCAGGATGTAGGCGAGGAACAGGAACCAGAACCGCCCCCTGCCCAACCGCCACGCCTCACGAACCGCAAACCGCCCGCGCTGCGCCGCCAAAGGCACGGCGAGCGACAACCGCACGCCGCAATATAGCGCCGCGAACGGCACGATCAGCGCCAGCAGACCGGCAACGATCGCCACCAATATGCCGACGCCCCCCAACGCTGCCCCGGCGGCCGCCGCGACCGCGATCAGCACGATCATCGCCACGACCATCAGCAGGTAGATGCCGAGCCCGAGCAGCAGCATTGTCGCCAGCACGCGCAGTTCGGTGCCGCCGAACCGCAACCGCACCGGCTCACCCGGCGTGAACGCCGATCGCATCGCCGCGACCATGACGGCGGTGCACACCAGCGAAGCCAGCAACGCCACGACACTGGCCCCGACGATGAACCGCGGCGAAATGGACGCCGCGTCGGCGGACAGCGCCACCATTTCGCGCATCATCATCGGCTGGATCAGCAGGCCGGACGCCAGCCCGATAACCCCCAGCACCGCGGCCGCCACCAGCACCGCGCGCCATTCGCGCCACAATCCCGCCAGCGTCCGTTCGATGACCGTGCCGACATCGGCACGCTCCGGCATTGGCGCGCCCCCCGCCACGCCGTCCGTCATGCGCGCGTCCCGCTCAGCGTCCGTCTATCCATCCGCCCCATATCGTCGCTGCCTTCGAAGACGTGCGTGCCCGGTCGCCCGGCATCCGCCCGTCGTTTCGCCCCCCGTGCAACTTATGCTGCGTCGCCGTCAGCTGGCGATTACGAACACCACGATGGCCACGATCACGATGGTCGCGATCGTCCCCCACTTCGCCATGTTCAGGAACCCCAGATAGGTCGACACATGCGCCTTCTGGTCCATGCCGTTGCTTTCGTTCGCCGCCATCGTCCGTTCCCTCGCCCGTCGTCGTTGCCGCGTGATAGCGGTGCGCGCTACACACGCCAAGCCCGCGCTTAATCCGCCCTTTACCGAAAGCAGGGTAGGCAACGGCACGAGAGACCCTGGGACAAGGACGATGTCGGCAATGGCCGAGCCAAGCCGTACGCTTCTGCTGATCGACGACGAACCGGCACAGGGCCGGCTGGTCGCCGCGATCGTCGCTCGCGCGGGCTGGCGCACCGTCCGTGCGCGCGATGCGGAGGAGGCGATCGCGCTGCTCGGCGGCCCCGGCACGCCCGCGGTCGATGCCGCGCTGATCGATCGCTGGGCACCGGACGGCCCGGCCGCAAACGACATCGGCGACGGCGTCGCCCGGCTGCGCGCGCATCATCCCACGCTGCCGATCGTCATGATCGCGGCCAGCGCGACGGTCGCCGACGCGGTCGAGGCGATGCGCACCGGTGCCACCGATTTCCTGGTCAAACCGCTCGCGCCCGACCGCCTGCTTGCCGCACTCGATGCCGCAACGGACGGCCGGCGCGGCACCGGCGAACTGCGCCCGCTCACCGAAAAACTGCCGCAGGCGCTCGCCTTCGACGAAATCGTCGGCTCGGCCTCCGCCTTCCGCTCCGCGCTCGCCATCGCGGCAAAGGCGGCCCGCGCCCGCGTCGCGATCCTGATCGAAGGCGAATCCGGCGTCGGCAAGGAAGTGGTAGCGCAGGCGATCCACGCCGCCTCGCCTCGTGCCCGCCGTCTGCTCGTCACCGTCAACTGCGCCGGCATCGCGGAGAACCTGATCGAAAGCGAGCTGTTCGGCCACGAACGCGGCGCGTTTACCGGTGCGTTCGATCGCCGCATCGGCCGCTTCGAACAGGCCGATGGCGGTACCCTGTTTCTGAACGAGGTCGCCGAACTGTCCGCCGATGCGCAGGTTCGCCTGCTCCGCGTCCTGCAATCGGGCGAGATCACGCCGATCGGCGCACGCGGCCACCGCGTCGTCGACGTCCGCGTCGTCGCCGCCAGCAGCCGCCCCCTGGCTGAGGAGATCGCCGCCGGCCGGTTCCGCGAGGACCTTTATTACCGGCTCGCCGTCGTGCAGGTCGCGGTGCCGCCGCTCCGCACCCGGATCGCGGACGTCCCCGCGCTCGCCCGCCACCTCCTCGCCCGGATCGGCGATCAGCCGGGGCTGCGCGGGCTCGGCATCACCGACTCCGCGCTGGCCCTCCTCATGCGCTACGACTGGCCCGGCAATGTCCGCCAGTTACAGGCCGCGCTCTTCCGCGCCGCCATCCTGTGCGACGGCGATGCGCTGACGGCCGAGGATTTCCCGCAGATCGCCGCCGCCACCAGCGGGGACCGCACCGCGCCGTCCGGCCTGCCAGGCGGCGGCGGCGTCACGCTGTACGAACCCAACGGCCACATCCGCCCGCTCGACGCGATCGAGGCGGACGTCATCCGGCTGGCGATCGGCCATTATCGCGGCCGCATGACGGAGGTCGCCCGCCGGCTCGGTATCGGCCGCTCGACGCTTTACCGAAAGCTCGGCGAAATGGGCATCGACAGCGCCGCCTGACCGGCCAACCTTCACCAAATCTTCCATCCGCTCGGGCAGGACACCCGCATGATCCAGATCGCCCGAATCACGTCACTGCCGCTGCGCCTGATGCTCGCGCTGTTCGCGGCCTATGCGCTCTACACCATCCCCTCGCTCCTCCCGCGCTGGGGCGCGTCCGCCGCGGGCATCCCGCTCCTCATCGGCTGGCTCGCGCTCGCCGCCATCGCCGTGCCGCTGGCGCAGGGCCGCTGGCACGGCCGGCGCACCTGGCTCGCGTTGTTGACCGTCGTCGTCGCGCTGCGCGTGGCCGCGCTTATCCTCCTCTGGAACCGCGTGCCGTCGGCCGATCCCATCATCTACGTCCAGATCGCGTCGGACATCATCGCCGGGAACGGCCTGTTCTTCGTCGATCCACGCAGCAACGTCGTGTTCCTGGCGCTCTACCCGCCCGCCTATCCGCTGCTCCTGGCCGGGCTCGGCAGCGTGTTCGGGCTGGGCCAGGTCATTCTGTCGCTCAGCAATCTCGTCTTCGACCTCCTTGCCGCGCTGCTGATCGTCCGGATCGGCGACCGCGCCGGATCGCGCCCCGGCGGGATCGCCGCGGCGTGGCTCTGGCTCATCTGGCCCACCTTCGTCCTCGCCACCCCGTTCGCGCAGAAGGAGCCGCTGGTCGCCGTCCTGATCCTCGCGATGATCCTGCGCCTGCTCCGCCTCCGCGACCATCCCGTCCCCGCCTTTCGCGACGGCCTTGTCTTCGGCGTGCTGGCCGGCCTGCTCGCGCTCAGCCAACCCGGCCTCGCGACGCTCCCCGCGACGTTCGGACTTTTCCTGATCCCCGTCGTCGGGTTCCGCCCGCTGCTGATCCTCGCGCTGCGCAGCGTGCCGGTCCTGCTGCTCGTCATGGCGCCCTGGTGGATCCGCAACGGGCTGGTGCTCGGCCACTTCGTCCCGCTCACCACCACCGGGGGCCTCGGCCTGTGGATCGGTAACAATCCCAACACCAGCGGCAACTGGATGCCGCTCCCCCCCGCCATCGCCGCGCTCCCCGAACTGGAACAGTCCGCCCGCGCCGCCGCGGTGGCCAAGGCGTGGATCGCCGCCCATCCGGTCGACATGCTGATCCTCAACGCGACGAAGCTCGTCCGCTCCTTCGCCATCGAACATTTCACGTTGATCCGGCTGACCGCGGTCTCACCCGATTTTCCGGACGGCATTACCGCATTCTTTCTGCCGCTGTTCCAGGGCGCGCTGTTCACGGTGCTTGCCGCCACCGCCGCGCTTACCGGTCATGCCCGCCGCATCGCGCACGGCGACTGGCTCGTCCTGCTCTTCGCCGCCGCGATGGCGCAAATCCTGATCTTCGACGTCTGGTTCGAATTCGCGGAACGGCACCGTTATTTCACGATGCCGTTCCTCTTCCTCCTGATCGGCGCCGGCCTTGCCGCCACCCGCACCGAACCGCAGGTCGCGCCCGCCCGCTAGCCGCGCGGGGTCAGCGCCTCGTCCCGCAACCCGCGCCAGATCTTCAACGCCTGCACCGTATCCGCCACGTCGTGAACGCGCAGGATCTGCACGCCCTGCGTCGCGCCCGTCATCGCCACCGCCACCGACCCGCCCAGCCGTCGATCGACCGGCGCCTCGTTCGACAGCGCGCCGATAAACCGCTTCCGGCTCGCCCCCAGCAGCACCGGACACCCGAGCCCGTGGAACAGCGACAGACCGTTCAGCAGCGCCAGATTATGCGCCACCGTCTTGCCGAACCCGATGCCAGGATCGACGATGATCCGCGACCGCGCGATCCCCGCCGCCTCGGCCGCCGCGATCCGGGCCGCCAGCCAGTCATACACTTCGATCAGCACATCGTCGTAACGCGGCCGATGCTGCATCGTCTGTGGATCACCCGCATGATGCATCAGCACCACCGGGCACCCCGCCGCCGCCACGACCGCCGCGGACCGCGCATCCCACAACAGCGCCGACACGTCGTTGACGATCCCCGCGCCCGCCGCCAGCGCCGCCTCCATCACCGCCGCCTTGCGCGTGTCGATCGCCACCGCGACCCCCGCCCGCGTCATCCGCTCGATCACCGGTCGCACCCGCGCGATCTCGTCACCCTCCCAGACGACTTTCGCCCCCGGCCGCGTCGATTCGCCACCGACATCGATCAGCGCCGCGCCCTGCGCCGCCATCGCCACGCCCGCATCGGCCGCCCCCGCCGCATCGCCGTCATGCTGGCCGCCATCCGAAAAACTGTCCGGCGTCACGTTCAGGATCGCCATCACCTGCGGCTGATCGAGCCGAACCGTCCGCTCGCCCAGCACTATCGCCGGCCGCGGGGCCACCAACCGCGCCAGCACCGCCTCGCCCTCCGCCCGCAAGCGGTCGGGCAACGCGGCCAGCGCCGCATCCAGCCGATCGACCGGCACCAGTACCTGCGAAAAGCGCCGCCCGGCCTCGACGCGGACCAGCTCAACCGCGGAGAACCACAGCAGCCCGCCGGCCAGCCGCAGCACCTGCCCGTCATGCCCGAACGGCGCATCCACGAACCCGGTCGGACGCAGGTAAAGGCCGGTCGTCATGGTATTTTCCTTCGGGTGAATGCAGGCGTCCTAACCGACGATCGCGACCCCGTCCCAAACCCTACAACCCGGCCGCCATCAGATGCCGCTGCCGATACTCGTCGATCTGCACCAGCCCGTCCGGCCCGTCGACATGCCAGAACGTCCAGCCATTGCACGACGGCGCGCCCTGCAACGTCGCGCCAACCTTGTGGATCGATCCGCGCGCGCCGTCCGTCACCAGCGTCCCGTCGCCGCGCACTTCCGCCCGCCAACGCCGCTTCAGGTCGGTCAGGATTGTCCCCGGCGGAATCGCGCCGGTCTCGATCATCACGCCGAACGCCACCCGCGGCGCGCTCCGCTTCGACGGCACCGTCTGCATCGCGCTCTCGTCCAGCGCCAGCGTCGACGCGATCCGCGCCCGCGCCACGCGGACATATTTCTCCTCGCGCTCGATCCCGATCCAGCGCCGCCGCAACCGCCGCGCCACCGCACCCGTCGTCCCCGTCCCGAAAAACGGGTCCAGCACGATATCGCCCGGCTGCGTACAGGCCAGCATCACGCGGTACAGCAGCGCCTCCGGCTTCTGCGTCGGATGCGCCTTGTGCCCGTCATCGTCCTTCAGCCGCTCGCCACCCGAACAGATCGGCAGCACCCAGTCCGACCGCATCTGGATATCGTCGTTCAGCGCCTTCATGCTGGCATAGTTGAACGTGTAGCGCGCCTTCTCCGACTTCGAACACCAGATCATCGTTTCGTGCGCGTTGGTGAACCGCGTGCCCTTGAAATTGGGCATCGGGTTGGCCTTCCGCCACACGATATCGTTCAGGATCCAGAACCCGTGATCCTGCAACGCCGCGCCGACGCGGAAGATATTGTGATAGCTGCCGATCACCCACAACGTGCCGTCGTCCTTCAGCACGCGCCGCGCCTCGGCCAGCCAGGCGCGCGTAAACTTGTCATACGCCTCGAACGACGCGAACTTGTCCCACTCGTCGTCGCACGCATCGACGCGCCCGCCCTCCGGCCGCAACAACTCGCCACCCAGCTGCAGATTGTACGGCGGATCGGCGAAGATCATGTCGACCGACCGGTCGGGCATCCCCTGCATCGCGCTGATGCAGTCGCCCAGCAAGATCGTATCGAGCGACAGCATCGTCAGTTTCGGCCGCGCGACGGTGCGCAGGACGGGCACGTCGTCCATGTCGATCTTGTTCAACGCACCCATCGTCCGTCCCCGTCTTCGTTCGAAAACACCCTGATTCCTGCCGAGTCGCGGGTCAAGGGAGGGTCCGAATCGAACGCCGCGCGACGGGCCACGCCGCGCCGGAACGAACCGAGTCCAGCTACCGCATGTTGAGTCCGTGGACTCCTGCGGACTCAACATGCGGGGGTGTTGCCGGCAGGACTCGCCCGACCTTTTATTTCTGGTGATGCCGGACAAGCCAGGGCAAAGTCGCGTCATCGCTGCCGCATTCGGGAAAAGCATGACGGGACATCTTCGCTACGTGCTGCTCTCCTCACTCGGCGCGCTGCTGCTCGGCGCGCTGCTGGGGCTGTCGACCGTCAACGGCCTGCGCGAACGCACACTCCCCACCGCGCCGATCTACCCGCGCTCCAGCTACGTCCAGGATCCCGTCCTCGCCGCCGAAACCCCCGACTGCGCCGGCTGCACCACCTATGACGAAGGCTATCGCTGGGCCAGCGCCCACGCCGTCGACACTGCCGACGCCTGCTTCGCCGACGACTGGGCCTACCAACGCGGCTGCATGGCCTACATCGACGGCCGCAGGCCGAATTGAGCGGCTTTCAACAAAACTGAGCGGATAACCCGCAGGCCCCCCCCCGCTTATCCTGAGTAGGGACTGAGCGCAGTCGAAGGGCCGTATCGAAGGACGCGTACCGTGCTCCGATACGCGCCCTAGATACGCCCCTGCGGAGCTACTCGGCCGCTACTCAGCATGAACGGAGTCATTTAATACAGCCCCCAAAAATAACCGCCCATCCCGAGCGAAGCCGAGAAGCCAACATCATCACTGGCACAGCGCCCGGGGTTAGCAGTAACAGAGACCCGGCTTCTCGGCTCCATCCCGCCCTCAACCCCGTTCGGTTCGAGCTTGTCGAGAACAACCCTCAGTTCGACCGTTCAAAGCCCCCCATCCCGTTTGGTTCGAGCCTGTCGAGAACCCTGCGCAGAGTTCTCGACAGGCTCGAACCGAACGGATGTTGGGCACAAATAACCCACCAAACTCACAACAAAACCAACTGCCGAACCGGCGCAAAACTCCGTCGATGGATCGGACTGGGCCCCAGCGCCCCCAAGGCCGCCAGATGCGCCGCCGTCCCGTACCCCTTGTTCGAAGCCCACCCATAACCCGGGTGCGCCGCGTCATACTCCAGCATCATCCGATCACGCTCATGCTTGGCCACGATCGAGGCCGCCGCGATCGACAAACAGGACGCATCGCCCTTCACCACCGCCACGGCGGTATGCCGCCACTTCGGCAGGGCGTTCCCGTCGACCAGCACCATCATCGGCTCATGCCCCGCCGCGTCGATCATCGCATCCACCGCGCGCGCCATCGCCAGCATCGTCGCCTGATAGATATTGATCGTATCGATCTCCTCCACCGACGCGATCCCGACGCCGACCAGTCCCCGCACGCGGATCTCTCCGCACAAATCCTCCCGCCGCCGCGCGCACAATTTCTTACTGTCGTTGATCCCCTTCGGCGTCCGCCGCCGATCCAGCATCACCGCCGCCGCCACCACCGGTCCGGCCAGCGGCCCACGCCCCGCCTCATCCACGCCTGCCACGGGCGCCGGATGCGTCCGCTCGATCCTGAAACTCGCAGAAACCATCGTGGCGGACTAGACCCTGCGCCGAGTCCGTTCAATGCCGGGACTACGCCCTTCACGTCCGAGGCAGAGCGAAACCCACCGTCTATCCCGAGCGAAGTCGAGGGGCCCCCGAGCGTAGCCGAGCCGCCGACCTCGCCGCGACGAACGAGCAGGGGACGGCGGATGAGCAACTTGAACAGACGCGCGCAGCCAATCCCCCACCCCCAACCGTCATCCCGGCGAAAGCCGGGATCTCCCTTGGGCCAGGGGTAAGCGCTTCACCGAAGAGAGATCCCGGCCTCCGCCGGGATGACGTCGCCAGAAAAGGCGTACGAGCTCGCCAAAACCCTCACCCAGCCCGCATCGACTCCACGATATCCACCAGCGTCCCCGCCGAGATCGGCAGCACGAACAGCAGCACCACGATGAACGCGATGACGACCGTCATCACCCGCTCCTGCGCCTTGCGGGGCGCGGGTTCGGGGGTCGGCTGCGGGTTCCAACCACTCCCGTCGAACGGCATCGCCAAATTCCTCACACCACCCGCGGCCACCCGCGAGTTCCCGTCAAACGGACGGTATCGCCGGATCGTTGCCGCTGTCCAGCTTGGACGTTTCGCCCACCCCGGTCCTTAGACCATGCCCCATAGGCCCATGCCCGGCCCCCAACCCGGGCGCCGCCAGCAACGCATCGCGCACCACCCGCCGCGCCACCGTCACCGCCCGCTCCAGGCCAAGCCCCTGCCCCAACCCCGTCGCGATCGCACTCGCCAGCGTACAACCCGTCCCATGCGTGTGGCGCGTCTCGATCCGCGGATCGCTCCACGAAACGACGCCCTCCGCGCTGAACAGCCGATCGACCAGCTCGACGCCTACGGCATGCCCGCCCTTCACCAGCACCGCGCCTCCATGCAGCGCCACCAGCCGCGCCGCACCCTCCGCCGGATCGTCGGTGCCGGACAGCGCCGCCAGCTCCGGCAGGTTCGGAGTCGTCACCGTGGCCAGCGCCATCAGCCGCCCGAACGCCGCGATCGTCTCGTCATGCGCCAGCACCGCGCCGCTCGTCGCCACCATCACCGGGTCGAACACGATCGGCACGCCGCTCAGCCCCGCCAGCCGGTCCGCTACCGCATCGGCCACCGCAGCCGACCCGATCATCCCGATCTTCACCGCATCGACGCCGATGTCGCTCACCACCGCGTCGATCTGCGCCAGCACCATCGCGGCGGGCACCGGCATCACGTCCGTCACGCCCAGCGTATTCTGCGCGGTGATCGCGGTGATCGCCGTCATGGCATGACCGCCCAGCGCCATCACCGTCTTGATATCCGCCTGGATCCCGGCCCCGCCGCCGCTGTCCGAGCCGGCAATCACCAGGATACGCGCGATACTCACGCCGCCGCGCGCCGCACCGCCTGGCACACCTCGTCGACGACCTCGGCGACCAGCGTCTCGTCCTCGCCCTCCGCCATTACGCGGATCAACGGCTCGGTCCCCGACTTGCGGATCAGCAGCCGGCCCGTGCCCACAAGCCGTTCCTCCGCCGCCGCGATCGTCTTCTGCACGCCCGCATCGTCCAGCGGCTGCCCGCCCGCGAACCGCACATTCTTCAGCAGCTGCGGCAACGGCTCGAACTGGCGCAGCAACGTGCTCGCCGGCTTGCCCTCGCTCACCAGCGCGGCCAGCACCTGCAACGCCGCGACCAGCCCGTCGCCGGTCGTCGCATAGTCGGTCATGATGATGTGACCCGACTGCTCGCCGCCGACGTTGAAGCCGCCGGCGCGCATCGCCTCGACCACATAGCGGTCGCCGACATTGGTCCGGTGCAGCGTCAGCCCCTGCGCCTCCAGATGCCGCTCCAGCCCGAGGTTGGACATCACGGTCGCCACCACGCCGCCCCCGCGCAACAACCCGCGCCGGTGCCATGACACGCCGATCAGCGCCATCAGCTGGTCGCCGTCGACGATCGTCCCGCGGTCGTCCACCACGATCAGCCGGTCCGCGTCACCATCCAGCGCGATGCCGATATCGGCGCGCGTCTCCAGCACCTTGGCACGCAGCGCTGCCGGGTCGGTCGATCCGGTCCGCTCGTTGATGTTCGTCCCGTTGGGCGTCACGCCCAGCGCGATCACGTCCGCGCCCAGTTCCCACAGCGCGGACGGCGCAACTTGATAAGCCGCCCCGTTCGCGCAATCGACCACGACGCGCAGCCCGTCGAGCCGCAGATTGTCCGGAAAGGTCAGCTTGGCGGCATGGATGTACCGCCCGCGGGCATCCTCCACACGCCGCGCCCGCCCGATCTGCTCGGCCGGCGCCAGCGTCGGCGTCCCGTCGAGCAGCGCCTCGATCGCCAGCTCATCCGCATCGCTCAGCTTGTACCCGTCCGGCCCGAACAGCTTGATCCCGTTGTCCGCGAACGGATTATGGCTCGCCGAAATCATCACCCCCAGGTCCGCCCGCATCGACCGGGTCAACAACGCCACCGCCGGCGTCGGCATCGGCCCGACCATCACCACGTCCATGCCCACCGAGGTGAACCCGGCGACCAGCGCGGACTCGACCATATAGCCCGACAGCCGCGTATCCTTGCCGATCACCACCCGATGCCGATGCGCGCCGCGCAGGAAATGCGCACCCGCCGCCTGGCCGACCTTCATCGCGATCTCCGCCGTCATCGGCGCCTGGTTCGTCCGCCCGCGAATGCCGTCCGTGCCGAAATATTTGCGTGCCATGAAACGGTCCTGTGGTGGTGTGTTGTCGTCCGTCTAGCACGGCGAAGCTGAAGAAAGGGATAGCCCGCAGGCTTGCGGCCCTGTCCAGTTTCAACCGTCATCCCGGCGAACGCCGGGATCTCCCTTCGGTCGGCATCAACCTGGTCACATACGTCACCTACCGCTCATAAGCCTTCGGCAACGCGCCCTCCTGCGGCACCGCGTACCGATCACGAAGCTTCGTCTGGCGGTTGACCAAAGACTGTTCCACCCCGTCGATCATCACCATCACCGGCGCGGACGACACCTCCAGCGGGTCACCGTCCCAGATCACGACATCCGCCCGCCGCCCCGGCCGCAGCGACCCGATCTCGCCGTCCAGCCCCAGCGCCGCTGCCGGGCCTGAACTGATCGTCGCGAACGCCCGGCCCCAGTCGAGCCCGGTCGCCCCCGGCACGCGCGTCAACGCCACCAGATTGCCGGCATATTGCTTGATCAGCCGCGCCTGTCGCGCCTCGTCGTCGTTGATCATGCCGATGCCGACGGTCACGCCCGCCGCCTGCAACCGGCCGATGTTGGACTGCGTCGCGGCCAGCGCCTCGAAACTCGCCGGCAGATCGGCGAGCGCGGACGCCAGCACCGTCACTCGGGCGGCGGCGATCTGCGGCGCCACCATCCAGCCCTCCGACGCACCGACCAGCACCAGCTTCAGCGACGGGAACTCGCGCACCAGGTCGAGCACCTGCACGATGTCCGACGCCCGCTCGACATGCACCAGCGTCGGCACGCGCCCCTCGACCATCGGCACCAGCGCCGCGGCGTCGAGCTTCGTCAGCATCCCGTCGGTGATCCGCCCGCCGGCCTGCCCCGGATTGCGCGCATAGCCGCGCGCTTCCTGCAACGCGTTGCGGAACATTGCGAACGCCGCCGGGCGGCTGCCGCCCGCGGTCGCCGCAGCACTCTCACCGAACTCGACGAACTGGAATGCGCGCGGCCGCATCACCGCATTCGGGTCCATGCCCAGGTCGATCACAGCGCCTTGGCCCGCGAAGATCGTCTTGCCCGTATCGGGTGCGACGACAGCGCGCGTGATCCCCTCCGCACGGTTGATCGCGATCGGCGTCTCGCGCGGGTTCACCGCCAGCGACACGTCGAGCGCCGCGGAGAAATCGGACTTGTCCGCCCCCGCGTCGTTCGTCTCGCGCACCCCGTCGACCTCGACGATGCCCAGCCGCGTAAAGCCTGCGACCAGCCCGGGCGACACCCACTTGCCCTGCGCATCGATCACGCGCGCGCCGCCCGGCACCGCAACGCCCCGCCCCGCGGCCGTCACGCGCCCGCCGCTGATCACGACCGTCCCGCCATCGACCGGACCGCCGCCATCGCCCACCACCAGCTTCGCGTTCGTAATCGCCACTATCTGGCCAGAAGGGGGGGTCTGCGCCGCCAGCGGCGTCGCGCCCAGCAGCGCCGCGATCAGAGCAAGCCGCTTCACTTCACGTCCCCTTCGCCCGGCTGGCCCAGTTCGAAATCCGACACCGGTCGCCGGCGCGGATCCATCGCATCGTACATCAGCGCCCCGTCGATCCAGACCTTTTCCGGCCTTGTGTAGACGCTCAGCGGATTGCCGTTCCACAGCACCACGTCCGCCATCTTGCCGGGTTTGAGACTCCCCGTCCGGTCCGCGATGCCCATCGCCCTGGCCGGATTGATCGACAGCCATTCCCACGCCACCTCGTCCGGGATCACGATCCCCATCCGCCGCCCATCGGCCAGCGTCTTGGCGACTTCCTGGTTCAGCCGCTGGATCCCGTTCGGATCATCCGAATGGATCATCGCGCACGCCCCCGCCTTCTGCAGCAGCGGCAGGTTCTCGTTGACGGCGTCATAGCCTTCCATCTTGAACCCGTACCAGTCGGCCCACACCGCGGCGCAGATCCCGTTCGCCTTCAACAGGTCGGCGATCTTGTACGCCTCGATCGCATGGTGGAACGCGGTCACCTTGTACCCGAATTCCTTCGACATATCGATCACCTGGGCCATCTCGTCGGCGCGGTAACAATGGTTCTGCACGGTGATCTCACCGTTCAGCACGCCCATCAGCGTCTCGTTGCGCAGGTTCCGGCCCGGCTGGTCCGCGGGCTTGGCGGTGCCGTCCTGCACCTTCTTCTCATACGCATCCCACTTGCGCTTATACTCGCTCGCGTCGATCCAGGTCTGGCGGTCGAGCGCCATGTTCCCCATCCGGGTCTGCGGCAACTGTCCCTTCGATCCGTAGACGCGCTTCGGATTCTCGCCGCACGCCATCTTCAAACTGTACGGCGCGCCCGGGAACTTCATCCCCTGCGCTGTGCGGGCATAAACGTTCTTCAACGTCACGCCCCGCCCGCCGAACAGGTTCGCCGACCCTGGCAAAATCTGCAACGTGGTCACCCCACCATTGGCCAGCGCGCGGCTGAACCCCGGGTCCTGCGGCCACACGCTATGTTCGGCCCACACCTCGGCGCGCACCGGCCCGGTCGCCTCGTTCCCGTCGGACAGCGCCTGCACCGACGGGCTCGGATAGTCGCCCAGATGGCTGTGAATATCGATGACGCCCGGCGTCACCCACTTGCCGCGCCCGTCGATCACGGTCGCCCCCGCGGGTGCCGCGATCGTCTGCCCGACCTCGACCACCTTGCCGTCCGCGAACAGGACCGATCCGTTGTCGATCCGCCCACCCTCGCCGTCATAGATGGTCACGTTCGTCACCAGCGTCGGCACGCCCGGATAGGCGCGATAGGTCGACGGATAGGGATCACGATCGAACGTCGGCTTGGCATCCCCCTTCGCCGGCGTCGCGGCGGACGCGCTCTTCACCGGCGGCGTCTGCGCGCACGCGTTCAGCGCCAGCGCGGCGCATGCCGTCATCCAGACCCGTTTCATGCCTTGTGTTCCCCCTCGGTACGCGTGCCCGCCGCGGCCGGTTCGGCGAGCGTATCCTGCCCCGCCAGCACCGGATCGCCCGCCTTCATCAGTTCCAGATGCATCAGCCGCACCACGAACGGCGCGATCAACAGGACGACGACGCCGATGACGATCGAAACCCAGCCGATCCGGCTATACACCTCCAGCACCCGCTCCGGCCCGACATTCTCGCCGCCGGTCGCCTGCGCGATCTGCCCGGCCAGGAAATTGCCCGCCGCGGTCGCCAGGAACCATGTGCCCATCATCAGGCCGACCATGCTGCTGACCGACAACCGCGTCATCGCCGCCAGCCCGACCGGCGAGAAGCAGAGCTCGGCCGCGGTGTGGAAGAAATACAGCAGCAGGATGAACATCGCCGGCGTCGGAGCACCTGGCGTCAGCGCCGCACCGAACACCAGCACCAGGAACCCCAGCCCGATCACGATCAGCCCGATGCCGAACTTGAACGGCGCACTCGGCTCCAGCCGCCGCCGGTCGAGGAACGTCCAGAGCGCGGCGAACACCGGCGCCATCAGGACGATGAAGATCGAATTGACCGACTGGAACAGCGACGCCGGGATCTCGTACCCGAACATCGACCGGTCGACCGCGCGGTCGGTATAGACGTTGAGCGACGACCCGGCCTGTTCGAACAACGCCCAGAACAGTGGGCACAGCGCGATCAGGAACAGCGCGCCGAACACCCGGTCACGCTCCACCTTGGGCAGCGTGAAGACCGCCCGGTACAGGATGAACCCGATCGTCGATGCCGCGAACACGACCAGCAACGTACCGACCACGCCCTGGCTCTGCAGCAACCACCACGCCACCGCGACCGCGGCGAACGCACCGAGGTAGATCGCCCACTCGCGCGACACGCCCACCGCGGTCCGCGCACGCAGCAGCACCGGCTCCGGCGGCTCGCCCACACCCATCAGGTCCTTGCGGAACAGCACGAACACCACGAGGCCGAGCAGCATCCCGACCCCGGCCGCGCCGAAGCCCCAGGACCAGCCGACCGTCTCGCCCAGCAGGCCGCAGATGATCGGCCCGCTCGCCCCGCCGATGTTGATCCCCATGTAGAAGATCGAAAAACCCGGATCGCGGCGCGCATCGCCGCGCGGATAAAGCTGCCCGACCAGCACCGAGATATTGGCCTTCAGAAACCCGGTCCCGACGATGATCGACGCCAGCCCCAGATAGAAGCCGTTCAGATATCCGCCCTGCGTCCCGACCGGTCCTTCCAGCAACCCGATCATCAGATGCCCGACCGCGATGAACAGCCCGCCGACCAGCACGGCCCGCCTTGCGCCCAGAAATTTGTCGGCCAGATACCCGCCGATCACCGGCGTGACATAGACCAGCGACGTATAGGCGCCGTAGATCCCGTAGGCCGGCTCGTCCCCGAACAGGAAATGCTTGGTCAGGTAGAAGATCAGCAGCGCGCGCATGCCGTAATAGGAAAAACGCTCCCACAATTCGGTGAAGAACAGCACGAACAGCCCGCGCGGATGGCCGAGGAACGTGGGCCCCTGCATCGCGGTCGGGGGGAAGGATGTGGCCATGGACAGAGCGGCTCCGCAGATGGGACAGGACGGGACGCGGCAGTGCCGGTCGGTTGGCGCGGAGACTAACGGACAAATTGCGCCAGGGAAGAAGATTGTTGCGTCGCAATGACACTGGTAGCAGGAGCAGCATGTTCAACGACCCATCCAGCGCCACCGCGCTCCTCGCCACGCGCCGCTCCGGCAAGCCACGCGACATGGTCGCCCCCGGCCCCGATGCAGGCCAGCTCGCCCGGATCCTGGCCACCGCGATCCGCACGCCCGACCACGGCAAGCTCGCCCCCTGGCGGATCGTCGTGATCGACCAGGATCGCCGCGCCGCCTTCGCGGACCTGCTGCGCACCGCCTATCTCGCCCAGAAACCGACCGCGAGCGCGAAGGAACTCGAGGCCGCGGACCAGTTCGCACACCAGGCCCCGACGCTCGTCGTCGTGCTGTCCGCGCCCGTCCTCGGCAAAATCGAGCTTTGGGAGCAGGAACTGTCCGCCGGCGCGGTCTGCATGAACATGCTCGCCGCCACCCATGCCGCGGGCTTCGTCGGCGGCTGGCTGACCACCTGGGCGGCATATTCCGACATGGTCCGCGATGCGCTGGGCGGCGGGCCGGACGACCGGATCGCCGGTTTCATGTTCATCGGCACGCCCTCGCGCCCGCTCGACGAACGACCGCGGCCGGCATTCGACAGCGTTGTCACACGCTGGTGATCTTGACCGTTCCACCGTGTTAGTACAGTGTGGCGCATGGCCGAACAGGATCGCCCCGTCTATCTGCGGCTACGGGACCGCATCTCCGATTCCATCCTCGACGGCCGCTACCGCGACGGTGATCCGCTCCCCTCGGTCCGCGCCTTCGCCGCCGACCAGGGCGCCAACCCGCTGACCGTCGCCAAGGCATATCAAAGCTTCCAGGAAGACGGCCTCGTCACCGTCCGCCGCGGCGTCGGCATGTTCGTCGCCGACGGCGCCACCGAACGCCTTCGCCGCACCGAACGCCAGCTCTTCCTCGACCAGGAATGGCCCCAAATCACCGCCCGCATCCGCCGGTTGCGATTGGACGCGAACGACCTGCTGGCGAAAGTCGAGGCCTAACCACGCACAACAGAAAGCCCCTCTCCTTTAGGGGAGGGGTTGGGGTGGGGCTGACCTCTTCAAAACCGCCACGTTGGAGGGGAGGCAACGAAGCCCCCACCCCAACCCCTCCCCTGAAGGAGAGGGGCTAAGAAGAAAGCCAACAGAGCCCCCTCCCTTCCAAGGGAGGGCAGTACTAGGCCACCAACTCCTCAACCCCCACCGCATACAACCCAGCCGCGCCAGACAGCGCCCCCGCGCTCAACCCAGCCGCCTCGGGCACCAACCGATCCAGATAAAACCGCACCACAGCCCGCTTCATCCGCGCAAACCCGTCGTCCCCGACCGCGGCTCGCCCCTGCCGCGCCATCAGCCACCCCGCCGTCGCGACCGACAGCATCGTGAGGAACGGATAACTTCCCGCCAACCGGTCATCCCCATCCCCGGTCCGCAGCGCCTCAGCCACCCGCTCCACCGAATCGACCAGGACCATCAACCCGGCCTCGTCCGAAGCCTCCCCGCGGATCTCGGCCAGCAACGCCGCCAGCCCAGCGCCAGCATCCCCGGTCAGCTTCCGCCCGACCAGATCCGCCGCCTGGATCCCGTTCGTCCCCTCATAGATCGGCGCGATCCGCGCATCGCGGTAATGCTGCGCCGCTCCGGTCTCCTCGATGAACCCCATGCCACCATGCACCTGGATGCCGATCCCGCTCACCTCGACGCCCACGTCGGTGCCGTACGCCTTCACCAGCGGCGTCATCAGGTCGACCCGCACCCGCGCCGCCGCATCACCCTGATGCGCGCGGTCCACCTGCCCCGCCGCGTGATAGCACAGCGCTCGCGCCCCCTGCGTCAGCGCCTTCATCCGCAGCAGCATGCGCCGCACGTCGGGATGCTCGACGATCGCCACCGACTCGCGCGATGCCGCCCCGGCGCGCGCCGACTGCACGCGCCCCGTGGCGTAATCGACCGCCGCCTGCGTCGCGCGCTCGGCGATTTCGACGCCCTGCAGCCCGACGTTCAGCCGCGCATTGTTCATCATCGTGAACATCGCGCGCATCCCGCCATGCTCCGGCCCGACGATCTCGCCGATGCAGTCGTCGCGGTCCCCAAACGACATCACGCAGGTCGGCGACGCGTGCAGCCCCATCTTGTGCTCGATCGACACGCACCGCACGTCGTTCGCCGCCCCGATCGCGCCGTCCGCGCAGACCCGGAACCGCGGCACCACGAACAGCGAGATCCCGCGCGTCCCCGCCGGCGCACCCGGCGTCCGCGCCAGCACGAGGTGAATGATATTCTCCGCCAGATCATGCTCGCCGTAGCTGATGTAGATCTTGGTTCCCTTGATCCGGTACGTCCCGTCGGCCTGCGGCGTCGCGGTGGTGCGGAGCGCGCCGACGTCCGACCCGGCCTGCGGCTCGGTCAGGTTCATCGTGCCGGTCCACTCGCCGGTCACCAGCTTGGGCAGGTACATCGTTTGCTGTTCCACGCTGCCATGCGCCGAGATCGCCTCGATCGCCCCGACCGTCAGCGTCGGGCACAGCGCGAACGACAGGTTCGCGGTCCCGAGACTTTCCAGCACCGCCGTCGCCACGGAGAACGGCAGCCCCTGCCCGCCCAGCGCGACATCCGCGTCGATCGTCCCCCAACCCCCTGCGACATAGTCGTGATACGCCGCGACATAACCCGGCGGCATCATCACCCCCGCCTCGGTCCGCCGCGCGCCGATCGTATCGCCGACCCGGTTGAGCGGCGCGAACGCCCCCTCCGCAAATGACGCCGCCCCCTCCAGCACGGCGTCCACCATGTCCGGCGTCGCATCGGCAAAGGCCGGCATCGCCGCCAGCGCATTGATGCCGGCCACATGCTGCAACAGGAAACGCTGTTCGGCGACGGGAACGGCAAACGGCATCACGATCTCCTCACGGGCTTTCACAGCCCTTTGGTGTCGCTATAGCGTTGCCCGGTGACCGTTCCAAACCCGCCAAAACGCCCAACCATCCGCCCCTACGGCAGCGCCGCGATCGTCGAGGCTGCGGCGCTGATCCGCGCCGGCGAACCGGTCGCGATCGCTACCGAGACAGTCTACGGCCTCGCCGCCGACGCCACGCGCGGCGAATCGGTCGCGGCGATCTACGCCGCCAAGGGCCGCCCCTCGTTCAACCCACTGATCGTCCACGTCCTGGACCTCGCCGCAGCCGAACGGATCGCCGAGTTCGACCCACTGGCACACGTTCTAGCCAAGGCATTCTGGCCCGGCCCCCTGACGCTCGTCCTGCCGCTCCGACCGAACAGCGGCATCGCCTCGCTGGTCACCGCCGGCCTCCCGACCATCGCGATCCGCGTCCCCGCACACCCCGCCATGCGCGCGCTTCTCGCCGCCACCGCCGTGCCCCTTGCCGCCCCCAGCGCCAACGCCAGCGGCAGCATCAGCCCAACCCGCGCCGCCCACGTTGCGCAAAGCCTCGCCGACCGCATCCCGCTCGTCATAGATGCCGGCCCGACCGCGCTGGGCCTCGAATCCACCATTGTCGCCGTCACGGACGACACGCTCCGCCTACTCCGCCCCGGCCCCATCACGACGGAAATGCTGCGCGAGGTCACCGGCCTCACCCCGCTGACGACCGCCTCGGACAAGATCGAAGCCCCCGGCCAACTCGCCAGCCACTACGCCCCTTCGCTCCCGATCCGCCTGAACGCCGAAACCGCGACGCCCGAAGAATGGCACATCGGCTTCGGCTCGATCGCCGGAGACCGCTCGCTCTCACCCGAAGGCGACCCCATAGGCGCTGCGGCGAACCTGTTCGAAGCACTCCACCGAGCCGACGCCTCCGGCCGCAACGCCATCGCCGTTGCCCCGATTCCACACGACGGACTAGGGGCCGCGATAAACGACCGGCTTGCGCGCGCTGCCGCGCCGCAGTGATCACATCACCTAATATCAATTCCCCAACCCCGTTTGGTTCGAGCTTGTCGAGAACTCAGCGCTGAGTTCTCGACAAGCTCGAACCAAACGGAACGGGGGCTGGCTTAGATTAAGCGGAGCCGGACCTCACGCGTCCGCGCTAACCCCATCCTTCAGCCGCTCCGAATACGCCTTCCGGAACTTGCGCAGCTTCGGCGCGACGATCGCCATGCAGTAGCCGTTCTTGCTGCCCTCGCGCTCGAAATACTCCTGGTGGTAATCCTCCGCCGGATACCATTTCGACAGCGGCTCGATCGTCGTCACGATCGGCTTGTCCGACTGCACCTGCGCCTGCTCGATCGCCGCACGGGCCTCCGCCTCTTGGCGCTCGTCATGCGGGAAGATCGCCGAGCGATACTGCGTCCCGATGTCGTTCCCCTGCCGGTTCAGCTGGGTCGCGTCATGCACGTGGAAGAAGATCTCGAGCACGTCGGAGAAGGTGATCAGCTCGTTGTCGAACACGATCCGGATCGCCTCGGCATGGCCGGTATTCCCGTCGCACACCTGGCGGTAGTTCGGGTTCTCGACATGCCCGCCGATATAGCCGCTCTCCACCGACTCGACCCCGACCAGGTCGTCGAACACGGCTTCCACGCACCAGAAGCATCCGGCGGCGATCGTTGCGGTTTCCTGGGTCATGCTTGATGCCTCGCTAGTCATTCGTTGATGTTAAAATGGGATGCCACCCGGCGGATGCAATCGGCTAGGTCGGGCCAACACGTTCGCGATCCGCCTTACGAAGGGAACCGCCCCATGACCGTCCTCGTCACCGGCGCCGCCGGCTTCATCGGCTTCCACGTCGCCGCCCGGCTGCTGGCGGACGGCCACCGCGTGCTCGGGATCGACAACCTCAACGCTTACTATCCTGTCAGTCTCAAGCGCGACCGCCTCGCGGCCCTCCACGCCGACCACCCAGACGCTTTCACCTTCGCCGAGGCCGACTTCGCCGACCACGCCGCGCTCGACCAGGCCGTCGGCACAACCGAGCTCAGCGCCATCGTCCACCTCGGCGCGCAGGCCGGCGTGCGCTACTCGCTCGAAAACCCGCGGGCCTATGTCCAGTCCAACCTCGTCGGCCACGTCAACATGCTCGAACTCGCGCGCCACCGCGCGGTCGCCAACATGCTCTACGCCTCGTCCTCCTCGGTCTACGGCGGCAACGCCGCGCTCCCGTTCCGGGTCGAGGACCGCGCCGACCGCCCCGTCTCGCTCTACGCCGCGACGAAGCGCGCCGACGAACTGCTGTCCGAAAGCTACGCCCACCTCTACCGCATCCCCCTCACCGGCCTGCGCTTCTTCACGGTCTACGGTCCCTGGGGCCGCCCCGACATGGCGCTCTGGCTGTTCACCAGCGCGATCCTGGAGGGCCGCGCGATCGACGTCTTCAACGGCGGCGCGATGCGGCGCGACTTCACCTACATCGACGATATCGTGGACGGCATCCTCGCCTGCCTGGCCACCCCCGCCCCGGACGACGGCGCGGAAAAACCGGGCGGCAGCATCGGCCCCCACCGCATCTACAACATCGGCAACAACCGGTCGGAGGAACTCGGCCGGCTGATCGACCTGATCGAACGGGCCTGCGACCGCCCCGCGATCCGTAACCTTCGCCCGATGCAGCCCGGCGACGTCCGCGACACCTATGCCGACATCACCGCCATTCAGCGCGACCTCGGCTACGCCCCCCGCACCACGATCGACGAAGGCGTGCCGCAGTTCGTCGAGTGGTACCGCGCCTACACCGGTATCTGAGGCGACCCGAACAACACGTTAGGAGAAACCTTACCCGATCCACGCTACACAGCCGGCATGACCACCGCACGCCCCGCCCGAATCCTGCTCGTGTTCGGCACCCGGCCCGAAGCGATCAAGATGTTCCCGATCGTCCACGCACTGAAGGCGATGCCCGGCCTCGAAACGCTCGTCTGCGTCACGGCGCAGCATCGCGGCCTGCTCGATCAGGTCCTGTCGATCGGCAATGTCGTGCCCGATATCGACCTCGACATCATGGCCCCGGACCAGAGCCTCGACCAGCTCACCGCCCGCCTCCTGACCGAACTCGGCCGCGTCTATGACGAGGTCCGCCCCGACCGCGTCGTGGTGCAGGGCGACACTGCCACCGCGATGGTCGGCGCACTCGCCGCCTACTATCGAAAGATCCCGGTCGGCCATGTCGAGGCGGGCTTACGTTCCGGCGACATCCACCACCCCTGGCCGGAGGAGGTGAACCGCCGCATCGTCGCCACCATCGCCGACCTCCACTTCGCCCCGACCGACACCGCCGCCGCCGCGCTGATCGCCGAGCGGATCGATCCGAAGACCGTCCACATGACCGGCAATTCGGTGATCGACGCGCTCCACGCCACCCGCGCGCGGATCGCCGCCGAACCGGCACTCGCCGCCGGCCTCGACGCGCTTGCCGAGCGGTTCGCGGGCAAGCGCATCATCGCCGTCACCACCCACCGCCGCGAGAATTTCGGCGGCGGCATGGACGCGATCGCCCGCGCAGTCGCGCGCATCGCGGATCGCCCCGACGTCGCGATCGTCTTCCCCGTCCACCCCAACCCCGCCGTCCGCCGCGCGATGGACCCGATCCTCGGCACACGCGACAATGTCGCGATGATCGACCCGCTCGATTATCCGCACTTCGTCCGGCTTCTCGGAATGGCCGATCTCGTCCTGACCGACAGCGGCGGCGTGCAGGAAGAAGCCCCCGCGCTCGGCAAGCCCGTGCTCGTCATGCGCGAGACGACCGAGCGTCCCGAAGGGATCATCGCCGGCACCGCGCGGCTGGTCGGCACGGACGAGGATCGCATTGTCGCCGAAACGCTCCGCCTGCTCGACGATCCCGCCGCGCACGCCGCCATGGCACAAGCCCACAACCCGTTCGGGGACGGCCACACCGCCCCCCGGATCGCAAGGATCATCGCCGATGCCGTCTGATACGCCGCCCACCGTCTCCGTCATCGGCCTCGGCTATATCGGCCTGCCCACCGCCGCGATCGTCGCGCGCTCGGGCTGCCACGTGCTCGGCATCGACGTCACGCCGCACGTCGTCGACACCGTCAATTCCGGCCACGTCCATATCGAGGAACTCGATCTCGACGCACTGGTCCAGGCGGTCGTCGCGCGCGGCACGCTCCGCGCCTCGCTCACGGTCGAACCCGCCGACGTCTTCGTCATCGCGGTGCCTACGCCGTTCAAGGACGATCACGCGCCCGATACCCGCTTCGTGCTCGACGCCGCGCGCACCATCGCGCCCGTGCTGAAGGTCGGCGACACGATCATCCTCGAATCGACCTCCCCCGTCGGCACGACCGAGCAGCTCCGCGACCTGATCGCCGAGCTGCGCCCCGACCTGCGCGTCCCCGGCCGCGGCGGCGACGGCGTCGACCTGTCGATCGCCTATTGCCCCGAACGCGTCCTCCCCGGCCGCATCCTGCACGAACTGGTCGTCAACGATCGCTGCATCGGCGGCATCACCCCACGTTGCGCGCGCAAGGCGATGGCGTTCTACCGCCGCTTCGTCCGCGGCCAGTGCATCACCACCAGCGCGCGCGTCGCCGAAATGGTGAAGCTCACCGAAAACGCGTTCCGCGACGTCAACATCGCGTTCGCCAACGAACTGTCGATCGTGGCCGACACGATGCAGCTCGACGTGTGGGAGGTCATCCGCCTCGCCAACCTCCACCCGCGTGTCAACATCCTGTCGCCCGGCCCCGGCGTCGGCGGCCACTGCATCGCGGTCGACCCGTGGTTCATCGTCCACAGCGACCCGGATAACACCCCGCTCATCCGAACCGCACGCGAGGTAAACGACCGCAAGTCCGACCATGTCGTCGAACGCGCCAGCGCCCTGCTCGCCGCGATGCCCGACGTGCCGGTCGCCTGCCTCGGCCTCGCGTTCAAGGCGAACATCGACGACTTCCGCGAAAGCCCCGCGGTCAAGGTCGCCGCCACCCTCGCGCAAAAGCACGGCGACCGCATCCGCGTCGTCGAACCCTATGCCAGCGCACTCCCCGCCGCCTTCGACGGCACCGGCGCCGAACTGACCGACATCGACACCGCGATCGAAACCTGCCCGATCTTCATCGTCCTGGTCGACCACGACATCTTCCGCTCCGTCCCCTTGAGCGAACGCGCCACCAAACTCGTCTACGACACCCGCGGCATCTGGCCCGACCAGCCCGTGACGATCGACGGCGGGGCGAGGGCGTAAGCCCCAACCGCTAACGCCCAATCAGTTCCCCGGCGAAGGCCGGGGCCTAGACGCAACCCCTTCCCCACGAGCGTCCCGGACTTGATCCGGGACCCAGGGTCGCGGGCGCAGCGCCTCAGGTTGGGTATCCCGCCAGTCGGGACGGCATAAGAAGAGGGCCAAGAACGGCCCCACCTAGGCCCCGGCCTCCGCCTGGGAACGACTGGACCTCAGCCCGTTACCAAAGCCTCAAACCCAATCCCGCGCATATCGCCGCCCAAGCCCGGTCAACAGCTCATACTGCGAAACCCCCGTCACCGCAGACGCAGTCGGCAGATAATACTCCAGCCCGACCCAATCCCCCTCGACCACATCGCACCCGGTCACATCCACCGCGACCAAGTCCATCGAAACCCGCCCGATCAACGGCCGAACCTCGCCCCCGACGATAGCAGTCCCGACCCCGGCAAAAGCCCGCCGATACCCATCCGCATAACCGATGTTCAAAGTCGCCACCTGCATCGGCCCCGAGGCGATGAAGTCCGCCCCATAACCCACAGCATCGCCGGCCTCGACCGCGCGAACCTGCAACACCTCCGCCGACAACCCGACGACCGGCGATGGTTCAGCCCCCGGCCCCGGCTCCCCGCCGTAAAGCCCGATCCCTGGCCGCGTCAGATCAAACCGATACGCCGCCCCCAGACAAATCCCGGCCGAGTTCGACAAACTGTACCGCTCCGCCGCAACCACCCCGGTCAACGCCGCAAACCGCTCCGCCTGCACCGCATTCAGCGGATGCTCCGGCGTATCGGCGCACGCCAGATGGCTCATCAACGTCGCGATCCGCAGCCCGTCGACGATCTCCGACCCGGCCTCCGCCGGCGAAAGCCCCAGCCGGTTCATCCCCGTATCGACCATCAGGTCGCACGGCCGGTACCCCGCCGCCGCCTTCCACCGCGCGACCATCCCGGGCGTGTTCAAAACCGGCCGCACCCGCCCGGCCAACGCCCGCGGCAGATCCGCCTCGCGCAACCCGTGCAGCACCGACAGCGACAGTCCGTCGTCCAGCGGCCCCAGCGCCTCCGCCTCGTCCCAACTCGACACGAAAAAGTCGCGGCACCCCGACGCCGCCAGCCGCGCCACAACCTCGCGCGCGCCCATTCCGTAGCCGTTCGCCTTGACCGCAGCCCCGCAAGCGGCCGTCTCCGACCGCGCGGCATACCACCGCCAGTTCGCCACCAGCGCGGCACCATCGATCGTCAGGCGAAGGGGGGAAGTGTTCACGCGCGACGACCCAACTTACTTATGCAACCAACACACGCCCCCAAACCCGTTTGGTTCGAGCCTGTCGAGAACTCAGCGCTGAGTTCTCGACAGGCTCGAACCAAACGGGGTTCGGAAGCCACCGCCACTGCCGGAAACCTGTTACTCGGCCGCCTCGGCAATCACCTCAGGCTCCCGCCACACCAGCACCGGCTTCCGCGCAGCCCCGGTTTCGTCCAGCCGCCGCCGCGGTGCGAACACCGGCGCCGCCTTCAGCACCGGATCGCCCGCCCGCGCGCGTTCCGCAACGGATCGCAGCGCGCCGACGAACTGGTCGATCGCCCGCCGGCTCTCGGTCTCGGTCGGCTCGACCAGCATCGCGCCGTGCACCACCAGCGGGAAGTACATCGTCATCGGGTGGAATCCCTCGTCGATCAGCCCCTTGGCGACGTCCAGCGTCGTGAACCCCTCGGCGAACCCATCGTCGGAGAACAGCGCCTCGTGCATGCACGGCCCCGTCCCCGCGAACGGCGCGTCGAGCACATCTTCCAGCGACCGCAGGATATAGTTCGCATTCAGCACCGCATCCTCGGATACCTGCCGCAACCCGTCCGCCCCATGGCTCAAGATATACGCTAGTGCGCGGCTGAACATGCCCATCTGCCCATGGAACGCCACCATCCGGCCGAACGTGCCGGCGTGATGCTCGCCCGCCGTCTCTTCCTCGACCAGGTGATAGTTCGCGCCGTCCTTCTCCACGAACGGCAGCGGCGCGAACGGCGCGAGTGCCGCGGAGAACACCACCGGCCCCGACCCCGGACCACCGCCACCATGCGGCGTGGAAAAGGTCTTGTGCAGGTTGATGTGCATCGCATCGATGCCGAGATCGCCCGGCCGCACGCGTCCGACGATGGCGTTGAAATTCGCCCCGTCGCAATACACCAGCCCGCCGGCCTCGTGCACCGCGTCGGAAATCGCCGCCATGTCGCGCTCGAACAGACCGCAGGTGTTAGGATTGGTGATCATCACCCCCGCCACGTCCGGCCCGAGCCGCGCCTTCAGCGCCTCCAGATCGACGCGCCCCTCCGCGTCGGCTGGGATATTCTCCACCGCATAGCCGCAGAACGCCGCCGTCGCCGGGTTCGTCCCGTGCGCGCTCTCCGGCACCAGCACCACTTGCCGCGCATCGCCGCGCGCCTCCAGCGCGGAGCGGATCGCCAGCAACCCGCACAGCTCGCCATGCGCGCCCGCCTTCGGGCTCATCGCCACCGCCGGCATGCCGGTCAGCGTCTTCAGCCACTCGCCGAGTTCGTAGATCAGCGCGAACGCACCCTGGACGGTCTCGACCGGCTGCAACGGGTGAATGTCGGCAAAGCCCGGCAACCGCGCCATCTTCTCGTTCAGCCGCGGGTTGTGCTTCATCGTGCAAGATCCGAGCGGGAAGAACCCCAGGTCGATCCCGTAATTCTGCCGGCTCAGCCGCGTATAATGCCGCACGGCCTCCGGTTCCGACAGGCCGTACAGCCCGATCGGCGCCGCACGCTCCAGCCCGCCCAGCCGCGACGCGACCTTCGGCGCCGGCGCGATGTCGACGCCGGTCCGGTCGGTCCCGCCGACCTCGAACAGCAACGCTTCTTCGAGCATCAGCGCACGGTTGCCCGTGAACGTCTTGAACTCACCCTCGGTCCCGCCGGTTTCCGGCCGGGTCACACGTCCTTCGCGGTTCATCGCAGGGCCTCCTCAAGCGCATCGGCAAGTTCGGTCACGTCGTCCTCGTCCACCGTCTCGGTCACCGCCACGACCAGCCCGTTGGCCAGCGCATCGACACCCGGATACAGCCGCCCGAGCGATACGCCGCCGAGGATCCCGTCATCGGCCAGCGCCCGAATCACCGGCCGCGCTTCCTTCGACAGATTCAGCGTGAATTCATTGAAGAACGGCCCGCTGATCAGCTCGACGCCCGGCACCTTTGCCAGCCGATCCGCCGCCTGCACCGCATTGGCGTGGTTCAGCGCCGCCAGATCGCGCAAGCCACGCTCACCCAGCAGACTCATGTGGATCGTGAACGCCAGCGCGCAAAGCCCCGAGTTCGTGCAGATGTTCGAAGTCGCCTTCTCGCGGCGGATATGCTGCTCGCGTGTCGACAGCGTCAGCACGAACCCGCGCTTGCCGTCTGCATCGACCGTCTCGCCGGCCAGCCGCCCCGGCATCTGCCGCACATATTTGTCGCGCGTCGCGAACAGGCCGACATAGGGCCCGCCGAAGTTCAGCCCGACGCCGATCGACTGGCCTTCGCCCACCACGATGTCCGCGCCCATCTCGCCCGGCGATCGGATCGCGCCCAGCGCCACCGGTTCGGTCACCACCGCGATCAGCAGCGCGCCCTTGGCATGGCACCGCGCCGCCAGTTCGGACAGGTCGGCCACATGCCCCAGGATGTTCGGGTTCTGCACGACGACGCAGCTGACGTCGCCGTCCACCGCCGCCAGCAACCGCGCCATGTCATCGCCCGGCGCGCCCTCGGTCAGCTCCGGCACGGCCGTATCGAGCACATCGCCCGTGAACCGCGCCATCGTGGTGCAGACCGAAACATAATGCGGGTGCAGCCCGGCGGACAGCACCGCGCGCCCACGCCGCGTGATCCGCCGCGCCATGACGATCGCTTCCCAGCACGCGGTCGACCCATCGTACATCGACGCATTGGCGACGTCGCAGCCGTAGAGCCGCGCGACCTGCGTCTGGAATTCGAACAGCGCCTGCACCGTTCCCTGAGCAATCTCCGGCTGATACGGCGTGTAGCTCGTCAGGAACTCACCACGCTGGATCAGGTGATCGACGCTGGCCGGCACATGATGGCGATACGCGCCGCAGCCGAGGAAGAACGGTGCATCGCCCGCCGCCAGGTTCCGCCCCGCCATGCGCGACAGCTTGCGCTCCACCGCCAGCTCCGACGCATGCATCGGCAGCCCTTCGATCGGCCCGTCGAGCCGCGCATGTTCGGGCACGTCGACGAACAGGTCGTCGATCGTTTTGGCCCCCACGACGGCAAGCATGTCCGCCCGGTCGGCATCGGTCAGCGGTAGGTAACGCATGAGGTCAGTTTCCCATGTTGGGGAGGATCACACCCCACCCCGTTCGGTTCGAGCCTGTCGAGAACTCAGCGCAGGGTTCTCGACAGGCTCGAACCGAACGGTGCTGGGCAGTAAAGCCCGGGCGAAATCAAAGCCCTTCGCAATAAACCTTATACGAGTCGGCATCCATCAGGCCATCCAGCTGCCCTGCGTCGGACAATTTGACCTTGAAGAACCACCCGTCCGTTTCCGGCGCGGTGTTGACCAGCGAGGGATCCGCTTCCAGCGCCGCATTGGCTTCGACGACCTCGCCCGACACCGGAGCGTAGACGTCGGACGCCGCCTTCACGGACTCCACAACCGCGGCCTCCTTGCCCTTGTCGACCGTCGTGCCGGCCGGCGGCACTTCGACGAACACGACGTCGCCGAGCTGCGCCTGCGCATAGTCGGTGATCCCGACCGTCGCGGTGGAATCCTCCGCGCCGTCGATGCTGATCCATTCATGGTCACGGGTGAAATAGAAGGCCATCGGTTCAGGCTCCCTTGCGGACATATTGATGGGGTACGAACGGCATGGCCGTCACTTCCGCGGCAAAACGCTTGCCGCGCTGTTCGATGTCGATCTTGGAACCCGGGTTCGCCAGCACCGCGGGGACATAGGCCATCGCGATCGAGCGTTGCAGCGAGGGCGAGAAGCCACCGCTCGTCACGCGCCCCTCGACGCCGTCGATCGCCTCCAGCACTCGCGCACCCTCGCGCACCGGCTGCCGCCCCTCGACGAACAGCCCGACGCGCTTGAACAGCGGACCCGCCGCGCGCTCCGCCAGGATCGGCTCGGCGCCCAGGAAGCCGCCCTCCTCGCGCCGCCGCTTCGACAGCGCGAAACCCAGGTCGGCGGTCACCGGCGACGTCTCGGGATCCAGGTCATGCCCGTACAGCGGCAACCCGGCCTCCAGACGCAGCGAATCACGCGCGCCCAGCCCGATCGGCTTCACCTCCGGTTCCGCGCACAGCCGCTCGGCAAACGCCTCAGCCGCCTCGGCGGGCAGCGAGATCTCGCAACCGTCCTCACCGGTATACCCCGACCGACTGATCCACAGCGGCACGCCGTCCCAGTCGAACGCCCCCGCGGTCATGAACACCAGCGTGTCGACGCCCGGTACGATCCGCGCCAGCGCCTCGACCGCCTTCGGCCCCTGCACCGCGAGCAGCGCCTGCTCGTCCATGTGGTTCAGCGTAATCTCATCCTCGAGATTGTCGAGGATATGCGCGATGTCGTCATATTTCGTCGCGCCGTTCACCACCATGTAGAACCCGTCCGCACGCCGCGTCAGCATCAAGTCGTCCAGGATGCCGCCCGTCTCGTTCAGCAGCAGCGAATAGCGCATCCGCCCTTCGCCCAGCGAAGCGACATCGGCCGGCAGCATCTTCTCCAGCGCCTCGACGACACCGTCGCCGGACAGCAGAAGCTGACCCATATGGCTGACGTCGAACAGCCCGGCCGACGTCCGCGTCCACAGATGCTCGGCCATGATGCCGTCATACTGGATCGGCATGTGATAGCCCGCAAACGCCACCATCCGCGCGCCACGCGCCCGGTGCCAGGCGTCGAGCGGCAACGTGCCGGTTTCGATATCGTCCATTTCGGGATCGGTGACGGGGTCGCTCATGGTAAGGCTCCTGGCAGGACGACGACGCGCGGCGGGCATCGCTGCCCACACCCGTCGCCCCCTCTGTCACGGAACCTGAGAGCTTTCGTCACGACCTTATGGCCGGGACTTACCCCTTCGGCGGCCCCCCGCGCGAGCGAGAGACTCTTTCCAGAGTGCTGATATGTCCGCGCGGTCCCGTATGCCTGAGAGATTCCGGGGCGGTTGCTCCTTCGGCGGCGGCCCGGTTTCCCGACCCGCGCTCTCCCGCGCGGCCATCCGGAGTCGCCCCCGGCCAGCCCCATCGGATTGGCCCGGCTTGGGGGTCGCTGTCAACGATCATGAAGCGGCTCCGACGATCATCAAGCGGCTTGCCGACTCACGCCCCGCGCCGCAAAGACACCCGGATGACCGTTACCATCGACATGGGCACCGGTGCCGGCGGCGCCCCGGCGCTGATGGAGCTGGAGGAACTGCTCGCCACCCGCCTGCTGGTGCAGGGGAACAGCGGCTCCGGCAAATCGCACCTCCTCCGCCGCCTGCTCGAAGGCGCCGCCCCCTGGGTGCAGCAGATCGTCGTCGACCCGGAGGGCGATTTCGTCACGCTGTCCGACCGCTACGGCCATTCGGTGGTCGAGGGCGCCGACTATAGCGAGGCCGAGATCCGTCGCATCGCCGCGCGTATCCGCGAACACCGCGTGTCCGCCGTGCTCAGCCTCGAAGGGCTCGATGCGGAGGCCCAGATGCGCTGCGCCGCCGCGTTCCTGATGGCGCTGTTCGACGCACCCCGCGACCATTGGTATCCGGCGCTGGTGGTGGTGGACGAGGCGCAGCTCTTCGCCCCCGCGGTGGCGGGCGAGGTCGCCGACGACGCCCGCCGCGCCTCGCTCGGCGCGATGACCAACCTCATGTGCCGCGGCCGCAAGCGTGGCCTGGCCGGCGTCATCGCGACGCAGCGGCTGGCGAAACTCGCCAAGAACGTTGCCGCCGAGGCATCGAACTTCCTCATGGGGCGCACCTTCCTCGACATCGACATGGCGCGCGCCGCCGACCTGCTCGGCATGGAACGCCGCCAGGCCGAACAGATCCGCGACCTCGAACGCGGGCAGTTCCTGGCGCTCGGCCCCGCGCTCTGCCGCCGCCCGCTGTCGATCCGCATCGGCCCAGTCGAAACCTCCGCGCGCACCTCCAGCCCCAAACTGCTCGACATGCCCGCCGCCCCGACCGGCGAGGATGCGCAGATGCTGTTGTTCGCCGCCGCCCCGGTCGAACCGCGCGCGTCCACGCCGACACCACCGCCAACCCCGCCCGCATCAGCGGACGACCTGATCCGCGAGATCGCGCGCCCGCTGCCCATGTCCTCGCTCCTTGACCGCCCCCAGGTCAGCGGCGCCGAGCGCGAGAAGATCATCTCGACCGTGCTGGGCGAGATCGTCGCCGAACCGGACAGCGCCTACCGCTCGCCCGCGGTGCTGTTCCAGGATTTCGGCGTCCGCTGCCGAATGCACGGCCTTGCCGACACCGGCCACGATCTCGCCCGCTTCCGCAGCCGCCTGTCGATGGCGCGCGCAGGCCTCACCGGCGGGATCGCCGACGACGCGCGCTTCGCCCCCGCTGCCGAAATCGCGCGCGGGCTGGAGGAAGGCATGCAGGGCATCTACCTGCTCCTCGCCCGCGCCGCGCTCGACGGCGCGCCCTGCCCAGACGATGCGGAGATCGCCGCGGTCTACGGCACCCACTCACTCGGCCGCGTCCGCCGCCTGCTGGCCTATCTCCAGACGCAGGGCCTGCTCGCCATCCACACCGACATGCGCGGCGACCGCCGCATCGGCCTCCCCGCCCTCGGCTGGATCACCGCCGCCGCCGCCCCGACCACGACGGGCGAATAACTCCGCGAACCGTTCCCCGGCGAAGGTCGGGGGCCGAGTGCCCCCTTTACGCAAACGTAAACGTCACTTGCCTCCCGCCCGCGTTGCGATATCGTCGGTCCCCATGAGCCTCCCCCCCCTCTTCGACCGCCTCCGCCTGCCGGTGATCGCCTCGCCGCTGTTCATCATCTCGACGCCCGACCTGGTGATCGCGCAATGCAAGGCCGGCATCGTCGGCTCCTTCCCCGCGCTCAACGCGCGCCCGGCCGGCGTCCTCGACGAATGGCTCGCCCGCATCACCGAAGAACTGGCGCAGCACGACCGCGACCATCCGGACAGCCCCGCCGCCCCATTCGCGGTCAACCAGATCGTCCACCGCTCCAACGACCGGCTGGAAACCGACCTCATGGTCTGCGCCACGTGGAAGGTGCCGATCGTCATCACCTCGCTCGGCGCGCGGGTGGACCTGAACGACGCGGTCCACAGCTGGGGCGGCATCACGCTGCACGACGTCATCGACGACCGTTTCGCGCGAAAAGCGGTTGAAAAGGGCGCCGACGGCCTGATCGCGGTCGCGGCCGGCGCGGGCGGCCATGCCGGCACGCTCTCGCCCTTCGCGCTGATCCGCGAGATCCGCGATTGGTTCGACGGCCCGCTCATCCTGTCCGGCGCGATCGCCAACGGCGCGTCGGTGCTGGCGGCACAGGCGATGGGCGCCGACCTCGCCTATATCGGATCGCTCTTCATCGCCGCGACTGAGGCGAACGCAGACGCCGCCTACAAGCAGGGCATCGTCGACGGCCGCGCCGCGGACATCGTCTATTCCAACCTCTTCACCGGCGTTCACGGCAACTATCTGCGCGGCTCGATCATCGCCGCCGGGCTCGACCCCGACGCGCTACCGGAAGGCGACCTCAAGACGATGGATTTCGGCACCGGCGCCGGCCAGACCAAGGCCTGGCGCGACATCTGGGGCTCGGGCCAGGGCATCGGCGCGGTCCACGCGGTCGAACCCACCGCCGCGATGGTCGCCCGCCTTACCGATGAATATACCAGCGCGATCGCGGCCCTGCGGACACGTGCCGGACTAGGCTAAGGCCCGCGCCAACCCAGCGGAGCGTTTCCCTACCAGGTCCCCTCAAGCCGCCGGATCAGCGTCCGCGCCGGACCATCCGACCCGGCCTCACCCGCCTCGCCGAGCAGCATGCCGGCCTCCAGCCGCCGCACCCGGTCGTGCAGGTCGCGGCTCGCCCCGACCAGCTGCTGCGCCGTCACCGGCAGCGCCGCGATCGCCGCAGGATCGCTTACCACCGCGTCGCCCAATGGCCGCTGCGGCAGGCTCCGCCCCTCCCGCGCGCCCTCCACGCGCCGCGTCATCAGCCACGCCACGACATGCATAAGCCGCGTCGTCACCTTCAGCGATTCGCATGAAAACCCGACGCGCTCGCTTGGCGACAACCGATCGCGCTCCAGCCGCCCCGGCCCATCGAAGTAACCGCGCGCCTCGTCCGCCAGCAACAGCGCCTCGGTATGAAGCGTGCTGATCAGTCGCCCCGTCAGGCCATATCGGCCATCGTCGTCCAACACCGTTCCCCCGCTAAGCCGCTGGATTCCCGATGCCATTTCGATAGCGGATCGCAACCGTCAAAGCGATCAAGCTGCATGTCGCGCGACGAACGCGCGCGGCGGACGACCAGAGCGAGCTAATCAGGCGATAATGTCAGGGATCAACATATCTTCAGCCTGCGCGATCTCGTCGCGCAACCGCAGCTTGCGGCGCTTCAGCCGGGCAAGCTGCAATTCGTCGCGCACCGTCGCCGCGTTCAGCGCGGCAATGGCATCGTCCAGGTCGCGATGCGCAACCCGCATCTGCTCGATCCGTCGCGACAGTTCATCCATGCCGAAATCTTCCCTTCAAGCCGGATCCACCCCTTGGATAGGGACGAAACGGCCGCCGCTCAAGCCGGACGGACGGCCGCGATCGGCTGGTCCCGCCCGCACCCGCATCCCGTCGAAATTCGCGCAAAGGGGGGCCTGACAGACGCTGCAATCGATGCTCTACTGGTCGCTTCCGAAGCCTTTGGACAGGAGACTTTCTCAGTGGAGACAGGACATTCCTCGGCGTTGATCGCCAAGCACGCGGGGCTCGAGTCCCGCATCCACGCCGAACAGGTCCGCCCCGCGCCGGACGAGACACTGCTCGCCAAGCTGAAGAAGCAGAAGCTGCGCATCAAGGAAGCGCTGTCCGGCGAATGAGCAACAGGCGTGCGTCGATCGACCGATGATCGGACGGCGCTCGCCCCGCTATTCCTCGCGCGACACCTTCTCGTTCCGCTCGTGCCGCTCCTGTGCCTCGACCGTCATCGTGGCGATCGGCCGCGCTTCCAACCGCGCGAGTGAGATCGGCTCACCGGTCACGTCGCAATAACCATATTCGCCCGCATCGATCCGGCGCAGTGCGGCTTCGATCTTCGAAATCAGCTTCCGCTGCCGGTCGCGCGTCCGCAGTTCGATCGACCAGTCGGTTTCGCTCGATGCGCGGTCGGTCGAGTCCGCTTCCCGCAACGTGTCGGTCTGCAACTGCGCCAGCGTTCCCTGCGATTCGCGCAGGATCGCATCCTTCCAGTCGAGCAGCTTGCGCCGGAAATAGCGCTGCTGAGCGGGATTCATGAACTCTTCGTCGGGGGACGGCCGGTAGCCGGGACGGATGTCGTCCTGGTCCAGTTCCGGTGCGTCCGTCGCCTCTGTTGCCGCCGTCGCCATCATGGTTACCGCTCTCCCTGGGTAGGCACGACCCGATGACCGGCCACACGTCCGCGCGGCCCTATATCGCCCGTCGCAGGCCGGCACAAGCAGACCGCGTCCTCCGCAACATGTCGCAAATCCGCCCGATGTCAGCGATTTGTCCGTTTCGGGTGGCGCCCGACATAGCGTCCGCGATTCGTCGGAAGTCGGTACGTAACCGGGTTTCACCCGCCGCTTTTCTTCATCCCGATGTGGGACAGGATTGGCGGACTACGGGGGCCATCCGAATAATCACCCTTTTCCGATTATGAAAACACGGTTAACAAGTTTGCCATTAGTAAAATTTTGTCCATTGCCTCGTTATCACATCAGGGCGGTTCGGATTTCGTTGCATCGCAGCGGCCCGAACGGTGGACGAGAACGGAAAGACACGAAGATGTCGGTAAAGATGGCCTTGGCTAAACTCTGTGCCTGCGCATGCGGCGGTGCCGTGATCGGTGGCGGTGCGGTGCATGTCGCCGAACGTCCGGCGCGTGTCCATTATGCCAAGGCGAAGTACGCCAAGCGACCCGCCGTTCGCCAGGCCAGCTACGTCCGCCCCGCGCGCGTCCGCCGCACGGTGACGACGTCCACCTGCGCGCCGGGTGCGACCACGGTCGTCGCCACGCCCGCCGCGGCCCCCGCGGTCGCCTATGCCGATCCGCCAATCTTCGCTGGCGGCGGTGCCGGCCCGGTTTCGGGCGCGGGCGGCTTCCCGGTCGTCGTGGGCGGTTCCAGCGGCTTCGGCGGCGGCGGGTTCTTCGGCGGCTTCTTCGGTGGCGGCACGGGCGGTGGCAGCAGCAGCGGCAGCTACACCATCTCGTCGACGACTAGCTCGTCGAACGGCGTCTCGACCACGTCCGGCGGCAATGTCAGCTCGACCTCGGGCGGCGACGTCGGAACCTCGACATCCACCGGCGGTGTGACCTCGACATCGACCTCCACCGGCGGTGTGACGTCCACTTCGACCTCGACGGGTGGCCCCACCATCGTCGACGTGAACAACAGCAATACCAACACGCAGACAAACAATCAGAACCAGTCCCAGAATCAGAATCAGTCGCAAAATCAGAACCAAAACCAGAATCAGTCGACGACGACGTCCACCGGCGGTTCGACTCCGACCGATCCCACGACGCCGACCAACCCGACCGATCCGACCCCGGTGCCTGCGCCGCCGATGGTCCTGCTGTTCGGCGCGGCCGCGGCCGCACTGGTTGCCCGCCGCCAGATCGGGAAACGCAAAGCCGTCGCCTGAGCGAACATCGGCGCCAAGAAAGCGTCGACAAGAAAAAGCCCTCCCGGATCGCACCGGGAGGGCTTTTTCGTATCAGACGGACTTTGCGGGCCGTCGGTATGGCCGGGCAGCCTTCTGCCCGGCCTAGCGTCGAACCGGCTTAGTTGCCGGTCGTGGTCGCCGCCGCGGCCGGTGCGGCCTTCGCCGCCGCTGCATCCAGCTCGGCCGCCGTCATGCCGATCACCGGGCCGTTTGCGCCTGCCGCGAACGAACTGACCGGCAGCTTGACCTTGTTCTTCGTCGTGGCGACCGTCGCGAACTCACCGTCGACCGCCTCGATCTTGCCGACCGTGCCGCCCGACGCATCCATGACGGTCGTGCCCGCCTTGATCTGCGCGCTCAGCTTGGCCTGACGCTCGGCCGTCGCGCCGGATGCCGCGGACTCGACCTGCGACTTCGTCAGCGCGATGACCGGCCCGTTGGCACCCGCCGCGAACGACGTCAGCGGCAACCGGACCTCGACGGTCCCGGTCGACAGGACCGCAAGATCACCCTCGATCGACTTGATCGTGCCGACGGTCCCACCCGACGTGTCCGTCACGGTTGCGCCCACCTTGACCGAGGCCGCTGCCGATGCAGGGGCAGTCGCCGTCGTCGCGCTGCCAGCGGCCGGAGCCGTCGTGGTCTGCGCCTGTGCGCCACCTGCCAGAGTGGCCAGGCCTGCGAAAATGAGAATGGACTTCATGATTTGATCTCCCTCGACAGTTAAAATGGCGAGGATCCGCCAGGTTCCAAGCTTTTTCGCCGCTAACTCCGACAGGACGCGCCCGCGAAGCGATGAGCCGCCGGATATCGGCACAATCCTGGGACTGGGGCATAGCATCCCGGCCCCACACCGTCCTAATCCACACGCCGATTACCAGCGCATCCCGAATCTTTCGCACGCCCGTTCGAATCTGTTGTTTCGGTCGGCGACATCGTGACTCACGCGATACGACTATCGCTCTCCTGACCCGACAGGCTTGCGGCCCGCCCGGCCCCCCGGCATAGGCAGGCCATGCATGATATCCGCCTGATCCGGGACGATCCCACCGCCTTCGACGCGGGCCTCGCGCGCCGCGGATTGCCCGCTCAGGCCGACACGCTCGTCGCGCTCGATGCGGACCGCCGCCAGCTCCAGACCGCGCTCCAGACCGCGCAAACCCGCCGCAACGAGGCCTCGAAAGCGATCGGCGCCGCCAAGGCCGCCCGCGACGAAGCCACCGCCGCCGCGCTGATGGAGGAGGTCGCCTCCCTCAAACTGCGCATGCCGGAGTTGGACGCCGAGGCCGCCGCGATCGGCACCGATCTCGACACCCGCCTCGCCGCCATCCCCAACCTGCCCGCCGCCGACGTGCCACCCGGCGCGGACGAGGACGACAATGTCGAGGTCAAGCGCTGGGGCACCCCGCGCACCATCGATGCACCCCGCGAACATCCCGACTTCGCCCCCGCGCTCGGTCTCGATTTCGAGGCCGCCGCCGCCATGTCCGGCGCGCGCTTCGCCGTCCTGCGCGGCCAGATGGCACGCCTCAACCGCGCGCTCGGCCAGTACATGCTCGACCGGCAGACCGAGTCGAACGGCTATACCGAAATCGCGCCCCCGCTTCTCGTCCGGTCCGAGGCGCTGTTCGGCACCAGCCAGCTGCCCAAGTTCGCCGACGACCTGTTCCGCACCACCGACGACCGCTGGCTGATCCCGACCGCGGAGGTCAGCCTGACCAACCTCGTCCGCGAATCGATCCTCGATGAAGCCGCACTCCCGCTGCGCTACACCGCGCTCACCCCCTGCTTCCGGTCGGAGGCCGGCGCCGCCGGTCGCGACACGCGCGGCCTGATCCGCCAGCATCAGTTCGAGAAGGTCGAACTCGTCTCGATCGTCGCCGCCGACCACGGCGCGGCCGAACTGGAACGCATGACGGAGGCCGCCGAGTCGATCCTCGAGGCGCTGGAACTCCCCTATCGCCGCATGCTGCTCTGCGCCGGCGACATGGGGTTCGCCGCCGCGCGCACCTATGATCTGGAGGTCTGGCTGCCCGGCCAGAACCGCTACCGCGAAATCTCGAGCTGTTCCTGGTGCGGCGATTTCCAGGCGCGCCGCATGGCCGCACGCTACCGCCCGACCGGCGATGCGAAGGGTACGCGCTTCGTCCACACGCTCAACGGCTCGGGCCTCGCGGTCGGCCGCACGCTCGTCGCGGTGCTGGAGAATTACCAGCAGCCCGATGGATCGGTGATCGTCCCCGACGTGCTGCGCCCCTATGCGAAGCTCGACCGGCTCGACCCCGCGTGATGCGCATCCTGCTCACCAACGACGACGGCATCGATGCGCGCGGGCTGAAGGTCCTCGAAACCATCGCGCGGCGTTTCTCGGACGATATCACCGTCGTCGCCCCGTCGGAGGAGCAGTCCGGCGCGGGCCACTCGCTTACGCTCAACCGCCCGGTTCGGATCCGCAAGCACGGCGACCGACGCTACTCGGTCACCGGCACGCCGACCGACAGCGTCATGATCGCGCTGCTCGAACTGTCGCCCGACGGAAAACCCGACCTGATCCTGTCGGGCGTCAACCGCGGCGCGAACCTGGGGGAGGACGTCACCTATTCCGGTACAGTGTCGGCCGCGATGGAGGGTGCGCTCGCCGGCGTCCGCTCGATCGCGCTGAGCCAAGTCTATGCCCGCGACGCGATGGGCGACAGCGTGCCGTTCGACGCCGCGATCGAATGGGGCGAACGCGTCCTCCGCCCGCTGATCGACCGCCCGTTCGTGCCGAACACACTGATCAACGTGAACTTCCCCGCGCTCCCCGCGGACGCCGTCAAGGGCGTCCGCGTCGTGTCGCAGGGCGTGCGCGACTATGGCCGCGGCACGCTGGTCCGCGGCACGGACCCGCGCGGCTTCCCTTATTACTGGTTCGGGCTCGGTCCCGCGGTCCACACCCCGGCCCACGCCACCGATCTGGAGGCGATCGACGACGGCTACATCGCCGTCACCCCGCTCCACCTCGACCTCACCCACGGCCCCTCGCTCGAGGCGCTGCGCAGCCTTTACTGATCGTCTACCCGGTGGGATGCGCGGCCACTGCAGCCCAAAGAGTTGCACCCCGACCCACTTCGGCTAGGACTGCCGCATGCGCCGTCTCGCACCCTTGCCGTTGGCCCTGACGCTCGTCGCCTGCATCCCATCCGGCCGTGCCGACCCGCCAGGCCTGTACGACGCCCCGCCCGCCGCCAGTCCATTGACCGACGACGCGCCCCGCGAAGACAGTCGGAGCCGCAGCGATCGTGATCGGGACCGCCGCCCCGACCGCGAAGATCAGGACGCCTCCACCCCACCGCAGGTCGCCGAGCCCAAGCCCGCCTGGGTCATGCGCAAGGTCGTCCCCGACGCGGTCGAAATCGCCCAGACGACCTACACCGTCCAGTCCAGCGACTCGCTCAGCCGGATCGCCGAACGCACCGGCGCCGGGGCCGACGCCATCGCCCACGCCAACCAGCTCGCGCCGCCCTATGTCGTCCGCGAAGGTCAGACGCTCACCATTCCCGGCGGCCGCTACCACCGCGTCCGGTCGGGGGAGACCGGCATCGCCATCGCCCGCGCCTACGGCACCGCGTGGGACCGCGTGATCGCGCTCAACGACCTGACCGCGCCCTACATCCTTCGCCTCGATCAGCGCCTGCTGATCCCCAGCAAGACGGAGGTCCGCGCCATGACGCTGGAACAGCGCGCGGCTGCGTTCCGGCTCGATATCGACGATTTGATCACCGGGGCCGAACCCGCGCTTGCCGCCAATGCGCGCCCCGCCGCCCCGGTCCGCACCGCGCGCACCGCGGTCCCGTCCAACGTGCCCGTCCGGTCGCCCACCCGCTTCACGGGTCGGTTCGACTGGCCGCTGACCGGCCCGATCCTCACCCGCTTTGGCCCGCAGGGTCAGGGCCGCATCAACGAAGGGATCAACATCGGCGCCCGCGCCGGCACGCCGATCCTCGCGTCCGCGGACGGCGTCGTGGCCTATGTCGGGTCCGACATCGCGGTGTATGGCGGCCTCATCCTCATCAAGCATGGCGGCGGCTGGATCACCACTTACGGCCATGCTGAACAGCTGCTCGTCACCCGCGGACAGGCGGTGAAACGCGGCCAGATCATCGCACGCGCCGGCGAAACCGGCTCTGCCCGCGAACCGCAGCTTCATTTCGAGATCCGCCAGGGCCGCCGCCCGGTGAATCCGCTGAGCCAGCTGCCGAGGCGCAGTTGATCCCACGCGCCGCCCCCCGCCCGGTCGAAAGCCTGGCCATGCGGCAACGCCCGCGGTTGCCCCCCTGGGTGTCGCTGCTGTTCCGCATCACCCTGGCGCTCGTGCTGATCGGCATCGCGCTCGCCGGCCACTGGTACGGGCGCGAGGGGCTGCGCGACAATGTCGACGGGCGGATCAGCTTCATCGACGTGCTCTATTTCACCACGGTCACCGTCACCACGGTCGGGTTCGGCGATATCGTGCCGGTCAGCGACAATGCCCGGTTGTTCGACACGTTCATCGTGACGCCGATCCGGTTGTTCGTCTGGCTCATCTTCCTCGGCACGGCGTATGACTTCGTCCTGAAACGCACATGGGAGCGATATCGAATGCGGGGCATCCAGCGCACGCTGCACGACCATGTAGTCGTCGCGGGCTTCAGCGACACGGGCATGGAGGCGGTCCGCGAACTGATCGCCCGCGGGCTCGACCCCGCGCGCATCGTCGTGGTCGACGAAAGCGAGTCCGCACTCGCCTGCGCGATCGAGATGGGCGCCACCACGCTGGAAGGCGATGCGACCCGCAACGCGGTGCTCGAGGCCGCGCGCATCGCCCGCGCGGAGAGCGTCATCGTCGCCGCCGGTCGCGACGATACCGCCATCCTCATCGTCCTCACCGCCCGCCGGCTCGCGCAGGACGTGCCGATCAGCGTCATCATCCGCTCCGACGACAACGAACCGCTGGCACACCAGGCCGGCGCGAACGTCGTGATCAACCCCGCCAGCTTCGCCGGCCTCCTGCTCGCCGGCTCCACCCGCGGCCCGCACATCGCCGACTATATGACCGACCTTGCCGCGCATGACGGCCAGGTCGCCTTGAAGGAACGCGCCGTTACCGCGGACGAGGTCGGCCAACCGCTCACCGCGATCACCACCGGCATCGGCCTGCGCATCTACCGCGACGGCGAGGCGATCTGCTTCGGCGACCCCGCCACCGCCGCGCTGCAGGCCGACGACATCCTGGTCGAGGTCGTCAAGCGCAACCCCTGACCGATCAGGCCAGGTTGCCCGACACCGGCCCCACCGGCGCCGCACCGCGTCCGCCCTCCGGCTCGATCGCCAAGCCAGCCCGCCCCAACACCCGCTCCGCGATCGCGTAGTTCACCGCGACCAACAGCGGTGCCATGAATGCGACCAGCAGGCTGTCCGCCCCCAGCACCCCCGCCGTCACCGCCGGGCTGCGCCCGAGCGAGGCGAACGCCAGCACATAATGCAGCACCAGCACCGGCAGGACGGTCACCAGCGTCAGCCCGAGCGACCACAAGTAGCTGCCCCGCGTCAGTTCGATCGACCGCATGAATCCGACCCGCCCATCGCCGACCGCCGTCGTGGTCTTCCACGTCGCCAGGAACATGTTGAACAGCAACATCGCGGGCAGCAGGATGGCCACGATCAACATGATCAGCCGTTCGGGCAGGTTCAGCGCGCCCGCGATGATCGGCCCGTCCTGGATCACCACCAACCACATCAACTCCCACGCAACGACCGGCAGGTATAGCCCGATCGCGCGTGCATCGAGCCGGCCGGCGGCCCGCGCGTCGTCGCCGTAAGCCCAGAACCGCGTCGCCCAATATCCGGTCAGGTACAACGCGATCACCTTGAGATGGCCGAGCACCATCCGCCCCGTGTCGTGCTCCGCCGCCTTCATCGCCGCGATCGACCGGTAGAAGCCGGCGCCATATTCGACGACATGCTGCGCCACCTCCGCCACCGCGGGCACCGCGAACAGCAAGGGGCAGGCCAGCGCGAACCGCCAGGCGCGCGAATAGGGTGTCGTAAAGGCATTCATGTCTCGTCCCCTTCGAAAGTCACCGACAGAAGATCGCCAGGCTGGCAGTCGAGCACACGACAGATCGCTTCCAACGTGGAGAAACGGATCGCCTTCGCCTTGCCGGTCTTGAGGATCGAAAGATTGGCGAGCGTGATGTCCACCCGCTCGCTGAGTTCGGTCAGCGTCATGCGCCGATCGTGCAGCATGTCGTCCAACGCGACACGGACCGGCATCAGACGGTCCCCGCCAGCTCGTCGCGCATCGCCGCCCCCGCCACGAACACCCGCGCCAGCACGAACGCCAGCAGCACGCCGAGGCAGCCGGTCAGCGACGGCGTCCAGTCCATCACCTCGATCCCCGCGCGCCGCGCCCACCACAGGATCACGCACAGCACGACATCCAGCAGCTGCAACGCCAGCAAGGCCCAGCCGATCGCGTTCAACCGCACCGCATTCTCGACTTGAAACGGATCGCCCGCCCGCACCGAACCGAGAATTCCCGACACAGCCCCGAAGAGCCGCGCGACGGGCAACACCGCCGCCATTCCCATCACCGCCACGAAACGCAGGAACAGCAGGACCGTCCCGGCATCGATCACGCCATGATATTTATGCTCGATATGAGCTTCGAACGCCCCGGCGAACACGATGGTCGCCAGAAGAAAACCGATCATCAGAACGAGATACGCATAATTGCCGACCCGCAGGATCCGCACCAGCAACGCCACGCCATCCACGAACCGATCCCGCATTCCAACCTCCGACGCTCTATCTTGCTTATTGTTTATCGAGGCACGACATATTGATTGTCAATATGACCCTGTTCACGGTCAGAGGTAGATGTTGAGCGTCACGGGGTGCTCTGTGCCGGTCCCAGTCAAAAGTCCGACCGTTAAGCCGTCAGGCCACGCACTGCCCTATCCCCGCCACCCCCTCGTAAATTCCCGCCACATCGACTATCTGCCGCGCTCCCATGGCAACTATCCTCCCCTCCCCGCCGAAGATCGGCATGGTCTCGCTCGGCTGTCCGAAGAACCTCGTCGACAGCGAGCGCATCCTCACCAAGCTGCGCGCCGATGGCTATGCCATGTCGCCCGACTATGCCGGCGCGGACGTCGTGCTGGTCAACACCTGCGGCTTTCTCGACTCAGCCAAGGAAGAATCGCTCGACGCGATCGGCGAGGCGATGGCCGAAAACGGCCGCGTCATCGTCACCGGCTGCATGGGGCGCGAGGCGGAGACGATCCGCGCACGCTTCCCCGGCATCCTCGCGATCACCGGCGCGCAGGCATACGAACAGGTCGTCGGCGCTGTCTACGACGCCGCCCCGATGCCGCCGTCCGCGTTCCTCAACCTCGTGCCCGAACGCGACCTGAAGCTCACGCCGCGGCACTACAGCTATCTGAAGATCTCGGAGGGCTGCAACCACCGCTGCTCCTTCTGCATCATCCCCGCGATCCGCGGCGACCTCGTCAGCCGCCGCCCCGACGCGATCCTGCGCGAGGCGGAGAAGCTCGTCGCCGCCGGCACGCGCGAACTGCTCGTGATCAGCCAGGATACGTCCGCCTACGGCCTCGATCTGCGCCACGCCGAATGGCCGTGGAAGGGTGCGCCCGTCCGCGCACACATGACCGATCTCGCCCGCGAACTCGGCAAGCTCGGCGCCTGGGTCCGGCTCCACTATGTCTACCCCTATCCGCATGTCGACCGCGTCATCCCGCTGATGGCCGACGGGCTCGTGCTCCCCTATCTCGACATCCCGTTCCAGCATGCCGCGCCGAATGTGCTGAAAGCAATGAAGCGCCCAGCCAACGAAGCCAAGGTCCTCGAACGGCTGGCCAACTGGCGGAGCATCTGCCCCGACATCGCGGTCCGCTCCTCGTTCGTCGTCGGCTTCCCCGGCGAAACCGAGGCCGAGTTCCAGTATCTCCTCGACTGGCTGACCGAGGCGCAGCTCGACCGCGTTGGCGCGTTCCGCTTCGAACCGGTCGCCGGCGCGCTCGCCAACGACCTGCCGGGCGCGGTGCCGGAGGAGGTCAAGGAAGAGCGCTACGCCCGCATCATGGAACACACCGCGCTGATCTCCGCGGCAAAACTCCAGCGCAAGATCGGCCGCACGCTCGACGTCATCATCGACGCGGTCGACGCGGAAGACGGCGGCGCCACCGGCCGCTCCAAGGCCGACGCCCCCGAAATCGACGGCGAAGTCCACCTCCGCGACGCCGGCCACCTGACCCAGGGCGACATCGTCCGCGTCGAAATCGAAGACGCCGACGACCACGACCTGTTCGGCGTCCCGTTGGCGTAAGGCTCGCGCCGCGTCAGTAGACGTCCGGGAAGGACCAACCGGTAAGCTTCAACATCGCCAGCCCGAACTCGCGAACCGGTCCGGCGTCCGGGCTTGGCCGATCGGCGTAATGATACCCGGCCCGATCCACGCCCTCCACGATCCAGCGCGCGCCATCCACCATTATTAAATCCCTACAATCCTTCGGCGGCTGCGCCAGCACCTTGGTCCTCATGAGAAGAGCGTTCAGCCCATTCGCCTCCTCTGGGGTCAGCTTCCTGTCGACAGTCCTGGCGACACGGCCGGGTCGGTACCCCCCGGCCCCCGTCAACGCCTTCGCGACCAATGTGGGCGAACCGCCTGCCTTCCATTTCACCCGCACGATGACGGGCGCATGGAAACTGCGAAGCCAAGTGAACCGAACCGCCCTCACCGAACCGCGTTTCGCCGCCGCCGTCGCCTGGTACAGCGATGGTTCGCCCGCCGCCGCCAGGTGCGACGAGAACCATTTGTCCTCAAAGGCACTCAGGATCGCGGCGTTGAACGGACGCCCTCCCCCCGAACAGGAATAGCTCGGCGTCGCAAACGCCTCCGGAAAATAACGCGGCGCTGCCGGTGTCTCCGTTGCGAGGGCGGTCGCCAAACCAACCGACACGACGAAAATCAGTGACATCGCACGGCTCCCCCAACCCAACCGCATCTCGTTATCAGCATAATCGCCTGCCCGTCTCCCCATCAAATCGGGTTGAGCCACCCCGGCATCGCGCCTATCGCCGCGCCATGACCCTGAACATCCTCGCCACCGGCACCAGCCGCGGGATCGGCGCCGCCATCGTCGCCGCGTTCGCCGACGACGACGTCACGATCGTCGGCCACGCCACCACCCCCGGCCACGACCGGATCGCCGCGGACCTGTCGACCACCGCCGGGCCGACCGCGCTCTGGAACATGGCGCTCGACCGGCTGAACGGGCGGATCGACATCCTGATCAACAACGCCGGCATCTTCGAGGCCGCCCCCGTCGACCTGCCCGACGCGGAATGGTCGGATGCCTGGAACCGCACGATGCAGGTGAACCTCGCCGCATCGGCCGAACTCTGCCGCCGCGCGGTGCTGCACTTCGGCACGCGGCCGGAGGGCGGGCGGATCGTCAACGTCGCCAGCCGCGCCGCCTATCGCGGCGACAGCCCGGCCCACTGGCATTATGCCGCGTCGAAGGGCGGCATGGTCGCGATGACCAAGTCGATCGCCCGCGGCCATGCGCGCGCCGGCGTGCTCGCCTTCGCGGTCTGCCCCGGCTTCACCATGACCGGCATGGCCGACGACTATCTCGCCAGCCGCGGCGGCGACGCGCTGCTCGCCGACATCCCGCTCGGCCGCGTCGCCACGCCGGAAGAGGTCGCGACCACCGTCCGCTTCCTAGCACTCGACGCGCCGCCCTCGATGACCGGCGCCGTCCTCGACATCAACGGAGCCAGCTATGTCCGCTGACCTGCCCGACTGGACCGCATCGCAATCCTCCGAGAGCTGGAAGCTCGTCCTGCCCTGCACCAAGGCGGAGGCGGAGGCCGTCGCCGAGGACATCGGCGCGCTTGCCGATCTCGATCCGCCCCCCACGCTGATGACCAGCGAGCCCGACCCGACGCGCGAAGACGACTGGCTGCTCGAAGCCTATTTCGAAGGCGAGCCGTCACCCGAAGCGATCGCCATGGTCCGCGCCCTGGTGCCGAGCGCCGACGACGTGGATTATGAACTGAACCGCATCGAGGACGCCGACTGGGTCACGCTCAGCCAGGCCTTCCTCGAACCGATCCGCGCCGGCCGCTTCTTCGTCCACACCGCCGCCCATGCCGGCGAGGTGCCGTCGGGCGCCACCGCCTTCCATATCGAGGCGGGACGTGCATTCGGCACCGGGCATCACGAAACCACCACCGGCTGCCTGCACATGATCGACGGGTTGAAGGCGCGCGGCCACCGCTTCCACGCGATCGCCGATGTCGGGACCGGCACCGGCCTGCTCGCCTTCGCCGCCCGCGCCTGCTGGCCGCGCGCCGCGGTGATCGCGTCCGACATCGATCCGATCTCGATCGACGTCACCGCGGAGAACGCCGCGCTGAACGACATCCCGGTCGGCACGGGACGCGGCCAGGTCGCGCTCGTCGCCGCCCCCGGCCTCGCCGACGCGATGCTCGTCCGCCGCACGCCCTATGATCTGCTGATCGCCAACATCCTCGCCGGTCCGCTCATCGCGCTCGCCCCGACGCTGTCCGCCGCGTTACAGCCCGGTGGCTCGCTCATCCTGGCGGGCCTGCTCAACACGCAAGCCGACCGCGTCATCGCCGCCTACCGCCGCCAGGGCCTCCGCCTCGCCGAACGGATCGACACCGGCGACTGGCCGACCCTCCGCCTCGTGCGCCGCACATCGGCCCGCGTGCGCAGCCTGCCGGAACGCCGCGACACGGGTCTAGGCGACTGGAGTACCGACGGGGCCTGACAACCGTCAGTTCCCCGGCGAAGGCCGGGGCCTAGGCGCAACGCCGCCCCAGAATGGTACCCCCGCGAAGGCGGGGGTACAGTTCGGAGTGCAGATCTGGATCCACGCCTCCGCGGGAATACGCCAGACGGCAGTTCCCCGGCGCAGGCCGAGGCCTAGTTAAAACCGCTTCACCTAGGCCCCGGCCTGCGCCGGGGAACAACTTAACCAGCCTTGCTCAACGCATATTCCTGCGTACCCCACCCATAAACCACATCCTGCGACAAGACCTCAGCCGGCTCCAACTCCGCCTCCGCCGCAATCTCCGCATAAAGCGGCCCGAAATCCGTCTCGACCGCCGCCTTCAACAGCGCCTCGAAGCTCGGAATCACGAAATAGCTCTGCTGGTAATCGTCGATCCGATACTTCGTCCGCATCACGCGCTTCAGGTCGAACCCGATCCGGTTCGGGCTATCACTATCCAGCGCGAACCGACTCTCCCCCGCGCTCGACACGATCCCCGACCCATAGATCCGCAACTCGCCCTCTTCGCGCACCAGCCCGAACTCGACCGTGTACCAGTACAGCCGCGCCAGCTTGTCGAGCGCGCCATGCTCCATCGCGCGCTGCCCGCCCTGCCCGTACAGCTGGATGAAGTCCGCGAACACCGGGTCGGCCAGCATCGGCACATGCCCGAACACGTCATGGAACACGTCCGGTTCCTGCAGATAATCGAGCTGATCCGGCCGTCGGATGAAATTCCCCGCCACGAACCGCCGGTTCGCCAGATGATCGAAGAACACCGCATCCGGCACCAGGCCCGGCACCGCCACGACCTGCCACCCGGTCGCCGCCATCAGCCGATCGGACAGTTCGTCGAAGTCCGGAATGCCCGGCTTGGACAGCTTCAGCACGTCCAGCCCTTTCAGGAACGCGGTACTCGCCCGCCCCGGCAACAGCTTCGACTGCCGCTCGAACAGCGTATCCCACGTCGCATGTTCCTCGGCCGTATAATGCGACCAGTCCTGCGAAATGGTCCAGTCGGGCGATGGCGGAGTGGCGATGATGGTATCCATTGTCACAACCTATCACGCCCCAAGCGGAACGCCAGCGTGGTGACTGAGACTGAAGTCAACCAGCCTCCGCCACGATCACCGCCCACCCAGCCTCGTCCACCGTCTCGATCCCCAGCTCCGCCGCTTTCTTCGCCTTCGACCCGGCGTCCGCGCCGAGCACCACAAGATCGGTCTTCTTCGACACGCTCGCCGCCACCTTCGCGCCCAGTGCCTCGGCCTGCACCTTCGCCTCGTCGCGCGACAGTGTTTCCAGCTTGCCGGTGAACACCACCGTCTTCCCCGACACGCGCGACGCCCGCGTCTCGTGCACCACGTCGGTCGGCGCCACCTGCCGCAACAGGTCGAACACCACCGTCCGGTTGTGCGGCTCGGCAAAGAACGCGATCAGCGCGTCCGCCACCTCCGGCCCGACGCCGTTCGTATCGACCACCGCGACCAGCGCCTTCTCCCGCCGGATCGCGAACTTGCGCTCCGTCTCGCCGATCACCGGCGCCATCGAACGCCGCAACCGGATCGCCGCATGGATCATCGCCCCTAGTGCGCGCGCGGACCGGTACCGCCGCGCCAGGTCCGCCGCCGTCACCGCGCCGACATGGCGGATCCCCAGCCCGAACAGGAACCGGTCGAGCGGCACCGCACGCTTCGCCTCGATCGCCTCCAGCAGATTATCGACCGACAGGTCCGCCAGCCGGTCCCGCGCGATCAGCACGTCGCGCCGCGCGCGCAACCGGAAAATATCGGCCGGCGACTGCACCAGCCCGTCGTGGAAGAACTGCTCGACCCGCACCAGTCCGAGCCCGCGAATGTCGAACGCATGGCGCGACGCGAAATGGATCAGCCGCTCCACCCGCTGTGCCGGGCAGATCAGCCCGCCGGTGCAGCGATAATCGACCTCCTCCGGCTCGCGCTCCGCCGCCGATCCGCATTCGGGACACGTCAGCGGGAACGGCCACGCCGCCCGCTCCGGCCCGGCATACAGCCCCTCTACCACCTGCGGGATGACGTCGCCCGCACGCTGGATCACCACCCGGTCGCCGGGCTGCACGCCCAGCCGCACGATCTCGTCGGCATTGTGCAACGTCGCGTTGGTCACCACCACGCCGCCCACCGTCACCGGCTCCAGCCGCGCGACCGGCGTCAGCTTGCCCGTCCGCCCGACCTGGATATCGATCGCGTTCAGCGTCGTCTGCGCGCGTTCCGCCGGAAACTTGTGCGCGATCGCCCAGCGCGGCGCACGCGCCACCTGCCCCAGCCGCCGCTGCCAGTCGAGCCGGTCGACCTTGTAGACGACACCGTCGATATCATAGGGCAAGTCCGCCCGCTGCCGCTCGATCGCCGCATAATGATCGAGCGCCGCATCCGCCCCCGCCATCTCGCGCAGCATGTCGGACACCGGCAGCCCCCATGCCGCGATCGCGCGCATCACCGCGGCCTGTGTCTCGAACGGCAGGTCCGACACCTCGCCCCAGCCATGCGCCAGGAACCGCAACGGCCGCACCCGCGTCACGCCCGCATCCAGTTGTCGGAGCGACCCCGCCGCCGCATTGCGCGGATTGGCGAACAGCTTGCCGCCCGCCTCGACTTGCCGCGCATTCAGCGCGGCGAAATCGGCCTTCGCCATATAGACCTCGCCGCGCACCTCGAACACCGAGGGCACGTCGCCGGTCAACTGCTCCGGGATATCGCCGATCGTCCGGACATTGCCGGTCACATCCTCGCCCACCGCCCCGTCGCCGCGGGTCAGCGCCTGCACCAGTCGTCCGTTCTCGTACCGAAGCGAACAGGACAGCCCGTCGATCTTCGGCTCCGCGGTCAGCGCAACCGGTGCATCGCCGTCCAGCGCCAGAAACCGCCGCACCCGCGCCACGAACTCGCGCACCTCGTCCGCCGAAAAAGCATTCTCCAGGCTCATCATCGCCTTGGCGTGCGCCACCTTGCCCAGCCGCCCGCTCGGCGTCGCCCCGACCCGCAACGAAGGGCTGTCACCGCGCACCAGCTCCGGATGCGCCGCCTCCAGCGCACGATTGCGCCGCACCAGCGCGTCATAGGCCGCGTCGTCAATCTCGGGCGTATCCTGGTCGTGATACAGGCGGTCGTGCCGCGCGATCTCGGCGGCCAGTTCGGCCAGTTCGGTTGCGGGATCGGTGGCGGCGTCGGTCATGCCCCTCGCTACCGGATCGCGCCCCGCCCCGGCAAGCCATCGGACCGGACCGCTTTCTCCACAACCCGGCGCAGGCCTATTGTCTTCCAACGGGATAGAGATATGTCTGGAGCTGAAGGAGACGATGCATGGCACAGACCTCGACGCTCGGCCGCCGTACCCCGACGATCCTGACCGTACCGGGCCTCAACGGGTCCGGCCCCGCCCATTGGCAGACGCTCTGGGAACAGGGCCGCACCGACACGATCCGCGCCGATCTGGGCAGCCTGTCGAGCCCTCGCCGCAATGCCTGGGTGACGCGACTCGATCAGTCGATCCGCACCGCCCGCGCGCCCGTCATCCTGGCCGCCCATTCGCTCGGCTGCCTCGCGGTCGCCTGGTGGGCCGCGCTCGCCGGCCAGACCTGGGGCTGGCCCGTCGCCGGCGCGCTGCTCGTGGCGCCACCCGATGTTGACCGCCACGACGTCCGCGACGAACTGCGCGATTTCGGCCCCTCCCCGCGCGTCCTGCTGCCCTTCCCGTCGATCGTCGTGGCCAGCACCGACGATCCCTATGCCTGCTTCCAGCGCAGTTTCGACATGGCGCGCGACTGGGGCAGCCACTTCGTCGACGCCGGCCCGCTCGGCCACCTGAACGCTGCCAGCGGCCTCGGCTGGTGGCGCGAAGGCCAGGACCTGCTCGACCGCCTCACCGGCGTCGCCACCAACCCCGCCCCCCACGCCGGCGGCCCCGCCGACGTCATGGCCGCGCTGGCGGCTGGGAAGTGGCAGACGCATCGGCATTGACGAGGCAGACCGCCAAACCGCGTACGACAACCAAGTATCCCCGCGGACGCGGGGATCCAGCTAAGTTCCAATGACGACGTCCGCGATGTGTTCAATCTGGACCCCCGCTTCCGCGGGGGCACGTCCGTAGCCAGGGAATCAAGTACCTTCACACCGTCCCTGTCACGCCAACAAACCGGCTTCTACCGCTCCAACAACCTCGCAGCCTGAGCCCGAGCCTCTTCCGTCACCTCGGCCCCCGACAACATCCGCGCAATCTCCTCGCGCCGCTCCCCGGCATCCAGCGCGGACACCCCGGTCCGCGTCACGATTCCATCATGCCGCTTCGCGATCAGCCAGTGCCGGTCTGCCCGCGCCGCAACCTGCGGACTATGCGTCACCACCAGCAGCTGCGCCTTCCGCGACAGCCGCCCCAACCGCTCGCCGATCGCCGAGGCCACCGCACCCCCGACCCCGCGATCGATCTCGTCGAAAATCATCGTGCCGGCACCACCTTCCTCCGCCAGCGCGACCTTCAGCGCCAGGATGAAGCGCGACAGCTCGCCGCCCGACGCGATCTTTACGAGCGGCGCGAACGGCGCACCCGGATTGGTCGAGATCTCGAACTCCACCCGGTCGCGCCCCGCCGGGCCCCAGCTGCCCTCCGCCAGCGGCTCCACCACCGTCCGGAACCGCGCCGCATCGAGCTTCAGCGGCGCCAGCTCACCCGCCACCGCCGCATCGAGCCGCGCCGCCGCCAGCTCGCGCATCGCGCTCAGCGTCGCAGCCGCATCGGCATAGGCGGTCCGCGCCGCCAGCGTCTCCGCCTCCAGCGCGGCGATCCCCGCACCCCCCGCTTCCATCCGCGCGAACCGCGCCTCTAGTTCGACGGTCAGCTCCGCCAGCGCATCGGGCGTCGTGCGATGCTTCCGCGCCAGCGCGCGCAGCTCGAACAGCCGGGTCTCGACCAGCTCCAGCCGGTTTGGGTCGAACGCCATGTCGCCCAGCGCGGCGTTGAGGTGATCCTCCGCCTCCGACGCCTCGATCACCGCACGGTCCATCGCCGCCAGCGCATCGGCCAGCATCGGGTGTTCGGGCGCCAGCCGGTCGAGCCGCCGCGACGCCTGCCGCAAATTCGCGATCGCGCCTTGTGATCCGTCGAGATGATCGTTCACCGCCGCCAGGTCGTCCGCCAGCCGCGCGCCCTTCTGCATCGCGCCGCGCTCCTCGGCGAGCGTCTCTTCCTCGCCCGGCTCCGCACCGAACTTCGTCAATTCGCCGACCGCATGCTCCAGCCACTCACGATCACGCTCCGCCGTCTCCAGCTCGGCCCGCGCGGTCGCCAGCGTCTCCTCCGCCGCGCGCCACCGACGATACGCCGCCCCCAGCGGCCGCGAATCGACCCGCCCGAACATGTCGAGCAGATCGCGATGCCCCTTGGGGTTCAGCAGCCCGCGATCGTCATGCTGCCCGTGAATCTCGACCAGCATCGCGCCGATCTCGCGCAGCAGCCCTGCCGACGCCGGCTGGTCGTTGATGCTCGCCCGGCTACCGCCGTCCGCCTTCACGATCCGCCGGATCATCAGCGGCTCGCCAGCCTCCGCCTCGAACCCGTTCTCGGCGAGCACCGCCATCGCGGGGTGCGTCGCCGGCACCTCGAACGTCGCGGTCACCACCGACTGCGTCGCACCCTGCCGCACCAGCCCGCTCTCGGCGCGCTTGCCCAGCGCCAGCCCCAGCGAATCGAGCAGGATCGACTTGCCCGCCCCCGTCTCGCCCGTCAGCGCACCGAGCCCGGACTCGAAGTCCAGGTCCAGCGCCTCGATCAGGACGACGTCGCGAATGGAGAGGGACGACAGCATGCCGACCCCATGTAGCGCCGAATGTTCTCGATTTGAACCCATCGTGCGCGGGGTCCCTACGTCAGGCCCCGCGCGGCCGATCAGGCCTTCGGCGTCTTGGTCTGGATCAGCTTGTACGCGCGCTCATACCATTCCGAACCGGGGTAGTTGGCCCCCAGCACGGCGGCCGACTTGCGCGCCTCCTCCGGCACGCCCAGCGCCAGATAGCTTTCGGTCAGCCGCTCCAGCGCTTCCGGCACATGGCTGGTCGTGTCGTAGTCGACGATCACCTTGCGGAACCGGATCACCGACGCCAGCCAGTCGGCGCGCCGCTGGTACAGCCGGCCGATCTCCATTTCCTTGCCCGCCAGATGGTCGCGCACCAGATCGATCTTCAACCGCGCATCGGCGGCATATTGCGTGTCGGGATAGCGCCGGATCAGCTCGCCCAGCGCATCGAGCGCCTGGCTGGTGATCTTCTGATCGCGCGTGATGTCCTGGATCTGCTCGTAATAATCGACCGCGATCAGGTAGAGCGCGTAGGGCGCATCCTTGTTACCCGGATGGATCGACAGGAAACGTTGCGCCGACTGGATCGATTCGGGGTAGCTGCGCGCCAGATAATAGCTGAACGCGCTCATCAGCTGCGCCCGCCGCGCCCATGCGGAATAGGGATGCTGCCGCTCGACCTCGTCGAACAGCACCGCGGCCTGCTTGTACTGCTTGCGGTCCAGCCGGATCTTCGCCGCGTTGTACAGCGTGTCGACGTCGCGCGCGACATAGCTGGTGTCCGCCTTGCCCTTCCCCCCCGATGCGCAGCCGGTAACGGCAAGGGAGAGACCGGCGACAAGACCGATGGCGAGCGGGCGGGACATGAAACGCATGACCCGTTCTGTAGCTTGTCCGACGCCCCCCGCAAAGAGGGCATCGGCGCGGCGGATTTCCGCTCACCGTGCATCCTTTTCGCTTTGGTAGGACAGGTCTGCCATACCTGTCGGATCATGCGCGTCCTGACCCTCTCCACGCTGTTCCCCGACGACAGCCGCCCGACCTTCGGCCGCTTCGTCGAACGCCAGACGCAGGGCCTCGCCGCCCGCCCGGGTGTCTCGGTCCGGGTGGTCGCACCGATCGGGGTGCCGCCGCTGCTGTCGCGCCACCCGCGCTACGCCGCGCTCAGCGACGTGCCGGAGGCCGAGGTCCGCGGCGGGCTCGACATCCTGCGCCCCCGCTTCCCCGTCGTGCCGGGACCGGGTGCGGCATTGGCGCCACGGCTGCTCGCGTCCCGCCTGCTGCCGATGCTCCGCCGCTTGTACGCGAACTTCCCGTTCGACGTCATCGACGCGGAATTCTTCTGGCCGGACGGTCCCGCCGCGGTTCGGCTCGGCGCAGCGCTGGGCGTGCCCGTCTCGATCAAGGCGCGCGGGGCGGACATCCATTACTGGGGCACCCGACGCGGCTGCGCTCCCCAAGTCGTCGCCGCCGGCCGCGCCGCCGCCGGGCTCCTCGCGGTCAGCGGCCCGCTCCGGGCGGACATGATCGCCGCAGGCATGCCCGCCGACCGGATCGCCGTCCACCACACCGGCGTCGATCAGGACAGCTTCACCATCGCTGACCGCGCAGCGGCAAAGGCAGCGCTCGGGCTGTCCGGCCCCGTCTTGCTCTCGATCGGCCATCTCATCCCGCGCAAGGGCCAGGCGATCGCGATCGGCGCACTCGCCTGGGTCCCCGGCGCAACCCTCCTGCTCGCCGGCGAAGGACCCGACCGCGCCGCCCTGGAACGCGCCGCCGCGCAGTCCGGCGTCGCCGACCGGGTCCGGTTTCTCGGCAACGTCGCCCACGCCAGTTTGCCCGCACTGTTCGCAGCAGCCGACGTGTTCGTCCTGCCCACCGCCTCCGAAGGGCTCGCCAACGTCTGGGTCGAATCGCTCGCCTGCGGCGTCCCGGTGGTCACCACCGACGTCGGCGGCGCCCGCGAAGTCATCGACCGCCCCGCCGCCGGCCGCCTCGTCACCCGCGAACCCGCCGCCTTCGCCGAAGCGATCCGCGTACTTCTAGCAAATTCACCCGAGCGCGAAGCCACCCGCGCGGCGGCTCAGCCCTTCTCGTGGGATCGCAACGCCGAACAACTCGAAACGCATCTTCGCGGACTGGTGGATGGCCACCAAGGGAACACCACCTAAAAGCCTAGCCGGAATTGACCCGAAGCCCCAAACGGAGAAGCGGAGGAGGTCAGTTCAGCGGATACAACAAAGCCGCAATCCAGCGCTGCTCCGCCCGCAACAGGCCCCAGGCTCGCGCAGCAGCCCGGCTGTCCATCGGCTCCATCCCCACACCCAGCGCCTCAAGCGCTAGGATCAGGTCCACCGGCGGCCGCTGCAACGTATCGCCCGTGCCCAGCAGGATGAACTCTGGCAACGGCGTCAGCGCCAGCGCGTCCACCATGTCCGCCATCGTCAGCAGGTCCACGGCCGGCGCCACCCAGTCCACCGCCCGCTCGGGCGTCAGCAGCATCCCGCCGTCATGCACGCGGTCGTCCACCCGGTATCCCCGGCCGGAAAAGCCGCGGATCAGCGGGCCGGTGGCCTCCGGGTCGCGTTCCATCCGCATCGCGTCAGGTCCGCGGTCCGACGCGCTCGGCATTGGCGTTGCGGCCGGTCGGCTTGGCCGCGTCATCCTCGCGGTTGCGGTTCCCTACCCCCAGCGTGATCAGCAGCGAGGACGAAACGTAGATCGACGAATAAGTCCCGACCACGATCCCCAGCAGCATCGCCGCGGAGAAGCCCTGCAACACCTGCCCCCCCCAGATCAGCAACGCACCCAGCGCCAGCATGATCGTCAGCGACGTCATCACGGTCCGCGGCAGCGTCTCGTTCACCGACAGGTCGATCAGCGCCTTCATGTCCATCTTGCGGTACTTGCGCATATTCTCGCGGATACGGTCATCGATCACGATCTTGTCGTTGATCGAATAACCGATGATGGTCAGCACCGCCGCGACGATGTTCAGGTCGAACTCCATCTGCGTCAGCGCGAAGAAACCCAGCGTCATCAGCACGTCGTGCGCGATCGACACGAACGTTGCCGCGCCGAACTGCCACTCGAACCGGAACGCACCGAACAGCGCGATCGCGAACACCGCCAGCACGACGGCCAGCACACCGTTTCGGATCAACTCGTTCGAAACCTTGCCCGACACCGTGTCGTACCGCGTGAACACCATGCCCGGATAATCGCGCAGCAACGCGGCCTTTACCTTGGCGACCACCGCATTGTTCGCGGCCGGGTCCGCACTCGGCGGCGGCGGCAGGCGGATCGACACGACGTTGGGCGCGCCGAACTGCTGGAGTGCGGCATCGCCAACGCCCAGCGAATCGATATTCTCGCGCACCGCGTCCAGCGGCGGCGGCTGGACGAACTTGGCCTCGATCATCAGGCCGCCGACGAAATCGACGCCCAGGTTCAGCCCTCTGACCCCGACCAGCACGCAGGCGGCGAGCGTCAGCGCGGCGGTCAACCCGAACGCCCAGAAACGCAGGCGCACGAAACCGATGTTGGTGTTGTCGGGGACGAGTTTCAGCAAACGCATGGGAACGCCCCGATCAGATATTAATGTCGCTCGGACGGTTGCGGCGGATCCACAACGCGACGAGCATGCGGGTGAAGGTGACCGCGGTGAACACCGACGTCGCGATGCCGAGCAGCAGCACGACGGCAAACCCCTTCACCTGCCCCGACCCGAGCAGCAGCATGATGAGCCCCGAGATCGCATGGGTGACATTCGCCTCGAAGATCGTGCGGCTCGCCTCCTTGTACCCCAGTTCGACCGCCTGCGCGACGTTGCGACCACGGCGCCGTTCCTCGCGAATGCGCTCGTTGATCAGCACGTTGGCGTCGACCGCGGTGCCGATCGTCAGCACGAACCCGGCGATCCCGGGCAGCGTCAGCGTCGCACCCAGCAACGCCATGACCCCAAGGATGACAAGGATGTTCAGCGTCACGGCGATGTTCGCGTACAATCCGAACCGGCCATAGGTCACGAACATGAAGATGATGACCGCCAGCGCGGCGATCGTCGATGCGATAATGCCCGCGCGGATCGAATCGGCACCCAGCTGCGGCCCGACGGTCCGCTCCTCGATCACCTTCAGGTTCACCGGCAGCGAACCCGAGCGCAGCGAGATCGCCAGCGCGTTGGCGCTTTCCGTCGTGAAGCTGCCCGAGATCCGCGCCTGCCCGCCGAGAATGGCGGTTTCGATGTTCGGTGCGGACAGCACGCTGTTGTCCAGGATGATCGCGAACGGCTTGCCGACATTGTCCTGCGTCACGCGTGCGAAACGCCGGCCGCCATTGCCGTCGAACGTGATCGCCACGACCGGCTGGTTGTCGGTCTGGTCGAATTCCTGACGCGCGTCGGTCAACTGGTCGCCCGTGATGATCGCGCGGCGCTGCACCGCGATGAACCCGCCGGGGCTGCCCGGATAGGGCAGCACCTGGCTACCCGCCGGTGCGCGGCCCTGCGCCACGTCCACCGGGTTGGCGGTGATGTCGACCAGCTTGAACTCCAGCTTGGCGGTCTTGCCCAGCAACGCCTTCAACGCCGCGGGATCCTGCAGACCCGGCACCTGCACCACGATCCGGTCGTCGCCCTCGCGCACGATCGACGGTTCGCGCGTGCCGAGCGAATCGATCCGGCGGCGCACCACGTCGGTCGCGGTATCCATCGCCTTGTCGACCGCGTCCTTGATGCCTGCCGAGGTGGGCGTCATCACGACCCGCGTCCCATCGACGACCGACACGTCCCAGTCGCGCTGCCCGGTCACGCCGACCGCGTTGGTCAGGTTGCGAACCCGGTCCACCGCGGCGTCGAGCTGCGCCACGTCGCGCACCATGAATTCCAGCTTGCCGCCCTGCGTCGAGATATCGCCGATCGCGATCCGCGGGGACGCGCGCCGCATCTCGCTGCGCACTTCCTCTTCCTTCAGGCCCAGTCGCTGGCGGACCACGTCGGTCGTATCGGCTTCGAGCAGCAGGTGACTGCCGCCCGAAAGGTCGAGCCCGAGGTTGATGCGCGGCATGTTGCCCAGGCCGACGCGGCGCGAATTGGCCTCGCCGATCAGGCTCGGGATCGCCAGCGCGACGCCGAGTGCCAGGATCAGGAGGATCGACCAGATCTTCCAGCGCGGGAAATCGAGCATCTGTCGGTCAGTCGTTGGCGGGCTTGGAACCGGGGGCCTGGCGGACCTCGGTCAGCGTGGCCTTCACCACCCGGACGCGCGTGTTCGGCGCGATCTCCACCTCGACCTCGGTTTCGTCGACCTTGGTCACCTTGCCGATCAGGCCGCCGGCGGTGACGACCGTGTCGTTACGCCGCACGCCGTCGACCAGCGCGCGATGCGCCTTCATCCGGGTCTGCTGCGGCCGGATCAGCAGGAAGTAGAAGATGACGAAGATGAACAGCAGCGGCGCCGCCTGGAGCAGGATGGCCGACAGGCCACCACCACCCGCTGCGGGTGCGCCGGCTGCCTGGGCGTATGCGGGGGATGCGAACATGGAGCTGGGTTCCGGCATGGTCGGCGGGCGCGACCGATCGGCCGCCCGCTTTGGGAAAGCGCGCGCCTATCATGTTCGCGACGGATCACGCAATGCCGCGCGACTTTCCACCTTGGTCGTGCCCCGCCCTTGCGCATCGTGCTTGCATCGCCCCCGCATCCCGCCTAATGCCCGCGGCCTAGGTCGGGGCGTGGCGCAGCCCGGTAGCGCATTAGACTGGGGGTCTAAGGGTCGCAGGTTCGAATCCTGTCGCCCCGACCAGAACATCTCCCCCGCACCGGCATGGCCGGCACCCTACAGCGGTCGATCCAGAAACAGACGCCTTCGATCAACGCCGCGTCGCGGTGGGCAACACGCCCCAATTGCGCTCCGCCCGACCCTACCCATATCCGGACCACACAATGGACGGATGATATGCACGAAGACAAAATCGGCTGGCATGGAACGACGATCCTGTCGGTGCGGCGCGACGGCAAGGTGATCGTGGCCGGCGACGGACAGGTTTCGATGGGCAACACCGTCATGAAACCCAATGCCCGCAAGGTCCGCCGGCTGGGCGACGGCTCCGTCATCGCCGGGTTCGCCGGCGCGACGGCAGACGCCTTCACGCTGTTTGAACGGCTGGAACGCAAGCTGGAACAGCATCACGGCAAGCTGCTGCGCTCCGCGGTCGAACTCGCCAAGGACTGGCGCACCGACAAATATCTCCGCAACCTCGAAGCGATGATGATCGTCGCCGACAAGGACGTGACCCTGATCCTGACCGGCAATGGCGACGTGCTGGAACCGGAAATGGGTGTCGCCGCGATCGGTTCGGGCGGCAACTTCGCACTCGCCGCCGCCCGCGCGCTCATCGACTACGAGCAGGATGCCGAGAAGATCGCCCGCAAGGCCATGGCGATCGCCGCCGAGGTCTGCGTCTTCACCAACGGCAACCTCACCATCGAAAGCCTCGACACCGCGTAACACACTGAAGCCCCCTCCCTTTCAAGGGAGGGGGTTGGGGGTGGGTGCGCGACCCCTCGGTCGCGCTCCGACATCACCCCACGAGCGAACTACGCAGCCCTCGGCAATCACCCCTGCCCCTCCCACCACGGGAGGGGGGAGACCAAAATGAACGACGCGCTCACCCCGAAGGCCATCGTGGCCGCACTCGACGCCCACATCGTGGGTCAGGACGCCGCCAAGCGCGCCGTCGCGGTCGCACTCCGCAACCGCTGGCGCCGCCAGCGGCTCGGCGCGGACCTGCGTGACGAGGTCACGCCCAAGAACATCCTGATGATCGGCCCCACCGGCTGCGGCAAGACCGAGATCAGCCGCCGCCTCGCCAAGCTCGCCGACGCGCCGTTCGTCAAGGTCGAGGCGACCAAGTTCACCGAGGTCGGCTATGTTGGCCGCGATGTCGAACAGATCGCCCGCGACCTGGTCGAGGAAGCCGTGCGCCTCGAAAAAGAGCGCCGCCGCCTCGCGGTCAAGGACAAGGCGGAGGAAGCCGCCCTCGCCCGCCTGATGGACGCGCTCGTCGGCAAGGACGCCAGCGAGGCCACCCGCGCCTCCTTCACGCAACGCTTCCGCGACGGTCACCTGAACGAAAAGGAGATCGAACTGGAGCTTGAGGACAGCGCCGGCCCGCAGATGGAGATCCCCGGCATGCCCGGCCAGATGGGCATGATCAACCTGTCCGACATGATGGGCAAGGCGTTCGGTGGCGCAAAGCTCAAGCGCCGCAAGCTGCCCGTCGCCGACGCCTGGACCAAGCTGGTCGAGGAGGAGGCCGACAAGCGCCTTGATCAGGACGAGGTCAGCCGCGTCGCGCTGAACGACGCGCAGGAAAACGGGATCGTCTTTCTCGACGAGATCGACAAGATCGCGGTCAGCGACGTCCGCGGCGGCTCCGTAAGCCGCGAAGGCGTCCAGCGCGACCTGTTGCCGCTGATCGAGGGCACTACCGTCGCCACCAAATACGGCCCGATGAAGACCGACCACATCCTGTTCATCGCCAGCGGCGCGTTCCACGTCGCCAAGCCGTCCGACCTGTTGCCCGAGCTGCAGGGCCGCCTGCCGATCCGTGTCGAGCTGAAGGCGCTGACCGAGGCCGATTTCGTCCGCATCCTCTCCTCGACCCGCGCCTCGCTCACCGAACAATATCGCGCGCTGATCGCCACCGAAGGAGTCGAGGTCAGCTTCACCGAAGACGGCATCGCGGCCATCGCCCGCATCGCGGCGGAAGTGAACGGCCAGATCGAGAATATTGGCGCCCGCCGGCTCTCGACCGTCATGGAAAAGCTGCTTGAAGAAGTCAGCTTCGACGCCGAAAACCGCGTCGGCCAGAGCGTCGTGGTCGACGCCGCCTATGTCGAAGCGCAGCTCGCCGAAGTCGCGCGCGATACGGACCTCAGCAAGTACGTGCTGTAATCCTCTCCAAGTCCGCCCATCCCGAGCGAAGTCGAGGGACCCTTCGAGCGTAGCCGAGAAGCCAACCGCTCCCCATCATGCAGCCACGTTTGGTTCGAGCCTGTCGAGAACTTGGCGCTGAGTTCTCGACAAGCTCGAACCAAACGTGTCGGGGTAGAAACCCTAAACCAAAGCCTCCAACAACCCGATCAACGGCCGATCCGCCGGCGGCATCGCCAGCCGGTGCAAAGCCACCGGCCGCACCCACTGCAGCGCAGTCGCCTCTAGCGGCACCGGCACACCGAACCACTTCCGGCACACGAACAGCAGCAGCAACAGGTGCCGATCCCCCAGCGGCGCACTCGCGAAGCACGCCGGCGCAAGGCACGCCGCCGACACGTCGATCGCCAGCTCCTCGCGCAGTTCGCGGATCAGCGCCTGCTCCGGCGTCTCGCCCGGTTCGATCTTGCCGCCCGGAAACTCCCACAGCCCCGCCATCGCACGCCCCGGCGGCCGCTGTTGCACCAGCACGCGCCCGTCCCCGTCGATCAGCGCCGCCGCCACCACCTGCATCGTCGTCGTCATTGATCGATCCCTTACTGCCAGGACTGTTAACCCGGCCGCGTTAGCCTGAAGCGGTACCGCCCCCGGGCGGCCGAAGAGGGGCAGTTATGCGAATCGTCTGGACGATCTGGCGGGACCGGCGCGGCGCCACCGCGGTGGAATATGGCCTGATATTGGCGCTCGTCATGCTGATCGTCATCAGCGCGATCGGCGCGCTTGCGGGCAATACCACGACGATGTGGGACTATGTGAGCACCAAGGTCCTGAACCGCTGATCCTCGCCCTCCGCAAAATCCTCCACGTCCTTAAGCATTTCGCAACCGCCCGCAGCTAGACAGTCCCTAGCTGACCCGCACACCGGGGGGACAGCGGGCAAACGGCAAGTTTTTCAAATTACTACGAAAGGAACGCTCGATGATCATGATCCGCAAGCTTCTCAAAAATTCCAAGGGCGCCACCGCCATCGAGTACGGCCTGATCGCAGCGCTGATTGCCGTCGCCGCCATCACCGCGATGAGCAGCCTGGGTTCGAACCTGAACAACACGTTCACGAACGTCGCCGAGAACGTCGCGATCAAGAAGCAGTCGTAATAAACGATCACTGATCGTGACGACGCGAAAGGCGGCGGGAGCGATCCCGCCGCCTTTTTCATGTCCGCTATCCGTAAACGATCAGCTTCACCTTGCTGCCCGGCGTCAGGCGGTCCTGCGCCTCGAGCGCGTTCAGCACCAGGAACCGCTCGCGCTGCCGATCGGAATAGGCCATCCGCCGCGCCAGCGTGTCGATCGTGTCGCTCGCCGCCACCGTCACAACGCGGATCCGCCGCGCCTTCACCGCCGCCGCCTGCGCCGCGGTCAGCCGCGTCATCGACTGCACCATCGACGAAAACGGCCCCAGGCCCTGCCCAGCTGGCGTGATAACGACGAAGTGATAGGCCGACGTCGGGCTCGCCTGATACGCCACGACGGACACGTCGACGGACCCGCTCTGCGTCTGCGCGGTCGTCGAAAATACGCTGCTGGCAAAACCGTTGATCGTCGTCGCACGCACTGCGTCGCGTGGCGCCCCCGACTGGGCACCCACCCCGCGCAGCACCGTGTCGATATAGGCCGGCAATCCGCCCGCACCCATCACGCCGCCCGCAAACTGCGCCTTGCCGCCCGTCCCGCTGACCGTCACCGCCTGGGTCCCGTTCGACACGGCAAAGCCCTGCGGCGCGGTGAACGCGATGCGCAGCGCCGGATGGACGAAGCGCGTGCCATCGACCACGCCCTGCTTCGGATCGTCGCCGTACAGCGTGCCGTCGACCGCCGCCAGGAACGCATCGCGCCCGCGGGCGCCCGTCCCCTCGGGCTTCCCGCCCGCCAGCCGTGCCGCGACCTTCCGCGCGTTATCCACGCGCGCGCCGGGATCAGGATGGGTGCTCGCCCACGCCGGCACGCCACGACTTTCCGCACCCTGCGTCTCGGCATCCAGATTCGTCTGCGCCTGCAACGACGCCAGCATGGTGGACGCCGCATAGGGATCGTAACCCGCCCCGACCAGGTAACGGATGCCCAGATCGTCCGCCTCGATCTCCTGCGACCGGCTGTAGCGCAGCGTCAGCAGCTGCGCGCCCGTGCCTACGCCGCGCGACAGGATGTCACCGAACCCCGAATCACCCGCGACGGCACCGACCAGTACCTGCCCGATCGCGCCCAGGATCGAATTGCGCCGGCTCTTCGACTCGCGCTTCTGCGCATGGCGCGCCGCGACATGGCCCACCTCGTGCCCCAGCACCGACGCCAGCTCCGCCTCGTCGTTCATCAGGCCGGTCAGCTGCCGCGTCACGTAGACATAGCCACCGGGGATCGCGAACGCGTTGTTCACCGGCGAATTGAGCAACGCGATGTTGAAATCGGCCTGCGAATTGGACAGGCCGGACTGCACCGCGATCCGCCGCCCGACGCGCGTCACATACGCCGCCTGCGGCCCCGCATAGGTCCCGCCATATTCCGCCAGCAGCTGCGGGTTCGCCTTCGCCCCCGTCGCCTTGTCGCTCGCCGAAATGCTGCTCGTCTGGCTAACCCCGTATCCCGCGGTCGCGATCAACGCGGCGAACGTCGCCACGGCGAAAATCGGCTTCATGACATCGTCCCCTGTTCGTTCGGCCCCTCTTGAGGAGGCCTATCGCGAAACTACCCGATCCTCAAAAACTTCTCGCGCCGTTCCGTGCGCAGCTGTTCGGGACGCAGCGGCGCCAGCGTGTCGAGCTCCTCGCCGATCGCATCGGCCAGCGCGGCGATCGCCTTCGGCCGGTCACGATGCGCGCCACCCATCGGTTCGGGCACGATCCGGTCGATCACGCCTAGCCGCAACAGGTCGTTCGCGGTGATCTTCATCGCCTCCGCCGCATCGGGCGCGCGGTCCGACGTCCGCCACAGGATCGACGCGCAACCCTCGGGGGAGATTACCGAATAGACCGCATGTTCGAACATCAGCACGCGGTTGGCGGCGGCCAGCGCGATCGCCCCGCCGGACCCGCCCTCGCCCACCACCGCGGTCACCATCGGCACGCCCAGCGCCAGGCATGCCTCGGTCGACCGGGCGATCGCCTCGGCCTGCCCGCGCTCCTCCGCCTGGATGCCGGGAAACGCACCGGACGTGTCGACCAGGGTGACAACCGGCAGGCCGAACCGGTCCGCCAGCTCCATCAAGCGGATCGCCTTGCGATATCCTTCCGGCTTGGCCATCCCGAAATTGTGCCGCAACCGGCTCGTCGTATCGTCGCCCTTCTCATGGCCGATCACCATTGCGCGCCGTCCGCCGATCCGCCCGAACCCGCCGATGATCGCCTTGTCGTCGGCAAACGCGCGGTCGCCGCACAACGGCAGAAAGTCCTCGACGAAGCCCGCGACGTAGTCCTTGAAGTGCGGCCGTTCCGCATGGCGCGCGACCTGCGTCTTCTGCCACGGCGTCAACTTGGCATAGGTCTGCTGCAGCAACGCATCGGACTTCGCCTCCAGCTTGGCGATCTCCGGCGCGATGTCGATCGTCCCGGCCACCGCGCTTTCGCGCAGTTCGACGATCTTCGCCTGCAATTCGGCAATGGGTTTTTCGAAGTCGAGGAAAGCAACCATAGGTCGCGCGGTTAAGCGCCGCGGCGGGTCGCGTCAACGAGCGGATGCCTTGCATTGACCAGCGCGACCAGCCGCGCGCCGTCGACATGCGTATAGATCTGCGTCGTGCTGATGTCCGCATGGCCCAGCATCGCCTGCAACGCGCGCAGGTCCGCCCCGCCTTCCAACAGGTGCGTCGCGAACGCATGGCGCAGGACATGCGGGCTGATCCGGTCCGGCGCGATCCCCACCGCCGCACCGACTTCGCGCACAAGCTGGAACAGCCGCACCCGGCTGACATGCCCCGTCCGCGACGGGAACAGGTAGATGCCACCCGGCAACGTCGCGCGCCACGCCGCCACCGCCGCGCGCGCCCGGTCCGATATCGGCACCAGCCGCTCCGCCCCGCCCTTGCCCGACAGGATCAGGTAGGGCTGGTCCGGTCGCACCGCATGCAGCGGCAACGACACCAGCTCCGTCGCGCGCAGGCCCGATCCGTAGAGCAGCTCCAGCATCGCCGACAGTCGCAGCGCCGCCCACTCGCCGTCCTCGATCCGCCGCGCGACCTCGCGGAACAACGCCTCGACATCGCCGCGCGCCAGCACCTTCGGCAACCCCCGCGCGCCCACCGGCCGCGGCAGCGCATCGGACGGATCGTCCGCGCGGATGCCGTCATCCACCAGGAACCGATAGAACCGCCGCAACGCCGCCGCCTTGCGCGCCACGCTGGTCCGCGCCAACGGCAGCCACGCCTCGCCCAGCCGCCCCAGATCGCCCGCATCCGCCCGCACCAGCGCCCGCCCGAGCAGCGTCGACGCACCGTCCAAGTCGGTCCGGTACGCCAGGATCGTGTTGCGCGCCGCGCCGGCCTCGGCCGCCATCATCTCGAGAAACCGATCGATCGCCGCCGCGTCGGACACCGCGCGGTCCGTCACGACGTCACAGCCGCGCCATCGCCTCGGCCGCCATCATCCGCGCCTCACCGTCCAGCCCGACGCGGTTCAACGCGGTCAGGATGCGGTAGAAATGCGCCGGCGGCACACCCTGCCAGTTCGGCGTCTGCATGCCGGTCGCTGCCAGGATCGCGACCGTCCCGGCCTCGCCCCGCGCCGCCGCCGCGTCCAGTACGCGCGTGAAACTGTCCTGTGCGCGAAAATCGATCCCCGCCGCGGTGCCCAGCCGGTCGCGCTCGTCCGCCGGCATCCGCCCCAGCCCGGCCAGCGCCGCGATCAGCAACCGCGACTTGGTCGGTCCACCCCCGCCGCCGCTCTCGACGAACGCCTCGATCCGGGCTGCGCTCAAGTCCACCTCGGGCTGAGGCGCGCCCACCGCCAGCATCGCCCACGCCGCATCGGCATCCAGCCCGCTCTCGTCAGCCACGACCGTGGCCCAGCGATTCGCCTGGATATCCAGCCCGGCCGAGAACATCGCGGAGATCAGCCGCCGCGTCTGCGCCTCGGGCGTCTCACCCGGCGCGATGCCGGCCGCCGCCCGCGCGGTCAGGATGTCGGCGGCATAGGCATCGTCACCGATCGCGCTATTGCCCCACAACAAGCTGAGCGCACCCAGCCGCGCCGCGCGGTCGCCGATATAGGCGGTGCGCAACCGGCCCGCGTCGGTGCCGTCGAGATCCTCGACATCCGTCCGGTCCGCCACAGCGCCATAAAGATCGACCAGCGTCGCACTGGAAAACACGCCCAGCCGCGCCGCCGTCCGCGCCGCCGCCACGCGCGCTTCCGGCGTCAGCATCGGCGCTCGCGCCGCCCAGGCGCGGACATGCGGTCCGACCGAATTATACAACCCGTCCGGGATCGGCACGGCCAGCGCGCTCGCCACGCCGAACCGCCACGCGGTCAGCGCATCGACGCCCTCCCATTCGATCGTGATCGACCGGCGGCCGTTATTGCCCGCCCCCACGACCTTTTCCGCCAGCAATACGTCGATCCCGCGCGCCTTGCGCCCGCGCCGTGCCTGATCGATCAGCGCACTCGCCAGCGACGGTTCGCCCGACAGCCCCGCGCACATCGCGCGCGCCATCGGCCAGATCGGCTCCTTGCTCATCGTCGCGGCGATCGGCTGCAACGGACACAGCGCCGCCGGGTCCGCATTGGCCAGCGCCACCTGCGTCGCCACCGCAAGCAGCTTCGGCGTGAACCGGTCGACGTCGATGCTGTCGACCAGCATCCGCGCCGCATCCGCCTCGCCCATCCGCAGCAGCAGCCACGCGCGCTCCGCGACCCAGTCCGCCCCGTTCAGGCGGGCAGGCGTCTCGGTCGCGGTCAGCAGGGCGCGACGCAGCAGCATATGCCCCCACCGCGATGCGATCGGCGCATCCATCCGCCGCATCAGCGTCGACAGGAACCGCCCGTCCGCGCGGCCGAACTCGCCGGCGCCAAGCCCCTCCGGCCCGGTGCCGAGCGGTCCGATCCCGTCGACCGGCCGACGCGCCGTCTCCGGCACGTCGAACGTCTCTTCCGGCGGCGCATCGGGATCGACCTCCTCGATCGCGTCGCCCGTCCCCTCGTCCGGCGCGACCGTCGTCGTGCCCGGGGCCGACGCGGCCGCAGGGGCCGGCGCCAGGTTCAGGTCCGCCGGCGACAGCGTCAGCGGCGTTCCGGGCGCAGCCGTGCCCGTTGCAGTGCCCGCCCGCGGACGCGGCGCAGGACGCTCCGCTGGCGGCGTCGGCGCAGGCGTATCGCCGAACCCGGGCGGCAGGATCGACTCAGGCGCGGACTGCCCGCCGGCGGGGCTGAGCGTCGGGCCGATCGCGATCCCGACGCTCAGCAGCGCAGCGCCGACCAGCAGGGCGCTATTGCGCCGCTGCTTCATTCAGCATGTCCTTTTCGACCGTCTTCGGCGCGATTTTTGTGTCCATCGATCCCAGTGCGACGGCGATGCCGACGACGACCAGCAGGCCCACGATGAGGAGAATAAGGCTACGCGACATGACAGAGATCGTCCCGAATGATCAAAAATACCCCGGCTCCGGCCTTTTTTGCCGGCGGTCGCGTGCTTGTGTATAGCCCCGCCGTCATGTCCGAAAGCCCCCAGCCGAAAAGGCGGCGTCCGCCCCGCCGGGCGGCCAGCCGAACGACCGAACGCCCGGTCGATCGCCCGAACGATCGCGCCGCCCCGCGCCCCGACCTCATCCTGCCGCCGCGCGTCGAGAACGCGCGCGAACCCACCATCGTGCTCGTCGGCCTGATGGGCGTCGGCAAGACCACGATCGGCCGCCGGCTGGCCGCGCGGCTGCGGCTCGGCTTCGTCGATACGGATCGGGAAATCGAGCGCGCATCCGGCATGTCGATCCCGGAAATCTTCGCGCGGTTCGGCGAGGCGCATTTTCGCGACGGCGAACGCCGCGTGATCCGCCGGCTCCTCCAGGGCCGCCGCGTCGTGCTCGCGACCGGCGGCGGCGCGTTCATGGACGAGGAGACGCGCGCGCTCATCCTGTCGCGCGCAACCGCCGTCTGGCTCGACGCCGATCTCGACGTGCTGGCCGAACGCGTCTCGCGTCGCCAGGGCACCCGCCCGCTGCTCACCGGCGCCGATCCGCGTACCGTGTTGGGCGAGCTGGCCGCGGTCCGCAACCCGATCTACGCGCTCGCCCCGGTCCATGTCCGCAGCGAACCGTTGCCGCACGAAGCCACCGTCACCGCCATCCTGAAGGCCATGCGCAGATGACCACGATCCCCGTTGCACTGGGCGACCGCAGCTACGACGTCGCGATCGCCGACGGCGCACTCGACACCGCCGGCCCGCGCCTCGCCCAGTGGCTCGGCACCCGTCCGATCATCGTCGTGACGGACGAGAATGTCGCCGCGGCCCAGCTCCCGCGCCTGCTCGCCGGGCTCGGCCGACCCGCCGAAACCGTCGTGCTGCCCGCCGGTGAAGCGACCAAGAGCTGGCAGGGGCTGGCGCTGCTCTGCGACCGTCTGCTCGCCGCGGGCGTCGAACGCAGCGACCATATCGTCGCGTTCGGCGGCGGCGTGATCGGCGATCTCGTCGGGTTCGCCGCCGCCATCGTCAAGCGCGGCTGCGGCTTCGTCCAGATCCCCACCTCGCTGCTGGCGCAGGTCGACAGCTCGGTCGGCGGCAAGACCGCGATCAACACGCCGGCCGGCAAGAACCTCGTCGGCGCGTTCCACCAGCCCGCGCACGTCCTGATCGACCCGACCGTCCTCGATTCGCTCGACGCCCGCCAGACCCGCGCGGGCTATGCCGAAGTCGTCAAATACGGCCTGATCGACGATCCGGCCTTCTTCGCCTGGTGCGACGCCAATGTCGCCGACCTGCTCGCCGGCAACCCTGCCGCCCGTACCCACGCGATCGCGCACAGCGTCGCGGCCAAGGCGCGGATCGTCGCCGCCGACGAACGCGAAACCGCCGGCGTCCGCGCGCTCCTCAACCTCGGCCACACCTTCGGCCACGCGCTGGAGGCGGACACCGGCTTCTCCGACCGCTTGCTCCACGGCGAGGCCGTCGCCGCCGGCATCGCACTCGCCCACCGCTACTCGGTCCGCACCGGCCTCTGCCCCGCGGCGGACGCAGCACGCGTTACGGACCACCTCCGCCGCGTCGGTCTCCCCGCCGGGCTCGGCGACGCCGGCGTCACTGCGTCGGGCGCAGCGCTCATCGATCACATGGCGCACGACAAGAAGATGGCGGCGGGCAAGCTCCCCTTCCTCCTCACCCGCGGCATCGGCCAGACCTTCCTGGCGTCCGACGTCGACCTGAAGGACGTTGCCCGCTTCCTCGACGAGGATCGCGGCTGACATGCCCAACGGCGTCCACAAATCCAACCTCCCCACCAAGGACTGCCTCGCCTGCGGCCGCCCTTTCACCTGGCGCAAGAAATGGGAACGCGACTGGGACAACGTGAAGTTCTGCTCCGACGCCTGCCGCAAGAAGGGCGCCGCGAAGAGCGCGACCTGACCCCGTCAGTTCCCCGGCGCAGGCCGGGGCCTAGATGAGACGGCTGCACCTAGGCCCCGGCCTGTGCCGAGGAACGCGCAACGCTTCGAAGCCTCACCCCAAAACCCACTCCGCCCGCGGGATGCCCTGCGCGTACAACAACGCACTCAAATCCCCACTCTCGATCCGCGCGCCCGCCGCAGCCGCAGTCTTCGGCTTGGCATGATAGGCCACCCCCAACCCCGCCGCCTCGATCATCGGAATGTCGTTCGCGCCGTCGCCAACCGCGAGCACCTCGCCCAGCTCCAGCCCACCAGCCGCAGCCTCCGACACCAACAAAGCCCGCTTCGTCGCCGCGCCAACGATCGGCCGGCGCACCGTCCCCGCCAGCATGCCGCCCTCGATCTCCAGCACGTTGGACACCGCCAGATCAAAGCCGATCTCCGCCGCCACGCGGTCCGCGAACACCGTGAACCCGCCCGACACCAGCACCGCCCGTGCGCCCGCCGCCTTCATCGTGCGCACCAGCGCCCGCGCGCCCGGCATCACCCGCACCCGCTCGGCGTAGCAGCGGTCGATCACCCCCACGTCCAGCCCGCGCAACAACGCGACCCGCGCATCCAGCGCCGCCTCGAAATCCAGTTCCCCACGCATCGCCCGCTCGGTCACTTCAGCGACCTCCGCCTTGATCCCGGCATAGTCGGCCAGTTCGTCGATGCATTCGACCGTGATCATCGTCGAATCCATGTCCGCGATGATCATCCGCTTCCGCCGATCCTCGGCCCGCTGCACCACCACGTCGACACCAGGGAACAGCCCCTCCAGCGCCGCGCGCGCCGCCACGCCGTCCGCGCGCATCACCGTTATGTCCGCTGCGACGCCCGGTTCGATCCACGCGACAGCGCCCGGAACGCCGCCAACGCCCGCAATCGCATCGCACGCCTGTTCGATCGTGCGCGCATCCAGCCGATCCGATGCTATCAGCGTCGCGATGACCATGATTCCAGACCCTTCCGCAAATCCGTCCACCGCTTCCGGCGTCCGTCCCAAGGTCGCGCTCATTGCAGGGCCCACCGCCAGCGGCAAGTCCGCACTTGCGCTCGACCTGGCAGAGGCGGTCGGCGGCACGCTGATCAACGCCGACGCCTCTCAATATTATGCGGACCTGCGCATCCTGTCCGCCCGCCCCACGCCCGAGGACGAGGCGCGCGTCCCCCACCACCTGTTCGGCACGCGCGACGGGGCCGATCCCGCCTCCGCCGCCGACTGGGCGGAGGACGCGGCAAATGCGATCGACGAGGTCCTGGCCGAGCGGCGCGTGCCGATCGTCGTCGGCGGCACCGGCCTCTACATCCGCACGCTTCTGGACGGCATCGCTCCCGTCCCCGACATCGACCCCGCGATCCGCGACCGCGTCCGCGCGCTCTCCCCCGGCGAAGCGACCGCCGCCCTTCGCCGCGAGGATCCTGAGGCCTCCGTCCGGCTCAACGCCAACGACGCCGCCCGCATCTGGCGCGCGCTGGAGGTCGTGCGGTCCACCGGCCGCACGCTGGCGGAGTGGCAGACCGCCAAGACCGGCGGCATCGGCGACCGCGTCGAGATCGTCCCCATGATCCTGCTCCCCCCGCGCGACCTGCTCTACGCGCGCTGCGACGCGCGGTTCGAGGCAATGCTGGACGCCGGGGCGGTGCAGGAAGTCGAGGCATTGCGCGCCCGCAAGCTCGATCCCGAACTCCCCGTCATGCGCGCGATCGGCGTCCGCGACATCGCCGATTTTCTCGATATGGAGATCACCCGGTCGGAAATGATCGCCGCCGCGACCGCCGCAACCCGGCGCTACGCCAAGCGCCAATATACCTGGTTCAATCACCAGCCGCCGGCGGAATGGCCGCGCGAAAACGGGACCGACCACGACGATCTTGTAACTAAATTACGTGAAAAGCTGTTGACGCATTAGTATCTATCGCCTACCGCGCCGCAACACATTCCAACGGGACACGCAATCATGACGGCCGAACGCTCCGGCGCCGATATCCTGATCCAGGCACTGACCGACCTCGGGGTCGAGGTCGTGTTCGGCTATCCGGGCGGCGCCGTGCTCCCGATCTACGACGCGCTGTTCCGGCAGGACAAGATTCGCCACATCCTGGTCCGCCAGGAAGGTGGCGCGGCGCATGCGGCGGAGGGTTATGCCCGCGCCACCGGAAAGCCCGGCGTGGTGCTCGTCACCTCCGGCCCCGGCGCAACGAACGCGGTCACCGGCATCGCCGACGCGCTGATGGATTCGATCCCGATGGTGGTCATCACCGGCCAGGTGCCGACCGCGCTGATCGGTACCGACGCGTTCCAGGAATGCGACACGGTCGGCATCACCCGCCACTGCACGAAACATAATTACCTGGTGAAGGACCCCGCCCGCATCGGCGAGGTCGTGCACGAGGCGTTCCACATCGCCACCAGCGGTCGCCCCGGCCCGGTGGTGATCGATCTGCCCAAGGACGTCCAGGTCGCGACCGCCGGCTACACCCGCCCCGACGCGCCCGTCGCGCACCGCAGCTACAAGCCGCAGGTGAACCCCGACGCGCGGCTGATCGAGGCGGCGGCCGAAATGCTCGCCGCGGCCGAACGCCCGATCCTCTACACCGGCGGCGGCATCATCAACGCCGGCCCGGCCGCCAGCCTGATGCTCCAGCAGCTGCAGGCGCTGTGCGGCGCGCCGGTCACCTCGACGCTGATGGGCCTCGGCTGCTTCCCCGCCAGCCACCCGGCGTTCCTGGGCATGCTCGGCATGCACGGCACGTACGAGGCCAATCATTCGATGCACGACGCGGACCTGATCCTCTGCCTCGGCGCGCGGTTCGACGACCGCGTCACCGGCCGGCTGGACGCGTTCAGCCCGAAGTCGAAGAAGATCCACGTCGATATCGACCGCTCCTCGATCAACAAGAATGTCCGCGTCGACCTGGGCATCGTCGGCGATGTCGGCGTTGCGATGGCCGACATGGTCGCGCTGTGGAAGGCGCGCGGGCACGAGCGGCAGGACCTGACCCCCTGGTTCGCCCGCATCGACGGCTGGCGCGCCAAGCAATCGCTGGCCTACCCGCCGTCGGTGGCGGAGATCATGCCGCAGCACGCGATCAAGCGGCTGTGGGCGGCGACGCATCACCTGTCGCCGATCATCTCGACCGAGGTCGGCCAGCATCAGATGTGGGCCGCGCAGCATTTCGATTTCGAACGGCCGAACAAGTGGCTGACCTCCGGCGGTCTCGGCACGATGGGCTACGGCCTGCCCGCCGCGATCGGCGCGCAGATCGGCTTCCCCGACGCGCTGGTGATCGACATCGCCGGCGAGGCATCGATCCAGATGAACATCCAGGAGATGGCGACCGCGCTGCAATATGAGCTGCCGGTCAAGGTCTTCATACTGAACAACGAATATATGGGCATGGTCCGCCAGTGGCAGGACCTGACCTATGCCGGCCGCCATTCGCACAGCTATTCCGAGGCGCTGCCCGACTTCGTCAAGCTGGCCGAGGCCTATGGCTGGACCGGCCTGCGGATCGAGAAGCCCGACGAACTCGACGACGGCATCGCGCAGATGCTGGCCGTGAAGGGCCCCGTCATGGTCGACTGCCGCGTGTCGAAGATGACCAACTGCTTCCCGATGATCCCGAGCGGTGCCGCCCACACCGAAATGCTCATGCAGGCGGAAGAAGTCTCCGGCGAAATGGACGACGCAGCCCGCGCGCTGGTCTGATTTCTCCTAGAAACCGCTGATACCGAGCGAAGTCGAGACGTCCCACCGTCTCGACTTCGCTCGACGCAGAAGGGCATGTCTCGACTGCGCCCGACATGGACGGAAGTGATAGAATGCAGATCCCCCCCCAGACCAGCGAACGCCACACGCTGTCGGTCATCGTCGATAACGAGGCCGGCATCCTGGCCCGCATCGCCGGCATGTTCTCCGCCCGCGGCTACAATATCGAAAGCCTGACCGTGGCCGACGTGACGGAGGATGCCGCGATCAGCCGCATCACCGTCGTCACGTCCGGGCCGCCCGCCGTGATCGAACAGATCATCGCGCAGCTCGACCGGCTCGTGCCCGTCCACCGGGTGACCGATCTCACCGCCTGGGGCCCGCACGTCACGCGTGAACTGGCGCTGGTGAAGGTGGCCGGTGTCGGCGATCACCGGATCGAGGCGATGCGGCTGGCCGAGGTCTACCGCGCGCGCGTCGTCGATGCGACGATCGGCAGCTTCGTGTTCGAAGTCACCGGCGCGCCGGAAAAGATCGACAAGTTCACCGAACTGATGCGCGAAGTCGGCTTGGTCGAAGTCGCCCGCACCGGCGTCGTCGCGATCACCCGAGGCCGCGAGGCCGTCTAACCAGTTTCACTAGAAGAAAATCGTCATCCCGGCGAAAGCCGGGATCCCCCTTAGTCGAGGGACGACCAGGCCACCGGGAGATCCCGGCCTTCGCCGGGATGACGCCAAGGTAAGCAAAAGGAACCCACCATGCGCGTTTATTATGACAGCGATGCCGACATCGGTCTCATCAAGGGCAAGAAGGTCGCGATCGTCGGCTACGGCAGCCAGGGCCACGCCCACGCCCAGAACCTGCGTGACAGCGGCGTCTCGGAAGTCGCGATCGCGCTCCGCCCCGGCTCCGCGACCGCGTCCAAGGTGACCGACGCCGGCTTCAAGGTGCTGACCAACGCGGAAGCCGCCGCCTGGGCCGACATCGTCATGGTCCTCGCCCCCGACGAACTTCAGGCAGCACTCTACGCCGACGACCTGCACGCGAACCTGAAGCCCGGCTCGGCGCTCGCCTTCGCGCACGGCCTCAACGTCCATTTCGGCCTGATCGAACCGCGCGCCGACATCGACGTGTTCATGATCGCGCCCAAGGGCCCCGGCCACACCGTGCGTTCGGAATATCAGCGCGGCGGCGGCGTCCCCTGCCTCATCGCGATCCACCAGGACGCATCGGGCAACGCGCACGATGTCGCTTTGTCCTATGCCTCCGCGGTCGGCGGCGGCCGTTCGGGCGTCATCGAAACGACGTTCAAGGAAGAATGCGAGACCGACCTGTTCGGCGAACAGGCCGTGCTCTGCGGCGGCCTGACCCACCTCATCCAGGCCGGGTTCGAAACGCTGACCGAGGCCGGCTACGCGCCCGAAATGGCCTATTTCGAGTGCCTCCACGAAGTGAAGCTGATCGTCGACCTGATGTATGAGGGCGGCATCGCCAACATGCGTTATTCGATCAGCAACACCGCCGAATATGGCGACATCCACACCGGCCCGCGCATCATTACGTCCGAAACGAAGGCCGAGATGAAGCGCGTGCTGGAGGACATCCAGTCCGGCCGCTTCGTCAGCCGCTTCGTCCTCGACAACCGCGCCGGCCAGCCCGAACTGAAGGCCTCGCGCAAGCTCGCCGCCGCACATCCGATCGAAAAGGTCGGCTCCGAACTTCGCGCGATGATGCCCTGGATCGGCAAGAACGCCCTGGTCGACAAGGCGAAGAACTGACGGACGGGGGCGGAAACAAACCCCGCCCCCACCCCAAACCGTCATCCCGGCGAAAGCCGGGATCTCCCTTCGGTGAAGAACTCACCGCCAGCCCAAGGGAGATCCCTGCCTCCACCGGGATGACGATGTTTGGAGCGCCAATCAAAACCGGCAACCCACCCTTTCCAGCTTGGCATTTGACTAAACCCCGCGCGCGCCACACCTCCTGTCCCGACCAAACAGGAGACCCGACCATGCGCACGTTCATCGCCCCGCTCGCCCTCGCACTTGCCGCTGCGACCCCCGCCCTGGCGCAGGTCCCGGGCCAGCCCAACGCTGCCGCCGTCCAGGCCGGCAGCTACGCCACCGATCCGAACCACAGCCAGGTCGCGTTCGCGATCAACCACTTCGGCTTCAACGTTTACAACGGCCTGTTCGGCAACATCACCGGCACGCTGACGCTCGATCCCAAGGCACCGAAGGCGGCCAAGGTCGTCATCGACGTGCCCGTCGCCGAGGTCGTCACGACCAGCGCCAAGCTGAACGAGCATCTCAAGACCGCCGACTTCTTCGACACCGCCAAATTCCCGACCGCGCATTTCGAATCGACCTCGGTCGTGCCGCAAGGCACGCGGGCCAAGATCACCGGCAACCTGACGCTTCACGGCGTCACCCGCCCGGTCACGCTCGACGCGCGCTTCGTGGGCACCGGCGCCAATCCGATGAGCAAGGCGCAGACCGTCGGGTTCGAAGCCACCACGCAGATCCAGCGCAGCCAGTTCGGCATCGTCAAGTACGTCCCCGGCGTCGCCGACACCGTCGACCTGCGCATCACCGTCGCGTTCGAAAAGAAGTAAGCACCGCTCCCGGCCGCCGCGACGCAACTTTCTGCGTTGCGGCGGCTGGACTTTGGCAACGATCCTCCGTTATTGACGGGCCATGTTCGCGGTCCGCCCCCTGCTCGCACGACTTACACGCCCTTAGGCGTGCGATGTCGCTCGGCCCCGATGCGGGCCACCAGAGCCACGGCGCCTGAGGGACTTTCACCCCAAGGCTAATCTCCGCCAGACTTCAAGGAGCGGACCCGTGACCGACCAGACCCAGATCCTGATCTTCGACACCACCCTGCGCGACGGCGAGCAATCGCCCGGCTGTTCCATGAACATCGAGGAAAAGCTCCAGGTCGCAGCTCAACTCGAGGCGATGGGCGTCGACATCATCGAAGCCGGCTTCGCGATCGCCAGCCAGGGCGACTTCGACGCGACCAGCGCGGTCGCGAAGCACTGCACCCGCGCCATCGTCGCCAGCCTGGCCCGCGCCGGCGCCAAGGACATCGAACGTGCGTGGGAGGCCGTGCGCCACGCCAAGCGCCCGCGCATCCACACCTTCATCGCCACCTCCCCGCTCCACATGCGGGTGAAGCTGAACAAGTCGCCCGACGAGGTGCTGGAGGCGGTCGAACGCAGCGTCCGGCTGGCGCGCAAGCTGTGCGACGACGTCGAATGGTCGGCGGAGGACGCGACGCGGTCCGAACCCGACTTCCTGGCGCGCTGCATCGAAACCGCGATCCGCGAAGGCGCCACCACGATCAACCTGCCCGACACGGTCGGCTATGCGACGCCCGAAACCTATGGCGCGATGTTCCGCGACATGATTGCACGCGTCCCGAATGCTGACCGCGCGATCTTCTCGACGCATTGCCACAACGATCTGGGCCTCGGCGTCGCCAACACGCTGGCGGCGGTCGCGGCCGGCGCGCGCCAGGTCGAATCGACGATCAACGGCATCGGCGAACGCGCCGGCAACGCCGCGATCGAGGAAATCGCGATGGCCATGAAGGTCCGCGCCGACGTGCTGCCGTTCCGCACCGGCATCGTCGCGACCGAGATCACCCGCGCCTCGCGCCTCGTCTCCGGCATCACCGGGTTCCAGGTTCAGCCGAACAAGGCGATCGTCGGCGCCAACGCCTTCGCGCACGAAAGCGGCATCCATCAGGACGGCATGATCAAGGACGCCTCGACCTACGAGATCATGACCCCCGAATCGGTCGGCCTGACGCACAGCAACTTGGTGATGGGCAAGCATTCCGGCCGCGCCGCTTTCCGCCAGAAGCTGGAGGAGATGGGCTACGAACTGGGCGACAACGCGTTCCAGGATGCGTTCGACCGCTTCAAGGCGCTCGCCGACGCCAAGAAGTCCGTGTTCGACGAGGACATCCTCGCGCTGGTCGACGACGAGGTCCTGCGCGGTCACGACGGCATCCAGGTGCGCGAGGTCGAGATCCACTGCGGCACCGGCCCCGCCCGCGCGATCCTGACCCTGCTGGTCGACGGCGTGGAACACACCGCCGCCACGCGCGGCAACGGCCCGGTCGATGCCCTCTTCAATGCGATCCGCGCGCTCGTCCCCCACGCCGGCGCGGTCCTCGAACGCTACGAAGTCCACGCCGTCACCGGCGGCACCGACGCGCAGGCCGAAGTCTCAGTCCTGCTCTCCGAAGACGGCCGCACCACCCGCGGTCGCGGCGCCCACCACGACACCCTCGTCGCCTCCGCCCGCGCTTACGCGAACGCGCTCAACAAACTGATCGTGAAGCGTGGCCGCGCGCCCGTTGACGCGGTGGCTGCGGGGTAGGTCGCGACGCACGCCATGGCGAGGTCCACGGGCGAGCAACCCCAGTAGCGGACCTGCACCCCAACCCGTTCGCTTCGAGCTTGTCGAGAAGCCGCCACAGACGCAAAGCGTGGCGGCAATATCCTATCCCAATCACCCCCGGTTGGTTCGAGCCTGTCGAGAACCCTGCGCGAAGTTCTCGACAGGCTCGAACCAAACGGGGTGGGGCGTGTAGCCTAACCCAGTGCGCCAAAGGTGGCGTGGGGACCGCGCACCCAAAGCTCGGCGGCCTCGGCCATTCTCAGCAACTGTCCAAGCATGGGCAGCTCGCCAACCAACCAGCCCGACCTCAAGCCGCAGTCTTGTCCCGCGCCCGCGCCTTGATCTTCGCCTTCAACCGCGCCGGATCCTCCGCGATCAGGAACCCGTGCGATACGGTCCCTGTCTTCCCCCGCACCGCGTGATGCAGCTTGTGCGCCTGATGCAGCCGCTTGAAATACCCCTTGCGCGGCACCCAGCGGAACCCCCCGCGCTGATGCACGAGCATGTCATGCACGAACGCATAGATCCCGCCGTAGACGGTGATCCCCATCGCCGCCCACCACAACGGCGCCGACCAGATCGCACCCGCCGTGAACAGCCCCATCACGATGAACGCGAAGCTGATCGCATACAGGTCGTTCTTCTCGAACCACCCGTGCGTCTCTTCATGGTGCGACGCGTGCCAGCCCCATCCGAAGCCGTGCATCACATATTTGTGCGTGGCCCAGGCGAACACTTCCATGAACACGACCATCGCCACGACGATGCCCAGCTTCTCGTACCAGTTCATGCCCGCAACCCCGTTGCAACGTCGCCCAAAGCCCTGTCGGCCGCCAGCCCCGCACGATAGCGCGCCGGCAGTCGCCACCACGGCACATGCGGGCTCAAATGATGCTCGTGATGATAGCCAAAATGGAAGCAGGTCATCAGCGACAGCAGCGGCCCGAACCCGCTCGTCCGCGCGAAATGATCGTCCGCAAACCCCTCCTCGTCATGACGATGCGGCCGGTAGGTCCCGAAGTAAAACAGCTGGAGCGAAGACCCGATCGCCGGAATCCCGTAGAACAGCAGGATGTTCGCCGGCGACACCCGGAACACGACCGCATAGACCGTCACCACCGTCACGACGTACAGCATCGACTTCCAGCCGAAATAGCGCCGCAGGAACGTCCCGTACCACGCCCAGAATGCAGACGGATGCGCCGCGTCGAAATCCGGGTCGCCCTCGGTCCCGCTATGCTTGTGGTGGTCCATATGCGCGTCGCGCATCCGCCGCCACCCGAACCCGGCGTAGAGTGCCAGCACGCCGCCACCGACGACGGCGTTGGTCCGCTTGTGCCCCGGCGCCAGCGACCCGTGCATCGCATCGTGCGCCGCGATGAACATCCCGACCGACAACCAGCATTGCAGCAGCATGACGAGCGGCACGATCGGCCAGTTCGCGCCGTCGATCCGGAAGAAGAATACCGACCACACATGCACCGCGATCCAGCCGCCCACGATCGCCGTGGTCAGGCCGAGGCCGATCTGCGCCTGATGCGGGACTGTTCGGGAAAGCGCCATATCGCGGAATGTAGAGCGTTCGCGGCGCTTTACAAAGGGCCGTCTTGTCTCACCCTCGGCTTCAACGCCGCTGCCAGCGCGTCACCAGCCGGGTCAGCGCGGCCATGTCGAGCGGCGGCGCGCACAGGAACCCCTGATAACTGTTGCACCCCTGCGCCGCGAGCAGCTCCAGCTGCCGCGCCGTCTCCACCCCTTCGGCGATCACCGACAGGCCGAGCGACTTGGCCATCCCGATCACGCTCTGCACCACCACCCGGTCGCGCGTCGTGCCGGTGATGTCCTGGCTCATCCGCCGATCGATCTTGAGATAATCGAGCGGCAGCGACTTAAGATAGGCGAGGCTGGAATACCCAGTCCCGAAATCGTCGATCGCCACCCGCACACCCCCGGCGCGCAGCTCCGCCAGCAGCCCCGCCGCCGCGCGCAGATCCTCGATCAACCCGCTCTCGGTCACCTCCACCGTCAGCCGCGATCGCGCGAACCCCGCCTCGTCCGCCGCCGCCAGCAGCGTCGCGGCGAAATCCGGCCGCACCATGTCCGCCGCGGTCACGTTCACCGCCAGCCGCAGCTTGGCCAGCCGCTCCGGCCACGCCGCCGCCATCGCCAGCGCCTTGCGCTGCACATGCCCCGACAGCGCGGCGAGGTAATCCGACCGCTCCGCCACCGAAAACAAAGTCGCCGCACCCAGTTCGCCCAGCACCGGGTGATGCCACCGCGCCAGCGCCTCGACACCGGTCACCGCATTGCTCGTGATGTCGACCTGCGGCTGGAACAGGATGTCGATCTCGTCACGCGCCAGTGCGCGACGCAGGTCGACCTCCAGCCGCGCATCGCGCTCCGCCACCGCCTCGCCTTCGCTCTCCAGCATGCGGATCGCGTCGCCGTCCGCCGCCATCGCCTCCGCCAGGGCCGCCGAGGCGCGGCGCAGCAGGTCCGCCGACGCACGGTCGCCCGGTGCCGATGCGGCGATCCCGATCCGGCACCCCAGCGTCACGACATGCTCGCCCGCCGCGAACGGCCGCGCGATCGACTCCGCGATCTGCCCGGCCAGGAACCGCGCATCGTCCGGCCCGGCGGGTGCGGCCATACCGACCAGGAACTCGGAGGATGCCAGTCGCGCGATCATCCGCTGCCCCGCCCGGTCGTTCGCCGCCAACCGCTCGATCCGCCGCGCCACGCCCTGCAACAGGCTGTCGCCCACGCTCCGCCCGAACGCGGCGTTCAGCATGTCGAACCGGTTGATCCCGACGATCATCACCACGCAGCCCGGCTCCGCCGCATCCACCAGCCGCGCGGCGATCCACGCCCGCGCGCCCGTCCCGTCCGCCAGCCCGGTCAGCGCATCGCCGCGCGGTTCCGCCCGCGGTCCGCTGGTCAGCTCCTCAATCTGCCCGAACACCACGTCGGTCCCGTCCGCGATGGTCAGATGATGCACCAGCCGCCGTCCGTCCGCCGCATCATGCGCGAACGCCGTCGGCCGCCCGGTCGCGCGGATCCGCCGCAACGCCTCGATCGCCGCCCGCCGCCCGGGCGCGTCCAGCCGGCGCAGCATCGCGCGCGGGCTCGTATCGGACGCCAGGTTCGGCCCCGGCGCCACGATCACCGTCCCCCCGCCATATCCCGCCCCCGGATGCCAGCGCCAGCTGTCGTGTGGCGCCTCCACCGCGTGCGCCGCCAGCCGCGATCCGGCCAGCCGGTCCGCATGCCGCGCCGCGAAGCGCAGGTGGATGCCCAGCACGTCCTGGTCGAACGGCGGGGCCAGCACATGCGTCGCCCCGGCGTCATACGCCGCCTCCAGCGTCACGGCCGCGGCATCGGGCACCAGCGCCAGCAAGGCGGCATGGTTCGTCTGCGCGGGCCCGTTCAGCGACCGCATCGCCTCGATCGATTCCGGGAAATCCAGCCGCCCGTCGACCACCGCGATGCTCGCGCCGCTGGCCAGGAACCGCGCCGGCGCGCCGTCCGCACGCCTCGCCGCAATCGGCCGCCACCCGCTGCGCATCACGGCGTCGGCCAGGTCGTCGCGGTTCGCGAACGACAATATAAAGGCCGGGGGCGCAAAATTCGCGGCCGTGCCGGGCATGTCGTCGGGCAGGCGCACGGCCCTCGTCGCGGTTTCGGTTCCCATCACGGTCATGATAGCCACAACGCGGTCGGAACGTCCCGGAAAATCGGTTGTTATACGGCACGTGCGAATGAGACATCCGTCTCGGGATCGCCGCTTGTTCCCGGTCCCCCCCGCGCTTAAGTTCAGATCGTGAGCGATATGCCTGATGCATCCCCGTTGATCGACGGTTTCGGCCGGACGATCACCTACCTGCGGATATCGGTCACGGATCGGTGCGACCTGCGGTGCCGCTATTGCATGTCCGAAGCGATGACGTTCCTGCCCCGCTCGCAGGTCCTGACGCTTGAGGAAATCGCCGAACTCTCCGACGCGTTCATCGCGCGCGGCGTGCGCAAGATCCGGCTGACCGGCGGCGAACCGCTCATCCGCCGCGGCGTGCCGGAACTGGCGCGCATGATCGGCCGCCACATCGGCCACGGCCTCGACGAACTCACGCTCACCACCAATGGCACACAACTGGCGAAGCAGGCGGACGGCCTCGTCGCCGCCGGCGTCCGCCGCGTGAACGTCAGCCTCGACACGCGCGATCCGGACAAGTTCCGCCACGTCACCCGCTGGGGCGACGTCGCAGTCGTGCTCGACGGGATCGCCGCGGCCAAGGCGGCCGGGTTGAAGGTCAAGATCAACATGGTCGCGCTCAACGGGTTCAACGACCAGGAGATCGAATCCATGCTGCGCTGGTGCGGCGCGGAGGGGCTCGACCTCACCCTGATCGAAACGATGCCGCTCGGCTCGATCGACGAGGACCGCGTCGATCGCTACCTCCCGCTCGACCGCGTCCGCGCGGACCTGGCCGAACGCTACACGCTGCGCGACCTCGCGGAGACCAGCGGCGGCCCGGCGCGCTACACGATCGTCGAGGAACTTGGCGCGAAGCTCGGCCTCATCACCCCGCTCACCCACAATTTCTGCTCCACCTGCAACCGCGTCCGCGTGACCGCATCGGGCAGCCTGTTCATGTGCCTCGGCCATGAAGACAAGGTCGACCTGCGCGGCGCGCTCCGCACCGGCGGCCGCGCCGCGCTCGACGATCTGCTCGACCGCGCCATGCGCCTCAAGCCGCTGCGCCATGCGTTCGAAATCGCCGAACGCGAGGCCGCACCCGCGACATCGCGCCACATGAGCGTCACCGGCGGCTGATGCCCGATCGCCGGCTCGCCCTCGCCGCGTCGCCGACCGAGGCGGCCCAGGACGCCGAGCGCGAGCTGCGCCGCCGTCACGACTGGGTCCCGGTCGAGGAAGCCGACACGATCGTCGCGCTCGGTGGCGACGGCTTCCTGCTCCAGACGCTCCACGCGATGCTCGACCGCCATCGGATCCTGCCGGTGTTCGGCATGAACCTCGGCACGGTCGGCTTCCTAATGAACGAGTGGAGCGCGGAGGACCTGCTCGGCCGCATCGGCCGGACCAAGCCGTTCACCGTCAACCCGCTCCGCATGGATGCGACAACCATCGACGGCCAGAGCTTCACCAGCCCCGCGATCAACGAAGTCTCGCTTCTCCGCGAAACGCGCGAGACCGCCAAGCTGGAGGTGATCGTCAACGGCCGCACCGTCCTGCCCGAACTGGTCTGCGACGGCATCCTGGTGGCCACCCCCGCGGGCTCCACGGCCTACAACCTGTCCGCGCAGGGTCCGATCCTGCCGCTCGACTCCATGCAACTCGCCTTGACGCCGATCAGCCCCTTCCGCCCACGGCGCTGGCGCGGCGCGATCCTACCCGAACGGACCCGCATCTCGTTCCGCGTGCTCGATCCCGTCAAGCGCCCCGTCTCCGCCGTCGCCGACCAGCGCGAGGTGCGCGACGTGGCCACCGTCGACATCGCGATCGACCGCACCAATCCGCTCACCCTGCTGTTCGACCCCGAACACGCCCTCGACGACCGCATCACCATGGAACAGTTCGCCTTCTGACGCTGCTCCCCGAAACAGGGGTTGCCAGCGTCCGCCCGGTGTAGCATAGGCGCGCCTCGCCCGAACGAAACGGGCTGTTCCCCGGTAGCTCAGTGGTAGAGCGTTCGACTGTTAATCGAATGGTCGCTGGTTCGAATCCGGCCCGGGGAGCCATCTAAACCCTTTGAATTGGCTGCTTTTACTGACCGGCGAAGCTATGCCCGACCGGGCATTATGACAGCCATTATGACAAGCATTATGACATTCACGGTTCGTTCCAGACGGTTCCACGACCGTAGAATCATGCCGATTAGTCTTCGTCTGGCTCTGGCGGCCGGCCGTAGACCACTTTGTAGAGCGTCGCCGATGCCTCGCATTCGGCGAAACACGGCTCCCCCGCAGGAGGGTTGAACCATCCGGCACCGGCGAAATTCCACCCCTCATCGAAGGTCGCGCATTCGAAGCCTAGGGACGGAAAGCGGGTTGCTAACGCCTCGAAGATGGGGACTGGGAATGACCACGCTGTTTCGAAACGAAAGGCGAATGGCTCGGCCCCGGTTTCTGCGAACCTGAAAGCCCCCCACTTAGTGCCCCAGTTCGCAAGCGCCCAAGGATACCAACTGGCAAAACCGGTCTCCGCGAGCGCCCTAATGCGGCTCATGCCCATCTGCTCGATCTCAGGGTGTTTCAGGAGGAATGCTGCCGCTACCTCGCCGATGCCAGCGTCATACGGCAAGCCTGCCTTTGACCGCACCCATTCAATTTGGTTGTCGTACAAGCCCAGCTTGCTGAACGGCGGCGGAGTGCTGCCCCGCGCCGTGACGAGGGACATCCCCAGTTCCGAACGACTGCTCTCGTCAGCGTCCCGCAGGCAGGAGGGCATCGGAATCACCGCATCGAAATCGAAGAGAAGCCCGCCCGCGTCGGAATGACCAGCGGGCGCAGTTCGGATAATCTCACTCCGGAAACGAGCAACATCCTCATCGGGACCAATCAGGCGGCAGGTTGAGGTAACGTAGTTTGGCATCAGACTAATTCCTCTAGCTCGTCAGTGCAGTTGTTCTCGCCCGCTTCCGCGTCGACAGAATCGCCCCCGGTGATCGCCTTAATGTGCTCGCGACGACGTCCGGCGATGCGCTTCGCCTTCACGACGTTGGCCTTGTTGTAGATCTTGGTGACCTCCAGCGTGCTGTGTCCGGACACCGCCCGGACGTCGTCCTCGCCGCTGTCGCCGATCTCGGTCAGGCCGCCGTGCCGGAAGCTCGTGAAGCGCAGGTCCGCAGGCAGCTTCGCCTTCGTCCGGATCCGCTTGTGCAGCGTCTGCATGTAGCTGGTCGTGTACGGCTCACTGCGGCGGCGTGGCGCTTGCGCGCCTCGACGCAATCCGCGCGTTCGGCCGCGGTCAGTAGTTCCGGCGTGACCAGGGCGGTGTCCATGCGGCGCACCTGCCCCGCGTCGAACAGCACGTTCTTGACCAGCTCGCGCTCGATCGGTTCATCCGAGAACGCCATGGACGGGGACCGCTCGATGAGCCGCGCCAGATCGGTCGGATGGCCCTCCCGCGTCGAGAAGCCCCACGCAACAGCCTGGCGCTTCGCAGCGGCCCGGCCGGCCTCGTCGTCGTCGTGGTTCGGACGACCGGGCCGGCCCGCAGCGCGCGCCGCGGCGTGGGTCGTATCGTGGTTCAGCGCCTTGAGCGCGCGGCCCGCCTCGCCATAGGTCAGGGGAGACGGCCGGGTCATACAGCGCGCCCCGCGTCGAGCAGCAGAGCGTCGATCCGGGCGATCTGAGCGTCGATGCACGCGAGGTGCGGCCGCGTCTCCGCGTCCATCGTGTCGAGGTCAGCAAGCCCGTCCGCCCCGGCATCGCAGTGCGCGTCGATGATGGCCGATGAACGCGCGACCGCAAAGGCCACCGGAGCAGCCTCAGTTTTCAATGATGTCGGACGGTCGTACGCCGGATGACCGGCTGCATGCCCGCATTCGCTCATTCAAGTACCCGGCGCCGCACCTCACCAAGATGCGGCGCACACACCTACCGGACCGGGTGCTTCTCCAGCCACGCGGTGATCGCATCGATCTCCGCCCGCTGTGCCTTGATCACCGCGCGGGCCAGCGCCAGCGATTCCGGGTCGCGCCCGTGCGCCAGTTCGACCTCCGCCATCGCCACGGCGGCCTGATGGTGAACCAGCATCTGGCGGTTGAAGTCGACGTCCGCATCGCCGCTATACGCCGGCGACGCCTTCATCATCCCCGCCATCGATTCCCGGTAACCCCGCGTCGCCGCGCTGTCGCCCGGTGCGGCGTCCATCGCCATCCCGTCGGCATGCGGCGTCGACTTGGGCGCATCGCCCTTGCCGCACGCCGCAACGCTCAGGCACGCCGCAACCAGGACACCGGCCCGCGCGCGCATCAGGCGAACGCCCCGTGGCAATGCTTGTACTTGCGCCCCGACCCGCACGGGCACGGTGCGTTGCGGCTGACGCGCCCTTCCCACTCGGACGGATCGTCGCCCAGTTCCTCGACCATCTCCGGTTGCATGCTCTGCATCGGGGGCAGCGTCGTGGTGATGTACCCCTTCGCCCCCGCGTCCATGTCGAACGTGTCGTCCATGCCGGTCAGCGGGTCGAAATGGCTCGTCAGGAAATCGGGCATTTCGGGCAGTTCGGGGGCTTGGTCGAACCGCGCATTGCCCAGCACCTTGGTCACGTCCTCGCGGATCTCGACCAGCATCTTCTCGAACAGCGCGAACGCTTCCTGCTTATACTCGTTGATCGGCGTCTTCTGCGCATAGGCGCGCAGATGGATCACTTGGCGCAGCGCGTCGAGCGTCGACAGATGCTCCTTCCAGTGATGGTCGAGCGACTGCAGCATCACGCTCTTCTCGACCCCGCGCCAGCTCTCGACGGGCATGGAGGCGACCTTCTCCGCCATCGCCGCGTCGGTCGCCGCCTGCAACCGCTCGGTCACCATGTCGGGCTCGATGCCCTCCTCGGCGAACCATTCCGCGATCGGCACGTCGACGCCCAGCATGTCCTGCGCGCGCGTGCGGAGCGACTCCGCGTCCCACTGCTCGGGGTAGCTATTCGGCGGACAGGCGTCGGCTACCAGCGCGTTGACCGTCTCGGCGCGCATGTCGCTGACGATGTCGTCCACCGTTTCGGCATCCATGATGTCGGAGCGCTGCTCGTACACCACCTTGCGCTGGTCGTTCATGACGTCGTCATATTCCACGACCTGCTTGCGCACGTCGTAGTTGCGCGCCTCGACCTTGCCCTGCGCGGTCTGGATCGCCTTGCTGATCCAGGGGCTGACGATCGCCTCGCCATCCTCCAGATTCTTGTTCAGCATCTTGGCGAACATCGTCTGCGGGCCGAAGATGCGCAGCAGGTCGTCGTCCAGCGACAGGTAAAAACGGCTCAGCCCCGGATCGCCCTGGCGCCCCGAACGACCACGCAGCTGGTTGTCGATCCGTCGGCTCTCGTGCCGCTCGGTGCCCAGCACGAACAGCCCGCCCGCGGCCAGCACCGCGGCCTTCTCGACCTCGATCTCCTTGGCAATCCGCTCGGCGACTTCCGTATATTCCGGCGTCCCCTCGACCAGCTCCGGATGCTCGTCCAGCATCCGGAATTCCAGGTTGCCGCCCAGCTTGATGTCGGTCCCGCGCCCGGCCATGTTCGTCGCGATGGTGACGGCGCGCAGCCGCCCCGCCTGCGCCACGATATGCGCCTCGCGCTCGTGGAACCGCGCGTTCAGCACCTCGTGCTTCACGCCGTCGCGCGTCAGGAATTCGGACAGCATTTCCGACTTCTCGATCGACACGGTGCCGACCAGGATCGGCTGGCCATGCTCGGCCTTCTCCCGGATCGTCTTGGCGATCGCGGCGAACTTGTCGCCGATATTCTTGTAGAACTCGTCTTCCTCGTCGATCCGCAGGACCGGCACGTTCGTCGGGATGGTGACGACGTTCATCTTGTAGATTTGGTAGAACTCAGCCGCTTCGGTCGCCGCCGTGCCGGTCATGCCGCCCAGCTTCGGGTACATCCGGAAATAATTCTGGAACGTGATCGAGGCCAGCGTCTGGTTCTCGGGCTCGATCTCGACGCCCTCCTTGGCCTCCACCGCCTGGTGCAGCCCGTCGGACCAGCGCCGGCCGTCCATCATGCGCCCGGTGAACTCGTCGATGATGATGACCTTGCCGTCCTTCACCAGATAGTCGACGTCGCGCTTGAACACGACATTGGCGCGCATCGCCTGGTTCAGGTGGTGGACGACCTGCGTATTCTCGAAATCATACAGATTGTCGCCGGCCAGCAGCCCCGCCGCCTCCAGCATCCGCTCCATCCGCTCGGTGCCGTCCTCGGTCAGGATCACCGACTTCTGCTTCTCGTCCAGCTCGTAATCTTCGGGCGCGATCTGCTTCACGATCGCGTCGACCTGCATATACAGCTCGGACTTGTCGTCGGTCGGGCCGGAGATGATCAGCGGCGTCCGCGCCTCGTCGATCAGCACGGAATCGACCTCGTCGACCACCGCGAACTTGAACGGCCGCTGCACCATCATGCCGCGGTCATACTTCATGTTGTCGCGCAGATAATCGAACCCGAACTCGTTGTTCGTGCCGTAGGTGATGTCGCACGCATAGGCATCGCGGCGCTGCTGGTCCGACAGGTTCGGCACGATCACGCCGGTCGTCAGCCCCAGGAAGCTGTAAATCTCCGCCATCCAGCTGCTGTCGCGCGCCGCCAGATAGTCGTTGACCGTGACGACATGGACGCCCTCCCCCGGCAACGCGTTCAGGTAGACGGCCAGCGTCGCCATCTGCGTCTTGCCCTCGCCGGTCCGCATCTCGGCGATCTCGCCGCGGTGGAGCACGATGCCGCCGACCAGCTGCACGTCGTAATGGCGCTGCCCCAGCACGCGCCGCGCGGCCTCCCGCACCGTCGCGAACGCCTCGGGCAGGATCTGGTCCAGCGTCTCGCCCGCGGCCAGCCGCTCGCGGAACAGCACCGTCTGGTTGCGCAGGCCCTCGTCGTCCAGCGCCTGCATCGCCGGCTCGAACGATCCGATCTTGTCGACCGTCGGCTGCAGGGATTTGACGTATCGGTCGTTGGACGAACCGAAAATGGCCTTGGCAATGCCGCCGAACATGGACGTTCCTTGGAAAGAATGCGCGGGGTCGCGGCGTGCAGCCATCCCGCGGTGATATCAGGGGCGAGATAGGTGGCGGAGGGGATCGCGTCAATCGACGGGGCGACCCGGCTCCGGGGCGCATGCCCCCTGCCCCCTTGTGCGATGCGTCGAACCCATGCAGTCTTCACCGCGTCCGCTCACCAGATGGCGGACGCCAGGAGGTTCATGCCTAGGTCCGGTGCTTACGACGAAATCTGGGGCGCATCCGGCAGCCGCGAAGGCCGGCCGGAATTCAAGCATCTCGCCGACTGGATCCGCGATACCGACACGGTCGAATTCGACCGGCGTCAGGCCGCGGCCGAGGCCGCCTTCCGCCAACTCGGCATCACCTTCGCCGTCTATGGCCAGGAGGAAGCCGGTGAACGGATCATCCCGTTCGACATCGTGCCGCGCGTGTTCACCGCGCCCGAATGGGAACAACTGTCGACCGGCCTGGTCCAGCGGGTCGAGGCGATTAACGCGTTCCTCGACGATCTCTACGGCGCGCAACGCATCCTGAAGGACGGCGTCGTGCCGGCCGAACTGGTGCTCGCCAACCCGCAATTTCGCCCGCTGCTGACGGGTGCCCGCCCGCCGCACGGCATCTATGCGCATATCTGCGGCATTGATCTGGTCCGCACCGGCCCGACCGACTTCTTCGTGCTGGAGGATAATGCCCGCACTCCGTCCGGCGTCTCCTACATGCTGGAAAACCGCGAGGCGATGCTGCGGCTCTGCCCCGAACTGTTCCAGATCTATGACGTGCTGCCGGTCGATACCTACCCGGATCGCCTGCGCGAAACGCTCGAGTCCGTGTCGCCGCGCTCCGACCATCCGGTCTGCGTGCTGCTGACCCCCGGCCACTTCAACTCGGCCTTCTACGAACACAGCTTCCTCGCCGACTCGATGGGCATCGAACTGGTCGAGGCGGCGGATCTGGAGGTGGACGACGACATCGTCTGGATGCGCACCATCGACGGCCGCGTCCGCGTCGACGTCATCTACCGCCGGATCGACGACGACTATCTCGATCCGCTGTTCTTCCGCCCGGATTCGATGCTCGGCGTGCCCGGCCTGCTCGCCGCCTATCTCGCCGGCAACGTCACGCTGGTGAACGCGCCCGGCACCGGCATCGCCGACGACAAGGCGATCTACAGCTACATGCCCGACATCGTCCGCTATTATTCGGGCGGCGAGGCGAAGCTGCCCAACGTCGAAACCTATCGCTGCCGCGAACCGCAGGCGCTGCAATATACGCTCGATAATCTCGCCAGTCTGGTGGTGAAGCTTGTCGACGGCTCGGGCGGCTACGGCATGCTCGTCGGCCCGACCGCCAGCAGCGCAGAGATCGAGGCGTTCCGCGCCGCGCTGATCGCCGAACCGCACCGCTACATCGCGCAGCCGACGCTGGCCCTCTCGACCGTGCCGACGCTGGTCAAGGACGGGATCGCCCCGCGCCATGTCGACTTCCGCCCCTTCTGCCTGACCGGCGCGGACGGCGTCAGCATCGTTCCCGGCGGCCTTACCCGCGTGGCGCTCAAGGAAGGCTCGCTCGTCGTCAACAGCAGCCAGGGCGGCGGCACGAAGGACAGCTTGATTCTCGCCCCCACCCGCCAGACGATCGACCCGAACGGGATGCAACAGACGCTCGGCAACATGACCCAGACGATCGGACGCGGAATGAAACCCATGCAGTCGATGGGGCGGCGCTGATGCTCGCCCGCACCGCCGCCTCGCTTTACTGGATCGGCCGCTATGTCGAACGCGCCGAGTTCACCTCGCGCCTGCTCGAAGCGACGATCCGGTTCGACGCGCTCTCCTCCCGCCCGGCGGGTGAGGCCGCGTGGGACAGCGCGCTCGCCGTCGCCGCCGCCGACCACGGTTTCGACGCCACCGGCGCGGACCGCACCGCCGCGAACGTCAGCCGCTACCTGACGCTCGATCCGGCCAACCCCGGCTCGATCCGCTCCTGCCTCGATGCGGCGCGCTCCAACTCCAAATCGGTCCGAACCGCGCTCAGCCGCGACGCGTGGGAGGCGATCAACCGCGCCTGGCTCGGCATCCGTCAGGCGACATCGGGCGGCAACTACGCCACACTCGCGCTCGTCGAGACCTTGCGTGCGGAGGCCCGCGGGTTCGAAGGCGCGCTCCACCGCATGCTCCGCAACGAGGCCTATTTCTTCCTCGGCCTCGGCGCCGCGATCGAACGGGCGGACAACACCGCGCGGCTGATCGACGTCAAATACCACCTCCTGCTGCCGGAGGGGGAGGAGGTCGGCGGCGCGGTCGATCGCGATCAGTGGACCACCATCCTCCACACCGTGTCCGCCAACACCGCCTATCGCTGGCTCTACCGCGATCAGCCCAAGCCCTGGCGCGTTGCCGACCTGCTGATCCTTCGCCGCCAGATGCCGCGCTCGCTGCTCGCCTCGGCGGACGAGGTCGTGGGGCTGCTCACCGCGCTCGCCAAGCTGCGCGGGTTGCAGGGCGAGGCCGACCGCGCCGCCCGCACCCGCCAGTCGACGCTCGCCAACAGTACGATCAGCACGATCTTCGCCGGCGGCCTGCACGAATGGCTGGGCTGCTACATCGTCGAAAACGCGCGCATCGACCGTCTGGTCAGCACGCAGTTCCGGTTCGCCTGATGCGCCTCTCCATCCTCCACCGCACCACCTACACCTACTCGCAGCCGCAGACGCGGCTGATGCAGCTGCTGCGGATGACGCCGTCCAGCCACATCGGCCAGCATGTCGTCGACTGGCATATCGACATCGATCGCGACGCGCGGCTGCGCTACCGCCGCGACGGGTTCGGCAACGAAACCGCGATGCTCTATGTCGACGGGCCGGTCGACACGATCACGCTGACCGTCGCGGGCGAGATCCTGACCGAGGATACCGCCGGCATCGTGCAGGCCGCGAACGAGCCGCTCCCCCCGCTCGTCTACCTGCGCGCCACGCCGCTCACCGAACTGGACGAGGGACTCGCCACATTCGCGCGCGAACTCGCGCCCGATGCCTCGCCGCTCGACCGCGCCCATGCGCTCAACCGCGGCATCGGCGAACGGATGCGCTTCGACACCGGCACGATGGACGTCGAACGCGCCGCCGCCACCGCCTTCGCCGCCGGGCACGGCGTCTGCCAGGACATGGCGCACGTCTTCATCGCCGGCGCACGCGTCCTGGGCCTGCCCGCCCGCTACGTCTCCGGCCACCTGTTCCGCCGCGACGGCGCGTCGGACCAGCCCGCGGCACATGCCTGGGCGGAGGCCTATATCGAGGGGATCGGCTGGATCGGGTTCGATCCCGCCAACGCGATCTGCCCCGACGACGCCTATGTCCGCGTCGCGGTCGGGCTCGATTACCGGGAGGCCGCACCCGTGTCCGGCGCGCGCACCGGCGGCGGGATGGAGACGCTCGACGTCGGTGTCCGCGTCGCGCTGTCGCAGATCCAGTCGCAGGGATGACGGGCGGGCAATCTTAACATGACCGCTTTCCATGGCCGTTTACGGGGCATAGTCTGCCACCGATGACATACTGTATCGGTATCAACGTCCGCGACGGGCTCATCATGATGTCGGACACCCGCACCAACGCGGGCATCGACAACATCTCGTCCTATCGCAAGATGCACGTGCTGGCGGACGGCCCGGACCGGCTCATCATGTGTCTGTCGGCCGGCAACCTGTCGATGACGCAGCATGTGCTGGGCCAGCTTGCCGAGGGCCTCGAACCCAAGGCGGCCGGCGACCACCGCCGCATGATCGCGGACCAGCCGTCGATGTTCCGCGCGGTCCAGCTCGTCGGCGAAGCGGTTACACATGCCGACGCCGAAATCGGTGCGGGCCTGCGCGCGGCGGAAATCAACGGTGGCGTCTCGCTGCTCGTCGGCGGGCGCATCGGCGGCGGGCCGATCCGACTGTTCCTGGTCTACGACGCGGGCAATTTCATCGAATGCCTGCCCGAAAGCCCGTTCCTCCAGATCGGGGAACGCAAATACGGCAAGCCGATCCTCGACCGCACCATGAACTACGACACCGAACTCGAGGAAGCGGTCAAGGTCGGCCTCCTCTCCTTCGACTCGACGATCCGCTCCAACCTCTCGGTCGGCCTGCCGATCGACATCGTCGTCATCCCCGCCAACGCGTCCCGCCCCGTCATCCGCCGCCGCATCGAAGCCGATGACCCCTATTTCCAGAACCTCTCCGTCCGCTGGTCCATGATGCTCAACGAAGCCCGCGCCACGATCCCCGACCCGCCGTTCATGCGGATGGGGTGACATCGTCTTCTTCCCCCTCTCCCCTCCGGGGAGAGGGCCGGGGAGAGGGGATCAACGTTACCACGAGCACAGCGCCCGAGCAGAGGTAGCCCCCCTCTCCCAACCCTTCCCCCCGAGGGGAGAGGGTTAAGCCTCACTCAATCCCAAACAACTTCCCCAGAAACACGGTCTCCACCGCCCGCCGCAGATCGTTGTTGCCCTTCTTCAAAAACCCGTGCCCCTCGTCCGCGAACAGCACGTAGGACACCGGCACCCCGTTCGCGCGGATCCCCGCCACCACCTGTTCGCTCTCCGACTGCGGCACGCGCGGGTCGTTCGCGCCCTGCATCACCAGCATCGGCTTGCGGATCTTGGCTACGTTGCGCAGCGGCGAGATCCGGTCGAACACCGCCTTCATCGTCGGATCGCGCTCATCGCCATATTCCGCCCGGCGGTTGTCGCGGCGATACGCCTCGGTATTGGCCATGAACGAGTTGAAGTCGCTGATCCCGTACCGCTCGACACTCCCTACCAGCCGGTCGGCATAATGCTCCGACACCGCCAGCGACATGTACCCGCCATAGGACTGGCCGTAGACCGCGACCCGCTTCGCATCCAACCCCGGCTGCGTCCCGATCCAGTCGAGCAGCGCGCCGATATCCTTCACGCTGTCCTCGCGCTTCGGCCCGTTGTCGAGGTTGAGATACTTCGTCCCGTACCCGTCCGACCCGCGGACGTTGGGCAGGATCACGGTCGCGCCCAGCACATCCGCGAAATACTGCGCACCGTAGTTCCAGTTCGGCCGCGTCTGCGCCTCCGGCCCACCATGGATGTCGATGATCACCGGCGTCCGCACCCCCGCCGCGATTCCCTTCGGCCGATAGACGAACGCCGGCACCGATACGCCGTCGAACGACTTGAACCGCACCAGTGTCGGCTCGGCCAGCGCCGCGGGGTCGAGCCCGCCTAGCTCGCTCTCGGTCCAGCGCACCAGTTGCCCCGCCGTCACGTCCCACGCCCACACGTCGCCGGCCGACGTCGCGGTCGACAGGCCGATCGCCAGCCGCCGCCCGTCCGCCGTGAACTTCAGCCCCGTCAGCACCCCGCGCGGCAACACCGGCTGCGGCAGCATCTGCCGCGTCCGCACCGGCGTCACCACGACGCGCGAGAACCCATCTTCGTTCACCGCATAGGCCAGCGTCTGCCCGTCGTCGGACAGGTCGTACTCCTCGACGTCCCACTTCGACGCCGGCGTCAGCACGCGGATCGCCCCACCCGCGACGGGCAGCTCGATCAGCCGGCGGACATCCGACTCCCGGTCGCTGATCGCAATGATCCCGCGCCCGTCCGTGGTGAAACGCGGGTCCTCGTACCGCGCCGCCGGCCCGGTCGCGACCGGCGTCACCCGCCCGCTCGCGATATCGAGCAGCGACAGCGTCGTCTCGCGGTTCGAAATGCCGCGCGTCAGCAGGATCGTCCGCCCGTCCGCGCTGATATCGGCCGGCCCGATCGCGCCGGTGCCCTTCAGCAGCACGCGCGCGCTCTTCGGATCGCCCGGGTTCGCGATCATGATCGTATAGTCGCCCGACCCCTTCGTGGCGCGCGACCACGCCATCACCCGCCCGTCCTTGCTGAACGTCGCGGACTGGTTGCGCGTCCCCGGCTCGGTCATCCGTACCGGCTGCCCGGTCGGCCCGGCGGCATAGATCTGGAACCACTCGTCCCCGCCGGTATCGCGCCCGAACACCCAGGCATTGCGCCCGGGGATCGCCTGCGCGTTCGCCACCGGCTCCGCCGCGAACGTCATCTGCGTCCGCGCCGCACCGGGCGCACGGACATGGTGCAACTGCTGCGTCTCGCCGAACCGCGTCGCGATCAGCATCGACCCGTCCGGCAACCAGTCCTCGAACAAAGCCGCCCGGCTATTCTGGTAACGCTGCACCGCATCGGCCACCGACTGCGGAATGGCCGGCACGTCGTACAACGTCGCTGTCCCGACGGTCCGCACCACGGGAGCGGGCGCTGCCACCGCGATCGCTGGCAGGCTGGCGGCAGCAAGAAAAGCAGTCAGGATCAGTCGCATGCGGGTCTCCGGTTGATGACCCGTTGGAACCGCCCCGGCCCGTCAGGTCAAGCGGGACCCACCTGCCCCCTCAGGCAGCCGTAACAGCCACCGCCGCACAGGCCGCGCACCGCCCGCGCACTTCGATCACCGGCCGCACCGGTTCGAACCCGGCATCGGTCGCCGCCTGCCGCACCGTATCGGTGATGCGGTCGTCGTCCAGATGCGTCGTCTGCCCGCACATGTCGCAGACCAGAAAGATACAGTCGTGCCGGCAATCCGGGTGCGCATTGGTGACGTAGGCGTTCGCACTCTCGATCCGGTGCGCCAGGTTCGTCCCGACGAACAGGTCGAGGATCCGGTACACACTGTTCGCCGCGACCCGCCGGCCCTCCGCCTTCGACACCGCATCGGCGATGTCATAGGCGGACGCCGGCCGTGCGAACTGGTCCAGCGCCCCGAACACGCGCGCGCGCATCGGCGTCCATTGTTCGCCCGCACGTTCCAGCGCGCGCTGTGCTGCGGTGGCAAGGGCGGCACCTTCGTGCAGGCGGTGGTTCGGACCATGGGACATCATGACATAGCTAATGCCCGCCCCGCCCCGCCACAAGGACGCTCCGTCCCATTGAACGCGCGCCGCCACAGGGCCATAGCTTGATCCATGCGTATGTCCCGCCCCAACGCCCGCGCCACCCGCCCCCGCGCCATCGCCAACTGGCTGATCGCGGTGGCCGTGCTGGTCTTCCTCATGGTCGTCGTCGGGGGGATCACCCGGTTGACCGAATCCGGCCTGTCGATGGTCACGTGGAAACCGATCTCCGGAATCATCCCGCCGCTCAACACCGCGCAGTGGATGGCCGAATTCGACGCCTACCGCGCCACGCCCGAATATCTGAAGGTCAACCGCGGCATGACGCTGGCCGCGTTCCAGGGCATCTTCTTCTGGGAATATCTCCACCGCGTGCTCGGCCGCGTCATCGGCCTCGCCTTCGCGCTGCCGCTTCTCTGGTTCTGGTTCCGCCGCGCGATCCCGGTCGGCTACGGCCCGCGCCTCGCCGCCCTGCTCTCGCTCGGCGCGTTGCAGGGTGCGATCGGCTGGTGGATGGTCGCCTCCGGCCTCGTCGACCGGCCGGACGTCAGCCACCTGCGGCTCGCGACGCATCTGTCCACGGCACTCTTCATCTTCTCCGGCTTGATCTGGACCGCGCGCGACCTCCGCCTCATGGCGCGCGACGCCGGCGTGCCCCCCGCGCGCCTCCACCGCGGTGCGCTGATCGCGCTTGCGATCGTCGCGCTCCAGATCATCATCGGCGCGCTCGTCGCCGGGCTCGACGCGGGCTATGCCTTCTCGAGCTGGCCGATGATGGGCGACAGCTGGTTCCCGGCCGGCGGCTGGCGCGACACGATGGGCGTCGCCGCGAACCTGATCGACAACCCGATCGTGGTGCAGTTCGTCCACCGCTGGTTCGCCTGGGTCGCCGCCGCGGCCGCCGTCTGGCTCGCCATGCGCGCCTCCCGAACCGGCGCGATGTGGGCACTGCCACTCACCGGCGGCCTTGTCGCGGCGCAGATCGCGCTGGGCATCGGCGCGCTACTGTCTGGCGTGGCGATCCCGATCGCCGCGGCTCACCAGGCCGTCGGCGCCCTCCTGCTTGCCGCACTCGTCGCCTGCGCGCACCGCGTCGGCTCGTCGCCGGTCCGTGCCGCCAGCCGCTCGCCGCGGTCCAGCCCGGTCCTCGCCCACTGAACAGAACAGGCGTCGTAAACCGCAAGGTATCCTGATACCCGTCAGGAAACCCGCGGTTTGCTTGACTCTTTCGGGCCTTTCCGCGATTGACCGGCCGTTCGCGCCGCCCTGTGAAGGGCGGCGTCCTCGTTTCCGTTGAAAGGCACGCCCATGAAGGCGCTGATGAAGACGACGAAGTCGGCCACGCCGTACACCGTCGAAAAGAAATGGCATCTGATCGATGCCGATGGCCTGGTCGTCGGGCGCGTCGCCTCGATCATCGCCAACGTCCTGCGCGGCAAGCACAAGGCGTCCTACACCCCGCACATCGATTGCGGTGACAATGTCATCGTCATCAATGCGGACAAGGTGCGCTTCACCGGCCGCAAGGCTGCGCAGAAGATCTACTACCGCCACACCGGCTACGCCGGCGGCATCAAGGGCGTGACCGCAGCCAAGGTCCTCGAAGGACGCTTCCCGGAACGCGTCCTGGAAAAGGCCGTGGAACGCATGATTCCGCGCGGCCCGCTCGGCCGCCAGCAGATGCGCAACCTGCGCCTCTTCAAGGGCACCGAGCATGACCATGAAGCACAGCATCCGCAGGTGATGGACATCGCCGCGATGAACCCGAAGAACAAGGTGGGTGCACGATGACCGACGACCGCCAGAATGACGCCCAGAGCGATGGTCGCCAGTCGCTCGCAGACCTCGCCGCGCTGACCGGCGCGACGCCCGCCCCGGCCGCCAAGGCCGATGTCGTTCACTACAACGACGAAGGCGAGCAGACGAACGAAGCCCCGGCCCAGCCGGAAACGCCGTTCACGCCGCTGCGTGAGCAGATCATCGACGCGCAGGGCCGCGCCTACGCCACTGGTCGACGCAAGGATGCGGTCGCCCGCGTTTGGGTCAAGCCCGGCACCGGCAAGATCACCGTCAACGGCCGCGACCAGGAAGTGTATTTCGCACGTCCGACGCTGCGTCTGGTGATCAACCAGGTGTTCGACATCGCCGATCGCGGCGGCCAGTACGACGTCGTCTGCACCGTCAAGGGCGGTGGCCTCTCCGGCCAGGCCGGCGCGGTCAAGCACGGCATCAGCCAGGCGCTGACTCGCTACGAACCGGTCCTCCGCGCCGCCGTCAAGGCTGCCGGCTTCCTGACCCGCGATCCGCGCGCCGTGGAACGCAAGAAGTACGGCAAGGCAAAGGCCCGCCGCAGCTTCCAGTTCTCGAAGCGCTAGATCCAACCCCGACCCCGGTCGGCCAACGAAAGGCCCCGCAGCAATGCGGGGCCTTTTTTGTTGGTCCCGCCGCTGTGCACTACCCCAACAGTTCCCCGGCGAAGGCCGGGGCCTAGACACTACCGCCTCACCAGCCGCACACCCGCCCCCGTAAGGAACCGTCCATGCTGAGTAGAGACCGAGTAGCGCCGCTTGGCGCGTATCGAGGGCTCGTATCGAAGCACCGGCCCCACGAGATCCTTCGATACGAGTCTTCGACTTCGCTCAGCCCTACTCAGGACAAACGGGGTGCGAGTTCAGAACCAGCGCCACAAAGCCCCAAATCATTCCCCCACCCGTCACAACCCGCTAAGGCTCCCCCCGCGCCCGTCGCCGCAGGAGTCCCGATGACCGACCTCTCCCCGCTCGCCTTGCCCTTCCCCGATCTGCCGCCGGTCGCCGGCGTCCGGCTCGGCATTGCCCGCGCCGGGTACAAGGCCTGGGACCGCGCCGACCTGACCTATGCCGCGTTCGACGAGGGCACCGTTGTCGCCGGCGTCACGACGCAGAGCCTGTGCCCCTCGCCCGAAGTCGAATGGTGCCGCGCCGCACTCGTCTTGGGCCATGCCCGCGCGCTGGTCGTGAACGCCGGCAACAGCAACGCCTTCACCGGCCACCGCGGGCGCGCCGCGGTCGAGGCGATCGCCGCGCGCGTCGCCGGCACCACCGGCTGCCGCCCGTCCGACGTGTTCGTCGCCTCCACCGGCGTCATCGGCGTCCCCCTGCCGATCGACCGTGCGGAGGCCGGCATCGACGCGGTCCTCGCCGCCCCGCCGGCCAGCTGGGCCGATGCCGCGGCCACCATCATGACGACCGACACCTTCCCCAAGGGCGCGGTCACCCACGCGATCGTCGACGGCCGCCGCGTCACGCTGGTCGGCATCGTCAAAGGCTCCGGCATGATCGCGCCCGACATGGCGACGATGCTCGGCTTCGCCTTCACCGATTGCGCGATCACCGCGCCGCTCCTCCAGACGATGCTGGCCGAGGCCAACGCGACCACCTTCTCCTGCATCACGGTCGACGGCGACACCTCGACCTCCGACACCGTCCTCGCCTTCGCCACGGGCCACGCCGGTAACACCCCGCTGGACTCGGACGAGGCACCGGGTGCCGACGCCTTCCGCGCCGCACTTACCGATCTCTGCCGCATGCTCGCGCAGGCCGTGGTCCGCGACGGCGAGGGCGCGTCGAAGTTCGTGACCATCGCGGTCACCGGCGCAAAGTCCAACGCCAGCGCGCGCCGCATCGGCCTGTCGATCGGCAACTCCCCGCTCGTCAAGACCGCCATCGCCGGCGAGGACGCGAACTGGGGCCGCGTCGTCATGGCGGTCGGCAAGGCGGGCGAACCGGCCGAACGCGACCTCCTCTCGATCCGGTTCGGCGACACGCAGGTCGCGACCGCCGGCATGGCGGTCGAGCGCTATGACGAAGCCCCCGTCGCCGCGCACCTGACCGGTCGCGAGATCGAGATCGGCGTCGACATCGGCCTGGGCGACGGCGCCGCCACCGTCTGGACCTGCGATCTGACCCACGGCTACATCGCCATCAACGCCGATTATCGGAGCTGACATGCACGGACTGCACACCGAAGTCTCCGGCCTCATGCGGCGCGTCGCGACCGAAATCATGATGCCGCGGTTCCGCAACCTCGCCGCGCACGAGGTCAACGACAAGACCCCCGGCGACCCCGTGACGATCGTCGATCAGGAAAGCGAGGCGCTGCTCACCGACGCACTCGCCCGCCTGCTGCCCGGCGCGCGCGTGGTGGGGGAGGAAGCCGCCTCGCTCGATCCCACCGTCCTCGACGGCATCGGCAGCGGCACGGTCTGGATCATCGACCCCCTCGACGGCACGAAGAATTTCTCGGAGGGCATCCACCCGTTCGCGATCATGATCGCGCTGACGGTGGACGGCGAGCGCGAGGCCGGCTGGATCCTCGACCCGACCACCGACCGCATGTGCCACGCCGCCCGCGGCCTCGGCTCCTTCGTCAACGACGAACGCGTCCGGACCCAGCCGACCACCGGCCCGCTCCCCGTCGCCGCGCTCGCACTCCACTATCTCGACGACGAACGCCGCCAGGACCTCATCGAACGCTCGCGGGACGCGCTCAACCTCGTCGCCATCCCACGCTGCGCCGGCGAACAATATCCGCGGCTGGTGCTGGGCCAGAACGACATCGCGCTGTTCGAGCGCACCTGGCCCTGGGATCACGCCCCCGGCGGCCTGTTCCTTGAAGAAGCCGGCGGCCGCATCGCCCGCCCGGACGGTACCCCCTACCGCATCGGCACCCCCGGCGTCGGTGCCATCGCGGCGGCGACGCCCGAACTCTGGGACCGCGCCGCCGCCGTCATGTTCGGCTGACACAAAAAAAGCGGGGGAGAAGCAACCGCTCCTCCCCCGCCTTGGCACTCAGTTCAGAGCGCGCCTTCCAGCCAGCTTTTCAACTGGCTCTTCGGCGCCGCTCCGACCTTCGTCGCGGCCGCCTCGCCGCCCTTGAACAGGATCATCGTCGGGATGCCGCGGACGCCGTAGCGTGCCGGCGCATCCGGGTTCTCGTCGATGTTGATCTTCGCGATCGTCACCTTCTGACCCAGCTCCTCGGACAGTTCCTCGAGCGACGGCCCAATCTGCTTGCACGGGCCACACCATTCCGCCCAGAAATCGACGAGCACGGGGCCGTCCGCCGCGATCACGTCGGCGTGGAAACTGGTGTCGGTGATCTTCTTCGTGGCCATGGTCATGCTCCTGATTGTTGACGCCGATGTAGGACGCGCCGCCTGATGGCTCAACCGACCGGCTGCTGCTTTTGCTCCGGCGCCACGAAGGCCTGCTTGTGCGCCGCGAGCAGTTCGGGGCTCAGTTCGAACAGCGTAGGCCCACCGGTATAGAGCAACGCCGCCGACACCGGCCGCCCCGGAAACACCACGCCGACTGCCGCGACATAGGCCGCCATCTGTTCGATATGATGCGGCGGCACCGCGTCGATCCCGCCCGGCACGCGCCGCGCCGTCTTGAAATCGACGATCCGCACGCCGTCCGGCCGCACCAGCAACCGGTCGACCGTCCCGGCCACGACCACGCCGTCGACCACCGCCGCGATCGGTGCCTCGGCCAGCGCGTCCGGCCCGAAGATTTCGGCAAAGCGCGGATCGTCGACGATCCGGCACGCACTGGTCAGCAACGCCTTGCGCTCCACCGGATCAGCGACCCCGCCCGACTGCGCGAGCCAGCGATCCCCCGCCGCCATCCGCGTCCCCGGCGCGACCGCCGGCAACCGTTCGAACAACGCGTGCAGCAACCGGCCACGCTCCGCCGCCGCGCGCATCGCTGCGACCGGGGGCGGATCGGACACCGCATCCAGCCCGATCGACGACGGCGCCAGCGGCCGCGGCGGACGCGCCTCCTCCGGTGCCGCCCGCCGCAGCCACTCCGGCTCGGCCAGCACCGGCGGCGAGGGGCGCACCCGCGGCGCGGCGCCCTTGCGCGCTACGGCCGGCTCGGTCCCGCGATGATGATGCGCCTCGCCCCAGATCGCGTCGACCACCGGCGTCGCGCCCAGCCCGGCCATCGCCTGGCCGATCGCGGCGTACCAGCTCCGCTCCGGCGGCACACCCTTCGCCCGCACGCCCAGCGCCCCGCCGATTACCAGCCGCTCCTCGGCGCGCGTCATCGCGACGTACAGCAACCGCCAATGCTCCTCGCGCTCGCGCTGCGCCTCGCTCGCCATGTCGTCGGCGAGCGAGCCCGCAAGCTCCGCCTTGCGCGGCCGGAACACCGGCACCGGCCCCGCCTCGCCCAGCGCCCATTTGATCGAGCGACGCGGCGCCAGTTCCGGGTCCGTCGTCGCATCGGCCAGGATCACCATCGGCGCCTGCAAGCCCTTGGACCCATGCACTGTCATCACCCGCACCGCATCCGACGGCGCCGACGGATCGCGCGTGATCGTCACCTCGCCGCGGTCGAACCAGTCGAGGAACCCCTGCAACGTCGGCGTCGCCTCGTCCTCGAACGCCAGCGCGGCACCCAGCAATTCCTGGATCGGGTCGCGCGCTTCCTCGCCCAGCCGCCCGACCAGCCGCCGCTGGCCGTCCAGCGGACCGGTCAGGATATGATCGAGGAACCGGAACGGCGTCTCGTAATCCGCCCGCGCCAGCAGGTCGGACAGCCCGGCCTGCGTCGCCGCGTCGCCCGTCTCGCGCACCGCCTGGCGCAGGCTCCCCAGCCGCCCGAACCCGACATCGTACAGCGCCTGCTGGCTCCACCCGAACAACGGCGACACGAGCAGCGACGCCAGCGTCAGATCATCCTCCGGCTGCACCGCAAACCGCGCGGCGGCGAGCAGGTCGCGCACCGCCAGCGGCGCATCGAGCCGCAACCGGTCGACACCCGCCACCGCCACGCCCTCGGCATGCAGCCGCGCGACGATCAGCGACGCGAGCGTGCCGCGCTTGCGCACGAGGATCAGGATATCCTCCGGCCGCAACGCCCGCCCGCGCGATTCGAGCATCAGCCCCTCGTCGAGCCACTCGCGGATCTGCCGCGCCAGCCGCGTCGCGAACGCCCGCGTCGCATCGTCGACCCAGCCCTCCTCACCCGCATCGTCGGCCGGGTCACCCTCGTCCGCGCTGTGCGGGCGGAGCAGCGTGACCGTCCCCGGCCCGCCCTTGAAACTCGCATGCCGCTCGGTGACGTGATCCGGCCCCAGCCCCAGCGTGTCCGCGCCCAGGTCGCCGATCAGCCGGTCGACCAGTTCCAGCACCGGCGGCGTCGAGCGGAACGACTGGTCTAGCGACAGCGCCAGGATCTTGCGTTCCACCGCCACCGCATGCCGCTCGAAATGCAGCCGAGCCGCCGCGAACGCCTGCGGATTGGTGCCCTGGAACCCGAAGATCGCCTGCTTGAAATCGCCGACCGTGAAGATCGTCCGCCGCACGTTCGGCCGCGCGCCCTCGCCCGCGAAATACTCGCCCGCCAGCATCGCGACGATCGTCCACTGGTCCGTATTGGTGTCTTGCGCCTCGTCCACCAGGATATGGTCGGTCTGCCGGTCGAGCTTGTAGCGCACCCAGTCGCCCATCCCGTCGGTCGTCAGCAGCTTCACCGTCGTGCGGATCAGGTCGTCGAAATCGACCAGCCCCGCGCGCCGCTTCGCCGCCGCATAAAGCAGCGCATAGGTCTGCCCCGCGCGCAGCCCCGCCCCGACCAGCGCCGCCAGCGCCGCCCCCGCCCGCAAACGCAGCAGGCCGCCGCACCACGCATGCAGCAGCATCGCGGTCTCGGCATAGCCCGGCGTCTGCGGCGCCTGCCCCTTGGCGAACGACCGCGGCTCCCCGTCCGCCTTCGCCCATACCTGATGCAGGTCCGCCAGCCCCGCGGCGCGTGCGGGCAGGTCGCCCGCCAGCCACGCCGCGATCCGGTCCGCCCGCGCCAGCGCGGTCTTGGTGCCCCAGTTGCCGTTCGCCTCCGATATCTCGAACAGCGCATCCAGGTCGAACTGGTCATCCGCACACGCCGCGGCGATCGCCTCCTCGACATCGCCGACCGGCACGTCCAGCGCCGCCCGCAACCGCGCCTCGATCCCGGACCGCGCGCCCAGCTCCGCCAGCGCATCCGGCGCGCGGGTGCACTCCATCAGATACGCCTCCGCCGCCCCCTCGCCCAGCCGCCTCGACAGCGTCTGCACGTCGCGGATCAGCCCCAGGTCGCCCTCGCGCTCCGCCGCGACCAGCATCTCGGCCAGCACGCGCCGCGCCAGCGCGCCCTCCTCGCGCCCCTCGATCGGCCGGAACCCCGGCGTCAGCCCCGCCTCCGCCGGAAACCCCGCAAGCAATGTCTGGCAGAAGGCATGGATCGTCTGGATGCGCAGCCCGCCGCCCGCCGCCTCCAGCACGCGCGCGAACAACGTCCGCGCCCCCGCCACCGCCTCGTCGCCATGCGGCTCGCCCAGCGCGAACAGCTCCTTGCGCAGCTTCGCATCGTCCAGCCGCACCCACGCCGCCAGCCGCCCGTGGATCCGGTCCGCCATCTCCGCCGCGCCCGCCTTGGTAAAGGTCAGGCACAGGATCGCCGCCGGATCGACGCCCGACAGCAGCAGCCGCAACACGCGCGCGGTCAGGACGTGGGTCTTGCCGGTGCCCGCCGACGCAGACAGCCAGACCAGCTCGGCCGGGTCCGACGCGCGCAACTGGTCGCCCTTGAGCGGGATCAGCGGCGTGAATCTATGCGCCATCGCTACGCCCATACCATTCGTCCAGCCGCATCAGCTGGTCGTAATCGCCGTACGGCGCATATTCCGGGTGCAGCTTCGCGGTGAACGGCGCATCGCCGAGCAGCCAGCGATCGACCGCCTCGCCCAGCACGCTCGCCGCCAGCCGCGTGAACTCCGCCGGGTCGATCCCGCGGCCCTGTTTGTCGATCCCCACCGGGCTCGACGCGTGGCCCAGCCGGTCGCCGTCCGCCGCCAGCGACCAATATTCGAACGCCGCCGGATCGCCCTTCAGGTCGGGAAAACCGTCCTGCTCCGCGATCAACCCGAGGAGCCCCAACTGCATCGCATAGCCCGCCTCCACCTGCCGCTTCGACGGCGCCTTGCCGGTCTTGTAGTCGACGATCGCCAGCCGCCCGTCGGGCATCCGGTCGATCCGGTCGACCGTCCCGAACAGCTCGATCCCCGCGACCTCCGCCTTGCCGCGCACCTCCGCGATCAACGGCACACGACCCTCCGCTTCCCCTTCCGCGATCCGTTCAGCGACCCAGTCGATCGCCTCCAGCAGCCGCGGCGTCCACAGCGCGCGTAGCACCGGGTGCGCCGACGTCTCCGCCAGCATCCGCGCCGCCCGCGGGCGCAGCGCCGCCGGATCGCAGCGATCCTCGCGCATCCACGCCTCGAACACCGCATGCACCGCGGTACCGCGCCACGCCGCCGACGGATCGGCATCGACCATGTCCCACGCGTCCAGCTTCAGCATCGCACCGGCGTAGAAGGCGTACGGATCGGCCTTCAACCGGTCGAGCCGCGTCACCGCGATCCGCCGCGGCCGGTCTGCGATCGGCGGCGACGGGGCCGGCCGCGCGGCATAGGCCGGCGGCCCGGCAACATGGTCGATCGCCTGGGTCTGCGCCATCAACCGCGGATCGCGCGTGATGCCGCCGGTCATCGCCTCCATCCGCAGCCAGAACCGCGACGCGATCGCCGGCGCGCGCGCATCGCGCCTGGCGCGCGTCACCAGCACCCGCCGCGCCCCCAGCCCCGACGCGAAGTCATGCGCCGCCAACCCGATCCGCCGCTCCAGCCCGGGCAGGCCCAGCACCTGCCGGATCCGCGGCGCCAGCCAGGGGTCGGGCGCCGGAGCCGCCGGCCACGTCCCCTCGTTCAACCCGCCCAGCACGATCAGGTCGGCATGCTGCAACCGCGCCTCGATCAGCCCCCAGACGAACAGCCGCGGATGCCCGCCCTGCGGCGGCCGCACCGCCACCGCCTCCATCAACCCGCGCAACAGGATCGGCAGCGCGGTGACGTCCGCCAGCAGCGGCCCGTCCGCCGCCGCATCCTCAAGCCCGGCGATCAGGTCCGCCGCCGCGCGCCCGGCCGGCCCCGACCAGATCCCGTCACCACTCAGGGCGGACGCCGCCACACGCAGCGCGGTCACCAGCGGGCCAAGCTCCGCCCCGCCGGCAAACGCCGCCTCCACCGGGCGCAGCATGTCGACATGCTTCGCCCACCACTCGCCCGCCGGCGTCCGCACCCGCGCATCGCGCCCCTCGCCGCCGGCCAGATAGTCGCCCAGCCCATCCAGCCCCGCCGCCGGCCGCGGTCCGCGCAACGCCCGGTCCAGCCGCCGCACCCCGTCCAGCCACGCCAGCCGATCGTCGTCCGGTTGCACCAGCGGGTGTTTCAGCAACGCCAGCAACGGCACCGGCGCGAACGACTCCGCCGCCGCCTCCGCCAGCGCGAGCAGCAGCGCGCCCGGCGGCGTCGCGGACAGTGGCCGCCCCGCGCTGTCGTCCGCCGCGATGTTCCAGCGCCGCAACTGCGACACCACGCGCCGCGCCAGCGCCCGGTCCGGCGTCACCAGCGCGGCTGTCTTGCCCGGCTGCTCCAGCATCCCGCGCATCGCGATCGCGATCCCGCGCGCCTCGTCCGCGGGCGACGCGAACTCCGCCGCGCGGATGCCCGACAGCCGGCGCGCACGCGGCGGCAGCGTCTGCCATTTGCCCGTGAACCGTGCCGGCGCCATCGCATTGCCGATCGCCCGGCTGCGCACCGCGGGCGCATCGCCCTCGCCACCGCCATAACGCCAGCGCGCCACTTCGCCGCGCGCCACGCCCATTCGGTCGAGCAGCAGCTTCAGATGATATTGCGGATGCGTCTCGATCGACGGCACCGGGGGGCGACCCTCTTCCGTAGCCTCATGCGGCCCCAGCGCCTCCCACTCCGCCGTCGGCATCGCCAGGTCGACACCCGGCAGCACGACCATTCCCTGCTCCATCCGCGACACGCGGCGCAGCAGCGCGGCCAGCGCAGGCGTCGATCCGGTGATCCCCGCCGCAACGACCAGCCCGGCCGGCGGCGTCGCCTTCCACAGGTCGGCCAGCGTACGCAGCATCCGGTTGTGGCGGTCCGACGCATCGATCGCACCCGCCGCCGCCAGCGCGCGCGGCCAGCGGTCCAGGATCGTCTCCAGCACCGTCAGCGACGCCTGCCAATGCTCCGACAGTTCAGGCGCCACGCTGTCCGCCAGCCGCACAGGCGCGATCTCCTCGGCGATCAGCTGGTCCAGCGTCCGCGCCAGGTCCGCCGCCAGCCGCATCGCCTCCGCCGCATCGACCGGGTCCGCCGCATCGCGCCGCACCTGCTGCACCAGCCGCGCCAGGATCAGCTGCCGCCGCAGCGGATCGATCGCCGGCGGATGCGCGCGGTCCTCGCCGATCGGGTCGAGCATCGCGCCCGCCTCGCTCCCGTCGATATCGCCGATCGCGACCAGCCGGGGCAGCATCAGCCCCGCCTCCGCACGCCGCACGAACGCGTCCGTCATGGTCCGCACCGCGCGGTTGTTGGGCAGCAGCACGAGCCCGCGTGCCAGCACCAGCTGATCGCCCCCCGCCCGCGCGATCAACCCGGCGACAAGCGCATCCGCGAACGCGCGGTGCAACGGGATGGTGAAGACATTGGGCGACACGCCGCGGAACCTAACGGGAACGAAGCAAAAGGAAAGCCCGGACTCGAACGAGAATCACGCGGCGTTCAGCAGCAATGCCTCGGTCTGCCGGATCGCCGCCGGATCGCCCACGTCGAACCACAGCCCCTGATGCACGATCCCGAAAGCCCGCCCCGCCGCCAGCGCGCGGTCCCACAGGATATTGGTCGAATAGGACCCTTCCGGTGCCCCATCGAGCAACCGTCGCGACACCATCTGCACGCCGGTATAGACGAACGGCGCCACCCGCCCTGCCTTCCGACGCCGGATCCGCCCGTCGGCCGCCATATGGAAATCGCCGATCCCGCGGTGGCAGTTCGCACGCGCCAGCGGCACCATCAGCAGCAGCGCATCCATCGTCGCATCGTCCCACCGCTGGCTCAGCAGGCGGATCGCGTCGATCGGCCCGTCGACCCAGTAATTGTCGCTGTTCACCACCAGGAACCGGTCGTCCTCGATCAGCGGCAGCGCCTTCACCAGCCCGCCGCCGGTCTCCAGCAATTGCGCCCGCTCGTCCGAAACGATAACCTCCAGGTCGCTCGCCTTGCGCGCCAGATGCGCCTCGATCGAATCGGCAAGGTAATGGACGTTCACCACCACCCGCCCGATCCCCGCGGACCGCAGCCGGTCCAGCACATGGTCGATCAGCGGCTGCCCCGCCACCTCCACCAGCGGCTTCGGCCGGGTCGCGGTCAACGGGCGCATCCGCTTGCCCAGCCCCGCGGCCATCACCATCGCGGTCCGCACCGGCAACCCGCCGGCCTTCAGCGACAACGGCGTCCGCCCGTCCGGCAACCGCGGCGCCATCACGCCGCCTCCGGCCAGTAACCCGCCCGCATCGCGGCGGGCACGTTCGCATCGAACCACGCCCGCACCTCGGCCAGCGCGGGGTGCAGCAGGTCGCGTTCCAGATACCGCCAGACGCGCGGCTGATACGCCAGATAACGGTCCTTCCCGTCGCGCTTCCACAGCCGCGTGAAGATCCCCAGGATCTTGGCATTCCGCTGCGCGCCGAGAATGGCGTAGGCGGTCTCGTCGATCGGCCCGTAATGCGACAGCATCGCCGCCTCCAGTTCCCGTGAAACCGCGCGCCGCGCATCCTGCAACAGCGACACGACGTCATAGGCAGGATGCCCGGCGAGCGCATCCTGAAAATCGAGCAGCCCGAGCGCCCCGTCGTCCAGCAGCATGATATTCTCGGCATGATAGTCGCGCAGCACGGTCACGACCGGCTCCCGGTCGAGCCGCGCCAGCACCGCGCTCCAAGCCGCGCGATACCCCTCATGATCCACCGCGATCCCCACCGCCGGCGCATACCATTCGGGGAACAGCCCGGCCTCGCGGTGATACACCGCATCGTCATAGGCCGGCAGCGCGGCGGCGGCGGGGTGAGCGTGCAGCGCGCGGATCAGGTCGATCGCTGCCTGGTACGTCTCGGTCTCGCGCTCTGGCTTGGCCGACAACGCCTCCGCCATCCGCAGGTCGCCGAAATCCTCGAGCAGCACCAGCCCCGCGGACAGATCGTGCGACAGGATACGCGGCGCGCGGAACCCGATGTCGGTCAGGTGCGATGCCACCGTCAGGAACGGCCGGCTGTCCTCATGCTCCGGCGGCGCATCCATCAGCACCGCATCCTGCGTGCCGCGCCGCACGCGGAAATAGCGCCGGAAACTCGCGTCGCCGGCCAGCGGCAGGATCGCCGCGCCGTCCCAGCCGCACCCGGTCAGGAACGCCGGCGCATGCGGCGGGGGAATCATGTCGATCGTGGTGGCCATCTCTGCTCCCAAGACGGCGGCCGTTCCGCTGTCAAGCGGCGCGCGCCGTCCGGTGTCGCGACCAGGAACAATCGGAGCGCGTCCGCCCACGCCTCCGCCCCCATCCGCTCCGGCCATTCGACCAGCAACACGCCGTCTTTACGATAGTCGTCCAGCCCCAGTTCGGCCGCATCCTCCGGCGCATCGATCCGGTACAGGTCGACATGCGCGACCGGCAACCGCACGTCGGGCGGGGCATAAGGCTGCACGATCGCAAAGGTTGGGCTCGGCGCCTCGCCCTCCAACCCCAGCCCCGCGAGCAGCCCGCGCGACAGCGTCGTCTTGCCCGCCCCCAGGTCGCCGAACAGCGCGATCACATCGCCCGCCCGCACGACATCAGCCAACGCGCGCCCGACCGCCTCGGTCGCCGCCGCATCCGCCAGGATCACCCCATCCGCCATCACAACGGGTCCGCCGGCAACCGCACGATCACGGTGGTGCCTTCGCCCGGCTCGCTCGCCAGCACGATCGTGCCGCCATGCGCCTCGACCAGCCGGCGGGTCAGCGGCAGGCCCGGCCCCGGCGTATCGCGCCCGTTGCGTGGCGCGGTCGATCCCGTCCCGCTGCGAAACCGGTCGAACAGCCCCGCCTGCCGCTCGCGCGCGATTCCCGGCCCGTTGTCAGATATGACGATCTCGACCATGTCGCCCGCCCGCGTCGCGCGAAACAGCACGCGCCCCTGCTCGCCGTCGCCCGCGCCCCCGGCCGGCGTGAACCGCACCGCATTGTGCAGCAGATGGTCGATCACCTGCCGCAAGCGCCGCGGATCGCCCGTCATCGTGCCGAGCGGTGGGACGATCTCCACCGCCAGGTCCAGCCCCACCGCCTTTGCCGCCGCGCTTGCCTGCGCGCCCCCGTCGGCGACCAGCGCACCCAGATCGACCGTCTCCGCCGCCAGCGGCAGGCTACCGGCCTCACTCTGCGTCAGGTCGAGGATATTCTCGATCAGCGCGGACAGTCGCGCGACCGACGACAGGATCGCCGCGACATAATCCTTCGCCGTATCGCCCAGCGCCCCGGCATAGCCGCCCCCCAGCATCTCCGCGAAGCCGGAGATCGAGGTCAGCGGCACGCGCAGTTCGTAACTCATATTGGCCACGAACGCGGTCTTGAGCAGATCGGCCTGCTCCAGCGCCTCCGCCCGCTCGCGCAACGCCGCCTCGATCCCGCGGCTCGCGGTGATGTCCAGCATCGTGAACAGCGCGTTGCCATCGGGCAACGGCACCGCCGCGAACTCGAAATGGCGTCCGTCGGTGAACTCCACGCGACCCGATCGCTGCTGCCGCTCGATCGTCGCGATCCGCACCAGTTCGCGGATCAGTCCCGCGCGGCTCGGATTCGCCAGCCGCCGCGCCACCGATTCGACCAGCGCATCGACCCGCGGGCTCTGCGCCAGCTCCGCATCCGCCAGCCCCCAGACATCCTTGAACCGGTTATTCCACAGATGCAGCCGGCCATCCGCGGCGAACACGCCGACCGCCTCGAACAGATTGTCGAACGTCGCGGTCCGCACGCGCAGCAACGTATCGCGCGCGCTCGCCAACTGGAGCTGCTCGGTCCGATCTTCGAAGATCAGCAGCAGGCCACCGTCCGGCAACGGCTGCGCCAGCAGGCGGTAATGCGACCCACCCGGCAGCAGCCAATTCTCCTCGACCGCATCCGGAGCAGTGAACCAGCCGCGCCGCTCCATCCGCCAGCGCGGGAAATCACGGCTTTCGGGCGCGCGCTGCGCCTCGCGCATCCGGTCGAGCACGCGGTCGAACTCCGGCCGGTCGGCCAGCCATTCGGGCTGCAACGCGAACATCCGCAGGAACGGATGGTTGTAGAACACCAGACTCCGGTCCGCCGCGAACTGCGCCACGCCCGCCGACAACCGGTCGAGCAGATCGCGCTGCGTCCGGGCGAAACGATTGAGGTCGGCGCGCGCCTCCTCCAGCTCCTCGACATCGACGGCATAGCCCGCGACCCCGCCCGGCCCGAGCGGCACGTCGGTGATCCGCACCATCCGCCGCGCACCGGCGATCGTCGCGGGCACCGTCCGGCGCAGCACGCGGTCCTGCGCCCGCGCCTCGGCGGCCGCCGCCAGCGGCCCACGCCCCGCCTGCCCCTCGACCAGTTCCAGCCCGCGCGTCACCACGTCCGCGCCGTCCCGTCCCTCGACCGCCGCGACATAGGCTCCGTTGACCAGCGCCAGCCGCAGGTCCGGCCCGCGGTGCCACATCGGGAACGGCGCCGCCTCGATCAGCGAGGAGATCGCCGCCACCGCCTGCCCCAGCCGCTCCGTCTCCGCGCCCAATTGCTCGATCTCGCGGCGACTGTCGGTATCGTCGAACACCCAGAGCAGGATCTCGCCCGCGCGCCCCGTACCCGCCGGCCGCCCGCGCACCACCAGCACGCGCTTGCCGCCTCGCGGGTGCAAGGTCCGCTGGAACGGGCGCGCGCTGCGTTGCGCGGTCCGCACGTCGTCCGCCAGCGCCACCGCCTCGTCCAGCGGCAGCCCTTCGTCCGCCCCGCCCAGGTCGACCAGGTACAGCGGCAGCTTGCGCAGGCCCAGCCAGTCGCCCAGCCGCGCCGGCGCGTCCAGCCGCCCGTCCGCCGCAACCCGCAGCGGGATCGCCGGCGCATCACGCAACAACAGCGCCAACCGCTCCGCCTCCGCCGTCGCCCCGCGCGCCGCCGCCGCCCGGCGCAATCCGTACAGCGTGGCGACCACCGCGGCGACCAGCCACGCGGCCAGGATCGCGGCGATCCCCGCGACGGCCGCGGGGCCCAGGGTCACCATGACGATCTGCCGCGCATCGCTTTCATGCCGTCGCTTGTAGAGGTGGGCGCGGCGCTACGCCAAGCCGCAAAAAAGCCCTCCCTCCGGCGTGGAGGAAGGGCTCGTTTGTGGAACGACGCGCCCGCTCGGGCGCGCCGGTCATCGCTTAGTAGCGGTAATGGTCCGGCTTGAACGGGCCTTCGGTGGAAACACCGATATAGCTCGCCTGCTTCTCGGTCAGCTTGCTCAGCTTGACGCCCAGCTTCTCGAGGTGAAGCAGCGCGACCTTCTCGTCGAGATGCTTCGGCAGGACGAACACTTCGTTCGCGTAGTGGCCCGGCTTGGTCCACAATTCGATCTGCGCCAGCACCTGGTTGGTGAAGCTGGACGACATCACGAACGACGGGTGACCGGTCGCGCAACCCAGATTGACCAGGCGACCCTTCGCCAGGATCAGGATCTGCTTGCCGTCCGGGAAACGCACCAGGTCGACCTGCGGCTTCACTTCGGTCCACTCGTAGTTCGACAGTGCCGAAATCTGGATCTCGCTGTCGAAGTGGCCGATGTTGCAGACGATGCTCATCGGCTTCATCGCGGCCATGTGGTCCGCGGTGATGACGTCGGCATTGCCGGTCGCCGTCACAAAGATGTCGGACCGCGTCACGGCCTCTTCCATCGTCACGACTTCGAAACCCTCCATCGCCGCCTGCAGCGCGCAGATCGGATCGACTTCGGTCACGAGGACGCGCGCGCCGCCGTTACGGAGCGACTGGGCCGAACCCTTGCCGACATCGCCGAAGCCGGCGACGGTCGCGACCTTGCCGGCCAGCATGACGTCGGTGGCGCGACGGATCGCGTCGACCAGCGACTCCTTACAACCGTAGAGGTTGTCGAACTTCGACTTCGTGACGCTGTCGTTCACGTTGATCGCCGGGAAGGGCAGCATACCCTTCTTGGCGATCTCGTACAGGCGGTGAACGCCGGTCGTGGTCTCTTCCGACACGCCCTTGATGTTCTTGACCGTCTCGGTCAGGTAACCCGGACGCTTGGCGACGAACGCCTTCACGACGCGCTGGAATTCGACTTCCTCGTCATTCTCCGGCTCGGGCAGGCTTTCCCCTGCTTCAAGGCGCGCGCCCCACAGCGCGAACATGGTGGCATCGCCGCCATCGTCCAGGATCAGGTTGCAGGTCTGGTCACCCCAGTCGAAGATGCGCTCGACATAGTCCCAATATTCCGCAAGCGTCTCGCCCTTGATGGCGAACACCGGCACCCCCGTCGCGGCGATCGCGGCGGCGGCATGGTCCTGCGTCGAATAGATGTTGCACGATGCCCAGCGGACGTCGGCGCCCAGCGCGGTCAGCGTCTCGATCAGCACGGCGGTCTGGATCGTCATGTGCAGCGAACCGACGATGCGCGCACCCTTCAGCGGCTGCGTCGCGCCGAATTCGGTGCGAAGCGCCATCAGGCCGGGCATCTCGGTCTCGGCGATCTCGATTTCCTTGCGGCCATATTCGGCGAGCGAGATGTCCTGGATGACATAGTCGTTGAATGTGTCGGCGGTCATGGTGGCCACGCTGGGTCTCCCGATAGATCGCGCAGGGGCGCGACGTTCATGGCGGCCATCTACCGTCCGCCGGGCGGTGATGCAAATATAAAGATGTCTTTATATCCGCAATTCCGAGCCGCGCGATCGTGGCTCAGGCGTGCCCCGCCTCGCTCGCCAGCATCCTCGTATCGACGCCCGCCGCACGGAACAGCCCGTCCCACCGCCCCTCGGTCGGCGTGTCGAACAGCAGCGCGTCGGTGCCCGGCGTCGCGAACCAGCCGTGGCGCGTCATCTCCATGTCCAGCTGCCCACCGGTCCAGCCGGCATAGCCCAGTGCCACGACGAACTGCCGCGGCCCGCGCCCCGCCGCGATCGCGCGCAGGACGTCCAGCGTGCCGGTCAACGCCCAGCGTTTCCCGACATGCAGCGTATCCTGCCCGCCCCAGTCCTGCCCGTGCAGCACGAACCCGCGCTGCGGCTCCACCGGCCCGCCGACATGGACCGGCACGTCGGGCGCCACGCCCACGTCGATCTCCACCTGCGCCAGCAGGCCGTGCAGCCGGATCTCCGGAATCGTCCGCCCCACGCCGATGCCCAGCGCGCCGTCCGGGTCGTGCGAACACATCGCGACCACCGCGCGCTCGAACCGCGGATCGCCGATACCCGGCATCGCGAGCAGCATCTGGCCGGAAAGAAAACGCGGATGATCCATGGCCTTGTCCTATCCCCGTCCGCCCCGGTCGTCACCCCGCCTCGGCTGCGTTCGACTTTCCTCTGCCTCGTCCTAAACAGCAGATTACCGTCAATTACATTGTTGGGTAACGGGTTAGGGCGTACGGAACCCGGTCTATGCCAACCCCTCCGATCCCTGCCGTTTCCGTGCTGGTGCCCGCCTATCGCTGCGCCGGCTTCATCGCGGACGCGCTGCTGTCGTTGCAGGCGCAGACGATGACGGACTGGGAAGCGATCGTGGTGGACGACGGATCGCCCGACGATCTGGCCGGCGCGATGGAGCCGTTTGCCGGCGACTCGCGGATCCGGCTGATCCGCACCGCCAACGTCGGCGTCTCCGCGGCGCGCAACCGGGCGCTGGCCGATGCCCGCGCGCCGCTGATCGCCCTGCTTGACGGGGACGACGCGTACCTGCCGGACTATCTGGCGGTCATGACGCGGGCGATCGCCGCCGATCCGGACATCGGCTTCGTCACCTGCGACGCGGTCTATTTCGGCAGTGCAAAGCTCGACGGCTTGTCCTTCTCCAGCGTCTCGCCGCAGGCTCCGCCCGCCACGCTCGATCGCGTGCTGGCGCGGCAGTTCAACGTCTTCACCGCCTGCATGCTGAAGGCCGTCGCGCTCCGCTCGGTCGGCGGCTGGTCGAACGACCTGCAATCGGCGGAGGATCTCGACCTCTGGATCCGCCTGCTCGAAAATGGCTGGGCCTGCGCCGTCGTGCCACAGGCGCTCCACCGCTACCGCCGCCGCCCGGATTCGCTGTCCGCCGCGCGCCTGCCGCTCCTTCGCGCGGTCGCCGCGGTGTACGACAATGCGGTTCAGCGGCTTGCCGGCCGCCCCGAATGCGACACCGCGCTCACCATGCGCAAATCGATCGAGTCGGAAATCGCGTTCGAATGCGGCGAGGCGCTCGTCATGGCCGGCCGCGTCCGCGAGGGGATCGACGAACTGCGCCGCGCCGCGCCCCGCACCCAGACCCCGGCGTGGCGCGCCGCGCTGATCGGCATGCGGATCGCCCCCCGCCTCGCCCCGCGCTTCATGCGCTGGCGCATGGAAACCGCAGCACGCGGCTGATCGCCAGGGACCTTCCCGCCGCGCACGCGTTACAGGTCGCAACACGCTCCGAAGGAAGACACGCATGACGATCAGCATCGGCGACACCATCCCCCAGGCCACACTGCAAAAGGTGACGCTAGACGGCCCCGAGCCCGTCGAGACCGCAACCTGGTTCGCCGGCCGCAAGGTCGCGCTTTTCTCCGTTCCCGGCGCCTTCACGCCGACCTGCTCCGCCCGCCACCTGCCCAGCTTCGTCGAACAGGCCGACGCCCTGCGCGCCAAGGGCGTCGACGAAATCGCCGCTACCGCGGTCAACGACGCCTTCGTCCTGGGCGCCTGGGCGCGCGATGGCGAAGCGGACGGCATCACCATGCTGGCCGACGGCAATGCCGACTTCGTCAAGGCGCTCGGCCTCACCATGGACGGCAGCGGCTTCGGCATGGGCACCCGCGGACAGCGCTTCTCGATGATCGTTGACAACGGCGTCGTCACGCAGCTGAACGTCGAGGAACCCGGCGAATATCGCGTCAGCTCCGCCGAGCATCTGCTGACGCAGCTCTAGGCGTTACGCTCTTCGTCGTCTCGGACCGGGTCCGGGACGACGGAAGTGCCACCAGACGCGACCGCCATTGCGGTCCCCGCGCCCCCGCCCTAAAAACGGCGATGGCATCCGAACGCAGCTACGCACTGGTCGACGAACTCGACCATATCTACCGCACCTCCGTCGTGGCGCTCCGCCACGCGCTCGGGCGCTACATCGACCATGGCGAACGCCCGGACGAGGCCGCCCGCGTTGCCGGCGCTTTCGCCTATCCAGAGCTGCGCCTCCACTACGACGGCGGCACCCCGCGCGACCATGTCATGCGTGCCTATGGCCGGCTGACCCGCCCCGGCCACTATGCCGTCAACATCACCCAACCCGCGCTCTTCCGCGACTATCTCGCACGCCAGATCGACCTGCTGGTCGACGATTACGGCGCGGTGGTGGAGGTCGGCCGCGGGCGGCAGGAGATCCCCTACCCCTATGTCCTCGATGCCGGCCACGACGTCGACCTGTCGAGCGCCGCCGCGACCGAACTCGCGCGCATATTCCCGGCCAACGAACTCGCCCACATCGGCGACGAGATCGCGGACGGCCTGTGGGAGGGCGGCCCCGGCGTCCCCCACCCGCTCGCGCTGTTCGATGCGCAGCGCACGGATTTCAGCCTCGCCCGGCTGCGCCACTACACCGGTACGCCGACCGCGCATGTCCAGAACTACATCCTGTTCACCAATTATCACCGCTACGTCGATGAATTCGTGCGCTGGGGCTGCGCGCAGGTCACCGGCGACAGCCCCTATACCGCGCTCAGCTGCGCCGGCGGGCTGGAACTGACCGCCGACAATGCCGACCCCGAACTGGCGATCAACGACAGCGCCTGGCGCAAGCACCAGATGCCCGCCTACCACCTGATCGCGCCCAACCGCGCGGGCATCACGCTCGTCAACATCGGCGTCGGCCCGTCCAACGCGAAGACCATCACCGATCATCTCGCCGTGATGCGGCCCGAGGCTTGGCTGATGATCGGCCATTGCGGCGGCCTGCGCCCCAGCCAGCGGATCGGCGACTATGTCCTGGCGCACGCATACCTGCGCGACGATCATGTCATGGACGACGTGCTGCCCCCCGAAATCCCGATCCCACCGATCGCGGAGGTCCAGCAGGCGCTCGTCCGCGGGGCGGAGATCGTTTCGGGCGAAAGCCGCGAGGTGCTCAAGGCCCGGCTGCGCACCGGCACCGTGGTGACGACGGACGATCGCAACTGGGAACTGCGCTACACCCGCTCCGCGCTGCGCTTCAACCAGAGCCGCGCCGTCGCGATCGACATGGAATCGGCAACGCTCGCCGCACAGGGCTACCGCTTCCGCGTTCCCTATGGCACCTTGCTCTGCGTATCCGACAAACCGATTCACGGGGAAATCAAGTTGCCGGGCCAGGCCAACCGCTTCTACGAACGCGCGATCTCGGAACATCTCCGGATCGGCATCGCCGCGATCGGCGAGTTGCGCGCCGCCGGCGACCAGCTCCACAGCCGTAAATTGCGCGCCTTCGACGAACCCCCGTTCCGATGAAGCGCCTGGCTCCCCTCCTCCTCCTCGCGGGCTGCGGCGGCTCGGAGGTCACCGCGACCAGCAACATGGTCGACACCGCCACCCCGGTCGCCGCATCCGACGCCGGCCAGGGGGCGCGCTTCCTCTGCACTGACGGCCGCACCGTACGCGCGGTGTTCGTCGACCCCGAAACGCTCACCCTCCACATCGGCGACGGCACGACCGAGATGCGCTCCGCCGTCGCGGCGAGCGGCGCCCGCTATGTCGGCGACAAATGGCAATGGTGGACGCGTGGCCTGCAGCAGGCGACCCTCGCCCCGCTCAAGCCGGGCGAAACGGTCGCTTCGGCCAAGGGCGTGGAGTGCCGGGTTCAATAAGGGCTAGCGGAGCGTGTCGGCCACCGCCCGATCCACCCCCTCCGTTCGGTTCGAGCTTGTCGAGAACCCGCCAAACATCCCAACGCGTTTAGTCGAAACCGCATCAACCCCAGCCCCCACCCCGTTTGGTTCGAGCCCGTCGAGAACTCAGCGCTGAGTTCTCGACGGGCTCGAACCAAACGAGGTTGGGCATCTTAGTCAGCGGACCCGTTCTGGGTTGCGCGGCACGGTGCGATCACCATCCGAGCCAGCCGCCAGCCCCGCCTAACGCAGCTTGGAAATCTTCAACCCGTCGACCTTCGCGCGGTCCTTGATCGACTCCTCGCTCCGGGTCAGCGCCTTAGAGATAGCCTTCATCGCCATCCCCTTCGCCGCGAACTTGTGGAGCTTCTGAATCTCGTCCTGCGTCCAGGGCTGGCGATGCCGTTCAAAACCTTCGGCCATCAGGACGGCCGACGCGCATGCGTGTCCCGTACCATCAGAATCATTCCGGCAACCCCGACGACCAACGCAAGCCCGATCACTGTGCCATGCCAGAAGTCGGCACTTAGCCCGGCCATCGCGGGCATGTGGCCTGCAGGTCCACTCGCGAACAAGGGCGCGAGAAGCATGAGCACGTGAAGCCCGAGCTTGCGCGGCACCGGGCGCTTGTCCGTAACTTCCTGCGCGCCATCCGTCATGCCGCTCACCCTCCGCTTCGCAATGTGAAAAGGCCCGAACCATCCGGTCCGGGCCTCTCGTCAAATCAGTAAACCCGTGCCTTGGGCTTGATATATTCGATATCGTCGGTGAGCGTGTAGTCATGCACCGGGCGATAATCGAGTGTGACCCGACCCTTGTCGAACCAGCTGATCGTGTGCTTCATCCACTCGTCGTCATGCCGCTCGGGATAATCCTCGTGCATGTGCGCACCACGGCTTTCGTGGCGGTTCGCGGCGCTGTGCACCGTCACCACCGCCTGCGGCAGCATGTTGTCGAGTTCCAGCGTCTCAATCAGATCCGTGTTCCAGATCAGCGAGCGATCGACCACGCCGACATCGTTCAGCCGCGCCTGAACGCGATCGATCTTCTCGATGCCCTCGTTCAACAAGTTCGTGTCGCGGAACACCGCGGCATGCGCCTGCATCGTCTTCTGCATGTCCAGCCGGATCGCCGCCGTCGTCTCGGCACCGCTCGAGTTGCGGAACCGGTCGAGCCGGGTCAGCGCGAAATCGTCCATTTCCTTCGACACCGGCTTGTGCGGTGCGCCCGGTTTCGTGATCTCGTTGATCCGGTGGCCGGTCGCACGACCGAACACGACCAGATCAATCAGCGAGTTGGACCCCAGCCGGTTCGCACCATGCACCGAAACGCATGCCGCCTCGCCGACCGCGAACAGCCCCGGCACGACCGAGTCCGGGTTGCCGTCCTTCAACGTCACGACTTCGCCGTGATAGTTACAGGGGATGCCGCCCATGTTGTAATGCACCGTCGGCGTCACCGGCAGCGGCTGGCGCGTCAGGTCGACGCCCGCGAACACCTTGCCAGTCTCGCTGATGCCGGGCAGGCGCTCGGCCAGCACGGCCGGATCGATGTGATCCAGATGCAGGTAGATATGGTCCTTGTCCTTGCCGACGCCGCGACCCTCGCGGATCTCCATCGCCATCGACCGCGACACCACATCTCGCGACGCCAGGTCCTTTGCGGACGGAGCGTAGCGCTCCATGAATCGCTCGCCCTCGGAGTTGGTCAGGTAACCACCCTCGCCGCGCGCACCCTCGGTGATCAGAACGCCCGCGCCGTAGATCCCGGTCGGGTGGAACTGCACGAACTCCATGTCCTGCAACGGCAGGCCGGCGCGTAGCACCATCCCGCCGCCGTCGCCGGTGCAGGTGTGCGCCGACGTCGCGGAGAAGTAGCAGCGCCCGTAGCCGCCGGTCGCCAGCACCACCGAATGGGCGCGGAACCGGTGGATCGTGCCGTCTTCCATGCACATAGCGATCACGCCGCGGCACTCGCCATCTTCCATGATCAGGTCGAGCGCGAAATATTCGATGTAAAAGTCCGCGTCGTACTTCAGGCTCTGCTGGTACAGCGAATGCAGCATCGCGTGGCCGGTGCGGTCTGCGGCGGCGCAGGTGCGCTGGGCCGGCGGACCTTCGCCCATGTTCTGCATCATGCCGCCGAACGGCCGCTGATAGATCTTGCCTTCGGTCGTGCGGCTGAACGGCACGCCGGCATGCTCCAGCTCATACACCGCGGCCGGGGCCTCACGGCACAGATATTCGATCGCGTCCTGGTCGCCCAGCCAGTCCGAACCCTTGACGGTATCGTACATGTGCCAGGTCCAGTGATCCGGACCCATGTTGCCGAGCGAAGCGGCGATGCCGCCCTGCGCCGCGACCGTGTGGCTGCGCGTCGGAAACACCTTCGTGATGCAGGCCGTTTTGAGGCCCGATTCAGCGATCCCCATCGTTGCGCGCAGGCCGGAGCCTCCGGCCCCCACCACAACGGCGTCATAGACGTGATCGATGATCTTGTAGGCCTCAGCCATGGTCAGGCGGCTCCGAAAGCGATCTTGAGGATCGAGAAGACAGCGATCGCCGCAAGTGCGATCGTATAGAAGTTAAGTAGGACGATCGCGACGAAGCGCGAGCCCTCATGCTGATAATCTTCGATCACCGTCTGCAATCCGAGACGAAAATGATAGAAGACCGATCCGACGAGCAGCAACATCATCACCGCGTTGAACGGCGACTGCAGCCACGTCACGACCGACGCATGGTCAAGCGACGGCAGCCGGAACAACGACACGACGAACCACACCATCGTCACGATGTTGCCGCCCGCGGTCAGCCGCTGCCGCCACCAGTGCATCGCACCGTGGTGCGCCGATCCAAGCCCGCGGACGCGGCCGATATTCGTTCCGGTCCCCATCAGTTCCTCCAGGCCCAGATCCAGAGGATCAGGGTAAGCAGCGTCGATGCGACCATCGTCAGCCGCGCGAATGTCCGGTTGGTCTTCAGCTCGTAACCCGCGCCCAGGTCGAGCACGAGGTGACGGATGCCCGTCGCCATATGCTGGAAGAACGCCCAGGTCAGACCGACCGCCGCGACCTTCGCCAGCAGCGTCGTGAACATGGCAAGGCCACCCGAGCCCTCGGCGTCGATCACGTAGCGCGAGAAGCTCGCATAGGCGTCCGGCCCCGACGCGATGGCGGACAGCCACCAGGTGAACAGCATCGCCCCGCCCGTCGCGAGCGCGACGCCGGTGGCACGATGCAGGATCGAGACCAGCATATGCGGGCCCCATTTCCAGATGGTGAGATGGGGGGAGAGGGGCCGCCCCGGATTGCGCGCCATAGTCCGCCTTCCTGTTGATGCCGGGTCCTTTAACGCAACAGCCGCGCCATGCAAGCGACGCGGAGGTCTTCGCAAGCGACAGACCGTGCGTGAACACCTGTCAATAACATCCGTTCGCCATCCCTGCCGTGGGCATACATCCGGAATGTGGGCAGCGGAATGCCGTCTCGGTAGGACCTTTTGTCCTGTCCGAAAGCCGGTCCGGAATGCTGCCATCCGCCCGTGATGTCACGAAACGTCTCGTGCTCCACGACGGCAACACGAACCGGCACCCCCTCCCCGCCGCCGAATTGACCGTCGCCGCCATGGTTTTCCCGAATCGGGATGCCTATGCTCTCGGCATGACAGACTTCGCATCGCTCCTCGTCCCCGACCGCGGCCAGCCGGCCCACGGCATCCAGCTGATCCAGCCCGCCCAGCTCGACGACTGGGTCGCGACGCAGCCGGAACGGACCCGCGTCGCGGTCACGACCGCGCAGTTCACCGGCAAACCGGGCTCGGTTGTAATCCTGCCCGGCCACAAGCCCGACGAATGGTCCGTCGTAGCCGGCAGCGACGGCAGCGACGATCCGTGGCAGCTCGCCGCGCTGGTCGCCGCACTCCCCGCCGGCCACTACCGCTTCCACGACGACGTCCCCACCGCCGCGACGCTCGGCTGGCTGCTCGCCCACCACCGCTTCGATCGCTATCGCTCGGCGGGCGATCCCATCCCGCAACGCATCCTGCTCACCCGCCGCCCGGCGGAGATCGACGCGATGGTCTCGCTGGCCGCGGCGACCGCGCTTGTCCGCGACCTCGTCGATACGCCCGCGTCCGACATGGGCCCCGCCGACCTCGCCGCGCAGGTCGAACGCGTCGCCGCCCGCTTCCAGGCGTCGCTCACCGTGACGCAGGGCGACGATCTTGCCCGTGGCTTCCCGATGGTCGCCGCGGTCGGCCGCGCCGCCGTCCCGGCCCGCGCCCCGCGCATGATCGAACTGCTCTGGGGCGACCCCGCCCATCCGCGCATTGCCATCGTCGGCAAGGGCGTCGTGTTCGACAGCGGCGGGCTGAACATCAAGCCGACCTCCGGCATGCTGCTGATGAAAAAGGACATGGGCGGCGCGGCGCACGCGCTGGCGCTCGCCATGCTGGTGATGGAGGCGCAGCTCCCCGTCCGGCTCCATTTGCTGATCCCTGCGGTCGAAAACGCCATTGCCGGCGACGCCTTCCGCCCCGGCGACGTGCTCGCCAGCCGCAAGGGATTGAGCGTCGAGATCGGCAACACCGACGCGGAGGGCCGGCTCGTGCTCGGCGACGCACTGACCCGCGCGGGGGAAGACACGCCCGAACTCATCCTAGACTTCGCCACGCTCACCGGCGCGGCCCGCGTCGCGCTGGGGCCGGACCTGCCCGCGCTGTTCGCCAACGATGACGCGCTGGCCGACGCGCTGATCGCCGCCGGCACCGCCACGGCGGACCCGGTCTGGCGCATGCCGCTCTGGGCCCCCTACAACGACATGCTGAAGTCCGGCATCGCCGACATCAACAATGCCGGCGAAGGCGGTCTCGCCGGCGCCGTCACCGCCGCTCTGTTCCTGCAACGCTTCGTCCCAACCGATATTCCATGGGCGCATTTCGACACCTTCGCATGGCGTCCCACTGCCCGCCCCGGTCGTCCGAAAGGCGGCGAGGCGCTGGGTTTGCGCGCTGCATGGCGCTATCTTTTCAATCGCTTCGGTGCCCCAGAAACGAACATGACGGGAACGCAGTCCGATCCGACGTGAAACGATCCGTCCACCTGTGTGTTTTGATGGAACCCGGCCGTCGTGCCCCATGGACAAAGGTGCGGAGAAGTGCCGATTACGTCGCTAGGTACCTGGATGAATACGCTGGTCGGCTATGTCCGATCCGGCAAACCTGACCTGACCAACCGCCAGATGGCCCTGCTGCTGGCGGTCTACCTCACCCCCGGCCCGCACACCGTGCGCGGTCTGGCCCACACTCTGGGCGTCTCGAAACCGGTCGTGACGCGGGCCTTGAACACGCTGGGCACGCTCGGCTATCTGCGTCGCGAGCGGGACGAGGCCGACCGGCGCAACGTGTTCGTCGCACGCACCGCTGTGGGGAATGATTTTCTTGAAGGGTTCGACAGTCTTATCCACGATCAGGACCGATCCGATCGCCGACAGCCCGCTGCGGCGCTCTGCTGATCGCTTCCGGCTGACCGGACCCTCGCGGGTTTTTGACCCGCGCATCACCGCCGCCCGCCGCGACATCGCCGATATCGCGCTCGCCGACCGGTTGTTCGCGCCGCACTATGTCCTCCCGCTCCCCCGCATCTGCGGCGGGGCGGCGACGATGCTGCACAAGGCACCCGACAGCGGCGCGCCCGCGGTCTCGCAGTTGCTGCCCGGCGAACCGTTCGCGGTGGTCGACATGGCGGACGAGTGGTGCTGGGGCTACTGCGTCGCCGACGACTATGTCGGCTACGTGCCGACCGCCGCGCTCGTACCGGCCGGCCCCGTCACGACCCACATCGTAACGGCCCTCGCGACGCTCGTCTTCGCGGACGCCGATATCAAGACGCCCTCGCCGACCATCCTGCCGATCGGCAGCCAGGTCGCCGGCGTCATCGACGACCAGTTTCTCGCGCTGGCGGACGGCGGATTCATCCCCGCCGCGCATGTCTCGCCCGCGCCCGCCCACGCGACCGACCCCGCCGCGGTCGCCGGCACGCTCGTCGGCATGCCCTATCTGTGGGGTGGACGCGGCGGCGGCGGGATCGATTGCTCCGGCCTCGTCCAGATGGCGCTCGCGCAATGCGGCATCCCCGCCCCGCGCGACAGCGACCAGCAGCAGGCTGCCCTGGGCGAGCCCATCTCGACGGAGGTCGCGCTGGACCGCGGCGACCTCATCTTCTTCCGCGGCCATGTCGGCATGATGGTCGACGCCACCCACATGGTCCATGCCAACGCGCACTGGATGGCCGTCACGATCGAGCCGCTGGCCGCCGTCGTCGCGCGACTGTCCGTCGACGGCGCCGACCCGATCCTCTCACGGCGGAGACTGCCATGACCATCCGTGTCTTCATCGACGGTGCCGTCGGCACGACCGGCCTGGAAATCCGCGACCGGCTCATCGACCGGTCCGACATCACTCTGGTGACGCTCCCTGACGCCCTCCGGAAAGATGCCGCCGCCCGCGCCGACGCACTCAACGCCGCCGACGCGGTCGTGCTCTGCCTGCCCGACGATGCGGCACGCGATGCCGTTGCAATGGTGCAGAACCCGGCGGTCCGGATCGTCGACGCCTCCACCGCGCACCGCACCGCCGACGGCTGGACCTACGGCTTCGCCGAACTCGAACCCGACCGCGCCACCGAGCTTGCAAGCGCGAAGCGGATCAGCAACCCCGGCTGCTACCCAACCGGCTTCCTGGCCCTTGTCCGTCCGCTCGTCCGCGCCGGCGTCCTCCCCGCCGACCGCACCATCGCGGTGGCGGCGACGTCAGGCTATTCCGGCGGCGGCAAGGACATGATCGCCGCGTTCGAGGACCCCGCCGCCAAGGGCGCGACCGACACCGGCTACCGGCTCTACGCGCTCGGCCTCGGCCACAAGCATGTCCGCGAAATGCAGGAGCATGGCGGCCTCGCCCGCGCGCCGATCTTCCTGCCCGCCGTCGCACGCAGCTACCGCGGCATGCTCGTCGAAGTCCCGCTCGCACTCGGCGACCTGACCCCCGGCACCACCGCGGCCCACGTCCGCGACGCCCTCGCCGAGGCCTACACGGGCAGCCGCCTGGTCTCGCTCGCGACCGAGCTCCCCGCTGTGCTCGACATCGAACGCACCGCCGGCACCGACCGGCTGGAACTGTTCGTCTACGACGACCCCGCCGCCGGCCAGATCCGCCTGATCGCCGCGCTCGACAATCTCGGCAAGGGCGCCGCCGGTGCGGCCGTCCAGAACCTCAACCTCGCCTGCGGCCTCCCCGAAACCGAAGGACTGCGGCTCTAAGGTCGGAGCTTACCCGACAACCCTAGACTAAACTTACATCTCACCCTTCGCCCGACGCAGCGCGTAATAACGCTGCACATTGGCATTATGCTCGGCCAGCGTCCTGGCGAACACATGCCCACCCTTGCCCGTCGCCACGAAATACAGCGCGTCGGACTTCGCCGGATCGAGCACCGCGGCGATCGAGCCCTTCCCCGGATTGGCGATCGGCCCCGCCGGCAGCCCGGCCATCGCATAGGTGTTGTACCCGTTCACCGCATTCAGTTCGGAACGGCGGATCCGTCGCCCGAGCGGACGGCCACGCGTGATCGGATAGATGACGGTCGGATCGGCCTGCAACTTCATGCCCGTCCGCAACCGGTTGGAGTAGACCGCGGCCACCGTCCGCCGTTCCGACGCCAGCGCGGTCTCCTTCTCGACGATCGACGCCAGCGTCACCGCGTCCTGCTTCGTCTTGACCACGGTGCCCGGCTTCCGCGTCCGCCACAGCGTATCGACCGTCCGCGTCATCGCGTCCTGCATCCGCTTCAGCACCGCCGCCCGCGTCTCGCCCCGCCCGAAACTGTAGCTGTCGGGCAGCACGGACCCTTCGGCCGGCACCGGAATATCGCCGGTCAGCAGGTCCTTCGCCATCAACCGGTCGCGCACCAGCACCGACGGCATCCCCTCCGGGATCGTCACCAGCCGCTGCAACGTCTTGCCCGATTGCAGCATCGCCAGGATATCCGCCGGACTCGCCCCCGCCTCGACCGCATACTCACCCGCCTGGATTGGCGTATCGTCGCCGAAGAGCTTCACCTTGCGCAGGAACCCGGTCGTCGAATCGATCGCGCCGGCCTTCTCCAGGATGCGCGCCGCGGCCGCCAGCGTCGCACCCTCCGGGATCGTCACGTCGGTCGCGGCGGTCAGCGGCCCGGCCGCGCGCCACTCCCGCGTCGTCCACAGCCAGCCACCACCTATCGCCAGTGCGGCGACGACGATCAGCGCGATCAGCCACCTGCCGACGGGGGTCTTGCGTTTCCGTGCCATGCCGTCGCCCCCCGTCCGTCCGTCAATCGCGGACCGGCACCATCACCAGCGACGCGTTCGTCCCGCCGAAACCGAACGAATTGTTCAGCACCGCGCGCACCTCCCGCTTCTTCGCGACATGCGGCACGAGGTCGACGCCCTCCGCACCCTCCGACGGATTGTCGAGGTTCAGCGTCGGCGGCACGATCTGATCGCGCATCGCCAGGATGCAGAAGATGCTCTCCACCGCGCCCGCGCCACCGAGCAGATGCCCGATCGCCGACTTCGTCGAACTCATCGACAGCCCGCCGACCGCGTCGCCGAACAGCCGCTTGACCGCGCTCAGCTCGATCATGTCCGCCATCGTCGATGTGCCGTGCGCGTTGATATAGTCGATGTCGGACAGCGCCAGACCCGACTTCTTGATCGCCATCTCCATCGAACGATACGCACCCGACCCCTCGGGTTCCGGCGCCGTGACGTGATAGGCGTCGCCCGAAAGCCCGTAGCCGACCACCTCGCAGTAGATCTTGGCACCGCGTGCCTTGGCGCGCTCATATTCCTCAAGCACGACGACGCCCGCGCCCTCGCCCATGACGAAACCGTCGCGGTCGCGGTCATAGGGGCGGCTCGCCTGTTCCGGCCGGTCGTTGAAGCTGCTGTTGAGCGCGCGCGCCGCGGCGAAGCCGGCGATGCCGATCGGGCAGACCGTGCTTTCCGAACCACCGGCCAGCATCACGTCGGCATCGTCGAGCGCGATCATCCGCGCGGCATCGCCGATCGAGTGCGCACCGGTCGAGCAGGCGGTGACCACCGCATGGTTCGGCCCCATCAGCCCATATTTGATCGAAACCTGACCGGAGATCAGGTTGATCAGGCGACCATGGACGAAATGCGGCGAAACCCGCTTCGGCCCCTTTTCGGCCAGCACGAGCGATTCGCTTTCGATCCCCGGCAGACCACCAATGCCCGACCCGATCGAACAACCCGCGCGAAACCGCTCCTGCTCGGTCATCTGGGTCAGCCCGGCGTCCTCGAGCGCCTGTCCGGCGGCGTCGATGCCGTAGATGATGAACGGATCGACCTGACGCTGCACCTTGTGGTCGACCCGCTTGTCGGGATCGAAGCCATAAGGGTGATCCGCGGGCTTCACCTCGCACGCGATCTGGCACTTCTGGTCGGACGCGTCGAACCGCGTGATCCGCGTCGCGCCGGACTTGCCGGCCAGGATGTTGGCCCAGACGAGTTCGACCTCGGCACCCAGCGGCGTCACGAGGCCCAATCCGGTTACGACGACGCGACGCATGCCTTGTTCTCCAAACCCATTATCTTTTTGCCGAACGCAAAACGGCCCCCCGGCCCAAAGTCACCCGGGGCGGGAGGCCGTTCGGCGTCATCATCCGGGGCCGTGAAGCCCGCGCAGGATCAGGCCTTGTTGCTGTCGATGTAGGTGATCGCATCCTTGACGGTGCCGATCTTCTCAGCCGCGTCGTCGGGGATCTCGACGCCGAATTCCTCTTCGAACGCCATCACCAGCTCGACGATGTCGAGGCTGTCGGCACCCAGATCGTCGATGAAGCTGGCATCCTCGGTCACCTTTTCGGCTTCCACGCCGAGATGCTCGACAACGATCTTCTTCACGCGTTCGGCGGTGTCGCTCATGATCTTATACCTTCCTTACGAACCTTGTGATTTGCACTCGCCCTAACCGCGCCGTGATACGCTTGCAAGCGTCCGGTGGGGTCAGATCATCGCCATGCCGCCATTCACGTGCAACGTCTGCCCCGTGACATAGGCGGCTTCGCGGCTGGCCAGGTAGACGACGGCGGCGGCAATGTCGTCCCCCGCGCCCAGCTTGCCCGCCGGAATCCGGCCGGTCAGCGCCGCCTTCTGCGCGTCGGGCAACGCGTCGGTCATCGCGCTGGAAATGAACCCCGGCGCCACGCAATTCACCGTGATGTTGCGGCTCGCCAGTTCCTGCGCCAGCGCCTTGGACATGCCGACCAGCCCGGCCTTCGACGCGGCATAGTTGGCCTGCCCCGGATTGCCGGTCGTGCCCACGATCGACGTGATCGACACGACGCGGCCGAAACGCTGCTTCATCATCGGCTTGGCCGCCGCGCGGATCAGCCGGAATGCCGCCTCCAGGTTCACCGACAGGACGGTGCTCCACTCTTCGTCCTTCATCCGCATCGCCAGATTGTCGCGCGTCACCCCGGCGTTATTGACGAGGATGTCGAGCCGCCCGCCCAGCGCCTCCACCGCACGCGGCACCAGCGCATCGACCGCGGCCGCATCGGACAAATCACACGCCACCGCCACATGCCCCTCGCCCGGCAACCCGGCCAGGAACGCGTCCAGCTTGGCCACATTGGACCCCGACACCGCCAGCCGCGCGCCCTGCCCCGCCAGCGCCGTCGCGATCGCCGACCCGATCCCGCCGGACGCGCCGGTCACCAATGCGGTCATTCCGGTCAAATCGAACATGATCTCTTCCTTCTCGAATTGCTCGAACCAAGCCAGTCGGGCTTAAAGCGTCGCCGCCAACGCCTCGACGTCCGCCATTGTCACGATGCTCGTCGTCTTCGCTTCCGGCGCGATCCGCTTCACCATCGGGGTCAGCACCTTGCCGCCGAACTCGACGAACTCGGTCACCCCCGCCGCGAACATCGCCGCGACACTCTCCCGCCACCGCACCGTGCCGGTCACCTGCTCCACCAGCAACCGCCGGATCGTGTCGGCATCCGCCACCGGCGCCGCCGTCACATTGGCATAGACCGGCACCAGCGGCGCGCGCAGCGGGGCCGTCGCCAGCGCCGCCTCCATCGCGTCCGCGGCCGGCGCCATCAGCGCACAGTGGAACGGCGCAGAGACCGGCAGCAGCAGCGCCCGCTTGGCCCCGCGCGCCTTGGCGATCTCCATGGCGCGCTCGACCGCGGCGACATGGCCGGACACGACCACTTGGCCCCCGCCATTGTCGTTCGCCGCCTCACAGACCTCGTCCTCGGCAGCTTCCTCTACGATCGCCTGCGCCGTCTCGAAATCGATGCCCAGCAACGCGGCCATGGCGCCGACCCCGACCGGCACCGCGGCCTGCATCGCCTGCCCACGCAGCTTCAGCAGCCGCGCCGTCGTCGCCAGGTCGAAGCCTTCCGCGGCACACAGCGCGCTATACTCACCCAGCGAATGCCCGGCGACATAGTCCGCCTTGTCGGCCAGTCGCACGCCGCCCTCGCGCTCCAGCACGCGCAGCGTCGCGATCGCGTTCGCCATGATCGCGGGTTGCGCATTCTCGGTCAGCGTCAGGTCACGCTCCGGCCCCTCGGCCATCAGCTTCGACAGCCGCTGCTCCAGCGCGTCGTCCACCTCCTGCAACGTCTCGCGCGCCGCGGTGCTGGCCGCGGCAAGGGCCGCCCCCATGCCGACCGCCTGGCTACCCTGTCCGGGGAATAGGAATGCACGCACGGGCTCTCTCCACCAAATCCGTTTGGGCTGCGCGTTATGGCCGCGGGGCGATCCGCGCAAGCCGCTTGCTTTCCGCCGCCCTTTGCGCCATTGCCGCCGCTTCGTCAGGCGACGGGCCCGTCCCGCCGCCCAATCGATATTTGAAGAAAGCCGGAGGGGCGTTCGCATGGGGCGGCGTCAGCGATCGGCCAAATGTAAGGACGTGAAGCATGGCTCTGTATGAGCACGTGTTCCTCGCGCGTCAGGATCTGGCTCAAGCCCAGGTCGATGCGCTTGCGGAAACCGCTACCAAAATCGTCGAAGAGGGCAAGGGCCGGGTCGTCAAGACCGAGAGCTGGGGCCTGCGCGGCCTCGCCTATCGCATCCAGAAGAACCGCAAGGCGCATTACGTCATGCTCGAAATCGACGCGCCGACCGGCGTGATCGCCGAGCTGGAGCGTCAGACCGGGATCAACGAGGACATCGTCCGCTACATGACCGTCCGTGTCGACGCGCATGAAGCCGGCCCGTCCGCGATGATGCGTCGCAACGAGCGCAGCGAGCGCGACCGTGGTGGCCGTGGTGGGGACCGTGGTGATCGCGGCGATCGTGGCCCCCGCCAGGACCGCGGCGACCGTCCGGACCGTGGCCCGCGCGAAGATCGTCCCCGCGACGACCGCGACGCGGCCTGAAGGAGCTAGAAACAGATGGCACGCCCATTTTTCCGTCGTCGCAAGAGCTGCCCCTTCTCCGCGAAGGACGCGCCCCGGATCGACTATAAAGACGTCCGGTTGCTGCAGGGCTTCGTGTCCGAACGCGGCAAGATCGTCCCCAGCCGCATCACCGCGGTTTCCGCAAAGAAGCAGCGCGAACTCGCCCAGGCGATCAAGCGTGCCCGTCACATCGGGCTGCTTCCGTACATCGTTAAGTAAGGAGCTGCCGACATGGATGTGATCCTGCTCGAACGTGTTGAAAAGCTGGGCCAGATCGGTGACGTCGTCACCGTGAAGAACGGTTTCGCGCGTAACTTCCTCCTGCCCCGCAAGAAGGCGCTCCGCGCCAACTCGGCGAACAAGAAGGTCTTCGAGGCCAACCGCGCCAACATCGAAGCCGAAAACGCCAAACGTCGTGACGTCGCCACCGAAGATGCCAAGGGCATCGACGGCAAGACCATCACGCTGATCCGTCAGGCGTCCAACACCGGTCAGCTCTACGGTTCGGTTTCGACCCGCGATCTGGTCGAAGCGTTGGAAGCCGATGGCGACAAGGTGACGAAGAACCAGATCGTCCTGAACAAGCCGATCAAGACGATCGGCCTGTCCACGGTCCGCATCGCGCTCCACCCGGAAGTGTCGATCACGATCAAGGTCAACGTCGCCCGTTCGCCGGAAGAAGCCGAACTCCAGGCGCAGGGCGTCGACGTCATGTCGTCGATGTTCGAGCGCGACGAAGCCGGCTTCACCGAGGACTATGATCCGAACGCGGAACCCGGCGAAATCGCCGTGGAAGACGCGCCGGAAGGCGAGACGCCGAACGAAGGCTGAGGCTTTCGATCAGTGGCACCAGAAAAGGCCGTCCGGAGCGATCCGGGCGGCTTTTTCGTATTCGTTGAAGCCCGGTGCCGCGCGCCGGCACTGACCGTAGACCGCACGTCGAACCGTTCGATCGAGTCCGACGTAGCCGAATTTTACGCGGCGTTAATGCTAAAGGACTAGTTCTGAAGATCGACACGCAATCTGATGGCGATGTGTTGGCGGGGGGCTTCGATGCAGCCCCGCGACTGGGAGCGTGACATGTTTGCCTTCACCCTCGAACCCGATCGGGTTCTGTTGACCGCGACTTTGACGGGCGAATGGTCCTTCGAAACCGTCTTGGCGTACGAGCCGCACCTTCGACAGCAGCTGGCCCTGCTCCGGGCGTCCGGCCGCCCGCGCCTGTTCATCGTCGATTGCCGGACGGTTGTTCAGAACGACGACGTCGGGGAAGCCCTGCGTCTGGCGGTCGCACGACTGGGGCAGCTTCATCCTGATCGGACCGCCGTCGTGTTCGCGGGGTCGATCGAAAAGAACAGCGCGCGTCGCGTGGGGGACCTGAACGCCCCGATCTTCCCGACCATGGAACTCGCCCGGGATTGGGTGACCGGCAAGGTCTACCGCGCGCAATCCCCGGCTACGGTTCACGACGAACCGAGCGACGCGATATCGGAAGGCTTTGCCGTTCGTATCCACGGACCTGCGGACGTGGACCTTGTCCTCACGCCCGCCGCGGCGCTTGAGACCGCCCGCCGGATCAGCGATGCCGCGGTGGGTGCGCTGATGGAGAAGGCCAGAACCGAACCCGGCGCCAGCGGTGTACCCCATTTCGTAGAGGCCCTTTAACAACAGTAAGCGGCCCCAACCCTCAAAAGTATCGCACGGCGGTGGAGGGCTAGCATCCCATTAGCGCCAGCACTTCGCGGCGGCTGCGTTCGTCGTCGCGGAACACGCCCATCATCCGGCTGGTGACCATCGTCACCCCCGGCGTCCGCACACCGCGGGCGGTCATGCAGGCGTGACTCGCCTCGATCACCACCGCGACGCCGTGCGGCCTCAACGCGTCCCAGATGCAGTCCGCCACCTCCGCGGTCAGCCGTTCCTGGATCTGTAACCGCCGCGCGAAACCGTGCAGCACGCGCGCCAGCTTCGAAATCCCGACGACATGGTCGCGCGGCAGATAGGCGATGTGCGCCTTGCCGATGATCGGCGCCATATGATGTTCGCAATGCGACTGGAACGGAATGTCCTTCAGCAGCACGATCTCGTCGTAACCGCCGACTTCCTCGAATATGCGTGACAGGTGGATCCGCGGATCCTCGCCATAGCCTTGGCAATATTCCTTCCACGCGCGCGCAACGCGGGACGGCGTATCGACCAGCCCTTCGCGCGTGGGATCGTCGCCGGCCCAGCGGATCAGCGTGCGGATGGCCTCCTGCACCGTCTCGGGCACCTCGGCTTTCGCGGGCGCCTCGGGTATCGCGGCAGGGTCCCGGTCGTCGGCCATCATGCGTCTCCATTCGGGGCCATGAACCGGCCCAAAAGCAAAAGGGCGGCGAAGCCATCGCCCCGCCGCCCCATCATCTGTCCCGGACCGGATCAGGCCTGCTGGTCGAGCCAGATCGTCCAGTACTGCGCCAGACCTGCGCGCGGACCCGTCGTGACCGCGGCGAACGCCTGCTTCGCCGCATCCTTCTGACCCGCCTTGGCCAGTGCCATGCCGAGGCGCGTATTCAGCAGCGCCGGATCGACACCGCCCTTGGTCGCCGCCAGCTTGTACATCTCGGCCGCATTGGTGAAGTCACCATAGCCGAGATAGGCATCGCCGAGCGAAAGCGCGGTCTTGCCCGTGCCCTTCGGCCCGCGTGCCGTCGTGGCCGCCGCACCGAGTGACGCCTTGTCAGCGGCGACCTTCGGCGAAATGATGCCGTTGATCTCCGCCGCGTTGCCGCCCTTGCTCAGGTTGATGACGCCGGCGCGCGTGCCCTCGTCCAGCACGGCCTTCGCCTCGCCCGGGTAACGCAGATAGGTCGCCAGCACATATTCCATATAGTCGCCCTGGCCCTTCATGGCCCCGGCCGCGCGCTGGAACCGCATCAGGTCCAGCTGACCGTCGGCATCCATCGGGTTCAGTTCGCGGTACGTGACCAGCGCATCGCGCCAGTTGCTCGGCGACGGGTAATCCTTGACCCACGCCCGTGTCAGCGCCGAGGTCTGTTGCGGCAGCTTGGCGGTATAGGCCATGCTGATCCCGCGACCGTACCAGTCGGCCGGAACCTTGGTGCCTGCCGCGCGCGAATTGTCGATCGCGGTCTGCAACGTCTGCAACGCCTGCGGCGTCTTGTTCTGCTTGGCCTGCGCCTCGACGAGCAACGCGTAGGCGTTCGGCTCGGTCGTCTTCAGCTCGATTGCCTTGGTCAGCATCTGCTCGGCCTTGGCATAGTTGGCGGCCTTGTACGCCGCCTGCCCGCTGGCGAGGTACAGCGTCGGCAGCTGGTCGGCCGGCGCACGGTTGCTGGCGATCAGCCCGTCGATCGCGGCCTGCTGCGTGGCCGGATTATTGTCGAGCTTCGACAGGTCGAGCGTTACCGCGGCGACATAGTAATTCTCTTCGTCAGTCTTTGCCGCGGCCTTCGCCTCGGTCAGCTTGGCGGCACCGGTGGCGGCATCACCCGCCTTGATCGCGGTCTGCGCGGCGGCCAGCGGTTCGCGGACCTCCTTGCTCAGCTTCGGGCCGGCAGGTGCGGCTTCCTTCTTCGCGGCGATCGCCGGCTGGACCATGACGGCCGCTCCGCCGAACGCCAGCGCGATACCCAACGCGGTCGTGGAAAAATGCTTCATCGCCGTACGGCCTCCTTCTGACGGTGCCCGCGGCGCCGTCTTGATCCCGGCATTAGCTAATGCCGCCCCCGCGTGGGCACAAGTCGTCTCCGCCAGCCGGCGTTGCGCTACGCTGAACCGGGGCCTGCATACGCCGGTTGCGCCGGCTTGGACGGGTGCCGCACATGCGCTACGCCGCGTCGCATGATCGCCGTTATCTCGCCCGCCAAATCGCTCGACTACGAGTCGCCGTTTCCCGACGTCAAACCGACCGCGCCACGGTTCGCGGACGAGGCCGAGACGCTCGCCGCCGCCGCCGCCCGGCTGACGAAGCCGAAGCTGTCGAAGCTGATGCACATTTCCGACACGCTGGCCGCGCTTAACGTCACGCGCTTCCGCGGCTTCATGGACCAGCCGGAACGCCCAGCAATCTACGCGTTCGACGGCGACGTCTATACGGGGTTCGAGGCACGCTCGCTCGAACCCGAGGCGATCGACTATGCGCAGGATCATCTCCGCATCCTGTCCGGGCTCTACGGCCTGCTCCGCCCGCTGGACCAGATCCGCCCCTACCGGCTGGAGATGGGCGTGAAGTGGGCACCCGGTCGCGGCAAGACGATCTACGGCCACTGGGGCGCGAGGATCGCGGACCTGCTCGCCAAGGACCTGCATTCCGATGGCTCCGGCATCATCGTGAACCTCGCCAGCCAGGAATATTGGGGCGCGGTCGCCCCCACCCCGCCGGCCGGCGCGCGGATCGTCGCGATCGATTTCCGCGACGACGGCCCCAAGGGGCTCCGCTTCAACAGCTTCGCCGCCAAGCGCGCCCGCGGCATGATGGCGCGCTACATGTGCGAACATCGCATCGCCGATATCGACGGGCTGAAGTCGTTCGACAGCGACGGCTACGAATTCACTCAGGACGGCTCCGACGACGCGACGCTCCGCTTCGTCCGCGCCCGCTGACCGCCCGGCCATGACCCAGCGCGCGATCGTCATCGGTGCCACCGGCGGGATCGGCGCTGCCCTCGCCGCCGCCCTCACCGAGCAGGGCGCGACCGTCGACGCCCTGTCGCGCAAGGGCGAGCATCGCATCGACATCCTCGACGAGGCCCTCATCGCCGACGCCGCCGCGCGCATCGCGGAGGGTCCAGCCCCCCGGCTGGTAATTGTGGCCACCGGCATGCTCCACGAACCCGGCCTCATGCCCGAACGATCGATCCGCGATCTCGACGGCGACCGCCTGCTGCGCAGCTATGCGCTCAACGCGGTCGGCCCCGCGCTCGTCGCCAAGCATTTCTTGCCCCTCCTCCCCCGCGACGGCCGCTCGGTGTTCGCGGTGCTCGGCGCACGCGTCGGCAGCATCGGCGACAACCGGCTCGGCGGCTGGACCGGCTACCGCATGGCCAAGGCCGCGCTCGCCATGCTCGTCCGCAACATCGCGATCGAGACGACGCGCCGCGCGCCGGAGGCGATCTGCGTCGGCCTCCACCCCGGCACCGTCGCGACCGAACTTAGCCTGCCGTTCCGCCGCAACCTGGCCGAAGGGCAGTTGACGCCACCCGAAACCGCCGCCGCAAACCTGCTTCGCGTGATCGCCGGACTGACCCCGGCGGACAGCGGCAACATGCTCGCCTGGGACGGCCAGACGATCGCCCCGTGATACGGGCTTAAGACCAGCTTTTCCCTCGTTCGCGCCCCCTTGCGGGGTGGCGTTACGGATGCGTTTCGTCTAGGCTCGAGGATCGTCGGGACGTACCCGATCTCCCTGATAACAACCCACGGAAACACACTTGGCCAGCACGCCGCCGATCACGCAGAACAGCGACATTTCCCCGGTCTCCATCGTCGATGAAATGAAGTCGAGCTATCTCGACTACGCGATGTCGGTGATCGTCAGCCGTGCGTTGCCCGATGTCCGCGACGGACTGAAGCCCGTCCACCGCCGCGTCCTCTACGCCTGCCAGGAAGGCGGCTTCGTCCCCGGCAAGCCCTACCGCAAATCCGCCAAGATCGTCGGCGACGTGATGGGCAACTACCATCCGCACGGCGACAGTTCGATCTACGACGCGCTCGCCCGACTGGCGCAGGACTGGTCGATGCGCGTGCCGCTGATCGACGGTCAGGGCAATTTCGGCTCGATGGATCCCGATCCGCCCGCCTCGATGCGCTACACCGAGGCGCGGCTGGCCAAGGTCGCGATGACCCTGCTCGAGGATATCGAGAAGGACACGGTCGATTTCCAGCCGAACTATGACGGCTCGCGCGACGAACCGACCGTGCTCCCCGCGCGCTTCCCGAACCTACTCGTCAACGGCGCGGGCGGCATCGCGGTCGGCATGGCGACCAACATCCCGCCGCATAACCTGGGCGAGGTCATCGCCGCTTGCAAAGCGTATATCGCCGACGGCAGCATCACCTCCGAACAGCTCCACGAGATCGTCCCCGGCCCGGATTTCCCGACCGGCGCCACGATCCTCGGCACGGGCGGCGCGCGCAACGCCTACACCACCGGCCGCGGGTCGATCATCATGCGGTCCGCCTGGGCGGTCGAGGAAGGCCGCGGCGAAAAGCGCGCGATCATCCTCACCGCCATCCCCTACCAGGTCGGCAAGAACCGCCTGGTCGAAGCGATCGCCGATGCGGCGAAGGAAAAGCGGATCGAAGGCGTCAGCGACATTCGCGACGAATCGAACCGCGAAGGTGTCCGGATCGTCATCGAGCTGAAGCGCGACGCGACGCCCGACGTCGTGCTCAACCAGCTCTGGCGCCACACCCCTGCGCAATCGTCCTTCCCGGCCAACATGCTCGCGATCCGCGGCGGCCGGCCCGAACTGCTCAACCTGCGCGACATCATCGAAGCGTTCGTGAAGTTCCGCGAGGAGGTCATCACTCGCCGTTCGAAGTACGAGCTGCTGAAGGCCCGCGAACGCGCGCACATCTTGCTCGGGCTCGTCGTCGCCGTCACCAACCTGGACGAGGTCGTCCGCATCATCCGCGGGTCGTCCAGCCCCGCGGAGGCGCGCGTCAAGCTCAGCCAGCGCGAATGGCCGATCGCCGAAATCGCCAGCTACATCCGGCTGGTCGAGGCGGTCGAGGCCGAGATCGAGGGCGACAGCTACCAGCTGTCCGACATCCAGGTTCGCGCTATCCTCGACCTGCGCCTCCACCGCCTCACCGCGCTCGGCCGCGACGAGATCGGCGACGAGCTTCAGAAGCTCGCGGACTCGATCGGCGAACTGCTCGCGATCCTGGGCGACCGGGCCAAGCTGTACGAGGTCCTCGAAACCGAGCTCGACCAGATCAGCACCGCCTTCGCCACGCCGCGCAAGACGCTGATCGCCCCCGCCGGCGACGACATCGACGACGAGGACCTGATCGAGCGGGAGGACATGGTCGTCACCGTCACGCTTGGCGGCTACATCAAGCGCACCCCGCTCGACGCGTTCCGCACCCAGGCGCGCGGCGGCAAGGGCCGCTCCGGCATGGCGACGAAGGACGAGGACGCCGTCACCCGGCTGTTCGTCACCTCCACCCACACGCCGGTGCTGTTCTTCTCCAGCCACGGCAAGGTTTACCGCAAGAAGGTCTGGCGCCTGCCGGAGGGCGCACCCCAAGCGCGCGGCCGACCGATGATCAACCTTCTCCCACTTGCGACGGGCGAGACGATCACCACCGTCCTGCCGCTGCCGGAGGACGAGGCCGAGTGGGCGAAGCTCCACGTCGTGTTCGCCACCGCGCATGGCGGCGTGCGGCGCAACGCGATGGACGCGTTCGCCAACGTGCCGACCAACGGCAAGTTCGCGATGCGGTTCGACGAGGATGCGACCGATCACCTGATCGGCGTCGCACTGCTGTCCGCCGACGATGACGTCCTGCTCGCCACCCGCGCCGGCCGCGCGATCCGCTTCGCCGGCACCGACGTCCGCGAATTCCAGAGCCGCACCTCCACCGGCGTCCGCGGCATCGCGCTCAAGGACGGCGACGAGGTCATCTCGCTGTCGATCCTCCAGGGCTTCCACGCCACGACCGAGGAACGCGACGCCTATCTGCGCGCCGCGCCGTGGAAGGAAAACGGCAGCGAACCGACGCTCGACGCCGCGCGCATGACCGAGTTCACGGAGGCGGAGGAGTTCATCCTCACCGTTTGCGCCAACGGCTACGGCAAGCGCAGTTCTGCCTATGAATATCGCCGCACCAACCGCGGCGGTCAGGGCATCACCAACATCGATAACCTCGGCCGCAACGGCCCGGTCGTCGCCAGCTTCCCCGCCCATTCCGGCGAACAGCTGATGCTGGTGACCGACCAGGCGAAGCTGATCCGCATGACCGTCGGCGACACCCGCGTCATCGGCCGCAACTCGGCCGGCGTGAAGCTGTTCGACGTTTCCACCGGCGAACACGTCGTCGCCGCCGCCCGCATCGAGGAAAGCGAAGGCGATGCGGAAGTCACGCCCGGCGTGGAAGCCGACCTGACCACGGGCACCCCCGTAGTCGACGAGGCCCCATCGGAAACCCCGGACGGCGAAGACGCATGACACACCCAGCGTATCCCCGCGCAGGCGGGGGCCCAGCTCGAAGCGCGAACCCACACTCCACCCCCGAACCGTTCCCCGGCGGAGGCCGGGGCCTAGACACAACCGTTCCACCCAGGCCCCAGCCTACGCCCGGAAACAACCGACGAACCATCCGCTACGTAGCCCCAGTCGCAGCCCTCATGCTCCTAGCCGCCTGCGACCCCTTCAAACCCGACGACCCCAAATCGGTCATCGTCACCCCGGTCGGCCAATGCCAGAACCTCGGCGGCACCCCCGCAACGCGCAAGGCCAAGGACGGCACCCCGTGGAAGGTCTGCACCTTCCCCGACACACGCGTCTGCGACCTCGAAAAGCTCCGCGTCGACAATCGCTGCTACACGACCGTCCCGGACACCGCCCCGGAAACAACCCCTGGCAACTGATGCACCCCGTCCGCGCCGACCGGCAGCGGATCGACCCCAACCACCGCAGACCACGGCAACGCCGCATAGAGATGCGGAAACAGCTGCCCGCCCCGCGCCGGCTCCCACGCGAGCGGCGTCGGCAACGCATCCTCGTCCACCGACACCAGCACCAGCCCGTCGCGCCCCGCGAAATGCCGCGCCAGCGTGTCGGCCGCCTGCGTCGCCGTGGAAAAATGGATGTAGCCGTCCGCCAGATCGATCTCCGCCCCCGCAAAACTGCCGGCCCGGCGAAACGCATCGGCGGCATCCGCCGTCATGATCTTGTAGATTGTCATGCCGCCGGGATACTGCCGTGGTGGCCGCAAGGAAACCGGGGACTTCACCAACCGCGCCGCAACGCCTAGAGCCGGTCCATGTCCCATCAGATCCACATCATCGGCGGCGGCCTCGCCGGTTCCGAAGCCGCCTGGCAACTGGCCCAGGCCGGCATCCGCGTCCGCCTGTCCGAAATGCGCGGCGTCGAAGGCACGCCTGCACACCACACCGACGATCTCGCCGAACTCGTCTGCTCCAACAGCTTCCGGTCCGACGATCCCGAACGCAACGCGGTCGGCGTCCTCCACGCCGAACTGCGCACGCTCGGCTCGCTCATCATGGCGCAGGCCGACATCCACCGCGTCCCCGCCGGCTCGGCACTCGCGGTCGATCGCGACGCCTTCGCCGCCGGCGTCACCGCCGCGATCGACGCGCATCCGCTGATCGATCTCGTCCGCGAACGCGTCGACACGCTTCCGGAGGGTCCTGCGATCATCGCCACCGGCCCGCTCACCGCGGCACCGCTGGCGGCCGCGATCGGCCAGGCGACAGGCGAAGACGCGCTCGCCTTCTTCGATGCGATCGCGCCGATCGTCCATTTCGACAGCATCGACATGGACACCTGCTGGTTCCAGTCGCGCTGGAACAAGGGCGACGGCAAGGACTACATCAACTGTCCCATGAACCGCGAGGAATATGCCGCCTTCCACGCCGGGCTGATCGCCGGTGAGAAGGGCGAATTCAAGGAATGGGAGAAGAACACCCCCTATTTCGACGGCTGCATGCCGATCGAGGTCATGGCCGAACGCGGGTTCGACACGCTGCGCTACGGCCCGATGAAGCCGGTCGGGCTCGACGATCCGCGCACCGGCCGCTGGCCACACGCCGTCGTCCAACTGCGCCAGGACAACGCGCTCGGCACGCTGTGGAACATTGTCGGCTTCCAGACCAAGCTGAAGCATGCCGAACAGGTCCGGCTGTTCCGCACCATCCCAGGCCTCGCCAACGCCGAATTCGCGCGGCTTGGCGGCCTGCACCGCAACACCTTCCTGCAGGCACCCAAGCTGCTCGACGGCACGCTGCGACTGAAGAACGCCCCGAACATCCGCTTCGCCGGCCAGATCACCGGCTGCGAAGGCTATATCGAATCGGCCGCGGTCGGCCTCCTCGCCGGACGTTTCGCCGCGGCCGAACTGGCCGGGACCGAAGCACCGCCTCCGCCGCCGACCACCGCACTCGGCGCGCTGCTCGGCCACATTACCGGCGGGGCGAAGGCGGACACCTACCAGCCGATGAACGTCAATTTCGGCCTGTTTCCGCCACTCGAAGGCGTCGCGAAAAAGGTCGACCGCAAACCCCTCATGGCCGCCCGCGCCCGCGCCGCCCTTGAAAGCTGGATCGCCGCCTAAACACATCGCGCCCACCCAAACTACGCCAACCCGTTTGGTTCGAGCCTGTCGAGAACTCTGCACAGCGTTCTCGACAGGCTCGAACCAAACGGCACTTGGAGACTAGCTCTCCTCATCCCGCTCCGCCGGCGCGGCCACCGGCGGACACTTCGTCCGCGAAGCCGTCTTCCGCACCACCCGCGTCGTCGCGAACTCCACCGGCGTCAGCACGCCCGTCCGGTCCGCATCCGCGCCCGCGAACTTAGCCAGCGCCTTCACCGAATATTCCTCGAACGACAGCCGGCCGTCCTTATTCGCGTCCAGCTTTGCGAACGCCTTCTGCCGGCTGACCAGATATTCGGCCCGCGCAATCCCGCCATCCTTGTCCTTGTCGTACCGGCCGAAGCGCTTCTCCTCGCGCGTCTTGGCGCTCGCGGCCGGCGGCTCGCCGATCGGCGCATCCTCGCCCGCCGCCCCACGCGTCATCGCGACCGGCGCAGGCGGGATCACATCCGCCGCCCGCCCGGCCCCCTTCCACCAGAATAGCACGCCCGTCATCAGCAGCATCGCTGCCGCCGCCCCCATCAGGAACCGCCCCATGTTCATCCCCTTTGACGAAAGGCTAACCGAACGGCTTGTCAGCGCCAAGCCCTAGCGTCCGACCAACCGATATCGCAGCAACCGGCCGATCCGTGCCGGCGACCCGCGGCGGGCAAACTCCGCTCCGCCCCCCGCGGCGTCGATCCGCGCCAGCATCCCAAGCATCCCGAGCACACGCAGGGACGTAGGAACCCGTCCGTCCCAGCCGTCGAACGTCCCACCCGCCAGTCGCAGCGCCGCCTTCCGGACCTCCATGTCCCGCGTTCCACGCGCCAGATCGACCAGGCCCCAGCCCGCCCCGATCCGCCGCGCCAACGCCGCATCGCCACCCAGCACCTCTGCTACCAGGCTGAACAGTTCGGCACCGCGTTCGCGCCACCCCGCCAAATCGTCCCCCTCGTCGGCCAGCACGCCGCCCCACGCTTCCGGCAGCGCCGCGATCCGTTCACCGCGCACATGCGGCAGCAGCACGTCCGCGACATGCCGCAGTAACGGTTCGGCCGGCGGCGACGCATCGTCCAGCCTGCCCAGCGCGTCGCGCCACCATGCCATCCGGAGCATCCCGATCGATGGCTCGCTCGTGGTCGACACCACCGTCCCCAGCCGGGCATCGACCCGCCACAACGCGCCCACCGCCTGCCTTACCGGGGGGGCAAGATAGGCAAGCACAAGCGCTCGTTCGGGATCCTCAGGAATCTCGGTCGGCGGCGAATCTGCGTCGTTCATAAGGCGCCCATGACCCTTCCCATCCCCAATGGCAAACACGCCGTTAACCCTGTCGGTTAGCCAGATCGTACACTCCCGCTGCCATGGTCGCATCGAAACGCCGCCAGGTACGGCATAGGCACGAGAAGCAGGTAACGACAGTGGCGAGGCAGCGGGAAACGCGCACGAACCGTGCGGCGGGCGGGTTACTCCGCCGACTGCAACGGGATGCCAGCGGCAATACGCTGGCGATCATGGCGGCCGCAATGATTCCGCTCGCCGCCGTGGTCGGGTCGGGCATGGATCTCGCCCGCACCTACCTCGTCCAATCGCGCCTGCAACAGGCCTGCGATGCAGGCGTGCTGGCCGGTCGCCGATCAATGACCGGGATCGTCCTCTCAAGCGCGGACAAGGCCCAGGCGAACAATTTCTTCAACTTCAATTTTCCCTCGGACATGTTTCGGGATGTGGTCCGGACATTCATTCCGACGGACGGAGCCGCTGGTGCCGTCGTTGGCACCGCGACCGCCCGCGTCCCGATGACGCTGATGAGCCTGATCTTCAAGAAACCAGTGATCAACCTGGCCGTCAACTGCGAGTCCCGCCTCGATATCGCGAACACCGACGTCATGTTCGTCCTCGATGTCACTGGCTCGATGGCCTGTACGGCAAGTGATAGCACTAGTGCATGCTTAAGCCACGTAGGTTCCGTCGGTTATCGGAAAAGTGGAAGCTACTGGCTGGTACCCGAGAAATCGGGATCCCGTATTGCCGCTCTCCGCACGGCGGTCGGCCTGTTCTATGATGCATTGGCTAGTTCGGCGGGACAGAATACTCGTTTACGGTTTGGGTTCGTTCCGTATTCGACAACCGTCAACGTGGGCGACTTGATCCCCGCGGCTTACATAACGAAAAACTGGAACTACCAATCGCGGTACGTCCCGGAATGGTACGGTCGAAGCGGCCCGGTCAGTCGGTTCTCATTCAACTGTCGTAACTTCGAGCAGGCACGAACGCCGCGTACGGGTTACGACAGCAATGGCCGCGCGCAAGCCGTGACGGTCGAGGGCACCATCGGGTTTTGCAACGTGACGACGATCACGTATCGCCCGAACTACGCGGCTGACACACCCGAGTTCGACAACTGGCGCTACGAACAAGTGGCGTATGACCTTTCCAAGCTCACGGGCACCGGGACGGTCAACTATAGCGACCTTGCCTATCCAAAACTCGTCTGGGGCAAGTGCATTGAAGAAGCGATGACCAGTCCGAGCAGCAGCTTCTCTATGACGAAGAACCCGGATTTGAATATAGATCTTGTGCCCGACGAAGACGCAAACCGTTGGCATCCTTATCTTCCTGACTTGATTCACGGTCGGAAGACTCTGGCCGGAGAGTTCGTTCTAAATCCACCATCGAGTACCGAGTACCCGCAACCCTCGCTCGGGGTGGGTAACGCCTCGTGTCCTAAAGCGGCGCAGAAGCTCAAGGAAATGAAGAAGGCCGACATTACGGACTATACCAGCGCGGCTAAAGGCTTCGTTCCGCATGGCGGCACTTATCATGACATAGGCATGATCTGGGGCGGTCGCCTTCTCTCGCCAGACGGCCTGTTCAAGGCTGATAACGCCAGCCCCAACGGGCAGGAAATTAATCGTAACATCGTTTTCATCACTGATGGCGACATGCAACCAGGTGCTGGAACATACAGCGCATATGGGATGGAAAAACTCGACCGGCGGGTCATGGGCACATCGGGGAATGACGATACCTCGATGAAGGCCCGTCACAATGCCCGTTTCCTCAACGTCTGCAATTCCATCAAGGACAAACAGATCACGATCTGGGTCGTCGCCTACGCCCAGACGATGACGGACGAACTGAAGGAATGCGCCACCGACGCAAGTCATGCGATTTCGGCGCCGACTGACGCCGTCCTGAAGACGCGACTGGCCGACATCGCTACCAGAATCGCTGCGCTCAGGTTGAGCAAGTGACGAAGCCGCGTACGATCGCAACCCTGTTCGTCGATCACCGTGGCGCAACGATCATCGAATTCGCCATCGTGGCGCCGGTCCTGATCATCCTGCTCTTCGGCCTGCTCGATCTTGGCTACGACGTGTACGTCAAGGCTCAGTTGGAAGGCGCGATGGAACAGGCAGGGCGTAACTCCACACTGGAAACCAACGCGAAGAGCGGCGCGGCGATCGATGCATTCGTCGAGTCCCGCGTGCGCAACGTCGTCTCCCGCGCCACGTTCGTACCCAAAAGAATGGCCTATGCCGCGTTCAAGGACGTCCAGAAGGAAGAGAGCTACAGCGACAACAAACCCGCCAATGGCCGCTACGATCTGGGTGAGTGCTTCGAGGACGTGAACGGCAACCAGAGGTGGGACGCCGACCTCGGGCGCACCGGTCAGGGTGGCGCCAACGACGTCGTGCTATATTCCATGACGGTGAAGTACGATCGCCTGATGCCGTCGAGCGTGCTGCTGGGGCTCAGTCAGCGCGTCCAGGTGACGGCGTCGACCGTCCTCCGCAACCAGCCCTATGACGATCAGGTCATCCCGACGGTGGTGAAATGCAAATGAGGCGCCGCCGACTGCGGTCGATCGCTGCGGATACGCGCGGTCTCGCCCTGCTCGAATTCGCCTTGTCTCTGCCGATCGTGCTGACCCTCGGTACACTCGGCATCGAGATCGCGAACTACGCGCTGATCAACATGCGGATGAGCCAGATCGCGCTCAATCTCGCCGACAACATCTCACGTGCCGGGGAAGCCAGTCAGTTGGCGCTGACCAGATTGCGGGAGTCCGATGTCAACGATGCGTTCCAGGCGGCGCGGCTGCAGGGTTCATCCTACGCGCTGACGACCCGCGGTCGGATCGTGCTGTCATCGCTGGAACAGAATTCGTCCCTGGCTCAGTATATTCACTGGCAACGTTGCGTCGGGACCGCCCGCTACAATTCCACATTCGGCGTACAGGGCGCCGTCGTCACGAACGGCATGGGTCCTGCGAAAGGCGTCAAGATCAAGGCGCCGCTGGACAGCGCGGTCATGTTCGTCGAACTGACCTACGACTACCGGCCGCTCTTCCTGAACAATATTCTGTCAGGCAAACAGCTTCATTATACCGCTGCGTTCCTGGTGCGCGATCGGCGCGATCTCTCCGGCACCGGCTTGAGCAACGACACGACGGCCAGCACCTGCGACAAATACGCCGCCTGACTTCGGCTCGGGCGCGTCAGCGGGCGGGGTCTTTACCCCGCCCGGACCACTCAGCGGTAGCAGACCGTCTTAACCGCCTTCACCACATCGTCCGCCTTGAGCAGCGCGGCCTTTTCCAGGTTCGCGGCATAGGGCATCGGCACGTCGACATTGGTCACGCGCAGGACCGGCGCGTCGAGGTCGTCGAACCCTTCCTCCATCGCGATCGCAGCAATCTCGGCACTGATCGAACAGGTCGGCCAGCCTTCCTCGACGCAGACGATCCGGTTGGTCTTGGCCAGGCTCGCCAGCACGGTCTGCTTGTCGAGCGGGCGGAGCGTGCGCAGATCGATGACCTCCGCCTCGATGCCCTCGGCGGCCAGCTTGCCCGCCGCGTCCGTCGCGACCGCGACACCGATCGAATAGGTCACGATCGTCACGTCGCTGCCCTCGCGCACGATCCGCGCCTTGCCGATCGGCAGGACGTAGTCGTCCAGCGCCGGCACGTCGAAGCTCTGCCCGTACAGCAGCTCGTTCTCGAGGAACACGACCGGGTCCTGCGACCGGATCGCCGCCTTGAGCAGACCCTTGGCATCCGCCGCGCTGTACGGCGCGATCACGATCAGGCCGGGGACGCTGGCATACCACGGCGCGTAGTTCTGCGAATGCTGCGCACCGACGCGCGCCGCCGCACCATTGGGACCGCGGAACACGATCGGGCACCGCATCTGGCCGCCCGACATGTAGTTGGTCTTGGCCGCCGAGTTGATGATGTGGTCGATCGCCTGCATGGCGAAATTGAACGTCATGAATTCGATGATCGGCTTCAGACCACCCATCGCCGCGCCCGTCCCGACGCCGGCAAAGCCGTATTCGGTGATCGGCGTGTCGATGACGCGCTTGTCGCCGAACTCGTCGAGCAGGCCCTGCGTCACCTTGTACGCGCCCTGATACTGCGCGACTTCCTCGCCCATCACGAAGATGCGGTCGTCGGCGCGCATTTCCTCGGCCATCGCGTCGCGCAATGCCTCGCGGACGGTCGTCTTGACCATCTCGGTCCCTGCCGGAACCTCCGGATCGGCGATCTTGATCTTCTCAGCAGACGCGACCAGCGCGTGCGTCCCGCTTTCGGCGCTTTCGGGCGCACCCGTTTCGGGGCTCGGCGCACGACCGGTATCGGCCGGAGTCTCGTCAACCGACGGAGACTGGTCCGGCGTGGCCTGCTCGGCGGCGGGCGCAGCGGCCCCACCGGAGGCGGATACGGTCGCCGCGTCCTCACCCTCTTCGGCGATGATCGCGATCACCGTACCGACCTTCACCGCGTCGGTGCCCTCGGCGACCAGGATCTTGGCGATGACGCCTTCGTCCACCGCCTCGAATTCCATCGTCGCCTTGTCGGTTTCGATTTCGGCCATGATGTCACCGGACGCGACGGTGTCGCCTTCCTTGACCAGCCATTTGGCAAGCGTGCCTTCCTCCATCGTGGGGGAAAGCGCGGGCATCTTGAGTTCGATCGCCATCAGTAGGTTTCCACCAGCACGTCGGTATGAAGTTCGGACAGGTCCGGCTCGGGCGACTGTTCAGCGAAGTCCGCGGCGTTCGCCACGATCGTCTTGATGTCCTTGTCGATCGCCTTCATCTCGTCCTCGGTCACGCCGATCGCCTCCAGCTCGCGCTTCACGGCGTCGATCGGGTCGGACTTGTCCCGCATCGACTGCACCTCGTCGCGCGACCGGTACTTGGCCGGATCGGACATCGAGTGACCGCGATAGCGATAGGTCTTGAGTTCGAGCAGGATCGGACCCTTGCCGGACCGCGTCCATTCGATCGCGGTCTCGGCAGCACCACGCACCGCCAGCACGTCCATGCCGTCGACCTGGATGCCCGGAATGCGGAAGCTTTCGCCGCGCAGGTACAGCTGGTCCTCGGCCGATGCGCGGTTCACGCTCGTGCCCATCGCATATTGGTTGTTCTCGATGACGAAAATGACCGGCAGCTTCCACAGCTCGGCCATGTTGAACGCTTCGTACACCTGGCCCTGGTTGGCCGCACCATCGCCGAAATAGGCGAGGCACAGTCCGCCGTCGCCCTTGTACTTGTGGCCGAAGCCCAGCCCGGCCCCCAGCGAAACCTGCGCGCCGACGATGCCGTGCCCGCCGTAGAACTTATGTTCCACGGAGAACATGTGCATCGACCCGCCTTTGCCCTTGGAGATCCCCGCAGCGCGGCCGGTCAGTTCGGCCATGATTATCTTCGGATCGATCCCGTAGGCGAGCATGTGACCATGGTCGCGGTACCCGGTGATGACCGAGTCCTTGCCGACTTCCAGCGCGGACTGCAGCCCGACCGCCACGGCTTCCTGGCCGATATACAGATGGCAGAAGCCACCGATCAGGCCGAGACCGTACAACTGGCCGGCCTTTTCCTCGAACCGGCGGATGAGCACCATCTGGCGGTAGAATTCGAGCAGTTGTTCTTTCGTGGCCTCGAACCGCACCGGCTGCTGCGGGCGTTCACGGTTCGGTGTCGCGGGAGGGGCCTCGGCCTCTTCACCGCGGGGCTGCACTGCCTTTGCCAAGCGTCCGGCTCCTGTCGTTTGAAACGTCGTGGCCGCGGTCTAGGCCACCACCGGGCGTTCCGCAACGTCCCCGGCCACCTTTTACCGGTTCTGCAGGATCACCTCATCCTCACGAACCTGATCGGTTCGCGACCGGACGAGTTCGTCGGCAAGGTCCGGGTCCACGCCCTTGCGCGGGTCAAGAAGGTCGGACCGGTGCTGCAGTCGTGCCCGCTCCGCCTCGACCTTCGCCAACTCCGCCTCACGCGCCACCCGCTCGGTCTTGTAGTCGCCCCAGGCCAGCAGTCCGTTCTGGCCGATCACCGCCGCCAGCACGAAATAGACGATGATCAGCACGACCGCCGCCGGCGCCGCCGCCGCCAGCACGAGCCCGATCGTCGAACGCCGCGGTGCCCCGCCCGGCCTGCTCATCGTCTACGCCTGCTCATCGCCTATCCCCCGCTCGGTTGCGTCAGGCGGTCCGTCGCAGGATCGACCGGCCGGCATATTCCGCCACGATGCCCAGCTCTTCCTCGATCCGGATCAGCTGGTTGTACTTCGCCAACCGGTCCGACCGCGCGAGCGAGCCCGTCTTGATCTGCCCGCAATTCGTCGCGACCGACAGATCGGCGATCGTCGAGTCCTCGGTCTCGCCCGACCGGTGCGACATCACCGCGGTATAGCCCGCGCGCTGCGCCATCGACACCGCCTGCAACGTCTCGGTCAACGTCCCGATCTGATTGACCTTCACCAGCAGCGAATTGGCAAGCCCGTCGCGGATCCCCTGCCCCAGCCGCTCCGGATTGGTGACGAACAGATCGTCGCCGACCAGCTGCGTCGTGTGCCCGATCTTGTCGGTCAGCAGCTTCCAGCCCTCGAAATCATCCTCGCCCATTCCGTCCTCGATCGAGAAGATCGGATAACGCGCCGCCAGGTCCGCCAGATAATCCGCCATTTCGGCCGGCGACAGCACGCGGCCCTCGCCGTCGAGATGATAGGCCCCGTCGCGGAAGAACTCGGTCGCGGCGCAATCCAGCGCCAGCATCACGTCGTCACCCGGGCGATACCCGGCCTTCTCGATCGACTGCATGATGAAATCGAGTGCCTCGACCGGGCTGCCGATGTTGGGCGCGAACCCGCCCTCGTCGCCGACCGAGGTCGACAGGCCCTTGTCGTGAAGACCCTTCTTCAACGTGTGGAAGATCTCGGCACCGCACCGCACCGCCTCGACCATGTTCTCCGCACCCACCGGCACGATCATGAATTCCTGGAAATCGATCGGATTGTCGGCATGCATCCCGCCGTTGATGATGTTCATCATCGGCACCGGCAGGACATGCGCCGACACGCCACCGACATAGCGGTACAGCGGCAAACCGCGTGCTTCCGCCGCCGCCTTCGCGGTCGCGAGACTCGCACCCAGGATCGCGTTCGCGCCGATCCGGCCCTTGTTGGGCGTACCGTCCAGCTCGATCATCGTCGTGTCGATCGCGGCCTGGTCCTCCGCGTCGATCCCGATGATCGCGTCGGCCAGCTCGCCGTTCACCGCGTCGATCGCCTTGTCGACGCCCTTGCCCAGCCAGCGCGTCTTGTCTCCGTCGCGCAGTTCGACCGCCTCGTGCGCGCCGGTCGATGCACCGGACGGCACCGCGGCCCGACCGAAGCTGCCGTCTTCCAGCGTTACGTCCACCTCGACGGTCGGGTTGCCCCGGCTGTCGACGATCATGCGGGCGTGGACATCGACGATTGCGGTCATGGAAGTGGCCTTTCGCGGGTGGACAGACGGGTTGCTGCGCCTCCTACCGGGCCGCTCCGCCGCTGGCAAATAAGCGATGCGACGAATGGAACGGGGCGGCACCATGTCGGTTGTCGTCTCGATACCGCAACAATCGATCGGAGAAGAACATGGCTATCGGCGACACCCGCCTCCCCGAGGGCACCGACAGCATCATCGGCGGAAGCTCGGTCGGCAACGACCTGTCCTCCACCGGCGGCCTTAGCTCCACCGCACCTGGCTTCGACAACAAGCCCACCCCGGCACCGGCCGCCACCGCGCGCGATACGCTGGAAGAGGCCAAGGCAACCGTGACCGAGAAGACCACCGAGCTGCGCAGCCAGGCCGCCGACAAGGCGCGTTCCTACGCCATCATGGGCAAGGACCGCGCGGTCGAGGGACTCGACAACGTCCAGCGCATGATCGACGACGCCGCCGATACGCTCGACGAGAAGCTGGGCGGACAGTTCGGCGACTATATCCGTCAGGCCGGCGCCAGCGTCACGACGCTGTCCGACGCGATCCGCGACAAGGACGTCGACGAACTTCTTGACGACACGCGCGACCTCGTCCGTCGCAGCCCCGGCATCGCGATCGGTGCGGCTGCCGCGATCGGTTTTCTGATCGCTCGCGTCGCGAAGGTTGGCCTCGACCCGGAACCGCACACCCCGACGACGGGCGGCGTCACTCCGGTCGCGCCCGTGTCGACGGGTAGCTCGCTGGCCGGAACGCGTCCTTCGGCATGACGCAGCGCCACGATTCAGACGACGAAACGGTCGCCGGCCTTGTGCATCGGCTGGTCGATGACGGCCGGACCTATGTCCGCGCCGAACTCGACGTGGTCCGGGCCACGGCGAGCGCAAAGATCGCTGCGACCAAGATGGCCGTCGTCGTCGGGATCGCGGCTATCTTCGTCGTGCAGGCCGGACTGACCGTCCTGTTCATCGCGCTCGGTTCTGTGCTGGCTTTGCTGATGCCGATCTGGGCGGGGCAATTGCTCGCGGCGGTTATCGCGTTCGCGGTTGCGGGCTTGATGGTGAAATACGCCATCTCCCGCTTCTCGACCGGTGCAGCCACTCCGGTGGGTGACGCGTCATGAGCGGCTCCCCCGAAGTCATCGCCGCAAAGGCGCGCGCGGCTGCTGCTCGCATGCGTCTCGACGGTACGGTGGCGGAACTGAAGACCCGGCTTCAACCGTCGACGTTGGCGCATAACGTTTGGGCCGATACGGTCGATCGCGGTGCCGATGCCTGGGATGTTACCGTGGAACGCGGCACCGAAAGTCTTGCCCTGGCCGTCGACAAGGCGACCGAGGCCGGTGAAGCCGCGTTCGCCTATGCACAGAAGCGCCCGGGCGTTGTCGCCGCCGCTGCCGGCGCTGCCATTGCCTTGCTCGCTGGCCCGTCGCTCATCCGCCGCGCGCTGCGGTCCCCGCCCCCCAAACCCATTCCAACGAATCCGCCGCGTCTGACCGGCCCGATTCCTCATCTGGAGACACGCTCATGATCACCCCAGTCAACGACGACCATGCCGAAGGCCGTCTGGCCGCTGCCGCTCACAAGGTGAGCGACGCCGCCGCGTCCGCGGGTCATGCAGTGAGCGAAACCGCCACCGCTGCCGCCGACAAGGTGAGCGACGCCGCGCACGCAGCGAAGGTAAAGGCCGCCGACACCGCCGCCGTGATCCGCGACAAGGCCGCCGATGCCTACGACGCGGCGCGCGACAAGGCGTCGACGGCACGCGAGACTGCCGCGACCGGCTTCGACTCCGCACCGCTCGCCGTCCTCGCCGGCGGCATCGCACTCGGTGCGATCCTGGGTGCCCTGCTCCCGCGTACGGAGCGTGAAACCGAACTGCTCGGCCCGGTCGCGGCCAAAGCCGCCGACGCTGCACGCTCGGCCTTCGTCGCCGCCAAGTCGGCCGGGCAGGACAAGCTCGACGAACTCGGCATCAACAAGGAAGCCGCCCGCGCGAAGGTCGATCAGCTGGTCGATACCGCCAGCCAGGCTGCAACCTCGGCCGGCGCAGCCGCCAAGGATGCCGTCCGCACCCGCACCGACGTCTGACCGCGGGTCGCCGCGGAACCGACAGGTTCAACGGCGGTTCACTGATCAGAGACTACGGCGTTCCCATGGCGGGGACGCCGTAGTCGTGTTTACAGGAGTTCTTTTCATGCGTGCATCCATTCGCACCGCTTTCGCCGCAGCCATCATGTCCGCCGGCGCGGTCGTGCCCCTGCTTCCCGCCACCGCGCAGGTCCGGATCGACAACAGCGATCCCGCCCGGTTCGTCGATACCCTGTCCGACGCCGGCCTCGGCGCGCTCCGCACCGGTAACCGCACCGCCGCGCGTGCGCAGTTCCGCACGCTGCTGGCGCAGCATTTCAACATCGACCAGATCGGCGACCGCCTGATCCGCGCGCACATCGCCCGCATCACGCCGCAGCAGCGCGCAGCCTACAAGGCGGCTTTCCCGAGCTTCCTGATCAACACCTACGCCGATCGTCTTCAGCAGTACGCCCGCGCCGACGTCAAGGTCATCCGCGTTGCTCCGGCCGGCAACACGGCACAGGTCATGACGCAGGTCATCCAGCCCGGCGCGAGCCCGATCAACGCAACCTGGACCGTCGATCGCACGAGCGGCAGCTGGAAGGTCAGCAACCTGACCGTCGCCGGGATCAACCTCGGCATCACCCAGGCGAACGACTTCAACTCGGTGATCCAGCGCCAGGGCTTCGACGGCCTGGTCAAGCTGATGCAGTCCCGCGCGGGCTGAGCGCCGGCTTGGGGGTTGTAAGGGGTGCGGATCGCAGTTAGTCGGTCCGCAACCCCGAACCCTACGGCATCGGACATTTTTGTATGAGCAGTCTCCATCTCGTTTTCGGCGGTCGCGTCTCCGATCCCCGCACTCTCGACTTCGTCGAGCTGCCCGCGATCGACTTCGTCGGCGTCTTCCCGAACTACAAGGCCGCCGAGGACGCATGGCGCGCCGCCGCGCAGCGCACGGTCGACGATGCCGAGATGAAATATGTGGTCGTCCCGCTCCAGCGGATGCTCGAACCCGCCGGAACCGCCGGCCAGCCTCCTCGCGAGGTCGGCTGAGTTCGCCGAGGTCGCTTATGACTGAGCTGAGCGACCTCACGCTAAAACGCGACGGCGCTTCGCTTCATTCCGGCGCAGTCGCCGACGTTGTTCCCAACCTTTTGGCCGAACTCTCCTGGCTACCCACCGGACGCGCGGGTGTCCGCCTAACAGGCCACACCGCCCTTGCCACAATGCTGATGCCGTCCGGACGCATCGGCCGTCTTGCCGCCCGAGCACTCGACGCAGCCTGTCTCCCGGTCCGCGCCATCCTGTTCGACAAGAGCGCCGCCACAAACTGGGCGCTCGGCTGGCATCAGGATCGAACGATCGTCGTGAAAGAGCGTCACGACATGCCGGGGTTCGGCCCGTGGACGATCAAGCAAGGCCTCCAGCACGTGGCCCCGCCCTTCGCTTACCTGTCAGCCATGGTCACCCTTCGGGTCCACCTCGACGACGTCTCGCCGGACAACGCCCCGCTCCGCATTGCCGCTGGTACGCACCGGCTCGGCCTATTGCCCGAGCCGGTCATTCCCGGTGTGGTCGCTCGACATCCGCTGCATGACTGCACCGCCAAGGCAGGCGACGTCTGGATCTACGCGACGCCCATCCTGCACGCGTCCGACCGCGCAAAATCCGTGACGCGGCGGCGGGTCCTGCAAGTCGATTACAGTGCGAAGGCTCTCCCCAGCCCGCTCGAATGGCGCGGGATCGACTAACCCACCCCGGGCGTCAGGCCTTGCGCCAGTGCAGCCGCAACAGCGGCTTCGCCAGCAGCAGTCCCAGCAGGAACCCGCCGACATGCGCCGCCGCCGCGATCCGACCGCCGGACACCGTCGTCAGCCCGACAAGCAGCTGCAGCCCGATCCAGGCCGCCGCGAGCCACAGAACCTGCAGCGCGGCGCCCAGCCGCCCCTCGCGGAACCGCCCGCGCCGCTCGCCGTAAAGGAGCGCATAGGCGGCGAACAACGCCGACACCGCGCCGCTCGCACCGATCATCGGCGCCATCCCTGACGGATCAACGGCATATTGCGCGCCCGCTGCTGCATAAGCGCCGGTAACGTACAGGATCGCAATCCCCGGCCATCCGATCGACGGCTCGAGGTACCGCCCGCAGAACCCGAGCATCAGCATGTTGAAGGCGAGGTGGAAGATGCCCGCATGCACCAGCGTCGCGCTGAGCGGCGTCAGCCACACCGGTACCGCACCGCTCAGCGCCAAACCTCCGACCCGCGCCGGGATGAACCCCGCACTCACGGGAATGACATCACGCCACGGCCCGAGCGAGCCGACCGCCCACGCGACGACAGTCACTCCGACCAGGATCGCGGTCGCGCGTGCAGGCGGCAACCGCATACCGATCAGCCCTTGTTACGGTCGGTCGAGATCAGATGAACTCGATCTTCGACACGACATAATAACGATCGCCCGACGGGACGGTAACCTCGATCTCGTCGTCGATCGTCCGCCCGATCAGCGCACGCCCCAACGGCGAATTATACGAGATGCGCCCGAGCTTCGCATCCGCCTCGGTCTGGCCGACCAGCTGATACGTCACCGGCTTCTCGTCCTCGTCGATTAGGTGGACGGTCGCGCCGAACACCACCTTGTCGCCCGACAACGTCTTCGGATCGATCACCTGCGCACGGGACAGCTTGTCCTCGATGTCGCCGATCATCGCTTCGATCTGGCCCTGCCGCTCCTTGGCGGCGTGATACTCGGCGTTTTCGGACAGATCGCCGTGCGCACGCGCTTCCTCGATCGAATCGATCACGCCCGGCCGTTCGGCTTTCAGAAGCGCGAGCTGGTCGCTGAGCATCTTCTGCCCTTCCGCCAGCATCGGCATCTTGTCGACGGTCGCCATGAACCAAACCCTTTCGTACCATCGTCTTTACCGGCGCCGTCCCGCGTGGACGACGCCCTCACCTGTCCGCGTTGGGGGTGATCAGACGTTCAATCCCGGATAATATGCCTGCAACGGCCGCACTTCAAGGTTGCGGTCGCGCAACGCGGCGATCGCCCGCACCGTGGCGACGCTCGCCGCCGCGGTCGTGAAGTACGGAACGCGGTGCTTCAGCGCCGCCCGCCGGATCGACGCGCTGTCCTGCAACGACTGCCAGCCTTCGGTGGTGTTGAACACCAGAGCGATGCCGCCGTCGATGATCCGGTCGACGATGTGCGGCCGCCCCTGCGCCACTTTATTGACGACCTCCACCGGCACGTCGTGCGCCTTCAGATACGCCGCCGTCCCGTCGGTCGCGACCAGGCGGAAGCCGAGCGAGACCAAGTCGCGCGCCGCATCCAGGATCACCGGCTTGTCGCCCTCCTTGACCGACACGAAGACCGTCCCCGTCAGCGGCAGGACGACGCCCGCTCCAAGCTGCGCCTTGGCGAAGGCGGTCGGGAAATCGCGGTCGATTCCCATGACTTCGCCGGTGCTCTTCATCTCCGGCGACAGGACCGGATCGACGCCGGGGAACCGGTTGAACGGGAACACCGCCTCCTTCACCGCAACATGCGCGATGCGCCGGTCGATCGGTTGCAGGTCGGCCAGCATCTCGCCCGCCATCACGCGCGCTGCGATTTTCGCCACCGGCACGCCGATCGCCTTCGCGACAAACGGCACCGTCCGGCTGGCGCGCGGATTGACCTCGATCAGATAAACCGCGCCGTCCTTGACCGCGAACTGGATGTTCATCAGCCCGCGGACCTTCAGCGCGTGCGCCAGAACGACCGTCTGCCGCTCGATCTCCGCGATCGTCTCGTCGGACAGGCTGTACGGCGGCAGCGAACAAGCGCTGTCGCCCGAATGGACGCCGGCCTCCTCGATATGCTGCATCACGCCGGCGACCACCACGTCGGTCCCGTCGCACAGCGCGTCGACATCGACCTCGATCGCATCGCGCAGATACTGGTCGATCAGCACGGGGGACTCGCCCGACACCTGCACCGCGGTCGCGATATAGGTCTCCAGCTGCGCCGGCCCGTCGACGATCTCCATCGCGCGCCCGCCCAGGACATAGCTTGGCCGCATCAGCACCGGATAGCCGATCCGCTCCGCCACCGCGATCGCCTCCTCCAGGCTGCGCGCGATGCCGTTCGCCGGCTGCAACAGCTTAAGCGAGGAGATCAGGTCGGCGAACCGCTCGCGGTCCTCGGCCAGATCGATCGCATCCGGGCTGGTCCCCAGGATCGGAATCCCCGCCGCGGCCAGTTCCGCCGCCAGTTTCAGCGGCGTCTGCCCGCCGAACTGCACGATCACGCCGACCAGCGTTCCGTTCGACTGCTCGACATGCAGGATCTCCAGCACGTCCTCCGCGGTCAGCGGCTCGAAATACAACCGGTCCGACGTGTCGTAATCGGTCGACACCGTCTCCGGGTTGCAGTTGATCATGATCGTCTCGTACCCGGCGCCGCCCTGGGCCTCGGACCCGAGCGCGAAGCATGCGTGGCAGCAGCAATAGTCGAACTCGATCCCCTGCCCGATCCGGTTCGGACCGCCGCCCAGGATGACGATCTTGCGCTTGTCCGAAGGCTGCGCCTCGTTCTCCGCCTCGTCGAACGTCGGCGCTTCGTAGGTCGAGTACATATACGGCGTCTTGGCCTCGAACTCGGCCGCGCAGGTGTCGATCCGCTTGAACACCGGCCGCACGCCCAGCTTGTGGCGAAGCGCACGCACCTCCTGCTCGGTCACGCCGCCGGTCATCGCCTTCATCACGTCGTGGATCAGCCCCGATCCGCGCGCCTGCGCCCGGTCCATGCCGCGCAGATTGGCCGATTGCAGCGCCAGGAACGCCAGCCGCTTGTCGGAAAAGCCCATCGCCTTCAGCCGGCGCATGCCGGCCGCGTCGTTCGGCAACCCGTCGCGCGAAACCTGTTCCTCCGCGCGAATGATCGCCGCCATCTGCTCCATGAACCACGGATCGTAGCGCGCGATGCGGCACACATCGTCGACCGTGAACCCCTCGCGCATCGCCTGCGCCGCAACCAGCAGCCGGTCCGGCGTCGGCCGCGACAGCGCCGCTTCGATCACGTCGCGCCGCGCTCCGCGAAGATGCTCGACAAAATTGAGCCCGGACAACCCGGTCTCCAGACCGCGCAGCGCCTTCTGCAGGCTCTCCTGGAAATTGCGCCCGATTGCCATGACTTCGCCGACGCTCTTCATTGCCGTCGACAACAGATCGTCCGCGCCTTTGAACTTCTCGAACGCGAAACGCGGGATCTTGGTCACGACATAATCGATCGTCGGTTCGAACGCCGCGGGGGTCGCACCCGTGATATCGTTGTCGATCTCGTCCAGCGTGTAGCCGACCGCCAGCTTGGCCGCGACCTTCGCGATCGGGAAGCCCGTCGCCTTCGACGCCAGCGCGGACGACCGCGACACGCGCGGGTTCATCTCGATCACCACCAGTCGCCCGGACTTCGGATCAACTGCGAACTGGACGTTGGAACCGCCTGTTTCGACGCCGATTTCCCGCAAAACCGCGATCGATGCATTGCGCATGATCTGGTATTCCTTGTCGGTCAGCGTCAGCGCGGGGGCGACCGTGATCGAGTCCCCCGTATGGACGCCCATCGGGTCCAGATTCTCGATCGAGCAGATGATGATGCAGTTGTCGTTCCGGTCCCGGACGACCTCCATCTCATATTCCTTCCACCCCAGCACCGACTCTTCGATCAGCACTTCGGTGGTGGGCGATGCATCGAGCCCGCCGGTCACGATCGCGATGAACTCCTCGCGATTATAGGCGATGCCGCCACCCGTGCCGCCCATCGTGAAGGATGGCCGGATGATCGCCGGCAACCCGACCGTATCGATCAGCGCCAGCGCCTCGTCGACGGTATGGGCCACGTCCGACCGCGGGCTTTCCAGCCCGATCTTGTCCATCGCCTGCCGGAACTTCAGCCGATCCTCCGCCTTGTCGATCGCCTCGGCATCCGCGCCGATCATGACGCAGCCATATTTCGCCAGCGTCCCGTCGCGGTCCAGCGCTAACGCCGTGTTCAGCGCGGTCTGCCCGCCCATCGTCGGCAGGACGGCGTCGGGCCGCTCCTTCTCGATGATCTTGGCGACGATCTCGGGCGTGATCGGCTCGACATAGGTCGCGTCCGCCATGTCCGGATCGGTCATGATCGTGGCGGGGTTGGAGTTCACCAGAATGATCCGGTAACCCTCCTCTTTCAATGCCTTGACCGCCTGAGTTCCGGAATAGTCGAACTCGCACGCCTGCCCGATCACGATCGGCCCCGCGCCGATGATCAGGATGCTCGATATGTCGGTGCGCTTCGGCATGGCTCAGTGATCCGTCCCGGCTTCCAGATGGCAGCCCCAGCCATCATAGGTGACGCCGTATTTCTCGGCGATTTCCAGCATCCCGGCGGTCAGCGCGTGGATCAGCTCGCGCGTGATCGCCTGCTCGCGCACGACTTCCAGCACATGCTCGCCGTCGTCGCCCTCATACACCTCGTCCGCGTCCCAGCCCTGCGCTTCGAGCGCGTCGGCCAGCGCCTCAAGCTTCTCCGGATCGCCGACGAAGCCGACGTCGACGTCGCGCGGGATCTCGTGCCGGTCGCCATCGCCCGCCAGATGCTCGAGCAGCGTATCATCTTCGGCGAAATGCTCGGCCAGTTGCTCGTCGGTCATCGTCTTTCTCCAGTCGGAGGAATGGCTTAGGCGGCAGACTTCAGCTGCGCCACGAACTGTTCGAACAGGTAATGGCTGTCCTGCGGGCCGGGGCTCGCCTCCGGATGATACTGCACCGAGAAGGCCGGTTTGTCGGTCAGCCTCAGCCCCGCGAGCGACCCGTCGAACAGCGACACATGCGTCGCCTCGGCGTTCGCAGGCAGCGAGTTGGCATCCACCGCGAACCCGTGGTTCATGCTGGTGATCTCCACCTTGCCGTCCGACGTGCGCTTCACCGGGTGGTTCGCCCCGCGATGCCCCTGATGCATCTTCGACGTCGTGGCACCCACCGCCAGCCCGAGCAGCTGATGCCCCAGGCAGATGCCGAAGATCGGCTTGCCCACCGCTAGCAGTTCCTGGATCACCGGCACCGCATAGATGCCGGTCGCCGCCGGATCGCCCGGCCCGTTCGACAGGAACACGCCGTCCGGCCGATGCGCCATGACCTCGTCATAGGTCGCGGTCGCCGGCACCACCGTCACGCGGGCACCGGCCGCGACCAGGTTGCGCAGGATGTTGCGCTTCAGCCCGTAATCGATCGCCACGACATGCGGCCCCTCCGGGTTCGCCGCGTGCGTCGCGTAGCCCTCGCCCAGCGTCCACAGCCCGTCGTCCCAGCGATAACTCTGCGTCGACGACACGTCGCGTGCCAGGTCCATCCCCTCCAGCCCCGGCCAGGCCTGCGCCTGCGCTCGCAGCGCGTCGAGGTCGAACACCCCGTCGGCGGCATGCGCGATCACCGCATTGGGCGCGCCGTGGATGCGGATCGCGCGGGTCAGTGCGCGCGTGTCGATCCCCGATAGGCCGATCCGACCCTGCCCGCGCAGCCAGGCGTCGAACCGCTGCGTGCTGCGGAAATTGCTCGGGTCGGTCACGTCCTCGCGTACGATGCAGCCGAGCGCGTGCGGGTTGATCGCTTCGACATCCTCCATGTTCGCACCGACATTGCCGATGTGCGGGAATGTGAACGTCACGATCTGCCCGGCATAGGACGGGTCGGTCATCACCTCCTGATATCCGGTGATGGCGGTGTTGAAGCATACTTCGCCCACGGCAGCGCCCTCGGCGCCGAAGCCGCGGCCCCAGATGGTCTTGCCATCGGCAAGAACGAGCACGCCGGTCGCGCCATCGGGGCGCGCAGGATCGGTCTCGGCCACAGGCGGGCTCCTTTGTTGATGTCGGCGGGTAAGGCGGCGTCGCACTACGGACAGCAAGCCGGGGGGTCAATGTCTATCAAATTTAGCGGCTTTGCGCTAACCCGTCCGCTTTCCCGGACAAACGCCGAGGCTCCATGATTCGAGACGATATCGCAGCGGCGCAGATTGCCGCGATGAAGGCCCGTGACAAGGGCACGGTGGACGCCACGCGACTGATCCAGGCCGCGATCAAGAACCGCGACATCGAACTGCGCACCGCCACGACCATGCCGGACGACAACCTGATGGTCACCGAAGTGCTCGGCAAGATGATCAAGCAGCGCCGCGAATCGATCGACATGTTCGAAAAAGGTGGCCGCCCGGAACTCGCCGCCAACGAAGCGGCCGAGGTCGCCGTGATCGAACGCTTCCTGCCGACCCAGATGACCGAGGAAGAAGCCACCGCCGCGATCGACGCGGTCGCGACCGAACTCGGCGCGACGTCGGTCAAGGACATGGGTCGCGTCATGGCCGCGGTGAAGGCCGCGCATGCCGGCAAGATGGACATGGCGCGCGCCAGCGCGCTGGTGAAGGCGCGGCTGGCCGGGTGAAGGGCGTGCCCGCATGAGTCTCACCCCGCAATGGCTGGACGAACTGCGCGCCCGCACCACGCTCAGCACGCTGATCGGCCGCACGGTCAAGCTGCAGAAGGCGGGCCGCGAATATCGCGCCTGCTGCCCCTTTCATCAGGAAAAGTCGCCGAGCTTCTACGTCAATGACGAGAAGGGCTTCTACCACTGCTTCGGCTGCTCCGCGCACGGCGACGCGATCAAGTTCCTGACCGAGGCGCAGGGCCTGCCCTTCATGGATGCGGTCAAGGAACTGGCCGCCACCGCCGGCATGGAAGTGCCCGCCAACGACCCACGCAGCGCGGAGCGCCAGGCGCGCGCGATGGGCCTGCACGATGCCGTCGCCGCCGCCGCCACCTGGTTCACCGCCCAACTCGCCACGCCAGAGGCGGCGCATGCCCGCGCCTACATGGCCAAGCGCGGTGTCACGCCGGCGCAAGCACAGGCCTTCGGGTTCGGCTACGCGCCCGACGCGCGCAATCGGCTCAAGACCGCGCTTGCCGAATATGGCGTGCCGATGCTGGTCGAGGCCGGGCTGCTGATCCAGGTCGAGGACAAGGATCCCTATGACCGGTTCCGCGGCCGGCTGATCATCCCGATCCGCGACCAGCGCGGGCGGCCGATCGCGTTCGGCGGTCGCATCCTGGGCGACGGCGAGCCCAAGTACCTCAACTCCCCCGAAACCCCGCTGTTCGACAAGGGTCGCACGCTCTTCAACATCGACCGGGCGGGCGCCGCCGCGCGCAAGGCGGACCGGGTCGTGGTGGTCGAAGGCTATATGGACGTCGTCGCCCTCGACCGCGCCGGCATCGGTGAGGCGGTCGCCCCGCTCGGCACCGCGCTGACCGAAAGCCAGCTCGAACGGTTGTGGAAGATGGCCGACACGCCGATCCTCTGCTTCGACGGCGACAGCGCGGGGCAGAAGGCGGCCGCACGCGCCGCGATCCGCGCGCTCCCATTGGTCCAGCCCGGCCGCACGCTGCGTTTCGCGACGCTCCCCGCCGGCCAGGACCCGGACGACCTCCTCGCCAACGGCGGCCGCGCCGCGCTCGATGCCGTGCTGGAAAAAGCCGAGTCGCTCGCCGCCCGGCTCTGGTCGCTGGAGGAGAAGGCCGCACCGCTCGACACGCCGGAGGCCCGCGCCGGCCTGCGTCGTCGGCTGGCCGATCACGCCGCCACGATTGCCGACCGCGACGTCCGCGAACAATATCAGGCCGATTTCCGCGAACGGTTCGACGCCCTGTTCCAGCGATCGTCGGGCCAGTTCAACCAGTGGAGCGGTGCTCCCTCCGCCCGCGGCACCTGGAAGCCCGGCCGCGGCTTCATCCCCCCGCCCCGTCCGGTCACCGACCGCGCCCGCGCGATCGGCAACGATGGCGTAACGCAGATGGTCGTCGCCGCGATCCTGTCGGGCGTCCTGCGCCACCCCGCGGTGCTCCACGCCCATACCGAGGCGCTCGCCGCCCTCCCGATCCACGATCGCCGGCTGGGCGCGATCCGCGATGCGATGCTGGAGGCCGCGTTCGATTCGCAAGCGCTTGAAAGCGGCGGGCTTGCCCTCATATTGCGTAAAGGTGGCCATGAGGCCGTATCGGGAGAGCTGATCCGGACGAACGGTCTTGCCTTTTCCTTCCTCCGCGGCAATGCCGACCCGGATCGTGCAATGCGCGATCTGGGGGCAGTCATAGAAGCGGTGGTGGAACGCGCCGAACTGGAAGCCGCGCTCGACCGGGCAACCGATCGGTTCAAGGCGAACCCGGACGACGAGGCAGCGTTTGCCGAACAGTTGCGATTGGGCGCGGCACGCAATGCCGCCGCCGAAGCGCTGGCTACACTGGTGGCGGACCAGGACGGCCTCGGTAATTGAGATAGGGTATCGGACGGCATGGCGAAAACGAACACGGCGGATACGCAGGACAAACCGGATGCCGGTGATGCGCCGCTGATCGACCTGAACGATGCGACGCTGAAGAAGCTCATCGCGCGGGCCAAGAAGCGCGGCTACATCACCTATGACCAGCTGAATGCCGCCCTGCCGCAGGACCAGATGTCCTCCGAGCAGATCGAGGACGTCATGTCCGCCCTCAACGAGATGGGCGTCAACGTCGTCGAGAACGAGGAAGGCGGCGAGGAGGAGCAGGCCCAGGAGGACGCGCAGGACGACGCCGAGGAAACTCAGGACGACGGACCCGCGCAGGTTCTGCAGGCGACCGCCAAGAAGGAAACCGTCGATCGCACCGACGATCCCGTCCGCATGTACCTGCGCGAGATGGGCGCCGTCGAACTGCTCAGCCGCGAGGGCGAGATCGCCATCGCCAAGCGGATCGAGGCCGGCCGCGACACGATGATCCTGGGGCTGTGCGAAAGCCCGATCACGTTCAACGCGATCATCGACTGGTCGACCGCGCTCAACGAAGGCACGATCCAGCTCCGCGAGATCCTTGATCTCGACGCCATGCTGTCCAAGGGTCCGACGCCGGAGCAGGTCGAGCAGGCCGAAGAAGGCGACGAGATTTCCGAGAAGACCGCCGGCCCGTCGTTCAAGGACGAGCCCGAGCCCGAAGAGGCCGCGGTCGACGAGGAAGAGGGCAGCGAAGGCCGCCCCGCGCGTGCGTCCGACGACGAGGAGGAGGACAACACCCTCAGCCTCGCGCAGATGGAAGAGACGCTCAAGCCGCTCGCGCTCGAAAAGTTCGCGACGATCACCGCGCTCTACAGGAAGTTCGGCAAGATCCAGCAGGCCCGTCTCGTCGCATTCAGCGTCGGCGACGATTTCCCGGCTTCGCAGGAGCGCTCCTACCAGCGCCTGCGCGAGGAGCTGACGGAGCAGGTCGAGAGCGTCCAGTTCCACGGCGCGAAGATCGAATATCTCGTCGACCAGCTCTACAGCTTCAACCGGCGCCTCACCGCGCTCGGCGGCCAGATGCTGCGCCTGGCCGAGCGCCACAAGGTGCCGCGCAAGGCGTTCCTCGACGCCTATGTCGATCATGAGCTCGAGGACGGCTGGCTCGAGAAGCACAGCAAGACCGACAAGAAGTGGGCGGCGTTCGCGGCGGCCGAGGGCGACGCGGTCGAGCGCGTGCGTGCCGAGATCGGCGAGATCAGCCAGGCGACCGGCATGGCGCTCACCGAGTTCCGCCGCATCGTCAACATGGTCCAGAAGGCGGAGCGCGAGGCGCGCATCGCCAAGAAGGAGATGGTCGAGGCGAACCTGCGCCTCGTGATCTCGATCGCCAAGAAGTACACCAACCGCGGTCTGCAGTTCCTGGATCTGATCCAGGAGGGCAATATCGGCCTGATGAAGGCCGTCGATAAGTTCGAATATCGCCGCGGCTACAAGTTCAGCACCTACGCCACCTGGTGGATCCGTCAGGCGATCACCCGCTCGATCGCGGATCAGGCGCGGACGATCCGCATTCCGGTCCACATGATCGAGACGATCAACAAGCTGGTCCGCACCAGCCGCCAGATCCTGCACGAAATCGGCCGCGAGCCGACGCCCGAGGAACTGGCCGAGCGGCTGTCGATGCCGCTCGACAAGGTCCGCAAGGTGATGAAGATCGCCAAGGAGCCGATCAGCCTCGAAACGCCGATCGGCGACGAGGAGGACAGCCACCTCGGCGATTTCATCGAGGACAAGAACGCGGTCATCCCGGTCGACGCGGCGATCCAGGCGAACCTCAAGGAAACGGTCACCCGCGTCCTCGCCTCGCTCACCCCGCGCGAGGAACGCGTGCTGCGCATGCGTTTCGGCATCGGCATGAACACCGATCACACGCTGGAGGAAGTTGGCCAGCAGTTCAGCGTGACCCGCGAACGCATCCGCCAGATCGAGGCGAAAGCGCTCCGCAAGCTGAAGCACCCCAGCCGCAGCCGCAAGATGCGCAGCTTCCTCGACCAATAGGTCGGAGCCGAATCTCATACCGAAGGGGCCGCTCATCCACGATGGGCGGCCCTTTTCGTATGCGCAGACAAACGCCCCCTCTCCTTCAGGGGAGGGTTGGGTGGGGGCAACAGCACCGCCCGCTCTACGTCGCAACAACAAGCGATGACCCGCAACGACGGGTGAGACGAACCTCCTGATCCGTTTGGTTCGAGCCTGTCGAGAACCCTGCGCAGGGTTCTCGACAGGCTCGAACCAAACGGGCTGGGCGGTAACGCGATCGGAGGTCGCTCACCGACCCGTTCATGCAACACCACACCCTTAACCCGCTCTTCACCGTCTCTTTACGCCCCCCGATGTACACATCCTCGCACGCCCTACGGCGGCAAGACGGACGGAGCGTACACCAATGGCCTCACAGCCCACCCATCAGGCCAATCCGGGCAGTCTCGCGAAAGACCTCATCACGCTCGTCCAGCAGGACGGCAGCGCATCGCATGGCTGGGCCCAGGCCCTCCTCACAGGCGCCCCCCGCGACCTGTCCGACGCCGCGCATCAGTTCGCGGCACTCCACGCCCGCCACCCCGGCGTCATCGACCTCGCCGGCAACGTCGCGCTCCTCGCCCCGCTCGCCGACCGCATCGCCACCGCCTTCGCCGCCGAACGCGCCTACCTTGCCGCTTTGGTCGTCGCGGTCGGTCCGGTCCCCGGCACCCCCGGCCAGGCGCAGAGCGAAGCCGCGCTCGTCGCCCAGCGCCACGCGCTCGAAACGCTCGCCCAGTCCGACCGGACCGGCTGCGCCTGCGGCACCGTCACCGCCCTCCTGCTCGACTGGGCCGCAATCCGCCCCGTCCTCGACGCCGCCGCCCGCCACTTCGGCCTGACACCCCCGCCCAGCGACCTGCCCGACCCCACGACCCTGACCACGACGATCGACGCGGTCGAAGTCCCCCCGCTCGCCGGCCGCGCGGCCCAGTTTGGCGCACGCCAACTGCTGCTCCAGCATAACGGCCTCTGGGACCTGCTCGAAGCCCGCGCCCACGCCCGCGGCTCCGCCTGATCGCTTGCGACACGCGCCGCCTGCGCCTATCGCACCCGCATTGACGTTTGCGGAAAGGACCGGCGACCGATGCGCTTCGAAGGCACAGCCGACTATGTCGCCACCGACGACCTGAAAGTCGCGGTCAACGCCGCCGTCACGCTCCGCCGCCCGCTGCTCGTCAAGGGCGAGCCCGGCACCGGCAAGACCGTCCTGGCGCACGAGATCGCGCGCGCCGCCAACGCACCGCTGATCCAGTGGCACGTGAAGTCCACCACCAAGGCGCAGCAGGGGCTTTACGAGTACGACGCCGTCGCCCGCCTGCGCGACGGCCAGCTCGGCGACGCCCGCGTCCACGACATCGCCAACTATATCCGCCGCGGCAAGCTGTGGGATGCGTTCGAAAGCCCCGTGCTGCCCGTCCTGCTGATCGACGAGATCGACAAGGCCGACATCGAATTTCCCAATGACCTGTTGCAGGAACTCGATCGCATGGCGTTCGACGTCTACGAAACCGGCCAGACCATAACGGCGCGCGAACGGCCGATCGTCGTCATCACGTCGAACAACGAAAAGGAACTGCCCGACGCGTTCCTGCGGCGTTGCTTCTTCCACTACATCAAATTCCCCGATCGCGGCACGATGCAGGCGATCATCGACGTCCATTTCCCCGGCATCCAGACGATGCTCGTCACCCGCGCGATGGACATCTTCTACGAGATTCGCGACGTCCCCGGCCTGAAGAAGAAGCCTTCGACCAGCGAACTGCTCGACTGGCTCAAACTTCTGCTGGCCGAGGACATGCCGCTCGAGGTGCTGCAATCGCGCGATACGCGCAGCGCCATCCCCCCGCTCCACGGCGCGCTGCTCAAGAACGAACAGGACGTGATGCTGTTCGAACGGCTCGCCTTCCTCGCACGGAGACAGGGCGCATGAAGATCACCACCCTCCCCGCACTCGACGCCGCCCGCGACGCGGCGCGGTCCGAAGTCCACAAGCGCGCGTTCAAGGCGGGGGCCAAGGCCGCCGAACCGCTCGGCCTCGCCACCTCGATCTGGGGCGAAACGGTGACCGACCTGATCACCGACATCCAGGACACCTTCCAGCTGACCCCCGAACAGCGCGCCGCGATCGAGCCGCAGCTGCTCCACGGCCTCGGCGAACTCATCACCCACTACGCGCCCGCCACGGTCAAGGCCGGCACGCTCGCCACCGTCATGGCGACGCTCCGCGGCTCCTCTCTGGCCCGCAAGGCCGCGAACGGCGTGGCCGCACGTGCCGCGACCCGGATCGGCGGCCGCGTCGCGCGCCATGCCGGCGCCGGCGGCCTGGCGGCCCGTGCCGTCCTGCGCCGCGCCTGGGTCGTGCCGCTCGCGCTCGGCGGCGGCACGGGCGCTCTGTACGAGGTACTCGGCCGGCGCTGCATCAACGCCTGCTACGACCATCTCCACGCCACGATCGCCGGCCCCGCACCCGCCGCCATCGGCGCCCCGGTCTGATCCCCACCCCATGTTCCTGAACTTCCTGGATGCGTTGCGCAGCGCCGGCATCCCGGTCGGCATGAAGGAGCATCTCGTCCTGCTCGAGGCGCTCGACGCCGACGTCATCGCGCACCGGCCGGAGGAGTTCTACTATCTGTCGCGCGCGATCTACGTAAAGGACGAGAGCCTGTTCGACCGGTTCGACCAGGTGTTCGCGAGGATTTTCCGCGGCGTCTCGTCCGGCCCAGAGACGGACGCGCAGGCGATCCCCGAGGACTGGTTGCGGCAGGTCGCCGAGCGCTATCTCTCGCCCGAGGAGATGGCGAAGATCAACGCGCTCGGCGACTGGGACACGTTGATGCAGACGCTGCGCGACAGGCTGACGGAGCAGCAGGAGCGCCACGAAGGCGGGTCGAAATGGATCGGCACCGGCGGCACCTCGCCCTTCGGCCATGGCGGCTACAACCCCAAAGGCATTCGGATCGGCGGCGAGGGCCGCCACGGCCGCGCGGTGAAGGTGTGGGACCGCCGCGAATTCCGCAACCTGGACGACAGCCGCGAACTCGGCACCCGCAACATCAAGGTCGCACTCCGCCGCCTCCGCCGCTTCGCCCGGACCGGCGGCGTCGACGAACTCGACATGGACGCGACGATCGACGGCACCGCGCGCCAGGGCTGGCTCGACGTCCGGATGCGCCCCGAACGCCGCAATGCCATCAAGCTGCTGCTGTTCCTCGACATCGGCGGGTCGATGGACGGCCATGTGAAGCTGTGCGAGGAACTGTTCTCCGCCGCCACCGCGGAGTTCAAGCATCTCGAATTCTTCTACTTCCACAACTGCATCTACGAAGGCGTGTGGAAGGACAACAGCCGTCGCTTCACCGAACGCACGCCAACCTGGGACATCCTCCACCGCTTCGGCCACGACTATAAGCTCGTGATCGTCGGCGACGCTGCGATGAGCCCCTACGAGATCCAGGTCCCCGGCGGCTCCGTCGAGCATATGAACGAGGAGTCCGGTGCGACCTGGATCGAGCGGCTGACCCGCGTCTATCCCAGCGCCGCCTGGCTCAACCCCGCCCCGCGCTCGCATTGGGACTATTCGCAGTCCACCGCCATCCTGCGCAACCTGATGGGCGACCGCATGTACCCGCTGACGCTTGCGGGTCTCGACGACGCGATGCGCGCGCTGACCCGCAAAAGCTGACCATCTTCCTTACGCAACCGCTTCCTAACGGTTCGCGACTAGGACGGCGGTCATGATCGCCCCGCCCCCGCCCGCCCGCCGTCTTGTCGAACTCGACGCCCTGCGCGGGCTGGCGGCGCTGGCCGTCATGCTGTTCCACTACACCACGCGCTACACCGAGATGTACCCCGCCGCCCCGCAGCCAGTCTGGGCGGTGCCTTGGGGCCATCACGGCGTCGAGCTGTTCTTCGCGATCAGCGGGTTCGTCATCTTCGTGACGCTCGACCGCAGCCGCACGCTGGCCGACTTCGCCGTATCGCGTGTCTCGCGGCTGTTCCCGGCCTACTGGACCGCGATTCTGCTGACCTCGCTCGTCATGCTGCTCGCCGGCCAATACGACCTGCTCCGCACCCCGGCGGAGATCTTGGTCAACCTGACGATGCTGCAGGGCTTCCTCCGCGTCGCCCCGGTCGACGCCGCCTACTGGACGCTGTCGATCGAACTGGCGTTCTACGCCGTCATGGCGGTGATCTGGCGGCTTGGCCTGTTCCGCCACATCGGCGTGGTGCTGATCGGCTGGCTGCTGCTCCCCTGGATCTGGACCTACGCGCCCGCGCTGACCGGCCACACCCCGTCCTGGCTGCTCGGCCTCCTGCTGATCCAGGCGCAGATTCCTTGGTTCGCGATCGGCATCGCTGCCTACCGGCTGCGTTTGGGGTCCGGCGGCGGGGGCGGTTGGGCTTACCCCGTGATCGCCTTCGCGCTGGTCACGATCGCCGCCTGCCAGGGCCTGTCCGCGCTATGGGTCGCGGTGCCGGTCACGCTCGTCATGGTCACCGTCGCGACACGCGGCCTCCGCGCGCTACGCTGGCCGCCGCTCGTCTGGCTCGGCACCATCTCCTACAGCCTGTACCTGCTCCACCAGAATATCGGCCACGTCCTGATCGCCGCACTCGAACGACGTGGCACGGCCCCCTCTCTGGCGATCGCGATTACCATCATAGTCGCCATCGCACTCGCCGCTGCGGTGAGTTACGCGATAGAACGCCCCGTCCTGCACGCCGTCCGCCATCTCTGGTCGCGCGTCAGGCGACGCGGTGGATCACCCCCCCCGCCATTGGCGACGGCGCCCCGGTCGTCCCCGGAAAGCTGATCGGCAGCCCCGCCAGCGTCCGCACCGCCATATAGGCGAAGCCCTCCGCCTCGGTCGCATCACCGTCCCACCCCATCGCCTCGATCGGTTCCGCTGCGATCCCCGCCCGCTCGCCGATCATCCGCATCAGCGTGGCATTGTGCCGCCCGCCGCCCGCCACGAACAGCCGCAGCGGCCGCGCCGGCACCTGACGCAGCGCCAGAGCCACCGTCTCGGCCGTAAACGCGGTCAACGTCGCCGCCCCGTCCGCCGGCGACAGCCCACGCGCCGGCTGCATCGAGAAATCCGCCCGATCGAGCGACTTCGGCGCCGGCAGGTCGAACCACGGCGTATCGAGCATCCCGCCCAGCACGCTCTCGTCCACCCGCCCCGACCCGGCCAGCATCCCGCCGGCGTCATGGCTCACCCCCGCCTCCGCCAGCATCCAGTCGTCGATCAGCGCGTTTGCCGGCCCGGTATCGAACGCGATCAGACCGCCGTCCTCGCCGATCCACGTCAGGTTGCCGACCCCGCCAAGGTTCAGCACCGCCACCGGCCGCGGCAAATGCGCGCACAACGCCGCATGATAGACCGGGATCAGCGGCGCCCCCTGCCCGCCCGCCGCGACATCGGCCGCGCGGAAATCGGACACCACCGTGATCCCGACCATCTCCGCCAGCGCCGCCCCGTCGCCGATCTGCCAGGTCCAGCCACGGTCCGGCCGGTGCGCTACCGTCTGCCCATGGAACCCCACCACCGCCACGTCGGCAGCCGCCACGCCCGCCTCGGCCAGCAACTGCCGCACGGCCAGCGCATGGCGGTTCGTCACCATCTCGGCCGCCGCCATCACCGGCGGGCTGGCGCGCGGCCGTTCGAACTGCAACGCCAGCGCGGACGCCTCACGCAGTTGATCGCGCATCTGTTCGGAATAAGGATCGCTGCGGAACGCGACCGGCCGGACATGGCCCTCGCCGTCGGTCTCAACCAACGCCGCGTCGATCCCGTCGAGCGACGTCCCGGACATCAATCCGATCGCCAGCACGCTACCCCCAATCCCGCTACCCACCGCCCCGTTCCCCGTGCTAGACGCCCGCGCGCCATGACCGCTCATAAATCCGAACTCCTGCGCCTACTCGATAGCCGCGGCTACATCCACCAGACGACGGACGCGACCGCGCTCGATGCGCTCGCCTGCACCGGCGTCGTGCCCGGCTACATCGGGTTCGATCCGACCGCGCCCTCGCTCCACGTCGGCAGCCTGGTCCAGATCATGCTGCTCCGCCGCCTGCAACAAGCGGGGCACAAGCCGATCGTGCTGATGGGCGGCGGCACCGGCAAGATCGGCGACCCGAGCTTCAAGGACGAGGCGCGCAAGCTGCTGACCGGCGATACGCTGGCCACCAACGTCGCCTCGATCCGCCGCATCTTCGAACGTTTCCTGACGTTCGGCGACGGCCCGACCGACGCGGTCATGCTCGACAATGCCGAATGGCTCGACGCGCTCCAGTACATCCCGTTCCTGCGCGACATCGGCCAGCATTTCTCGATCAACCGGATGCTCAGCTTCGATTCGGTCAAGCTCCGGCTCGACCGCGAACAGTCTCTCAGCTTCCTCGAATTCAACTACATGATCCTGCAGGCCTACGACTTCCTCGAACTGTCGCGCCGCGCCGGCTGCCGGTTGCAGATGGGCGGGTCGGACCAGTGGGGCAACATCGTCAACGGCATCGAACTGGCCCGCCGCGTCGACGGAACGGAGGTGTTCGGCATCACCACCCCGCTGCTTACCACTGCCGACGGCGCCAAGATGGGCAAGACCGTCTCCGGTGCCGTGTGGCTGCACGAGGACCAGCTGCCGCACTACGACTACTGGCAATTTTGGCGCAACACCGACGACCGCGACGTCGGCCGCTTCCTCCGCCTGTTCACGGACTTGCCGCTGGACGAGATCGCGAGGCTTGAGGCGCTGGAAGGCGCGGAGATCAACGCCGCGAAGAAGGTGCTGGCGGATGCGGCAACGACGCTCTGTCGCGGGGCCGACGCCGCCGTCGAAGCAGCCGAAACGGCACGACGGACCTTCGAGGAAGGCAGCGCCGGCGCATCCCTTCCCACGATCGCCGGCCCGATCGGCGTCGTCGAAGCGCTGGTTGCCCTGGGTTTCGCTACATCCAACGGCGAAGCCCGCCGCAAGATCGGCGAAGGCGCGGTCAAGTTCGACGGCACTGCAGTCACCGAACCAAGCCAGACCCTTACCGCCGGCCGCCTCTCGCTAGGCAAGAAGAAGCACGCGCTGATCACCGCCTGACAGGGTAGTGCCCCGGCGGAGGCCGGGGCCCAGGAGAAACGGTGACGTCTAGGCCCCGGCCTCCGCCGGGGAACGCACCCGCGTCACGCTTCAAACCGTCCCCCCGCGGACGCGGGGGTCCAACTCGGTTCCTGGGACGACCATCGAAACAAGAAGAAGACTGGATCCCCGCCTACGCGGGGATGAGAGGGCAGCGGATTACGCCCCCCGAACAACCTTACTCTGCAGCCACCCGCACAAAATCCGCCTCGGCCAAGAACCGCTCCGCATCCAGCGCAGCCATGCACCCCGTGCCCGCAGCCGTAATCGCCTGCCGGTAATGCTTGTCCATCACGTCACCGCACGCAAACACACCTTCGGTGTTCGTCCGCGTCGTCCCAGGCTGCACCTCCAGATACCCGTCATCGTCGGTATCGAGATGCCCCTTGAACAGCTCGGTCGACGGATGATGCCCGATCGCCACGAACCCGCCGTCCACCGGCAGCCGCTCGATCTCGCCCGTCACCGTATCGCGCAGGTCGAGCGCCACCAGACCTTCGGTCCCGCCGCCGTCCACGAACTCGGCCACTTCGCGGTTCCACAGCACGTTCACGTTGGGATGCGCGAACAGCCGCTCCTGCAGGATCTTCTCCGCACGCAACGTATCGCGGCGGTGGATCAGCGTGACGTGATGGCTATGATTGGTCAGGTACAACGCCTCCTCGACCGCGGTATTGCCGCCGCCGATGACCGCCACCTTCTTCCCCCGGTAGAAGAACCCGTCGCACGTCGCACAGGCCGACACGCCCTTGCCGCGCAACGCCGTCTCGCTCTCCAGCCCCAGCCAGCGCGCCTGCGCGCCCGTCGCGATCACCAGCGTATCGCCGGAATAGATCGTGCCATCGTCGCCCACCAGCCGGAACGGCCGCTGCGACAGGTCGACCGACACGATCTGGTCCCACATCATCGTCGCGCCGACATGCTCGGCCTGCGCCTGCATCTGGTCCATCAGCCACGGGCCCTGGATCACGTCCTTGAACCCCGGGTAGTTCTCGACGTCGGTCGTGGTCATCAACTGACCACCCGGCTGGATCCCCTGCACCACGATCGGCGCCAGTCCCGCGCGCGCGCCATAGATGGCCGCGGACAGCCCGGCAGGACCGGACCCGAGGATGAGCATGCGGGTGGAATGAACGGCGGCCATGGTAACTCCGGTGATCGATATCTTGCGCGGGAGATAGGAGGACGCGACGCCAAACCCAAGCGGAACCTACGGCCGAGACCGCACCCCGCCCTCCTCAAACACGTCATCCCGGCGAAGGCCGAGATCTCCCTTCGGTAAAGAGCGCCCCCCCAGCCCAAGGGGGATCCCGGCCTTCGCCGGGATGACGAAGCGTGGCACACAAAGAAAAAGGCGCCGAGGTCACCCCCCGCGCCTTCGTCAACTCAGCCGTGAAATCCTCAAGCTTCGGTCGCGGCCTTGGCCGGGCGCGGATCGCGGCGCTCGGCGATACGGGCCGACTTGCCGGTGCGGCCGCGCAGATAATACAGCTTCGCGCGACGCACGACGCCGCGGCGCACGACGTCGATCGAATCGATGTTCGGCGAGTAGAGCGGGAACACGCGCTCCACGCCTTCGCCGAAGCTGATCTTGCGGACGGTGAAGGACGAACCCATGCCACGCTGTGCGCGGGCGATGCAGACGCCTTCATAATACTGTACGCGGGTCCGCTCGCCTTCGACCACCTTCACGCCGACCTTGACGGTATCGCCGGGACGGAACTGGGGGATGGCGCGTGCCGCGGTGTACTTTTCGATCTGCTCTGCTTCGAGCGTCTGGATGAGGTTCATCCCATCGGTCCTTTACGTCGTTGCCGCGCGCCAGAGGGCGACTGAACCCGAGCGTCCTCATGACGCTCCCAAAGGTCCGGCCGCCGTGACCGTGTATCGATCTCCGCCTGCGTCTTGCGCCATGCATCGATCTTCGCATGATCCCCCGATCGCAGCACCTGCGGGATCATGCGCCCTTCCCATTCCACCGGGCGGGTATAATGCGGATATTCGAGCAGCCCCGTTTCGAAGCTCTCGTCATCCCCGCTGGAAGCGGCACCCATTACGCCGGGAAGCAGCCGGACGCAAGCATCCAGCAGCGTCAGGGCCGCCATCTCGCCCCCCGACAGAATATAGTCCCCGATCGACACCGGTTCGATCGCGCGCGCCTCGAACAACCGCTCGTCGATCCCCTCGAACCGCCCGCACAATATCGTCACCCCCGGCCCCGCCGCCAGCGCCCGGACCCGGTCCTGCGTCAGCGGCCGCCCGCGCGGCGTCATGGCCAGCAGCGGCACGTCCGGCCGTCGTTCCACCACCGCATCCACCGCGCGCGCCAAGACATCGGCGCGCATCACCATCCCGGCTCCGCCGCCGGCCGGCGTGTCGTCCACCGACTTGTGCCGGTCGGTCGCATGGTCGCGGATCTGCACCGGCTCGCACGACCAGCGCCCGTCGGCCAGCGCCCGCCCGGCCATGCTCGCGCCGAGCGGTCCGGGGAACATCTCGGGGTACAAGGTCAGGATGGTGGCGGCCCAGGTCATGCGCGTTCCTTCATCCCACCAACATGGATTGGCAAGCGTGGAACGATCGTGCGACTGGCGGTTTGCCTGTCGCATGATCGAAAAGACCTACGACGCACTGGTAATCGGCGGTGGCCCAGCCGGGCTGACCGCGGCGATCTACCTCACCCGCTTCCACCTCGACACGCTGGTGGTCGATGCTGGCAAGAGCCGCGCGGCGCTCATCCCGCTCAGCCACAACCATGCCGGTTATCCGGAGGGGGTGCGCGGTACCGATCTGCTCGCCGATATGCAGGCCCAGGCGGCGCAGTATGGCGCCCCGGTGACGCCCGGCGCGGTGACGAAGCTCCACCGTCACGCCGACGGTCGCTTCTTCGTCGAACTCGACGGCGGCACCACCCTGTTCGCGCACAGCGTGCTGCTCGCCACCGGCGTCGTCAACAAGCGCCCGCCGATCGACGACGACGTCCATCACGAGGCGCTGGAACGCGGCCTGCTGCGCTACTGCCCGGTCTGCGACGGTTACGAAGTGACGGACCGCAAGGTCGGCATCATCGGCACCGGATCGCACGGCATGAAGGAAGCCGTCTTCCTGCGCAGCTACACGCGCGACGTGACGCTGATCTCGCCCGACGCCGAACATTGCTTCAGCGACGACGAAATCGCCAAGCTCGACGACCTCGGCGTCGTGCGCGTCGCCGGCCCGTGCGACCGGCTGCGGATCGAGGGCGACAGCCTCATCGTCCCCACCCCGCAGGGCGGCCTCGCGTTCGACAGCGTCTACCCCGCGCTCGGCTCCGACATCCGCTCGCGCCTCGCGGTCGATGTCGGCGCGGACGCCGGCGACGACGGCTGCATGCACGTCGACGATCATCAGCGCACCTCGGTCCCCGGCCTCTACGCCGCGGGCGACGTCGTGATCGGCCTCGACCAGATCAGCCACGCCATGGGCGCCGCCGGCGTCGCCGCCACGACGATGCGCAACGACCTGGCGGAGAAGCGCGCGCTGGTTAGATAAAGAACGAAAGTCCTTACGCGTCGCCCCGGGCTTGACCCGGGGTCTCCGCTGCCTTTCGACACAAGGCAGAAGAAGCGAGACCCCGGATCAAGTCCGGGGTGACGTGAGTCAAGGGGAAACCAAACCTCAAACCAGAAACGCGTCGTCCACCACCACCCGGTCCGGCTCCAGCACCGCAGCCGGTTCCTTGAACGGCATCATCGCCCGCTTGCCGTCCGGCCGCTCGACCTCGATCACGTCCCCCGCGCCGAAATTCTCGATCGCCACGACCTGACCGATCACCACCCCCGCGGCATCGACGCACGGCAGCCCGATCACGTCCGCATGATAATATTCGCCGGGCTCAAGCGGCGGCAGCGCAGACCGCGGCACCGATAATTCGGTCCCGCGCATGGCCTCCGCCCCGTTGCGATCGGTGATCTCCGCGAACCGCGCGATCGCGCCGTTCCCACCGGGCCGCAGCGACTTCAGCGTCAGCGCCCCGTCGTTGAATGCGCCATGCGCCTTCAGGCCCGCCACATCCTCCGCGAACAGCTTCAGCCGGACCTCGCCGGCGATGCCGTGCGCGCCGATGATGACGGCCAGCGTGATCGGACGATCGGTCATAACGGTCCCCAAACGCGGAACCCGCCCACCGGCAAAAGCCAGCGGACGGGTCCGGAAATGGCGACCCTGTCACCGGGTCGCCGCAGTCGGCTCAGGCCGCGGTTTCGACGTGCTCGGCACCTTCCGCCGGTGCGGCGTCGGATGCGCCCTCTGCCGGATCGGTCGCCGACTTGGCTTCGTTCGCGGCGGCCTCGGCGGCGGCGGCCTTCGTCGCACGCTCTTCGGCGCGCTCGACGGCCTTCTCGCCCGGCTTGCCCTTGTCCGGGTTGCTGCGCGCGGGGCGCTCCTTCACGCCGGCGACGTCCAGGAAGCGTGCGACGCGGTCGGTCGGCTGCGCGCCCATTGCCAGCCAGTGCTTGGCCCGCTCCGTGTCGAGGACGATGCGCTTCTCGTCGTCCTTGGCGAGCAGCGGGTTGTAGGTGCCGATCTTCTCGATGAAGCGGCCATCACGCGGCGCACGCGAATTGGCGACGACGATACGATAATAAGGACGCTTCTTGGCGCCACCGCGCGAAAGACGGATCGAAACGGACATACTGACTTCCTTCTTTGTGTTCTGACTAAACTAAACCGAAACTGAAAAGCGGGGCTTGCTCGCCCAATTCCCCCCCGGACCGTCACCCCGGCGAAGGCCGGGGTCTCGCTCCGTAACGGGCTACCCCTTCACCGAAGGGAGATCCCGGCTTCCGCCGGGATGACGGCCTGGGGCAACCAGGCTCACTTTTTCTTGAACCCATTGAACCCCGGCGGCAGGTTACCCGGACCGCCCAGCCCGGGCAGCCCACCCGGCATGCCGCCCGGCGCGCCGCCCATGCCCCCAGGCGCAAGGCCGCCCATGGCCGCACCCATGCCGCCCTTGCTGAACAGCGCGCCGAGCCCTTTCAGGCCGCCCATCTTGCGGATCTTCTTCATGGCGCTCGCCATGTCCTGATGCATCTTGAGCAGCTTGTTGACCTCCTGCACCGTGGTGCCGGAGCCCTTGGCGACGCGGATCTTGCGCTTGGCGTTGAGCAGCTCGGGCTTGGTGCGCTCCTTCATCGTCATCGACGAGATGATCGCATCCATCCGGACCAGCACCTTGTCGTCCGCCTGGCCGTTGGCCATCGCGTTCTTCACCTGCTTCACGCCGGGCAGCATCGCGGCGAGGCCGGAAAGCCCGCCCATCCGCTGCATCTGCGCCAGCTGCGCCCGCAGGTCGTTCAGGTCGAACTGGCCCTTCGCCATCTTGGCGGCGAGCGCCTCGGCCTCGTCTTCCTTGATCGTCTCGGCCGCACGCTCGACCAGCGACACGACGTCGCCCATGCCCAGGATGCGCCCGGCGACGCGCCCCGGATGGAACAGCTCGATCGCGTCGAGCTTCTCGCCCGTGCCGACGAACTTGATCGGCTTGCCCGTCACCGCGCGCATCGACAGCGCCGCACCGCCGCGCGCATCGCCGTCCATCCGGGTCAGCACGACACCGGTCAGCGGAACCTGATCCGAGAAATTCTTCGCGACGTTGACCGCGTCCTGACCGGTCAGTGCGTCGACGACCAGCAGGATCTCCTGCGGCTTCGAAATGTCGGCCACCGCCTTCATCTCGTCCATCAACGCCTGGTCGACGTGCAGGCGGCCCGCCGTGTCGAGCATCACGACGTCGAAACCCTGCAGCTTCGCGGCCTGGAGCGCGCGGCGAGCGATGTCGACCGGCTGCTGCCCCTCGACGATCGGCAGCGTCGCGACCGACGTCTGCGTGCCCAGCGTCGCCAACTGCTCCTGCGCGGCCGGCCGGTTGACGTCCAGCGACGCCATCATGACGCGCTTGCGACCGCGCTCGGTCAGCCGCTTGGCGATCTTGGCGGTCGTCGTCGTCTTGCCCGACCCCTGCAGGCCGACCATCATCACGACCGCGGGCGGCGCGACGTCCAGCTCCAGGTCGACCTGGTCGGACCCCAGCATCTCGACCAGCGCGTCGTTGACGATCTTGACGACCTGCTGACCCGGCGTGACCGACTTCAGCACATTCTGGCCGACCGCCTGCTCGGTCGCCTTCTCGACGAACTCGCGCACGACGGGCAGCGCCACGTCGGCTTCCAGTAGCGCGATCCGCACCTCGCGCATCGCCGCGCGCACGTCCGCCTCGGCCAGCGCACCGCGGCCGCGGAGCTTGTCGAACACACCGCTCAGGCGGTCGCTCAGGGTCTCGAACATTCGCTTCTCCCAAGGCCCCGCCCGGGCCAGTATGATGTCCCACCCGGGCCAACGCACAAAACGCCGGCGGGCGAAAACTCGCTGGCCGGCGGGCACCCTTGGAGGCTTGCACATCGGTTCCGGATGGAACCGTCGCTGGTCGCATAGCGCGCACCGCGCCGAAACGCAATGTTACGACCGAACGAGGTCCATATGAGCCCGGCCGTGGTCCTGTCTTAACCAGTCGTAAAGCGTCGCAATGCGACTATCGTCTTATGGCATTCCCGCTTCCCCGTTTCGCGCAGCGCCTTCGCACGGCCCCTGCCGCCGGTTCGACAGAGCCGTCCGCGACGGCGGGTCAGACCGTGATCGTCGTCGCGCTCTGGTTCATCGCGCTGCTCGCGGCACTCGGTTCGGAACTCCTGCCGGTCACGCTGTCGCCCGACCACTCGCGGCGCGTGCTGCAATGCGCGCTGCTTCTCAACATCGCGCTGACGCTGTTCGGGCTGGTCCGCCATCGCCGCCTGGTTGCCGAAAGCCGCAACTACCGCTCGCTGGAGGCGCGGGTTCAGACGCTCGCCTCGCGCGACCCGCTGACCGGCCTGCCGAACCGCCGGACGCTGGCCGAACTGGCGAGCAGCACGCGGATCACCGCGGCACAACGCGGCCTGTCGATCGCCGTCCTGACCATCAACCTCGACAATTTCCGCGCCGTGAACGAAGGCCGCGGGCATGCCGCCGGCGACGCCGTGCTCGTCGAATTCGGCGAGGCATTGACGCAGCTTATGCCGCCGTCCGCCACCGTCGCACGGCTGAGCGGTGACGAGTTCGCCTGCCTCATGACCTATGACGCCGCATACTCGTCGACCGTCGATACCGTCGTCGGCCACATCCTGGCGCGGCTGACCCGGCCGTTCGCGTTCGGCCGCGAATCGATCCACATCACCGCGTCGATCGGCATCGCCCGCACCGAACCGAGCGACGTCACGGTCGATCCTGCCATGCGCCGCGCCGACATCGCGCTGTCCGCGGTGAAGAAGTCCGGCGGCGCGTCGGCCTGCTGGTTCAACGCCGGCATGGGCCGCGAACTGGCCGCGCGCAACGCGGTCGAGGCTGGGCTGCGCACCGCGATCCCGGCCGGCCGGATCGTCCCCTATTACGAACAGCAGATCGATCTCGCCACCGGCCGCCTGATGGGGTTCGAGGTCCTGGCGCGCTGGGATCACCCGACCGACGGCATCCTGATGCCCGGCCTCTTCATCCCGATCGCCGAGGACGCCGGGCTAATTTCCGACCTGTCGATGTCGATCATGCGCCAGGCGTTCGAACATGCCGCCGGCTGGGATGCGGCGCTCAGCCTGTCGGTCAACATCAGCCCGGCGCAGCTGAAGGACCCGTGGCTGGCGGAGAAGATCCTGAAGCTGCTGATCGAAACCAGCTTTCCGCCGCAACGGCTGGAGATCGAGATCACCGAGACCTCGCTGTTCGACAATATGGCGCTCGCCCAATCGATCGTCGCGTCGCTCAAGAACCAGGGCGTCCGGGTGGCGCTCGACGATTTCGGGACCGGCTATTCCAGCCTCGCCCATCTGCGCGCGCTGCCATTCGATCGGATCAAGATCGACAAGAGCTTCGTCATGGCGATGAACGACGACCCGGAAAGCACCGCAATCGTCGAGGCGATCACGCGGCTCGGCCACAGCCTGTCCGTTCCGGTGACCGCGGAGGGCGTCGAGAGCGCCGCGATCGCCGACCGGCTGCGCGGGCTTGGCTGCCACCGCGCGCAGGGCTGGCATTATGGGCAACCGGTGGACGTGCAGCAGACCCGCCGCCTGCTCGCCGATCGCTCGCTGCTCGGCACCGCCCGCGCCGCCTGACCGCGGCCCGCCATCGATCTCGCCGCGGTCAAGCAAGTGGACTTCCCCGCCCCCCGCACCTAGATCGCCCGCATGACGATCCGCTTCACCAAGATGCACGGCCTGGGCAATGATTTCGTGGTGATCGACGGTCGCGGCGATACCATCGCACCGGACGCCGACACCGTCCGCGCGATCGCCGATCGCCGCACCGGCGTCGGTTGTGACCAGCTCATCCTGCTGTCCGACCACGCGCAAGCCGACTCGATCGCGATGCGCATCTTCAACGCCGACGGGTCCGAAGTGTCCGCCTGCGGCAACGCCACGCGCTGCGTCCCGGTGCTGCTCGGCCATAACGTCACCGTCGTCACCGCCGCCGGCCCACTGGTCGCGAAGCTGTCGGACGGCGGCGCCGCGGTCGACATGGGCGTCCCCGATTTCGCGTGGGACCGCATCCCGCTCGCCTACGCCATGGACACCGGATCGCTGCCGGTCGGGTGGGAGATGCTCGAAAACCCCGTCGCGCTGTCGGTCGGCAACCCGCACCTCGTCTTCTTCGTCGACGATATCGACGCCGTCCCGCTGGACCGGCTCGGCCCCCAGATCGAGCAGGACCCGCTGTTCCCCGAACGGATCAACGTCAACGTCGCCAGTATCACCGACCGCGGCCATGTCCGTATGCGGACCTGGGAACGCGGCGCCGGCCTGACGCGCGCCTGCGGGACCGGTGCCTGCGCCACCTTTGCCGCCGGCCGCCGCCGCGGGTTGCTTGACGCCACCGTCCGCCTGACGCTGCCGGGCGGCGATCTGACTCTGGCCGAAACCGATGGCCGCTTGTTGATGACGGGGGCGGCCGTCCGGGTCTTCGACGGCACCCTTTCCGGGGATTTCCACGCATGACCGAACCGACCTGGCACGAAAAGCTGATCGGCGGTTTCCGCCGCACGTCGGACAAGCTCGGCGACAATCTCTCCGGCCTGTTCACCAAGACGACACTCGATCACGAGACGCTCGACGAGATCGAGGAGGCGCTGATCGCGTCCGACCTCGGCCCCGCCACCGCCGCGAAGATCCGCGCGACGCTCGGTTCCGCGCGCTACGAACGCGGGCTGGACGAGGCCGGCGTGCGGCAGGTCGTGGCCGACGAGATCGCCGCGATCCTCGCCCCCGTCGCCAAGCCGCTCGAGATCGAGGCCTTCCCCCGCCCGCAGGTGATCCTGGTCATCGGCGTCAACGGATCGGGCAAGACCACCACGATCGCGAAACTCGCCCACCTGCTGCAGGAACAGGATTACGAGGTGATGCTGGTGGCCGGCGATACGTTCCGCGCCGCCGCGATCGGCCAGCTGAAGGTCTGGGCCGAACGGCTGGGCATCCCGATCATCTCCGGCAAAGAGGGCGGCGACGCGGCCAGCCTGGTGTTCGAAGGGGTGAAACAGGGCACTGCGCGCGGCACCGACGTGCTGATCGTCGACACCGCCGGCCGGCTCCAGAACAAGGCCGGGCTGATGGACGAACTGTCCAAGATCCGCCGTGTGCTCGGCCGCCTCAACCCCGCCGCGCCGCACGACGTCGTGCTCGTGCTAGACGCGACCACCGGCCAGAACGCGCTCAATCAGATCGAGGTCTTCGGCGCATCCGCCGGCGTCACCGGCCTGGTGATGACCAAGCTCGACGGCAGCGCGCGCGGCGGCACACTGGTCGCCGCGGCCGAGAAATACGGCATGCCGATCCACGCGATCGGGGTCGGCGAGACGATCGAGGACCTCCGCCCGTTCGATCCGCAGGAGGTGGCGCGCGCCATCGCCGGCGTCGAACGACTCGCCAGCTCGAAGAACCCGGCATGACCGACACGCCCGCCGCCAAGGAACGCGGCTCGCTCGTCGGCCTCGCGCTCGATTTCGGCCCGCTTGCGGTCTTCTTCCTGGCCAACCTGCTGACGAAGAACATCTTCGTCTCGACCCTGGTCTTCATGGTCGCGACCGCCGCCGCCATAATCGCCACACGCATCGTCCACGGCAAGGTGTCGCCGATGCTGGCGATCTCCGGCGTCATGGTGCTGGTGTTCGGCGGCCTCACCATCTGGCTGCACAGCGAAACCTTCATCAAGCTCAAGCCGACCATCTACTACGTCATCGTTGCCGCGATCCTGTTCTTCGGCCTCTGGACGAACCGCCCGACGCTGAAGGTCGTGCTGGGTGCCGCCTATCCGGGCTTAAGCGATCGCGGCTGGGCGCTGCTGTCGCGCAACTGGGCGTGGTTCTTCCTGGCGCTCGCCGCCGCCAACGAACTGGTCTGGCGCAACACCAGCACCGACTTCTGGCTCGGCTACAAACTCTGGGGCGCGATGCCGGCGACGATCCTGTTCGCGCTGGCGAACATCCCGCTGCTCCTGAAGCACGGCCTGGACATGAAAACGGCGGAATCGGACCCGCCGATTCCGCCGCAGGGCTGACGCGGATCGAAACCCGCGTCGTCACTTACCGCCGGTAATCGCGGCGGTCGTTCCGGTCGTGACGGTCATGCCGCTGACGGTCGTAACGCTGGCGGCCATAATGCCGGCCACGGTTGCGATACTGGTCGCGCCCGCGCCAGTTGCGGCGCTGCACATGATGGCCGGGCCGGTCGTAACGATCGCCTCGGTCGTAACGCTCGTGCCGCGGCTGCGCTTCGGCCTGCGCGGGGGCGACCACGGCGGCGGCCGGGATCATTGCGGCCAAGGCCATGATGAAGGTTTTGGTACGCATCGTGTCTCTCCCTGAATTGGTGAGACCCGTATGCGGCTGGCGATCTGAACGGCATCTGTTCGCACCTGTAGGGCGCCGTTCACATGCCCCAAGAAAAAGGGGCGGACCTCGCGGCCCGCCCCTTTCGTACTTGGTCGAGGAAGATCAGCCCTTGGCGGCGTCGTAACGCTGCCCGGCCTTGTCCCAGTCGACGACATCCCACCACGCCTTCAGATAATCCGGCCGGCGGTTGTTGTACTTCAGATAGTAGGCATGCTCCCACAGATCGTTGCCGATGATCGGCGTGCCCTTCACCTCGGCCACATCCATCAGCGGATTGTCCTGGTTCGGCGTCGAGGTGATCTTCAGCGCGCCGCTCTCGTCGACGATCAGCCACGCCCAGCCCGAACCGAACTGGCCGACGCCCGCCGCGTTGAACTTCGTCTTGAACTCGTCGACCGACCCGAACGTCTCTTCGATCGCGGACTTCAGCGCGCCGGATGGCTGCGCCCCACCCGCCTTCATCGTGTCCCAGAAGAAGATGTGGTTCCAGTAACCGCCGCCATTGTTGCGCACGGCCTTGGGATAGGCGGAGATGCCCGACACGATCTCCTCGATCGACTTGGACGCCAGCGCGTCGTCGGCGGCCACGGCCTCGTTCAGCTTGTCGGTATAGGCCTGGTGATGCTTGTCGTGATGCAGCTTCATCGTCTCCGCATCGATCGTCGGCTCGAGCGCCGCATAGTCATAGGGGAGCGGGGGAAGTTCGAACGCCATCGTCTGTCTCCTTGGACGGTTCCGTCGCGCTTCCTAACGCAGCATACGCCGGAACGATGCCCCCTTTATCGCAGCCCGGCTTACCCCAGCAACGCATGGCGTTTCAGGCAATGGCGCAGCTGGTCGTAACTCAGCCCCAGCGCCTTGGCGGTCGCACGCTGGTTGAACCGATGCTGCGCCATCGCCGCCTCGATGATCGCCTTCTCATACCCGTCCACCGCCCCGCGCAGGTCAGCCACGACCTCCACCGGCGGCGCAGGCGCCACGGCCGCCGTCGCGACCTCCTTCTGCACTTTCGGGATCGAACAGGCCTCGCGCCCCATCGGGGCCCAGGGTGATGCGAACGGATCGAACTGGATCGCATCCACCGCGCGTTCCGGATCGTCCCAGCGGTACACCGCGCGCTCCACCACGTTGCGCAACTCGCGGACATTGCCCGGCCACGGATGCGCCACCAGCGCCGCCATCCCCGCATCGGTAAAGCCCGGCCAGTGCGTCCAGCCCAGCTCCGCCGCCATCCGCCGCGCGAAATGCTCCGCCAGCACCGGCACGTCGCCCGTCCGCGCGCGCAGCGGCGGCAGCGTGATGACCTCGAACGACAACCGGTCGAGCAGATCGGCGCGGAACCGCCCCGCCTCGCACAGCGCCGGCAGATGCTCGTTCGTCGCCGCCACGATCCGCACGTCGACGCGGATCGCGCGGTTCGACCCGATCCGGTTCACCTCGCCATATTCCACCGCGCGCAACAGCCGCTCCTGCGCACCGGAACTCAGCGTCGCCAGCTCGTCCAGGAACAGCGTCCCGCCATGCGCTTCCTCGAACCGCCCTGGCCGCGCCTTGGTCGCGCCGGTAAACGCGCCCGCTTCATGCCCGAACAGCTCCGCCTCGATCAGCGTCTCGGGCAGCGCGGCACAGTTCAGCGTCACCAACGGCCCCGACCAGCGCTGCGAGAGGCGGTGCAGCCGCTCGGCGATCAGCTCCTTGCCGGTCCCGCGCTCGCCGATCACCAGCACCGGCCGATCGAGCGCCGCCGCCCGGCTCGCCCGCTCGACAGTATCGAGAAAGACCGACGATTCGCCGATGAAGCTGCTGGTCCGTTCCATGGCGAAAGATTGGCGTCATTTCCCAACCGTTCGCAAGCAGCTTTGCAGGACAGCCCCGCGCCGCCTCGCAAAACCCGCCTGCCAAGCCATTTCGACGAACTGGCACGCTCCATGCAGAGTACCCGGCATCACCGGCCATCAGCGCCGGGACATCAGTCCACCGGGTTCAGGGAGACGACCATGTTCCAGTCCGACCGTTACCATGTCATCCTATCCACGATCGGCGCCCTGCTGCTCTCCGCGACCTGCGTCGTGGCGGCGGTCGGCCCCGCCCGCGCCCCCGTTGACGCGGCGGGCACGACGGCGCTGCGCTACTGAACCCCTGTTTTCAAGGAAAACGCCAGATGGGCATATTCTCCCGCACCCGCGACATCATCGCCGCCAACATGACCGACATGCTCGACCGTGCCGAGGATCCGGCCAAGATGATCCGCATGATCATCCTTGAGATGGAAGAGACGCTGGTCGAGGTCCGCGCCTCCGCCGCGCGCACCATCGCCGACCAGAAGGAAATGCGCCGCCAGATGGGCAAGCTGGCCCAGGTCCAGGACAACTGGACCGAAAAGGCCGAGCTCGCGCTGTCGAAGGGCCGCGAGGACCTCGCCAAGGCCGCACTGGTCGAAAAGCGCAAGGCCACCGACCTGTCCGAACAGTTGGCAGCAGAGGTCGGCGTGCTCGAGGATGCGCTCCGCGCGTCCGAAGGCGACATCGCCAAGCTGCAGACCAAGCTGCGCGAGGCACGCAGCCGCCAGAACGCGATCTCCGCCCGGCTCGAAAGCGCCAACAACCGCGTCCGGATGCGGGAAATGTATGCCGGCCAGAAGACCGAGGACGCCTTCTCGCGGTTCGAGGTGCTCGAACGCCGCGTCGACTGGGCCGAGGGTCGCGCCGACGCGATGAGCCTGGGCGCGCCGCCCAAGTCGCTGGAGGAGGAGATCGCCGAACTGCGCTCGTCCGACGCGGTCGATGCCGAGCTGGAAGCCCTGAAGGCCCGCCAGCAAGCGCGGGAGAGCTGAGATGATGGAAGACGTCATGCTCCCGATCCTGATCGTCGGGATGCTCTTCATCGGCCTGCCCTGGCTCATCTTCCACTACATCACGCGGTGGAAACAGTCGGGCACGCTGACCGTCCAGGACGAAAACCTGATGGACGACCTGTACGAAACCGCACGGCGGCTCGACGACCGGCTAGCGACGATCGAACGGATCATCGCTGCCGACCACCCCGACTACCGCCTCGCCAGCCAGTCCGCGCCCGACCGCGACTTGCCGGGCCGCGACATGCCGGACCGCGATTACCGCCGCGAAGACCAGGACCCCATCGGCAGCCGCCGCCGCTAAGGCGCGCGCCGCACACCCCAGGAAAGGAAAACGCTCATGTCCGCCCGCCGCACCACCTTCTACCTCGACAAGCGCAACAAGAAGGCCATGGGCGTCTGCGCCGGCCTCGCCGACTATACCGGCCTCGACGTCACGCTGATCCGCGTCGGCACCGTCCTGCTCACCGTGTTCGCACTGGGGCCGCTCATGCCGATCGCCTATCTCGTGCTCGGCTGGATGGCGGACGACAAGCCGCGCGAATTCTACGGCGCCGACGCGCAGGAGGAGAAATTCTGGCAGCAGGTCCGCGCCAAGCCCAGTGCCTCGGTCCGCGACGTGCGCAGCCGGTTCCGCGACATCGACCGCCGCCTGGCCGACATCGAAACGCACGTGACCAGCCAGAACACCCGCCTCGCCAACGAAATCGACGCGCTGCGCTGAACCGCCAGATCCAAACGGGGGACCCACCGACATGCCGCTCAACACCATCCCACCCGCGCCGATGCCGCCCGAAGTCGGGTTCATCCTCGGGCTAATGCTGGGGATCATCGCGACCCTGCTCATCCAGGCTTACGGCCGCCGCAAGGCAAAAGGCGCGCAGGACTCGTCCGCGATCGATACCCAGCGCGCGGTGGAACTGCTGTCGCAGGAGAATGAGCGCCAGGCCGACCGGACACTCCGCCTTCAGGAACGGCTCGCCGTCCTCGAACGGATCGCTGTCGATCCGGCAACGCACACCGCCCGCGAAATCGAAGCGCTGCGCTGAACGCGCGCCGCAGGATATAGGAGGAAAAGCTGGAGAAAGAGATTTTCGTGATCGCCGTCATCGCGATGGCCATGGTCGCCTGGGTCGTGACCACCGCGATCCGCGCCAAGCACGGCTACCCGCTCACGGATGACTGGGGCAACACGATCGACCGCAGCCTGCCCGATGCGGAACGCCGGTTCGACCTGCTCGGCGGGGAGAATGAACGGCTGAAGGGTCAGGTCCTGCGGCTGGAAGAACGCATCGCCGTTCTGGAACGCATCGCGACCGACGAAGGTGCCCGTCTGGGCCGCGAGATCGACGCACTCCGCTAGTCTCGGGCACTAGGCGCCGGATCATAATTTGCAAAGGAATGAGACCATGGGTGGCGGACAGATGATGGTGGTCCTGATCGTCCTGATCGCGTGCATCGCCGGCGTGATGAAGGCGAAGTACCAGACGCGAAGCTCCGGTACCGACGCCGCAGCGCCGCAGGACCGGATCGACACGCAACTGCTGGCCGACGAGGTCCGCCGCCTGCGCGACCGGGTCGCCGTGCTCGAACGCATCGCCACCGACGGCGAAGGCCCGTCCAAACTCGACCGCGAGATCGAGGCGCTGCGCCTCAAGGATCGCTGAACCCCTCCCCTCTTCAGGAGCCGTCCCGATGAATGCCGATATGTCCATGTGGATCATCGCCGCTGTCGCCGCCCTTGCCGGCCTGGTCGTCATGACGCACGCTGCGCTGATCGGCTGGCGCGGCTGGCTCGACCTCCGCCGGCTGGAGATCGAGGGTCGCCGCGAAACCGCCGCTCCCTCTTCCGGCGCCCGCATCGAGCTCGCCGACCTGCGCGAACGGATCCGGAAGCTCGAAGCGATCGCCGCCGGGGTGGACCTTTAGTCCGGCGACAAGCCGTGGCCCTCGCCCGCCCGACCTGTTATCCGCGCCCCATGACCGCACCCGCCACCCTGTCCGAAGCGCTGGAGGAATATGATTTCCTCGAAGGCGACGACCGATACCGCATGCTGATCGACCTCGGCCGCGAACTCGCCCCGATGCCGGACGCGCTCAAGACCGACGCCACCCTCGTCCGCGGCTGCTCCGCCTCGGTCTGGGTCTACCCGACCGACCAGGACGGGCAGCTCCACTTCCTCGCGGACTCGAACGCCGCGATCACCAAGGGCATCATCGCGCTCGTCCTGCTCGCCGTCCAGGACCGCCCCGCCGCCGACATCGCCCGGACTGACATCGCCGCCGAACTCGCCCCCTTTGACCTGTCCCGCCAGCTGAGCTCGAACCGCACCCAGGGCATCCCCAACATGATCGCCCTGATCCGCGAAACGGCGGAACGCTACGCGGGCTGAGGCGACCCGTTCCCCCGCGGATGCGGGGGTCCAGCTAAGTCAAACAACGCACCACCTGAGACAAACTGGATCCCCGCGTCCGCGGGGATACGAAGAGGGTGCGAGAGCCTCCGCAAACACTCTACCCGAAGCACCGAAGTTCCCCGGCGAACGCCGGGGCCTAGGTGAAACCGTTACGTCTAGGCCCCGGCCTCCGCCGGGGAACGGTTCGTGGCGGATGCAGCAACCTCACCCCCAAACCCCAACCGCTCCACAACCTCCGCAACCTCAGTCCCAGCCTCGACCAGCAACCAGTCCCCCGGCCGCCGCCCATCGACCACCACCACAGCCCGCTTCGGACAAACCTTCAGGCAATCCACCTCGACCACGCCAACCGCAGCCTTCCGCCCCTTGCCCCCGCCCAGAGCCTTCCGCAAAAGCTTCGCCAACGACCGATCCCCATCGGCGCCGAACCCGCCATCCAGCTTGCGCGAACATTTCCGGCAGACCAGCACCGCCGCGGTCCAGTCCGCGCGCACATGGTCCTTCATCGCGTCGGCTTCGCCTGCGCCTGCTCACGCCGCTCGTCGGCGGCACGCAACACTTCGTACGCAGTCTGCACCGCCTGAAACCGCTCGGCGGCGGCTGGATCGTTCGGGTTCACATCCGGATGGTTCGCCTTCGCCAGCTTCCGCCAAGCCGTCTTAACCGCATCCGCCTCGACGTCCGGGTCCAGCCCCAGCACCTCCAGCGCGCGCAGTTCATCGCGCGACCGGCTGCCGTCGCCCGACCCGCCCCAGCCATAATGCGACGCCTCGGCATAACCCGACGCCGTGCCACGTTCCGCCTTCTCGCGTGCCGCCGCTTCCTCCGCCGACAATCCTTCGAAATAATTCCAGCCGCGGTTGTATTCGCCGGCATGTTCCTCGCAGAAATACCAGCGTTCCGGGCTGTTCGGGGACTTCGGCGCAGGTCGATCGCCGGGGCGCGTACAGCCGTCGCGGTCGCACATCCGGACCTGCGTGGCCCCGCGCTCTCCGCCATAGCTGCGCCAGCGGGGAAAGCCCCAGTCGTTCGATCGAGACGTTCCTGCCATGCCGCTAACCTAGGGCTGCACGGCCGCCGCCACCATGGCCGGGCCGGAATAAAGTGCCAGAGGGCCTGTAAGCCGGGTTCTGTCCACCACCGCCCGAAGGCGACGGATGGGCGACCATTCCTCTAGGACCACGGTTGCCCGCGGCCTCCAGCGACCAACCCGGACGACGGGGCGAAGCAGCCCATATGCCGTCCCTATTCGGTCTTGCTCCCGGTGGGGTTTGCCGTGCCGTTCCGGTTACCCGGTCCGCGGTGCGCTCTTACCGCACCGTTTCGCCCTGACCCGGCCGAAGCGCGGGCGGTCTGTTTTCTGTGGCACTGTCCCTAAGATCGCTCTCGCCGGGCGTTACCCGGCACCGTTGCTCCTTGGAGCCCGGACTTTCCTCCCGTGCACGGATGCACCGGCGGCCGCCCGGCCCTCTGACGCGGCCGCTATTGCGGCAACGCCGCGCCCGTGTCCAGCAGCAGCGCCAGCAGGATCGCGCGGCATTCCCCGTCCGCCACCCCGTCCACCGTCTCCGGCCGGAACCGCCGCTGGAACGCGCGCACCGCCGCCGGCCCGTCCGCCACGTCGTAGCCAAACCGTTCCAGCGCGACCAGAAACCCGCCCGGCGTCCAGTGCGGATCACGAAACGCCAGCTTCGGCCGCGCCACCGCCAGCCGGTGCCGTTCGAGCCGCCGCCAGTCGAACAACTCGCCCGGGTCCTCCTTGCGCGCCGGCGCGATATCGGAATGACCCACCACGTTCACGGGCGCGATCCCGTGCCGCGCGACGATCTCGGCGACCAGCGGCACCAGCCTGTCCATCTGCGCCGCCGGAAACGGGCGATAGCCAAACTCATGCCCCGGATTGACGATCTCGATCCCGATGCTAATCGCGTTGACGTCGACCGCCCCGCGCCAGAACGAGCGCCCCGCATGCCAGGCCCGATCCGCCTCGTCGACCAGTTGGTACAGCGTCCCGTCCTCGTCGAGCACATAATGGGCGGACACCTTCGCCTCCGGGTCGCAGAGCCGCGCGATCGCCGACTCAGCATCCCTCATGCCGGTATAGTGCAGCACCAGCATCGACACGTCCGCATCCCGCGCATCGAAATTGGGCGACGGGCGGCGGATCGGGTCTGGCATGGCATCGTCTCGCAATCACGGCGTCGGGTGCCCCTAGCATCCCGCCGCGCGCCGCGCCGTCAACCCTGCGACGCAGGAACCGGCCGCTGGAACCCATCGTCGGCCACGAACGCGGCGGACCCGGCCAGCGTCTCGCCCGCACCCAGCATAACGAACCCGTCCGGCGCGATCGCCCGGGCCAGCCGCTGCACCGCCCGCCGCCGCACGTCTCCGGCGAAACGGCTCAGCACATTGCGGCACAGGATGATGTCGAACGTCCCCGGCAGCGGCGCCGTGTCGAGCAGGCTGAGCGTGTGGAACCTGACGCTGTCCCGCAACGCCGCCCGCACCCGCCACCTATCCCCGTCACGCACGAACCACGCCGTCGCCCGCTGCGGTGACAAGCCGCGGCCGACCTCGAACTCGGAATACCGCCCCGCCCGCGCCTGCTCGATCGCCCCGCGCGACACGTCGGTCGCGACGATATCGACCTGCCAGCCGTCCAGCCCGGCATTCTCCGCCAGCGCTATCGCGACCGAATAGGCCTCCTGCCCCGTCGAACAGCCCGCGGACCAGATGCGCAGCGCGCGGTCCGGCCGCGCCGCCATCACCCGCGGCACCACATTATCGCTCAGTTGGCCAAAGCAGTCCGGATCGCGAAAGAAACTCGTCTCGCCGTTCAGCAGCGCTTCGATCACCGCGTCGGACAACGCCGGATCGCGACCGCCCGCCACCGCCGCCGCCACCGCATCCGCACTGCCGAACCCGTGCGCGCGGACCAACGTGTCGAGCGCAACCTCCAGCCGTCCCTGCTCCGCGGGCGGCAGCAACTGCCCCGTCCGCTGTTCCAAAATGCCCGCGAACATCCGTGCGCTGGCTGGACTTATCTCCATGAGGCGATCCCTTCCTCGAATCTCTCTCAGGCTTGGCAGCGTCCGGTTAAGGTCGCGTTAGCCCGCAAAGGAACCGCGGCGTCATCCGCGAATTGAGTCGCCACTGGAACGAGATAGGGGGAACGGGACGATGGCCGCACGCGCCTATTGGCAGGGTCAGATCAGGCTCGCACTCGTCTCGATCCCGGTCGAGATCTTCTCCGCTACGAAAAGCGGCGCGACCGTCGCGTTCCACCAGATCCACGAACCGTCGGGCAAGCGGATCAAGTACGAGAAAGTCGTGCCCGGCATCGGCCCGGTCGACACCGACGAGATCCTCAAGGGCTTCGAGTATAAGAAGGGCGAATATGTCCTGCTCGACGAGGAGGAGATCGAGGGCGTCAAGCTCGAGTCCAAGAAGACGCTCGAACTGACCCAGTTCGTCGACGCGCACGAGATCGACGCGATCTATTTCGACAAACCCTATTATGTCGTCCCCGCCGACGACCTCGCGGAGGAAGCCTTCATCGTGCTGCGCGAGGCGTTGCGCGCCCGCAAGAAGGTCGGCCTCGGTCAGCTCGCGATGCGCGGCCGCGAATATGTCATCAGCCTGAAGCCCTGCGGTCGCGGCCTAGTGCTCGAAACGCTGCGCTACACGGACGAAGTGAACAAGGCCGCCTCCTACTTCCGCGACATCGACGATGCCAAGCCCGACGCCGACCTGCTCGACCTCGCCACCACGCTGATCGACAAGAAGACGGCACCGTTCGACGCGACCGAGTTCCACAACCGCTATGTCGATGCGCTCCGCGACCTGATCGAGCGAAAGAAGGAGAGCAAGGAGACCCGCATCGTCGAGGAGCCCGAGGACGCCGCGGCGCCCAAGGGCAGCAACGTCGTCGATCTCATGGCCGCACTGAAGAAGTCGCTCGACCGCAGCGGTGGCAGCGCGAAGCCCGCCGCCAAGAAGGCCCCCGCGAAGAAGGCCGCGGCAAAGGACGATGCGGACGACGAAAAGCCGGCGCGCAAGGCGCCCGCCCGCAAACGCGCCTGATATGGCCGCCAAGCCCGATCCGCTGACGTCCTACAACGCGAAGCGCGACTTCGCGAAGACGCAGGAACCCAAGGGCAAGGTCGCCCGGTCGAAGGCCGACCAAGATCGGACCTTCATGGTCCAGAAACACGACGCGACCCGGCTGCACTTCGACTTCCGCCTCGAACTCGACGGCGTCCTGAAAAGCTGGGCGGTCACTCGCGGCCCCAGCCTCGACCCCGCCGACAAGCGGCTCGCCGTCCGGACCGAGGACCACCCGATGTCCTACGCCACGTTCGAGGGCACGATCCCGGCCGGCGAATATGGCGGCGGCACCGTCATGCTGTGGGACCGCGGCACCTGGGCGTCGATCCCCGGCAAGGACCCGTCCAAGACGATCGAGGAGGGCCACCTCCACTTCACCCTCGCCGGCGAACGCATGCAGGGCGAATGGCTGCTCGTCCGCATGAAGCCCCGCGGGCGCGAAACGCGCGAGAACTGGCTGCTCCGCAAGGTCGAGGACGCCGCCGCCGATCCCGCCCGTGATCTCGTCGCCACCGAACTCACCAGCGTCGACACCGGCCGCACCATGGCCGAGATCGCGGCAAAGGCCGGCGCCCCCGTCGTCGAACCCACGAAGAAGCCCGCCGCCAAACCCGCCAAGGCAAAACGCAAACCCGCCGCGACCAAACCGTCCGGCCCCCCACCCGCCTTCCGCCCCGTCCAGCTCGCCACGCTGGTCGATGCGATCCCGGCCGGCAAAGGCTGGCTGCACGAAGTCAAATATGACGGCTACCGCGCGCTGATTGCGGTCGGCGACGGGCAGGCCAAGGCGTTCACCCGCACCGGGCTCGACTGGTCGGATCGCTTCACCACCATTGTCACCGCCGCCGCCAAGCTGCCCGGCACCGCGCTGATCGACGGCGAGATCGTCGTGCTCGACAAGGACGGCAAACCCAGTTTCCAGGCGCTCCAGGCCGCGTTGAAGGACGGCGGAGCAACGCTCTCCTTCTTCGCTTTCGACCTGCTCGAACGCGACGGCCGCGTCCTCACCGGCGAGTCCAACCTCGACCGCAAGACCGCGCTCGCTGACCTGCTCGACGGGATCGAACCGCCGATCCACTATGCCGATCACATGCTGACCGGGGGCGAGGCGCTGTTCGGGAGCCTCTGCAGCGCGGGATACGAAGGCGTCATCTCCAAACGCGCCGACGCCCCCTATCGCGGCGCGCGGTCGCAGGCGTGGCTCAAGATCAAATGCACGCAGCGCCAGGAATTCGTGATCGTCGGCTGGCTGCCCAGCGACAAGACGCGCGGGTTCAAATCGCTCCTGCTCGGCGTCCACGGCGGGGACGGATTACGCTACGCGGGCAAGGTCGGCACGGGTTTCGACACCGCCGGCATGGCGGCGCTGCTGGCGCAACTCGCCCCGCTCGAACGCAAGACCGCCACGGTCGACGCCCCCAAGGCGGCCGTCCGCGGCGCGCACTGGGTCACGCCGAAACTGGTCGCCGAGGTCGCATTCGCCGAAGTCACCGGCGACGGCGTCCTGCGCCACTCCAGCTTCATCGGCCTCCGCGAGGACAAGGCCGCCGCTGATGTGGTCGAGGAGGCTCCGCAACCGCTGAAGCCCGTGAAACCCGCCGCGGACGACAAGCCGGCCGGAATCACGCTCACCAACGCCGACCGCGTCATCTTCCCCGAATCGAACATCACCAAGGGTCAGCTCGCGGCCTATTACGCCGCTCTCGCCGACCCCATGCTTGCCTTCACCGCCCGCCGCCCGGTCAGCCTCGTCCGCTGTCCGCAGGGCCGTGCGAAACACTGCTTCTTCCAGAAACACGACGCCGGCACGTTCGGCGACCATGTCCGCCACGTCCCGATCCCGGAGAAGGACGGCGGCACCGAGGACTATCTCTACGTCGAAGACGCCGCCGGCCTCGTCGCCTGCGTTCAGATGGGCGCGATCGAGTTCCACGGCTGGGGCTCGCCCGTCGACTCGCTGGAAGCTCCCGACCGGCTGGTGTTCGATCTGGACCCCGACGAAGGGCTCGACTTTGCGGACGTCCGCGCGGCGGCCCTCACGGTGCGCGACACGCTCGCCGACCTGGGCCTCGCGACTTGGCCGCTGCTGTCCGGCGGCAAGGGCATCCACGTCGTCGCCCCACTCGATGCGTCCGTCGAATGGCCCGCGGTCAAGGACTTCGCCGACCGGTTGGCCCGCGCGCTGGCGCAGGCCCATCCCAAACGCTTCACCGCAAACATGAAGAAGTCCGAACGCACCGGCCGGATCTTTCTCGACTGGCTCCGCAACCAGCGCGGCGCCACCGCGATCCTGCCCTACGCCGTCCGTGCCCGCCCGAACGCTCCGGTCGCCGCGCCCATCACCTGGGACGAACTCGACACGATCGAAACCGCAGCAAAGTACACGATCGCGGATGCCGACACATTGTTGGAACGGGCGGCCTCACCCGCGCTGGCAAACTGGTGCGTCGCGGATCAGGCTTTGCCCGACGCCTGACGGTTCAGTCCAGCGCCAGTTCCGACCCCTCGCGCCCGAACGTCCGCTGCAGGAACGCTGCAATATCGCCGCCGGCCGCCGCGCGAACCTCGGCCGCCGGGATGCCGTTCTGCCGCGCGTCCGCTTCCCACTGTTCCGCCAGCATCGCGGCGTCGGCATCGGTCAGCGGCGGATGGTGATCCTGCTGCGTCGTCCAGACATCCAGAAATTCTTTTGCTGCGCCCGACATCACGTCCCCCCGTTACCCATCAACCCAGTTCGTCTTCGTCCGAACGCTGGTCCTTCTCGACACTTCGGGCCGCCAGCACCGATCGAATCGCCCACAAGGCGATGAGCACGAGCGGTACGACGATCACGACGTAACCGAGTATCGGGGTGGAGCCTGTCATTTCAATCATGCCCCTTCAACCCCCCATCCACCCGCATGTTTCCCTGCTCGCGACTTGTCGGAGCAATTAGTCGCGGGATGAGCGATCGACGCCCTGCCCCAACGTTTCGCTTGCGCCGCAAAGGCAGGTGCGCCTAGGGGAACGGCAGTCGGGGAGTGGCGCAGCCTGGTAGCGCATCTGGTTTGGGACCAGAGGGTCGCAGGTTCGAATCCTGTCTCCCCGACCATTATGATCCGATCAGCCGGCGGCGCCGGCGGCAACCGGGATCTGCGCCCCGAGCATCAGCACACCGTCTGCGCCGTCGGATGCCTGAACCTGCCCGCCCATCTCGGCGGCCAGCGCATGGACCAGCCACGCCGCCGCCGCCCGCGGGGTCACCGTCTCCGGATCCGCCCCACCCAGCAGCGCGGTGCGCAGTTCGGGGTCGAGCACCAGCCGCGGCCCTTCCGCGCGCACCACGATCTCGCCGGCTTCCGCGCCGATATCCAGCCGCCCGCCGCGGACCAGCGCATCGCCCGCGATCAGCGCGAGGTTCAGCAGGATCTTCATCGCGCCCTTTGGCATCGCCGGGTCCGACACCATCCAGCCGAGCTGGATCCGGCGATCCTGCCCGAACAGCCCCTCGATCGCGGACCGCGCCTCGCGTGTGTCGACCGCATCGCCGAACCCGCCGGCCGCCCCGAACGCCAAACGAAAGAACTTCAGCTTGTTCGCCGATGCCCGCGCGCTTTCCGCCAGCAGTTCCAGGCAGCGCGCCCGCATCTCCGGATCATGCTCGTCGGCCAACAGCTCGATCCCGTTGTTCAGTGCGCCCACCGGGCTCAGCAGGTCGTGGCACAGGCGCGAACAAAGCAGACTGGCAAAATCGATCGAGCTGCGGGACATAGGCTGGATTTCCTGGGTCGGGCCTGCGCGAAGCGGCCTTGAAGCTGCTTGTATTGACGCGCGATGCGCCAATGTTCAAGTTTGCGCCACCGCACATTCGGTGAACGCGCCGTCCGGTCCGCTCAGGTACAACCGCGCGTCCGTTCCCGCCAGAATGAGCCAGAACTGGCCCGGTTCCGCCCCGGCCCGGTCGCGCGCCGACGGCGTGGCACTCCCCCGCGGATGCGAATGGTAACAGCCGACCACCTCAGGACCGCCAGCCCGCGCCGCGCGATACGCCGCGAACAGTGCCGCCGGATCGATCTCGAACGTCGTCTCCGGAACCGCCGCTACGTTCGCCGCGACGCCATATCCATCGATCCGACCGGCCGCGCCGTACAGGATACCGCACACCTCGCGATCCGGGTCCGCCGCGGCCAGTGTGGTCAGTTCGGCGATCAGCCCTGTTGCTATTTCGACACGCATTGCCATTTGGTACCGCAATGGACGCGGGGGTGTCGACTTTGGAAGCGGTCCTGTCCGCGGAGCATCACGGCTGGCGGCTGGACCGTGCGCTGGCGGCCGTGCTGACGACATTGTCCCGCGAACGGCTGAAGGCGCTGATCTCCTCCGGACAGGTGAGCGTCGGCGAGACCCTCTCCCGCGACCCGGCGCTGAAGGTCGCCGCCGGCCAGGTCTACCGCGTCACGATCCCCGCCCCGACGCCCGCGCACAACATCGCGCAGGATATCCCGCTGGTCATCGCCTACGAGGACGACCACCTGATCGTCGTCGATAAACCGGCGGGCCTTGTCGTCCATCCCGCCGCGGGCAATTACGACGGCACGCTGGTCAACGCGCTGCTCCACCACTGCCGCGGCACGCTGTCCGGCATCGGCGGCGTCGAGCGGCCCGGCATCGTCCACCGCATCGACAAGGATACATCGGGGCTGATCGTCGCGGCCAAGACCGATCCGGCGCACGAGGGCCTCGCCGCGCAGTTCCGTCGGCACAGCGTCGACCGCCGCTACCGCGCCATCGTCGCCGGCATCCCGCGCCACCTGAACGGTACGGTCGATGCCGCCCTCGCCCGGTCCGCCACGAACCGCCAGAAGATCGCGATCGTCGATGGGGACCGCGGCCGGCACGCGATCACCCACTGGTCGCTGCTTACACGGTTGAACCGCGCGGCACTGATCGAATGCCGCCTAGAAACCGGCCGTACGCACCAGGTCCGTGTCCATATGGCGTCGCTCGGTCACCCCCTGCTGGGCGATCAGACTTATGGAAAGAACCGTCCTGAACATATGGCGTTGCTGACGCGTTTGGGTTTCGAGAGGCAGGCGCTCCATGCCCAGACGCTCGGGTTCATCCATCCGGTGACCAATGAGTTTCTGACGTTTGAAAGCGACATTCCACCCGACATGCAGCAATTGTTCAGCGAACTTTCTGTATGACGGGCCCAAAGGTCGCCCACGGAAACATCCGGCCGACTGATCATATGAAGGAAATGCAAGATGGCGGCCGGAAAGACATTGCCTGCGACGATTCCCGCGCTCGGCGGTGAAGCCAGCCTGAATCGGTACCTGAGCGAAATCCGCAAATTCCCGCTGTTGCAGCCGGAAGAGGAATATATGCTCGCCAAGCGGTTCCAGGAGCATCAGGATCCGGACGCCGCGGCGCGCCTCGTCACGTCCCACCTCCGCCTCGTCGCGAAGATCGCGATGGGCTATCGCGGCTACGGCCTGCCCACGTCGGAACTGATCTCCGAAGGCAATATCGGCCTGATGCAGGGCGTGAAGAAGTTCGAGCCGGACCGCGGCTTCCGCCTCGCCACCTATGCGATGTGGTGGATCCGTGCCTCGATCCAGGAATATATCCTGCGCTCGTGGAGCCTCGTGAAGATGGGCACCACCGCCGCGCAGAAGAAGCTGTTCTTCAACCTGCGCCGGATGAAGAGCCAGCTGAACGCGTTCGAGGACGGCGATCTGCGCCCCGAGACGCTCACCAAGATCGCGACCGACTTGGGCGTGACCGAGGATGAGGTCACGTCGATGAACCGCCGCATGGCGATGGGCGGCGACACGTCGCTGAATGTCCCGATGCGCGAGGATGGCGAGGGTCAGTGGCAGGACTGGCTGGTCGACAACGACCCGCTCCAGGACGAACTGCTCGCAAACAGCGAGGAAAAGGACGTCCGCCACGACATGTTGCTCGAGGCGATGGACGCACTCAACGACCGCGAGAAGCACATCCTTGCCGAGCGTCGCCTGTCCGAGGATCCCAAGACGCTCGAGGAACTGAGTCAGGTCTACGGCGTCAGCCGCGAACGCGTCCGCCAGATCGAGGTCCGCGCGTTCGACAAGCTGCAGAAGGCGATGATGCGCATCGCCGGCGAAAAGCGCCTTCTGCCAGCAATGGCATAAGCGCGCGGGGTGTGACTTGTCGCAGGTTGTCACCGAACCGCGGCTCTACAACGAGAGTTTAGTCATCCCGGCGTAGGCCGGGATCTCCCTTCGGTCGTAAACTCACCTCTAGCTCAAGGGAGATCCCGGCCTACGCCGGGATGACGGATTGGTGGTAAGGCCCTTGAGAAACTAAGCCCCCATCAACCGCGCCGCCAAAGGCGCATGATACGTCAAAACCCCCGAAGCCCCCGCCCGCTTGAACGCCATCAGCGTCTCCAGCACGAGCGCATCGCGGTCCCCCGCCCCCGCTGCGACCGACGCCTCGATCATCGCATACTCGCCCGACACCTGGTACGCGAACACCGGCACTTCGAACCGCTCCTTCACGCGCCGCACGATGTCGAGATAGGGTAGCCCCGGCTTCACCATCACCGTGTCGGCCCCCTCCGCCAGGTCCAGCGCCACCTCGCGCAACGCCTCTTCCGCGTTGGCCGAATCCATCTGATATCCGCGCTTGTCGCCCTTCAGCAGCCCCCGCGTCCCCACCGCATCGCGGAACGGTCCGTAATAAGCCGAGGCGTACTTGGCGGCATAAGCCATGATCTGCACGTCGTGGTGCCCGCCGGTCTCCAGCGCAGCACGGATCGCACCGACCCGCCCGTCCATCATGTCGGACGGCGCGATGACGTCGCTTCCCGCCTCCGCCTGAACCACAGCCTGCTGCACCAGCACCTCCGACGTGACATCGTTCATTACGTTGCCGCGCGCGTCGACCAGGCCGTCATGCCCGTGGCTCGTGTAAGGATCGAGCGCCACGTCGGTCAGCACGCCGACACCCGGGGCCGCCTCCTTCGCCGCCCGGATCGCCCGACACATCAGATTGTCGGGGTTCAGCGCCTCACGCCCGTCGTCGCTCCGCAGGTTCGCGGGCGTATTGGGAAACAGCGCGATGCACGGAATACCCAGCGCCTCCGCCTCCCGCGCGCGCTCCGCGATCCGCTCGACCGACCAGCGCGACACGCCGGGCAGGCTGGTGATCGGCTCCTCAACGCCGCTCCCCCCTGTCACGAACAACGGCCAGATCAGGTCGGCCGGGGTCAGGACCGTTTCCGCGACCATCCGGCGGCTCCACGGGGCGACACGGGTCCTGCGCATGCGAAGGGCGGGATAGCTGGCTTGGGTCATGCGCCGCATTTGGGGCCTCGCGCCGCAAAGGTCTACCCGTACGCAATATGGTCCACGGACGCGGTTCACCCGCGGCACAACATCGGCTACGTCCGCGCCCATGATGACCGATATCGAAATCTCCCGCGCCGCCACGCTCCGCCCGATCGCGGATGTCGCCGCCGACCTCGGCCTACCCGACAGCGCGGTCGAGCCCTATGGCCGCCACAAGGCGAAGCTGACGGTTTCCAGCGACACCGGTCGCGCGCCGGGCAAGCTGATCCTGGTCACCGCGATCAACCCGACCCCGGCGGGTGAGGGCAAGACGACCACCTCGATCGGCCTGGCCGACGCACTCGTCCGCACCGGGCGCAAGGCGGTCCTCGCCCTGCGCGAACCGTCGCTCGGCCCCTGTTTCGGGACCAAGGGCGGCGCGACCGGCGGCGGCCATGCCCAGGTCACGCCGATGGAAGACATCAACCTCCATTTCACCGGCGACTTCCACGCGATCACGTCGGCACACAACCTGCTCGCCGCGATGATCGACAATCACATCCACTGGGGCAACGCGCTTGGGCTCGACCCCCGCCGCATCATGTGGAAACGCGTGCTCGACATGAACGACCGCGCGCTGCGCCACGTCGTGCAATCGCTCGGCGGCGTGACCAACGGCATACCGCGCGAATCCGGCTTCGACATCACCGTCGCATCCGAAGTCATGGCGATCCTCTGCCTTGCCGACGACCTCGCCGACCTCCAGGCCCGGCTCGGCCGCATCGTGGTCGGCACGACGCGCGACCGCCGCCCCGTAACTGCGGCCGACCTGAACGCCGACGGCGCGATGGCCGTGCTGCTCAAGGACGCGATCAAGCCCAACCTCGTCCAGACGCTGGAGGGCACGCCGGCTCTCATCCACGGCGGCCCGTTTGCCAACATCGCGCATGGCTGCAACTCGGTCATCGCCACCCGCACCGCGCTCTCGCTCGCCGACTATGTCGTGACGGAGGCCGGGTTCGGCGCGGACCTCGGTGCCGAAAAATTCTTCGACATCAAATGCCGCCAGGCCGGCCTCGCCACCGCCGCCGCCGTGATCGTCGCCACCGTCCGCGCGCTCAAGATGAACGGCGGCGTCGCCAAGGCAGACCTCGCCCAGCCGGATCTCGCTGCCGTCCGCCGCGGTGCCGTGAACCTGCTGCGCCATATCGAGAACGTCCAGCAGTTCGGCGTGCCCGTCGTCGTCGCGATCAACCATTTCGGCACCGACACTGCGGAGGAAACCGCCGCGATCCAGGCGATCGTCGCCGAACGCGGCGTTGAGGCAATCCCCTGTCGCCATTGGGCCGAAGGCGGCGCGGGCGCGGTCGAACTCGCAGAAGCGGTCGCTGCGCTCGCGGACACCCCGTCGCAATTCCGCACAATTTACGACGACGCCCTCCCCCTGCAGGCGAAGATGGAACGCGTCGCAACCGCCATCTATCGCGCCGACGGCATCGCCCCCACCCCTGCGGTCGTGCGCCAGCTCGCCGAATGGGATGCCGCCGGCTACGGCGCGCTGCCGGTCTGCATGGCCAAAACGCAGTACAGTTTCTCCGCCGACCCGACGCTGCTCGGCGCCCCCGTGGGCCATGTCGTGCCGATCCGCGAGGTCCGGCTCGCGGCCGGCGCCGGCTTCGTCGTCGCGGTCTGCGGCGACGTCATGACCATGCCCGGTCTGCCGCGCGTACCGGCCGCGGACGCAATGCGGCTCCATGCCGACGGCGCGATCGAAGGACTGTTCTGACCGATAGGACGTTGACCGCGCTTCCCCCGGAAACTACCCCGTCCCCGGCTGCCCCGATAGCTCAGCAGGACAGAGCAACGGTTTCCTAAACCGCAGGTCGGGAGTTCGGGTCTCTCTCGGGGCACCAGCATGACCCATGCAATCGTGCGCGTGATGGCACCCTTCGCATGCCGGCCCGGTCGCGATCGTTCGACACCGAACTGCTCACGGACCCGCCCGCAGGTCGGTCTGCCCTGCCGTAATGACCATGCTGTCCGGATGAGCGGGACCGTACCGCAAGACCTGCGCCCGCGGTCTCTAGTACCATATGACTATGGATTCAGCCTTCAATACCATGGACTGCCAGTACATCGCTGGCATTAGATCGCTTACGTCCGATATCGACTGTCGTTTCGCAGGACTTCTTCTTCAGTCCCCGGAATGCGTCGTCGAATACGGGACAGAACCCGCCGTTCCACGCAACGGCGCGCCTGAGGATGAAGCGACGATGCCGACAATCGACCAGAGCGGGGCCAGCACCAAACCCCCAACCGACCGCCCGCGCCCGCAAGCCCTCGCACGACGTCTCGCGGCGGAGGCGATCGGCACATTCTGGCTGGTGCTCGGCGGCTGCGGCGCAGCGGTGATCGCGGCCGGCGGCGATGTCCCGAACGCAATCGGCATCGCCGGCGTCGCGGGAGCATTCGGCCTGACCGTATTCACCATGGCGTTCGCGGTCGGGTTCATTTCCGGCGGACATTTCAACCCCGCGGTCAGCGTCGGACTTGCCGTCGCGGGCCGCTTTCCCGCCCGCGACGTGCCCGCCTATGTCGGTGCGCAGCTGGTCGGCGCCATCGTTGCCAGTGCGATCCTCGCCGCGCTGGCGTCGGGCGCGCCCGGCTTCGACATCGTGGCGAGCGGCTTTGCCGCCAATGGCTACGGCGCCCATTCGCCGGGGGGGTACGGCGCCACCACCGCGTTCCTGTCCGAAGCGGTGCTGACCGCGGGCTTCCTGCTCGTCATCCTCGGCGCGACGGACGAGCGGTCCCCGGCCGCCTTCGCCCCGCTCGCGATCGGACTGGCGCTCACCCTCATCCACCTGGTGTCGATCCCGATCGACAATACGTCGGTCAACCCAGCGCGCAGCACCGGTCCGGCGTTGTTCCTCGGCGGTTGGGCCCTGTCTCAGCTCTGGCTGTTCTGGCTGGCACCGCTGGTCGGCGCGGCTGCAGCCGGTCTCGCCGGACGCTGGCTGTTCGCCCATGACGACGCCGACCAGTCGCCGGGCCCGATCGGCGACACGCCGGTGGAACTCATGATGTCGAATGCCGCGACGGACACGACGCCGCAGCCGTGACGCGATCGGGCGGGATCGCGGTCCCGCCCCCTCCGTCACGTCGCGCGCGTCGCCACCGGCCCCACCGACATAGGATCGTGGTCCCATTCATCGACGGAACCCGCCCGGCGGAACTTTCGTGCCGGTAGTCCGTCGAACCGGGTGGAGACGGAGGAACTAGCATGCGCGAAGTTCATGACGATGCGAGCCGGGTATACGCGACCGACGGGATCGTCCGCGCCGTCGGGCCGGACTCGATCAAGGTGGACCTCACCCCTGCCGCGGCCCTCGAAACCGCCAATCGGTTGATCGAAGCGGCCGCCAAGGCGGAAGGGCAGAAGCAGTTCGCCGACCGAGGCGCCCGGCAGCGAAAGTAGTGATCGTCGGCTGGGGCTGATCACGTCCCCGCGAATCTGAGACGGGATTAGACGCATCGTGGCGTCATCGACGCGTCGACCCACTAGTCCGAAACCGCACTCAAATCACACCGCAGACGAAGGTGCTACTCCGCCCGAGGCGTCCCCAACTCAGGACGCCTTGTTCGCGAATTCCTTGTTGATGAGCAGCGCGCCGAGCGTGCAGAGCGCCCCCGACAGCAAATACACGCCGACCGAGAACAGCCCGAACTTGCTCGACAGCAACAATGCCGCCAGCGGCGCGAAGCCAGCCCCGATCAACCAGGACAGATCGGACATGATCGCCGCACCGGTATAGCGATAGCGCATCGGCAGGTTCGCCGTCACCGACCCGGACGACTGACCGAAGGACAGGCCGAGCAGGATGAAGCCGCTGATCATGAACAGCAGTTCCGCGCCCTCGCCACCGTCGAGCAGCCGCGGCGCGAAGCCGCTGAACACCGCAATCATCGCCGCGGAAATGCCGAGCAGGTAACGCCGCCCGATCCGATCCGCGATCAGGCCCGACGCAACGATCGCCAGAACGCCAATCGCCGCACCGATCATCTCGATCACCAGGAAGCGCGTCACCGACTGTTTCGTGAACAGCAGGATCCACGACAGCGGGAACACGGTCACCAGATGGAACAACGCGAAGCTGGCGAGCGGCGCGAACGCACCCAGCATGATGTTGCGCCAATTGGCACGGTACGTCTCGCGCACCCGCGCCGGGGTCAGTTCGCGCGTCTCGAACAGCTGTTCGTAATCCGGCGTCGCCACGATCCGCAGCCGTGCAAACAGCGCCACGACGTTGATCGCGAACGCCACGAAGAACGGATAGCGCCAGCCCCAGTCGAGGAAATCGACCGGCGACAGGCTCGCCTCGAAGAACGCGAACAGCCCCGACGCCACCAGCAGGCCGAGCGGCGCGCCGAGCTGCGGAATCATCGCATACCAGCCGCGCTGGTTCTTCGGTGCGTTCAGCGCCAGCAGCGAGGCCAGACCATCCCAGGTCCCGCCGAGCGCCAGCCCCTGTCCGATCCGCAACACGCAGAGCGCCACCGCGGATCCGGCACCGATCTGTTCGTAGGAGGGGATGAACGCCACCGCCATCGTCGACCCGCCGAGCAGGAACAACGCGATCGTCAGCTTCACGCCGCGCCCGTGCCGCCGATCGATCGTCATGAACAGCCAGGTGCCGAACGGGCGCGCGATATAGGCCAGCGCGAACACGCCGAACGAGTACATGACACCGGTCAGTGCATCGACATACGGGAATACCAGCGCCGGAAACACCAGCACGGACGCGATCGCATAGACGAAGAAGTCGAAGAATTCTGACGTGCGGCCGATAATGACGCCGATCGCGATCTCGCCGGGCTGGACCTCACCGTGACGTGCGTTGATCCGTCGGGCGTCCTGCTCGATGGAGTCCGACTTGGGATGGGCGGTCTGGGCACTCATGCGGTCACTTCGCTCCTGGTCGGCGCCTTTGGGAGGGCGTAAAACAGCCAAATCCCAACGTTCACGGCCCTCATGCACTTTTTGCTGCAACTGCGAGACTGGACAAACTGTCCAGCTATCCGCGGGGGCAGCATGCGGCTATATCATGCCCCATGATGTTCGATCGGTCCACACCTTCCACCCGCCGGCTCCGTCTCCTGGCTGGGCTGCCGCTGTTGCTCCTTGGCGGATGCAACATGGTCGTCATGAACCCGTCCGGCGACGTTGCATTGCAGCAGCGCGACCTGATTTTGGTGGCCACCGGCCTGATGCTGCTGGTGATCGTGCCGGTGATCGCGCTGACCGTCTTGTTCGCCTGGCGGTACCGCGCGGGCAACAAGGACGCGAAGTACGAACCCAATTGGGATCATTCGACTCAGCTCGAACTCGTCATCTGGGCGATCCCGCTACTCATCATCATCGTGCTCGGTGCGGTCACCTGGGTCAGCACGCACGTGCTCGACCCGTATCGCCCGATCGAACGACTCGGTCCCGGTCGCCTGATCGCCAAGGACGTCCGCCCGCTTGAGGTGCAGGTCGTGGCGCTCGATTGGAAGTGGCTCTTCATCTACCCGGAATATGGCATTGCCACGGTTAACCAGCTGGCGGCGCCCGTTGATCGCCCGATCGAATTCAAGCTGACGTCTTCGACGGTCATGAACGCGTTCTACATCCCGTCGCTGGCGGGCATGATCTACGCGATGCCCGGCATGGAGACGAAGCTGCACGCGGTGATCAACAAGCCCGGCAACTATGACGGCATCTCCTCCAACTACAGCGGTGCCGGCTACTCGGGCATGAAGTTCCGGTTCTACGGCATGTCGGATCAGGGCTTCGCGCAGTGGGTCGCCAGCGTCCGCGCCAAGCCGATGCCGCTCACCCGCGCCAATTATCTGCAACTGGAAAAGCCGACCGAGAACGTCCGCCCGATGCATTTCGGCCGTGTCGATCCGCAGCTTTACAAGGCCGCGCTCAACATGTGCGTGCGCCCCGGATCGATGTGCATGGATCGCATGATGATGATCGATGCGATGGGCGGCGGCGGCAAGCATAGCGCCGAACCGAAGAACGGCGTCGGCCATGCCGAGGGCGCGCTGGAGAAACAGCCCGAGGAAAAGGGCGCACCCGGCCACTGGAGTACGCCGCGAAAACCGGGCGCTCCCGGTGCGCAGCAACCCGGTGCACAACAGAATCGTGACCTGACACTGAACCGTACGCCCCCCGCAGCGACGCCTGGCCTCCGCCAGTCCGCGCGCGCCTGATACGATAGGCACACAGATGTTCGAGAACCCTGCAATCCTGAAGACGATCTTCGGCCGCCTGACGCTCGAATCGCTGCCGCTGCACGAACCCATCGTGATGGGCACGTTCGCTGCGGTCGCGGTCGGCGGGATCGCGCTGCTCGCGGCGATCACCTACTTCAAGCTCTGGACCTGGCTCTGGAAGGAGTGGCTGACCAGCGTCGACCACAAGAAGGTCGGGATCATGTACATGATCCTCGGTACGGTCATGCTCCTCCGCGGCTTCTCCGACGCCATCATGATGCGCGCGCAACAGGCGATGGCATTCGGCGCGAACGAGGGCTTCCTGCCCGCGCACCACTATGACCAGGTGTTCACCGCGCACGGCGTGATCATGATCTTCTTCGTGGCGATGCCGTTCGTCACGGGTATCATGAACTACGTCATCCCGCTTCAGATCGGTGCGCGCGACGTGTCGTTCCCGTTCCTCAACAACATGAGCTTCTGGATGACCGCTTCCGGTGCCGTCATTGTCATGATGTCGCTGTTCATCGGTGAGTTCGCACGGACCGGCTGGCTCGCCATGCCGCCGCTGTCGGGGATCGCGTACAGCCCCGATGTCGGTGTCGACTATTATATCTGGGCGCTGCAGATCGCCGGCGTCGGGACCTTGCTGTCCGGCGTCAACCTGATCGCGACTATCGTCAAGATGCGCGCACCGGGCATGTCGATGATGAAGATGCCGATCTTTTGCTGGACCGCGCTCTGCACCAACGTGCTGATCGTCGCCGCCTTCCCCGTGCTGACCGCCGTGCTCGCACTGCTGTCGCTCGATCGCTACATCGGCACCGCCATCTTCACGAACGAACTCGGCGGCAACCCGATGATGTACGTGAACCTGATCTGGATCTGGGGTCACCCGGAGGTCTACATCCTCATCTTGCCGCTGTTCGGCGTGTTCTCGGAAGTCACCTCGACCTTCTCGGGCAAGCGCCTCTTCGGTTACACCTCGATGGTCTACGCCACCGTGGTCATCACGATCCTCGCCTACCTCGTCTGGCTTCACCACTTCTTCACGATGGGATCGGGTGCCAGCGTCAACTCGTTCTTCGGCATCACCACCATGGTGATCTCGATCCCGACGGGCGCGAAGATCTTCAACTGGCTGTTCACGATGTACCGCGGCCGGATCCGGTTCGAACTGCCGATGATGTGGACGGTGGCCTTCATGATCACATTCACGATCGGCGGCATGACCGGCGTCCTGCTCGCCGTGCCCCCGGCCGACTTCGTGCTGCACAACTCGCTGTTCCTGGTCGCCCACTTCCACAACGTCATCATCGGCGGCGTGTTGTTCGGCACCTTCGCGGCGATCAACTACTGGTTCCCGAAGGCCTTCGGCTTCCGCCTGAACGAGTGGTGGGGCAAGCTGAGCTTCTGGATGTGGGTGCCCGGCTTCTACGTCGCGTTCATGCCGCTCTATGTGCTCGGCCTGATGGGCGTCACGCGCCGCCTGCGTCACTTCGACGACCCGTCATTGCAGATCTGGTTCGTGATCGCGGCCATCGGTGCGGCGATGATCGCGGTGGGCATCGCGGCCTTCCTGATCCAGATCTTCGTCAGCGTCCGCAACCGCGAGGCCCTGCGCGACACGACCGGCGATCCGTGGAACGGTCGTACGCTGGAGTGGGCGACCTCGTCGCCGCCGCCGGCCTACAACTTCGCCTTCACGCCGATCGTGCATGACGGCGACGCCTATGCCGACATGAAGGTCCGCGGCTACGATCGTCCCATGACCGGGTTCCGCGCGATCCACATGCCGAAGAACACCGGCACCGGTGTGATCTTGGCCGGCTTCGCGACCGCGCTCGGTTTCGGGATGATCTGGTACATCTGGTGGCTGGCCGCCGCGAGCATGCTGGGTCTGATCGCGACGTCGATCATCCACACGTTCAACTACAAGCGCGACTATCACATCCCGGTTGAGGAAGTGGAGCGGACCGAGGCGGCCCGTACCGCACTGCTCGCCCAGAACAAGGTGACGACGGCATGAGCGCCACCCACACGGCGCCCCCCGCGGGTGCCGACGACGCAACGAAGCTGGCCTTCTACCAGATCGACGAGCACGACCATCCGGAGGGCGGCAGCACGATGCTGGGCTTCTGGATCTACCTGATGAGCGATTGTCTCATCTTCGCGTGCCTGTTCGCGATCTACGGTGTGCTCGGTGCGAACTATGCCGGCGGGCCTGCGCCGAAGGACCTGTTCGAACTGCCGCTGGTCGCGATCAACACGTCGATGCTGCTGTTGTCGTCGATCACCTACGGCTTCGCGATGCTGGCCATGGAGAAGCAGCAGATCCGGGCCACCCAGCTCTGGCTGGCGGTCACCGGCCTGTTCGGCGCGACCTTCATCGGGATCGAGCTGTACGAGTTTGCGACGCTGGTCCACGAAGGCGCCACGCCGCAACGCAGCGCCTTCCTGTCCGCCTTCTTCACGCTGGTCGGCACGCACGGCCTGCACGTCACCTTCGGCCTGATCTGGTTGGTGACGCTGATGGTCCAGGTCGGCAAGCATGGCCTGATCCAGGCGAACAAGCGCCGCCTGATGTGCCTCAGCATGTTCTGGCACTTCCTCGACGTCATCTGGATCGGCGTCTTCACCTTTGTCTATTTGCTCGGGATGCTGCGATGACCGACACTTCCAGCCACGTTCACGCGCATGCGGACTCGCACGGCAAGGGCGATGACGGCCATCACGAGGGTGACGCCCAGTCGCACGGTTCGTTCAAGGGTTACATGACCGGGTTCGTCCTGGCGGTCATCCTCACCGCGATCCCGTTCTGGCTCGTCATGGCCGGCCCGTTCGCGCAGCAGACCACGGCGCTGATGGTCATGGGCTTCGCGGTCGCGCAGATCGTCGTCCACATGATCTACTTCCTCCACATGGACACCAAGTCCGAGGGCGGCTGGACGATGATGGCGCTGATCTTCACCGTCCTGCTCGTCGCGATCGCGATCAGCGGATCGCTCTGGGTCATGTTCCACCTCAACACCAACATGATGCCGATGAACCCGGCCGCGATGGACTCCATGTGACCAACGGGGCAGCCGGCGCACCCGATACGGGCGCCCGGCCGCCCCGCTCGCGGCTGACGCTCGTCATCCTGACGGTCGTCACGGCGCTGCTCGTCGCGGCACTGCTCGGCCTTGGGACCTGGCAGGTCCGGCGCCTCGCCTGGAAGCGCGACCTGATCGCCCGCGTCGACGCCCGCGTCCACGCCCAGCCCGTCGCGGCCCCCGGCCCCGCGGCATGGGGAGGGCTCAATGTCGAAAACGCCAGCTATCGCAACATCCGCCTGACCGGCCGCTACCGGAACGATCGCAGCGTCCGAACCCAGGCCGCGACCGTCCTCGGCGCGGGTAGCTGGCTCATCACGCCGCTCGTCACCGACGCGGGCTTCACCGTCCTCGTCAACCGTGGCTTCGTCCCCCCCGGCTGGCAGGACCGCACCCCGCCGTCAGGCCCGGTCACGGTCACCGGCCTGCTCCGCATGACCGAACCCGGCGGCGGCTTCCTGCGTCGCAACAACCCGACCGCGGGTCGCTGGTACTCACGCGATGTCGCCGCGATCGCCGCCGCCCAGCGGCTCAAGGCCGTCGCCCCCTATTTCGTCGATGCCGCGGCCGACCCCGCTGCGCCGACGCGTCCCCCCGTCGGCGGCCTCACCATCGTCGCCTTCCCGAACAGCCATCTGACCTATGCGATCACCTGGTACACGCTCGCGCTCATGCTGATCGGCGGCTGGGTGTTGATCCTGCGCTACGAACGGCGGATGCGGCGATGAGGAGCGCGCCACTGGCCCGCACCGCCACACCCTCGATGCCCCCGCTGACCGGTGACGGCGCGACGCGCTCGATCGGCGACGCCGGCCGCCGCAACATGCTGCAACTTGTGCAGCTCCGCTGGCTTGCGGTTGGGGGCCAGGTCTCCGCCATCCTGATCGCGCAGTTCGGGCTCGGCATCGAACTCCCGCTTGGCGCCATGCTCGGCGTGGCCGGCGCCACGCTACTCCTCAACCTCGCCAGCATCATTCTGCTCCGCAACCGGGTCGGCACCTCCAACGGCTCGTTGTTCTTCGCGCTCATCCTCGACGTCGCCTCACTCACCGCGCAGCTCTACCTGAGCGGCGGCGCGACCAACCCGTTCATGTGGCTCTACCTGCTGCAAGTCGTGCTCGGCGCGATCCTGCTCGATACCTGGTCCGCGATCGTCATCGTGATGGTGACCAGCCTGTGTTTCGCGGCGCTCACCTTCATCTACCGCCCGCTTAACTTCCCCCCCGTGCTCGCCGACAGCCGCCGGCTGATCGACACCGCCGGCGCCTGGGCCTGCTTCGCGCTCGTCGCGATGCTGCTCGTGCTGTTGATCACCCGCATCACGCAGAACCTGCGCGCCCGCGACGCCAACCTCGCGAACCTGCGGCAACAGGCGGTGGAGGAGGATCACATCGTCCGGATGGGCCTGCTCGCCTCCGGCGCCGCGCACGAACTCGGCACGCCGCTCGCCTCGCTCGCCGTCATCCTGGGCGACTGGAAACGCATGCCCGCCCTCGCCGCCGACCCGGATCTGGTGGCCGAGATCGGCGAGATGCAGGCCGAGGTCCAACGTTGCAAGGCGATCGTCACCGGTGTCCTGCTCGCGGCGGGCGAGGCGCGCGGCGAAGCGCCCGCGATCACCGGCATGCGCCGTTTCCTGGACGGTATTGCGGATGACTGGCATGCGGCACACATGAGTACGGTGCTCGACTACCGGAACGCATTTCCCGGCGACCTGCCCGTCGTGGCGGACCCGGCCTTGAAACAGGTCATCTTCAACGTGCTCGACAATGCCGCTGAATCCTCCCCCGCCTGGATCGCGTTCAACGCGTCGCAGCGTGGCGACGCGCTCATCATCGCGGTGCAGGACGCCGGCGGTGGCTTCTCGCCCGAACGGCTCGAACGGATCGGCAAACCCTATGAATCGAGCAAGGGCCGGCTCGGCGGCGGGCTCGGCCTCTTCCTCGTCGTCAACGTCATGCGTAAGCTCGGCGGCGCGGTCTCGGCCGCCAACTGCCCGAACGGCGGCGCGGTCGTGACGCTCACCCTGCCCCTCGCCGCGATCGCCGCACCCCCGGGGCGCGCCGCATGACCGCCGGTCGCCTGCTCGTCATCGTCGAGGACGACGCCGCCTTCGCACGCACGCTGAAGCGCTCGTTCGAACGGCGCGAATACGAAGTCCTGCTCGCCGCCAGTCACGAGGATCTCGTCACGCTGCTCCAGGGCCGTACCCCGGACTTCGCGGTCGTCGATCTCAAGCTCAACGGCGCGTCCGGCCTCGTCTGCGTCCAGACGCTGCGCGCGCACGATCCGGCGACGCTGATCGTCGTGCTGACCGGCTTTGCCAGCATCGCGACCGCGGTCGAGGCGATCAAGCTGGGCGCGTCGCACTATCTCGCCAAGCCGTCCAACACCGACGATATCGAGGAAGCGTTCGGCCGTGCCAGCGGCAACGTCGCCGCCCCGCTGACCGAGCGTACGACGTCGATCAAGACGCTGGAATGGGAACGGATCCACGAGGTGCTGGCCGAGACTGGCTTCAACATTTCGGAAACCGCCCGCCGGCTCGGCATGCATCGCCGCACGCTCGCCCGCAAACTCGAGAAGCGCCAGGTCAAGTGAAGCCCGGCGATAACGCTTGAACTGACCGGACCCCCACGCAACAACAGCCCCTTACTCAAGGAGCTGCCCCATGCGTCGCCGCACGTTCATCGCGTCCCTGCCCGCCGCCGCACTGGCCTCGAACGCCGTCGCGCAGACCGGCACCACGGGCGGCGCGGCAAAGGCGGCCCCCGGTGACGGCGCGGCGCCGCAGCCCCCGACGGCGCAAGCGGCACTCCCGCCCGTCTGGGAACCCGGCACCGATCGCTTCATCCGGCCCGACGTCAGCGCCGGCGATCGTCCGGTCGGCGCCAGCTTCGCCTCGCGCACCGCGGTCTACGGGCTCAACGGCGCGGTCGGCACCGCCCACCCGCTCGCCACCCAAGCCGGCATCGATATCCTCCGACGCGGCGGGTCCGCGGTCGATGCCGCCATCGCGATCAACGCCTGCCTCGGCTTCCTCGAACCGACCGCCAGCGGCATCGGCGGCGATGCCTATGCGATGATCTGGGACCCGAAGGCGAAGGCCGTCGTCGGCATCGCCGGATCGGGCAACAGCCCGCGCGGGCTCAGCCTCGAAACCGTCCGTGCCCGCGCGAAGAACGGCGTGCTGCCCCCGCTCGGTGCGCTCAGCGTCTCGGTCCCCGGCACGGTCGATGCCTGGTGGTCGATGCACCAGCGTTACGGCAAGCTTCCCTGGGCCGACCTGTTCCAGCCCGCCATCGCCCATGCCGAGGCCGGCGCTCCCGTCCCCGACATGATCGCCTTCTACATCCGGCGCAGCCTCACCGCCTTCCGCCGCCCCGGAAACGGGTTAGAGGAGTCCGCCAATGCGCTCCGCACCTACGGCCTCGCGGATGGCAAGGGCCCCCGGCCGGGCCAGGTGTTCCGCAACCCCGATCTCGCCCGCACCTACCGCGCGATTGCTACGGGCGGCCGCGACGCCTTCTACCAGGGCGACCTCGCCCGCACGATCGACCGTTATTTCCAGCGGATCGGCGGCTGGCTGCGCTATGCCGATCTCGCCGCGCACCGTTCCGAATGGATCGCGCCCAACCGTACCGACTATCGCGGCACCACCGTCCACGCGCTCGGCGCGAACACGCAGGGACTGGCCACGCTCCAGATGCTCAACATCCTCGAACGGTTCGACCTGAAGGGCGCCGGCTTCCAGTCCCCGCTCTCGATCCACCTCCAGGCGGAAGCCAAGCGCCTTGCCTACGAAGATCGCGCGCGTTATTACGCCGACCCGCGCTTCGCGAAGATCCCGGTCGAATGGCTGATCTCGAAGGAGTATGCCGCCGAGCGCGCCAAGCTGATCCGCCCCGACCGCATCCTGACCCCCGTCTATCCCGGCCAGGCCCCCAGCCGCGGCGACACCACCTATTTCAGCTGCGCCGACAGCAGCGGCATGATGGTGTCGATGATCCAGTCCAACTTCCGCGGCATGGGCTCCGGTCTCGTCGCCGACGGGCTCGGCTTCATGTTCCAGGACCGCGGCCAGTTGTTCAGCCTGAAGGACGGTCACCCGAACGTCTATGCGCCCGGCAAGCGCCCGTTCCAGACGATCATCCCCGGCTTCGCGACGCGCGGCAACGCACCGTGGATGAGCTTTGGCGTGATGGGCGGCGACATGCAGCCGCAGGGCCAGACCCAGATCATCGTCAACCGCGTCGACTACGGCCTGGAAATTCAATCGGCCGGCGACGCCCCCCGCTGGCACCACGAAGGCTCTTCGCAATCGATGGGTGAGGACGACACCGGCCTCGGTCCCACCGGGCTGCTCCGCCTGGAAAGCGGCGTCCCGCTCGCCACCCGCAAGCGCCTCGCCGAACTCGGCTGGACGATCGGCGACCCGGACGGCGGGTTCGGCCGCTACCAGTGCGTCGAACACCGCATGGACGGCCCGACCCGCGTCTATGCCGGCGCCAGCGAAATGCGCGCCGACGGCTGCGCGCTCGCCTACTGAGCTTTCCCAAGCCACGGCCAGCTGAACAGAACCGTCGGCGGTGGCCGTCGCCATTGTTCAACTCAAGTTATAAAACGGCCTGCCCCCGCAATCCGTCCGGCGTCGCTATCGCCCTCGGCAAATGGCAAACCGAAACGCTGCCGAACCAACCACAAAAAAGCCTGGCTCCGGTCCGACATCAGTCGAACCGGAGCCAGGCAATTGGCTCAGCACTGTAAACGGGGAACCGGCCAGGCCGGCTCCCCTGCCACGATCAGACCGCGACCACATTCTCCATGACGCCGTAGTTCCAGGACGTCATCAGGGCCATGCCCGCCCCGGCCATATGGCTCATGTCCGACGCGATCGGCTCCGCCGAGAAGGCCGACGGCGTGACGACTGCGAAGTCGCTCACCGGCTCCGCAACCGCGGCATCGGAACTGACGATCACATCCGACGTCGTGACCACTGCCGACCGCAGCACGAGATCGGACGTCGCGACCGCATTGGCACCGGTCACCTGGATGTTCAGGTCGACCACACCGTTGCCGCCGAGATCGACGCTGACGAACGTGTCGCTGCCGAACGTGAAGATGTTCACGCGGTCGGCGGCGCTGGTGTTGACCGTCGAAAGATCGATCTTGTCGACGCCGGTCTGGAAGTCGGTGATCACATCCGCGGTCGCGGACGGCGAGTCGCCTGCCACCGCGTACTTGAACGTGTCCGCCCCGGCCCCGCCCGTCATGCGATCGGACAACAGGCCACCCTGCAGCAGGTCGTTACCGTCGCCACCGTTCAGCGTGTCGGAACCCTGTCCACCGAACAGGCTGTCATTCCCGATCCCGCCGTCCAGCGTGTCATTGCCCTGGTTACCGTACAGCGCGTCGTCGCCGTCCCCGCCGCTCAGCGTATCCGTGCCCAATCCGCCGTTCAGCGTATCGGTCCCGGCCCCGCCGGTCAGCGTGTTCGCCGCATCGTTACCGGTCAGGACGTCGTTGAACGCGGACCCCGACAGGTTCTCGATCGAGGTCAGCAGGTCCGGGCCACCGGCACCGGTCTGCTGCAACCCAGCCAAGGCGAGGCTTACCGTCACGCCCCCCGTCGCGCTGGCATAGCTTGCGGTATCGTTGCCGATCCCGCCGTCAATCGCGTCGAACCCGGACGTGAACGTCCCAGTCGGCGTGACCTCTGCCGACGTGTCGGAGATGTGGAGCGTATAGGTTTCGCCCGCGACCAGACCGCCGGCGCTCGGTGCGGCCAGCGTGTCGAAATCGATGACCCGGACATAATAGGTCCCGGCCGTCGCGAACGTGTAGTCAAGCCGGCTGGCGAGGCTGGAGCTGCCCGGATCGCCGAAGTCGTCGTCATTTTCGGCGAGGACCGTGCCCGCGGCGTCGACAATCTGGATCACGGAGTCGAACGACACCTGATCGATGTCGAACACGACGCGTGCGCCCGCATCGACCGTAACCCCGTAATATTCCAGGCCGTTGCCGGCGGCGGTCGCGTTGACCGTCGCATGCGGGATATTGCGCGCGCTTTCGATGTTGGTGTTGCTGACCAGATCGAAATTGCCGGCGGCCGAGGAGTCGAGCACCACCGCGGTGGCGATGCTGTTGTTGGTCGTCGCGGCGGACTTCGTCACGTCGGGACGATCGACCGTGTCGGCGAATTGGGTTTCGTTGCCGAACCCACCGTCGATGATGTCGTCGCCTTCACCACCGCTGATCGTGTCGCTACCTGCGCCGCCGCTGATGACGTTGTTCTCGACGCTGCCGCCGATCGTGTCACCGAAACTGGAACCGGTGGCGTTCTGGAAGTTGCTGAGCGTGTCGGTGCCGGCCCCGCCGATCGCGGTGCCCGTCGCCAGGTTCACCGAGACCGCTGCGGTCGCGTTGACATAGCTGGCGGTGTTCGTGCCGACACCGCCGACCATCCGATCGTTGCCCAGCCCGCCTTCGACCACGTCGTCGCCGGCGCCGCCGTTCAGGATGTCATTACCCTGCCCGCCGTAGATCGTGTCGTTGCCGCTCTCGCCGAAGACCTGATCGTCGTCCTGGTTGCCGTACAGCGTGTCGTTGCCCGCGCCGCCATAGATCATGTCCGCACCGGTGCCGCCCGTGACCCGGTCGTCACCGTCATAACCGTACAACGTGTCCGCCGCGACGCTGCCCGTGATCGTGTCGTTCAGGTGGGTGCCGTACAGCGTCGTCTGACCAGGGTTGGAGATGTTGAGCGTCGTCGCGAACTGCACCGACTTGTCGGCCAGCACGAAACCGGACCCGGTCCGCACGTCCAGACCGACGTCGAACCCGACCGTCGCGCTGTCGTCCATGTCGATCGACGAATTCATCATCAACGCCCGGACGTCCGCGCCGTTCAGCAGCGGGTTGGCCTGCAGCATCAACGCCGCGACCGCCGCCGCGTCGGGGGCCGCCGCGGACGTGCCGAAGAAGTTCGGGAACGTGTCCGCATCCGCCGCCGAATCGCCGGAGAAGAAGGTCGTATTGCCACCGTCGACCGCCGTCATCGCAACCGTGCGAACCTCGGGCGCCGCAAGCCGGTTGCCGTTGTCGTCGAACAACGTCGTCTGTGTGCCGCGCGAGGAGAAGGTCTCCGCGACCGGCGGGTTGTAGCCATATTCCGGCGTCCGGGCGAACGACGCCGCGCCGATCGCCATCGACCCTTCGGCCGCATGGTGGCCGTACAGCGTGCCCTCGTTGGTGTTGGACAGCGGGTTTTCCAGGTTGATGTTCGCCCCGTTGCCCGACGCGATCAGCCGGATCTGGCCCGGTGCCTCGCCGTCATACAGGCCGACGCGGATCTGGAACGTGCCGGTTGACGGCGCGGTGTAGCGGAACACCTCGACCGGATCGCCGCCCACATTGTTGGTGGCCGCCCGTGCGCGGACCGTCGTGCCGTCCGCGCTCGTCAGGAACACGTCGAGGTCGTTGGCCGAACCGGGGCCACCCGCCGATGCGGCCGGTGAATCCCACTGCAGGATGAACGTGCCGGTGGCACCCGCACCCATCGTGACGGTGATGAAGTCCTGGCCCGGTGCGAACTGCATCAGCGTATATTCGGCGCCGAGCAGCGTCTGCGTGCCGCCGGAAACCCAGGCGCCCTCATAACCTTCGCGCCCGTCGTTGCCGGCCGAGCTGAAATAGGCGACGCCGCGATCCGCGACCTCGTTCACCGCCTGCGAAATGATGCCGTTCTGGTAGGTCAGTTCGGCGAAGTAGCTGACGTCGTCGACGATCACCCGGTCGCCGGCATTGGCCAGCGCGATGATGTTGTTGGCGAACGATGCCTGGCCGTTGAACGCCGTCGCGAAATCGATCGCCGCGCCCGGTGCCAGATCGTGGACCAGCTGCGCCATCGCGCGGCCTTCGTCGCTGCCCGCGCCGGTCAGGTCGGCCAGAACGCGCGTGTCGGTCGGCAGGTCGTTGCTCGCGATGTTGGTCGCGACGGTATCGGTCGTGCTGCCGTTGCGGCCGAAGCTGTCGGACATCACGCCGACGCGGATCCCGCTGCCGTCGACGCCGTAGGTCGCGCGCGCCGTATCGGCCGCCATCGTCGAGTCGGCCTGCGTCGTGACGAGGCCGACACTGCTGGTGAACCCGGATTCGCGGGCGGCGAGCAGGTTCGTCGCGGTGGTCAGCGCGCCGATCTGGTCAACCGCAATGTATCCGGATGCGACCGCGCCGTAGCTGCTGCCACCCTTCAGGCCCAGACCCTGCAATTCGGCGAGCAAGCCGGCACCGTTGCCGTCGCGCGCCGTGGTATCGATCAGCACATATTTGCCGTCTGCGGTGATCGCATTGGCGATCTGTTCGACGCTGCTGGTAAAGGCGGACATCGCCACCGCCTGCGACGAATTGCTGTAGTACAGCGACGCGAGCTGTTCATCCAGCATCGACAGGTCACCGGACTTCAACGCCGTCATGGCCAATGCCGATGCGTCGTCGAAGCTCAACGCCACCGCATCATCACCGATCAGGCTCGTCGTCATATCGGGGGCCAACACCGCATTGCCGGCCGACGTCACGATGTTGACTGCATCGGGGCCGGTATCGGCAGTCGCGGTCTGTGCCGCGTTGTAGGCCGCCGTGAAGTGATCGCCTGCCATACTGGTCGCGGCATCGTTCTGGTCGGTCGGCGCAGAAGTCACTTGACGAGATGTTGCCATGGAGTGGGTTCCGTTTCCGCAGATACAGGGGCAGGGCGTCCGCGGGAGAGACTCATCTTCCCCCGCCGGCCGATCTTGAGTATCGGCACCCCCCGCGACGCGTAACGTCATGAGGTGATACCGTTAATCTTCAATTCACGAAACGTATCTGCGATATTTTTGCTTCGCAAGCCCGCTAGGCGGATTTATTATTACCGGAAAGTTAATCGCAATTTGGACGCCGCGGGGCATGGTGGCGGACCGAATTTGGACTATGCAGTCATGGTGGATGACGGTGCGGACGGGACCCGGTAAGCGGGCCTGCACGCCGTTCGGTGGGCCGCGGACACGCGGTGGACGGTCGGTGCGGGATGGGCGAGGGCAATTGACTTGAACGTATCGAAAGTCCGGTCGGCCGGGGACGCACGGCGGCCCGTGTGCGCCGCATTGCTGCTGGTACTTGCCGGAACGGCGCTGTCGCCGGACCGCGCCCTGGCCGCCGTCCCGACGCCGCCCACCCCCGCCGCCACCGATCTGCCCGCGCCGGTCGGCGATCCGATGCGGATCGATCCGGCCGCCGATCCGGTGCTGGCGCTCGGCCGTACCAACGGCAGCGAGGACGTGTTCCGCACGATGATCGGCCGCGCCGTGCGCGAGGCACCGTCATCGGCGGAGGCGACCGCCGAACGCGACGCCGCGGTGGCCGCACGCGGTCAGGCGCGCGCCGGCCTGTTCCCCTATGTCGACGTGTCGGGCACCAGCTACCGCGCGATCGCGCGCAACTTCTCGAACGACATCAACAATATCGTCGAACGGTCGCGCGCCGCGGGCCGGACCGACACCACCGTCAACATTCAGCAGACCGTGCTCGATTTCGGCGCGACCTCGATCCGCATCGCCGCCGCCGGGGCCCGCCTCCGCGCCGCCGCCGCCGGCATCGACGCCTCGGCTGACCAGGTGGCGCTCGGCGCGATCGGCGCATGGTACGACGTGTTCGTCTACCGCGCGCTCGTCCGGCTCGGCGCCGCATTCGCACAATCGCAGCGCGACCTGCGCGTCGCGGTGGAACAGCGCGTCAAGGAAGGCGTCTCCGCCCCAGGCGACGTCGCCCGCGTCGAAAGCTATATCGCCAGCGCCGACGTCCGGCTCGCCGGCTATCGCCGGTCGCAGGCGAATGCCGAGGCGCGCTTTACCGAATTGCTGCGCGAACCCCCACCGGCCCAGCTGCCCCGCGCGCCGCTGCTCGATCGGACCGAATTGTCGCGCGACTATGTCGGTAAGGCGGCACTCTCCACGCCCACCGTCCGGCTCGTCACCGCGCAGGCCGACGCCGCGCGACAGGACGCCCGCGCCGCGCGTGCCGACACGCTGCCGGTCCTCACCGCCGGGGTCCAGGCCGGCCGCTACGGCGTGCTGGAAAACCCGGACGACTATGACGTCCGCGGCGTCATGACGATCCGCAAGCGCTTCTTCGGCGGCGTCGACGCCCGCGCCGACCAGGTCCGCGCGCAGGCAAACGTCGCCGAGGCCCGCGCCGCCCGCGCCCGGGAGGAAGCGGCCCGCGACGCGACGATCGCCTGGTCCGACGTCCAGGCGCTCGTCGATCAGGCGAAGGCGTTCCAGGAAAGCTACATCGCCGCCCGCCGGTCGCGCGACGTGCTGTTCGAACGGTTCCGCGTCTCGCGCGGTTCGCTGTTCGATGTACTGGGCGCGGAGGACTCGTTCTTCCTCACCGCGTCCGCCTATATCCAGGGGGTCGGCGAACTCGACGCCGCCCGCTATGTCCTGCTGTCGCGCACCGGCCGGCTGCTGGACGCGCTGGCCATCCCCCCCGCCCCTACTACCCCAGGTCGAGGAACACCGCGTTGAGCGAAGAGATCGTCATTGACGCGCCGAAGCCCCGGATCGCCGCCTGGCTGACCGAGCCGATGCGCCGCAACCGCGCGACCTATTTGAAGGTCGCGGCCGCCGCGGTCATGATCAACCTGTTCGGCCTCGTCACCTCGCTCTTCGCGATGACGGTGTATGACAGCGTGCTGCCCAACAACGCGACCGCCTCGCTCGTCGGCCTGTCGATCGGGCTCGGCATCGTGGTGCTGTTCGATTTCCTGTTGAAGACGCTGCGCGCGTACTTCGTCGACATCGCCGGCGCGGACATCGACCGCCGTGTCGGCACGTCGATCTTCAACCGCCTGCTGTCGATGCGGATGGACATGCGCAAGGGCTCGACTGGCTCGCTCGCCGGGCTGATGCGCGAGCTGGAAACGCTGCGCGATTTCTTCGCCTCGGCCACCATGACCGCGATCGTCGACGTGCCGTTCGTGCTGCTGACGCTCGCCGTCATCGCGCTGATCGGCGGCAAGGTCGTGCTTGTCCCGCTCGCGATGGTCCCGATCGTGCTGATCGCGGGGCTCCTCACCCGCCCCGCGATGGACCGGCTGTCCGCGCAATCGATGGGCGAGGGCCTGGCGAAACAGTCTGTACTGGTCGAGGCGATCGGTGGGCTTGAGACCGTGAAGTCGGTCCAGGCCGGCCCGCTGCTCACTAAGCGCTGGCGCCGCGCGATGGAAAGCCACGCGGACAGTTCGCTGCGCCAGCGGCTCGTAGGCGCGATCAGCGTCAACATCGCCACGTCGGGCCAGACGATCTCCTACGCCGGCGTCGTGATCGTCGGCGTCGCGATGATCGGTGCGCAGGAACTGACGATGGGCGGGCTCATCGCCTGCTCGATGCTCGCCGGCCGCGCGGTCGCCCCGCTGGCGCAGATCGCCAGCCTGCTCTCGCGCCTCACCTCCACCCAGGCCGCCTACCGCCAGCTCGACGGCATGATGCAGGCCCCGCGCGAAGGCGCCCAGTCGAACCCGCTGGTCCTCGCCAAGGTGAAGGGCGCGATCGAGTTCCGCCGGGTCACCTTCCGCTACCCCGGCGCCACCGCCAACGCGCTCGAGGATGTCAGCTTCTCGATCAAGCCGGGTGAGCGCGTCGCGATCCTCGGCCGCATCGGATCGGGCAAGTCGACCGTCGCACGGCTCATCCTTGGCCTCTATCCGCCCGCCGACGGGCTGGTGATGATGGACGGCACCGACCTGCGCCAGCTCGATATCGGCGCGATGCGCGCGCAGATGGGCGTGGCGCTTCAGGAAAGCGTGCTGCTGTCCGGCTCCGTCCGCGATAACATCACGCTCGGCCGCGACGGCGTCGACGATGAAGAGATGCTGCGCGCTGCGAACCTGACCGGCACGCACCAGTTCATGGGCCAGATCGCCAACGGCTACGACTTGCGCCTCAACGATCGCGGCGAAAGCCTGTCCGGCGGGCAGCGTCAGTCGATCGCAATCGCCCGTGCGCTCGCCGGTCGTCCACCCGTGCTGATCTTCGATGAGCCGACCAGCGCGATGGACACCCAGACCGAGAGCAGCCTGCTCGAACGGCTGCATGCCGAACTGACCGACCAGACACTCGTCGTCATCACGCACCGCCCGTCGCTGGTGAAGCTCGTGACGCGGCTGATCGTGATGGACGCCGGCAAGATCATCGCCGACGGGCCGCGTGACGAAGTCCTGAAGAAACTCCAGCCGAGGGCGGCAGCATGAGCAGTATGCATCTGGAGGATCTGGCCGACCAGGTCCGCCCCCGCGTCGTCTCCAGCGTCCTGCTCTGGACCATTCTCGCCTTCTTCGGCATCCTCATCCTGTGGGCGTGGTTCACGGTGCTCGACCGCTCGGTCAATGCCGAGGGGCGGATCGGCCCCACGTCGCAGCTCCAGGTCGTCTCGAACCTCGAAGGGGGCATCGTCAGCGCGATCCTCGTCCACACCGGCGAGATCGTTCGCGCGGGCGACCCGCTGATCCGGCTCGACCAGACCAGCACGACCGCCGAACTCGGCACCGGCCGCGCCACGGTCGGCGCGCTATCGGCCAAGCTCGCCCGGCTGACCGCCGAAATGTCCGGCACCACTCCGAACTTCGGCGCCGTGCAGGGCGACAGCGGCCAGATCGCCAGCGAACGCAGCCTTTACGCATCGCGCCAGGCCGATCTGGCGAACATGATCTCCGTCGGCCAGTCGCGCATCGTTCAGTCCGAACGCGCGGTGGCCGAGGCCCGCTCCGCGCTGGAGGCCCGCATCGCCGCCCGCGATTCGAAGCGCACCGAACTGGCGCTGATCCGCCCGCTGGTCGAACGCGGCATCGAACCGCGCATCACGCTGGTCCAGACCGAAAGCGCCGCCGCGATTGCCGCCAGCGAGGCGGCCGCCGCATCAGCGTCGCTCGCCCGCGCGCAATCCGCGGTGGCCGAGGCCCGCGCGACGCTCAGCCAGCAACGTCAGGACTGGCGGACGCGGACCAGCGACGAACTCGCTACCGCCCGCGGTGAACTCGGCACCCGGTCCGAAACCATGCCGCTGCTCGCCGATCGGCTGGCGCGCACCGTCATCCGCGCCCCCCGCGCCGGCCGCATCAACCGCGTGCTGGTCGCCACCGTCGGTGGCACTGTTCGCCCCGGCGATCCGCTTGTCGAACTCGTCCCCAGCGACGACACGCTCGTCGTCGAGGCGATGGTGAAGCCCAAGGACATCGCCTTCGTCCGCACCGGCCAGCGCGCGAAGGTCAAGATCACCGCCTATGACAGCGCGATCTACGGCTCGCTCGACGGCCGCGTCGTCACGATCTCGCCTGACGTCACGATCGACCAGCGCACCGGCGAAGGCCACTATATCGTCCGCGTCCGCACGGACCGCGACGCGCTGCGCGACAATGCCGGCCGCGCGCTGCCGATCGGCCCCGGCATGATCGCCGACGTCAGCCTGCTCGGCGACAAGCGTTCGGTCCTGTCCTACCTCCTCACCCCCTTTACCCGCCTCCGCCAGAACGCGTTTACGGAGTAAGAATACCGGTCGCGGTTCCCGTTGCCCCGGACTTGATCCGGGGCCCCGCTGCCTCCCGACGCCACATATTGAGCACAGACAGTCGGAACCACACCCACCGCTTCGCCCAAACACGCCAACGCCGTTCGGTTCGAGCCTGTCGAGAACCCTGCGCGGCGTTCCCGACAGGCTCGGACCAAACGGAACGGTGGTCACGCTCCAACCTGAACGGCTCAGTCCGGCAGCGCCTCCACCGGCACACCCCGATACCGGATCAGCAAAGGCACGGTCAGCGTCGCGGCGCATGAAATGCCATGTTCCCACAACCCGTCCTCGCCCCACGCATCGCCGTGGTCGCCGCACAGCAGGATCGTCGCATGCGCGAACCGCGCCAGCAGCGGCGCGATCTGCCGGTCGAGATATTCGCACGCCAGCCGCTGGCGATGCGCGCAGTCTGCACGGCGATCGACGGTCTGGAACGGCACGCACGGATTGTCGGCCGCCGCCCAGTCCGCGCCCTCGAAATGATAGGGCACATGCGTCTCGCCCAGGTTCAGGAACACGAACTGGTCCGCCGCAGTCGACGCCTCGATCTGCGCTTCGATCCAGGCGACCTGCTCACCGGCATGTTGCGAGAACTGGAACGACCCGAACCCCTGCCGCAACGTCCCCGACACCGCGGTCGCGGGATCGAACCAGCCCATCGCCGCCGATCCGATCGTGTCATAGCCCGCGTTGCGAAACCCATCCGGAATGTCCGCACCGTCCACCGCGAATCCCGGCTGGCTCAACCCGGGATGCCCCGCCGCCGCCAGTCTGAAGAGCCGGCCGAGCTTGGGATTCAGGAAGCGCTTCTTCAACGCCGCCACCCCCGGCGTGAACCCGACGAACATCGCCGCATGCGACCCATAGGTGAAATGCGACGGCGCCTGCGCCGCGTACAGCGCCGACACCGATTTCAACGCCGGTGCATCGGCCGCGGCAAAGCTGTCATACCGGCATGAATCGAGCGTGACGAACAACACGCTGCCATCGGAAATCGTCCGGAGGGTCCTGTCCTGCACCGCGCTACTCTCCCCTCACCGGGACATCAGCGCGCCGGGTTTGGAAAGCATAACGCTGTTCCACGCGACGCAGGAAGCGCCAATAACGAATCGGGGCGGCAACCGGCGCTTCCGCCGATCACCACCCCGCCCGAACCCGACCGCCGCCGTGGATATCCCACCGCGGTCACCCTTTTCAACGTGTCACCATCACCCGAAGACGATGTCGCTCTGCACGATCGCATTCTCGCCGGTGAAGGCGATCCGCATGTCGAACACGTCGTCGCCGCCGAGGTCCACGTTCAGGAAGGTCATGCCGTCGCTGTTCGTGATCTCGAACACCGACTGCATGTTGGCGAGGCCGGTCAGGTCGACGGTGTCGAACCCGGACTGGAAATCGCCGACGATGTCGTACGCCGCGATCGTGGAGTCCGCCGCGATGACGAAGCGGAAGCTGTCCGCCCCGGCCCCGCCGAACAGGATGTCGCTGCCCACGCCACCCTGAAGCATGTCCGACCCGTCGTCGCCCGACAGCGTATCGTCGTCGCGGCCGCCGTACAGCGAGTCATCGCCCAGCCCGCCGAACAGACGATCGGCATCCTGGTTGCCATACAACATGTCGTTGCCCTCACCACCGTTCAGCGTGTCGACGCCGAACCCACCGGTCAGCATGTCGTCGCCGGCCAGCCCGGTCAGCGTGTTCGCGCCGCCGTCACCGGTCAGCACGTCGCCATAGGTGCTGCCGATCAGCCCCTCGAACCCGACCAGCGTGTCGCTGCCGATCCCGGTGCTCTGCGCCCCGTTCTGCAACAGCAGAGAGACGGTCACGCCCTGCGTGGCGTTGGCATAAGCCGCGCTGTCGATCCCGTCGCCACCGGTCAGCGTGTTCGTGCCGCGGCCGCCTTCCAGCATGTCGTCGCCCGTGCCGCCGGTCAGCGTGTCGTCGCCCTGGCCGCCGAACAGCATGTCGGCCCCGTCGCCGCCGTCGATCGTATCGGCATCCTGATTGCCGTACAGCACGTCGTCGCCGCCACCACCGACGATCGTGTCGGCCCCCAGCCCGCCGCTGATGCGATTGGCGAACTGGTCACCGGTCAGCGTATCGGCGAAGTTGCTGCCCAGCAGGTTCTCGATCGACACGAGCGTATCGCTGCCCGCGCCGCCGGTATCCTGCGTGCCGACGACGCGCAGGTCGACCGTCACCGGCCCCGCCGCGTTGAAGTAGGTCGCGGTGTCGGTGCCCTCGCCACCGTCGATGACGTCGTCACCGCGGCCGCCTTCCAGGGTGTCGTCGCCTTCGCCGCCCGACAGGTTGTCATTGTCCTGCCCGCCGTACAGCGTGTCGTCGCCGGCCCCACCGGCCAGGACGTCGGCGCCCTGGTTGCCGAACAGCGTGTCGTTGCCCTCGCCGCCCGACAGATTGTCGTTCCCGGCCAGGCCGGTCAGCGTGTCGTTCCCGGCCAGACCCTGCAACGTGTCGTTGCCGATCGTCCCGGTCAGCTGGTCGTCGCCAGCAGTCCCCGGCACGCGCGGGATCGCCAGCACGGCCACGACCTGGTCATGGTCGGTCGCGCGGCCCACCGAGTCCGGCTGCTCCGCATTGTAATGGACGACGTCGAACGCCGCGCCGTTGGCCAGGCCACCGGTGACCAGGATGTTGTCGAACGCCTGGACATTGCCCTCGAACAGGTAGGAATAACGCTCCTCGGTCGGCAGCGTGTCGTACAGGTTGGTCAGCACCCCGCCGGCGGTCAGCGCCTGCTGGCCGTCCTCATAATAATAGCCGTTGAAGTCGCCCAGCACCGCGATGTTGAGCGCCGGGTTCGCCGCAAGCAGACCGTCGACATAGGTCCGCAGCTGCGTGTTCTGCGCGGTGCGCGCACCGTCACCGGCCTGGGCCGGCGGCTGCGTGTCGCCGAACAGCGCGTCCGACCCGCCGCGCGACGTGAAGTGGACGTTGATCGCCGTCACGGTCTGACCATTGAACGAGAAGTCGGCCGCCAGCGGCGAACGCGTCCCCGCATAGGCCGACCCGGGCACCGCAACCGCGCTGTCGGCGATGTAGCTGACCCGGTCGGTGTTGTAGAGGAAGCCGTTGCGGATGTTGCCACCCGGCTCGCCACCGGTCGAATTCGCCGTCGTCGGCGCAACCTCGACATAGCCATAGTTGCCGCCGCCGGCCGCCGCGATCGCGTCGATCAGCAGCTGGGCCGTCGCCGCACCGGACAGGTCGGATCCGTTGCCGGCGCCGTCCGCATCCTGGATTTCCTGCAGGCCGATGATGTCCGGTGCCTGAAGCGCGTAGACGATCTCCTCGGCGATCAGTGTGAACTTCGCCGCACCGTCGGTCGGGTCGAGATTTTCGACGTTGAAGCTGGCGATCGACACATGGTCCGCGCTGCCGACCAGTTCGGTCGTCTCACGCTCGGGTAGCGCCACGTCGTTCACGACGGTCACCGCCTCGGTGACGAGCACCTCATAAGTCGAGAAGGCATAGTTCATGATGCCGGTGACGCTGCCCAGCTGGTCGCCCTGGGTGTGCGCCGGTGCGTAACCGGCGAACAGGTCCGTGTCGGCGTCGATCTGGAGACGCTCGGGATTGTCGTCGCCTTCCGACAGCGTGATGCCACCGCGCTCGTTCAGCCCGGTCGCGCCTTCGCCGTTCGATGCCACGACGAACGTCTCGCCGAACTCGTTGGTCGCCGCGACGACCTGCGGACGGTCGACCGTCACGCGCATGCCCTCCATGCTCTCGTAAAAGTCGATCCCGTCCAGGTCCGGATCGAACGAGGTCAGGTTGTCGTCGTCGATCACTTCCGACGGCGCCAGCCGCCCGCCGATGCCGATCAGCACCGCTTCGGGCAGGGCATTGTTCTGCGACACGACTTCGATCGTGGTCGGCGTCGTGATCTCGGTCACGCTCAGCGAGCCCGCGCCCGCAACATATTCCGTAACCGTGCCGGTGACGTTCAGCAGGTCGCCGATCGCGACGGTCGGCCGCGTGCTGGTGAACACCAGCACCGCATCCGACGTGTCGTTGTCGCCGTCGCCGGTCGCGGTCTGGATGTAGAAGCCGTTATTGTCGACGGCGGTCACGATGCCGCTCGTCGTGATGACCTGGCCGGCATATTCCGACCGGTGGCCGGCACCCTGGATGTCGTAGATTTCCAGGTTCAGCGGGTCGTCATTGACGATCGTGCCGACCGCCGTGTCGTCCGCGATGCTGATGTTGCCGACCGGGTTGGTCAGCTGCACGGTCAGCGTCTCGTTCAACTCGCCGATCACGTCACCGTTCACGTCGATCACGATCCGCTGCGACGACACGCCCTCGGCAAAGTTCACCGTGCCGGTCAGCGCGGTGTTCGCGCCGATGTCGTTCCCGTCGATCCCGCCGGCGGTCAGGTTGATCGCATAGTCGACCGAGGCCGCCGTGGCGCTGCCGCCCGCGCGGGTGACCGTGAACACCAGCTGCGACGTGCCGCTATTGCCCTCGACCACGCTCGTATCGCCGATCCGCACGACGCCCGCTGCGTTGGCGGACAGGAAGTTCTGACCCGTGTTGATCGCGCCGAACGTATTCTGCTGGGCATTCACCCAGGTGAAGTCGCTCGCATTGGCGCCGTCACCGGCCAGCTGCAGCGAGAAACCGTCCGCGACGCCTTCTTCGGCCACGCCGATATCGGTGCTGGTCAGGCCCGCCGCGGCACCCGCCGTCGCGGTGAACGTGCCTTCGTAGGACAGGAACTGCACCACCTGCGCACCAGGTGCGACCAGCGCGATTGCGTCGGGCGACCCGTTCTGGATGCCGGCGACCGCAAAAGATAGCGTGCCGTAACCATCGTCCTGATTGGCGATCACGCCGCTCAGCGCTTGCGTCGCATACACGCCGCCGCCATTGCCGTTGTAGAACACCAGCGACCAGCCGGTCAGGTCGGTGCCCGCGAGACCCGCGACCTCGACAGCCTCGCCCGCGTCGGTGCCGGCGTCGTCATAATGGATTTCGTTGATGAACACGCTTGGCGTGTCGTCGTTGCGGATCGTGCCGGTCGCGCTGGCGTCGGTCAGCGTCACGCCGACCGGATCGGACAGCGTCACGCCGAACGTCTCGTCGCCTTCGAAGCGAACATCGCCGGCAACCTGCACGACGATCGTCGCGGTCGTCGCGCCATCGGCGAAGTCGACCGTGCCGGTGAGCGCCTGCGTCGCCAGATCGTCGGCCGCCGCGGTCCCGTTCAGCTGGATCGTGTAGTTCGCCGAACCCACGCCCGTGCTGCCCCCGTCGCGCGTGACGGTGAAGGTCAGCGCGGTGCTGCCGCTCGCCCCTTCGAAGGCCGCCGCGTCGGCGATCGACAGCGTGCCGGCCGAACCCGCAACGTCGTCGTTCGTGATCGTGCCGGTCGCGCTGCCGTCCGCGATCGTCGCGCCGACGGTCGAAGTGGTCAGCGTCACGCCGAACGTCTCGTCGCCCTCGACCAGCACGTCGCCGTTCAGCAGGACCGTGATGGTCTGGCTGGTCTGGCCGTCCGCGAACACCACGGTGCCGCCGGTCGCGTCCAGATCGGCCGCGTCCGCGGTGCCGTTCAGGTCGATGGCATAGGCCAGTTCGACGGTGCCGGTGCTGCTGTCCGTCCGCGTGACCGTGAAGGTCAGCTGCGTCGTGCCGGCATTGCCCTCGGCCACCGCGGCGTCCGCGATCGCGAAGGTGCCGACCGCCGGTGCAGCATCGTCGTTCAGGATCGTGCCGGTCGCGGTCGCGTCGCCGATCGTGCCGATGCTGGCGTCGGACAGCGTGACGGTGAACGTCTCGTCCTGTTCGAACACGGTGTCGCCGTTCGCCGCGACCGTGATCCGCGCCTCGGTCTGGCCGTCCGCGAACGTCACCTGGCCGGTCAGCGCGCCGGACAGGTCGTCCGCGCCCGCGGTCCCGGTGGCGACCGTGTAGGTCAGCGTCGCCGCACCCGTGCTGCCGCCGGTGCGCTGCACGACGAATTCGATGGCGGTCGTGCCGGCATTGCCCTCTGCCGCCTGCACGTCGCCGATCGCGAAGCTGCCCGCCTCACCCGCGGCGGTCACCGTGAAGCCGGCGGGATAGGTCACGCCGGCCGTGTCGTTCTGCGTCCAGAGCGTCTCGTCGGCGATGTTCGCCAGGATCTCCGCACGCGTGCCGCCGAGCGGTCCGGTATAGGCGGCATTGTCGGCGCCGAACGCCAGCGCGGTTTCGCCAAACGTCAGACCGGTCGGCACGGCGGAGGTGTTGGAATTGCCCGCGTCGGCTGCATAGGCCGCGTTGCCGTCCGCGAAATCGACGGCATACAGCAACGTCGGCTCGGTAGCGGACCCGGTATAGGCGATGATCTGGTCACCGCTGGTCGATGGGTTGAAGGTGCCGGTGACGTTGACCGTTACGACCGTCCCGATCGCAGTGCCGGCCGGCACGACATAGCTCGACGTGCCTTCGCCCCCGCGGAAGCCACCGGCCGCCAGCCAGCCATTGTCGGTGAAATTGATCGTCTGCCCGGACAGGTCCGCCAGGATCACGAACGAGAAGGATTTGACCCCCGTATCCGCACCATAACCAACGATCGCGATATCACCGACTTGCGCCATGCCCAGTTTTCCTCACCTGCGCCGGACCCTGAAATATCGGACGCACGAAGGCGGCATGCCTCCGTGCGTCCTGTCCGGTCCGAACTATGGTGAATACCCCTGTCAGCGCCGTGCAACAGTTTCATGACAACGCCGTAATGTCGCGGTCGGGGCGTGAATCCCAAAATGGGGCAGTTTTCATAAGGTTAGGACAGGCACCGGCGGGCAGCGGCACCTGTCCCGATCCGGGCCGTTACCCCCAGAACACGTCGCTGGCGACGACGGAGTCGATCCCCGCCACCATGATCTCCATGTCGGCGACACCATCGCCCAGCAGGTCGACCGAAATCAGGCTGTTCCCGCCGATATTCTCGATCGACAGCGTATCGAACGCGCTCATGCGCAGCATGGACAGGTCGATCCGGTCGCTGCCGCTCACGAAATCGAGGATCATGTCGCCGGCCCCGACCTCGGAATCCGCCGCCTGCATGAACCGGAAATTGTCCGCGCCCAGGCCACCGGTCGTGACGTCGGCGCCCAGTCCGCCCTGGATCAGGTCGTTGCCGCCGCCGCCGTCGAGCGTATCCTCGGACTGGCCGCCGAACAGCGAGTCGGCGCCTTCGCCACCAGACAGCGTGTCGCGACCGAGGTTACCGAACACCGTGTCGTTGCCATCGCCGCCGAACAGCGCGTCGATGCCGTCGCCGCCGTTCAGCGTGTCGTCGCCCGCGGCGCCGAACAGCAGGTCGTTGCCGGCCTGACCGAACAGATTGTCCGCACCTTCGCCGCCGTCCAGCCGGTTATCGTACCGGTCGCCGACCAGCGTGTCGGCGAACCGCGTGCCGACCAGGTTCTCGAACCCGAGGAGCAGGTCGGACCCGGCCGCACCGGTATTCTGGAACTCACCCTGCAGTTCCAGGCTGACCACCACGCCGCTGCCGACAGTGGCCGTCGAATAGCCGGCCGTATCGCCGCTGCCGTCGATCAGGCCCAGCACGCCACCGCCGTCGAGCGTATCGTTGCCGAGGCCGCCCTCGATCGTGTCGGACCCGAGCCCGCCGCTGATGATGTCGTCGCCCTGCCCGCCGAACAACAGGTCCGATCCGCTGCCGCCGTCGAGGAAATCGTTGCCGATATTGCCGTACAGCGTGTCGTTGCCGCTGCCGCCGTTGATCGTGTCGTTGCCGCCGTTGCCGGTGATCCGGTCGTTGCCGCCCAGACCGGAGATCAGTTCCCCGTCCGCGCCGCCGACGATGGTGTCGTTCCCTTCGGTGCCGAAGATCGGCAGCGTGATGAGGGCCGCTTCCGCCACCGGGGCGACCGCGGAAATGTTCGAGTTCAGGCTGATGCCAAATTGGGAACGCGTAACTTTCACAACCATCTCTCCTGGTTCCGGGCACGCCAGTTCTGCCGCGCCAACAGATGCACAATCTGGACAAATCGTCTTAACGAAGTCAACAAAACCGGCGTCGCAATAGTGTCGGCTACACTATACCTTCGTCTCTTTTAGATGGGTAACACATCATTAACCGATCTCGCTAAGTCTGTTCCGTGACCATTTGATTTCCATGGAGCGTATCGCGCTCGATGGCCTACTTGCAGAACTAGCCTGAGCGAGGACCGCTTGGGCCGATCGGCCTCCGAAAGCGGATCGGACAACCGGCAAAATCCGCAATTCATATGCAATCGCTATGCGGCGCGTCGGAATCGATCTCGATTTGCAACGCGGCGCCGCCCTAATTGCGCGTCCTTGAGGCGCCGCGAATATTCTGCGGCCGCCATCGGCAGGGGCCACGCATGACGTTTTCCAAATCGCTTATCGCCGTCGCATTCATCACCATTCCGGCCATCGCGCAGGCCCAGTCCGGCGAGTCGGTCGCCGCCACGCCCGCGATCGTCGTCAGCGGCTCCGCCGGCCTCGTCTCCGACTACCGGTTCCGCGGCGTGTCGCAGTCCGACCGCGAGATGGCGGTCCAGGCCGGCCTGACCGTCACGCACGACAGCGGGCTCTACGTCGGCACCTGGGGGTCCAACCTCGCCGGCTGGGGCACGTTCGGCGGTGCCAACATGGAACTCGACCTGATCGGCGGCTACAAGGCGAAGCTGGCCGACAACGCCACGATCGACGTCGGCCTGACCTGGTACATGTACCCCGGCGGCGCGGACAAGACCGACTTCGCGGAACCCTATGCCAAGCTGACCGGCACCGCCGGCCCCGCCACGCTGACCGCCGGTGCAGCCTATGCGCCGAAGCAGCAGGCGATCGGCAAATGGTACGCGACGGGCTCGGACGCAGCGGCGGGCGTCTACACCAGCCCGGGCGACAAGGACGACAATCTCTACCTGTGGGGCGACGGCGCGGTCGCGGTCGTCGGCACGCCGATTACCGCGAAGGCGCATGTCGGTCATAGCTGGGGCCAGAACGGCCTCGGCCCGAACGCCACCGCCGTCGCCCCGACCGGCGAGTATTGGGACTGGTCGCTCGGTGCCGACGCGACCTGGCGGAACCTGACCTTCAACGTCTCCTACGTCGACACCGATATTTCGACGTCGGAGTCCCGCTACCTGCGGCCCAGCTTCAGCAAGGGTCAGGACGGCACCGGCTCGATCGCCGGCGGCACCGTCCTTGTCTCGCTGACCGCCGCGTTCTGAGGAGATCGACCCATGGACGACCTGCTGTGGATCCTCGTCATGGTCGGGCTGGTGGCGGCGACGCTCGCCTACGCCCGGCTATGCGACAATGCGTGAGGCAATGACGCGATGACACTCGACCTCTGGCTGGCGGCACTGACCGCGCTCGGCCTGCTCATCTACCTTGTGGCGGTCCTGATCCGCCCCGAACGCTTCTGAAGGAGGCGGCATCATGACATTCCAGGGCTGGATCCTGATCCTCGGCTTCGTCGCCATCCTGCTCGCGCTGACCAGACCGGTCGGCGCCTGGCTGTTCGCATTGTACGAGGGGCGCCGCACGCCGCTCCACCTCGTCCTCGGCCCCGTCGAGCGCGGCTTCTACAAACTGTCCGGCATCGATCCGCAGGCCGAACAGGGCTGGCGGCGCTACGCGCTCCACATGCTGCTGTTCAACGTGACGCTCATGGCGTTCACCTACGCGGTGCTGCGCCTGCAAGGCGTGCTGCCCGCTAACCCCCAAGGGCTGGCGGGGCTCTCCCCGCACCTCGCGTTCAACACCGCGGTCAGCTTCACCACCAACACCAACTGGCAGAGCTATGGCGGGGAATCGACGATGTCGAACCTCAGCCAGATGCTCGGCCTGACGATCCACAACTTCCTCAGCGCCGCGACCGGCATCGCGCTGGCGTTCGCGCTGTTCCGCGGGTTCGCGCGGCGTGAGTCCGCCTCGATCGGCAATTTCTGGGCCGACATGACGCGCGTCACGCTCTACGTCCTGCTCCCGATCTCGGTCGTCTACGCGATCTTCCTCATCGCCAGCGGCGTGCCGCAGACGATGGCCGGCGTCGTCGACGTCCAGACGCTGGAGGGTGCCCGCCAGTCGATCCTGCTCGGCCCCGTCGCCAGCCAGGAAGCGATCAAGATGCTCGGCACCAACGGTGGCGGCTTCTTCAACGCCAACTCCGCGCACCCGTTCGAAAACCCGACCGCACTCACCAACCTGGTCCAGATGCTGTCGATCTTCGTCCTGGGCTTCGGCCTGACCTGGACGTTCGGCGAGGCGGTCGGCAACACTCGTCAGGGCTGGGCCATCCTGTCCGCGATGATCATCCTGTTCCTCGCCGGCGTCTTCGTCACCTACTCGCAGGAAGCGGCCGGCAACCCGGTCCTCCACCACCTCGGCGTGGCGGGCAGCAACATGGAGGGCAAGGAAGTCCGGTTCGGCGCCGCCGCCTCCGCCCTGTTCGCGGTCGTCACCACCGCGGCCTCCTGCGGCGCGGTCAACGCGATGCACGACAGCTTCACCGCACTCGGCGGCATGATCCCGCTGTTCAACATCCAGCTGGGCGAGGTCGTGATCGGCGGCGTCGGCGCGGGCATCTACGGCTTCCTGCTCTTCGCCATCCTGGCGGTGTTCGTCGCCGGGCTGATGGTCGGCCGCACGCCGGAATATGTTGGCAAGAAGATCGAGAGCCGCGAGGTGAAGCTCGCCGTGCTGGCCATCGCCGTCCTGCCGCTGATGATCCTCGGCCTGACATCGCTGTCCGCGGTGCTGCAGGCCGGTCTCGCCGGGCCGCTGAACAAGGGTCCGCACGGCTTTTCGGAGATCCTCTACGCGTTCACCAGCGCGGTCGGGAACAACGGTTCGGCGTTCGCGGGTCTCACCGCCAACACGCCTTACTATAACGGCCTGCTTGGGCTCGCGATGTGGTTCGGCCGCTTCTTCGTCATCGTGCCGATGCTCGCCATCGCGGGGAGTCTCGCGGCCAAGCGGCATGTTCCGGAAAGCGCCGGTTCCTTCCCGACCACCGACGGCCTGTGGGTGGGCCTGCTCGTCGGGATCATCCTGATCCTGGGCGGCCTCACCTTCCTGCCGAGCCTCGCGCTCGGTCCCATCGCCGATCATCTTGCGATGATCCGCGGCACTCTGTCCTGACGGAAGCGCCATCATGGCCCACACGACACAAAGATCGCAGTCCAAGAGCCTGTTCACCGCGGACCTCATGGTGCCGGCGATCAAGGCGTCCTTCACCAAGCTCGCCCCCGCGCAACTGATCCGCAACCCGGTGATGTTCGTCACCGCCACGGTCGCCGCACTGATGACCGTCCTGCTCGTCGTCGGGCAGGACGGGCTGACCACCGGGTTCAAGCTGCAACTCGTCATCTGGCTCTGGCTGACCGTGCTGTTCGGCACGTTCGCCGAGGCGCTGGCGGAGGGCCGCGGCAAGGCGCAGGCCGCCTCGCTGCGCGCGACCAAGGCGGACCTGATCGCCAAGCGGCTGAAGGGCACCGGCCGCGACTATGACGACGTGCCCGCCAGCGCACTCAAGGTCGGCGACGTGGTGCTGGTCGAAACCAACGACCTGATCCCGTCGGACGGCGAGGTCGTGTCCGGCGTCGCCTCCGTCAACGAAGCGGCGATCACCGGCGAAAGCGCGCCGGTGATCCGCGAGGCGGGCGGCGACCGTTCCGCCGTCACCGCCGGCACGCGCGTCATCTCCGACGAGATCCGCGTCAAGGTGACCGTCGAACCCGGCAAGGGCTTCCTCGACCGCATGATCGCGCTGGTCGAAGGCGCCGAGCGTCAAAAGACCCCGAACGAGATCGCGCTCACCCTGCTGCTCGTCGGGCTGACCATCATCTTCCTGATCGCGGTCGCCACAATCCCGGGCTTCGCCAGCTATGCCGGCGGCTCGATCCCGGTCGCGATCCTCGCTGCGCTGCTCATCACGCTGATCCCGACCACCATCGCGGCGTTGCTCTCCGCGATCGGCATCGCCGGCATGGACCGTCTCGTCCGCTTCAACGTCCTCGCCAAGTCCGGCCGCGCGGTCGAGGCCGCGGGCGACATCGACGTCCTGCTGCTCGACAAGACCGGCACGATCACGATCGGCGACCGCCAGGCGAGCGAATTTCGCGCCGTCGGCGGCACCAGCGACGCGGAGATGGCGGAGGCCGCGCTGATCGTCAGCTTGGCCGATGAAACGCCGGAAGGCCGCTCGGTCGTCGTCCTGGCGCGCGAGAAGTTCGGCATCCGCACGACCGACCTGCCCGCCGGGGCGGAAGTCATCCCGTTCACCGCGCAGACCCGCATCTCCGGCGTTCGCACCGCCGACATGCTGCTCCAGAAGGGTGCGGTGGAATCGATCCTGAAGGCCAATCCTGGCGTCGGCCAGACCGCGGCGGCGACCGAACTGCGCCGCATCACGGACGAGATCGCCCGCGCCGGCGGCACGCCCCTCGCGGTCGCCAAGGACGGCCGCCTGCTCGGCGCGATCTTCCTGAAGGACGTCGTGAAGGCCGGCATCCGCGAACGGTTCGGCGAACTGCGCGCGATGGGCATCCGCACGGTGATGATCACCGGCGACAACCCGCTCACCGCCGCCGCGATCGCGGCCGAGGCCGGCGTCGACGACTTCCTCGCGCAGGCGAGCCCCGAGGACAAGCTGGCGCTGATCCGCAAGGAACAGGCCGGCGGCAAGCTCGTCGCGATGTGCGGCGACGGCACCAACGATGCACCCGCGCTGGCCCAGGCCGACGTCGGCGTCGCGATGAACACCGGCACGCAGGCCGCGCGCGAGGCGGGCAACATGGTCGATCTCGACAGCGATCCGACCAAGCTGATCGAGGTCGTCGGCCTGGGCAAGCAGCTGCTCATGACCCGCGGCGCGCTCACCACCTTCTCGGTCGCCAACGACGTCGCGAAATATTTCGCGATCATCCCGGCGATGTTCGTGGTGCTCTATCCGGGGCTGGGCGTGCTGAACGTCATGCGGCTGGGTTCGCCCGAAAGTGCGATCCTGTCGGCAATCATCTTCAACGCGATCATCATCCCGATGCTCGTCCCGCTCGCGCTGCGCGGCGTGAAGTACACGCCGATGGGCGCCGGGCCGCTGCTCGCCCGCAATCTCGCAATCTACGGGCTCGGCGGCCTCGTCGCCCCGTTCGTCGGCATCAAGGTCATCGACCTGCTCGTCGGCACCCTCGGCCTCGCATAAGGATCTTCCCATGGGCAAGGATTTCACCTCCGCACTGCGGCCCGCGATCGTCATGACGATCCTGTTCGCCGCCCTCCTCGGCCTCGCCTACCCGCTGGCCATGACCGGCATCGGCCAGGCGTTCTTCCCGTTCCAGGCGAACGGCAGCCTGGTTCACGACGGCGACCGCGTCATCGGCTCGACCGTCTTGGGCCAGGCTTTCACCACCGACCGCTATTTCCAGACGCGCCCGTCCGCCGCCGGCAAGGGCTATGACGGGCTCGCCTCGTCCGGCTCCAACCTCGGCCCCGCGTCGCAGGCTCTGGTCGACCGCGTGCAGCCGGACGTCGCACGCGTCCGGGCCGAGGGGGTCGCCGGCCCCCTCCCCGCCGACCTCGTCACCGCCAGCGGCTCCGGGCTTGATCCCGATCTGTCGCCCGCCGCCGCCGCCGCACAAGCCCCACGCATCGCCCGCGTCCGCGGCCTGCCGGTCGCTGCCGTCACCGCGCTCGTCGATCGCGCGACCGAAACCTCACTGTTCGGCGATCCCCACGTCAACGTGCTCGCCATGAACCGCGCGCTGGACGCGTCCGCCCGCCGATGACGGACGGCGACCATGCCCGACCCGACCCCGATGCCCTCCTGCGCCAGGCCGCGCAGGAGGGCAAAGGCCGTCTCAAGATCTTCCTCGGCGCCGCCCCCGGCGTCGGCAAGACGTTCGAGATGCTGTCCGAAGGCGCCGCCCGCCGGCGTGACGGCGTCGATGTCGTGATCGGCGTCGTCGAAACGCACGGCCGCGCCGAGACCGCAGCACTGACCCGCGGGCAGGAAATCGTGCCGCGCCGCGACGTCCCCTATGACGGCCGCATCCTGAGCGAAATGGACATCGACGCGGTCCTCGCCCGCGCCCCCCGCCTCGCGCTGGTCGACGAACTCGCCCACACCAACGCGCCCGGCAGCCGCCACCCGAAACGCTATCAGGATGTCGAGGAGCTGCTCGCCGCCGGGATCGACGTCTACGCCACGCTCAACATCCAGCACGTCGAAAGCCTGAACGACATCGTCGCCAGTTTCACGCGCGTCCGGGTCCGCGAAACGGTGCCCGACCGCATCCTCGAACTGGCGGAGATCGAGGTCGTCGACATCCCGCCCGACGAACTGATCGAGCGGCTGAAGGCCGGCAAGGTCTACCTGCCCCATGAAGCAACCCGCGCGCTCGGCCACTTCTTCTCCAAATCAAACCTTTCCGCACTCCGCGAACTTGCGCTCCGACGCGCCGCGCAGGCGGTCGATGCGCAGATGCTCGATCATGTCCGCGCGCTCGGCGTCGGCGGCACCTGGGCCGGCACCGACCGGATCGTCGTCGCGATCAACGAACTGCCCGGTGCCAACGGCCTCGTTCGCGCGGGCAAGCGCGTGTCGGACGGGCTGCACGCCCCCTGGACCGCGCTGTTCATCGAAACCCCGCGCACCGCCCATTTCAACGACGCGCAGCACCGCCGCGTGGCCGAAGCGATGACGCTCGCGACGCAGCTCGGCGCCGCGGTCGCCACCGTGCCCGCCGCATCGGTGGTCGACGGCATCCGCGGTTTCCTCACCACCGCCCGCGCGACACAACTCGTCGTCGGCAAATCGCGCCGCTCGCGCTGGTTCGAACTGCTCCACGGGTCGGTCGTCGATCGGCTGGTCCGCGACACGCCCGGCGTCACCGTCCACGTCCTGCCGCTCGACGCCCGCCCCGCCGCATCCGAACCGCGACAGCGACGCGGCGCCGGCTGGGGCACGACGTCCGGCTACGCGATTACGCTCCTGGTCGTCGCGCTCGTCACCGCGGTCGGCAGCGCGCTGTTCCATATCCTCGATCTCGGCAATGTCGCGCTGCTCTACCTGCTGCCCGTCATGGTCGCGGCCAGCCTGTTCGGGTTGCGCACCGGGCTGTTCGCCGGCCTCGCCTCCTCGCTCGCCTACAATTTCTTCTTCCTGCCCCCGGTCGGCACGCTCAGCGTCAGCAACCCCGAAAACGTCATCTCGATCTTCGTCCTGCTCGGCGTCGCGGTCGCCACGAGCCAGCTGACCGCCCGCGTCCGGGCGCAGGCCGATCTCGCCGCCGCCAGTGCGCGCACCAACGCCACGCTCGCCGGCTTCCTGCGCCAGCTGAGCGCGGTCAACGACCCGTCCGAGGCCGCGCGGCTGATCTGCGAGGACGTCGCCCGGCTGTTCGACGTCCAGGCCGTGCTGCTCGCCCCGCTCGTCGGCCCCGGTCTCGCGGTCCAGGCCGCCAGCACGCCCGACTACCGGCTCGATACGATGGACATGGCCGCCGCCAACTGGGCGTCGGACACCGGCACGCCGGCCGGCAAGGGATCGGGCACGCTCGCCGCGTCCGAATGGCTGTTCAACCCGGTCCGCGCCGGCGGCCGCACGCTCGCGGTGCTGGGCGTCGCGCGCGACAACGGCGAACCGATCCGCGCGGACCAGGTCCCGCTCCTTTCCAGCCTCATCGACCAGTCCGCGCTGGTGCTCGAACGGCTCCGCCTCGAAATGGAGATGCGCGATGTCGACGCGGTCCGCACCCGCGACCGGCTCCGTGCAGCGTTGCTGTCATCGGTCAGCCACGACCTGCGCACCCCGCTCACCGCCGTCATCGCCGCCGCGGACGAACTCGGCCACGGCGCCACGCCCGAACTGATCGGCACGATCCGCAACGAGGCCGCCCGGCTCAACCGCTTCGTCGCCAACCTGCTCGACATGGCACGGGTCGAGGCCGGCGCGCTGAAGCTCAACGTCGAACCGACCGACCTGGCCGACGCGGTCGCCGGCGCGGCCCACGACGCCCGCCGCGCACTCGAAGGTCACGCGATCCAGTTCGACGTGCCCCCCGACCTCCCGCTCGTGCTGGTCGATCCGCAGCTTTTCCATCACTGCCTGCTCAACCTGCTCGACAATGCCGGCCGCTACGGCGACCCCGGCACCGCGATCCTCGTCGCCGGCCGGCACGTCTATGGCGAGATCCGACTGTCGGTCTGCGATCACGGCCCGGGCCTGCCGCCGGGGCGCGAGGCGGAGGTGTTCGAGACGTTTCACCGGCTCGAGGGCTCCGACCGCGCCGCCGGCGGCACCGGCCTCGGCCTCGCGATCGTCAAGGCGTTCGCCGAAGCGATGGGCATGACGGTCGAGGCCGGCAACCGCCCCGAGGAAGCCGGTGCCGCCTTCACGCTCGTCTTCCCGACCGCGCTCATCGTTCGCGCCGTCGCGTCGGACGCGATCTGATGCCCGCGCGTATCCTGGTGGTCGATGACGAAGTTGCGATCCGCCGGCTGCTCCGCCACACGCTGGAACGCGCCGGCTATGCGGTGGTGGAGGTGGGCACCGCGCGCGATGCGCTGTCGGGGGCCGCGGCCGAACATCCGGTTGCGGTGCTGCTCGACCTCGGCCTGCCCGACCGCGACGGCCTCACCCTGATCCCGCTGCTGCGCCGCAACGGCGAGGTGCCCGTCCTGATCGTCTCGGCCCGCGACGCGACGGAGGAAAAGGTCGCCGCGCTCGATCTCGGCGCCGACGATTTCGTCACCAAGCCGTTCGATACCGACGAACTGCTCGCCCGCCTGCGCGCCGCACTCCGCCACCGCGACGCGGGCAACACCGCGCAGAAGACGCTCCACAAGGGCGACCTGACGATCGACCTGGACCGCCGCATCGTCCGGCGCGGCACCGAACCGCTCCACCTGACGCGCAAGGAGCATGACGTACTGGCGATCCTCGCGCGCCACCCCGGCCGCGTCGTGACGCACGACCGCATCATCGCCGCGGCCTGGGGCGGCGACGACGATCCGCGCATCGAATATCTCCGCATCGTCATCCGCAACCTGCGGCAGAAGCTCGAGCCCCCCGGCCCGGTCGGCAGCCTGATCGCCAACGAACTCGGCGTCGGCTACCGCCTGCTCGTCGATCCGTAACGCGTCTTTACGCGAACACTACGCGATCGCCCGGAACCGCTCTCGAATACCTACGCGCCGACCGATAACTGGGCTGCCTTGTCGAAAGGATAAGGCATGGCCGCGTGGCATCGATCGAAACAGGCCGACATCGGCCTCCGCGTCGCGGGACTGGCGCTCTGGGGTGTCGCCTACGCCGCGCTCACCTTACTCGAAGCCCTCGCCAAGCCGACGCTGCACGGCCCGACAGCCCTCCTCGCCATCGCGCTCGCCGCAACGCTGTTCCTCTGCGCCAGCACCGGCGCAGCACTGATCACACTCGGCAACCACCTGTTCGACCGGATCACCGTCAGCGGCCGGTGGCAGCGCCTGCCACGCGTCCCGGTCGAACCCGACGCGGTCGCCCTACCAGCCGCGCAACCAAGACCGCAGCAGCATCGTCACCTCGCCGGGGCGCTCCATCGGTGACAGATGCCCGCACGACTTCAGGATATGGAACCGCGCCCCCGCGATCAGCGCACTGAGCGCGCGCGCATCGTCCGGCGTACAGATCCGGTCGCGGTCCCCCACCGCCACCAAAGTCGGCACACGGATCGACGCGATCGCGTCGGCGATGTCGGGCCGCGCGAGCAACGCCTGCTGCTGCCGCTCGAACACCGCCTTGCCGACCCGCTCGGCCATCGCCTGTACCGGCCCGCTGATGATCTTCGACAGCTGCGGGTCGTCGTGCGGCGCAGTGGCCAGCGACCCCTGGTCCGCCACCGTCCGCGGCCGCGCCTCCATCGAAGCGCGCGTCCCGAACAGCGCGATCTTCGTGATCCGGTCCGGCGCCTGCCGCACCATCTCCATCGCGACATAGCCGCCGAGGCTGACCCCCGCGACCGCGAACCGCGGCGGCGCATCGTCCAGCACGCGTGCCGCCATGTCGTCGATCGTCGTATCGCGCGACAGGTCGCCGAACTCCGGCTCGGCCACGTCGCCCAGATCCATGATCTGGCGCGCCCACAACTGGCCGTCGCACCCCATGGCGGGCAACAGCATCAATGGGATCGACGGTCGGTCCATGGTGGGTCTCCGGATTGCGGGACGAAGGACGGTGGCGCGCATCACCCGGCCACGAACGGGAAGGCGAGCGCGATCATCCCGACCAGCGTCATCACCACGCACACCATGATCGCGGGCACCAACGTGAAACGCTGATGATCGGCCAGGTCGATCCCGGCCAGGCTGACCAGCAGATAGGTCGACGGCACCAGCGGGCTGAGCAGATGGACCGGCTGCCCCATCAAGGACGCGCGCGCGATCGCCATCGGCTCGACGCCGTAATGCGCGCCCGCCTCCGCCAGGATCGGCAGCATGCCGAAATAGAATGCGTCGTTGGAGATGAAGAAGGTGAACGGCAGGCTCAGCGCCGCGGTGATCGGCGCCATGTACGGCCCCATCGCGGGCGGGATCATGCCGACCACTTCCTTGCTCATCGCCTCCACCATCCCGGTCCCGCCCAGGATCCCGGTGAAGATACCGGCGGCGAAAATGAGCGAGACGACCGACAGGACGTTGCCGGCATGCGCGGCGATCCGCTCCTTCTGCTCCGCCACGCCCGGATAGTTCACGATCATCGCGATCGCGAACGCGATCATCATCAGCACCGACAGAGGCAGCAGACCCCACACCAGCAGCGTCAGCAGCGTCACGACCAGCAGCCCGTTGAACCAGATCAGCTTCGGCCGCCGCGCCTCGGGATATTGCGAGACCGCCATGCCGGTGAACTCCACCGCGTCGCGCGCCTGCACGCTCCCCATCCGGGTGCGCTCCTTGCGGCCGAACCAGACCGCCAACGCCATCAGGCTCGCCAGCCCGACAATCATGCCGGGGATCAACGGCAGGAACAGCGTGGCGGGATCCAACTTCAGCGCGCTCGCCGCCCGCGCGGTCGGCCCGCCCCACGGCGTCAGGTTCATGATGCCGCTCGTCAGCATCAGCAGGCAGCACAGGTACAGCCGGTTCATGTCGTACCGCTTGTACAGCGGCAGCAGCGCGGCGATCGTGATGATGTACGTCGTCGATCCGTCGCCATCCAGGCTGACCAGCGCGCACAGCACGACGGTGCCGAGCAGGATCCGCATCGGATCGCCCTGCACCAGCCGGATCAGCCGCCCGACCAGCGGATCGAACAGCCCGGTGTCGGTCATGGTGGAGAAAAACAGGATCGCGAACAGCAACATGACGCCGGTCGGCGCCAGGTTCTTGATCCCGTCGATCATCATGTCGCCCAGGCCCGCGGCCTGACCGGCGACGACGCCGAAGATCGTGGGAATGACGATCAGCGCGACCAGCGGCGTCATCCGCTTGGTCATGATCAGCGTCATGAATGTGGCGACCATCAGGAAGCCAAGCAAAGCCAGGTTCATGCGAACGATCCTTGAAGGAAGGTCAGGAGCAGCGGATTTCGTGCAGCGAGCGGCATCAGAAGGTGACCGCGACCCGCGCGCTCAGCGTCTCGCCCTCGTCGCCGCCGGTGTAATCGCCGGTGCGGTTGTTGGTGTACCAGTGGATGCCGTTCAGCTGCAGGCGGGTGAAGCTGTTCAGGTACCAGTTCACGCCCACCGTCGCCGCCCAGCCGCGCCCGCCGGTCAGCAGGTCGGTCTGGTCGAGGTCCTCGTACCGCGCGGTCAGCTCGATCGCGCCGGGGCCGCCGTCGAACGTCGGGCGCTTCACCTTCGGCTGCCCGAACGCGCCGAGCCGCGGGTTGTACGGCGGCAGGTCGCCCGTGATGAAGAACCCGCCCGACACGCTCCACGCCTTGCTGGTGAAGTCCGGCCGCCCGCCGTCGAGCTGGGCGTCGCGCCGCCCCGCCTCCGCCATGATCCACACCGGCCCGCGATACCCGCCCAGTTCCAGCCCGTATCCGGTCGTCCCCCGGCCGCCAAGCAACGGCCCGGTCGACACGCGCAGCGCGCCGTTGAACCGCCCGCCGATCACCGTGTTGCGGGTCAGCGTCGTCGCCGCCGGGGAGAGCGATTCGTCGAAGCCCCACGCGCCCAGATGCAGCACCGCATTGTCGGTCTTGATCGGGTTCCAGTGCGCGCGCGCCAGGAATGTCCGCCCGTCGCTCACCGTCTGCGTGCCGTCCACCCGGTCGCCAGTGACCGTCAGCGAGGCATGGCCCGTCTTCCAGAACAGCCGCGGCATGATGCCGATGCCGTAGAAACCGCGCTGCGGGATGATCGCGGTGGCGACCGTCGTGCGTTCCAGGAACGGCGTCGAATCCGATCCCGTCGACCCTTCGAACCCGCGGTCGTTGAACAGATGCCCGGCGCGTACGTCATATTCGAGCCCCGGCGAGATCCGGTTGCGCCAGCCCATGAACGCGGTCACGACATCGACCTCGTTCTCCGAAAAATCGGCTTCCATCTGGTAGAAGAAATGCGTGCCGACGCCGCCTTCGAGGCCGAGGCGCAGCGCGCGCATACCGGTCGTGGTCAGGTTGCGACCGTCCGATTTCGACCCGAACGAGCTGCTGACATCGGCCAGGATGCGCCCGCGCGGCTTGAACGTATAGACGCCGTCCGCCGAATGGAACACCGGCAGGCCCGACCCCCATTCGGTCGTGACACCCGATGGATTTTCGCGCGCCGCGATCGCCTGCGCCACGTTGCGCTCCGCGGGTCCCGGCGGGGCCAGCTGCGGCGCGAACGGCACGGTCCGGCGCTGCTCGGGCGTTGCCTGCGCGACCTGTGTCGGCGCCGCCTGCGCCGCCGGAACGGGCACGGGCGCTGCCGCGGCCGCCGCCTGCTGCCCCTCCAACCGGTCGAGCCGCGCCTGCAACGTCGCGATCTGCGCCGCCTGCGCCTGCACCAGGCGGGCGAGTTCCGCCGCATCGGGCGTCTGGGCGAGCGAAGGGGTGGCAAGAGCGAGCGCGAGCAGCCCACAACCGGTACGCAACAGGATCATCGGGAAACTCCGGAAAGGATCGCCTGCCAGTCGCGCAGGAAGCGCTGGCGGGTGATGCGGTCGAGATAAACGAGAAGTTGCGGCCCCACGCGGATCGGCCGGGCCTGCGCCGCGGGCATCCGCCGCGCGGGCACGTCGGTCCGCACGGGCCAGAGGCTCCGTTCCGCCAGCAACGACTGGCCACGGCGCGACAACAGGAAATCGAGGAACAGCTTGGCCGCCGCCGGCGCGCGCGCATCGGCGGCGATGAACGCGATCCGCGACGTCACGATCGTATAGTCGCGCGGCAGGACCACGCCGATCCGCGGATCGCGCTTCGCCCGTTCCAAGGCATAGGACCCGATCACATTGTACGCGATCGCCTGCCGCCCCTCCGCGACCGCCGCCAGCATCGGCTCGGTCCGTGCGACCAGCACGGGCTTCGTCGCGGCGATGGCGGACAGCAACGCCCGGCTGTCACGCGTGATCGCCATGTCCTCGGACAGGTACAGATACCCGACGTCGGACTGCCGCGGGTCGAACGTCGTCACCCGCCCGGTGAACTGCGCCCGCCGACGACGGAGCAGCGCCTCCAGCCCGGCATGGTCGCGCGGCATCGCCGCGTCGGGGATCAACCGGCGGTTATACGCGATGCCGATCGGCTCCGCGGTCACGCCGTACCCCATGCTCTTCCACACCGCCTGCGCCGGCAATGCGGGCTTTTCCGGGCTGGCATAGGCCTGCGCATAACCGTCGTTGATCAGCTTCACCTGCAGGTTCATCGCCGACGACCACACCAGGTCCGCCGACGGCCGCCGCGCGCGCCGTTCCGCCGTCACCCGGCGGTAGATTTCGGTCGAACCCAGATCGGCATAGCGCACCGCGATGCCCGGATAGGCCCGCCGGAACGCCGCCACGACACCCACCAGCTCCGCCCGGTCGGCATTGCCGTAGACGGTCAGCCCGCGTTCGGCCTGCGCCGCGGCGATCAGCGCGTCATAGGATCGGGGATAACCCGCCGGACGCTCGGCGGCATGAGCAGGTATGGCTGTGACAGCCGTCACCCCCGCCATCGCAATCGTCAGACTAAGGATTCGCATCCCGGCTCCTCTCGCTTTTCCGCTTCTGTGATCGGATAAGCCCATGGATGCGATACGCGCCCGACCTGTCAGGAACCTTTCACCGCGGGCCACCATGCGCGTCCTGATGATCGAGGACGATGCGGCGCTCGCGCGCAGCATCGCGACCCTGCTGCGCGCCGGCGGCCACGCGGTCGATCACTGCACGGGTGGCGAGGAGGCGCTGACGCTCGTCTCGGGCGAACCCTATGCGGTCGTGATCCTCGACGTCGGCCTGCCCGGCATCGACGGCTTCACGGTGCTCGAACGGCTCCGCCGGCGCGGCGATCGTGTCCCCGTCCTCATGCTCACCGCGCGCGACGGGCTGGACGACCGGGTCCGCGGGCTCGATCTCGGCGCGGACGACTATCTCCGCAAGCCGTTCGATCCGGAGGAGCTGGAGGCGCGCGTCCGGGCGCTCGGCCGGCGGCGCGGCGGCGATCCGGTGCCCGTCGTCACGATCGGCGCGCTGACCCTCAACCGCTCGACCGGCCAGGCCGACGTCGCCGGCCGCCCGCTCGCGCTCCGCCGTCGCGAATGGGCGGTGCTCGACGCGCTCGCCACCCGCGCGGGGCAGGTCGTGCCGCGCGAACTGCTGCTGGCAGAGGTGTTCGGCTATGACGAACCGGTCGGCCCCAACGCGATCGAGGTCCACGTCACCCGGCTGCGCAGCAAGCTCGGCAGCGCCGGCCCGCAGATCCGCACGATCCGCGGCGTCGGCTACCTGATCGACGCCGGATGAACGCGCCGCCGCCGCGCCATGCCGTCGCCCTCCGCACCCGCTTGCTCGTGTCGATGCTCGGTCCGCTGCTGCTCGTCGCGGTCCTGCTCGGCCTCGCCGGTGCCACGCTGATCGCCGATGTCGTACGCCGCACCAACGACCGCGTCCTCGGCGGCGCGCTCGGCGCCATCGCCGAAACCGTCCAGGTCGAACGCGGCGAGGTCACGCTCGACCTGCCGCCCGCCGCGTTCGGGATGCTGGAGAACAGCGAGCGCGACAACGTCTATTACCGGATCGGCGTCGGGCGCGAGCTGCTCACCGGCTATGCCGACCTGCCCGCCCCTCGGCCGGAAGACCTCGCGATCGATCAGCCGCGCTTCCGTTTCGCCCCCTATCGCGGCCAACGCATCCGCATTGCCGAGGTTCGCCGCGCGCTACCTGCGATCGACCAACCGGTGATCGTCCAGGTCGCCGAAACGCTCGACGGCCGCCGCGCGCTCACCCGCCGGCTGATGTTCGCGCTGCTGGTGGGTGAGGTCGCGCTGGTCGGCATCGCCGTGCTGCTGCTCCGCCCCGCGCTCGGCTGGAGCCTCCGCCCGCTCGCCCGGCTGCGCGGCGCGGTGGAGGCGCGCGACGGCCCCGCCACGCCCGATCTCTCGCCGCTCGATCCCGGCCCGCTCCCGCTCGAACTGCGCCCGCTCGCGCAGGCGTTCGACCGGCTCCTGGCGCAGCTCGACACCGCCACCGCCGCCACCCGGCGCTTCACCGCCGACGCCTCGCACCAAATGCGCACCCCGCTTGCGGTGCTGAAGGTCCAGGTCGCACTCGCCCGTCGCGGCTCACAACCGGCACTGGACGAGATCGCCGACGCCAGCGCCCGCCTCGAACGCCTGCTGACCCAGCTACTGGCCTTGGCCCGCGCCGAGGACGCGGGCGCCGCCGCCCCGCTCGAACAGGTCGACCTGCGCGAGGTCGCGGTCCGCGTCATCAGCCGCAAGATCGGCCAGGCCATCGCCGCCGACGTCGAACTCATTCTCGACGCCGCCGACGCGCCCACGATGATCACCGGCCACCGCACGCTGATCGTCGAGATCCTGAGCAACCTCGTCGACAACGCGATCCGCTACAACCACCGCGGTGGGCTCGTCACGGTCGCGATCACGCCCGACGACGCCGCCACCACGCTGTCGGTGCAGGACGATGGCCCCGGCATCCCGGCCGCCGACCGCGACCGCGTCTTCGACCGGTTCATCCGGCTTGGCCGCGGCGACGGTCCGGAGGGCAGCGGCCTCGGCCTCGCGGTCGTGCGCTCCGCCGCGGCCCGCACCGGGGCGACGATCACGCTGGACGACGCGCACCCCGGCCTGATCGCGCGCCTCCGTTTCGATCGATAGGGCTCAGCTGGGATGCGCGGCACTGTCCAGCGCATCGTCGCCGCTCTCGGTCGGCATCGCGTCCGTCGTCGGCGCGCCGGAAACGCCCTCGTTCAGCACCGGCCCGTCCCTTAGTGCCGCATTCTCCGCCAGGATCATCTGCTCGTACGCGATCTCCAGGTCGGCCACGCCGGACCCGGTCGGCAGGATCGGCGGCAGGTCGATATACTCGCCGGGCTTCTCGTCTGGTGTACGCTCGTCGCTCATCGCTCTCTCCTCATGGCGGGGTCGCCGCCGGGCGTGAACGCGCCGCCCAGCCTTTTCGTTCGCCCGATCCGCCACCATATCACAGCGTATGGGAGGACGCGTCAAAGGCCGGGCCGGACTGGCGCAAGCGGAGGCCCGTTCAGCGCGCGAAACGGCGGTCCCCGCCTGCGCGCTGTGCGACCGCGCGCTCGGCACGCGCACCGAATGGCACCACATCATCCCCAAGAGCCGCGGCGGCACCGAAACCGTTGCCGTCCACCCGATCTGCCACCGCGCGATCCACGCGAACGTCTCGAACCGCGATCTGGCGACCCGCTTCCCCACGATCGACGCGCTTCGTGCCCGCGACGACATCGCCCGCTTCCTCCACTGGATCGCGAACAAACCGGCCGACTTCCACGCGCCGACCCGGAAAGCGTCTTCGATCGATGACTTAGGTCACCCCCTCAACGCGATTGCGACCACTAATAGACCCTGATCAATTGCCAGCGCGGCACAACGGGGGCAGTCTGTTGATGGGCAACGGGGAGATCAGGGGAATGACAGTCGAGACCGACGCCAGGTCCGCTCGCCGTCTCGTCCGGCTGGTCAAGGACAGCCCGCTCCCGTCCGTCATCAGCGATCCGCGCTTGCCCGACAATCCTATCATCGCCTGCAACCAGCCCTTCTGCGACCTGACCGGCTACCCCGCGGACATGGTGCTCGGGCGCAACTGCCGTTTCCTCTCCGGCCCGTCGACCGAACCCTGGCTGTCGGAGGAGATCCGCCGCGGCGTGCGCGAACACAAGCCGGTGCTTGTCGAGATCCTGAACTACAAGCGCGACGGACAGCCGTTCCGCAACGCGGTTCTAGTCGCGCCCTTGTACGACGAGGACGACCAGCTGCTCTACTTCCTGGGCTCGCAGCTGGAGATCGACACGCAGGCCGCCACCCCGACCAGCATGCGCCGGATCCGCGCCGCCGAACTGGTCAAGTCGCTTTCGCCGCGGCAAAGCCAGGTGCTGCGCTTCGTGGCACAGGGCTGGCTGAACAAGCAGATCGCGGCTGAACTCGGCCTGGCGGAAAAGACGGTGAAAATGCACCGCGCGATCCTGATGGAACGGCTCGGCCTTGCCACCACCGCCGACCTCATCCGGCTGGCGGTCGAAGCCGGACTTTAATGATCTGCCCCGGTACGGCCCAAGGTCCGTATCGCGACGCGTCCCACGCGGGCGTACCACCTCCATCGACGCCGCAGCGACAGCCGCCACGAACGGAGATAACCCGACCTGTTCGCGGTTCCGGCTTGTGCAGCCCCGGAAGGACCGGCTGCCGCTGTGACGTCAACTCGGGTGGACCGAGGACCGATGCGGCTTGTCGGCCATCGCCCCCGCAACAAAGCGGCCCCGCCGAAGCAGCGGGTCCGAGACAGTCAGGCGATGGAGGTCCCGATGGACACAATTACACCGTTTCAGTTTTCGTTAGTTTACAACGCATTCTCGTTCACCTTTGCCACGATGGCCGCGACGACGCTGTTCCTCTGGCTCTGCCGGTCGCAGGTCGCACCCGCCTATCGCACCGCGGTGACCATCTCCGGCCTCGTGACCGCGATCGCTGCCTATCACTACCTCCGTATCTTCGAGAGCTGGAACGCATCCTACACGCTTCAGAACGGCGTCATCGCGACCACCGGCTTCGCGTTCAACGACGCCTATCGCTACGTCGACTGGCTGCTCACCGTGCCGCTGCTGCTGATCGAACTCGTGCTCGTGATGCGCCTGTCGCCGGAAGAAACTTCGTCGAAGACGCTGCGTCTCGGCACCGCCGCCGCGCTGATGATCATCCTGGGCTACCCCGGCGAAATCGCGACCGACATCCCGACCCGCGCGATCTGGGGCACGCTGTCGTCGATCCCGTTCGTCTACATCGTCTGGGAACTGTTCAGCGGTCTCGGCAGCTCGGTCGCTTCGCAGCCCGCCGCCGCACAGGGTCTGGTCCGCAAGGCGCGCCTGCTGACCTTCGCATCGTGGGGCTTCTACCCGATCGTCTACATGGCGCCGTTCGCCGGTCTGACCGGTTCGACCGCGACCACGACGATCCAGCTGGGCTATACGATCGCCGACATCGTCGCGAAGGCGGGCGTCGGTATCCTGATCTACATGATCTCGGTCCGCAAATCGCAGGTGGAGAAGCACGACGCCCCTGCCTACGCCGAACGTTACTGATCCCGTTCAGACGGCCGGCATGACTGCCGCCGTCGCCGGACATCACGATCGCCGCGTCCACACCGGGCGCGGCGAAGTCGTGCGTCCGGCGTTCTGGATCGCCGCACTGTTCGTCGGGATGGCACTCGCACTCGGCCTGCCGCTCGACGGGCCGACCGCCACGCTGATCGCGACCGGCGTCTTCGTCGTCGGCGGCATGCCGCACGGGGCCTACGACATCGCCCTGCTCTCCCGCGCGACCCGCCTCGGTCGTCGCGGGCTCGGCCTCGCACTCGGCGGTTATATCGCGATCGCCGCCGCGATAGCCGCGCTTTGGGTGGTGGCCCCGCTCCTCGCGCTCGTCCTGTTCCTGATTGTCGCCTCGGTCCATTTCGGTGAGGACTGGACGATGATCGAGGAGCCCCTGTTCAGGGTCGCCGCCGGCACCGCCATCCTGGCCGCCCCCGCGATCAGCCATTTCGACGATGTCGCCCGACTATTCATCGCGATGTCCGGCACGCCCTACGGCGCGACCGTTGCGCGCGCGCTGATCGCCGTTGCGCCGGTCGCGCTGCTGGTCACCATCGTCGGCATCGCGACCGCGTGGCGCGACGGCGCGCGCGCCTGGGCCGCCGCCACGACCGTCGCGATCGTCGGCCTGATCGTCGCGCCGCCGGTTGCCGGCTTCGCGCTGTTCTTCGTGTTCCTCCACTCCCCCCGCCACTTCGCGGAGGCGGGCACCGTACTGCACGGCCGGTCGCGCGGCTGGTGGATGGCGACCGGCGCGCTCATGTCCGCCGCCGCCATCCTCGGCTGGGTCCTGTTCGCCACCCTGCTGCGCGACCGCCTCACCCCCGACGACACCGCGCAGGCGTTCCAGCTGCTCGCCACCGTCGCCGTCCCGCACCTCGTTTTCTCGCGCTGGATCGAGCGCCGCCTCGCCCGCGACGTCACTTGATCACGAGACCGCTGACCGCCCGGACGCCTCCGCCACCGCACGCTCGCCCATCGTGACATAATCGAGCTTGCCCGTGCCCAGCACCGGCAGCGCCTCCACCACCCGCACGTCGCGCGGGATCGCCAGCTCCGCCACGCCGTTCGCCCGCCCCCACGCCTGCAGGTCGCTCGCCGTCGCATCCGCCCGCGTCGTGAACAGCACCAACTGCTCGCCCTTGCGCGCATCCGGCCGCGTGACCACCGCATGGTCCGCCCCCGGCCACACCGCCGCGGCATAGCCCTCGACCGCGGGCAGGGACACCATCTCGCCGCCGATCTTGGCGAACCGCTTGGCCCGCCCGCGGATCGTAACGAACCCCGCTCTGTCGATCGTCACGATATCGCCCGTGTCGTGCCAGCCGCCCGCCGGGGGTTGCAGCACGCCCGGCGCATCGGCCTTCAGATACCCCGCCATGATGTTCGGCCCGCGGATCGACAGTCGCCCGCCCTCCGCGATGCCCGGCACCGGCTCGACCTTTGCCTCGATCCCTGGCAGCAGCCGCCCGACGCTGCCCGCATGGAAATGCATCGGCGTGTTGACCGCGATCACCGGCGACGCCTCGGTCGCGCCATAGCCTTCCATGATGCGCAGCCCGAACTTCTCGGCATAGGTCCGGCGTGTCTCGTCGCGCACCCGCTCCGCCCCGGCAAAGATGTAGCGCAGCGCGTAGAAGTCGTAACCGTGCGCCATCCGCGCATAGCCGGCCAGGAACGTGTCGGTCCCGAACAGGATCGTCGCATTGGCATCATAGGCCAGCGCCGGCACAATGCGATAATGCAGCGGGCTCGGGTACAGTAAAGTCTTCACCCCCGACAGGATCGGCAGCAGCGTCCCGCCGGTCAGCCCGAAACTGTGGAACACCGGGAGCGCATTCAGCACCACGTCCGCCGAATTGAAATCGATCCGCGCCGATAGCTGGAGGCAGTTGGACAACAGATTGCGGTGGGTCAGCACGACGCCCTTCGGCGACCCCTCGGACCCGCTGGTGAACAGGATCACCGCGGGCGCGTCCGGCGTCACGCGGTGGCGGCGATGCAGCCGCCCGGCCCAGCGGGTCGCCACCAGCGCGCGCAGCTTGGCGAGCCCACCGATCCCCGCACCGATATCCTCCAGATAAAGGATGCGGATCCCCGCCCCCGCCAGCCCGTCGATCACCTCGCCCAGCTTCGCCTGCGTCACGAACGCCCGCGCGGTCAGGATCGTCGCGATCTCCGCTGCGCCACACGCCGCCTTCAGGTTGGTCAGCCCCGCCGTGTAGTTCAGCATCGCCGGCACGCGCCCGATGCCCTGCAACGCCAAGAACCCGACCACCACGCCGTTGACGTTGGGCAACAGCATGCCGACCACCTCGCCCGGCCGGGTCAGCACGGCCAGCGGGCGACCGAGCGCGATGCTGCCGGTCAGCAACCGGCCATAGCTCAGCGGCTCGCGCTTCACGTCCTCGACCGCGGCGGCGTTCGCGCCGTGAATGTCCTTCGCATCGATCAACGCCTGGTACAGCGTGCGGTCGGTGTCGGACGTCGCGAAGATCATCTCGCTCATCACGTCGTACAGCTTGGCCCCCGCCGCCGCACGACGCTGGCGCGCGGTGTCGCCCTCCACCACGAACCGCCGCTGCGGCAGGATGGTCAGGTCGATCTTCGGAAACATCCGCAACCGCACCTTGCCGCGCAGGCGGGAGAAAGGCGTATACTGCGCGCCGGAGATCCGCACCGGCACGATCGGCGCCTCCGCCTTGTCCGCGATCATCCCCGGCCCGTCGAACACCTTCATCAGCGCGCCGGTCACCGTGACGCGGCCTTCGGGGAAGATCACCAGCGTCCGCCCCTCGCGGACCGCCTTCACCATCGCCTTGGCCGCCATCGGGTTCGTCGGATCGACCGGAAACGCATCGAACATGCCCAGGAACGGCCGCACCCACCACGCCTGCGCGATCCGCGTCGCGACCGCAAAGGTCGGCTTGCCCGGCAGGAACGCAGCGAGCAGCAGGCCGTCGAGGAACGAGACATGGTTCACCACCACCACCGCGCGCTCCCCCGGCTGCGGCATGTTCTCGGCCCCGTGAACGTCGACGCGGTACAGCAACACCAGCAGGCCACGGATCAACGCCTTGAACACCGTCTCCGGCAGCAGCCAGCAGGAGATGAGCGCCACCGCCAGCGTCGCAAAACCGAGCGTCCCGATCACGCCGGGCACGCCCGTCCCGCTCGCCAGCAGCCCGGTCACCACCGCGACCAGCAGCACCGTGACACACGCGTTGACGATGTTGTTCGCCGCGATGATCCGCGACCGTTCCGCCGGCGCACTATGCACCTGCAAGATCGCATAGAGCGGCACGATGAAGACGCCGCCCGAAAAGGCGATGCCGGCCAGCGCGAACAGGATGTGCCAGCTGCCGGCACTAGCCAGGAACGCCGCCACGTCCAGCTGCGCGCCCGCGGCTTCATAACCGCGCGTCGCAATCCACAGGTCGATCAGGAACGCCGCCAGCCCCAGCGCCGCCGCCGGCACATACCGCGCCGACACCGCACCGTTCAGCAACATGTTCACCACCAGCGATCCGGCCGCGACCGAAACCGAGAAGACGAGCAGGAACAGCGTCACCACGCCCGCCCCGGCGTTCAGCGTCCCGCTCGCCAGCGGCGCGAATTCGGACAACAGGATCGCACCGACCGAAAAGAACCAGCTGATCCCCAGGATCGCCAGCCACACGCCGCGCCCCGCCTTCGCCACCGTCAGGATCTGCCACGTCCCCTTGAAGATGTTGCGCTGGATCCGCAGGTCCGGCGCCGCGGCGGGCGCGGACGGCACGGCCAGGCTCGTCACGAAACCCAGGATCGCGACACCGGTCGCGATCAGCCCCGCCTCCCACGGCGGCACGACCCCGCCCAGCAACTGCCCCGCCAGGATCGCCAGGAACGTCCCCGCCTCGATCAGGCCCGTCCCGCCCATGATCTCGTCGCTGCCCAGATGCTGCGGCAGGATCGAATATTTGACCGGGCCGAAGATCGTCGAATGCATGCCCATCAGGAACAGGCACGTCAGCAATACCGGTACCGACTGGAACCAGAACCCACCGATCGCGATCGTCATGATGCCGATTTCCGCACCCTTCACGATGCGGATCAGCCTCGCCTTGTCGTATTTGTCCGCCAATTGCCCGGCCGGCGCCGACAACAGGAAATAGGGCAGAATGAACAGCCCGGTCGCGATCGTCGCCAGCATCTCCGATTTCTCGGGCGCAGCGGCGTACAGTCCGAAATTGGCCAGGAACAGCAGCGCGAACTTCAGCAGGTTGTCGTTGAACGCCCCCATGAACTGCACGAGGAACAACGGACCGAACCGGCGCTTGCCGAGTAACGAAATATCAGGCGCGGACATGTGATGATCCCCGTGTCAGAGCATGTAGACGGTACCGGCCTCGCGGTCTCGTCGCTGGAGCCTTGCTAACACAAACTGAGCATTGCTCAATAACAAAATTGGACACTGCTCAGTTTTTTTCGTATCTGGGTTTCCATGGGCCGCCGATCCGATCATAGCCGCGAACAGCTCGAAACGCTGATCCTCGATGCCGCCGCCGCATTGGTCGCCGAAACCGGCCTCGCCCGCTTCTCGTCGCGGGAGGTCGCGCGGCGGATCGGCTACTCGATCGGCACGCTGCACAACGTCTTCGGCACGGCGGACCGGCTGGTCACCGCGATCAATACGCGCAGCTTCGGCCTGTGGGCGGCCTATCTGCGCGAACGGCTCGCCGCCGCGCCGGACGGCGACCGGATCGCCGCGCTGGTCGACGGCTATTTCGATTTCGCGCGCGCCAATACCCATCTCTGGACCGCGATCTACGACCACCGCCTGCCCCCCGACACGACCTTGCCGGAGGCGGACCAGCAGGCCCGCGGCGTGCTGACCGAAATCGTGATCGGTGAGGTCGCGCACGCGCTCGATCGCCCGGCCGACGAACGGGTCGCCGCACTCGCCCGCTCGCTGATCGCGACCGTCCACGGCCACTGCGCCTTCGCGATCAGCGGCACTTGGGCGCTGATGGGCGAGGCCGCGCCCGAAGTCGCCGCGCTCGCCCGCGTCCGCGAAACCCTGGCCCTGCAACGCGACTGACCGTCGGGCCGGCCGAATCCAGCGCCAGATCAGGTTTCCACCGCCCAAGAAACCGCGCGCCGCCGCGATACGGCTTCGTGAACGGACCAAGTACAGACGGCCCAGCCAGCGCTATGACGGAATATCGCGGCAAACCGGAACATGCTATTCTTGTCCGCGGCATGTCCCGCGGCGGGTCCCGCTCGTCGCATAGTGCTCCCCGCCCCGGAACAATTCCCTATGGCTGGCAACGAAACTGTTGCATTGCAGCACATTGATCCCAAGGGAGAGTTGGTTTTGCCCTTCCTCGCCGGGCCCTGGCGGTTCGTGTGGCATTATGTCGCCGCAAAGCCGTATATGTTTCTCGCGCTGGCCCTGGTCGTGGTGGGCGCGTCGAGCAGTGCCATCTACGTCCAGTATTCGATGAAACTGCTGATCGACGCGATGACTGCCAAGCCGTCGGTCATCGACCATGTCTACGGCGCGCTGGCGATCTTCATCGGCATGACGCTGCTCGAAAGTCTGCTCCAGCGCGTCGCCGCCTTCACGCTCAGCAGCGTCACGGTCCAGTCCGGCGTGAACATCCGGCTCGACATGTTCAACTATCTGACCGGGCACCAGCTGCCGTTCTTCCAGAACCACCGCGCCGGCGCGCTTGGCCACCGCGTGTCCACGCTGTCCGGCTCGTTCGGCTCCGTCATCCACCGGCTGTTCCTCGAAATCGCGCCGCCGCTGATCGCATTCACCGGTGCGATCATCATCTTCGTCTCGATCGACGTCCGCATGTCGATCGCGCTCAGTCTCGTCTTCCTGATCGTGACCGGCGCCCTTGTGGTGCTCGGCTTCCGCGGCCACGTCCATCACCAGGATTTCGCCGGTCGCGCCGGCGTGGTCGGCGGTGAACTGGTCGATCTGATCAGCAACATCTGGGTGGTGAAGGCGTTCGCCGCCCGCCGGCGCGAGGCCGAACGGTTGCGCGGTTTCCTGCTGGAGGAAGCGGCGGCGCAACGCCGCGGCTGGTTCTTCGTCGAACGGATCCGCGGGCTGCACGATTTCGCGCTCGCGCTGCTGGTCGGCGGGACGCTGCTCTGGACGATCGGCCGCTGGTCCGCCGGCCTCATCACCACCGGCGACGTGGTGGTGGTCAGCACGCTTACCTTCCGCATCCTCCAGGGGTCGCGCGACCTGGCGATGGCGGTCATCGATACCAGCCAGCAATGCAGTTACCTGCGCGAAACCCTCGACGTGATCGGCCTGCCGCAGACGCTGAACGATCGCCCGAACGCCAAGCCGCTGACGGTGCGCGACGGCACCGTTCGGTTCGAAAACGTCACCTTCGGCTACACCGACGACAGCGCGATCCTGCACGGCCTGTCGATCGACGTCCCCGCCGGCCAGAAGGTCGGGCTGGTCGGCCCGTCCGGCGCGGGCAAGTCCTCGATCCTGCAACTGATCCAGCGCTTCTACGATCCGCAGTCGGGCGACGTCCTGATCGACGGCCAGTGCGTCGCCGCCGTGACGCAGGACAGCCTGCACGAAGCGATCGCGGTCGTGCCGCAGGAGGTGATGCTGTTCCACCGCACCGTCATGGAGAATATCCGCTTCGCCCGCCCGGGCGCCTCCGACGCGGATGTCCGCCGCGCGGCGGAGGCGGCGGGCTGCGACGGGTTCATCATGCAACTGCCCGACGGCTATGACAGCATCGTCGGCGAACGCGGCACCAACCTCTCCGGCGGCCAGCGCCAGCGCATCGGCATCGCCCGCGCGTTCCTGAAGGACGCGCGCCTCGTCCTGCTCGACGAGGCCACCTCGGCACTCGACACCGGCTCCGAAATGGAGGTTCAGTCCGGGCTCAACGCACTGATGACCGACCGCACCGTCATCGCCGTCGCACACCGCCTGTCGACGATCGCCGCGTTCGACCGCGTCCTGGTGCTGGAGGAAGGCCGCGTCGTGGAGGACGGCGCGCCGCAGGACCTCCTGGCCCAGCCCGACGGCCTGTTCCGCAAGCTGTGGCAGCTTCAGGCCGACGGCCTGATCCAGTCCGACGTCGTCCTGCCCGACGCCCCCTGCCCGCCCCTCGCCCCGCCGCGCCCGACCGAACTGGCCGCCCCGCTTTAACGCCGGCCCAACCCATCACTCCCAAAACGCGCCAGATCGAACGGCGCCGGATCGACCCGCGGCTCGGCCCCGCGCGCCAGCGCCGCCACCAGCTCACCCGTCACCGCCGCCAGCGTCAGCCCCAGATGCTGATGCCCGAACGCGTAAAGCAGATTGTCCGCAACCCCCGCCCGCCCGATCGCGGGCAGGTAATCGGGCAAGGTCGGCCGCGCACCGATCCACCGCGTGGCCCCCTCCATCGGCAGGCCCAGCGCGACGGCATGCTCCTGCAACCGGCGCCACTTCGCCGGATCGGGGGGCGTATCGCGTCGGCCGAACTCGACGATCCCCGCCACGCGCATCCCGTTCCGGAACCGCGTCACGATAACCGACCGATCCTCGAACACCACCGGCGGCAGGCCGACCCCGTCCGCGGCGCCGTGCAGATGGTAACCCCGCTCCGCGATCATCGGCACGCGCAGCCCCAGCGGCGTCAGCAACTCTCCCGACGCCGCCCCCGCCGCGACGACGATCCGGTCCGCCGGCATCCGGCTTCCATCCTCCAGGAAAACGCAGGCGCGCCGCCCGACAACCCGGATCGCCGCAACGCGCCGGTCGATCCGCACGCCGCCGAGCCCCTTGAACCGCGCCGCCAGCGCAGCCTGCAACGCCGCCAGATCAGCAACCTGCCCACTCCCCGTGAAGCGGATGCCCCCCGCGATCGGCACCGCCACACTCGCCGCCACCGCCGCGCATTCCGCCGCGCTCAGTTCCACGAACCGCGTCGTCCCGGTCTCCGCCGCACGCCATCTGGCCAACCCCGCCGCCGCGGTCGCCGCACTTTCCCACACGACGATATGCCCTGCCTCGATCAACAGGTCGTGCGCGCCGGCATCGGCCAGCACACGCCGCCACGCCGGCATCGCGCGTTCCAGCAACGCGGACAACGCCACCCGCCCCGCCGCGAACCGCGCCGGCCGGCTCGCCCGGACCAGCCGGATCACGAACGGCAGCCACGTCGCGATATCGCGCAGCGGCAACGCCAGCGCGCCGCCGTTCCGGAACAACCGCTTCCACGCACCGCGCACCGCCGCCGGCGACGCCAGCGGTTCGACCTGCTCGGTCGCGATATGCCCGGCATTCCCCAACGACGCAGTCGCGACGATCCCGGCCGGCGCGATCAACGTCGTCGCAAACCCGCTCCGCTGCAACGCGAGTGCGGTACAGTGTCCGACCACCCCCGCGCCGATCACGATCGCAGTCTTCGGGGTGGCCGCAAAATCGGTTCGCATGGCGGCGCAACTAGCTTAGCCTAATTTAATCGTATACAAAATATTGGAGCCGTGGATGTTCGCCTTCCCCCCGTCCCTGCTGCTCGCGCTTCAGGCCCCCGCCCCCGCCGCACCGATCGCCTCGCAATCCCGTGCCGCGCCGACGAAGACGTGGCCCACGACCGAGGGCGACGTCACGCTCGACCGGTTCCGCTTCGCCGCCGGCGGCGAACTGCCCGCGCTCCGGATGCACTACACCACGCTCGGCACCCCCCGCCGCGACGGGCAGGGCAGGATCGTCAACGCGGTCATGGTCCTTCACGGCACCGGCGGCACGGGCAAGCAATTCCTCAGCCCGCAATTCGCGGACGCGCTTTACGGCCCCGGCCAGCCGCTCGACATCACCCGCTACTACATCGTCCTGCCCGACAACATCGGCCACGGCCGTTCGTCCAAGCCGTCCGACGGCCTCCGCATGCGCTTCCCGGCCTACGACTATGCCGACATGGTCCGCGCCCAACGCCTGCTGCTCAACAGGCTCGGCGTCGGGCAACTCCGCCTGCTGATCGGCACCTCGATGGGCTGCATGCACGCATTCCAGTGGGGTGAAACCTATCCGGACGGCGCCCGCGCGCTGATGCCGCTCGCCTGCGAGCCGGTCGAAATCGCCGGGCTCAACCGCATGTGGCGCCAGATGCTCGTCGACGGCATCAAGGCCGATCCCGCCTGGGCCGCCGGCAACTACACGACGCAGCCCGTGCTGGGCCTGCGCACCGCGGCCGCCCTGTCCGTGGTCGCCGGCGGCGCACCGCTCAACCTCCAGTCGCTCTACCCGACGCGGGCCGCCGCCGAGACCTATGTCCGCGACCGCGTGCAGAAGGACATCGTCAGCCGCGACGCGAACGACATGATCTACCAGTTCGAATCGTCGCGGACCTACAATCCCTGGCGCGCGCTCGAGAAAATCACCACGCCGATGACGTGGATCAACTCCGAAGACGACTTCATCAACCCGCGTAACCTGGACTTCCCGCAGCGCGCGATCGCCCGGATGCCGAACGCCCGCTTCCGCATGATCAAGGAGTCCGCCGACACGCACGGCCACGGCACCCACACCTGGGCGGTGAACTACACGGCGGACCTCGTCGACCTCCTCGCCCGGACCGAGCCGCCGAAGCCCTGACCCAAATCAGGGTCTGGCGGGCGCTTCCAGTGACGAAACATGGTTCATCGTCACGACCCAGCGCCCGCCGATCTTCCGGAACAGCCGCGTGTTGATCCCGGTCTGCGGGTCCACCGGCCGATTTAGCCGGTAACGCCCGACCAGCATCGCCGCATCCGGCGCGAGCATCTCGATCTTCAGGTCCCAGAACCGCAGGACGCCGCGCCGCTCGGCCGCTCCGTCATACTCGCGGATATAATGGTCGAGCGTCCCCTGCCACCCGTCCTGGATCTTGCCGCGCGACACGAATACGACGCCCGGATTCGCGAAACCCCGCATATAACCCCGGAAATCACCGCGATTCCACGCCGCCTCCATCGCCGCCACGACCGTGCGGATCTCCGCCGGCCCGCTGCTCGCCGCCGGTCGCGCCGCCGGCGCACTCACTGAAACGGCCGCCAGCGCCACCGCGAACGACAGCCGCACCATCACCGCTCAGCCGAGCTGCAGACGCAGGTCGTCCAGCGTCTTCACGATATGCACCCGGCTCAGCGCGATCACCGCCGCCTCGTCGCGCGCCAGCCAGGCGTCGAAGATCATGCGATGCTCCGCATTGGCGCGGTCGTCGCGCCCCAGCCATTCCAGATGCTTGCGCACATAGCGTTCCGACAGAACGTGCAGACGTTCGAGGAACGTCAGCGTGACCGGCTGCGCGCAGGGCCGCAGCAGCGCCAGGTGGAACGCGCGGTTGAACGCCCCCACCCCGGCGCCATGCGCGTCGGTCACCTGTTCCAGCGTCTCGATCGTCGCGGTGGCGAACTGCTGATCCTCCGGCTCCGCGCGCAGTGCCGCCGCCGCAGTCGCCTCCGGCTCCAGTTTCAGCCGCAGCGCGAACACCTCTTCCGCTTCCGACGTGCTCAGCGGCCGCACGAAAAACCCGCGATTGGCCTGCGAGAACACCAGTCCCTGCTGCTCCAGCCGGGTCAGTGCCTCGCGCAGCGGGATCTTGCTGACCCCCAGTTCGGCCGCCAGCGCGTCCTGCCGGATCGCCTGATCGCCCGGGATGCTGCCGGAAATGATGCGGTCGCGGACAAGGTCGGCGACCTGATCGGAAAGGTTGCGAATGACTAGGCTCATATACCCCTCATAGCACCGGAAATTCGCGCCAGAAGGGGTCCTGACGATCCCATGTGACGATGTTCGTTCCGGCGGCGATCATCGCGTCCCTTTCCGACACCACCTGCCGCCGGGTGCGACGACGTACACGGGGCTTGCGGCCGGGTCGCGACCGTATACGATCGGACCATCGTCGCGTCGGTAGGGGGAAGCCGGATGCCAGCAATGCCGTCGAATCACGTCCGCCATCCCGGTCTCCGCAACCGGGCCGATCCGCCGCGCCCCGACCGCAAGACCCGCGCCGCCCCTCGGAGTTGACCATGTTGAAACCACTGCTCGCCCTCCTGCTGACCACCGTCGCGACCCCATCGCTCGCGCAGGTCGCGCCACCGGCGTCAACCGCCCCGTCCGCCGCGGACCAGCGCCTGCGGACGCTCTACGAAGCGGAATGGGCGTGGCGGCAGAAGGAACAGGCGCGCATCGAAACGGACGACGACGCGACCGACGCCGCCGACCACCTTCCCCGCGTCGATCCCGCCAGCCAGCAGACCCGGCTCGCCTACTGGCAGAAGACCCGCGCCGAACTCGACCGCATCCCCGTCGCAGACCTCAGCGCGGAGGAGCGGGTCAACGCCGCCGTCTTCCGCACGAGCCTCGACGCGTTCATCGCCAACGCACAATATCGCGACTGGGAAATGCCGTTCAACGCGGACAGCAATTTCTGGTCCTACCTCGCCCCGCGCGCCGGTTTCGACAAAGCGGCGGACTACACCCCCTATCTCGGCCGAATGCGCGATCTGCCGCGCTATTTCGACGAGCAGATCGTCAACATGCGCTCGGGCCTCATACGCGGCTTCTCCGTCCCGCGCGTCACGCTCGCCGGCCGCGACGCATCGATCACCGCCTTTACCGGCGCCGACACCACCAAGAACCCGTTCTACGCGCCGTTCGTCACGCTGCCGTCGTCGATGACCCCGGCCGAACAGGATGCGATGCGCGAACAGGCCCGCACGCTGATCGACCAGTCGGTCCGCCCGGCTTACGTCAAACTGCTCGCCTTCTACCGCGACGAATATCTGCTCAAGGCGCGCACCACGCTGGCGGCCGAGGCGATGCCCGACGGCAAGGCCTATTACCGCGCGCAAATCCGCGAATACACCACGCTCGATCTGACTCCCGAACAGATCCACAAAATCGGCCTCGCTGAAGTCGCGCGGATCGATGCCGAAATGCGCGTCACGATGAAGAAGGCCGGCTTCACCGGCAGCTTCGAACAGTTCCAGCATTTCCTGCGCACCGATCCGCAGTTCTACGCCCGCACGCCGGACGAACTGATGGGCGTCTCGGCCTATGCCGCCAAGCGTGTCGACGGCGAACTGAAGAAGACGTTCGGCTTCCTGCCGCGCTACCGCTTCACCATCCGGCCGGTGCCCGACGCGATCGCGCCTTACTACACCGCGGGTCGCGGCGGCCTCGAAAGCTGCATGATGAACACCTACGACCTGCCGTCGCGGCCGCTCTACCAGATCCCGGCGCTCACCCTGCACGAATGCAATCCGGGCCACAGCTTCCAGGCCGCGGTCGCACGCGAAGGGCCGAACCGCCCGACCTTCCGCAAGCAGACCTATTTCTCCGGCTACGGCGAAGGCTGGGGGCTCTACACCGAATGGCTCGGCACGGTCATGGGCATCTACCGCACGCCCTACGAGGATTTCGGCCGGCTCTCGTACGAGATGTGGCGCGCCTGCCGCCTCGTGATCGACACCGGCATCCACCATGACGGCTGGACCCGCGACCAAGCGATCGCCTACCTCGCCGGCCACACCGCGCTGTCGCAGCACGAGATCGAAACCGAGGTCGACCGCTACATCAGCTGGCCGGGCCAGGCGCTCGCCTACAAGCTGGGCGAGATGACGATCCGCCGCAAACGCGCCGACGCGGAAAAGGCGCTTGGCCCCCGCTTTGACCAGCGCTGGTTCCACGATCTCATCCTCAACCTCGGCTCGGTCCCGCTGCCCGTCCTGGAACAGAAGATCGACGACTGGATCGCGGGCGGCGGCAAGAACACGCTCGCCTCCCCCGCATCCTGATCCCCAACGCCATTACTGGAGGTCGTATGACCCGCACCCGCCTCGCCGCCCTCTCGCTCGCCGCGCTCATCGCCGCCCCGCTCGCCGCCCAGCCCCGCCCCGACGCGCCGCCCGCGCCCAAGGATAAGGCCGACGACCGCCCGAACGGGGTCGAGGAGTCCGACTATGCCGTCGCCACCGCGGTCGAGGATGCCCAGCCGAAACGCGGCAGCGTCGCGATCGGCGGGCGGACGATCGGCTACACCGTCACCCCCGGCACCGTCACGATCCGCAACGACGACGGCGATCCGATCGCGTCGATGTTCTACGTGGCCTATGTCGCGGACCGGCCGAAGGGCGCGCGCCCCCGCCCGGTCACCTTCACCTTCAACGGTGGCCCGGGCTCGTCCAGCATGTGGCTGCACATGGGGTCGATCGGCCCGGTCCAGGTCCAGACCCCCGAACCGACCTCGACCGCGCCCGCCCCCTACCGCATCGCGCCCAACCGCTTCTCGATGCTCGACAAGACCGACATCGTGTTCATGGACGCGATCGGCACCGGCCTGTCGCGCCCGATCGGCAAGGCGAAGATCAAGGACTTCGCCGGCGTCGACAAGGACATCGACGCCTATGCCCGCGGCATCATGCGCTACCTGACGATCGCGAACCGCTGGGACAGCCCGAAATTCCTGTTCGGCGAAAGCTACGGCACGCTGCGCGGCGCGGGCCTCGTCTACGCGCTGCAACAGCGCGGGGTGCAGATGAACGGTGTCGTGCTGCTCTCGTCGATCCTGAACTACGGCGTTCGCCAGCCGGGTTTCGATCAGATCTACCTCTCCTACCTGCCCAGCTTCGCGGCCACCGCCTGGTATCACAACCGGCTGCCCAACCGCCCGCCCGCGCTCGAACCATTCCTGGCGGAGGTGCGGCAATGGGCGATCGGCCCCTACGCCAACGCCATGGCCAAGGGCGACGCGCTGCCCGATGTGGAACGCGACGCGATCTCCAAGCAACTCAGCGCCTATATCGGTTTGTCGCCCGACTATCTGCTGAAGGCCGATCTGCGCGTCGATCTGTCGCGGTTCCGCAAGGAACTGCTGCGCGATCAGCGCCGCACCGTTGGCCGGCTCGATTCCCGCTATGTCGGGATCGACGTCGATCCGGCGGGCGAGGATCCGGAATATGACGCCACCGACGCGGCGCTCAGCGGCCCCTATGTCGGCGCGCTCAACACCTATCTGTTCGGCACGCTCGGCTACCGGACGAAGCTGCAATACCGCCCGAATTTCTACGTCGAACTCGGCGGCGGCAACTGGGACCAGGGACACAGCGGGCCCGGCGGCCGCAGGATGGCACTCGCCGATACCGCGCTCGATCTGTCGGCGGCGATGCGTCAGAACCCGTATCTGAAGGTCCTGTCGCTCAACGGCTATTACGACATGGCCACGCCGTTCTTCGGCGCGGAATATGATCTCGGCCATATGCAGCTCGACAAGTCACTGCGCGGCAACGTCACCTTCCGCTATTACGAGTCCGGCCACATGGTCTATGTGAAGCCCGCCGTCATGCCGCTCTTCAAACGCGACCTCGACACCTTCTACGACAGCGCCACCGCCGCCACCCCGCCGCCCGCGACGGCGGAGTGATGTCCGGTGTCGGGGCGGCGTTGCCCGGCTTTCGCTCGCGAAAATAAGGGTCGACCAGCCGCCCCATGACTGCGCATGGACGGAGACGACGTTTCGAGGTTCCGATGTCCGATCGCCTGAAGATACTGCTGCAATATGCGCTGCCGAAGCAGCGCCTGACCACCTTCGCCGGCCGCATCGCCGGCGCGCAGGCGGGTGCGATGACGACGCGACTGATCCGCTGGTTCGTCGGCAAATACGGCGTCGACATGCGTGAAGCCGCCGATCCGGACATCGCCAGCTACAAGAGCTTCAACGATTTCTTCACCCGCCCGCTGCGGGCCGGCGCGCGCCCGATCGCGGCCGCCGATTTCGTCTGTCCGGTCGACGGCGCGATCAGCCAGTTCGGCGCGATCGACGACCATCACATGGTTCAGGCCAAGGGCCACCGCTTCACCACCGCGGCGCTGTTCGGCGGCGACGCTGCGCTGGCGGCCGAGTTCCGCCACGGCAGCTTCGCCAATCTCTATCTGTCCCCCAAGGACTATCACCGCCTGCACATGCCCTGCGACGGCCGGCTCGTGCGCATGATCTACGTGCCCGGCGCGCTGTTCTCGGTAAACCCGGTCACGGCGCGCGGTGTGCCCAACCTGTTCGCGCGCAACGAACGGGTGGTGTGCATCTTCGCATCGCCGGAACATGGCCCGTTCGCGATGGTGCTCGTCGGCGCGACGATCGTCGGCAGCATCGCGACCGCCTGGCACGGCGTGGTCAATCCGAAGCGGACCAATACGCCGTCCGAATGGACCTATGCCGACCGGGACATCGTCCTGAAGAAGGGCGAAGAGATGGGCCGCTTCCTGCTGGGCTCGACGATTGTGATGCTGTTCGGGCAGGATGTGATCGCCTTCAACGACAGCTGGGCCCCGGAACGGCCGGTCCGCCTCGGCGAACCGATGGGCCACCGCCTGACCTGAGCATTTCCCCCACAGCGTAGGTCACCGTCGGCTTCAGACGGTTTTCTCCACCTTCGGAACCGCGAATGTCCGCGACAGGCCGTGATACAGCTTCTCCCGGCAGACCCACTGGCTGGCCGCATCGGCGATGAAGGCGGTCGCGAACATCGGCAGCATCAGGCCCCGGCTCGCGGTCGTCTCCGCCAGAAGCTCTCGGCATAGCGCTCAAACACGCGGCCCGCCCAGTCGGCCGCCTCGGCGAACAGCGTGGCGACAATCCCGATCAGGATGGCACCGACCAGGATGGCCGCGCGCGTCCGGAACTGCACGGATCGCGGCCCCCGGGCACGCAGGAGGGCGCGATAACGCGACGGCGTCCAGCGCTTCGCCGGCATCAGGCGATCGAATATGCCAGTCATGACGCCCCTCTAGGGCGCACGGAACGATACGTCACCCCGACCGATCCGGTGCGAACGCGGCGTCGGGCTCAGAAAGGGAATAACGCCCGTATCGCGACGATGGCCACCGCGTAGGTGAGCAGGTTGAGCGGCAGGCCGACCCGGACGAAATCCATGTAGCGGTACCCACCCATCTGGTAGACGATGACATTGGTCTGATAGCCGAACGGGGTGGCGAATGCGGCGCTGCCCGCCATCATGACCGCGACGAGGAACGGCCGCGGACTGACCCCCAGGCTTTCCGCCAGTGCCACCGCGATCGGCGTGACCAGCACCGCGACGGTGGCGTTGGACAGCAATTCGGTCAGCACCATCGTCAGGCCGTAGAGTACGATCAGCGCGACGAGCGGACTGACCCCGTGCAGCGAGGCCACCAGCGTGTTCGTCGCCACCGCGGCAAGCCCGCTTTCCTCCATCGCGATGCCGATGACCACCATCCCCGCAATCAGGATCAGGATCTGCGGCCGCAATCCGCCATAGGCCTCGTCCGCGGTGATGACGCGCATCAGGATCAGCAGCACCGCGCCGGCAAAGGCGGATGCCGCGATCGGCGCAATGTCCATGGCCGCCGCGGCGATCGCCCCCACGAACGCCAACCCGGCCAGCACGGCCTTGGCCGGCTGGAACGGCCGACGTTCCGCGAACAGGTCCGCATCGCCGATCTGCGCGCCGGGTGCCTCGAAGCCGGGCGCGTGCTGCTCGCTGGCCGGCTCCGTCAGGCTGCGCCCCATCAGGCGGCCACTGAACAGGAACAGATAAAGCCCGCCGGCCAGCGCGATGGGCAGGCCGACGGGCGTAATCTCGAACAACCCGAACCGCGGCTGCCCCGCGACCCGCGCCATATCGTCGACCAGCAGGTTGGTCGACGTCCCGATCAGCGTGCAGCAGCCGGTCAGCACGGTGATGTAGGACAGCGGCATCAGGTAACGCTTCGGCGGCAGCTTCAGCGCGGTCGCCACGTCGCGCACGACCGGCGCGCCCAGCACCACAATCGGCGTACTGTTGAGGAAGCAGGACAGGAACCCGATCAGCGCGAGCAGCAGCCAAACGCCTGCCGCCCCGAGCCGCCGACACATCCGGACGGCGAGATCGATGCCACGATCGAGCAAGCCGGACAGTTCGAGCGCGTAGGCAATCACGAACAGCGACGCGAGCGCGATGATCGCCGGGCTGGCGAACGCGCCCTGCACCTCCACCGGCCGCACGACGCCCGTCACCAGCAGCACTGCCGCACCGGTCAGGGCGACCACGTCGGCGCGCACCTTGTCCCAGATCAGCGCGCCGACCACCGACACGAGCACCACCAGCGTGAGGATCTGCGAAATGCTCACCCGGACACGATCCTCGGCAATTGGGGATGGCCTGTCACGTTCATGATGAACCCTTTGCCGGACCTTGCTATGGCGTGTCCATGAGGGAACCCAGTCCACGCGCCAGCCGCCTCGTCATCGCCGCCGGGATCGTCGCGGTCGCGGTCGTCGGTGGCGGCGGGTTCCTCCTCGGACAACGGACGACGAACCCGCGTCCGGTCGCGGCCGTCGCGGCCCCCGTCGCGATCCCGGCACCGGCGGCACCGGACGACGACGCCGGACGGACATTGGGCCGGGCCGATCTGATCGCGCTGGCCGCAACCGCCGCGGATGCCACCGCGCGGGGCACGGCCATGCCCGCCACGTTCCGCGGCATGGTCGGCCGCTCCTTCTCGATCGCGCTTCCGTTCGGATGCGGCGGGCCGGCGACGGAGGAAAGCGATGCCGCCATGCGCTGGACCTACGATGCGGCGGCCGGTGCTTTGCGCATCCACGTCGCCCCGCTGGCCTGGTCGCCTGCGGACTGGTGGCCGCGCGCGGCACCGGCCGATGTGGAGGCAATCGAGGGCTTCTGGATCGCGCGACCCTGGACCAACAGCGAGACCTGCCCGGCGGCCCAGGATCCGGTTGCGGCGACGGGGGCCGAGCCTGTGACCCTGCCCGGACAGACGCTGGCGGTCGGCCAGATCTTCGGTCCGGACAGCGACCGGCAGGCGCGTCGCGAGGGCACCCCCTACACCGCCGTCCTGCGCATGGCGCCGGATACGGTGCGCGCCGAACAGGGTTTCCGGGTGCGCCTGACCGGTCGCATCGCCGCCACCCCGGACGGCGCACCGGTTGTGTGTCAACAGGCCGGCGGCGCGGAACAGCGCCCGGCGTGCCTCGTCGCGACATCGCTCGACGCGATCACCATCGAAAACGGGGCGACCGGTGCGACGCTGGCGACCTGGCCGGCAAACGGGCCCCGCGCCGCCAGCTAGGCAGCTTTTGAAACCAGACGGGATCGTCAAGTATAACCGGCTGTGCGACAAGCCGGCCCTGAACACGCGCAGGAGCAATTCGGTTATGGAGCAGCGTCCATTCGGTTCGACCGGGGCCACGGTATCGCCGATCGGCTTCGGGGCCTGGGCCATCGGCGGCAATTGGGGTGACGTGAGCGACGACGCTGCCCACGCGACGTTGAACGCGGCGCTCGATGCCGGGATGACGTTCATCGATACCGCCGACGTTTACGGCGATGGCCGGTCCGAACGGCTGATCCGCGCCGTCCTGGACACGCGGGACGGCCCGCGTCCGTTCGTCGCCACCAAATTGGGGCGCCGGCTCTCCCCGCATGTCGCCGACGGCTACACCGCCGACAATCTTGCCGCATTCGTCGATCGCAGCCGCGAGAATCTCGGCGTCGACACACTCGACCTCGTCCAACTCCACTGTCCACCGACCGAAATCTACTATCGTCCGGAGGTGTTCGCGGCACTCGACCGGCTGGTCGAGGCCGGCAGCATCGCGCGCTACGGCGTATCGGTCGAAAAAGTCGAGGAGGGGCTGAAGGCGATCGAGTATCCCGGCGTCGCCTCCGTGCAGATCATCTACAACATGTTTCGCCAGCGTCCGGCATCCCTGTTCCTTGCCGAGGCACGCCGGCGCGGTGTCGCCGTCATCGCGCGCGTCCCGCTGGCGAGCGGGCTGCTCACCGGCAAGATGAGCGCCGACACCCATTTCGCCGCCGACGATCACCGGGCCTTCAACCGCCACGGCGAGGCATTCGACGTGGGCGAAACCTTCGCCGGCGTGCCCTACGACGTCGCCCTTGACGCGGTGGATGCCCTTCGCGCACTCCTGCCCGGTGATGTGCCGATGGCGACGGTCGCGTTGCGCTGGATCCTGATGAACGAAGCGATCTCGGTCGTCATTCCGGGCGCCAGAAGCCCCGAACAGGCAACGGCGAACGCCGCTGCGGTTGACCTCGATCCGCTCTCCCCGGCGCTGATGGCGGCAGTCAAAACCCTCTATGACGAGCGCATCGCGCCGCACGTGCATCAGCGCTGGTGAGCGCGGCGATACGCCAACGTCCTCCACTTCGGTGACCGGCCTCGATCCGGTTCCGGACGTTTGCGAACCCATCACACCCCGTCTCCATCAAGCGATGAACCGCACCCTGCTCCCGCTCGTCCTCTCGCTCCTCGCCGGCTGCGCCGCGGCGGGCGCGGTCGACGGCCCGGTGCGGCTCGGCCAGACCGCCGATGTCGGCGGGCCGCGCGTCCGGGTGGACCGCGTCATCGAGGACAGCCGCTGTCCGGTCGACGCGCAGTGCGTCTGGGCCGGTCGCCTGATCGTGCGGGCGACCGTGCTGGGCGGCACCTCGTCCAGACAGGTCGATCTCACGCTCGGTGAGCCCATGGCGATCGCGGACGGCAAGCTCACGCTCATCACCGCGGTGTCCGACCGAGGCACCGGTCAGCAGGCGAACGCGCAATACCGCTTCACCTTCGACTTCCAGGGTGGCTTGTGACAGCCCGTGACGCTAGCAGACCCATCCTGCCACTGCATCGGCCCGCCGAGGGCACGCAACGGCGAGCATGACCACAAGGAACCGCACGATGCGCTTGATCGGATTTCTCGCAGTTGCAGCGTTCGCGCTCGCCGGATGCACGACCGCCGGACCGGTGTCCGCGCCCACGACGCCCGCGACCCCCCAGTCGCGGATCCAGGCCATCACCTATGCGACGACGCCCTGCCATGGCTTCTGCCCGGTCTATTCGCTGACCATCGCCGCCAATGGCGCCGGCACGTTCACCGGCACCCGCAACACCGCGGTCACCGGCGAACGCCGCTTCACCGCGACGCCGGCGCAGACCACGGCGTTCTTCGCTCGCTTGCAACCCTTTCTCCCGACGGGCGAGCTGCTGCTGAACGGACCCGAAGCCTGCAAGAGCTATGCGACCGACCTGCCATCGGCCGACGTGACGTGGAGCGGCGCGGACGGGTCCGGCCATCTCGTCTACGATTATGGCTGCGACCGCGACGAACACCGGCCGCTGGCCGACGCGCTGCGTACCGCGCCCGCGATGCTGCCGATCGCCGATCTGATCGGCAGCCGTTGATCTTGCGGTAGCGACCGCCGACATGTCGAGTGTCCGAGCACGGGCGGCGACATCCGGGAAAGTAGACGATCATGACCGAAGCGACCCGGGCGGAGACCCTGACGCCCGCCCACGCCTCCGCGACGCCCGCGGATTGCCGCACTACCAACACTTCGGCGGCGGAGTAAGCGGCGATGACCGAACCCAGCGTCCGATTCGAGCCTGGCGAATGGTATTGGGTCGCCGAGCGCGAGAGCGTCGGCTTCACCGGGACCACCAACCTGGGCGTGGTCGAGTTCCTCATCACCAACGAGGCGCTGACCCAGCTTCACGACCCCGACCTCGATATGCTCGATTACGAGACGGCGCTCGAGGTGTTCGCCGACTTCGAAGGCCACATCCACCGCATCGCCCAGCGCGAGTTCGTCAAGCGCCTCGGTGGCGAGCCGCCAATTCTGCTGACCACGGCAGACGTCGAGGGCTGAGGACGCCGGGCGGACGTATGTCGCGCCATCACACCGCTCTGACCGTGGCGGCGGGTCGCCAGCCATTGAACGATCCCAACCGACGACCATTTGCTGCGGCAAGACAGTCCGGCGCGGAGCAGACATCATGAAGACCAGCGGCAACACCATCCTCATGACGGGCGGCGGCAGCGGCATCGGCGAAGCGCTCGCCCACCGCTTCCACGACCGCGGCGACACCGTCATCATCGTCGGCCGCCGGCAGGACGCACTCGACCGTGCCGCGGCAGGGCGCGAGCTCATCCACACCGCGATCCTGGACGTCGAGGACGTCGCCGCGGTGGCCGCATTCGCGAAACAGGTCGTCACCGACTTCCCGTCGCTCAACGTGCTCTTCAACAACGCCGGCATCATGAAGTTCGAGGACCTGACCACGGCGCGCGATCTCACCGATGCGGAGGCGACGCTGTCGATCAACATCCTCGGCCCGATCCGGCTGACGAACGCGCTCATCGATCACCTGACCCGCCAGCCCGACGCCGCGATCGTCACCGTCACCTCGGGCCTCGCCCACGTCCCGCTGATCGCCGCGCCGACCTATTCGGCAAGCAAGGCGGCCATCCATTCCTACACCGTCTCGCTGCGCACGCAGCTTGGCGGCCAGGTGGAGGTGATCGAGCTGGTACCGCCCGGCGTCCGGACCGACCTGACACCGGGCCAGGCGAACCGCCCGGGCTATATGCCGCTCGACGCCTTCGCCGACGCGGTCGCGGCGCAGTTCGCGCAGCAGCCGACCCCGCGCGAAATCCTGGTCGACGAGGTCCAGTTCCTGCGTCAGGCGGAGCGCGAAGGCCGTTTCGACGAGACGCTGAAGACGCTGACGGAACGCGCCGCCGCCCAACGCGCCGCGGGCGATCATCAATAACGCCAAGCCGATATCAAATCGGGCGTCCCGTCGGAGCCGACGGAAACACCGAACCATAAGGCCCCACCCTTGATTGGGCGGAGGCCTGTCCGATCGAATTGTTTGGCGTCGGGCGCCAGTGCCCCGGGCAGCCCCGCCCTATCCGGTGTCGACAGGACCCAGCGAAGGCGGGGCAGATATCATCACACGATCGGCCACGATGGCGCTCTAGGCGGCAATGCTGTCGATCGATGTCGCGCAGCCCGCCCCGACGCTCGTCACCGTGCGGGCCAGGGTCGTCGGCGCCACAACGGAGGGCGTCGATCGCTTCATCGGCGTCCAGTTCGCCGCGCCGCCGGTCGGCCCGTTGCGTTGGCGCGAACCGCAGGCGCAACATGCCTGGATCGGGGTGCTCGTAGTGACCACCACCTCGCCGCTCTGCCTGCAGGACAGCGCCACAACCAGCTGACGGCCGGCTACACGCCCCGGCAGAGCGAGGATTGCCAGTATCTCAACATCTTCCGTCCGGCGGACGCCAAGAAGGTCAAGCTGCCGGTGATGATGTGAATCCCTGGCGGCGGATCCCGCATCGGCCGAGCTCCTCCAATTCGAGGTCGACGCGATCGCCGCGATCACGTCCCGAGGAACTCGCCTCAGGCATAAGACGACATATTTGGGAAAGTGGCGGAGAGGGTGGGATTCGAACCCACGGTACCTTGCGGCACAACGGTTTTCGAGACCGTCCCGATCGACCACTCTGGCACCTCTCCGCAGAGGTCTGGCGCCGTGCGTCGAGGCACGGCGGCGGTCCGAGCGGTGGCCTCTAGCGAAGGTCCGCGGGCTTGCCAACCCTTGATGCGACGCACTTGGTCGCAGCCGCCCTTCCCGCTGCTTGCGATGGCGCGACAACGCTCTAAATTGACCATCATGACAAAGACCCTCGCCTTCTCCCCCGACCAGCACGCGGCAAGCCGGACCGCGCCTGCGATTTCGCATGCGCGATTCGCGATCGGCGCGGTCGTGCGCCACCGATTGTTCGAATTCCGCGGCGTCGTGTTCGATGTCGACCCGACCTTCGCGAACAGCCAGGAATGGTATGACGCGATCCCGGAGGACATCCGCCCGTCGAAGGACCAGCCCTTCTACCACCTGCTCGCCGAAAATGCCGACAGCAACTATGTCGCCTATGTCAGCCAGCAGAATCTGGAGCCCGACGAAAGCGACGAGCCCATCGACCATCCCGCCATTGCCGGGCTGTTCGACGGCTATGAGGATGGCCGCTACTCGCTCCGCCGCGAGCATCGCCACTGAGAGAATACCGGCCCGACACCATGCCGTCACCGGTCGAGCGGCATAGTGCGGGTCGCGTCCCGCATAGCAAAGGTCGCTTGCACGTGGTGACCGCCGTCATCACTCTCTGCCGATGACAGCTGCGACCACTCCGCCCAAAGCCCAACCCCGCTTCGGTTTCGCCGCGCAGGTCCTCGTCGGGGTCCTGGTAGGATTGGCGCTCGGGTTCGTCGCCCGCGGGCTGGGTGGGGACGCCGCGAACCCGAACTGGCTGCTCCGTGCGCTCGACCTCGTGGGGTCGATCTTCGTTCAGCTGCTGCGCGCGCTCGTCCCACCGCTAGTCTTCACCGCGATCGTCGCCTCGATCGCCAACATCCGCAATCTCCAGGGCGCGGCCGGGCTCGTCTGGCGCACGCTCCTCTGGTTCGGCATCACCGCGCTGATCGCGGTCTGCATCGGCCTCGCGCTCGGCACGATCCTGCAACCCGGCGTAAACTCCGGCCTGGCCCCCGGCACCGGGACCGTTCCTGACACCGCGGGCAGCTGGCTCGATTTCCTGAAGGGTATCATCCCGTCGAACCCGATCGGCCTCACCGTCTCGTCGCATCTCGACGCCAGCGGCGGCGTGGTCAGCAGCCTGTCGTTCAACGTGCTCCAGATCGTCGTCATCGCGCTGGTGATCGGCATCGCGGCGGTGCGGATCGGTGAGAAGAGCGACGCCTTCCTCGCGTTCAACCGCGCGTTCCTCGATATCGTCCGCAAGATCCTGTGGTGGGTCATCCGCCTGACGCCGATCGGCACCGCCGGGCTTCTGGGTACCGCGGTCGCCAAATATGGCTGGTCCACACTGGCGCAGCTCGGCGCATTCGCCGGCGCGGTCTATATCGGCCTCGCGATCGTGCTGTTCGTCGTCTACCCGCTCATCCTGATCGCCAATGGCCTGCGCCCCGCCGCCTTCTTCGCGGGCGCCTGGCCGGCGATCCAGCTCGGCTTCGTCTCGCGCTCCTCGATCGGCACGCTGCCCGTGACGGAGGCGGTCGCGGTCAGCAACCTGGGCGTGCCGCGTGATTATGCCGCGTTCGCCGTGCCGCTCGCCGCCACGACCAAGATGGACGGATGCGCCGCGATCTACCCCGCGGTCGCCGGGCTGTTCGTGGCGCAATTCTACGGCATCCCGCTCCACCTCTCAGACTATGTCCTGATCGCCTTCGTCTCGGTCATCGGCTCGGCCGCCACCGCCGGGCTGACGGGGGCGATCGTCATGCTGACGCTCACGCTGTCGACGCTCGGCCTTCCGCTGGAGGGGGCCGGACTGCTCCTTGCGATCGATCCGATCATCGACATGGGCCGGACCGCGGTCAACGTGGCGGGCCAGGCGCTGGTCCCGACGATCGTCGCCAAGCGGATGGGCATCCTCGATCAGGACCGCTACGACTCGGTTTCCGCTGCCGGATTGCCGGAAATCGCCTGATCGATTGTCGCGGTTCTGTCACCAATCGGTTGACTTTGACCCTCATGAAGGTTAGCCGCGCTTCTCTTCCGAACGGGATCGGCACGCAGTCGATTCCCGAACCGGACCAGCTTTGAAGAAGTGATGAGGGCCATGTTCGCTATCGTGCGCACGGGCGGCAAGCAGTATCGCGTTGCCGCCGGAGACAAGATCGTCGTCGAAAAGATCGCGGGTGACGCGGGCTCGACGGTATCGCTGGGCGACGTGCTGTTCGCCGGCAACGACGGCGCGGCGCAGGACGTCGCCGGCCTGACCGTGTCGGCCGAGATCATCGCGCAGGCGAAGGGCGAGAAGGTCATCGTCTTCAAGAAGCGCCGCCGGCATAACTACCGCCGGAAGAACGGCCATCGCCAGCACCACACCATCCTGAAGATCACCGCGATCGGCGATCACAAGGCACCGCAGGCGTCGGCTCAGCCCGCGTCCGCCGAAGCCTGATCCGCGAACCGGAGTAAGAAGATATGGCACATAAGAAAGCAGGCGGCTCCAGCCGCAACGGTCGTGACTCGGCCGGTCGCCGTCTCGGCGTGAAGAAGTTCGGCGGCGAAGAAGTGATCGGTGGCAACATCATCATCCGCCAGCGCGGCACCCGCGTCTATCCCGGCGTCAATGTCGGTATGGGCAAGGATCACACGCTGTTCGCGCTGACCGAGGGCCGCGTCGTGTTTCACTCGGGCAAGCTCAGCCGCAAGTTCGTCAGCGTCGAAGCACCGGTGCTGGCCGAAGCCGCAGAGTAATCAAGGCAACCGGGCCGTTCGGCCCGGTCGTCTGCCGATATCGAAAAGGGAGGTGGGCACCGGTTGCCTGCCTCCCTTTTTCGCGTTCTTCTTTCGTCGGCCCGAGCGTCGCAGAGTCGTCATGCGATCCGGCTAATCCGCGGCGAACGAAGGAGAGTGTACCGATGTTCGCCCGCACCGACAGGCTGCTGCTGAGGCCCGGCTGGGTCGACGATGCCGCGATCCTGGCATCCGCCCTCGCAGGCCCAGCCACCCCGTTCACGTCCAGGTTGGTCCCGGCACGCTGCGACGATCGAGCCCACGCGCTGCTCGCCCGCCCGGCGGAGTTCGACCGCCCGGCACTGCTGATGATGGAGCGCACCGGCACCGGCGCCGAACTGGTCGGCACCATCGCGCTCGAGGATCGTCAGGGCCGCGTCACACTCGACTGCTGGGTCCGCGCCGACCGCCGCAACCGCGGCTACGCCACCGAGGCCGGACGCGCGATGATCGCGATCGCCGCGATGCTCGGCCTGACGCAACTGGACGCGGCTCCGGACGGTGACCCCGCCGCGACTACCCTGCTCCGCAAGCTCGGTTTCCGCTTCACCGGCGCGACCGCCATTCTTCACCTGGAACCGGACCCGCACGGCGGGCCGGTCCACCTCCTCGCCGCGTAACGCGCCGTTACGCGGTCGCGAGCAGCCGCTCGGCCTGCACGATCAACGGCCGGTCATCCTCGTTCCACGGGTGGAAGCCCGGCATGAAATAGGCAAACCACGCCCCCGCGATCCGGCGCACCAGCCCTGGTGCCACGAACGCCGCATGGAACAGCCCCCACCCGGCCCGCCATCCGGTAATCCCGTCCTGCGCCAGCAGGTCCAGCGCACCGCGCGTTCGATCGACCATGAAGTTCTGCGTGACGAGCAGCATCACCTTCGCCTTCACCGACCAGCGCTGCCACCGCGACCAGCCCCGCGTCGCGTGCAGCCAGGTGTCGTACGCGACGCCCTTGTGCTCGATCTCCTCGATCGCGTGCCAGCGCCACAACGCCGCGGTTTCGGGCTCGGCGCGGTCCAGATGCGCCGGATAGGCCAGCAACGCATGCGCCAGGATCGCGGTATAATGTTCCAGCGCCATCGTCACCGCCAGGCTCGCGATCGCCGGTCGTGTCCGAATCACCGCCAGCCGCCCATCCACCGCCGCCTCCAGCCGGCCGACATCGTAGCCGGCATCGGTGACGCGCCGGTTGAACGCGACATGCTCGCGCGTGTGCATCACTTCCTGCTTCACGAATGCGGCGATCTCGGCGGCCAGTCGCGGCTCCGTACCGTCCCGAAAAGCCCGCACCGATTCGACGAAGAACGCCTCGCCTTTCGGAAATGTGACGGACAGCGCATTGTAGATCGCGGTCTGATAGGGGTCGCCCGCCAGCCAGTGGCGGTCCTGCGGAGCGTCCCGCCCAAACCGGCGGTCGCGCGGGGTGATCGACAAATCGGCCGGACTGTGGCTTTGCATCACAATATCCCGGTGGCTTCTGACAGGGTTGTTAGTACTATGGAACCGACAATAGTGTCAACGCGCACCCGACTGACCGCGGCGGACAGCAAGGATGCGGCCATCGCCGCCGCCCGCGCTCTGCTGATCGAGGATGGGCCGCAGGCCGTGACGCTGAAGGCCGTGGCCGCCCGGATCGGCAAGAGCCACGCGAACCTGCTCCATCATTTCGGCTCCGCCGCCGGGCTGCAGAGCGCGCTCGCCGCGTCGATGGCCGAACGTATCACGGCCCGCATCGAGGACGCCGTCCGCAAGGCGCGCGCCGGGGAAGCGGACCCGCGGATCATCGTCGACCTGACGTTCGACGCGTTCGACAGCGAAGGGGCCGGCGCGCTCGCCTCCTGGATGATCCTGTCGGGCGACCGCGGTTCGCTCGATCCGATCATGGATGCGATCCACAAGGTGGTGGAGGCGCTCGGCGATCATCAGGGCGAACCGGTCGCGCCGCTCACTCTGTCGCTGGTGCTCAGCGCGCTCGGCGACGCGCTGCTGGGCGATCCCGTCTCGCGTGCACTCGGCCTGCCGCGCAACACGGCGCGCGACATGGCGGTCGCGCAACTGATCGCTTCCGCACAGCGCCCCACAAAGGACGACTCCAGGCCCACGCCGCCGGCCCCCGTATAGCACGGCCGATCGCGGTTCCGTTTCGGCCGTGTTTCGGCTAAGGGCGCGCGATGCATTTTCTCGATCAGGCCAAGATTTACGTTCGTTCCGGTTCCGGTGGCCCCGGCGCGGTGTCGTTCCGACGTGAAAAGTTCATCGAATATGGCGGCCCCGACGGCGGCCATGGCGGCAAGGGCGGCGACATCGTGTTCGAGGCGGTCGCCGGCCTCAACACGCTCATCGACTTCCGCTACACGCAGCATTTCCGCGCGCCCCGCGGCAAGGGCGGCTCCGGCTCCAACCGCACCGGCGCGGGCGGCAACGACCTCGTCGTGCGCGTCCCCGTCGGGACGCAGGTCCTGTCCGACGACAAGGAAACCGTGCTGCTCGACTTCACCGAGGCGGGCCAGCGCGAGATCTTCCTCAAGGGCGGCGACGGCGGCCGCGGCAATGCCAGTTACAAAACCTCCACCAACCGCGCGCCGCGGCAGCACGGCAGCGGCTGGCCCGAGGAAGAAGCGTGGGTCTGGCTGCGGCTGAAGCTGCTCGCCGACGCCGGGCTCGTCGGCCTGCCCAACGCCGGCAAGTCGACCTTCATCAACGCGGTGTCGAACGCGAACGCAAAAGTCGGGGCCTACCCTTTCACCACCGTCCGTCCGCAACTCGGCGTCGCGACGCATCACCAGCGCGAATTCGTCGTCGCCGACATCCCCGGTCTGATCCAGGGCGCTGCGGACGGCGCGGGCATCGGTGACCGCTTTCTCGGTCATATCGAACGGTGCCGCGTCCTGCTTCACCTGGTCGACGCAACCGGCGACGATCCGATCGAGGCCTGGCACGTCGTCAACGACGAACTGGTCGCCTATGGCAGCGGGCTCGAGGACAAGCCGCAGATCCTGGCGCTGAACAAGGTCGACGCGCTCCCCGAAAAGGACGTGGCGAAGCTTGCGAAGAAGCTCGCCAAGGCCAGCGGCGCCGAGGTCATGCTGCTCTCCGGCGCGGCCGGCACCGGGCTCGAACCGGTGCTCGACCAGATCGTCGCGGCCCTCGGCACCGCGCCGGACAAGGGCAACGCCACGACCGACACCAGCGAAGCCGACGCCGAAACCCCCGCCTGGTCGCCGATCTGATCGTCCCCGGCCGGTGCCGCAACGCTTCTCCCCCGGCCGCTGCGCGCGGCTGATCATCAAGATCGGCTCGGCGCTCCTCGTGGATGCCGACGGGTCGATCCGGCGGGACTGGCTGGCGACGGTGGCGGCCGATATCGCCGCGGCCCATGCGGCGGGGCAACAGGTCGTGATCGTGTCGTCCGGCGCGATCGCGCTCGGCGCCCGCCGGCTGGCCCTCCCCAAGGGCGGCCGCGCCTCGCTCGAGGATGCACAGGCCGCCGCCGCGGTCGGCCAGATCGCGCTGTCGCAGGCCTGGGCCGAACTGCTCGGCAGCCGCGGGCTGACCGCCGCGCAGATCCTGCTGACACTCGACGATCTCGAGGACCGCCGGCGCTACCTCAACGCCGCTTCGACGCTCGATCGGCTGCTCACGCTCGGCACGGTCCCGGTCATCAACGAAAACGACTCGGTCGCCACCGCGGAAATCCGGTTCGGCGACAACGACCGCCTCGCCGCCCGCGTGGCACAGGCCGCCCGCGCGCAGGGCGTGCTGCTGCTCTCCGACGTCGACGGCCTCTACACCGCCAATCCGCACCGCGACCCGGCCGCAACCCGCATCGACGAAGTCACCCACATCGACGCCCGCATCCGCGCGATGGCGGACGGCGGGTCCGCCTCGGGCATGGGCTCCGGCGGCATGGCCTCGAAGGTCGAGGCCGCGCGGATCGCCCAGGCCGCCGGCGCGCACCTCGCCATCGCCAGCGGTCAACGCCCCCACCCGCTCGCCGCCTTCCTCGCCGGCGGCACCGGCACGGTGTTCGTCGCCGATCCGGTCCGCGGCGCACGCAAATCCTGGCTCGCCGGCCGCCTCACCGCGCGCGGCACGATCCATGTCGATGCCGGCGCAGCCGATGCGCTCGCCCGCGGGGCCAGCCTGCTCGCGGCCGGCGCGGTCACGATCGACGGCCGCTTCACGCGCGGCGACGTGGTGGAGATCGCGGGCCCCGACGGCCGCTTCGCCCGCGGCCTGGCGGAATATGACGCCGCCGACGCGGTCCGCATCGCCGGGCGCCGTTCCGCCGAACAGGCTGGCATCCTCGGCTACGCGCCGCGCTCCGCCCTCGTCCACCGCGATCACATGGTGCTGCTATGACCGTCATTGCCATCACCGGCGCGACCGGCTTCGTCGGCGGCCACCTGCTGACCCAGGCCGCCGCCGCCGGCCACCCCGTCCGCGCCCTCACCCGCCGGCCGCAGCCCAACCGAGACGGCGTCACCTGGATCGCCGGCGCGCTCGACGACACAGGCTCGCTCGCCGCGCTAGTCGAGGGGGCCGACGCCGTCATCCACGTCGCCGGCGCAGTCAACGCGCCCGACCGCGCCGGTTTCGCCCGCGCCAACATCGACGGCACCGCCGCCATGCTCGCCGCGGCGACCAACGCCGGCATCGCGCGCTTCGTCCACGTCTCCTCGCTCTCCGCACGCGAACCGCAGCTCAGCGACTATGGCTGGTCGAAGCTGCAGGGCGAGAATCTCGTCGCCGCATCCGCGCTCGACTGGTCGATCGTCCGCCCGCCCGCCATCTACGGCCCCGGCGACCACGAGATGCTCGAAATCTTCCGCATGGCGGCGCGCGGCCTCGTCCTGCTCCCGCCAAGCGGCCGCTTCTCGATCATCGCCGCGGAGGATCTGGCCCGCCTGCTCCTCCTTCAACTCACCCACTATGACCGGCAGATCCTCGAAGCCGACGACGGCACCCCGAACGGCTGGGACTATCACGTCTTCGCTCGCCTGCTCGGCACGGTGTTCGACCGCCGCGCCCGCACCCTGTCGATGCCTGGCCCGTTGCTGGCGCTCGGTGCGCGAATCGACGGACTGATCCGCGGCAAGGGTGCCAAGCTCACCCCCGACCGCGTCGGCTATCTCCGCCACCCCGATTGGGTCGTGCACGGCACCATGCCCGACGGCCCCTGGCGGCCACAGGTCACGACCCCCGCCGGCCTGCGCGCCACCGCCGCATGGTACCGCGCACATGGCTGGCTTTGATCCGCCTTTTCGCCGCAATCGCTTGGCACATGCCGACTCGACCAATTAAGGGACGTCCATGACATCGCGCCAAGAGACCTTCGCCAAGGTCGCCGACCAGATCGAACCGTTCAACAAGAAACAGGTCCCGCTGGCCGAAGCGACCAGCTTCGCCGGCGACCTCGAATGGGACAGCCTGACCGTCATGGATTTCGTCGCCGCGGTGGAGGACGAATTCGACATCCTCATCACCATGAACATGCAGGCCGAGATCGAGACGATCGGCCAGCTGGTCGACACCATCGAAAAGCTGAGCAAGCCCGCATGACCGACGCCAGCCAGACCCCCGACTCGGTCGCCCTGACCGACGTCCTGCCCAACCCCACACCGCGCGATCTGCTGTCGAAATTCGACGGGCTGATCGCCGAGCGCCAGGCGCTGCTCGACACCGGCGTGCGCGATCCGTTCGCGATCGTGATGGAGGAGGTGCTGTCCCCCACCCTCGCCATCATCAAGGGCCGCAAGACGATCCTGCTCGGCACCTACAATTATATGGGCATGACGTTCGACCCGGACGTCGTCGCCGCCGGCAAGGACGCGCTCGACAAGTTCGGCGCCGGCACCACCGGCAGCCGCGTGCTGAACGGCACTTACCAGGGCCACCGCGAGTGCGAGGATGCGCTCCGCGAATTCTACGACATGGAAAGCGCGATCGTCTTCTCGACGGGCTACCAGGCGAATCTCGGCGTCATCTCCACGCTCTGCGCCAAGGGCGACTACATCATCCTCGACGCAGATAGCCACGCGTCGATCTACGACGGCTGCTGGCTGGGCAATGCCGAAGTCGTGCGGTTCCGCCACAATTCGGTCGAGGATCTCGACAAGCGGCTCGGCCGCCTGCCGGTCGAGGCGGGCAAGCTCGTCGTGCTCGAGGGCGTCTATTCGATGCTCGGCGACATCGCGCCGCTCAAGGAAATGGTCGCCGTCGCGAAGAAGCATGGCGCGATGATCCTGTGTGACGAAGCGCACGGCATGGGCTTCTTCGGCGAACATGGCCGCGGCGTGTTCGAGGAAGCCGGCGTCGCCGACGACATCGATTTCGTGGTTGGCACCTTCTCCAAGTCGGTCGGCACGGTCGGCGGCTTCTGCGTGTCGAACCATCCGAAGTTCGAGGTCATGCGGCTCGTCACGCGCCCTTACGTCTTCACGGCATCGCTCCCGCCGTCGGTGGTCGCCACCGCCGCCGCCTCGATCCGCAAGCTGATGCACGCGGGCGACAAGCGCGAACATCTCTGGAAGAATTCGCGCCGCCTGCACCAGGGCCTGCGCGATCTCGGCTACACGCTCGGCACGCCGACCGCCCAGTCGGCGATCATCGCGGTCATGATGCCCGACCAGGCGATCACCGTGGCGACGTGGCAGGCGCTGCTGGAACGCGGGCTCTACGTGAACATGGCGCGTCCGCCCGCGACGCCGGCCGGCACCTTCCTGCTGCGCTGCTCGCTCTGCGCGGAACATACCGACGACCAGGTGACCGAGATACTCGAAACCTTCGCCGCCGCCGGGCGCGCGACGGGAGTGATCCCGCAGGCCTGACCCGACCCTGACCGATTGCGCATGTTTGCAAGCTCGCCCCCTTGGGCTAGCTTGCCGGCATGACCGCACCGCTCCCCCGGACCTCCGACGCGGAACCGCCGAACTGGTGGCAGAACATCTGGGTCCGGGCCGGGGCGATGGCGGTGGCGTTGTTACTCGCGCTGCTCGTCACGCTGGTCGGTATCGCGAACGCGCGGCGGGATACCGCGCTGTCGCTACAACGGCACAGCTACGAAGTGCTGCTCGCCATCCGCGATTTCGACGTGGCCATGGCGCGGGCGGAGGCGGCGCTCGGCCGCTTCGCGATCTCCGGCGCCCCACCCGCGGGTCGGGCCTACTTCGATCACTGGGCGCTGGCTGGCGCGCGGCTCGACACGCTGACTGGCTTCACCGCACCCGATCCGGTCCAGCGCCCCGTCATCGCGGCGCTCCGCGTCCTCTACGAACGCCGCCGTGCCGAACTCGACGCCCCCGCGCGCAGCGCCGGTACGCGCCAGGCCTGGGCCGCGCTCACCGCGTTCGACCGCGCCGGCCGATCGCCGAGCATTGATCAGTTGTCCACGCTGGTCGACCGCGTCTCGCGCCACGAACGCGCCACGTTGACCAGCCTGTCCGCACAGGCCGAGCGATCGGGCGCGCAGTCCGACATCCTGGCGACCCTGCTCTCGCTGCTCGGCGTCGTGCTCAGCATCGTCGGCGTCGTACTCGGCACGCTCGCGGTCCGCGCTGTCCACGCGCGGCGCGAGGCAGGGCGCCGCGCGGACGTCGCCGCCGATCGCGCCGGCGCACTGGAACTCGCGGTGGAGGCGCGGACCCGCGAACTGCGCGATGCCAACGTCCGACTGCAGGTCGAGGCCACGACCCGCGCGGCGGCCGAGGCGCAGCTGCATCAGGCGCAGAAGATGGAAGCGGTCGGCCAGCTGACCGGCGGGATCGCGCATGATTTCAACAACATGCTGGCGGTCGTGCTTGGCGGGCTCGAACTGGCGCAACGCCGGCTGACGAACAGTCCGAAGGACGTCGCCCGCCACCTGGATCAGGCGCTCGACGGGGCGACTCGCGCAGCCGCACTCACCCGCCGGCTGCTCGCCTTCGCGCGTGCCGAACCGCTGCGGCCGGAACATGTCGATGCCGCGCGGCTGATCCGCGGCATGCGCGACCTGCTCGACCGTGCGCTGGGCGAACGGATCGTCGTCGCGTTGACGATCGCCGACGATTGCTGGGCGACCTGGTGCGACCCGCATCAACTCGAGAACGCGGTCCTGAACCTCACGGTCAACGCGCGCGATGCGCTGGACGGCGAAGGCCGCGTCGACATCATCACGACGAACTGCAGGGTCGCGGCGGACGAGGTCGGCAAGCTCGCCCCCGGCGACTATCTCCGGATCGAGGTCCGCGACACCGGCTGTGGCATGGACCCCGCCGTCATCGAGCGCGCGTTCGAACCGTTCTTCACCACCAAGCCGATCGGCAAGGGCACCGGTCTAGGCCTCAGCCAGATCTTCGGCTTCGCGCGCCAGTCCGGTGGCGACATCCTGATCAGCTCGCAGCCTGGGGCCGGCACCGGCGTCTCGCTCTACCTCCCCCGCCACATCGCCGAGGTCGCGCGACCGGCCATCTCCGCCCCCTCCCCCGCCACCGCGGACGGCCGCGGCGAAACCGTGATGGTGGTGGAGGACGACCCGCGCGTCCGCACCTCGACCGTCGAAGCGTTGGTGGAACTCGGCTACCGTCCGATCGCCTGTGCCTGCGGGGAGGATGCGCTCTCCGCCCTCCGTACCGAACGCGACGTGCGGCTCGTGATATCGGACGTCGTCATGCCGGGCATGACCGGACCGGACCTCGTCGCCGCGATCCGAGCGGACCATCCGCACGTCGCGACGATCTTCGTCACCGGCTATGTCGGCGATGCCGATACCGGCGACCGGCTCCGCGGGCAGGACGTGCTGCGCAAACCATTCACCATCGCCGGCCTCGCCCGCGCGGTCCGCACCGGTCTGGCCACCACCGAACCCGCCGGGACCTGATCTTACCGCACTGCGCCGCCGCGCAGCAGCTGCGGCAGCAGCACCAGCGCACCCAGCAACGGATGCCGCCGCTGCCAGGGCCTGATCGCGATCTTGGTCCCCGCGTGACGATTGATCTTCCACGCCAGATAATCGATCCCGCCGGCGAAGGTCGCGCTCGCCTTCATCAGCCGCAGCACGGTCAGCGACTTGCCGTTCCGCCGCAAGCTGCGCCAGCGCGCCTCGCCCCCGGCCCCGACCAGCCCCGGCAGGATCGCCGCCCCGAACCGCCGGTAGCGCTCCGGATCGGCATCGACGATCGACCCTGACCGATCGTCCCGCTCGGCCCGCAGCTCGGCACGGTAGGTCTGCGCGAACGCCGCCCGCCACACCGCCAGTGGATCGCCCCGCTCGGCCGGCGCACACATCGGTAACGCCAGCGCCATCGCGGTCGGCCCGGCCCGCGCGACCGACCCGACCACCCGCTCCGCCGCCGCGTCGTCGCGCCGCCACACCAGCCGCGACGGCTGCGCGAACCGTGCCCAGACCGACACGGTCGACGCTTCCGGCCCGCACAGCGCGTCCAGATCGGCTTCGGACAACACTGCATATTTAGATGCCAACCCGTTGTCCGCAACCGGAAACACGTTCGGTGGTAGCAACCGGTTCGCCAGCCGCATCCAGCGCGCTGGATAGGCCGCGCGATAATCCGACACGATCAGGTAGAAATCGAGCATCTGCCCGTCGAGCTCGGTCGTCCTGAGGCACGACCCGTAGAACAGCACCGCCCGCGCCGCACCCCCATGCCGCGCCGCGATCGCCGCCGCCATCGCGGTCACGCGCGGATCGACCGGCAGCGCCAGCTCCTCACGCACCAGCGCGCACACTGCCGTCACGCCCGACGCCTGTTCAGGCGGCAAGGCGCAGGAACGGAACGGGTGAGGTATGCTTCAGAACGATCGGGAATCCCTCGACATTCTGGAACAGCTCGCCGTCCAGGATCACGCTCGACCGCACGCCCTCGATCCGGATCTCGTCGCCGCGCTCGACATGCACGCCGTTCATCGCCTGCTTGCCCAGCCGCCCGCTGATGCCGGCAAAGATCGCCCGCACCAGCGTCCACGGCCGGTGATCGACCATCATCAGCTTCAGCGCACCCTCGTCGCCGCCCGCCATCGTCGACGCGGACGTACCGATCAGCATCTTCTGCAACGTGGTCACGATCATGATCGAGAACCGCCCCTGCAACTGGCCCTGCCGCATCAGCGACACCTTCACATGCCCCGGCCGCGGCGGCAGGAACGCCGCGCGGATGCCGAATATCAGCGACAGCACGACGGCCATCGCGGTCAGCACATGGCTGAACCCGTTGGGCAGCCCCAGCGGATACACCTTGTTGCGGCAGAACAGGATCGAGTCGGCCAGCCCGGCACCGCCCAGGAACATGCCCATCACGGGCCGCACGCTGGCATCGTCGCCGCTGGTCAGCGCGATCAGCTCACGACGCACGACATAGGCGTCGACCCCGTTCCGCGCGATCTCCATCACCCGTTCCAGCGCCGCGACCGGATCGCCCACCGCGCCCAGGTCGAGCGCGATCAGGTTCGTCTTGCCGTTGGGCAGTACCGCGACTGGCGGCGGCGTCTCGCCGAACCACTGGCCGTGATGGATCTCGGTCAGCACCGTCTGCACCGTGCCGTCGCCGCCGTTGATCACCAGCACGACCGGCTCGACCCGCGCGATCGTGCGCAGCGCCTCGCCGATCTGCGCGACCTCCTCCACCTCGTAGTGGAAGATGTCGTCATGCTCGGCGCAGAAGGCGCGGATCCGCGGCAGGAGCGACCGGTTGCCCGTCGATTTCGGATTGGACAGAAGTGCGACACGAACCATCTTAACGCCCCGAAATCGGGCGGAATGACATGCCCTGCATATAGTTGAGGATGACCGGCACCGTCGTCACGCCGCGCCCGACCGAGATCGCCACCCGCTCGGCGGGCGGCTTCCGCTTGAACACCAGGTCGCCGACCGACACGTGCGGATTGCCCGACATGCCGCCGCCATCGGCGCGGCCGGTCTTGCGGTCCCCGTCCATGTCGTGCCGCACAGAGACGGCGTACTCCCCGGTCCGACCGACCGGAACGCAGACCCGCGCGGGGCCATTCGCCGGCACCGGCACGTCGATCCGATCGATATACGCTCCCTTTTCGAAGAAGCTCTGTCGATCGCCGCCATAACTCTGGACGCGCAACGTCCCGTGACGGTCCTTGAACCCGGTCACCTGCACCAGCATCGCCGGCACGGGCGACGCAGCGCACCCGCCGACATGCGACGCCAGCGGCGCAGCGGCCGCCGGCGCGCCAGACAGCAGGCCAACTGCGACCAACCCGACCAGACCCGACAGTTTCGACATGACCTACGCACTCCCGGAAGCTATAGCCGCGCATCATCGCGGTGGTTCGACGAAGCCTCCTCGTTCACGTCAGATCGGCCGCGTTTGAGGCCAAAACATGGTGATGGGGCGTCGCAATCTTGAAATTCGGAACCCTGACCGATCGCTACATCGCCCGCCTGATCGCCGTTCCGCTGGCCGGAACCCTGGTCGTGGCGGCCATGCTCTTCTTGCTCGACAAGATGCTCAGCCTGTTCGATTTCGTCGCGAGCGAGGGCGGACCGGTGTCGGTCGTCTGGCGGATGCTGGCGAACATGCTGCCCGAATATTTGTCGTTCGCGATCCCGATCGGCCTGACGCTCGGCATCCTGCTGGCGTTCCGGAAACTGGCGATGTCCTCGGAACTCGACGTGCTGCGTGCGGTCGGGCTCGGTTATGGCCGGCTGCTGCGCGTGCCCTACATCTTCGCGATCGCGCTCGCGCTCCTCAACCTGCTGATCCTCGGCTACGTCCAGCCGATGTCGCGCTACGCCTATGAAGGGCTGCGCTACGAACTTCGCTCCGGTGCGCTGGGCGCATCGATCAAGGTCGGCGAATTCACCAAGCTCGGCAAGCGCATGACGATGCGGATCGAGCGCGCGGAGAACAAGGGCCGCGACCTCTACGGCATCTTCGTCGATACGCAGGCGAGCGGCGGGCGCACGCTGGCCGTCACCGCAGAACGCGGCACCTTCCTGGCGACGGACGATCCGAACACGATCATCTTCCGCCTGGCGAACGGCACGCTCGTCCACGACGCCCCCGAATTCCGCTCCCCGCGCGTGCTCAGCTTCGTCGCGCACGATCTGCCGATCGACCTGCCCAAGATGGAGTCGTTCCGCCAGCGCGGCAGCCGCGACCGGGAGCTGACGATTCCGGAACTGTCCCGCCAGTCCAAGCTGGAGCAGACGACCCCCGCTACCCGCAACGCGCTCCGTTCCGAATATCATTTCCGGCTGGTGGAGGTCGCGACGATGCTGCTGCTCCCGCTGCTGGCGCTCGCCCTTGCGGTGCCGCCCAAGCGCTCGTCCTCTGCGCTCGGCGTGTTCGTCGCGATCGTCGTGCTGGTGACGCAGCACAAGATCAACGAATATGGCGCGGCGCTCGGCACGCTCGGTCGGATCGATCCGATCCTGGCGCTCTGGGTTCCGTTCCTCGGCTTCGCGGCGCTGACGATCTGGATGTACCACATGGTCGCGAACGTCCCCGGCGGCGCGCCGATCGCCGTTCTCGAACGCGGCTTCGCGAAGATCGGGGCGAGCTTCCGCAACCTCGGCCGGCGCTGGACCGATCGCCGTAACAAGGACCTGCCGGCATGAACCTGTCCTTCGGCTCGCGCACCATCACGATCTACATGGCGCGGACCTTCCTGGTCCGCAGCCTGGCCGTGCTCGCGGCGCTGGTGATCGTCCTGCTCGCGCTCGACCTGCTGGGCGAGTCGGGCGACATCCTCGCCTACAAGGGCAATGGAAGCCCGGAACTGTGGACCTATGCCTCGCTCCGCACGCCGCAGATCATCTCGCGCTTCCTCCCCTTTGCGGTGCTGCTCGGCACGCTCATCACGCTCGCAACGCTGAACCAGAACAGCGAGATCATCGCGATGAAGGCCGCCAGCGTGTCGGCGCATCAGATTCTCGCCCCGCTGATCATCGCCAGCGTCGCGGTCGCCGCGGTTTCGTTCGCGTTCAACGATCGCATCGTCACGCGCGCCACCGCGACGCTGTCCGCGTGGCAGGCGGTCGAATATGGCCCCATCCCGGCCGACCGCGGCATCGTCACGAACGTCTGGCTGCGCGACGGCGACGACCTCGTCCACGCCGATACCGTTGGCGGGCGCGGCGCGGCCACCGTCCTGCGTGGGGTCACGGTCTATGACCGCGACGGCGGCATCCTGAAATCGATCGTCACCGCCGCCAGCGCCCTTCAGCAAGGCGACGGCTGGGTGCTGCAGGGGGCGCAGCGGTTCGACGTCGCCGCCGGTGTCCGCGCGCCCGCGCCCGGCTACCGCATCGCGCAGGGCGTCACGCCCGACCGCTTCACGCTCGCCGATGTCCACCCCGACGAACGCTCGTTCACCGACCTGAGCGACGCGATCGGCGAACTGTCCGCCGCCGGCCGCCCGACCGGACCGTTGAGGGCCGGGCTGTGGCACAAGATCTCCGGCCCGTTGTCCGCGGTGCTGATGCCGCTGCTCGCCGGCGTCGCCGCCTTCGGTCTTGCGCGGTCCGGGCGGCTGTTCCTGCGCGCGGTGCTCGGCATGGCGCTTGGTTTCGCCTATTTCGTGGCGGATAATTTCGCGCTCGCGATGGGCAATCTCGGCGCCTATCCGCCCAGCCTCGCCGCCTGGGCGCCGTTCGTCCTGTTCCTGTTGATCGGCGAGGCCGTTCTGATCCGGACCGAGGAATAACGCGGCAACGCCCGAAATCCGCCGCATTGCAGAACGATAGACGTCTTCATATCTGAATGGACCGGGCGACGGCCTGCGACGTACCAGCAAGGACTGCCAGTGAAGACGATCGAAACCCCCCGCGCCGGCTTCTGGAGCCAGCGCCACCATCTCGACCGGATGACCCTCCGCGAGCTGGTCGTTGCCTATTTCCAGTACCCCGCGATCATCGCCTATCTGGTGCTGTCTGCCGTCTCGATCGGTGTTTTCGCCTGGCGTCCCGCACCGCTAGTCCCGACGCTGGCCGCGATCCTGTTCGCCGCGATCGTCTACCCGCTCGCGTGGTACGTCCTTCACCGCTTCGTCCTGCACAGCAAGTGGATGTGGAAGTCGAAGGTCCTCGCCCCGACCTGGAAGCGGATCCATTACGATCACCATCAGGATCCGAACCATCTCGAGGTTCTGTTCGGCGCGCTCCACACGACGCTGCCGACCATCGCCATCGCGACCGCCCCGATCGGTTACGCGATCGGCGGTATCGGCGGCGCGGCCGCGGCACTGGCCACCGGCCTGCTGACGACCTGCTTCTACGAATTCTGCCATTGCATCCAGCATCTGGCCTACAAGCCGAAGAACGCCTGGCTCGCCACGATGAAGGCCAAGCACATGGCCCATCATTTCCATGACGAGACCGGCAATTTCGGGATCACCAGCTACTTCTGGGACAAGCTGTTCGGCACGCACTACAACCGCGTGAGCGAGCGAAAGAAGAGCCCGACCGTCTTCAATCTGGGTTATACGCCCGACGTCGCCAAGGACTACCCGTATGTGGGCGAGCTCTCGGGCGGCGTGAAGATGAGCCACCCGGCGACGCGCATCCGGGACTGAGCTTCATGACCATGGTTCCGACCGACGTCCGCATCACAGAGGTCCGGACGCGGTCCGAGTGGGCCGCCTTCATCGACCTGCCCTTCCGGCTCTACGCGAACGACCCCGCGTGGATCCCGCCACTCAAGGTGGAGGTGAAGGCGCTGCTGACCCCCGGCGAAAATCCGTGGTTCGAACATGCGACCGCAGCGTTCCTCATCGCGCGCCGCGGCACGCGCGTCACCGGTCGGATCTCGGCACAGGTCGACAAGCTGGTGCAGGCCATGCCGTCCGAACAGGGCGGCGGCAGCGAGGTCGGCCACTGGGGCATGTTCGAGGCGGAAGACGCCGAGACCGCCGCCGCGCTGATTGCCGCGGCCGAGGACTGGCTCCGTCGCCGCGGCATCCGCCACGCAATGGGTCCGTTCAGCCTCTCCGTTTGGGACGAACCCGGCCTGCTGGTCGACGGGTTCGATCAGTCGCCGACCGTCATGATGGGCCATCACCTGCCCACCTACGAAGGCTATATCACCGCGGCGGGCTATACCGGGGTCAAGGACCTCTATTGCTACGAACTCAGCATCGTCGAGGACATGCCCCCGCTGATCCAGCGGATCGTCGCCTCGGGCGAGCGCAACGCCCGCATCCGCGTCCGCAAGGTCGACAAGACCAAGTTCGCTCAGGAAGCCGCGATCATCCTCGGCATCCTCAACGACGCTTGGTCGGACAACTGGGGCTATGTCCCGCTGACCGACTCCGAAATCGCCTATGCCGGCAAGAAGCTGAAGACCGTCGTGTTCAACGACCTCATCATGATCGCCGAGGTCGAGGGCGAACCGGTCGCGTTCATGATGACGCTGCCCGACCTGAACGAGCTGACCGCCGACCTCAACGGCCGGCTCTTCCCGTTCGGCTTCGCCAAGCTCCTCTGGCGCCTCCGCAAGCCGCAGGTCCGCACCATGCGCGTCCCCCTGATGGGTGTCGTCAAACGGATGCAGGCGACCCGTCTCGCCAGCCAGCTCGCCTTCATGATGATCGAATATATCCGCCGCGCGTCGGTTGCCAACTACGGCGCCACGCGCAGCGAGATCGGCTGGATCCTCGAAGACAATCAGGGCATGCGCTCGATCGCCGACGCGCTGAAGACCCGCATCAACAAGACCTACCGCATCTACGAACGGCATATCTGAGCGGTCGTCAGCGCGGCGGCGCCCCTCGTCGCGCTACAGTTCGTCCATGATATCCCGCAACTCCGCGATCGGCGCGGCGGTCCAGGCGGACGGGCCGGCCGGTTCGGCAACGCGCAACCGACTGACGAACGGCGCCACGAACGCCGCGGGATCGCGATGGAACGCCGGTTCGCGCATCGCCCATTTGGCGGCCAGCGTGCTGCACGGATGCTTGACCGCGCATGACAAATAATCCGAACTGTCCGTGACGACCATGTCCGGCTGCGCAAAGGCGCGCGCGGCTTGGCTATGCTCGAACATCGCCTCGCGCCCGCGGGTCAGGAACGCCGCGCCGCCGACCGCATAGTTGTTGGTATAGACGATGTCGGACAGCGGCCGCAGCGCGAGGATCCCCGCCCCCGGCGCGGTCAGGTCGAAATCCAGCCCGATCCGGATCGATCCCCACCGGTAACCGTCCGCCTGCGGCAGGCGCGCCAGTTCCTCGAACACGTGCGGGGCCAGCCAATCATCGTCGTCATGGAAGATGATGCGGTCCTGTGCCGTGATGGCACCCGCATCGAACGCGTCGTATCGCAGCACCGTCGCGTCATGCACCGCCTCGATGGTAACCAGCGTCAGCGCCTTCAACCTCGCCCGCACCATCCGATAACTCAGCCGGAACGTGGCGTCCCAGATCCGCGCGAAATCGATGACCAGATTCTCGTCCAGCTTGTGCAACCGCAGAAACGGCCGCGTCTCCTCCAGATCGAACGTCGCCCAGTCCGGACTGGCCCGCAAAACAACGTAGTTTGTCATATCAAAATCGTAACCGCGGCCGCCCGAACGGTAAAGCCGCGCGCACTGGTGAGCCGATATGACCGCCTCAGGAACAGCATCTCCACCCCCGCGGTATCGCGCTTCATCAAGCTCAACCTGTAAAACCTACGCTTCCGAACGTCCGGGTTTGGTGGAAAGCGGACGCTCACTCGACGTCGCTGTTCTCCCACACGAGCCGGGCGGTGCGTGGCTCATAGCAATAGGTCGGCTCGCCACCCACGCTATAATCGATGAGCGCGAATTTCACGCAGGACATTGACGGCGTGTCCACTACTTGGACTTGATAAGGTGACATCACCTTTTCGACCGTTCCACCCTGCCTTAACATCCACCTACGAATTGCGTCTCGCACAATGGGGGAGCCTCCGAAACCTTCCGGGGATCGGGATCGCGCGATTACCGCAGCTTCGGCGGCCCGGATGTGATCCACTTCGGGGGCATGCGGTTTTGGTAGCCCGAAAGCGTATCCGGCGGCCGCAGACGCCAACGCTATCGCGATCGATCCAACAGCACGGGTCGTGACAGGTCGCTGCGTCATGGCCTGGATAGTGCCAGCAAATCTGAATGACTGCTACTGGGCGTTAGCTGTCATGAGCCTCCTATGCCCCGGAATGGCGCATTGTGGTGGTTAGCGGACGTTCACGGACGATAAAACGTGCTACCCTTATTAGGCGCTAAGAGAAGCTGGTGTACGCGGATACGCCAAGCGTCTTCGATCGACATGATCGGCATGTCACTGTTCCAAATCGAAGCGGACACGCCGACGGTGAACTCCTGCTCAAGGCGGCGAAGTACCTTCTCAGCAGCTTCCGCTTGCGTGGCTGCGTAAGCGTGACGGGTTGTATAAAACCCCTTCATCCCCGCCGGGAGATGTGGGTCGCGACCATGTACCATGAACCGAAAGAAGGGCATCAATGCCGAGTAGGCCCTGAGGTGAGTGACTGCAATTGGGCGTGAGCAGCCGTCAGGTCGGAACGGGCTCGCCGTCTATGTCCAGCTCGTAATCGCTGCCCTCGACCCAAAAGCGGATCATCCCGGCATGATACTCTGCATAGGACGTGTCTTCTTGATCGACGTGCGGAGTGTAGTGGATGGCGAACCTAGCGCCGGCCGAGATCGGCTCGACCGCCCCCCACGGTTCGACCATCAATTCCATGGCCCGATCCGTTTCGTTTGAGAAGCGCACTGTGACCATGAACGTGTTCTAAGCCTTGATCGAACGTCTGCAAGTGGTCGTTTCCGGACATACGCCGGTCGCACGAACTGTCCGGGTCTGTGGGAAGCGGGCATTCGACCCTTAATTCCCGCCAGTAAACGCAAGCAGAAAAGGGAGGATCGCGAATCCTATTAGAATCGATGGGATCAACGTAATTAGCGGCTTGCGAAACATATTCCCCGCCCAACCTCCAGCCATAAGCAACACCACGGACACTAGCGGATAGACGATGTAATAATCGATATGCCCAGAGTTTGGAGCTGTTTCATAACCCTGCGAGTATGCCTGACCGATGACGTCGCGACCCAGCAGAACGACAGCGAACTATAGGGCTGCAATTGCCCCAACGACGATGTTTGCTGAACGCATTCAATGAACCTATCTGCTGCGTCCACGTCCGCAATTAGGCGTTAGCGGACATTCGCCCTCGCCCCTCATTTGCGCCCGAACAGTTTCTCCAGATCGGCCGACTGCAGTTTCACCCACGTCGGCCGCCCATGGTTGCATTGCCCGCTGTGCGGCGTGACCTCCATCTCGCGGAGCAGGGCGTTCATTTCGGCAACCGACAGGATCCGCCCGGCGCGGACCGATCCGTGGCACGCCATCGTCGCGGCGATCAGGTCCAGCCGCGCCTGCAGCGACAGCGCGCTGTCGAACGCCGCCAGGTCGTCCGCCAGGTCCGTCACCAGCCCACGCACGTCCCCCGCCCCCAGCAGCGCCGGCGTCGCGCGGACCAGCACGGCGCGCGGGCCGAACCGTTCCAGCTCCACCCCGAACGCCACCAGCTCGGCCGCGCGCTCCTCCAGCCGGTCGCACGCCGTCTCGTCCAGCTCGACCACCTCGGGCAGCAGCAGCGCCTGCCGCGCGACGCCGCCGTCCGCCATCGCGGCACGCATCCGCTCCAGCACGAGCCGCTCGTGCGCGGCATGCTGATCGACCAGCACCAGCCCGTCCACCGCCTCGGCCACGATATAGGTCGCCGCCACCTGCCCCCGCGCGATCCCCAGCGGATGTTCGGTCGGCTCCGGCGGCGGCGCGGCCGCATATTCCGCACGCCCCGCCGGTTCGGGGCGATAGTCGGGCCGCGCATCCCACACCGATCCCTGCCGCGGCGCGGACGACACCGCCGACGACGGCGCCCAGGCCGGCTGCAACGGTTCCGCATGCCAGCTACCCAGCGCCGCCGCGGACGGCCGCTGCACGCTGCGATGCCCCGCGGCGTCGAGCGCGGCGCGCAGCCCGCCCACGATCAGCCCGCGGACCAGCCCCGCATCGCGGAACCGTACTTCGGTCTTGGCCGGATGCACGTTCACGTCGACCTCATCGCCCGGCAGGTCGATGAACAGCGCCAGCACCGGATGTCGGTCGCGCGCCAGCAGGTCCTGATACGCCGCGCGCACCGCCCCCACCAGCACGCGGTCGCGCACCGGGCGGCCGTTCACGAACAGATATTGATGGTCCGCCACCCCGCGATGGAACGTCGGCAGCCCGGCCACCCCGCCCAGCGTCACATTGCCGCGGACATGATCCACCGCCACGCTGTTCGACAGCAGCTCCCGATCGGTCAGCGCCGCGACCCGCGCCGCGCGGCTGTCCTGCGGCGTCACGGCCAGTGTCCGCCGCCCGTCATGGTCCAGCGTGAAGCCGATGTCCGGCCGCGCCATCGCCAGCCGTTTCACCACATCGACGCACGCGCCATATTCGGATCGGACGGACCGCAGAAACTTCCGCCGCGCCGGCACCCGCGCGAACAGATCCTCCACGCGGATTCGCGTCCCCGGCGGCATCGCGACCGGCGCATCGGTCGCGACCACGCCGTTATCGACGATCCGCGCCCAGCCATCGCCGGTTCGCGTCCGACTTTCGATCGTCATCCGCGCAACGCTGGCGATCGACGGCAACGCCTCACCCCGAAAGCCGAGCGTCTGGACGTCCTCGATCGCCTCGTCCGGCAGCTTCGACGTGGCATGACGTTCGAGCGCCAGCGCGATATCGGCACGGTCCATCCCCTGCCCGTCATCGGCCACGTCGATCCGCGATATCCCGCCTTCGACAAGGGATATGACGATCCGCGTCGCCCCCGCGTCGATCGCGTTTTCCACCAGTTCCTTCAGCGCGGCGGACGGCCGTTCGACCACCTCGCCGGCCGCGATGCGATTCACCAGATGCTCGGGCAGGCGACGTATTGACATGCCCCGTCCCGTAGCCCAATCGCCGGGCATCCGCGAGCCGTCGATCATATGAAGCCATTCCTTGATCGGCGGATGGGGCACGCGATCCTATTCGGACCAGATGGGCGGGCAGATGATTTTTTCGCGATTGTTCAAGATGATGTCGCACGACATGGCGATCGATTTGGGGACCGCCAACACGGTCGTCTATCTGCGTGGCCGGGGAATCGTCCTGAACGAACCCTCGGTCGTGGCGATCGAGACGATCAACGGCGTGAAGAAGGTGCGCGCGGTCGGTGACGACGCCAAGATGATGATGGGCAAGACACCCGACAGCATCGAGGCGATCCGCCCGATGCGCGACGGCGTGATCGCCGACATCGACGTGGCCGAACAGATGATCAAGCACTTCATCGAAAAGGTGCACGGCAAGAGCCGCTTCCCGCGCTGGCCGGAAATCGTCATCTGCGTACCGTCGGGGTCCACGAAGGTGGAACGCCGCGCGATCCGCGATGCCGCGTCCAATGCCGGTGCGTCGCAGGTCTGGCTGATCGAGGAGCCGATGGCCGCCGCGATCGGCGCAGATATGCCCGTCACCGAACCGATCGGTTCGATGGTGGTCGACATCGGCGGCGGCACGACGGAGGTCGCGGTGCTGTCGCTGCGCGGTCTCGCCTACACCACGTCGGTCCGGGTCGGCGGCGACAAGATGGACGAGGCGATCGCTTCCTACGTCCGGCGCAACCACAACCTGCTGATCGGCGAGGCCACGGCCGAACGGATCAAAAAGGAAGTCGGCTGCGCGCGGATGCCCGCCGACGGCAAGGGCACGACGATCCACATCAAGGGTCGCGACCTCGTCAACGGCGTGCCGAAGGAGATCACGATCACCCAGGCGCAGATCGCCGAGGCGCTGACCGAACCGGTCGCCGCCATCGTCGAGGGCGTCCGCATCGCGCTGGAGAACACCGCACCCGAACTGGCGGCCGACATCGTCGACCAGGGTATCGTGCTCACCGGTGGCGGTGCGCTGCTCCAGGGGATCGACGACGTCCTGCGCGAGGAGACGGGCCTGCCCGTCACGGTGGCGGAGGATCCGCTCACCTGCGTTGCGCTCGGCACCGGTCGAGCGCTGGAAGACCCGGTCTTCCGGGGCGTTCTGCTCACCGCTTGAGGTAGGAAGCCCGGATGGCGCCGCCCAAGCACCGGCGCCCCGGCTTCTCCCGCCGGGCGCAATATGGTCTGTTCGCCGGCTATGTGATCGCGACGATCGGCGTCGTGATCGCGCTGGCGGCGATCGCGGCGTGGCGGCTCGATCCGACCGGCTTCGCGCTGGTCCGCGGCGCGGCGCTCGATGCGACCGCGCCGTTCACCGCGGCTGGCGCATCCGTCTCGCGCGGGCTGTCCGGCATGGGGGCCGAGGTCGGCGCCTACTGGAACGCCGGCGCGCGCAACCGACAGATGGCGCAGGAGGTGGCCGCGATGCGATCCGCCCTCGTTCAGGCCCGCGCCGCACGGTTCGAGAATGCCCGGCTGAAACGCCTGCTCAAACTGGCGGACCGCACGCCGGAGACGATCGTCACCACCCGCATCATCGGCAGCACCGCGTCGGGCACCCGCCGCCTCGCCACCATCGCGGCCGGGTCGAGCGACGGCGTCCGTCCGGGCCAGCCCGTGCGCAGCGGCGAAGGGCTGGTCGGCCGCATATTCGAAACCGGCCGCGGCGCCGCCCGTCTGCTGATGCTCACCGACACCGGCAGCACGGTGCCCGTCCGGCTCGCGCGCAACGGCCTGCCCGCGCTCGTCACCGGCAACGGCGACGGCCGGCTCCGCGTCCGCCCGCTGATCGCCGGGGAAAACCCGTTCCGGCGCGGGGACCTGCTGCTCACCTCCGGCACCGGCGGTCTCTATCCGCCCAACGTGCCCGTCGCGGTCATCACCGGCGCGGACGCGCTGACGCCGCTTGCGCGCCCGCTCGCCGATCCGGACCGCACCGATTTCGTGCTGGTCCAGGCGATCTACGCGCCCGAGGCCGCCGCCCCGCCCCCCGGCCTGCCGACCACCGCCGGTACCGCGGGGGCGCCGTGATCGGGCGGCAGCCGGCGGGATCGGCGCATCGCGGGGCGCTGATCGATGGTCAGGCGCCGAAGGTCTCGCGCTTCGCCCGCGCGGTGCCGCCGATCTCGACCGTGCTGGCGTCGCTGCTCGGCGTCCTGCCGATCGTGACCGACGCGCCGACGATCCCGCCGTTCGGCCTGCTCACCGTGCTCGGCTGGCGGCTGCTCCGCCCCGAACTGTGGCGCGCCTGGATGGCGCTGCCGCTCGGCCTGGCGGACGATCTGCTGACCGGTCAGGTGCCGGGCACCGCGATGGCGACCTGGACGGTCATCTTCCTGATCCTCGACATCGTCGACGAACGCTTCCTGTTCCGTGACTATATGCTCGACTGGGCGATTGCCGCGGTCGCGATCTGCCTGGCGATCACCGCCGGCCTGCTGTCGTCGGGCCAGCATATCGCCCAGCTTCCGCTCTTCATGCCGCAGATGGCGCTCGCCATCCTCTGCTTCCCGCTCGTCGAACGGATCTGCGCGCGTGTCGACCGCTGGCGGTTGCAGCGATGAGGTGGCGCCGGACGCAGCAGCGGACCCCTACCACCGAACATGCGCAGGCGCTGTCCTTCACGCGCCGCGCGCTCGTGCTGGGCGGGGTGCAGGGCGGCATCATGGCGATGCTGGCGGTCCGGATGGGCTGGCTGTCGATCGCCGAGAACGAGCATTACCGGCTGCTGTCCGAAAGCAACCGCGTCCAGCTTCAGCTCATCCCCCCGCGCCGCGGCTGGATCGTCGACCGCAACGGCCGGCCGATGGCGATCAACCGCACCGATTTCCGCGTCGACCTGATCCCCGACCAGCTCCGCGACCGCGACCGCGTGCTGGCCGCGCTGCAACGCATGCTCGGCCTGACCCCGGACGACATGCAGCGGATCACCGAGGAGCTGGAGGACTCACCCGGCTTCCGCCCGGTCCCGGTCGCCGAGAACCTGCCCTACGAAAAATTCGCCGCCGTCTCCGTCCGGCTGCCCGACATGGCGGGCGTCGCGCCGGCACAGGGCTATTCGCGCTACTATCCGGACGGCGCGGCCATCGCGCACCTGATCGGCTATGTCGGCGCCGCCTCCGCCAAGGATTATGAGCGCGACCGCAATCCGTTGCTCATCACGCCGGGGTTCAAGATCGGCAAGGAGGGCCTCGAACGCTCGATGGAGCCGCTGCTCCGCGGGCTGCCTGGCGCCAAGCGCAACGAGGTGACCGCACGCGGCAAGCTGGTTCGCGAACTCACCACCCGGCCCGACACCAACGGTCGCACGCTGAAACTGACCATCGACGCGGGGTTGCAGGCCTATGCCGCACGCCGGCTGGGCAACGAGTCCGGCGCGGTCGTGGTCGTCGACACCCACACCGGCGACCTGCTGACCATGACGTCGATGCCGGCCTATGATCCCAACAGCTTCACCGACGGCATCAGCCATGCCGAATGGGACATGCTGTCGCAGGACGATCACTTGCCGCTCCTGAACAAGACACTCCAGGGCCTCTACCCGCCCGGCTCCACCGTGAAGCCGATCGCGGCGCTGGCGTTGCAGGAGGCCGGCGTCTCGCCCGCCGAACGGGTCTTCTGCTCGGGCAGCTACCGGCTCGGCAACGGCACCTTCCACTGCCACAAGCGCGGCGGCCATGGTCCGCTCGATATGTACGGCGCCATCGCGCAGAGCTGCGACGTCTATTTCTTCACCATGGGCCGGCGGATCGGGATCGACCGGATCGCCACGATGGCGCGCAAGCTCGGCCTCGGCAGCGAATATCCGTTGCCGTTCAAGTCGCAAAGCTACGGCACGGTGCCCGACACCGCGTGGAAGCTGAAGAAATACGACAAGGACTGGACGGTCGCCGACACGCTCAACGCCACGATCGGTCAGGGCTATATGCTCGCCAACCCGTTGCAGCTGGCGATGATGGTCGCGCGTATCGCCAGCGGCCGCGCGCTCATGCCCGCGCTCACGCCAGGTGCGAGGCGAGGGGCCGCTCCGCTCCAGATCGATCCCGAACATCTCGCGGTGGTGCGCCAGGCGATGAGCAACGTCATCAACCATGGCGGCACCGCGGGGCGCAGCAAGCTGCCGATCCCCGGCATCGAAATGGCGGGCAAGACCGGCACCGCGCAGGTCCGCCGCATCACGAAGGCGGATCGTGCCCGCGGCGGCAAGTTCGGCGGCGCCGGCACCGACTGGAAATATCGCGACCACGGCCTGTTCGTCGCCTTCGCGCCCGTCGCCGCCCCGCGCTATGCGGTCGCGGTCGTGCTGGAACACGGCATCTCGGGCAGCGGCGCCGCAGGCCCCGTCGCACGCGACGTCATGACCTACATCTACGACAAGCCCAGGGCGGAGAAGATCCTGGCGGTGCTGGAGGAAGGCTGGGGCGGCGATATCGCCACCCGTGCCGCGACGCACGCCGCCGAATGGCGCGCCGCCCGTGCCGCGAAGGAGGCACCGCCCTCCACCCCCGCCCCGCCCCCTCCTCCACCGGGTCCCGTCGAATGAACCGCGACAGCGTCGTCCCCGCCCCGCTCGCCGACCTGCCGTGGCGGGTCATCCTGCTCGTCGTCGGGATCGCCGGCTTCGGTCTCGTCGTGCTCTATTCCGCGGCGGGCGGCTCGCTGCGGCCCTGGGCACAGTCGCAGGGGATCAAGCTCGTCCTGTTCCTCGGCCTATCGCTCGTCGTGTCGCGTGTGCGGGAGGAACAGCTGAAGGCCGCCGCCTTCCCGATCTACGTCGTCCTCGTCACATTGCTGTTCGCCGTGGAGATCTTCGGTTTCGTCCGCGGCGGCAGCCAGCGCTGGCTCGACCTCGGCCTGATCCGCCTGCAACCCTCCGAACTGATGAAACCCGCCATCGTGCTCGCGGTCGCGCGGTTCTACGATCTGCTCCCCTCGGGCGAGATCCGCCGGCTGAACGCGCTCTGGCCGACCGCGCTGATCATCGGCGTCCCGTTCGTCCTCGTCATGCTGCAACCCGATCTCGGCACCGCGACGATGATCCTGGCGGGCGGCGTCACCGTCGCATTCCTCGCCGGCATCCCGATCCGGCTGTTCGTCGGGGCCGGCGTCGCCCTGACCTGCGCGCTCCCCGTCGTGTTCGCCTCGATGCACGATTATCAGCGAAACCGCGTGCTGATCTTCCTCAACCCCGAAAGCGACCCGCTCGGCACCGGCTATCACATCAGCCAGTCGAAGATCGCGATCGGTTCGGGCGGCATCTTCGGCAAGGGGTTCCTCGCGGGCACACAGAGCCATCTCGACTATCTGCCCGAGGGCCACACCGATTTCGTGTTCGCCACCATGGCGGAGGAATGGGGCCTGGTCGGCGGCTGCCTGCTGATGCTCGGTTTCTTCCTGGTCGTGCGCTGGGGCCTCAACGTCGGCCTGCGCGGCCGCACGCGCTTTGCCCGGCTGTCCGCCGCGGGGCTGGCGACGACGATCTTCTTCTACGTCGCGATCAATCTCATGATGGTCATGGGCCTCGCCCCCGTCGTTGGCATCCCGCTCCCGCTCGTGTCGTTCGGCGGCTCCGCGATGATGACGGTAATGCTCTGTTTCGGCATGCTGATGGCGCTCGATCGCGCACAAAGGCGATCGCGCTGATTAACCGCTTGCAGGGACACCGACCCTTTGCTAATCGGCACCCCGCAGCAAGGACGACCCCCGGGTCGCCGCCGCTCCGGACGCATAGCTCAGTTGGTAGAGCAGCTGACTCTTAATCAGCGGGTCCTTGGTTCGAGCCCAAGTGCGTCCACCATTTATTCGTAATTCCAATTAGATCACACGGTGTCATCCAGACACCGTGCGTTCTATTGTTCGGACGACGTACCGACGCAAAACTGTCCTCAGAGTTCACCGTCAGCCTATCGCTCTTGGGGACGCACCGTCCGCGCGATCAGCCGGGACGGGCAAGCCGCTGCCATCGCGCCACGATCTGCTTGGTCACTTCGGTCACGACGATCGTCGTGACGGTCGCACCGAGGCAAAACCACAACGTGTCGGCGACGACCGGCGACGTGCCGAGGATCTTGCCCAGCGGCGGCCAGAACATCGCGACCAGCTGCAACCCGACCGCCACGCCGATGCCCAGCAGCAACCAGGGATTGGACATGATCGGCTCGCGGAAGATCGACCGCCGCTCGCTCCGCATGCACAGCACATAGACGTTCTGAAACAGCACGGTCATCAGCAGCACCGCGTTCTGGATCTCGTCCAGCGGATGCCCGTCGCGGCGCAGCGAATAGACGAGGAACAGCGCGAACCCCGTCATTACTAGAGCCGGCGGGATCATCAGCGCGATCGCGCTGCGGTCCAGGATCGGTTCGTCCGGCCGGCGCGGCGGCTGGCGCAGCTCGTCGCCCTCGCCGCGGCCGAAGCCCAGCATCACGTCCTGCGCCCCGTTGGTGACCAGGTTCAGCCACAACAGCTGCACCGCGGTCAGCGGCATCGGCAGGCCCAGCGCCACCGCGCCGATGAACATGCCGATCTCCGCCATGCCGGTCGCCAGCAGGATGATGACGATCCGCCGGACATTGGCATAGGTCACGCGGCCTTCCTCGACCCCCGCCACGATCGACGCGAAATTATCGTCCGCCAGCACAAGGTCGGCCGCCCCGCGCGCGACGTCGGTCCCGGCGACGCCCATCGCGACGCCGATATGCGCGGCCTGCAACGCCGGCGCGTCGTTCACCCCGTCGCCGGTCACCGCGACCAGTTCGCCGCTCGCCGCCAGGATCTGCACGATCTCCAGCTTCTGCACCGGCTCGATCCGCGCGAACACACGGCCGGCCAGCACCAGCTTGGCCAGCGCCTCCGGCCGGTCGGTCAGCGCCGTCATCTGCGTCCCCGTCACCACCTGATCCGCCTGCGCGTCCAGCCCCAGGCCACGCGCGATCGTCAGCGCGGTGCCCGGATGGTCGCCCGTCACCATCCGCACGCCGATCCCGGCCTCCGCGCACTGCGCGATCGCGGCGGGCACTTCGGGACGGACCGGATCGATCAGCCCGATCCAGCCCAGGAAGGTCAGCCCACGCGGCGCCTGCGCATCGACCGTCTTCAACCCGTCGGACGCCGCGACGGCGATGATCCGGTATCCGTCCTCCGCCATCGCATTGGCCTGCGCGATGATCGCCGCATCGACCGGCAGGCTCATCGGCCGGACCACTTCGGGCGCACCCTTGGCGAACACCCGCACGCCCCGCGCTTCGTCGATCGCGACGGTCGAGAATTTCCGCGCCGGCTCGTAGGGCAGCGCCGCAACGCGCACGACCGCATGCAGCGCCGCCAGATCCGCGCCGCCCTCCGCCGCGAAACCCAGCAGCGCGACGTCGACCGTATCGCCGACCGGCACGCCGTCGGGACCGATCGCCGCTTCGTTGCACAACGCCGCGGCATGGCGGATCGCGGACAACGCATCGCCGTGCGCGGCCCAGTCAACGCGGTCCAGCACCGTCCCGTCGGCCAGCAGCACCCGCTCGACCGACAGGATGTTGCGGGTCAGCGTCCCCGTCTTGTCGCTCGCGATGATCGTGCAGGCGCCCAGCCCTTCCACCGCGGGCAGCGACCGGACGATGACCTTGCGCGCCGCCATCCGCCGCGTCCCCGCGGCCAGCGCGACGGTCACCGCGATCGACAACCCCTCGGGGATCGCCGACACCGCCAGTGCCACCGCCAGCAGCAGGATCTCGTCCCCCGGCCGCCCCTGCACCATCAGGATCAGCGCGAACGGCACGATCAGCGCGATCGTCGCGATGCTGATCTGCCGCGCCAGCCGGTCGAGCCGCCGGACCAGCGGCGGCGGCGTGGCCGCGGTGCCGCGCAACGACGCATCGATCGCGCCCAGCGCGGTGTCGCCCCCGGTCGCCACCACGATGCCGACCGCGCGGCCCTGCTCCACCATCGTACCGGCCAGCACCATCGTCGTCCGGTCGCCGGGGGTCGCGCCTTCCTCGACGGTCGCGGTTTCGTCCTTCTCGACCGCGACGGACTCCCCGCTGAACGTCGATTGGTCGACACGCAACGCGGCGCTCGACGACAGCCGCATGTCGGCGGGAACCGCCATGCCGCTTTCCAGCATCACGACGTCGCCCACCACGATGTCGCGCGCATCGACCACGGACACCGCCCCGCCGCGCCGCACGGTCGCACTATGGCCGATCATGTCGCGCAACGCCGCCAGGCTGCCCGCCGCCTTGCCCTCCTGAAACGTGCCGATCAGCGCGTTGACGATCAGCACGACGCCGATGAACCCCGCATCGGTCCGGTGGCCCAGGCTCAGCGACACCGCCGCCGCGGCGATCAGCAGGTAGATCAGCGGACTGTTGAATTGCCGCAGGAACAGCAGGAACAACGATGGCACGGGCGGCGGCGCCAGTTCGTTCGGTCCGTCCCGCACCAGCCGCGCGGCGGCCTCCTTCGGCCGCAACCCGGCGTCGCCGGTCTCCAGCCGCGCGGCGACGTCACGGCTCGGCATCGCATGCCACGCCACCGTCGCGGCCGGGTCGATCGTCAGGTCGGCGATCATCGTGCGTCGGTTTCGATAATCGTCACCGGCGTGCCCGTGCCCGCACTCGCCAGCGTCTCACGCGTCACCAACAACGTGGCGCCCGGCGTCAGCACGGTCGCCAGCGCCGCGCGGAACCCCTCCGGCAAGCGGCCCTTCGCGCGGTCCGCGGCACTCAGCTCCCCGGTCCGCGTCTCACCAGGCAACGGCAGGCGCAGCCAATGCTCGCCGTCTGCGTCCACCGCCTGCAACGTGAAGGCCGCGGTCCGATCGACCGGCGTATCGAGCACGATCGCGCTCGATCCGATCTCGATCCCGTTGCGCAACACGACCACCCGGCTGTCGCGCCCGCTGACCACGATCGACACCGGCCCCGTCGGCGACAGCGCCGGGTTCCAGGCGAACGCTCCGTCAGACCGCGGTGCCGCGACGCCGCGCTTCAACATGCCGGGCGTCGGCACCACCACCGGCACCAGCGCGTCCTGTGTGATGACCACCGTGATCCCCATCCGCGTGATCCCGAACAGCGCCTTGGCGAACGCCAGCGGCATCCGGATGCAGCCATGCGACGCGGGATAGCCCGGCAGGTTGCCCGCATGCATCGCGATCCCGCCCCAGGTCAGCCGCTGCATGAACGGCATCGCGGCGTCCTTGTAGAGGTTGGACACATGGTCCGCGTCCTTTTGCAGCACCGTGAAGACGCCGGTCGGCGTGGCGAACCCCTCCGTGCCGGTCGACACCGTCGAAACGCCGATCGCCACGCCGTTGCGATATGCATAGGCCTTCTGCGTCTTCAGGCTGACGATGATCGTGACCGGCCCGGCGGGCGCGATCTCCGGTGCCCAGAGAAACTCGCCGGGCTTCAGCTGCTCGATCCGGCCATCGGCGGCGGCGACCGGCAGGGTCTGCGCGGCCGTCACGCCCGGAAACGCCGTCGCCATCAGCAACGACAGGGCAATCCCGCGGGTCGCGCGGCCCCAATCGCGGGCCGGGGCGGCGTTCATATGATCGATCGTCATGGCTGTTCGTGTCCGGTCCTGCCGGTCGGGCTGCGTCAGCCCGACGGTCGGGAAAAAGAGGTCGGACAAGGGCGTAACGGATGGGCCGCCCCGCTATCAGTATCGGGAACTACGCAGGCGTTCGCCGCCGCCCCGAACGCGATCCGCCCGGCACGCCTGTCCTGCGCCCCGGGCACGCGGGTTGGTTAATCGCGCGAACACCAAAATCACTGATCCAAATCAAAGACACGACCGCCCATCTGGCACAACAAACGATTACGGATCGGTTTTTACTTATATCATTCGCAAATCAAATCGCAGCATAGTGTTTGAAAATCGGGTTTGGCATGTATCGCTCGAAAACCATGGCCACTCGCACCTCAAACACAGAATAGATGTCATGGAATCATCGTTGAAAGCGACTATCGAACTGTTCGTCAAACGGCTGATGTCACGTTCTGCTTTGACGGATAAGGAGGTTTCGGCATTGCTGGAGCTTCGCGGTTCTCCCAAGGTCTATCGATCGCATAGCGATCTGGTCAGGCGCGGTGATTTGCTCGAGCACTCCTGCCTGGTGGTCGACGGGCTCGTCGGCCGTTTCGGTCAGAATGGTGAGGGCGAGCGACAGATCTCCGGCCTGTACATCGCCGGCGACATGGCGGATCTGCCGTCTGTCGTCAGCCCGGCAGCAGGCTGGGGGATCGGCTCTCTCAGCCAGACGACCATCCTGCGCATCCCGCATGTCCAGCTCCGGCACTTGGCCAGCCAGTATCCGGGAATTGCGGAGGCGTTCTGGCGCGATTGCGTCGCCGATGGTTCGATTTTCTCGGAATGGGTCGTGAATGTCGGGCGCCGCGACTCGCTCTCGCGCCTCGCCCATCTTTTCTGCGAAATGGCGGTCCGCTCCGAACGCGCCGGCCTGGGCGATCGAACATTCTTCCGGCTGCCCATCACCCAGATCGATCTTGCCGACGCGACCGGCCTCACGGGCGTCCACGTCAACCGCATCCTGAAAAAGCTGCGGGAGGCGTCGATCGCCAACTTCCGTTCCGGCGAAGTGACGATCCAGGATTGGGATCAACTCGTGTCGGTCGGCGATTTCGATCCGGCCTTCCTCCTGTTCGGCGGGCCATCCCCGCGGATCACCGAACCGACCGGATCATCGATGAAGAACGTTCCGCAGCCTGCACCGGCGGCCTGATACGCGCGCTTGCCGAACGGATCGCGTATCCGATCGCGCAAGACCATGTTCCAGCGCGACTGTCGCCGTTTTCGGGCGTAATGATCCACGATGAGATCGATGACCGGGTCCGCAAAACTTCGGTCACCGCGTCCGTTCGGAGCAATTCCATGCCACAATATTTCTTCCATACGCAAACGGCATCGCGCGAAACGGACGAAGACGGGCTGGATTTGACCGGCCCTGTTCAGGCCAGGCAGCAGGCTATTCAAACCTGCGGCCAGATGATGCGCGATGCACCGGAAAGCTTCTGGGGCTCCCGCCCATGGAACGTCACCGTCACGGACGCCGCCGGTGTGGTCCTGTGGGAAATCACGATGGACGGTATCTCGACCGCCGCGGCCCCGGACTGATCCGCGCCAAAACGCGACGCCCTGCTGTCCCCACGTCGTCGTCGATCTGGCGCTCAACCACGCTCTGGTTTCAGACGGCTGAACGATATCAACCGGCCCGCATCCCTATTCGGAAATGCGGGAGAACAGCGCACTGCGGTCCGCGAGTTGGTCCATCCGCGCCGCCGCGTCCGTCGTCGATCGACCGGAGGCCGGCGTCGGGCCGGGCCGCACGAACAGCGCCATGTCATGGACCGCCTCGCGCTGGTCGCGCGACCCACCCGCCAGCATCGCGACCACGACATGCTCCAGCGCCACGACCCGGTCGCGCATATCCGCATCGTTCCGCACGGACGGCGTCATATCCGGCTCTGGCTGACCCTGTTCGCGACCGGGTCTTTCGCCGCCCTGCACCGATCGATCCCCATCGAGCTTGAGCGCCGTCAGTCGCGCGCCATAGGCGTTGGCGATCCCGACATGCGAAGCACGCGCGCACGCGTTCGTGGACGCCAGCGCCAGGGCGGTGGATTGGGCGATCCGGCCCGTGCAATACGTGACTTCATCCGCATAGCTGGACATCTCGAACTCCCGTCGCGCGCGCCGCGTTCGATCCCGAACCCCGGCCAAGGCGATAATCTCTGGCCGCGCATCCCCCGTCTGGCGACGCTCGGATACTACCTAGGCCGCGTCGCGGGCCGCCGGGATCAGCACCTTCACATGCCGCGCGATCTGCGCCTCCTCGTCGGACGGGCAGACCCGGACCACGCAACCATGCTGCGATCCGCCGGCACCCTCGCCGGGCAACACGACCCCCGCCCACGCCAGATCGGCGCAGATCCTGCGCCGCACGTCCGCGTCATGCTCCCCGATGCCGCCGGTGAAGACGATCGCATCCGCACCGCCCAGCGCCGTCATCATCCCCGCAATCTGCTTGGCGACCGATCGGCAGAACATCGCGATCGCCAGGGCGGCGTCCTCCCCCGGCGCGGCATGGAGAACGCGCATGTCGCCCGACAGCCCGGACACCCCCCGCATCCCCGCGTCGCGGTCCACGATCGCCTCGATCGCATCCGCACCGCATCCGCGCGTCCGCATCAGGTGGATCAGCACGCCCGGGTCGATGTCGCCCGTTCGGCTACCCATCATGACGCCACCTGTCGGGGTCAGTCCCATGCTCGTATCGATCGACCGGCCGTCCCGCACCGCGGTCACACTCGCTCCGTTCCCCAGATGCGCGACCACCAGCCGCCCGGGCACGTCCTCGCCCAGCTGATGCACGACCGACTCGCACGACAGCCCGTGAAACCCGTAGCGATGGATTCCCTCCGCCCACATCGCCCGCGGGATCGGCAGCGTGCGCGCGATATCGGGCATATCGGCATAGAACGCCGTATCGAAACACGCGACCTGCACAGCGTCCGGATAGCGTGCGGTCGCCGCGCGGAGCAGCGCCAGCGCGGCCGGCACATGCAACGGCGCGAACGGTTCCGCCTCGTCCAGCTCGCGGATCACCGCGTCATCGACCACACAATGCCGCACCAGCTTCGGTCCGCCGTGCACGATCCGATGCCCGACCGCGACCGGTGCCGGCACACCGGCCTCCGCCAGCGCGGCATCGATCGCCGCGAACGCCGCCGCCCCGTCCCCCGCATCGACCTGACCGTCGACGATCGCCCGCGCCTCCGCACGCGCGATATCGAACGCCGCATATTTCAGCGACGACGACCCGCTGTTCAGCACCAGTACGACGCGCGGACCTGTCACGTCGGCCACTGCCAGTCGCGCACCTCCGGCATGTCGTCGCCCTGTTCGGCGATGTAGAGCTTGTGGCGCTCCAGCGTCGTCCAGTAGCGCGCCGTCTCGGCCGGCACCCGGTCCGCCAGCCGCGGGATCCGCTCGATCGCATCCAGCGCCAGCCGGTACCGGTCGAGATCGTTCAGTACGACCATGTCGAACGGCGTCGTCGTGGTCCCGCGCTCCTTGTACCCCCGCACATGGATGTTGCGGTGGTTGGCGCGCGCATAGGTCAGCTTGTGGATCAGCGCGGGGTAGCCGTGAAACGCGAAGATCACCGGCTTGTCCGCGGTGAACAGCGCCTCGAACGCGCGGTCGTCCAGCCCGTGCGGATGTTCCGACTGCGGCTGCAGCACCATCAGGTCGACGACGTTCACCACCCGGATCCGGATGTCCGGCACATACGCCCGCAGCATCGTCACCGCCGCCAGCGTCTCCAGCGTCGGCACGTCGCCCGCGCACGCCATCACGACATCCGGGTCCGCATCGTCCCCCGCCCAGTCCCAGATGCCGGCCCCCACCGTGCAATGCCGCACCGCTGCGTCCATGCCCAGCCACTGCCAGTCGGGCTGCTTGCCCGCGACGATCACGTTCACATAGCCCCGGCTGCGCAAGGCATGATCGGCGACGGATAACAGGCAGTTCGCATCCGGCGGCAGGTAGATCCGCGCCACGTCCGCGGTCTCGTTGGTAATATGATCGATGAACCCCGGATCCTGATGCGACAGGCCATTATGGTCCTGCCGCCAGACATGCGACGTCAGCAGATAGTTCAGCGACGCGATCGGCCGGCGCCACGGGATCGACTTGGTCACCTTCAGCCACTTGGCATGCTGGTTCACCATCGAATCGACGATGTGGACGAACGCCTCGTAGCAGGAAAACAGCCCGTGCCGCCCGGTGAGCAGATACCCCTCCAGCCAGCCCTGGCAGAGATGCTCGCTCAGCACCTCCATCACCCGCCCGTCGGTGGACAGGTCCTCGTCGACCGCATCGATCTCGGCCATCCAGACCTTGCCCGCCACGTCGTACACGTCGGCCAGCCGGTTCGACGCGGTCTCGTCCGGCCCGAACAGCCGGAAATTCTTGGCGTCCATGCTGAACTTCATGACGTCGCGCAGGTAGCGGCCGAGCACCCGCGTCGCCTCCGCCTTCACCTGCCCCGCGACCGGAACCGGCACGGCGTAGGCATGGAAGTCCGGCAGCGACAACGGCTGGAGCAACTCGCCGCCATTGGCATGCGGGTTCGACCCCATCCGCCGATGCCCGGTCGGCGCAAGCGAGGCATAGTCGTCCAGGAACTTGCCGTCCGCATCGAACAGCTCCTCCGGGCGGTAGCTTCGCATCCACGCATCCAACTGGCGAATATGCTCGGGGTTCTTGAAGTCCGCGATCGGCACCTGGTGCGACCGCCACGTCCCCTCGACCGGCTTGCCGTCGACCGCCTTCGGCCCGGTCCAGCCCTTCGGCGTCCGGAACACGATCATCGGCCACCGCGGTCGCTCCACGATCGCCCCGTCCGCCCGCGCCGTCGCCTGGATCGCCTTGATCCGCGCCAGCGCCGCGTCGAGCGCGCTCGCCAGCTGCTGATGCACCACCGCCGGGTCCGACCCTTCGACGTACAACGGCTCATGCCCGTACCCGCGCAGCAACGCGTCGAGTTCGCCACGATCGATCCGCGCCAGGATCGTCGGGTTGGCGATCTTGTACCCGTTCAGGTGCAGGATCGGCAGCACCGCGCCGTCGCGCGCCGGGTTCAGGAATTTGTTGCTGTGCCAGCTTGCCGCCAGCGCACCCGTCTCCGCCTCGCCGTCGCCCACGATGCAGGCGACCAGCAGGTCCGGATTGTCGAACGCCGCGCCGTACGCATGCGCCAGCGAATAACCCAGCTCGCCGCCCTCGTGGATCGACCCCGGCGTCTCCGGCGCGACATGGCTCGGGATCCCGCCCGGCCAGGAAAACTGCCGGAACAGCCGATGCATCCCCGACCGGCTCCGCTCGATCGCCGGATAGCGCTCGGTATACGACCCCTCCAGATAGGTATGGGCCACCAGCCCCGGCCCGCCATGCCCCGGCCCGATGATGTTGATCATGTCCAGATCATGCTCGACGATCAGCCGGTTCAGGTGGACGTAGAGGAAGTTCAGCCCCGGTGTCGTCCCCCAATGCCCCAGCAACCGCGGCTTCACGTCCGCGACGGTCAGCGGCCGATCGAGCATCGCATTGTCGCGCAGGTAGATCTGCCCCACCGACAGATAGTTTGCCGCCCGCCAATACCCGTCCATCCGCCGCAGCATGTCCGGGGACAGGGGGGCCGCGACATCCGTCGTACTCGTTCGGTCTTGGTCGATCATCATACGGCCCGATCTCTGGCGCGGCGGATCGGGGCATCGCCGGCCACGCATCGGCCCGGCGTCGTCGATCCTGTTCCGGGTGAAGCCTTCGCGCTACGCGTTTGTCCGCAGGATCATGAGCCTCGGAGATTACGTAGGCTGAACTTCGAACAGAGAACGCCTGGCGCATCGAACCTCTCCGCGCCGTCATCACGGTGCAATCGCACCTGCGCTAAAGTCTGAAATCAAATCGCGGTCACCGCCTGACGCGTCGTGCGCGGCATGGTATGACCGATCGAAACGGACCGATCCCGCCGCATGTATGGCGGGCCCGCGCAGGAGATTGCGATGTCGATCATCATCAATGGCTCGCCGGCCGCCTTGCCGGCCGATCCGCGGACGTCGCTGCTCGATCTGTTGCGCGACACGCTTGCGCTGCCCGGCACCAAGAAGGGCTGCAACCAGGGCGCGTGCGGGGCCTGCACCGTGCTGGTCGACGGCGATCGCATCCTGTCCTGCCTCGCGCTCGCAGTGCAGTATGACGGGCGGCACGTCACCACGATCGAGGGGCTGGCCGAGGACGGCGCGCTCCATCCGTTGCAGCAGGCGTTCGTCGTCCATGACGGGTTCCAGTGCGGCTACTGCACCCCCGGCCAGATCTGCTCCGCGATCGGCATGGCGGCCGAGGCGAAGCGCGGCATCCCCAGTCACGTCAGCGAGGATCTGAGCGCCGACGTCGTGCTGACCCGGGCGGAGTTGCAGGAGCGGATGAGCGGCAATCTCTGCCGCTGCGGTGCGCATAACGGCATCATCGACGCGATCAGCGAATATAACACGGAGGTCGCGGCATGAACCCGTTTCGCTATGCCCGTGCCGACGATGCGGCCGACGCCGTCGCCCTCGTCACCGCCGGCGGCACCGCGGCCTTTCTCGGCGGCGGCACCAACCTGGTCGATCTGATGCGTGAGACGGTCGCGCGCCCGGACAGCCTGGTCGACGTCAGCGGCCTGTCCGACGAGATCACCGAAACCGACACGGGCGGCCTGCTGATCGGCGCCGCGGTCCGCAACACCGCGCTGGCCGGTCATCTGTCGGTGCGGACGCGCTACCCGTTGCTGTCCCGCGCGATCCTGGGCGGCGCATCGGCGCAGATCCGCAACATGGCGACGGTCGGCGGCAACATCCTGCAACGCACGCGCTGCACCTATTTCTACGACACCGCCGGATCGCGCTGCAACAAGCGCGACCCCGGCGCCGGCTGCGACGCGATCGGCGGGTTCAACCGCATCCACGCGATCCTCGACGCCTCGCCGGAATGCGTCGCGACCCACCCGTCGGACATGTGCGTCGCACTCGCCGCGCTCGACGCCACGGTCCATATTCGCAGTTCGGGCGGCGCCCGCACGATCGCGTTCACGGATCTGCACCGCGCGCCGGGCGAGACCCCTGAATATGACACCGTCCTGGAACCGGGCGATCTGATCGTCGCGGTCGAACTGCCGGCACTCCCGTTCGGCGCGCACTCGACCTACCGCAAGGTCCGCGACCGGGCGAGCTACGCCTTCGCGCTGGTGTCCGTCGCCGCCGCGCTCGACGTGCAGGACGGCCAGGTCCGCGACGTGCGGATCGCACTTGGCGGCGTCGCACACCGCCCGTGGCGCGCCTGGAAGGCGGAGGCGGCACTGCGCGGCGCGCCCGCCACCGCGCAGTCCTACCGCGACGCGGCCGATGCGGAGTTGGCCGACGCCCGCCCGCTCAGCGACAACGGCTTCAAGATCGAACTCGCCCGGCGCACGATCGTCGCCGTGCTGACCGAACTCGCCGGCCCCGACGGAGAAGCAGCATGAGCATCGTCGACACCGCAAAGTCCGCAGCGCAAGGCGTCGTGCAGGGCGTCATGTCCAAGCTCGTGCCGCTCGCCCCCGACAGCTGGATTCCCGGCGGCACGCCCGATCCGCTGATCCGCCACCAGCACGGTCTGATCGGCACGGAGGTCTCGCGGCTCGACGGCCCGCTCAAGGTGCGCGGCGCGGCCCGGTTCGCCGCGGAGGTCCCGCTCGACAACCTGACCTACGCCGCGCTCGTCTTCTCGACGATCGCGCGCGGCCGGATCGCCACGCTCGACACGACCGCGGCGGAGGCGGCCCCCGGCGTCGTGCTCGTCATGACCCACCGCAACGCGCTGCAGATGAATGCGCCCGCGATGTTCGGCACGTCGGCCACCGCCTGCGGAGCGAGCAACCTGCCGGTGATGCAGGACGACCAAGTCCACTGGAACGGCCAGCCGGTCGCGCTCGTCCTCGCCGAAACGCAGGAGCAGGCCGATCATGCCGCGTCGCTGATCGCGGTCGGTTACGCCGCCGACCCGTCGGTCACCGCCTTTGCTCATGCCAAGGCGCAAGGCACCAAGCCCGGCCTGTTCATGGGCCAGCCGCTCCAGAACATCGTCGGCGATGCGGAGGCGACGCTCGCGAAGGCACCGCACAAGGTCGACCAGACCTACCGCACCCCCCGCCACAACCACAACGCGATCGAACCGCACGCCGCCACCATCGCCTGGGACGGCGACACCTTGCTCCTCCACGACGCGACGCAGATGGTGAGCAGCCACGCCGCGACCGTCGCCGACATCTTCGGGCTCCAGGCGGATCAGGTCCGCGTGATCTCGCCCTATGTCGGCGGCGGGTTCGGGTCGAAGGCGCTGTGGGATCACCAGATCCTGGGTGCCGCCGCGGCGCGGCTCGTCGGCCGCCCGGTCCGCATCGCCCTGTCGCGCGAGGGCGTCTACCGCATCGTCGGCGGTCGCACGCTGACCGAGCAGCGCGTCGCACTCGGCGCGGAGCCGGACGGTCGCTTCACCGCGCTGATCCACGACGGCACGGTGGCGATGACGCCGCACAACAACATGCCCGAACCGTTCATCCTCGGCACGCGCTCCGGCTATGCCGCGGACAGTTTCAAGCTGTCGGTCGACACCGTCACGATGAACATGATGGCCAACACCTTCATGCGCGCGCCCGGTGAATCCGTCGGCACCTTCGCGCTGGAATCGGCGATCGACGAACTCGCCGACGAACTCGGCATGGACCCGATCGCGCTGCGCATCCGCAACGAGCCGACCAAGGATCCGCTGTCCGGCCTGCCCTTTTCCTCCCGCCACCTCGTCGCCGCATGGCGCGCGGGGGCGGAACGGTTCGGCTGGGACGCGCGGCCTGCGGTGCCGGGGTCGCGGCGCGAAGGCGAATGGCTGGTCGGCATGGGCTGTGCCGCCGCGACCTACCCCTATTACCGCATGCCCGGCGCCGCCGCGCGCATCACGCTGACCCGCGACGGGGAGGCGCTGATCGAGGTCGCCGCGCACGAGATGGGCATGGGCACCACCACCACGACGGCGATGATCGCCGCCGAACGGCTCGGCCTGCCGATCGATCGGATCATGGTGCGTTACGGCGACTCGATCATCCCCGGCGCGATCATGGCCGGCGGATCGCAACAGACCGCGGCGATCGGCGCGGCGGTCATCGCCGCGCACCGCGCACTCGTCGCCGAACTGCTCAAGCTCGCCGGCAACGACTCTCCGCTCGCCGGTCTGTCACCGGACGAGGTCGGCAGCGAGGATGGCGGCCTCACCCGGATCGACGACGCCACCCGCCGCGAAAGCTACGCCTCGATCCTCGGCCGGGCGCAGCGTGACACCGTCGTCGTCGCGGAACAGGCATCGCCCCCGCTCGAACAGATGCACTGGTCGATGCACTCCTACGGCGCGATGTTCTGCGAAGCGCGCGTCAACGCGGTCACCGGTGAAACCCGCATCGCGCGGTTCCTAGGCTCGTTCGACACCGGCCGCATCCTCAACCACAAGACCGCACGCAGCCAGTTTCGCGGTGGCATCATCATGGGCCTCGGCATGGCGCTGATGGAGGAAACGCAGTTCGACGAGCGCAACGGCCGGATCATGAACCCCAGCCTGGCCGAATATCACATGCCCGTGCATGCCGATGTGCCCGACATCGACGTGATCTGGACCGACATCGCCGATCCGCACACCCCGATGGGTGCGCACGGCATCGGCGAAATCGGCATCACCGGCGTCGCCGCCGCGGTCGCCAACGCGGTCCACAACGCCACCGGCCGCCGCGTCCGCGACCTGCCGATCACACTGGACAAGCTGCTCTAGGCCCGCACGCCTCACTGCCGTTGCGGGCCGGCCACGGTCGCTGTTGCCGGCCCGCAACATGTCTTGACAGCGCAGGTCGATCCCCGGACCTTGGACCCGACATTGCCGTCGGACTCCATCAGCGGGCGCGACCATGAATTCACGTCAGATCGAGGTTTTCCACGCCGTTTATTCCAGCAAGTCGGTCAGCGCCGCCGCCCGGATCCTGAACGTCTCGCAACCCTCGGTCAGCAAGATCCTGAAGCACACAGAAGACCGCCTCGGCTTCAGCCTGTTCCAGCTCGTCCGCGGGCGGCTGGTCGCGACCGAGGAAGCGCATATCCTGTTCGGCAAGGCAGACGAACTCAACACCCGCATCGGCCTGTTCCAGCAGACCGCACGCAACCTGAAATCCAGTACCGAAGGGATCATCCGGATCGGCGTGCTGCCCTCGCTCGCGCTGTCCGTGGTGCCGGAGGCGATCGCGCGGTTCGGTGCGGTGGCCCCGCGCGTCGGCTTCGACATCAGCACGATTCATCACGACACGTTCCGCACGGCGCTCACCGCGCGCGACTGCGATTTTGTGATCGGCCATCACCTGCTGCGCGATCCCGGCATCACCCCCGTCCCGCTCGGCACCGGGCGGCTCGGCGCGCTGTTCCGGCGCGACCTGATCCCCGGCGCGCACGACCGGATCGACCGCGACATGCTGCGCGACCATGACGTCATCAGCCTGGCGCCCAGCGTCGCGATCGCCGGCCTCGCCGCACCGTTGCTGGCGGACCGGCCGTCGCGTCGCCGCGTCATTACGGTCCGAACGGTCTATGTCGCCGGTGCGCTGGCGCGGGAGGGGGCGGGCGTCGCGATCATCGACGAATTTACCGCGCGCGGCCTCGCCACGCCCGACCTCTGCTTCCTGCCGCTCGATCCGGTCGTCACGTTCGACCTGAATGCGCTGCACATGGCCGAACTTCCGCTGTCGCGCCTGACGCGCAGCTTCCTCGATCTCGTCCGCCAGATCCTCGTCCCCGCCGCGGGCAGTCCGGGCGCCACCCCGGCCTGACGGCGCACCCGCGCGGGCGCCATGCCCAAAAGCTATGACCTGCATCCGAAATGATCGGGACATGTCATAAATTATACCGCGCGCGTTCGAACAGGCGACATATAGTGGCGATCACGGGAGAGGCGGGGACATAAACAAATCTCTATTCCGTGTCGGGGGACATAATCGATGCACGCGTGCCAAGCGCGGCATCTCGCCGGAATGGACGTAAGCCCAGGGGGGCCGCCGTCATGATTGCTCTACTCCGTACGCAGCTGCTGCTCGGCGCCGCGATGTCGGTCGCCACGCCGGCGCTGGCCCAGCAGGCCGCCGAGACCGCACCGCCCGCCGATGCCACCACCGCGGATAGCGACCCGAACACCATCGGCGCATCGCGGGGCGAGTCGGGCGAGATCGTCGTCACCGCGCTGAAGCGCGCCGCGACGGTGCAGACGATCCCGATCGCGATCACCGCGCTCGGCGACAAGGGGCTCGCCAACCTCGGCGCCACGACGATCGCCGACATCATCCGCCAGGTCCCCGGCCTCCAGCTGACCGAAAGCGACTCCGGCCGCACGCGCGTGTCGATCCGCGGCGTCCAGGCGGCCGGGGAATCCACTGTCGGGCTCTACTACGGCGAAACCCCGCTCACCGGCCCGTCGGGCGTCAGCTCCGATCCCGGCGGCAACACCCCAAACCTGAACCTGTTCGATGTCGAACGGGTCGAGGTGCTGCGCGGGCCGCAGGGAACGCTCTACGGCTCCGGTTCGATGGGCGGCACGCTGCGCGTCCTGTTCAAGCAACCCGACGCAACGCGCTACGAAGGGGCCACCGAACTCCAGATCTCGGACACCCGTAACGGATCGCTCGGCTTCTTCGCCAAGGGCGCGGTCAACGTGCCGCTGATCGCGGACAAGCTCGCCGCGCGCGCCGTCCTCTACCGCGAACGCAGCGGCGGCTTCGTCGACTATACCACCCTGCCGCGCCGCGACGTGAACCGCGCTAATTTCGAAGGCGGCCGCTTCATGCTCGGCCTGACGCCGAACGAGGACATCTCGATCGTCGGCACCGCGCTCGTCCAGACGCAGCGGATCGGCGGCACGTCGCAATGGACCTCCACGCTCGGGCCCTACCAGAACGACGCGCAGGTGTTTCAGCCGTGGTACGACAAGCTACAGCTCTACAACGGCACCGGCCGGTTCGACCTGGGCTTCGCCACCGTCACCGCCATCACGTCCTGGTATAAATGGAAGGTCGAATCGACGAACGACAACGTCCGATCCTATGCGAACGTCATCTCGCGCAACACGTGGTGCCCGCTCTACACGCGGATCCAGACCGGCGTGAACACGACGACCTGCAACGCCGCGCAACGCACAGCCTACCAGGCCTATGCCCAGTCCAAGCAGCCGATCGGCGCGTTCCAGCCGCGGTTCGTCAAGAACTTCACCAACGAACTGCGCGTCTCGTCGAACGGCACCGGCCCGTTCTCCTACACCGTCGGCATGTTCCTAGAGGACCGCAACGACCGCGTCGACACCATCGTGTTCCCGGGCGACGCCGCAACCGGGGAACAGCGCCAGCCGACCGAAAATCTCGGCGGCCGCTACGTCACCAGCGCGGTGAAGCAAACCGCGTTCTTCGGCGAGGGCAGCTACCGCATCCTCGAACCGCTGACCGCGACGATCGGCCTGCGCCATTACGACTTCAAGAAGACGGTCGGCGGCGAATATCTCGGCTACAACTTCTTCAACGGGCAGGAACCGCGCGCCTATGAGGAAACGACCGCCAACGCCAAAGGCTGGGTGAAGAAGTTCAATCTCGACTTCAGGCTGTCGCGCAACGTCCTGCTCTATGCCAACGCCGCGCAGGGCTTCCGCCCCGGCGGCGCGAACAACATCCCCAACCTGCCGTCGCAATATCTGGTCTACGCGCCGGACTCGCTCTGGAACTACGAAGTCGGCGTCAAGACGTCGCTGTTCGATCGGCGCGCGACGCTCAACGTCACCGCCTACCGCACCGATTGGAAGGACGTGCAGACCTCTGTCTCTACGCTCCAGACCGGCGGCGGCAACTTCTCCTTCATCTACAACCTCGCCGGCGTGACGGTGGAGGGGCTGGAAGTGGAAGCGACCGCCAATCCGTTCGCCGGGCTCTCGTTCAACGGCTCGTTCAATTACAATAATGCCCGGCTCGATGCGGATCAGGTCGATGACACCGGCTTCGTCGTCGCCGCCGGGCTCGAAGGCGACAAGCTGACCTACGTGCCGCGCATGACCGCGTCGGCGGGTGCCGAATATCGCTGGCCGCTGTTCGGCAATTTCGAAGGTTACGCGCGTGCCGACTATACCTACACCGGCAAGATGAACACCGAACTGCGCCCGACCAACGCCTTCTACCGCGAGGTCGGCAAGTTCAGCATCGTGAACGCCAGGATCGGTATGGAAACCGGCGACTTCGGTGTCTTCCTGTTCGTCAACAATGTCTTCGACGAACTCGGCATCAACCGGGTCAGTTCGGCGACCGGCGTGTCGGATACCTATGTCAGCGCCCGCCCGCGCACCGTCGGCCTCAACATGCGCAAGAGCTTCCGCTGATGCCCCGCCTTTCCAGAAGGACACTCGCCGTGAACCACCCCCTCCTCGCCCTCGCCGCCGCACTCGCGCTCCCCGCCGCGGCTGCCAACGCCGCCGACTATGACGCCAGCGCCAAAGCGTTGCTCGCCAGCCCGAAGTTCAAGGCGGCCAAGGCGAAGATCGACGCCGACTACGACACCGTCGTCGCCGACATCGTCAAGCTCACCGAAATCCCCGCCCCGCCCTTCAAGGAAGCGGCCCGCGCCGCCGCCTATTCCGACATGCTGAAGGCGGTCGGCCTGACCGACGTCACCACCGATGCGGAGGGCAACACCTACGGCATCCGCAAGGGCACCGGCGGCGGCCCGCTGATCGTCATCTCCGCGCATATGGACACGGTGTTCCCGGAAGGCACCGTCACCAAGGTCCGGCGCGAGGGCAACAAGCTCTATGCCCCCGGCGTCGGCGACGACACGATGAGCCTGCCCGTGCTGCTCACCTTCGTCCGCGCGATGGACGCGGCCAAGTTCACCACCACGTCCGACATCGTCTTCATGGGCAATGTGGGCGAGGAAGGCCCGGGCGACCTGCGCGGCATGCGGTACCTTTTCACCAAGGGGCCGATGAAGGACCGTGTGAAGGCGTTCATCTCGTTCGAACCCGGTCTCGCCGGGCGGATCACCGACGCCGGCACCGGATCGCGGCGCTACAAGGTGACGTTCAAGGGGCCCGGCGGCCATTCGATGGGCGCGTTCGGCACCGTCAACCCGGCCTATGCGATGGCCGCCGCGATGATCGAATTCGGCAAGATGCAGGTGCCGAAGGAGCCGCGCACCGTCTACAATGTGGGCATCGTCGAGGGCGGCACCTCGGTCAATTCGATCCCGTTCGAAACCGCGATGACCATCGACATGCGGTCGAACGGCAAGGCGGAACTGGCCGCGGAGGAGCAGACCTTCCTCGCCATCCTGCCGCGCGCGGTGGCGGCCGAGAATGCGGCGCGCGACACGACCGCCGGCAAGATCAGCTTCGACGCGAAGCTGGTCGGCGATCGTCCGGTGGGGTCGACGCCCAAGACCACCGACATCCACCGCATCGCGACCGCGGTCGCGCAGGCCGGCGGCCTCACCCCGCGCTACGGCGCAGGATCGACCGACTCCAACATTCCGATGAGCCTCGGCATCCAGGCGCTCACGCTCGGCTCCGGCTTCGAAAGCTTCCGCTCCCACTCGCTCGACGAAGGGCTGACGCTCGACAAGCCTAAGAATGTGGACAGCATGGCGCTGGGGCTGGCGACCGTGCTGATGCTCGCCGGCGCGCGCTGATGCGACTGCGGCGGCCGTACCCCGCGGCCGCCGATCACCGACAGGACAGGACACCGGACATGCGTCATCTGCTGCTCGCCACCACCATGCTCGCTGCCCTGGCCGCCCCCGCGCACGCGGTCGACGCGCCCGCCACCGCGCGCACCATCGCCGCACCCGAAACCGTCGTCGGCGGCCGACCCGGCGCGGACTATTTCCTGGCCGACTATACCGCGATCTCGAAATGGCTGAACCTGGTGGCGGGCCAGACCGATCGGATGAAACTGGTCAGCATTGGCAAGACCGCGGAGGGCCGCGACCAGTATATGGCCGTCGTCTCTTCGCCCGATAACATCGCCCGGCTCGATCATTACCGCGACATCGCCAAGCGCCTCGCACTCGCCAAGGACATGACCGACGACCAGGCCAAGGCGCTGGCGGCGGAGGGCAAGGCCGTCGTCTGGATGGATGCCGGCCTGCACGCGACGGAGGTCGTCAACGCGCAGACGCACGTCCAGATCATCCACGAAATGCTCACCCGCAACGATCCCGAAACGCTCCGCCTGCTGGGCGACGACATCATGCTGTTCGTGTTCGCCAATCCGGATGGGCTCGAACTCGTCGCCGACTGGTACATGCGCGATCCGAAGAAGGTCACGACGGAATCGATCCCCGTCCTGTACCAGAAATATATCGGCCACGATAACAACCGCGACAGCTTCGCGTCGAACCAGCCCGAAACGACCAACATGAACCGCGCCGGATACCGCGACTGGTTCCCGCAGATCCTGTACAACCAGCATCAGACGGGACCGATCGGCACCGTCGTCTTCATCCCGCCATTCCGCGATCCCTATAATTTCAACAACGAACCGCTCGTCATCAACCAGACCGACGTCGTCGGCGAAATGATGCATGCCCGGCTGGTGGCGCAGGGCAAGGGCGGCTCGGTCATGCGCTCCGGCGCGCCCTATTCCACCTGGTTCAACGGCGGCGTCCGCACGGTCGGCTATTTCCACAACGTCATCGGTATCCTGACGGAGATCATCGGCAACCCGACCCCGATGGAGATCCCGCTCGTCCCGGCGAACCAATTGGCGCGCCAGGACGAGGTCCTGCCGATCGCGCCACAGCCTTGGCATTTCCAGCAGTCGATCGATTATGTGAAGGAAATGAACCGCGCGATCCTGGACTATGCCTCGCGCTACCGGGAAACCGTGCTCTACAACCGCTACGTCATGGGGCGGAACCAGATCGCCAAGGGAAGCCGCGACGAATGGATCGTCACGCCCAAGCGGATCGACGCGCTGAAGGCGGAAGGCGCAAAGCTGGCCAAGGCCAGGCCGCCCGGCGCACTCGACGATCTCGTCGGCTACAACAGCCGCGACGTCGTACCGACCGCGCTCTACGCCTCGGTCCTGCACGATCCGGCGATGCGCGCGCCGCGCGCCTACATCATCCCCGCGGACGGCCAGGCGGACATGCCGACCACCGTCAAGTTCCTTAACTCGCTCATGAAAACCGGCGTCGAGGTCCAGCGCGCACCGGCCGACTTCGACTTCGGCGGCAAGACCTACAAGGCGGGCAGCTTCGTCGTCCGCACCGATCAGGCCTACCGCCCGCATGTGCTCGACATGTTCGAACCGCAGGATCATCCGCAGGACTTCGCCTATCCCGGCGGCCCGCCGATCCGGCCCTACGACATCACCGGCTATACGCTTGCGCTCCAGATGAACGTCGCGTTCGATCGCGTGCTCGACACCCCGCCGCCCGCCTTCCCGATCGTGCCCGACGTCCTCGCCGGCCCGCCGCCCGGCGCGGTGATCGGCGCGGACTCGGCCGGCTGGGTCGTCGATCATGCGATCAACAACAGCTTCACGCTCACCAACCGCCTGCTGAAGGCCCGCCTACCGGTCGAGTGGATGACCGCCCCGACCACCGTCGCGGGCAAGACGCTCGCCCCCGGCGCGCTGTGGATTCCCGCCTCGGCCAAGGCGCGCGCGATCGTCACCGCCGCGGTCACCGAACTCGGTCTCGACGCCTACGGCATGACCGCCCGGCCGACCGGCGACGCGATCGCCGTGAAGCCCGTCCGGATCGGCCTCGTCGACCTCTACGGCGGGTCGATGGCGTCCGGCTGGACGCGCTGGATCCTCGAACAATATGAGTTTCCCTACACCAAGGTGTTTCCGCAGGAACTCGACAAGGGCGGCCTCAACCGCCGCTACGACGCGCTGGTGTTCCAGAGCGACGTGCTGGGGCGCGAGGGTCGTCCCGACCGCCCGCAACCCGCCGCCGCCACCCTGCCCGCGCAATATCGCCCCTGGCTCGGCCGCATCACGGAAGAGAAGACGCTGCCCCAGGTCGCGGCCTTCGCCCGGGCGGGCGGCACCGTCATCACCATCGGCGATGCGTCGCGACTCGGACCCGCGCTCGGCGTACCGGTCACCAACGCGCTGGCACCCGGCGGCAAGAAGCTGTCGACGACGCAATTCTACGTGCCCGGCTCGATCCTGACCGCGATGGTCGATCCGACCGCACCGCTCGCCTACGGCATGCCGGCGCGCATGAACCTGTTCTACAACAATAATCCGGTCTTCGCCGGGGCTGGCGACACCCCTGCCGCGCGCCGCGTCAGCTGGTTCGCGCAGGACGATCCGCTCGTCTCCGGCTGGGCCTGGGGCCAGCGCGCGCTGAACGGCACGGCGGGCGTCGTCGATGCCTCCGTCGGCAAGGGCAAGGTCCTGCTGATGGGGCCGGAGGTCACGCAGCGTGGCCAGCCCTATGCGACTTTCAAGTTCCTGTTCAACGGGTTACTCTACGGTAGCGGTATCACGAAACCGTAATGAACCGTGTTAACCGAGAAGTCTTTCCGACAATATCGAAGGTCCGCGCCGGTTTGCCCGGGCCTTCTCATCAGAAATATTTAGTCTTTAACTGATCTACGTTTAGACAAACGATCCAAACGTTCACATTCTGGCAACACCTGAAACCCCATCCCGGTGCCATGAATAGTCCGACGACATCTGCAGCGCTGTTCGTCCGGTCCATGGACGAGACGAACCGTCTGGACTGCGCGGCGAGCTATCGCCTGGAGGGGACCCCGGTCGCGCCGCTGTTCGATCACCTCGCCGCGCTGGGTGCGGAGCTGTTCGACGTGCCCGTCTGCCTCGTCTCGATCACGGGCCGCGAGGATCAACTGTTCATCGGCCGCTTCGGCATCGACAGCGAAACGATGCCGCGCGCGCTGTCCTTCTGCAACGAAACGCTCTGGAGCGATCAGGTACAGGTCGTGCCGGACCTCTCCGTGGACGACCGGTACCGCGCCAACCCGTTCGTCCACGGCCCCTCCGCGCTGCGCTTCTATGCCGGCACCGCCTTGTTCGGGCAGGATGGCGTGCGGATCGGCACGGTTTGCATCCTCGATACGCAGGCGCATAACGACTTCTCCGAAAATGATCGTGCACTGCTCGCCCGCCTCGCGACGATCGCGGCCAGCGCGCTCGACATCCGCCGCAACCAGTTGAGCGGCAGCGCGGCGCAACGCTTCGTCGAAACCACCACCATGGCGGTCATTACCGCCGATCATGACGGTCATATCAGCTTCTGGAACCCGGCTGCGGAGGCGCTGTTCGGTCATCCCGCGCGGGATGCGATCGGTGGCAACCTGACCATGATCATGCCCGAACGGTTCCGCGAGGCGCACCTTCACGGCGTGTCGCGCCTCGCCCAGGGCGGCAGCCCGACGTTGGCCGGCAAGACGGTGGAGGTGCAGGCGCTCCACCGCGACGGGCATGAATTCCCGATCGAAATGACGCTGTCCTTCTGGAAGACCGCCACCGGGGTCGGCTTCGGCGCGCACATCCTCGACATCTCGGTCCGCCGCGCGCGGGAGGCGCGATTGCAACATCTCGCCCATCACGACGAACTGACCGGGCTCCTCAACCGTCGCGGCTTCATGGACCGCGTGGAACGCGCACTTGCCGAAAACGGCCGCGCCACCGTCCTTGCGCTCGATCTCGATACCTTCAAGGAAGTGAACGACGCGTTCGGCCATGCGGTGGGCGATTCCTTCCTTCAGGCGCTGTCGCTGCGGCTGTCGTCCGCCATCGCCGGCGACGCCGCGCTGGGCCGCATCGGTGGCGATGAGTTCGCGGTCCTGCTGCACGGCGAAACCGGGCTGTCCCACGCCGCCGATGTCGCGCGCACGATCCTGCACGTGCTGCGCGATCCGATCACCATCGCGCAGCATCAACTGCAGGTGGGGGTCAGCATCGGCATCGCCGCCGCGCCGATCCACGCATCCGACGTAGACGAACTGATGATCCGCGCCGACCTGGCGCTGTTCCGGTCGAAACGCGACGGCGGGCGCGCCTTTTGCGTCTTCGACAACGGCATGGGCGCTGACCTTGCCGCCAACCGCGCGTTCAAGATCGAAATCGGCCGCGCGGCCAAGAACGGCGAATGGGAATTGCTGTACCAGCCGCAGGTCGCATTGCCCGACGGCCGCCTGATCGGCACGGAGGCGTTGCTGCGCTGGCGCCACCCGGAACGCGGGCTGCTGCTGCCCGGTGCCTTCCTCCCGCTGCTCGAAATGCACGCCGCCGCGTTCGAGGTCGGGACCTGGGTCATCGACCGCGCCTGCGCGCAGCTGGCCGACTGGCGCGCGCGCGGCCTCTGCATAGAACGGGTCAGCGTGAACCTGTTCGCCGCGCAGATCCGCGCCGGCAACATCGAAACCATCGTCCGCGCGGCCCTCGCCCGCCACGGGCTGGAACCGAGTGACCTGGAACTGGAGATCACCGAGACGATCGCGCTGCGCCATGACGGCGATCTCGAACCGTTGCGCGCGCTCCATGCCGCCGGCGTCGCGATCGCGTTCGACGATTTCGGCACCGGTTTCGCCTCGCTCACCACGCTCAAGCGCTTCCCGCTCTCAAGGCTCAAGATCGACAAGTCGTTCGTCACCGATCTCGTGACGGACGATCACAACGCGGCGATCGTGGAAGGCGTGATCGCGATCGGCCACCGGCTCGGCCTGCGCGTGATCGCGGAGGGGATCGAGGACGGTCCGCAGGAACGGGCGCTCGCGGCACTCGGCTGCGACGAGGGGCAGGGCTATCTCTACGGCCGCCCGATGACCGCGATGGACATCCTGAATCGCTTCATCACGCGCCACGAACGGCGACCGATCCGGGCTCTGTTCCCGATTTGACCCACTGCGGTGGGGCGCGTATCACGGACCCGTCATGCCGTTCGACGATCTTCTGGCGGGCATCGCCGCGGACATGCGCACCGTCACGGACCGCGGGCGTGTCGCCGACTATATCCCCAGCCTCGGCTCGGTCGATCCCGCCCGGTTCGGCATCGCGCTCTGCACCGCGGACGGCGCCTGCCACGTCGCGGGCGATGCGGACCTACCCTTTTCGATCCAGAGCATCTCGAAAGTCTTCGCGCTGACGCTCGCGCTCGGCAAGGTCGGCGACGCGCTCTGGTCGCGCGTCGGCCGCGAACCGTCGGGCAGCGCGTTCAACTCGATCGTCCAGCTGGAACGCGAGGAAGGCATCCCGCGCAACCCGTTCATCAACGCCGGCGCGCTGGTCTGCACCGACGTCCACCTCGCCGGCCATTCCCCACGCGAAGCGATCGGCGAGATCCTGCGCTTCGTCCGCGGGCTGGCGGACGACGACGACATCGTCGTGGACGAAACCGTCGCGCGGTCGGAGCAGGAACAGGGTTTCCGCAACGCCGCGCTCGCCAACTACATCCGCAGCTTCGGCAACCTGCAACAGCCGGTCGACGCGGTCCTCGGCACCTATTTCCACCAGTGCGCGATCGCCATGTCCTGCCGCCAACTGGCACTCGCCGGGCGCTACCTGATGCTCGGCGGCCGCTCCCCCGGTGCGGGGCGGATCGTCACGCCGCAACGCGCGCGCCGGATCAACGCGATCATGCTCACCTGCGGCCATTATGACGCGTCGGGCGACTTCGCGTTCCGCGTCGGCCTGCCCGGCAAGTCCGGTGTGGGCGGCGGTATCCTCGCGGTCGCGCCCGGCCGCGGATCGATCGCGGTCTGGTCGCCCGGCCTGAACGCACAGGGCAATTCGCAGCTGGGCACGCTCGCGCTCGAACGCGTGTCGGCGGCGCTCGGCTGGTCGATCTTCGACCCGGTGACGGCATGACCGAACCCGCCAGCAACGAAGGCCCGGATCTCACCCGGAAGATCATCCATGTCGATATGGACGCCTTCTTCGCCTCGGTCGAACAGCGCGACGATCCGGCACTCCGCGGCAAGCCCGTCGCGGTCGGCGGATCACGTGAACGCGGCGTCGTCGCGGCGGCCAGTTACGAGGCGCGGCGCTACGGCGTGCGCTCCGCGATGGCGTCGGTCACCGCACGCCGCAAATGCCCCGACCTGCTGTTCGTGCGCCCGCGGTTCGACGTCTATAAATCGGTCAGCGACCAGATTCATACGATCTTCCGCCGCCACACCGACCGCATCGAACCGCTCTCGCTGGACGAGGCCTATCTCGACGTCACCGGCGTGCCCTCCGCGCGCGATGTGGCGGAGGCGATCCGCGCCGCGATCCGCGCCGAAACCGGGCTGACCGCATCGGCCGGCGTGTCGTACAACAAGTTCCTGGCAAAGGTCGCGTCGGACCAGAACAAGCCCGACGGCATCTGCGTCATCCCGCCGTCCGCCGGCCCGCGCTTCGCCGCCGCCCTCCCGATCGGCCGGTTTCACGGCATCGGCCCGGTCACCGCCGCCAAGATGACCGAACATGGCATCCTGACCGGTGCGGACCTGCTCACCCGCCCGGCCGACTGGCTCCGCACGCGGTTCGGCAAGGCGGCCGACTATTATCTCCGCGCCGCCGCCGGGCTGGACGACCGCCCCGTGCGTTTCAACCGTATCCGCAAGTCGATCGGCGCGGAACGGACCTTTTCGGCCGACATCAGCGACGATGACGGGCTGATGGCCGCCCTCGATCCGGTGCTCGACGCGGTGTGGGAACGGATTGCGCGATCGGATGCCGCCGGAAGGACCGTGACGTTGAAGGTCAAATATCAGGATTTCCACCAGATCACCCGCGCCCGCAGCAGCCTTCACCCGGTCGCCACACGCCCGGTGCTCGACGATATCGCGCGCGGCCTGCTCCGCGATCTGCTGCCGGTGCCGAAGGGGGTGCGGCTGCTCGGCGTCACGCTGTCCGCGCTCTGCGATCGCGAACCGGTCGGCGTGACGGGGCTGCTGCTGTGACGGCGCCCGGCACCTTCATCCGCGTCGTCGACCTCGAAACCACCGGATCGCGCCCGCCCGCCCATGCGGTCTGCGAAATCGGTTGGCAGGACGTCGTGCTGGGTGACGACGGCATCTGGCAGATCGGCGGCGCGGACGGCGCGCACCTCGTCAACCCCGGCCGCCTGATCCCGCCGGTGACGCAGGCCGTCCACCACATCATCGACGAGGACGTCGCCGACGCGCCTTACTGGCCCGACATCGCGCCCACCGTGTTGCGCAGCAACGCCGTCGCGCTCGCCGCCCACCGCGCCAGCTTCGAACAGCGTTTCTGCACGCCCGCGCTGTCCGGCAACGCCGCCTGGATCTGCACCTGGAAATGCGCGCTGCGGCTCTGGCCCGGCAGCCCCTCCTTCTCCAACCAGGTCCTGCGCTACTGGCGCAAGCCCGAGGGACTCGACCGCGACCGCGGCCTCCCCGTCCACCGCGCCTTTCCGGACGCCTACGTCACGGCGCACCATCTGCGCGACATGCTCCGCACCACGCCGGTCGAAACCCTGCTCGAATGGAGCGCCCTCCCCGGCCTCCTCCCCCGCGTCCCCGCCGGCCCCTTGCGCGGCACCGCCTGGACCCTGATCGACGCCGAAGCCCTCGCCCGCTTCGCCGGCGACCGCGACGAAGACGTTCGGTACTCCGCTCAATTCGAACAACGCCGCCGCACGGGGGAGACTGAGGCTATGGTCGTGGCAAGCCCGGACCAGTCGGAGCTGTTCTAGCCCCGCTTGCAGCTTCGCCTGCCGCCTGCAGCTCGCAGCTTGCCCTAATCCCTACCCCAAACCCGTTCGGTTCGAGCCTGTCGAGAACGCCGCGCAGCGTTCTCGACAGGCTCGAACCGAACGGGAAAGGGAAAGCGAAAGCGCTCGGGGTCAGAAAACACAAACCCCGCCCGTCCCGAGCGAAGTCGAGGGACCCTTCGAGCGAAGTCGAGAAGCCAACAGCACCCCTCCGCTACGCTCGGGGGAAAGCGCGCCGCGAGTGCGATCGGCATGAACGGGGTGGGGCTTCAGTCCTTAGCTAACCAACGCCCCCAACCCCTCAACGCGTAGCGTTATACCGCAGCTGATCCTCGGTCATCTGGAACCCCACCAGCAACTCGAAGCTCGCCCGTGCCACCGCCGCCCGCGTCGCCGGATCGTTCATCGGATCGATCGACGCATCCGCATCGGTCGGCTTCCGTCGCCGCGTGACCTTCTCCAGGATATCCGCCGGCAGCGTCGCCGCCGCCGCCTTCACGCTCGCACCGGCCGTACCGACTGCGCTCGCCCGCAACTGCCCCTCGGCAAAGCGCAAAGTCACCTGCTGTACCTGCTTGGACACCACCACCGTGCCGCCGCGCATCACCGTGGCGAAATAGGGCAGCACCACGTCGCGCGCCGGCCCGACGGTCGCGCGCCGCGCCTGCACGTCGAATGTCGCGTTCGTGGTGATCGGGTCGGTCGGCCCGCTGCAGGTCGACTTCAGGTTGGTGATCGTCGCGGTCACGTCGATCGCGCGCGCGTCCCGGCTGGCGGGCGGGTTGAACAGCGTGATGTCGCCCGTATAGGCCGGCACCGCCACCGCGGGGCAGGCGGATCGCGTGATCCGCACGCCGCCGGTTTCGTCGAATTCGCCCGCGGAGGAGCAGGCGGACAGCGATACGGCCGCGACGGCGCCGATCAATACGGGGGTCAACAGGCGCAAGGCGTCACTCCGAAACACGGGAGGGTGTAGAGCGCGATCATAGGAACCGGCTTCCGGACAGGCAAGCAATCGCGTAAAGCATGTGCCATGTCCGATCCGTTCACCGCCGCCGCTCCCGATGCCCCCGGCAACGCCGGCCCGGCACTCCCCCCGCTGACGCTGCTGATCGCGGCGCCGCGCGGGTTCTGCGCCGGGGTCGATCGCGCGATCCGCATCGTCGAACTGGCGATCGAGAAGCACGGCGCGCCGGTCTATGTCCGCCACGAAATCGTCCACAACAAGTTCGTCGTGGATTCGCTGAAGGCCAAGGGCGCGGTGTTCGTCGAGGAACTGGACGAGGTGCCGGACGGCGTCCCCGTCGTGTTTTCCGCGCACGGCGTGCCCAAATCGGTGCCCGCCGACGCCACCGCGCGCGGCCTCTATTATCTCGACGCCACCTGCCCGCTGGTGTCAAAGGTCCACCGCCAGGCCGAACGGCTCGTCGACATGGGCCGCCACATCCTGTTCATCGGTCACGGCGGCCATCCGGAGGCGATCGGCACGTTCGGTCAGGTTCCGCCCGGCGGCATGACACTGATCGAAACCGCCGGCGATGCCGAAATGCTCGTCCCGGCCGATCCGGAAAATCTCGCCTTCCTGACGCAGACGACGCTGTCGGTTGATGATACCGCCGACGTCATCGAAATCCTGCGCCGCCGCTTCCCCTCGATCCTCGGGCCGAAGGGCGAGGACATCTGCTACGCCACGTCGAACCGCCAGGCCGCGGTAAAGGCGATCGGGCCGCAGTGCGACGCCATGCTGGTGATCGGCGCGCCCAACTCGTCCAACTCGCTGCGGCTGGTCGAGGTCGCGGCCCGCGGCGGCACCAAGGCGAAGCTGATCCAGCGCGCGACCGAGATCGACTTCGACTGGCTCGCCGGCGTCCGCACGCTCGGCATCACCGCCGGGGCCTCCGCGCCCGAGATCCTGGTGCGGGAAGTCGTCAACCACCTCGCCACGCGCTTCGCGGTCGTGGAGCAGGAAGTCGAAAGCGTCGAGGAAACGATGGTGTTCAAGCTGCCGCGCAGCCTCGAAGCCGCCTGACGCCACCCGACCGAAAGACCTGCCATGGCCGTATTCACCCCCGTCTCCGCCGAGGAGCTGGCCGATCTGCTCGCGCGCTACTACGCCGGCACGCTCGTCTCGGCCAAGGGCATCGCCGAGGGGGTCGAGAACAGCAATTTCCTCGTCGACACCACGACCGGCCGCTACATCCTGACGCTGTACGAAGGGCGCGTCGATGTCGCCGACCTGCCCTTCTTCCTGACCCTGCTCGATCACCTCGCCGACCGCGGCCTGCCCGTACCGCGCGCGATCCGCGACCGGACGGGCGTGCAGGTCCAGACCGTCGCCGGCCGCCCCGCCTGCCTGATCGAATATCTGACCGGCGTCTCGGTCACCCACCCGACCGCGGCGCAGGCCCGCGCGGCGGGCGCGGCACTCGGGTCGCTCCACGCCGGCCTGCGCGATTTCGCCCCCCGCCGCCCGAACGCGCTCGGCATCACGGGCTGGAACGCGCTCGCCGACCGCTGCGGCGCCGATCTCGATCGCGTCGCACCCGGCCTCGCCGCGCGGGTGGCCGAGGAACGCGCCTATCTCGACGCGCACTGGCCGCACGACCTGCCCGTCTCGGTCATCCATGCCGACCTGTTCCCCGACAACGTCCTGATGCTGGGCGACGCGGTCACCGGCATCATCGACTTCTACTTCGCCTGCGCCGACATCCGCGCGCTCGACGTCGCGATCACCCACGCCAGCTGGTGCTTCGACGCGGACGGCAGCACCTTCCACGCCGACCGCGCGGCGGCCTTGCTGGCGGGCTACACCGAAACCTTCGGGCTGTCCGATGCCGAACGCGCCGCACTCCCCGTCCTCGCCCGCGGCGCATCGCTCCGCTTCGCGCTCACCCGCGCGTGGGACTGGCTCAACACGCCGGCCGATGCGCTTGTGACGCGCAAGGACCCCGCCGCCTTCGTCCGCCGCATGGACGCCTATCGCGACCGCCCGATGAAAGAACTCTTCCCGCAATGACGACCGACGACGCCGCCCTCACCACCGTCGAAGTCGCCACCGACGGCGCCTGCAAGGGCAACCCCGGCCCCGGCGGCTGGGGCGTCCTGATCCGCGCGGGGGCCAAGGAAAAGGAACTGTCCGGCGGCGAGCCGCTGACCACCAACAACCGCATGGAACTGATGGCCGCGATCCGCGGGCTGGAGGCGCTGACCCGCCCGTGCCACGTCATTCTGTCGACCGACAGCCGCTACGTGATGGATGGCCTGACCAAGTGGATCAAGGGCTGGCAAAAGAACGGCTGGAAGACGTCGGCCCGCCAGCCGGTCAAGAACGCCGACCTCTGGCAGGACCTCATCGCCGCCTCCGCCCGCCACCGCATCGAATGGAAATGGGTCAAGGGCCACGCCGGCCACCCCGACAACGAACGCGCCGACGTGCTTGCCTCGACCGCAGCGATGGCGGCGCGGCGGTAGGGGGCAGGCTCCCCCTGCCCCAAAAATCCGTTCGGTTCGAGCTTGTCGAGAACCCACCCCACCCCGTTCGGTTCGAGCCTGTCGAGAACTCGCGCAGTTCTCGACAAGCTCGAACCAAACGGGGTGGGGGACGTGCGAAAAAACACCGCCCATCCCGAGCGAAGTCGAGGGACCCTTCGAGCGTAGCCGAGAAGCCGACGCCCGAAGCAGCAGCTCACCCAAACCGCCCAGGCGCATACCGCTCCACATCGACCCCAGCCACCGCCCCCGGCAGCACCCCCCCGGTCAACAACGCAGCCCCGACCATCGCCGCGGCCGGCGCAGTCTGTATCCCGAAACCGCCCTGCCCCGCGAACCAGAAGAACCCCGGCGCACGCGCATCAAACCCATAAACCGGCGCCCGATCCGGCGCGAAACTCCGCAACCCCGCCCAGGCCCGCTCGCGCGCCACCACCGTCCAGTCGACCGTCCGCTCCAACCGGTCGATCGCCACCGCGACGTCAAGCTCGTCCGCCGCCGCATCGCCCGCCGGGGCCGGCGTCTCGTCATGCGGCGACAGCCACAACCGCCCGCCCACATCGGGCTTCAGGTAGAACCGCCCCGCGATATCGATCACCAGCGGCAGCGTCGGCGCAGGCGCAGGCGAGACCGCCAGCTGCACCATCGTCCGCCGCAACGGCGCGATCGCGATCGGCGACGCCCCCGCCAGCGCCGCGACCGCCCCCGCCCAGGCTCCCGCCGCATTGACCAGCACCCGCGCAGCGACCCGCCGCCCGTCCGCCATCACAAGGTCCCACACCCCGTCGCGCCGGTCAGCCGCCACGATCTGCGCATCGCACAACAGCTCCACCCCACCCCGCCGTCCGCGCGCCAGATAATCCGCATGCAGCGCCGCGACATCGATGTCGCACGTGCTGGCCTCCAGCAAAGCCCGGTCATACCCTTCGCGAAGTCCGGGAATCATCCCCTCCAGCGCGTCACGGTCCAGCCGCTCCAGCGCGATCCGATCCCCGAACGTCGCCAGCATCGCATCGAGCAGCCCGGCATCCCCCGGCCCGGCCAGATGCACCGCTCCACGCGGCGTCAGGAACCCGCCCGCCGCCAGCCAGTCGTGCGACGCGGTCGTCAGCGGCTGCACCGCCGGCCCGCCATAGCTCTCGGTCCAGAACGCCGCCGACCGCCCGGTGGCATGATAGCCCGGCTGCGACTCCGCCTCGATCAGCACGACGCGCCCCGCACCGAACAGCTCGCTCGCCAGGCTCGCCCCCGCCATCCCCGCCCCGATGATCGCAATGTCGTAGGTCATGTCGCGTCGTCCAGATGCGCGTCGATCCGCGCCAGCACCGCGTCGCGCACCGCATCCACCTCGCGCAGCAATTCGTGCGCCGCATCGCTCCGCATCACCAGGCTCGCCGCGGGCATCCGCGCCGCCGCCGCCCGAATCGCCCGCGCATCGACCAACTGGTCGCGCTCCGCCCCGATCAGCAGCGTCGGCACCCGGACAGCCTCCAGCACCCCCGCCGCCTCCAGCCGCCCAATCGACGCATAAGCCTCCGCCAGCCAGCGCCAGCGCGGCGGCAGCACGCGGTACGCCGGGTACAGCCCGACCCAGTGCGCCTCGTCGGCATAGCGTTCGCTATCCCCGGTTAGCCGCCCCTGCCGCCCGATCGCGCCCGCCGACCGCGCCGCCAGCAACCGGTCGCCCAGCCCCAGCGCCACGGCGGTCCGCGCGATCGCGCCGCCCACCCACGCCGGCAGACCATCCGCCTTCAACCCCAGCATCGGCGCGACCAGCACCGCCCGGTCCACCTCGAAACCCTCCGCCAGCAACCGCAGCAGCAGATGCCCGCCCATCGAATGCCCGACCGCGACATGACGCATCCCGTCCGCCCGCCGCCACTCCGCCGCGAACGCGCGCAGATCGTCCAGCATGGCGCCAAGACCGGCCTCCCCGCCGTCCTCCCGCTGCGACCCACCCTGCCCGCGCCAGTCGAACCCCGATATGTCCCACCCGCGCGCATGCCAGTGCGCCATCGTCTCGAGATACTTCTCCGCGAAATCCGCCCGCCCGGTCTGGAACAGCATCCGCTTGCGACACGGCCGGTCGACCGGTGCGGGCCAGTGGAAGCGCCGCAGCACCCAGCCGTCCGGCGCGGTCCACGGCGCAAAGGACAGTCCCGGCGGCATCGCGCGGCGATCGAAGGGCGGCGTCGGCATGGCCCCCGTTACGGTTTGCTAAGCAAGTCCGTCTAGGGGCCTTGGTCATGCCGACATCGATCGCCCTGCTGCTGGCCCTGTTTTCCGGGGCGCTGCTCTACGCCGCGTGGGGCGATATCCGCACGCGCACGATCCCGAACGCATTGAACGCCGGGATCGCGCTCGCCGCGCCGCTGTGGTGGTGGACGACCGGCGTCGATCCGTGGCCGGACATGGCGCTGCATCTGGCCGTCGGCGTCGTACTGTTCGCGGTGTTCGCGGGCTTCTTCGCGCTGGGCGCGATGGGCGGCGGCGATGTGAAACTGATCGCCGCGGTGGGCCTCTGGCTGCCGTTCGGCGCGATCATGCCCATGCTGATCCTGATGGCGCTGATCGGCGGCGTGCTGACGCTCGTCGTGCTGATCGCCCACCGCATGGCGAAAAAGCCGGGCCAGCCGGAGGTGCCGTACGGCGTCGCCATCGCCGCCGCGACGCTCTGCATCATCGCAAACGATATCTTAAGCACCCTCGCCCATTAAGGACGTCGGGTTGGTTAACCCGCTCAGGAGGCTGTTGACGACATGGATGGTAAGAAGCTTGGCCTGCTCACCGGGGCATTGCTGATGGCAGGCATTTCCGCCTTCGCCGTCCGGTCGATGATCTCCGGCGGCGGCGCGCCCAGCGCACAGGCCGCCAACGTCGAAGCCGTGCCGGTCGGGCCCGAAGTCCTGGTCGCGACCCGCGCGCTGCCCGTCGGCACCATCATCGGCCCGGAAAGCTTCCGCTACACCGCATGGCCGAAGGACCTGATCGAGAAAGCCTATTTCCTGAAGGGCGAGACCGATGTCGCCGCGCTTCAGGGCACCGTCGTCCGGTCGGAAATCACGGCCGGACAGCCGGTGACGCAGGGGTCGCTGGTGAAGCCCGGCGACCGCGGCTTCCTGGCGGCGGCACTCGGCCCCGGCATGCGCGCCGTCACGCTGGCGATCGACAGCGCAGCGGGCGTCGCCGGCTTCGTCTTCCCGGGCGACCGCGTCGACGTGGTCCTGACGCAGTCGGTCGCCGGCGGCGAGGGCGAACCGCTGAAGGCCGCCGAAACCATCCTGCGCAACGTCCGCGTGCTCGCCACCGACCAGCGCACCGACAACACCGTGAACGAGGAAGGCAAGTCGGTCGTGTCCACCTTCTCCAGCGTCACGGTCGAAGCCACGCCGAAGATCGCGGAGAAGCTCGCCGTCGCGCAGACGGTCGGCACGATGTCGCTGTCGCTCCGCTCGATCGCGGACAACACCGCCGAACTGGAACGCGCCATCGCCGCGGGCGAGGTCAACGTCCCCGACTCCGCCGATCCGAAGGCGGAACGCCGCATGCTGCTGGAGGTCGCGAACCGCCCGCAGGAAGGCGACTCCAGCTATTCGACCGGCGCCGACGTCTCGCGGTTCCAGCGGTCGACCGTCCCCCGCCCCGCCCCCCGCTCGGGTCCGTCCGGGCCGGGCATGCCGATGCCGGTCATGGTCGCCGCGGCCCCGACGGGCGGCGCCCCGATCATCTCCGGCGGCCCCATGGTGCGCGTCGCGCGCGGCAACGCCATCACCGTCGTTCCCGCAGGAGGGAAATAAGATGCGTCCGGATTTCACCGCGCCCCGCAACGGCGCGATCGGCCTGACGGTCGCGGCCGGCCTCGCCGCCGCCATCGCGCTCGCCACCCCGCTGCCGGCCTCCGCCGCCACCCGCACCGCACCCGTACAGTCCGAGATCGGCACCCGCGTGTTGCAGGTGTCGGTCGGCCGCGGTCAGATGATCCGCCTGCCCCGCGCCATGTCCGACCTATTCGTCGCCGACGAAAAGATCGCCGACGTCCAGGTCCGGTCCGCGAACCAGCTCTATGTGTTCGGCAAGGGTCCCGGCGAAACCACCGTGTCGGCCACCGACAAGTCCGGCGCCGTCGTCTGGTCGGCCACGGTGCGCGTGGGGCAGAACATCACGAATCTCGATCAGATGCTGCAACTGGCGCTGCCCGATGCCGCGATCGTGGCGACGCCGATCAACGGCATGGTCCTGCTGACCGGCACCGTCGCGACGCCCGACGACGTGGGGGAGGCCACCCGCCTGGTCCAGGCCTTCTCCGGCGCCACGACGCAGATCGTCAGCCGGCTCAAGACCGCCACCCCGCTCCAGGTGAACCTTCAGGTCCGCATCGCGGAGGTCAGCCGATCCTTCCTGAAGAATGTCGGCGTGAACCTGCTGACGAGCGACAGTACCAGCGGCTTCAACTTCGGTATCGCGCAGGGCAGCGCCATCGACGTCGATACGGGAAAGGTCACGCGCGGTAGCATCGGATCGACGCTGAGTTTCGCCGGCAAGCTGTTCGGGCTCGACATCATCTCCGCGCTCGACCTCGCCGAACAGAACGGCTTCGTCACGACGCTGGCGAACCCGAACCTGACCGCGCTATCGGGCGAAACCGCCAGCTTCCTGGCCGGCGGCGAAATCCCGATCCCGATCAGCCAGGGGCTCGGCGCCGTCTCGGTCGAATATAAGCAATATGGCGTCAGCCTGTCGTTCACGCCGTTCGTGCTGTCCGACGGCCGCATTTCGATGCGCGTCCGGCCGGAGGTGTCGCAGCTGTCCAGTGCCGGTTCTGTGACGCTCGGCGGCTATACGATCCCGGGAATCACCACCAGCCGCACCGAAACGACGCTGGAACTCGGCTCGGGTGAATCGATGGTGATCGGCGGTCTGCTGTCGAACAACCAGAACAATGCGATCACCAAGGCGCCGTTCCTGGGCGACCTGCCCGTGATCGGCGCGCTGTTCCGGTCGAACAGTTTCCAGCGCAGGGAAACCGAGCTGGTGATCGTCGTGACGCCGTATCTGGTGAAACCGACCGATGCCAACCGCATCGTGCTGCCCACCGACGGCTATCGTTCGCCGAACGACGCCGCGCGCATCCTGGGCGGCCAACTGGCGGAGGGCAGCAACAGCCCCCGTCCCGTCCCGCGCGCGGTACCGTCCGCGCCGGTCCGGCCGATGACCGTCGCGCCGGCCGCGCGCGGCGGCACCGCTGCCGTTCCGCCCGGCACCACGCCGCCCGTCGCCGCTCCCGGCTTCTCATTCTGACGACCGACGAAAAGGAAGCCGCTCCGATGCGCCCGATGCGTCCCCTCATCACCGCCCTCATTGCCGGCGGACTTGTCCTCACCGGTTGCGGCCCCGCCGCCCGTTCCGTCACGCGCGGCATGGAATCGATCAACCAACCGCTCGTCGCGCGGCAGGATTACGCGCTCGACGTCCGCACCGGCTATGACGGTCTGGCCGACGGCGAGGATCGTCGCCTGACCGGCTGGTTCGATGCGCTCAAGATCGGTTATGGCGACCGTATCACCGTCGACGACGGTGCGCGCGGCGGCCGCCCCGCGCAGGATGCGGTCGCCCGCGTCATTGCGCGCTACGGCCTGCTCGTCGGCGAAACCCCGCCCGTCACCGAAGGCGCCGTCGCCGACGGCATGGTTCGCGTGATCGTCAGCCGCAGCACCGCCTTCGTCCCGAACTGCCCGAACTGGTCCCGCGCGTCGCAGGCCTATGACGACGGCTCCACCGATCGCAATTTCGGGTGCGCCACGAACAGCAACCTCGCCGCGATGATCGCCGACCCGCAGGATCTGATCGCCGGCCGCAAGGGCCCCGCCGCGCGCAGCACGACCGCCAACACCCGCGCACTGAAGGCCTATAACGACCTCATCCCGACCGGCGTCAGCGGTGCGGTCAAGGCCGAAAGCGCCAAGGGGGGGGGCCAGTAATGAACGCACCCTTCCAGATCCGCAGCAGCGTCCTCAAGGAACCGTTCGCTGCCTATGTCTGCGACCAATCGACCGCCGACGTCCTGAAACCCGTCGCGGCCGAACTCGGCTGGCCGACGGAGAAGATCTTCCTCGGCGGCCTGCGCGCCGCGGTCCAGTCGCTCTCGGTCTCGGCCAGCCCCAACATCCTGTTCGTCGACATGTCGGAAAGCGGCGATCCGCTCAACGACATCAACGCGCTGGCCGAGGTGTGCGAACCCGGCACGATCGTGATCGCCGCCGGCATGGTCAACGACGTCCGGCTGTACCGCGATCTCGTCGCCTCCGGGATCCAGGATTACCTGCTCAAGCCATTCTCGACCGATCAGGTCCGCGACGCCTTCACCCACGCGCAGATGGTCGTGTCCGGCCCGCGCCATGCCGACCCGTCGACGGACCGGATGCACCTGATGTGCGCCGTCATCGGCGTCCGCGGCGGCGTCGGCGCGTCGACGGTGGCGACGTCCTGCGCCTGGCTGTTCGGTGAAAAGCATGGCCGCACCACCGCCTTGCTCGACCTCGACGTGCATTTCGGCACCGGTGCGCTGGCGCTCGATCTGGAACCGGGCCGCGGCCTGACCGACGCGATCGAGAATCCCGGCCGTATCGACGGCCTGTTCCTCGAACGCGCGATGGTGAAGGCGAACCAGCGGCTGTCCGTCCTGTCGGCCGAGGCCCCGATCACCAGCCCGCTCGCCAATGGCGGCGGCGCCTATTTCCAGTTGCAGGAGGAGATGAAGGGTGCCTATGAATGCACCGTCATCGATCTGCCGCGCCACGTGCTGGTCGAACATCCGCTGCTGATGCACGATGCGCACACCACGGTCGTCGTCGCGGATCTCACGCTCGCCGCCACGCGCGACACGATCCGCATCCTGTCCTGGCTCAAATCGTCCGCCCCGCAATCGCGCGTCATCGTCGTCGCGAACCGCGTCCCCGCGACCGGCCCGACCGAGGTCAGCCGCAGCGATTTCGAAAGCTCGATCGAACGCAAGATCGACGTCGTGCTGCCGTTCGATCCCAAGCTCGCGGCGCAGGCGGCAAAGCTCGGCAAGCCACTGGCGGAGGTCGCCAAGGCCACCAAGCTCGGCCAGCAACTGCAGGACATCGCGGCGCGCATGATGGAGACGGCCGACACGGCGGTCATCGCCGGCACACCCGCCGCACGCTCGCTGCTCGGCAAGTTCGGCGATCTGAAATCCATGCTGCCCGCGCGCAAGCTGAAGCCGGTCAAGGGCTGATGCATCCGGTCGCCCTCCACGCGCCCGGTTCCGGGGGAGGACTCCGTCCATGCCGATGATGCCGATGCTCGTCCTGCTGGGCGCGATGCTGTCGGCCGGCATCATGCTGGTCGCGGCCTTTTCCGGCCCGTCCGCGGTGAAGGCGCAGAACCGCCGGATCGGCGCGATCAAGCTGCGCCATGCCGAAGGCAACATCGTCGAGGCGCAGATGCGCCGCGTGCTGCAACAGCGCGAAACCCGGCTGGACAGCTACTTCACCCGCCTCCTGCCGAACCCGGAATCGATCGCGCGCAAGCTGGAGGCGACCGGCAAGGACTGGACGATCGGCAAATATGCGGTCGTATCGATCGCGATCGGCTTCGGCACCTTCATCCTGCTACTGTTGCGCGGGGCGCCGTTTCTGCTCTCTCTGTCGGTCGGGTTGTTCGCCGGCATCTGCCTGCCCTACAAATTCATCGGCATCGTCACGGCCCGTCGGATCAAGGCGTTCACCGCGAAGTTCCCGGACGCGATCGAACTGCTCGTCCGCGGCCTGCGTTCCGGCCTGCCCATCTCCGAGACGCTGGGCGTCGTGGGATCGGAGGTCCCGGGCCCGGTCGGCATTGAGTTCCGCAGCGTGGCCGACAAGATGAAGATCGGCCGCAGCATGGAGGCGGCACTCCAGGAAACTGCCGACCGGCTCGGCACGCCGGAATTCCAGTTCTTCGTCATCACCCTGGCGATCCAGCGCGAAACCGGCGGCAACCTCGCCGAAACGCTCAGCAACTTGGCCGATGTCCTGCGCAAGCGCAGCCAGATGAAGCTGAAGATCAAGGCGATGGCGTCCGAATCGCGCGCGTCCGCCTACATCCTCGGCTCGCTGCCGTTCGTCGTGTTCGGCATGATCTACATGGTCAATTCCGGCTACATGCTGAAATTCTTCACGGACCCGCGGCTGATGATCGCCGGCGGCGGCGGCATCGTCTGGATGTCGATCGGCGCCTACATCATGGCGCAGATGATCAACTTCGAAATCTGAGCGGGGACGGACGATCATGCAGACCACCGGCCCGACGCTCATGGGGATCGACGTCCTCTGGGCCGCCACGCTCCTCTCCGCCTTCGCCACCTTGTGCCTGGTCTACGCGATCTACACCGCGCTCAGCGTGCGCGATCCGATGGCGAAACGCGTAAAGGCGCTCAACGAACGGCGCGAACAGCTGAAGGCCGGCATCACCGCGTCGACCTCGCGCCGCGCGAAGCTCAAAAGCTCGAGCCAGGCGACCGACCGCATGCGGACGCTGCTCGCCTCGCTCAAGGTGTTGCAGGAATCGCAGCTCGAGGACGCGCAACGCAAGCTGGTGCAGGCCGGCCTCCGATCGAAGGACGCCGCGATCGCCGTCATCTTCGGCCGGCTCGTCCTGCCGATCGTCATCGGCGGGGGCGCGGCCCTCTACATCTACGGGATGGACGGGTTTCCGGAATGGAGTTCATTCAAGAAATTCGCGGTCTTCGCCGTCGCGCTGATCATGAGCTACAAGGCGCCGGACCTGTTCGTGCAGAACAAGATTTCGAAACGGTCGAAGGAGATCCAGAAGGGCCTCCCCGACGCGCTCGACCTGCTCGTCATCTGCGCCGAAGCGGGCCTGACCGTCGATGCCGCGTTCAACCGCGTCGCGCGCGAACTGGGCAAGGCCTACCCCGAACTGGGCGACGAATTCGCGCTGACCGCGATCGAACTCAGCTTCCTGACCGACCGCCGCTCCGCGTTCGAAAACCTGGCGCAGCGCGTCGCGCTCGATGCGGTCCGCGGGGTCGTCACCACCATGATCCAGACCGAGAAATACGGCACCCCGCTCGCCTCCGCGCTCCGCGTCCTGTCCGCCGAATTCCGCAACGAACGCATGATGCGCGCGGAGGAAAAGGCCGCGCGCCTGCCCGCGATCATGACGGTGCCGCTGATCCTGTTCATCCTGCCCGTGCTGTTCATCGTCATCCTCGGCCCCGCCGCCTGCTCGATCTCGGACAACCTAATCAAGTAAGACCGGCGTCCGGTTGCACGCCTCACCGACCGGTCGTAACCCGGGCGGAACGACTGTGCGTGCCGCGGTGTTTTTGCCGCACAGAAAAGGGAGGTTGAAGATGCCGGCTTTCACGACGAACCAATGGGCCATCCTGCTGCTCGTACTGGTGCTGGGCTGGCTGCTCGGTCTCGCCTCCCGCTCCGGTGGGCGGAAATGGCGCCGCGCCTATGAGGCGGAACGCGCCGACCATGCCGCCGCACGCACCGCGCACGACGCGCGCCTTGCCGCCGCGAACGACCGCATCGTTCAGCTCGAACGGTCCAACCACAACGGGAATGGCATCGCGACCGGCACCGGCCTCGGCGTCGCCGGCGGCCTCGGCGCGACCGGCGCTGGCCAGCGCGACGACCTGTCGCTGATCCGCGGTGTCGGTCGCGGCGACGAAGCGCGCCTGAACGACCTTGGCGTCCACAGCTACCGCGACATCGTCCGGATGAGCGCCGCGGACGAAGCCGCCCTCGAAAACAAGCTGGGTGCCGCCCCCGGCGTCATCGCCCGCGAACGCTGGCGCGAACAGGCCGAACTGCTCGACACCGGTCGCCACGACGACCACCGCCGCACCTTCTCGTAAGCCAACCAATAGCCCTCCCCCCACCGGGGGGAGGGAGCTAGCAGCTACCGAGCCCGCAACGCAGCCTGCGCCGCCGCCAATCGTGCAATCGGCACCCGGTAAGGCGACGCCGAAACATAATCCAACCCGGTCTTCTCGCAGAAGGCGATGCTCGCCGGGTCGCCGCCATGCTCGCCGCAGATGCCGAGCTTGATGTCCGGCCGTGCCGCACGCCCGCGCTCCGCCGCCAGCGCGATCAGCTCGCCGACACCTTCCACGTCCAGGCTGACGAACGGGTCCTTTGCGTAGATCCCCTGGTCGACATAGACCGACAGGAACCGGCTCGCGTCGTCGCGGCTGACGCCCAGCGTCATCTGCGTCAGGTCGTTCGTGCCGAAGCTGAAGAACTCGCCGTACTCGGCGATCTCGCCCGCCTTGATCGCGGCGCGCGGCACCTCGATCATCGTCCCGACCAGATATTCGACCGTCCGGCCCTTGTCGGCGAACACCGCGGCGGCGGCCTTGTCGATCACCGCCTTCATCAGTTCCAGCTCGCGCGCCGTGCCGACCAGCGGCACCATCACCTCGGGGATCGGCGCGGCACCCGTCCGCTCCGCCACGTCGACCGCCGCCTCGAAGATCGCGCGCGCCTGCATCTCGTAGATTTCGGGATAGGTCACGCCCAGCCGGCATCCGCGATGGCCCAGCATCGGGTTGAACTCGTGCAGCTCGGTCGACCGCCGCTTCAGCGCCTCCAGGCTCAGGCCGGTCGCCTTGGCCACCTCGACGAACTCCTCCTCCGCATGCGGCAGGAATTCGTGCAGCGGCGGATCGAGCAAGCGAATCGTGACCGGCAGGCCCGCCATGATCTCGAAGATCTCCGCGAAATCGGACCGCTGCTCGGGCAGCAGCAGCGCCAGCGCCTTCCGCCGGCCCGCCTCGTCCTCCGCCAGGATCATCTGGCGCACCGCGGTGATCCGTGCCGCGTCGAAGAACATATGCTCCGTCCGGCACAGCCCGATGCCCTCCGCGCCGAATTCCCGCGCGGTGCGGCAATCGTTCGGCGTCTCCGCATTGGTCCGCACCTTCAGCCGGCGGACCTTGTCGGCCCACACCATCAGCGCGGCGAAATCGCCCGACAGCTCGGGCTGCACCGTCGGCACCTCGCCCAGCATCACCTCGCCGGTCGACCCGTCGATCGTCAGGATGTCGCCCTCGCGCACCTCGCGCCCGCCGACCTTCATCACCTTCGCCTTGGCGTCGATGTTCAGCGTGCCGACGCCCGACACGCACGGCCGCCCCATGCCGCGCGCCACCACCGCCGCATGGCTGGTCATCCCGCCGCGCGCGGTCAGGATGCCCTTGGCCGCATGCATCCCGTGAATATCCTCGGGGCTCGTCTCGACGCGCACCAGGATGACGGACTCACCCTGTTCGGACCGCTTCTCCGCGGTATCGGCGTCGAACACGACCATGCCCGACGCCGCACCCGGCGATGCGGGCAGTCCCTTGGCGATCACGTCGCGCGGCGCCGCCGGATCGAGCGTCGGGTGGAGCAGCTGGTCGAGTGCCGCCGGATCGACGCGGTCGACCGCCTCCTCCTCCGAAATCAGCCCCTCGGCCGCCATGTCCACCGCGATCTTCAGCGCCGCCTTTGCGGTCCGCTTGCCCGCGCGGGTCTGCAGCATCCACAGGTGCCCGCGTTCCACCGTGAACTCGATATCCTGCATGTCGCGGTAATGCGTCTCGAGCAGGTCGAACACCTTGGCCAGCTCGGCATAGACCTCGGGCATCGCCTCTTCCATCGACGCCGCGCGGGCACCCGCCGCCTCGCGCGCCGCCAGCGTTAGATATTGCGGCGTGCGGATGCCCGCGACGACATCCTCGCCCTGCGCGTTGATCAGGAATTCGCCATAATAGGCCCGGTCGCCCTTCGACGGATCGCGCGTGAACGCCACGCCGGTCGCCGACGTATCGCCCATGTTGCCGAACACCATCGCCTGCACGTTCACCGCTGTGCCCCATGCAGCCGGAATATCGTTCAGCCGGCGATAGACCTTGGCGCGCTCCGACTGCCACGATCCGAACACCGCGCCGACCGCACCCCACAGCTGCTCGTGCACGTCCTGCGGGAACGGCTTCTTCCACTGGTCGAGCACGATCGCCTTGTATTCCTTGACCAGCGCCTGCCAGTCCTCGGCGCTCAGCTGCGTATCGAGCGTATAGCCGCGATCCTCCTTGGCGATCTCCAGCGCCTCCTCGAACGCGCCGTGATCCAGCTCCAGCACGACGTCCGAATACATCTGGATGAAACGGCGGTAGCTGTCCCACGCGAAGCGCGGATCCTCCGACACCGTGGCCAGCCCCTCGACCGTCTCGTCGTTCAGGCCCAGGTTCAGCACCGTGTCCATCATGCCCGGCATCGACGCGCGCGCGCCCGACCGGACGGACACCAGCAACGGATCGGCCGCATCGCCGAACGTCTTACCGGTGATCCTTTCGATATGGGTCAGCCCCGCGGCGACCTCGTCGCGCAACGACTGCGGAAACTGCTCGCCCTCGTCATAATAACGCACGCACATCTCGGTCGAGATCGTGAACCCCGGCGGCACCGGCAGCCCGATCGACGCCATCTCCGCCAGGTTCGCGCCCTTGCCCCCGAGCAGGTTCTTGTCGCCCTTGCCCCCATCGGACACCCCCCCGCCGAAACGATAGACGTAGCGCGGGGCCGCGGCGGTAGGATCGGTGGCCATGGGCATTCCTTCAAGCGATCAACAATGACCCCCACTTGGCGACCCCGACCCCGCAAGGACAACCCTGACAACGCTGGACAAGGGGAGGCTCACGCCGAGCTCCCACCCCCACCAGTTCCCCGGCGAAGGCCGGGGCCTAGGCGAAACAGCCCCACCAAGGCCCCGGCCTCCGCCGGGGAACACCAGCAAATCAAAACAGTACCCCCGCGGATGCGGGGGCCCAGCTAAGCGTCGAATACCGACGTATCCACCCGCCCAGCCCCAAGACCAACAACCAGAACTGGACCCCCGCCTACGCGGGAGAACAGCCCTACCCCTCGATCCTCGAAAAATCCGCCACCCGATGAACAGCCGCCCGGATCCGCCCCAACAAAGCCAACCGAGCCGCCCGCTTCCCCGGATCCACATCGTTCACGGTCACACCCTCGAAAAACGCATCGATCGGCCCCCGCAAACGACTAAGCGCCGCCATCGCCCCCGCAAAGTCCTCCGCCGCCACCGCAACCTCCGCCGCCGGCTCCACCGCATCCAGCGCCGCCACCAGCTCCGCCTCCGCCGGCTCCATCACATAGTCCGCCCCCGCAGACTCCGCCGGAGGCTCCTTCTTCAGAATATTGGCCGCCCGCTTATACCCCGCCAACAGGTTGATCCCCTCCGGCGTCTCCACAAACGCCTGCAACGCATGAACCCGCGCCAGCAACCGAACCAGATCGTCCTCACCGCCGAGTGCGAAGACAGCGTCGATCAGGTCGTGCCGGACACCGGCTTCTTTCTGCTGAACCTTCAACCGGTCAACAAAAAAGCTCTCCAGCATCGGAGCATACATCATGAAATACTGGGATACACGATACCCCCGCTCACTCTCCAGATCGACGGAAGAAAGTATCTCGGGTTCTCCAAACCGGAACTCAGGCTTATAAAGCCCGAACACAGCTTCTCTGAGAGCGCCATTCGCTTCGTCGTTCGCCGCTACGATAACTGTGCTTAGGATGAGGTCTAGCGCCTGCTCCCTAACGGTCGAGAGCGAACAGCGAAGATGATTGTGCGTCAACAACCGGATCACACCAAGCGCCGCGCGTCTCAACGCAAAGGGGTCGCTTGAGCCAGTTGGCCGCTCTTGGGCTCCAAAGAAACCGACTAAGCTATCCAGCTTGTCAGCCAACGAAACCGCCACCGTCACCGGAGCGGTCGGCACGTCGTCGCCCTGCCCGACCGGCTTGTAATGGTCGCGGATCGCGTCGGCGACCGCGTCGGGATAGCCTTCCGCGCGGGCATAATAGCCGCCCATGATGCCCTGCAATTCGGGGAATTCCCCGACCATGCCGGTGACGAGGTCCGCTTTGCACAGCCGCGCCGCGGTCTCGGCCATCTGCGCCAAACTAGGCGCAACCGGACTCCCTCCCCGCACCGGGGGGAGGGTTGGGGTGGGGGGCGTGGCCTGGGACGACGCCGCATCAAGCCGCAGCCCCCCACCCCAGCCCTCTCCCCGCAGGGGAGAGGGGGAAGAAGACACAATCCCCTCCTCCACCAACCACCGCGCCAGCTTCGCCACTCGGTCGACCTTGTCCGCCACCGTCCCGAGCTTCTCGTGAAACACGATCTGGTCCAGCTTCCTGGCGCTGTCCGCCAACGGAACCTTCAGATCCTGTTCCCAAAAGAACTTGGCATCCGACAGCCGCGCCGCCAGCACCTTCGCATTGCCCGCGACAACCCCCACGCCGCCATCGCGCGCCATGATGTTCGCCGTGCAGACGAAGTTCGGCGCCAGCGCCCCCGCGGCATCGACCAGCGCGAAATATTTCTGGTTGGTCCGCATGGTCAGCTGGATCACCTCGCGCGGCACCGCCAGATACGCCGGGTCGAACGCGCCCAGCAGCGGCACCGGCCACTCGGTCAGCCCGGCATTCTCCGCGACCAGCCCCTCGTCCGGTACCACGCTCAGCCCCGCCGCCGCCGCAACCGCCGCCGCCCCGTCGCGGATGATCGCGCGCCGTTCGGCCGGGTCCAGGATGACGTGCGCGGTGCGCAGCTTGAACGCATAGTCGTCCGCCGACCCGATCGTGATCGGCTCCGGATGATGGAACCGGTGCCCCACCGTGGCCGCACCCGACACGATGCCCGCGATCTCGATCGGCACGACCATCTCGTCGAGCAGCGCCACGATCCCCTTCAGCGGCCGGACCCAGCGCAGCGACGCGGTGCTGGCGGACTCCGCCCCCCAGCGCATCGATTTCGGCCACGGGAACCCGCGGATGATCGCCGGCACCGCCTCCGCCAGCACCGCCGCGGTCGCGCGCCCCGGCTTCTCCGTCACCGCGAACAGGATGATATTGCCTTTGGCATCCGCCCGCTCGACCAGCTGCTCGCGCGTCAGTCCGGTCTTGCCCAGGAACCCGGCCAGCGCCTGTGGCGGCGCATCGGCACGCGGCCCCTTCACCTCCTCGGCCACCGGCTCCGTCGCCAGCGGCAACCCGCGCGCGATTAGAGCAAGCCGCCGCGGCGTCGCATAGGTCTCGACCACGTCCGCCGCCAACCCGGCCTTCGCCAGCTCCGCCGCGAACAGCCGCGCCAGGTCCGCGCACGCCTTCTCCTGCATGCGCGCAGGGATTTCCTCGGACAGGAGTTCGAGCAGGAAATCAGCCATCAGTTCGCATCCTGACCGGTCGTGCCTGGGACCGTAGCGGCCAACTTCACGCTCTCGTCGTCCCAGCCATTGTGTTCCATCCACGCCTGGCAACTGCCCTTCGCCAGATCGCGCACCCGGCCCATATAGGCCGCCCGTTCCGCCACCGAGATGACGCCGCGCGCCTGCAACGTGTTGAAGATATGGCTCGCCTTGATCGCCTGGTCGTACGCCGGCAACGGCAGCTTCGCCTCGATCAGCGCGCGCGCCTCGTCCGCCGCCAGCGTGAACTGCTTGAACAAGGTCTCGGTGTTGGCCGCCTCGAAATTATACTTCGAAAACTGCTTCTCGTTCTCGAGGAACACGTCGCCATAGGTCACGCCGTCGTCGTTGAACGCCAGGTCGTACACATTGTCGACGCCCTGGATATACATCGCCAGCCGCTCCAGCCCGTAGGTCAGCTCGCCCGCCACCGGCTTGCAGTCATAGCCGCCGACCTGCTGGAAATAGGTGAACTGCGTCACCTCCATCCCGTCGCACCAGACCTCCCAGCCCAGCCCCCACGCGCCCAGCGTCGGGCTTTCCCAATCGTCTTCGACGAACCGGATATCATGCGCGGTGAAATCGATCCCGATCTTCGCCAGCGAGCCCAGATACAGGTCCTGCAGATCGTCCGGGCTCGGCTTCAGGATCACCTGATACTGGTAATAATGCCCCAGCCGGTTCGGGTTCTCGCCATACCGCCCATCCGTCGGCCGCCGCGACGGCTGGACATAGGCCGCCTTCCACGGCTTCGGCCCCAACGCGCGCAACGTCGTCGCCGGGTGAAACGTCCCCGCCCCCATCTCCATGTCATAAGGCTGCAGGATGACGCAGCCGTGGCGGCTCCAATAGTCGTGGAGTGTCAGGATCAGGCCCTGAAAACTGAGCGGCTTGAGGTCGGGCATGGGCGGCCTTCGGACTTTCACTAATTTAGTGATTCCCTTGCGTCAGCATGAGGCAAAGCGTCAAGGCAACGCACGACCAAGCCCCCTCGCCCCTCCGGGGAGAGGGTTGGGGAGAGGGGCTTAGGCTGGACAGACCCGCTACCCCGAGCGAAGCCCCCTCGCAGTCCGCACCCGCATTGCAAAATCCGCAAATTCCCGCTACGCGCGCCAATCCCCGCCATGGTCATCCCTGGAGGCGCGGCGTGGGGTCAACATCAATGTCTGGAGACATATTATGAGCGATCAGCTCACACTGTCGGCCGAGACGCGCGATCGGGCTGGCAAGGGAGCCTCCCGAGCCATGCGTCGTGAAGGCCGCGTACCCGCCGTGATCTACGGCAACAAGCAGGAAGCCCTCTCGATCCACGTCGAGGAAAAGGCCCTGGTCAAGATGCTCAGCACCGGGCATTTCATGAATTCGGTCATCATGGTCGACGGCGTTGCCGGCGCCGCGATCCGCACGATTCCCAAGGATGTGCATTTCCACCCGGTCACCGACCGGCCGATGCACGTCGATTTCTTGCGCATTTCCGAACATGCCACCGTCACCGTCTCGGTGCCCGTCGTGTTCGTCGATCAGGAAGAGTCGAAGGGCATCAAGCGCGGCGGCGTGCTGAACATCGTCCAGCATGAAGTCGACCTGGTCTGCGACGCGTCCGAGATCCCGGGCGAGATCACGATCTCGCTGGCCGGCGTCGAAGTCGGCGACTCGATCCACATCAGCAACGTCACGCTGCCGAACGGCGTCACCCCGGCGATCACCGACCGCGATTTTACGATCGCGACGATGGCCGCCCCGACGATCCCGAACGCCGAAGACGAAGCCGCCGACGAGGCGCTCGCCGCCGAGCAGTCGGCCGCTGCCGAGGCGGAAGCCGCAGCAGAGAAGGAAGACTGAGGCCCCTCCCGCTCCCTTCATGGGGGCGGGACAGCTTCGGTCCGCCGCCACCGACGTCCCAGGGGGGCGTTGGCGGCGGCGATCCTTTTACAGACGGGCAACGCAAAGCGGCCCCTCGACACCCAAACGTCAGCCCACCCGAACAGGACGCCAGCACATGCAGATCTGGGTCGGCCTGGGTAATCCCGGCGCGGAATATGCGCTCCACCGTCACAATGTCGGCTTCATGGCGGTCGATGCGATCGCCGAGGTCCACGGCTTCGGCCCCTGGAAGAAGCAGTTCCAGGGCTGGCTCGCCCCCGGCCGGATCGGTCCGGACAAGGTCCTGCTGCTCAAACCCGCCACCTTCATGAACGACAGCGGCCGCGCGATCGGCGAGGCGCTGCGCTTCTACAAGCTCGGCGAGGACGCGCTTACCATCTTCCACGACGAACTCGATCTCGCCGCGTTCAAGGTGAAGGTGAAGACCGGCGGCGGCAATGCCGGCCATAACGGCCTGCGCTCCGCCGACGCGCATATCGGCAACGCCTTCCGCCGCGTCCGGATCGGCATCGACCATCCCGGCCACAAGGACCGCGTCACCGGCCATGTCCTCGGCAACTACGCCAAGTCCGAGCTGGACCCGCTCGCCGCCATGCTCGGCGCGATCGCCGCGGAGGCCCCGCTTCTCGCAGCCCGCGACGACGTCCGCTTCATGAACGAAGTCTCGCGCCGGCTGGCCTGACCCGTTCAGCCGGGCATCTTCACCCGCTCGATCGCTGTGCCCGTGACCTTCCACGTCGCATCCGGCCCGGTCACCACATACAGCGGCAACCCGGTCGCGAGCGACACGAACACATGGATCTCGGTCGGCACGGGATCGAGGATGTGGCTGACCACCAAGGCGGCGGGCTTCGCGCCATCCGGCCCACGGCCGCCCAACGCGATACAGCTCTTCGTAAACGGCCGTTGCGCCACGACCTTGCCGGCCTGCGAAACCTCGATCCGGTAATGCCCCCCCGCCGGATAGCCCACACCATCGGTATGCGGTGATAGCAGATAACCGATATACGGCCCGCCGCTCGTTTCGGGCGGCAGGATCACGCTGTTGAACGCTGCCGGCGCGCACGGACGCAGGCCCAACTGCATCATCCGGTCGCGGACCCGGCTCTGCGTGACCAGCTCGGGCGCCAGATTGCGCGCGGCGTCCGCCGCTCAGACGCGCTTGTTATCGACCGAGTGTCCATCGGTGTCGGCCGTAAAGATCTTATAGGGCGTCGCACCCGTCATCCCGTAATAGGTCACGGTCAGCCGCCCCTTCGCAGCGGGTACGACCACCCAGCCGCGCACTTCCCGCTTCTGCGCGTCCGAAATCGTCGCCATCGCCACATCCGTCGTCACCCACGCCGCCTGGTCGTAGGCGTAGATGCTCTTCCCCCGCGCAAGCGCCCGCTCGATCGCCGCCCGTTCCCCGACATCCGCCGCAACGGCCGGCACCGCCATACATGCGATCGCCACAGCGCCGCCCAAAGTCCGTATACCCGCCATGCCACTCCCCCCGGATTTCGGGCGAACATGACGGACCCGGTGGCAACCGGTCCACTCGTTTCTTGACGGCGCGCCTTCGAGCTTCAGGCGCACGCTCGCGACCGTTGACACGCGCCTGTATCGAAGGCCCGGCCTCCACGATCCGGACAGGAAAAAGCCGGCCCACGGTTTCCCGCGGCCGGCCTTTCCCGTCTCGACCAAGCCGAAACACCTAACCTATTGGCGGCGGAACCTCAGGCCCCGCCGCCCGCAAGATCACATGCCCGACATCGCCGTCGTGGTCATCTGCTTCACGTGCATCAGGTGACGCTCGATCACCGGCACCGCGGTGCTGGCAACCTGCTTCAGCGCCGGATCGGTGCCGTCGGTCGCGTAACCGCCATGCAGCGCCCAAGCCGTCTGATGCGCCTGCATCTGCTGCTGCAGGTACAGATCGTCGAAGCTCGCCTTCGGTGCCTTCTTCAGCAATGCGATCTTCGCCTCGTTGCCGGTCGACATGCGCGTGCCGGGCTTCGCGATCGTGCGGTCCGGGTTCTTCAGCGCCGCCATCAGAGTCTTGGTGGTCGCGGTATGATCCGCCACCATCTCGCGCGCGAACGCCTTCACGTCGGGGCGCTGCGCCTTCGACATCGCCAGCTTGCTTGATGCGATCTCGTACATGTCGCTGTCCGCGGCCAGCTTGACATAGTCGGTGGCCGACGTCGCGGTCATCGGCTGAACGCCGACATCGGTCGGGCTCATCGTCTGGGCCATCGCCGCACCGCTCGTCGCCAGCATCATCGCGCCGGCAATCATCATCATGCGCTTCATCATGTTTACCTTAAAACTCTGTATCGAATGGCTGCCCAACACCGCGCGTCCACCGCTTGTTCCGCCCGGCACGGCTGGCGTCCGCGCGCGGTCCGGGCTATTCGCCCCGCAAACCGCGGCGTCACGCCGGCGGATCCGAACGCGTACAGGACGAACATCTTATGGGTTTCCGCTGCGGCATCGTCGGGCTTCCGAACGTCGGCAAGTCCACCCTTTTCAACGCGCTGACCGAGACCGCGGCGGCGCAGGCGGCGAATTATCCGTTCTGCACGATCGAACCCAATGTCGGCCAGGTCGCGGTGCCCGACCCGCGGCTCGACACGATCGCCAAGATCGGCGGCTCGGCCAAGATCATCGAAACGCAGCTCGGCTTCGTCGACATCGCCGGCCTCGTCCGCGGCGCGTCGAAGGGCGAAGGGCTCGGCAACCAGTTCCTCGCCAACATCCGCGAAGTCGACGCGATCGTCCACGTCCTGCGTTGTTTCGAGGATGGCGACGTGACGCATGTCGAAGGCAAGGTCGATCCGATCGCCGACGCCGAGACGGTCGAGACCGAACTGATGCTCTCCGACCTCGAAAGCCTCGAAAAGCGCGTCCCCGCCGCGCAGAAAAAGGCGACGCAGGGCGACAAGGAAGCCAAGGTCGCCGCCTCCGTGCTCGGCCAGGCGCTCGACCTGCTGCGCGAGGGCAAGCCCGCCCGCCTGACCGTGCCGAAGGACGAGGATGAAGCCCGCGTCTTCGCGCAGGCGCAGTTGCTCACCTCCAAGCCCGTGCTGTACGTCTGCAACGTCGACGAAGCCGCCGCCGCCGACGGCAACGAACTCAGCGCGCGCGTCGCGGTGAAGGCCGCCGCCGAAGGTGCCAAGTCCGTCGTCGTCTCCGCCGCGATCGAGGCAGAGATCGCCACCATGGCGCCCGCCGACCGCGTCGAATTCCTGTCCGACCTCGGCCTGACCGAAACCGGCCTCGCCCGCGTGATCCGCGCCGGCTACGACCTGCTCCACCTGCTCACCTTCTTCACCGTCGGCCCGAAGGAAGCCCGCGCCTGGACGATCGAGCGCGGCTCGAAGGCCCCGCAAGCCGCCGGCGCGATCCACACCGATTTCGAACGCGGCTTCATCCGCGCCGAAACGATGGCCTATGACGACTATGTCGCGTTGGGCGGTGAAGCGGCGGCGCGCGACGCCGGCAAGCTGCGCTCCGAAGGCAAGGACTATGTCGTCGCGGATGGCGACATCCTGCTCTTCCGCTTCAACGTCTGATCAGGCGGGGGTCACGTTCGACTGAACCGCGCCCCCCACCCCGTTTGGTTCGAGCCTGTCGAGAACTTCGCGCAGGTTTCTCCCAGGCCTGGGCCAAACGGAACACCCCGGTCGACCAAGGAAACCGGGTCCGCCAGATCCCGGCACCCAGACCTAGTCGAACAAGTCCCCCCGCCCGCTTTCCAGCCGCAACAACTGCGCCTTCACCGCCATCCCACCCGCAAACCCGGTCAACGCCCCCGCCGCCCCCACCACCCGGTGGCACGGCACGATGATCGACACCGGGTTGCGCCCGTTCGCCGCCCCCACCGCCCGCGAAGCGTCCGGCCGCCCGATCTGCCGCGCGATCGCGACATAGCTCCGCGTCTCGCCATAGGGGATCGTCCGCAACGCCGCCCAGACCTCCCGCTGGAACGCCGTCCCGCGCAGATCGAGCGGCACATCGAACGAAGTCGCGCGCCCGGCGAAATAGTTCGCCAACTGCGCCGCCGCCTCGTCGAGTATGGGATGCGGAACACCCTCCGGCCCGGCGACCAGCCGCACCCGCCGCGGCTCGTCATCCGGCCACAGGACGGCCGCCAGACCCGCATCGCTCGCCATCAGCGTCAACATCCCGACCGGTGACGGAACCACACGACTGACCAGTTCCATCCCCGCCTCCGCCATTCGCCGCAATCCTAGCAGCGCTACGGCGTCCGATCACTCCCCGGATCGGAACTCATATCCCGCACAAGTCTGAGCGCGCCCGCGCCGGTCCGGGAGCCGAGGCTGGACCGCACCGGATGTCTTCGCCATCATCGTATTCAGGCCTGCGCAAGTCAGGCTCTTACGGGAGACGGACATGGCATGGTTCGATGATTTCGCAGTCGGGCAGACCGCCGCCTTTGGCCGCTATGTCGTCGACCGCGACGAGGTCCTGGACTTCGCCCGGAAATACGACCCCCAACCCTTCCACCTCTCCGACGAAGCCGCCGCCGAGACCCATTTCGGCCGGCTCGCCGCCAGCGGATGGCACAGCACCGCGATGACGATGGCGATGATCGTCGCGAACATGGGCGACGACGGCGATGTCGGCGGCAGCCTGGGCGCGGCCGGAATCGATGAACTGCGCTGGCTCCGCCCCGTCCACCCCGGCGACGTCCTGCGCTGCGAAACGGAGATCGTGACGGTCACCCCGTCCCGCAGCCGCCCCGACCGCGGAGCCGTCCGCACTCGCGTCACAGTCCTGAACCAGGATGACGTCCCCGTCCTGACGTTCATCCCCACCGCCCTCTTCCGCCGCCGCCCGACCCAACCGGAAGCGTGAAGCCTGCAACTTGGAAAGTCCTGCGCGAACTCGCGACCCCGTCACAAACATTCCGTCGTCGCGGACCTGACCCGGGATCGCGCTTCAAACGCCGAACCCCGCCTCAAGGGGCGGAAGACGCACTCTTGGAAGCCGGCCGACTGATTCACGGTCGTTCACTTGGCAGGAATGCCTGCGTAGTCGGATAATTCCCCAACTCTCGGGACAGTCTCAGTGGCGTTAGCGACGCACACTCGATAATTCCGACCGGAACAGCCAATTCGAGCACTTGGCACGGTCCCTGCAAACACCTGGATGTTGCCGCGATCGACGCGGCACCGGCCACCGGCCGACAGCCAAGGGACCACCGCCATGTTCGATTTCGTCCGCTCCGACGCCCAGCGTATCGCTGTTTCCGCCGCCGGCGCGCTCCTCTTCTCCGGCCTCTGCATCAGCGGCGCGATCGCCCCGGCACAGGCGTCCGCCGCCCCCGCGACCGTGTCCGCATGGCAGGCCGACGCCGCCGACCGGCTCGACGCCGCAATGGTGACGATGCCGGCCAATGCGCGCAGCTTCGCTCGCACGGACGCTGCGATCGCCGGGACGGTCGCACCGGATGGCACGCTGTCCGACGCACAGATCGTGCAGAGCAGCGGCAGCCGCACCACCGATGCCGCGCTGCTGTCCCGCGCCGCCCGGCTTCGCCTCTCGCCGCTTCCGGCCGAAGCCACGACCCGGAACGTCGTGCTGCGGGTCGCCCTGACCGGCAACGATCGGGCCCGCTCGCTCCGCCAGCCACGCGTGGCTGTCCGCTACGCCGCGCGCTGAAACGAAAAGGGGCGGCCCGTCGCCGAGCCGCCCCCTTCGTCTGGCAGAAACCGAGATCAGCCCTGCGGCAGCGGCTTGGCCTTCTTGTCCGCCCAGATGTTCTGGTACGCGAAGTAGGCCAGCGTCGTCGCCAGCAGCAGGAACAGGATTACCGCCACGCCCGTGCGCTTGCGGTTCTCCAGCTTGGGCTCCGCGGTCCAGATCAGGAACGCGGACACATCCTGCGCCATCTGGTCCACCGTCGGCTTGGTGCCGTCGGCATACGAAACCTGACCCTCCGCCACCAGCGGCGGCGGCATTGCGATGTTCAGGTTCGCATAGACCGGGTTGTAGTACAGCCCCGGGCCCGGCCGTGCTTCGGCCGGCAGGTCGGCCGGCGGCTTGCGGTAACCGGTCAGCAGGCCGTGGACATATTCGGCATGCCCCTCGCGCGCCTTGGTCATCAGCGACAGGTCCGGCGGAAGCGCATTGTTGTTCGCGGCCCGCGCGGCGACTTCATTGGCATAGGGGCTGGGGAACATGTCGGACGGGATCGCCTTCCGCGTCGCGGGCTCACCCGTGTCCGGATTCACCGACGGCACTTCGATCGCCCAGTTCTTGGCGATCGCCTTCACTTCCGGCGCGGTGAAGCCCAGGTCGGTCAGATCGCGGAACGCCACATGACGCAGCGAATGGCAGGCGGCGCACACTTCCTTGTACACCTGGAACCCGCGCTGCAGCTGCTGCCGGTCGAACCGACCGAACGCGCCGTCACTGGCGAACGCCACTTCCTGCGGCTCCACATGGAAGTGATGCGCGGTATTCTCGACCGCGGGTTGGCGCGGGATGAGCATGGCGACGACGAGCGCCATGACGAAGACGAGCCCTGCAAGGAAGGCAATGATGCGAACCATCTAATACGACTCCCTTGGGGTTCAGGACGCGCGCGCGGGCACGGTGGCGACGCCACCTGCACCGAACGGCGCCGACTCCTGCGCCTCGCCGTGCAGCACGGACGTCGAGATCGACATCGGCAGCGGCTTCGGCTTCTCGATCTTGGACACGATCGGCAGGATGATCAGGAAGTGCGCGAAATAATAGGCCGCACAGAACTGGCTCAGCCGCACATAGGGCTCTTCCGCCGGGGCCTGACCCAGCCAGCCGAGCACCAGTACGTCGATGATCAGCGCGAAGAAGAACCACTTGTAGAGCGGGCGGTAGTTGGACGACCGGACCGGCGACGTGTCGAGCCACGGCAGCACGAACAGCAGCAGGATCGATCCGAACATCGCCATCACGCCCCACAGCTTGGCGGGGATCCACAGGAAGTTGACGGTGAACGACTTCAGGATCGCGTAGAATGGCAGGAAATACCATTCGGGCACGATGTGCGCCGGCGTCGACAACGGGTTGGCCGGGATATAATTGTCCGGATGGCCCAGCGCGTTCGGCATGAAGAACACGAACAGCGAGAAGGCGATCAGGAACACGCCGAGACCGAACCCGTCCTTGGCGGTGTAGTACGGGTGGAACGGCACCGTATCCTGCGGTCCCTTCACGTCCACGCCCGTCGGGTTGTTCGACCCCGGAATGTGCAGCGCCCAGATGTGCAGAATGATGACGCCCGCAATCACGAACGGCAGCAGATAGTGGAGCGAGAAAAAGCGGTTCAGCGCCGCATTGTCCGGCGCATAGCCGCCGAGCAGCCACTCGCGAATCGGCTCGCCCACCAGCGGGATCGCCGAGAAGAAGCCGGTGATCACCTGCGCGCCCCAGAAGGACATCTGCCCCCAGGGGAGCACATAGCCCATGAACGCGGTTGCCATCATGAGCAGGAAAATGACCACGCCGAGCAGCCAGATCATCTCGCGCGGGGCCTTGTACGACCCGTAATACAGCCCGCGGCCGATGTGCATGTAGACCACGATGAAGAAGAACGACGCGCCGTTGGCATGCGCATAACGCAGCAGCCAGCCCGAATTCACGTCGCGCATGATATGTTCGACGCTGTCGAACGCGATCGCGCCGTTGGCGGCATAATGCATCGCCAGGATGATCCCGGTGATGATCTGCAGGCCCAGCGCCGCGCCCGCGAGCACACCGAAGTTCCAGAAATAGTTGAGGTTGCGCGGCACCGGATAGCCGGCGCCCACCGCGTTGTAGACCAGGCGAGGCAGCGGCAGCCGCTCGTCGATCCACTGCGTGAACGCGCTTTTCGGCGCATAATGGGCGGCCCAGGGAAAGCTCATCTGTGTTTCCTCAACCGATCTGGACGACGGTGTCGGAGTTGAATTTATACTCCGGCACATTCAGGTTCAGCGGGGCCGGACCCGACCGGATCCGCGCGGCGGTGTCGTATGACGATCCGTGGCACGGGCAGAAGTACCCGCCGTAGGAGCCGCGATTCTCACCTTCGGTCACACCCAGCGGCACGCAGCCCAGATGCGTGCAGACCGCCAGCGTGATCAGCCAGTTCTCCTTGCCGGGCTTGGTCCGCTCGGCCAGCGTCGCGGGATCGCGCAGCGACGACACGTCGACTGCGTTCGCCTCGGCGATCTCCTTCGGCGTCAGGTTGCGGATGAACACCGGCTGCTTACGCCACGATGTCTTGATGCCCATGCCGGGCGTGATCTTGGAAATGTCGACTTCGATCGATGCCAGCGCCAGCACGTCGGCGGACGGGTTCATCTGGTTGATCAGCGGGATCAGCACGGTCAGCCCGCCGACCCCCGCCACGCTCACCGCGGCGATGTTCAACCAGTCGCGGCGACGGACGCCGACCCCCTCGACCTTCTCGGTCACTCCGGCCTGATCGACCACTTCGACATTCGCCATCCGCTGGAACCCTCGACCCTTCGCCCTGTTTACGCCGTCGTGGTTCCGCCCATCGGGCATCGCCAACGCGTCGCTTCGCCGCGCGGACATGGCCTGCGACCGGTGGTTGATAGCCGCGCGCCGTGGGCGTTGCCAAGTGCTTATGGCCACAGCATGACAGTTGCGACACGTTCGCATAGGGATGCGGCCATGCGCATCTGCCTCCATCAACCCGATATCGCCGGAAATGTCGGCACTATTTTACGCCTTGCGGCCTGCCTCGGCATCCCGGTCGACATCGTCGAACCGTGCGGTTTCGCGTTCGGCGATCGCGCGCTGAAACGTGCCGGCATGGACTATGCCGACGCCGGCGCGACCCGCCGCCATGCCGATTTCGACGCGTTCCGCCGCGCGACGCCCGGCCGCCTCGTGCTGCTCACCACCACCGGCGGCACCCGGCTGGACGCGGCGCAGTTCAAGTCAGACGACATCCTCCTGATGGGCGCGGAGGGCTCCGGCGTTCCGCCCCATGTCCGCGAGGCCGCCGCGCTGCGCGTCCGAATTCCGATGCGGCCGGGCTACCGGTCCTTGAATGTCGCGGTCGCGGCGGGCATCGCGCTGGCCGAGGCGCTGCGCCAGACCGCGGGGTGGCCGGCCGACGCGGGAACAGCCATGGAAGACAACGCATGATCCATCTCGACCCTGAACAGCAGGCGGCGCGCGACTGGTTCGAATCGCTGCGCGACCGGATCTGCGCAGCGTTCGAGGCGATCGAGCGCGAGATCGGCAGCGACGCCGCGTTCGACTACGCGCCGTGGGACCGTGAACCGGCGGGCGGCGGCGGCGGCGTGCGCGGCCTGATGAAGGGCCGCGTGTTCGAGAAAGTCGGCGTCAACGTGTCGACCGTCGGCGGCACGTTCGAACCGCAATTCGCCGCATCGATCCACGGCGCGGGCGAAAATCCCGAATTCTTCGCCACCGGCATCAGCTTGGTCGCGCACATGGCCAACCCGCACGCACCCGCCGTCCACATGAACTGCCGCTTCCTCACCACCACGAAACGCTGGTTCGGCGGCGGCGCGGACCTCAACCCCGCGATCGCCTATCCCGAGGACACCGAAGCGTTCCACGCCCGGATGCAGGCCGCCTGCGACGCGCACGACCCGGCCTACTACCCACGCTTCAAGCAATGGGCGGACGAGTATTTCTACATCCCCCACCGCAAGGTCCACCGCGGCGTCGGCGGCATCTTCTTCGATCATCTTGAGAACGATTTCACCGACGACTTCGTCTTCGTCCGCGACGTGGGCGAGGCGTTCCTCGACATCTTCCCGCGCATCGTCCGCGCCCGCATGGCCACCCCCGCGACGGAGGCCGACCGCGACGCCATGCTCGCCTTCCGCGGCCGCTACGTCGAATTCAACCTGGTCCACGATCGCGGCACGCTGTTCGGCCTCAAGACCGGCGGCAACATCGACGCCATTCTGATGAGCCTCCCGCCGACCGCGACCTGGGCATGACCACGTCCAGGAACCGTCACCCGGCGAAGGCCGGGGCCTTGACGCAACCGCTTCACTCAGCCCCCGGCCTTCGCCGGGAAGCCACAGCAGCGGTCACCCAACAATGACCCTCACCCCGGTCGCCCCAACCGACGTCGCCACGGTCGTCACCACGCTCGAAATGACCCGCCGCCCCCCGGCCCGACCGCTTCCCTCGGCCCCGCTCCGGCTCGTCGCCTGGCGCGCGCCCACCCCGTCCGCCTACCGCACGTTGTTCGCCCGCGTCGGCACACCCTGGCTCTGGTATTCCCGCCTCGTCATGGACGACGCGAAACTCACCGCGATCCTCGCCGACCCGCAGGTGACCGTCCACGCCGCGGTCGACCCGGCCGGGATCGAGGTCGGCATGCTCGAACTCGACCACAGCCTGCCCGGCACCTGCCGCATCGCCTATTTCGGGCTCATCCCCGAACTCGCCGGGCGCGGGCATGGCCGCTGGTTGATGGCCCATGCCCTCGCACTCGGCTGGCGCGCCGATACGCAGCGGATGCTCGTCCACACCTGCACGCTCGATCATCCGCGCGCGCTCGGCTTCTATCGGGCGCAGGGCTTCGTCGCGATCGCCCGCACGCTCGAAACATTCCCCGACCCGCGTGTGTCCGGGCTGCTACCGCCCGACGCCGCGCCTCAGATCCCGCTGCTCGCCGGCGCCAACGCGCGGTAGAGCAACGCCGCGAACACGCCCCACACCGCCTGCACCGCCGCACCGACCATCGCGGTGATCACCGACAGCACGACCGCCATCGGTGCCGCCTGGCCGGTCGCGCGCCCGACCAGCACCAGCACCGATCCCAGCCCGAACTGGATCGCGCTCATGATCGCAAGATAAGCCAGCGCGTACAGCACCGTCACCGCCGCCAGCCGGCTGAACAGCCCGCGCGTGCTGGCGAACGCCGCCTTCACCGTCTGGACCGGCGCCGGCCCCGCCGCCCGCGCCGCCAGCGCCGGCCACAGGGTCAGCAACCGGACCGCGACGTACAGCAACGGCGGCATCAGCAGGAACAGCCCCAGGTTCGCCGCCTGTTGCGGTGCCGCGCCGACCAGCATCCCGATCGCCATCGCCACGATGCTCATGATCACGGTCAGCCCCAGTGCCACCCCCATGAACAGCAGCAGCACGAGCAGCGCGTTGCCCAGCCGGTCGAACCCAGCGCGCAACGCCTCACGCACGCTCGTCCCCGCGCGGATCACCAGCGCGGCCGTCGCCACATTGCCGACCAGGAACAGCAAGGTCACCGGAATCAGCACCAGCATCCAAGGCCCCGGCTGCATACGTTGCGACACGGGTGCGGTCGGCACCGCCAGGTCCCACAGCAACGTGCCGAGCCCCGTTGTAGCGAACGCCAACGGCATCAGCAGACCCGCCTCGCGTTTCACGAAGGCGCGCGTCTGGTCGGCAATGTCGGCAAGGGTGAAACGTGGGGTCTCTGACATCGAAGTCCTCTGGCGCGCATCGAAAAAGTGCCGCCACCGCGCCTATCCCACCGCAACCGCCGCCGCGCAATGGAGCGGGACCGGTCGCGACGCCCCTTCGGTCGGGCCGGCGGCTTGCAACCAAGCGGCCGAACGATCAGATCGGCGAAATGACGGAACCGACCCTTCTCCCCCCGGCCAGTCCGGCCGACGCCGCGATCGAATGGCGGGTCTCGCCCGGCCTCGTTCCCTATCCGGAGGCGCTGGCCGAGATGGAATCGCGTGCCGAGGCGATCCGCGCGGGCACCGCCCCCGAACTGATCTGGCTGCTCGAACATCCGCCGCTCTACACCGCGGGCACCAGTGCCGTGACCGACGAACTGCTCAGCCCGAACCGCTTCCCGGTCTATCCAGCGGGGCGTGGCGGCAAATATACCTATCACGGCCCGGGCCAGCGGATCGGCTACGTGATGCTCGATCTCGCGGCGCGCGGGCGAGACGTGCGCGCCTATGTCCACGGGCTCGAAGGCTGGGTGATCGATACGCTGGCGACACTCGGTGTCCCGGCCCGGCGCGAACCCGGCCGGATCGGCATCTGGACCGACGCACACGGGCGAGAGGCGAAGGTCGGCGCGATCGGCGTGCGCGTCCGCCGCTGGGTCAGTTTCCACGGATTCGCCGTGAACATCGCGCCCGATCTGTCACACTTCGGCGGCATCGTGCCTTGCGGGCTGCCCGACTTCGCTGTCACGAGTTTGGCCGATTTGGGGAAACCTTTTGCGATGCGCGCGTTTGACCTAGCGTTGAAAGCCGAACTGCCCGGATTTCTGGGGTCTCTGCGGACTTGTCCGCACGGCCCTTGAGCGGTCCTTGCAGAAAGGCTAATGACGGAAGCGATTTGGGTATGAAGGGCTAGACCCAAACCAGATCGGATTATCTAGGGAGTCCCGACATGCGTAACTTTTCCAAGCTGATGACCGGTTCGATGATCATGGGCGCAGCACTGCTCGTCTCCGCTTGCGGCGGCAGCGAGACTGCGAACACGGCCGACACGAACATGACCGAAATGAACTCGATGGAGCCGATGGACGGCACCATGAACGACGTGACCGCCGTTGACGGCGCCACCGACAACATGGCGATGGACAACGGCATGATGGGCGGCAACATGTCGAACGACATGGGCATGTCCAACGACATGGGCAACATGACGTCGGGCAACATGTCCAACGGCATGTAATTCGTTCAACTCGAACGAATTCTGCGAAAGGCCGTCCGGGCAACCGGGCGGCCTTTTTCATGGAAAATACCGTGTTTCCCCTACGGCTGCGTCCTGCGATCGGCGCGAATAGCCGATCTGCGCCAATCGCCACCCGGACTGCGACCAAGCGACCGTCGAATCCCTTTGTGGGACGGCACGAAAGTGCGTAATCCTAGGCGCCTCAGCGTTGGGGTTCAGTCATGATCTTGCCTATGGTTTGCCGGCGTGTTGTTGCCGGTTTCGTCGCACTCTCCAGCGTGGTCGTCGCGACCGCTCCGGCCGCCGCCTCCTATCTGTTCTGGATACCCCCGAATTTCAGCGGCACGCCCGTTCGCGGCGGCGAACCGGGCCTCGGCCTGCCCCTGCCCGGCGCCACCGACAAAGAACTGAGCGCCCACCTCCTCTGGAACATGCGTGCCGGCCTAAACGTCGCCGCGTTGCAGTGCCAGTTCGCGCCCCCGCTCGCCGCGGTGAAGAACTACAATACGCTGCTCAAACAGCATGATGCCGAACTGACCGACGCGTACACCACCATCGAAAAATATTTCCGGCGGACCGATCCGAAGGGCTGGCAGGTCTCGCTCGATCAGTACACGACGCGCACCTACAACGGCTTCTCGACGCTCCATGCCCAGCTCGGCTTCTGCGAGACCGCGGCGTCGATCGGCCGCGAGGCGATCGGCCGCAAGCGCGGCGATCTGCATGAAACCGCCGAGCTCCGGATGCGCGAGTTCCGCAACAGCCTCGTCCCGATGGGTGACGCGATGTTCGTGATTCGCCGCACGAACTTCGCCAGCCTGCCGACGCCGCCGCTCGACCCGAAATGCTGGAACAAGAAGGACGTGCTGGTGAAAAAGTGCGTCGTGACCTGGAACATGACCCTCGCCGCCGCCGGCCGCCCCGTGGCGCTGGTCGACGGTACAGGAACTCCGAACGGCGGCTGAGCCCGCCCATTATCCGACGACAGGCTGACTACGGACGCACAGCTGCAACGCACTGTTCGTTCCCCGGCGGAGGCCGGGGCCTTGGTGAGAGGTTGCATCTAGGCCCCGGTCTCCGCCGGGGAACGCGTCGGATGTTGCTGCCGCAACACCCTCACGTATCCCCGCGAAGGCGGGGATCCAGGTCCGAGCGTCGAACTGGGCCCCCGCCTACGCGGGGGCACGCTGCATATGTCCAGTGGTGTTCCACGCCAATGTGGAATGAAACGGGCCGCCCGCTACCGCAGCCCCAAACTCTTATGCACCTGCGTCGACAGCCGCCACTTCGGGCGCGCCATGACGAAGTCGATCGCCGCCGCCACATTCTCCTGCACCGCCGCCCCGTCCATCGGCTGCACCAACCGGTGCGTGAAGTCCCACGACTCCATCTCGGCATAATCCGTCCCCGGCTGCGGCCACACCAGCTTCAGCTCGTCGCCGCGCCGCTGGACGATCGTCGTCCCCTGCTTCGGGCTGATGCACAGCCAGTCGATCCCGGCCACCGCCGGCAGCGTCCCGTTGCTCTCCACCGCGATCTCGAACCCCTGCGCATGGAGCGCATCGACCAGCGCGCCATCGAGCTGCAGCATCGGCTCCCCGCCGGTGATCACGATGAACGCCCGCTCGATCGGGTCCTCCATCCACGTGTCCCAGAACCCGCGCGCCGAGGCCGCCAGTGTGTCGGCGTCCGTGAACTTGCCGCCGCCGTCGCCGTCCGTGCCCACGAAATCGGTATCGCAGAACCGGCACTGCGCCGTCTCGCGGTCCTGCTCGCGCCCCGACCACAGATTGCACCCGGCAAAGCGCAGGAACACCGCGCGCCGCCCCGCCTGCAACCCCTCGCCCTGCAATGTCAGGAACATCTCCTTGACGGCATAGCTGCTCATTCGGACGCTGCCGCATAGCGCGTCGGATCGGTCAGCCCCGCGTCCGCGAACCCCTTGGACCGCAACCGGCAGCTATCACACCGCCCGCAATGCAAGCCCGCCGGCGTCGGATCGTAGCACGACCAACTCATCCCCGCGTCCAGCCCCAGCCGGTCTGCCTCACGCGCGATGTCCGCCTTGCCCAACGCCAGCAGGGGGGCGTGGACATGGAATCGGTCGCCCTCCACCCCCGCCTTGGTCGCGACATTGGCCATCGCCTCGAACGCGTCGACGAACTCCGGCCGGCAGTCGGGATAGCCCGAATAATCGAGCGCGTTGATCCCCAGGAACAGGTCGCGCGCGCCCACCGCCTCGGCCCAGCCGAGCGCCAGCGACAGGAAGATCGTGTTGCGCGCCGGGACGTACGTCACCGGAATGCCCGGCTGCACACCCTCCTTCGGCACCGCGATATCGGCGGTCAGCGCCGACCCGCCGAATCGCGTCAAGTCGATCGAAAGCACCACATGCCGTTCCGCGCCCAGCGCCGCCGCGACCCGCGCCGCGGCCTCCAGCTCGACCCGGTGCCGCTGATTATAGTCGATCGTCAACGCGAACAGCCGATGCCCGCGTTCGCGCACCAGCCCGGCGACCACCATCGAATCGAGGCCGCCCGAGAGCAGCACCACGGCTGCGCTGTCAAGAATCATGCTGTCTTCCATGCGCGCCGCGCTATTCCCGCGAAGGGAACCGCGCAATAAGAAAGGGCCGCTCCGATCGCGCGAAGCGGCCCAGGCCGATCCAACCGGACCGTCTTAGGAAGTCGTGCCCGACACGACATGAGTCGCATACGACCCTACCGCTTTACGTGCGGTGAACGGCGGCCCGTGGTCACCGTGAAAACCCCAGAAACCGTTATCCCGGACTGATCCCGGATCCCGCTCCTGCCGCGAACGCCTCAAGCTGCGCCCGCCTCCCCCTCGACCGCCGCCAGGCTCTCCAGCGTGATCCCGTACTTGCTCGAACAAAACTCGCACGCGACCTCGATCACGCCCGCCTCGTCCGCCATCCCGATCCGCTCGTCCTCCGGGAACCGCGCCAGCACCTCACGAAAATGATCCGGATTGCACCGGCACCCGCGCGTCAATGTCGCCGGCGCCAGCACGCGGACCTCGTCCTCCTCATGAAACAGCCGCCAGACGATATCGGTCAGCGGCAACGTCGGATCGGTCAGCTCCTCCGGCTTCGCCGTCGACGCCAGCACCGCGACATGGTCCCACTCCGGATGGTCGAGCCGCGTATGGATGCGGTCGCGGCCCTCCTCGCCCTCGGGCAGATGCTGGATCATCAGCCCGCCCGCGACATGCCCGTCCCGCGCGTTGCCGACGATGCTGAGCCGCACCAGGCTCGGGATCTGCTCCGACTGCGCGAAATAACGCTCCGCCGCCTCGGCCAGCGACGCGCCCTCCAGCGGCACGATCCCCTGATAACGTTCGCCCGACGTCACCTGGTCGAACGTGATCGCCAGATATCCCGGCCCGAACAGCGCGAACAGCGACGGATCGACCGGCATCTCGGCCAGCCGCTCGGCATCGTGCCGCACATAACCGCGCATCACGCCCGCCCGGTAATCGCACACTAGCAGATCGATCACCCCGCCCTCGGTCTGCGCCTGCAACGTCAGCTGCCCCGCCGCATCCTTCAGCAACGACCCGAGCAAAGCGGTCAGCGTCAGCGCTTCCGCCAAGACCCGTTCGATCGCAGGGGGATAGGCGTGACGGCTGAGGATCGAGTCGAGCGCCGGCCCGATCCGCACCACCCGCCCGCGCGCATGCCGCCCCGGGATCATGAACCCCAGCGCCTGGTCCAGATGTTCGGTCGGCGGCGGGGTCGGCCCGTCATACGTGCTGGCCAAGAGGCGTCATCCTGCGGTTTCAATTGAGGACAAAGATAGGGGCGACCGCGAGCCTTCTAAAGCCCCTCTCCTTCAAGGGAGGGGTTGGGGTGGGGGCAACAGCACCTCACCCGCAGCGTTGCAACAATGACGAGGTCAGCCCCACCCCAACCCCTCCCCTAAAGGAGAGGGGCTGAGAACAGCCCCCTACAACCGCCCGAAACACCACAGCAACACCGACTTCTGCGCGTGCAGCCGGTTCTCCGCCTCGTCCCAGATCGCGGACTGCGGGCCGTCGATCACCGCCTCGACCACCTCCTCGCCGCGGTGCGCGGGCAGGCAGTGCAGGAACACCGCCTCGGGCGCCGCATCCGCCAACAGCGCCTCGGTCACCTGATACGGCATCATCGCCGCCAGCTTCTCCTCGACATGGTCCTGCCCCATCGAGATCCAGGTGTCGGTCACGATCACGTCGGCCCCCGCCGCCGCCTCGGCTGCATCGCGCGACACCGCGAACCGGCTCCCCCGCGTCCAGGCGTTCGCCACCACCACCGGCGACGGATCATAGCCCTCCGGACACGCGGCCCGCACGTCGAACTTCATCAGGCTCCCGGCCTCCACGATCGAATGGAGCACGTTGTTGCCGTCGCCCAGCCAGGTCCACACCGTCCCGGCCAGCCGCCCGGTGCGGTCGAGCACGGTCAGCATGTCGGCCATGATCTGGCACGGATGGCTGAAATCGGTCAGCCCGTTGATGACCGGCACCGTCGCGTGCGCCGCCATCTCCTGCACCTTCTCGTGGTCGTCGGTGCGGATCATGATCGCGTCGACATAACGGCTCAGCACGCGCGCCGTATCGGCCACGCTCTCGCCGCGGCCGAGCTGCATCGTGCCGGCATCCATCACGATCGTCGTGCCGCCCAGCTGGCGCATCGCCATGTCGAACGACACGCGCGTCCGGGTCGAGTTCTTTTCGAAGATCATCGCCAGCGTGTAGCCGGCCAGCGGCGCATCGGCGTCGACACGCCCGCGTGGCCAGCCCGCGCGCGCCGCCTTGCGGTCCAGTGCGTCGGCCAGCATCGCGGCGATCCCGTCGGGGCCGGCGTCGACTAGGTCGATGAAATTGCGGTCGGTCGTCATGGTCATATCTGTCGCTCCACCCACGCGCCGCCCGGTTCGATCGTGCCCGGACGGGTGGGAAAAGATGGCTGCGTCCGGCGCCTGCACGCCGGACGCGTCTGTCACGCTGTCGCGATCACTCGTCGGCCGGCGGCACGTAGAGGCGCGCCGCCTCCGATACCGTCGCGACGAACTCGTCGATGTGGCTCTGCTCGATGATCAGCGGCGGCAACACGCGCACCACATTCTCGCCCGCCGCCACGGTCAGCACATGATGATGATCGCGCAGATGCGCCACGAACCGCCGACTGTCGGTCTTCATCTTCAGGCCGAGCATCAGCCCCGTGCCGCGCACGCTGTCGAACAGCGTATCGTGGTTCGGGATCATCTGCTCCAGCGCCTGCCGCAACCGCTCGCCGCTCGCCTGCACCTGCTCCAGGAAACCCGGTTCCAGGATCACGTCCAGCACCGCATTGCCCGCCGCCATCGCCAGCGGATTGCCGCCATAGGTCGACCCGTGCGTGCCCGCGACCATGCCCTTGGCGGCCTCCTTCGTCGCCAGGCACGCGCCCAGCGGAAAACCGCCGCCGATCCCCTTAGCGGTCGCGACGATGTCCGGCCGCACGTCGTACAACTCATGCGCATACATCGCGCCCGTCCGCGCGACGCCGCACTGCACCTCGTCCAGCACCAGCATCAGCCCGCGCTCGTCGCAGATTCGGCGCAGGCCGTGCAGGAACGCCCGCGATGCCGGCCGGATGCCGCCCTCGCCCTGGATCGGCTCGACCAGAAAGCCCGCCGTCGTCTCGTCCACCAGCGCCTCGGCCGCCGCCAGATCGTCGAACGGCGCATAGGCGAAGCCCGGCAGCAACGGCTCGAACCCGCCGCGCATCTTGTCCTGGTCGGTCGCCGAGATCGTGCCGAGCGTCCGGCCGTGGAACGCATTCTGGAACGTGATCAGCGTCGTGCGTTCCGGATTGCCGTTGACGAAGTGATAGCGCCGCGCGGTCTTGATCGCGCACTCCACCGCCTCCGCGCCGGAATTGGTGAAGAACACCGTGTCCGCGAACGTCACGTCGATCAGCCGTTGCGCCAGCTGCTCGCCTTGTGGACTGCCGTACAGGTTCGACACGTGCATCAGCGTCGCGACCTGCTCCTGCAGCTTCGCGGTCAGATGCGGATGGCCATGCCCCAGAAGGTTCACCGCGATCCCGCTCGCGAAATCGAGATAGCGCGTGCCGTCCTCGCCGATCAGGTAGCAGCCTTCGCCGCGCACCGGTCGCACGCCGCACCGTGGGTAGACGGGCATCAGCGGGGTGATCGGCATGACGGCAACTCCTGTCGGTACTGGAAACGGCTCCGGAAACGCAAAAAGGCGGCCGATGACGCGGCCGCCTGCGAATCGCTATAACGTCGGGAGAAGGCGGGGGAAAGCGTCATCCGCACCCCCCGCCTGCCCTCCAGTCAGGTGGCCGGGATCGTCGTCATGCCCGCGGCGGTCACCGCGCTGTTGTAACTGTCGACCACGCGCTGGCGATCGCTCTCGTCCTTGCGGGACTTGTAGTCGCGCCATGCCCCGATCATCGACGCGCCGTCGCCCGCCAAGATGGCGAAGCCCGCCTTGTCGCTCGCCGCGGTCGGGCCTTTGGGCGTCGCCTTCGACAATGCGGTCACCGCCGCCTCGAATTCGGGCAGCATCCGGTCCGCGGCGGCGATGTCGTTCGCAATCACGGCGCTCGTGAAGCGGTCGCCCTTCTGCATCATCTCAACCATGGCGGCGTGCCCGTCATAGCCCGCCTTGCGCAGCGCGGCGATCCTCGCGGTCGCGGCCACCTGCTCCTGCTCGCGCAACGCCGCGTCGAACGCGACCAGCGCCTGCTCGACCTCGTCCATCGCCTTCAGCAGCGGCGCATCCGCCGCCTTGCCCTTGGCCAGCGCATCCTCGCGATACGCCCGCGTCTTGTAATAGGTATCGAGCGTCTCGGCCTGACCGAACAGCGCCTCCAGCTTGGCGATCAACGGGGCCGCCGCTGCATCGGCCGCCGCGGTCGTTTCATCGCCGGGCAGCGCGCGCGCCTCCTTCAGCTTGCTCGTCGCCAGCGTCAGGTGCGTGGAGGCGGGGAAATAGATGTCGCGCTTCGGATCGGCCTGCGGGATGTTCAGCTCGCGATATCCGGTCGCGAAATCGCGCAGGCCCGCCTGCGGATCGATCAGGTCGTTATACGCCTCGGTGTACATCTTGCGCTTCTGCGCCGCGGCTTCGCCGGGCTGGTTCCCGGACCCGACCGCCGCCGTGCCGTTGCCCGGCAAGCCCTTGTCGCACGCGCTCAGCCCAAGCGCCGCCAAGACCGAAACCATCAGTACGCCATATCTGTAGACCACGTTCATTCTCCCCCCAGGAAACAACGAATCCACAGCTCCAGGTCAGCTCTTCAGCCGCCATCCCTTGCGGATCAGCGTGTAGCACAGCGCGCCAAGCGCCACGTTCACGCCCAGCAGCACCAGCCCACCCAGAAGCACAGGCGAATCGGTCGTCCCGATGAAGCCGTAGCGGAAGCCGGAGATGACGTAGAAGAACGGGTTCAGATGGCTCAGCGTCTGGAACACGCCGTGCAGGCTGTCGATCGAATAGAACGTCCCCGACAGCAGCGACAGTGGCGCCACGACGAAATTGGTCACCGCCGCGGCATGATCGAACTTGTCCGCCCAGATCGAGGTCAGCAGCCCCAGGAACCCGAGCATCGACGCACCCAGCAGCCCGAACCAGATCAACGCCAGCGGATGATGCGGCACGATCTGCACCCCTGGCCAGAACGCCATCGCCAGCCACACCGCAAAGCCGACCAGGATCGCGCGGGTCACCGCGGCCCCGACCAGCCCGGCGACCAGCTCACCCGTCGACAGCGGCGGCATAAGGTAATCGACGATCGTCCCCTGCATCTTGCCGACCAGCAACGAGAAGCTCGCATTGGCGAACGCATTCTGCATCATGCCCATCACGATCAGGCCCGGTGCCACGAACGTCGCGAACGGCCGGCCGAGCACGGTGCGCTCCCCGCCGCCCAGCGCGACCGTGAAAATCACGAGAAACAGCAGCGTGGTGATCGCCGGCGCCCAGATGGTCTGCAGTTGCACCTTGAAGAAACGACGCACCTCCTTCACATAGAGCGCTGTCATTCCCCCCCAGTTGACGAACGGGATCACGGGCACGCCCGGTGGGGACAAAGTCATCTTTGGGGGCTGTTCGGTCGTCGGTGTCATGGGCTGATGCCTAGCGCCGGACCAGGCCCCCCGCAAGGAGCGTACGACCATGAGCTGGACCGACGAGCGCATCGAGCAGCTCCGAAAGCTGTGGGAAGCCGGCAACACCGCCAGCCAGATTGCCGAGGAACTGGGCGGGGTCAGCCGCAACGCCGTGATCGGCAAGGCCCATCGCCTGGGTCTCCAGTCGCGCCCGTCGCCAGTGCGCTCCGCCGGTGCCGCCAGCTCGGCCGCACCCGCCGCCCCGGCCGCAGCAGCACCCGTTGCACCGGCCCCGGTCGCTGCTCCCGTGGCAGCACCCGTCGCCTCGGCCCCCGTCGCAGCGGCACCCGTTCGCGCTGCACCGCCGGTCGCACCGACCCCCACCGCGCCGACCCCGGCCGCCGCCAAACCCGCCGACGAACCCGCGCCGTTCGACGAGGATGACGCCGACACCCAGACGGATGCCGAAGCAGCACCCGTCCGCTCGACGGTGCGCGAGATCGAAACCGCGATCTCCACCATGCCGGTCGCCGCACCGCAGCCGGTGATCCGCTCGGTCGGCCCCGGCGGTTTCCTCCGCCAGGGTCCCGGCGATCAGCAGCCGCCCGCCACGCCCGCCCCCCCGCGTCGCTTGGTCCCCGCCAAGCCGTCGTCCGACATCGCCGGCAAGACCGGGCTGCTTGATCTGAGCGACAAGATCTGCAAATGGCCGATCGGCCACCCGGGCGAGCCGGACTTCCACTTCTGCGGCAAGCCGATCAACCCCGGCTTCCCCTATTGCCTCGACCATTGCTCGGTCGCCTATCAGGCGCAGCTCCCGCGCCGCGACCGCCGCCCCCCGCCGCCCCTGCCGTTCGGCGGCCCGCGCGTCCGCTAAACCGATGCGCCCGTACCCCCGCGCAGGCGGGGGTCCAGAGCCACAAGCGATACCGTGTGTGGCTCTGGCCCCCCGCCTGCGCGGGGATACGGACGGTAGCCAGTTTACCCTCGATCAGTCCTACGTGAAACGCCCCGGACTCTTGCCGGGCGCACGACAAACCCCCTCGCATCACCGGCGTCCTGTCCATATAGGACACCGGGATGGACCTGACCCCGCTCGATCCCGATGATGCCCCCCGCCCCGGCTCCGGCCCCGGCTGGCACGGCAGCCCCGGTCCCCATTCCGGCGCCCAGGGCGGCGGGCAGCATCCGAGCTACGATCCCACCACCCATGTCCTGACTCCCATTCCGCCGCGCCGCCGTCGCTGGCCGCGCTGGCTCGGCTGGCGGCGCGTCGTCGGCGGCGGCTTCCTGCTGTTCCTCGTCATGATCGCCTGGCTCGCGATTACCGCGCCGCTGTCAAAGTCGCTCCGCCCGATCGCCCCGCCCAGCGTCACTTTGCTCTCCGCCGGCGGCCGCGCGATCGCCCGACGCGGCGCGGTGATCGACAAACCCGTCGACGTCACCAAACTCCCCGACCATGTCGGCGAAGCGTTCATGGCGATCGAGGACCGCCGTTTCCGTTCGCATCTCGGCATAGATCCGCAGGGGATCGCGCGCGCCGCCTGGGCCAATGTCCGCGCCGGCGGCGTCCGCGAAGGCGGCAGCACGATCACGCAACAGCTCGCCAAGGTCGCGTTCCTCGATTCGGACCGCACCGCCGGCCGCAAGCTGCGTGAGGTCATGATCGCCTTCTGGCTCGAGGCGTGGCTGACGAAGGACGACATCCTCTCGCGCTACCTGTCCAACGTCTATTTCGGCGACAACGTCTACGGCCTGCGCGCCGCCGCCCGCCACTATTTCGACAAGCGCCCGGAACAGCTCAACATCGGCGAATCGGCCATGCTCGCCGGCCTGATGAAGGCCCCCTCGCGGCTCGCGCCCACCTCCAACCTGGCCGGTGCCCGCGCGCGGCAGAAGCTGGTCGTCGCCGCGATGGAGGATGCCAAGTTCATCGACGCCGCCACCGCCGCGCGTGTCCGCCCCGCCCGGCTCCACGTCCGCACCGTCGGCTCGCTCCCCACCGGCACCTATTTCGCCGACTGGGCGATGCCCCAGGCGCGCGACCGGGCCGGCACGCTCTATGCCGAACAGACCGTCGCCACCACGCTCGACGATCGGATGCAGCGCGCCGCCGTCCGCGCCGTCAACCGCGCGGCACTCGGCGGCGCCCAGGTCGCCCTCGTCGCGATGCGCCCGAACGGCGAGGTCGTCGCGATGATCGGCGGCCGCGACTACAAGGGCAGCAGCTTCAACCGCGCGACGCAGGCCCGTCGCCAGCCGGGATCGACGTTCAAGCTGTTCGTCTACCTCGCCGCGCTCCGCGCCGGCATGTCGCCGACCGACATGGTCGCCGATCGCCCGATCACCGTGGAGGGCTGGTCCCCCGCCAACAGCGACCGCAAATATCGCGGAGACATCACGCTGCGCCAGGCTTTCGCCGTGTCGAGCAACGTCGCGGCCGTGCGCCTCCAGGAACAGGTCGGTCGAGACAAGGTCATCCGCGCCGCCCGCGACCTGGGCGTCGTCAGCCCGCTGCGCTCCGATCCCAGCCTCGCGCTCGGCACGTCGGGCATGACCCTGCTCGAACTCACCTCCGCCTTCGCCGCGGTCGCGGACGACGCCTATCCGGTCAAGCCGCACGGCCTGCCCGCGGAGGAACGCAGCTGGTTCGACAAGGTCTGGGACCGGCAGAGCAGCTTCGGCCGGGCGCGCCACGACGCGCTGCTCGACCTGCTGTCCGCCACCGTGAACCAGGGCACCGGCCGCAACGCCGCGCTCCGCACGCAGGTGTTCGGCAAGACCGGTACGACGCAGAACAACCGCGATGCGATCTTCATCGGCTTCGCGGGTGATATCGTGACCGGCGTCTGGGTCGGCAACGACGACAACACGCCGCTCAAGGGCGTCGCCGGCGGTGGCCTGCCCGCCCGCATCTGGCGCGATTTCATGGCCAGCGCGATCGGCAGCGCGCCGCTCGTCCCCGCCGCCACCAAACGCCCCGCCACGCGGGTGGACGAGGTCCTGCCCGGCCTGGACGTGGACATCCCGCCGATCACCGTCGGCGACGTCACGATCGGGCTCGACCGCGACGGCCTGACGGTCGCCCCCGCGGGCGGCCCGGACCTGCGCCGCGATACCGCCCCGGACCGCGAACCGGCCGAACCGCAGGACCGCCGGCTCGACACCCCGCTCCCGCGCGGCGACCCGGAGGACGCGGAACCATTGCTCCGCGACGAACGCTAACCGGCCATGACCGACACCATCGCCGACCTGCGCCGCCGCATGGAGGCCGCCGCCGCGGCACTCGATTTCGAGGAGGCGCAACGCCTCCGCAACGCGCTCGCCGCGCTCGAAACCGACGGCCTGCGCGAACAGCAGCCCGGCGCCATGGGCCTCGGCACCAGCCAGCAGCGCATGCAACCACCCCCCGGCTGGGTCCGCCCCACCAAACCCGACAACATGACCACCGGCCGCCCCAAACCCCGCCGCCCCGGAACGTAAGAGCGCGTCACACCCAACAACGCCAAATCGTTCCCCGGCAAAGGCCGGGGCCTAGACGCAACAGCGCCCCGTTCCACCTCACCACAAACACGTCATCCCGGCGAAAGCCGGGATCTCCCTCAGTTGAGGCGCGTACCCCTAGCCAAAGGGAGATCCCGACCTACGCCGGGATGACGGATGTGGTTCGGGTCAACGACCCTCAAGTCACGACCCCCCTCACCGAAAACCGCGGCTCCCGCCAAATCCCGCTCCCGACCACCTCCGCCAGCACATCCACCGCCCGCCAAACATCCGCCAGCCCCACATAAAGCGGCGTCAGCCCGAACCGCAGGATATCGGGCGCGCGGTAGTCCCCGATTACCCCGCGCTCGATCAGCGCCTGCATGATCGGAAACGCATCCGCATGGCGGAACGAGACATGGCTTCCCCGCGCACCAGCCGCCCGCGGCGTCACGCACACCAGCTCCGGCAACAGCATCGCCATCCGCGCCACAAACAGATCGAACAACGCCGCCCCACGCGCGAACAGCGCCTCCCGCGGCGCATCCCGGAACAGGTCCACCCCACTTTCCAGCGCCAGCATCGCGATCACCGACGGCGTCCCCGCCAGGAACCGCGACACACCAGCCGCCGGCGCATAGCCATCGCCGAACGCAAACGGATCAGCATGACCCATCCACCCCGTGATCGGCGAGTCCAGCCGCGCCTGCAACGCCTCGCACACATACAGGAACGCCGGCGCCCCCGGCCCACCGTTCAGATATTTATACCCGCACCCCACCGCCATGTCCGCGCCGTCGGCATCCAGCGCCACCGGCACCGCCCCCACCGAATGGCTGAGATCCCACACCGACAACGCCCCCGCCGCCCGCGCTGCAGCGGACAACGCCGCCATGTCATGCCGCGCGCCATGCTTGTAATGGACGTGGGTCAGCAGGACGATCGCGGTCCGCGGCCCGATCGCCCCGGCAATGTCCGCAGCATCGACGGTCCGCACCGTCACGCCCGGCAGCAGCGAAGCCACCCCCTCGGCGATATGCAGGTCGGTCGGGAAGTTCCCCGGTTCCGTCAGGATCTCCGTCCGCCCCGGCTGCGCACGCATCCCCGCGACGATCAGCTTGAACAGGTTGACCGACGTCGAGTCCGCCACGATCACCGACCCCGGTGCCGCCCCCACGATATCGGCGATCTTCGCGCCGATCCGCTGCGGCGCACCGATCCAGTCCGCCTCGTTCCACGACCGGATCAGCCGCTCGCCCCACTCGCGCGTCACGACATCGGCGGTCCGCGCCACGGTCTGCACCGGCAAGGCACCCAGCGAATTGCCGTCGAGATAGATCACCCCCTCCGGCAACGCGAAGCGCGCACGGAACGGCTGCAGCGGGCTCTTGGCATCGACCGCCACCGCCTCGGCAAGGCTCCGCGGCAGGCTCACCGCGCCAGGCCCAGCGCGCGCCGGATCAACCCGACCTCAATACGCCACGCATTCGTCCCCGGCGCGATCAGCTCGACATGCCCCGCCTCCGGGATCGACACATGCCCGACGCTATCGCCCGCCCCCCGCGCTTTCACGGCATAGGCCGACGCCAGCACCGGCGGCGCGATCCGGTCATGCACCCCCGTCACCAGCGTCTGCTCGGTCCCGAGCGGCAACAACGACGTCACCGACGTATCAGACAACACGTTCGGCCGCTCCGCCGTCGCACTGCCAACCAGCAACGGCACCCCCGTCACGCCGCAGTCATTCCCCGGCAAGGTCCGCGCCGCCTCCAGATCGGGCAGCGCCCCCAGCCCGATCGCGGCATGCAGCCGGATCGGATCGGCGGTCCACAAAGTACTGTTCAGCGGCAACCGCGGCCGCCCCGCCAACCACAGCGCCAGATGCCCGCCCGCCGAATGGCCCACCGCGACGATCCGATCGGTGCGCAGCCCATATTGCGGCCCCAGCGTCCGCAGCATGTCCGCCGCCTGCGCGACATCCTGGAACGTCCCCGGATAGCCGCCACCGGGCCGATCCACCCCGCGATACTCGATGTTCCACACCGCAATACCCTGCTTCGCAATGTCCGCCGCCGCCCAGTCCATCAGCGTTCGGTTCGCGATTGCACTCTGCCAGCAGCCGCCATGGATCATCAGCACCACCGGCCGCGGCCCGCGCGCGCGCCCACGCGGCAGCCACAGGTCGCCGACCTGCAACGGATCGGCCCCGTACGCGATCCGGATCGCCCCGCGCGGATGCGGCCGCCCGGTCAGCGCCGACCAGCCCATCGTCGGCGAGCGAACGGCCGCAGTAAGCGGCGCGGCCGCGAGGCTCAAAAGAGCGGCCAGACTGGCGACCCGCTGCAACTTCCCCATGGCCGCCCACTCCCCCGTCGTTCCCGCCGAGGCGGGGTCATCATCACGCCCGCCCAGCTAGTCCGACCAGCGCCGAAACGCCAAGCGCCTTACTTGAACAGCACCAGTTCCTCGGCCATCGACGGGTGCAGCGCCACCGTATCGTCGAACGCCTGCTTGCTCAGCCCGGCCTTCACCGCCACCGCGGCGGCCTGCAGGATCTCCGGCGCATCCGGCCCGATCATGTGCAGCCCCAGCACGACATGCGTCTCCGGGTGGCACACCATCTTGTACAGCGCCCGCTCGTTGCGCTGCGCCAGCACGTTCTTCATCGGCCGGAAATCGGACGTGTAGACCTTCGCCGCGCCGTAGCGGTTGCGCACTTCCGCCTCGGTCATGCCCACTGCCGCGATCGGCGGGTGGCTGAACACCGCGCTCGGGATGTTGGTATAGTCGACGCGGTGCGGCTTGCCGCCGAACACCGTGTCGGCGAACGCCTGCCCCTCGCGGATCGCGATCGGGGTCAGCTGGACCCGGTCGGTCACGTCGCCGACCGCATAGATGCTCGGCACGTTCGAGCGGTTGTCCTCGTCGACGATGATCGCCCCACGCCCGCCCAGCGTGACGCCCGCGGCCTCCAGCCCCAGGCCCTGCGTATGCGGCCGGCGCCCCGTCGCGAACATCAGCAGGTCCGCCTCGATCGGATCATGGTTCGCGGTAAAGATCAGCAGCGACCCGTCCGCCTGCTTCTCCACCTTCTCGAACGCTGCATGGAACTTGAAATCGATCCCCTTCACGGTCGAAATCTGCAGCAGCCGATCGCGGATCTGCGCATCGTACCCGCGCAGGATCACATCCGACCGGTTCACCAGCGTCACATGCGACCCGAACTGGTGGAAGATCCCAGCGAATTCGTTGGCGATATAGCCCGCCCCCGCGATCACCATCCGCTTCGGAATCGCGTCGAGGTGGAACACCTCGTTCGATGTGATGCCGTGCTCGGCGCCCGGAAACTCCGGCGTATCGGGCCACGCCCCCGTCGCGATCAGGATATGCCCGACGCTGATCTCGCGCCCCGTCGCCAGCTTCACACTATGCGGCCCGGTCACCGTCGCACGCTCGTGGAACAGCGTGACGCCGTTATTCTCCAGCGTGTTGGTGTACAGCCCCTCCAGCCGCGTGACATCGGCCAGCACCGCATCGCGCAGCCGGATCCAGTCGAACGACGTCTCCGGCACGTCCCACCCGAAATGGCGCGCGTCGGCCAGATCCTCGGCGAAATGCGCGCCGTAGATCAGCAGCTTCTTCGGTACGCACCCACGGATGACGCACGTCCCGCCGACGCGAAACTCCTCGGCCAGCGCGACCCGCGCGCCATGCGCCGCCGAAACCCGCGCCGCCCGCACGCCCCCCGAACCGCCGCCGATGACGAACAGGTCATAGTCATAATCGGACATGCAGGACTCCAGAATTGCTTGAGCCCCTCTCCTTCAGGGGAGGGGTTGGGGGTGGGGGCAACAGCACCCCGAATGCGAACTATGAAAATGGGGAGAGGTTGGCCCCACCCCAACCCCTTCCCTGAAGGAGAGGGGCTAATAAAGCATCAGCCGCGCACCCGCGCCATCAACGCCCGCGTGGAGGCATCGAACCGCTCGGTCCCCTCCTCGACGATCGACCGCGCGATGGTCTTGCCCAGCTCCACCCCCCACTGGTCGAACGGGTTGATCCCCAGCAGCACCGCATTGGCAAAGGTCCGGTGCTCGTAGAACGCCAGCAACGCCCCCAGCCGCGCCGGATCGAGCCGGTCGATCAGGATCGTCGTCGACGGCCGATCCCCCGGATAGGCGCGCTGCGGATCGTCGTTCGACTGCCCCGCCATCAGCGCCGCACCCTGCGCGAAACAGTTGATCAGCAGCGCCTCGTGATGTGCCTCGTCCAGCGCATCGCCCGGCTCAATCACCGCGACGAACTCGACCGGCACCAGATGCGTCCCCTGGTGGAGCAGCTGGAACACCGCATGCTGCGCGTCCGTCCCCACCCCGCCCCAGGTGATCGGCGCGCTCGGCACCGCCAGCGCCGTCCCGTTGACGCCGACGCGCTTCCCGTTCGACTCCATCTCCAGCTGCTGGAGATAGGGCGGCAGCAACGCCAGCCGCTCGTCATAGGCGAACACCGCGCGCGTCTCCGCCCCGCGCACCACCGCATAATAATAGTCCACGAACGCCGCCATAAGCGGCGCATTCTGCAACGGCGCGGCTAGCCGGAAATGCCGGTCCATCGCCGCGGCCCCCTCCAGCAACGTCTCGAACGCATCCCAGCCAAGCGCCAGCGCGACCGGAAACCCGATCGACGACCACAGCGAATACCGCCCGCCCACACTCTCCGCGAACGGCAGGATGCGCGTCTCGTCCACGCCCCATTCCACCGCGCGGTCGGGCGCGGCGGTCAGCGCCACGACCTGCCCATAAGGATCGGCAACCCCGTTCTCCGCCAGCCAGGACAGCGCGCTTTCCGCGTTCAGCATCGTCTCCGCCGTCGTGAACGTCTTGGACGCGACGACGATCAGCGTCGCCGCCGGGTCGAACCGCCGGAACACGCGGTCCAGCGCCATCCCGTCGACGTTCGACACCACCGCCACATCGTACCGCTCGGCATCGTCACCCAGCGCATCAATCAGCAGGTTCGGCCCCAGCGCCGACCCACCGATCCCAATGTGCAGGATATGGCGGAACGGCCCGATCGCCTCCGCCTCGATCACGTCGATCAGCCCGCGCATCCGGGCATGCAGCATCCGCGCCGCCGCCACCGCATCGGGCGCCCCCTGCCCGCGCTCCGCGACATGCTCCGCCGCCCGCCCCTCGCTCTGGTTCACGACGTCGCCCGCGAACAACGCATCGCGCCGCGCTGCGAACCCCTGCGCCTCGGCCAGGTCCGCCAGCCCGTCGAGCATCGCCGCGTTCAGATGCGTCTTACAGAAATCGAACCGCAGCCCGGCCTCCTCGATCACCATCCGCGACAGCCGATCCGGCTCGTCGGCGAACAAGGTGGTCAGCGTCGGCACCGGCATCGCGCGCAAGGCGTCCCAACGTGCGGCCGGTCCGGGGGTGGCATCGTCCATGATCAAAGTCCTGCGCCTGTTGTTGGCTGCGTCTTACGCCCGCGGCCACCGTCCGTCATCCCCGTCCGCGCTTGACGACGACCCGCCGGAGCCGTCATCCCACCAACATGCCCGCGACCGCCGCCCGTTCCCGTTTCGCGACGCTCCGACTGGTCGCGATCCTGTTCGTCGCGGGCTGGCTGGTGCGCAGCTTCGTGGTCGGAGGAATGGCGATCCACGACGGGGCGATGCTTCCGCAACTGCGCCCCGGCGACGCGCTGCTCGTGGCGAAATGGCCCTATGGCTGGTCGCGCTACGGCCTGATCGGCGGCGCACCGCTGTTCAAGGGGCGTTGGTCGCCACGCGATCCGGTCCGCGGCGATGTCGTGGTGATCCGTGACGTCGGCCCGAACGGCAGCCGCAACGTCGTGATGCGCGTCATCGGCCTGCCCGGCGACCGCGTCGCGATGCGCGCCGGCACCGTCACGCTCGACGGCCGCCCGCTCCCGCGCATCCGGATCGGCGACGTCCTGATTCCGATCCGCCCCGGCACACTCTGCCGCGGCGTCCGGCACGAAGGCCGCGAATGCCGCTACCGCCGCTTCACCGAAACCATGCCCGACGGCACCAGCCACGCCGTCCTCGACAGCGCGCCCGGCCCCTCGGACGACATGACGGCCCGCACCGTCCCACCCGCCACGCTCTTCCTGCTCGGCGACAACCGCGACGCCAGCGCCGACAGCCGCATCGACCCGGACGCCGGCGGCCTCGGCATGGTGCCCACCGACCGCCTCCTCGGCCGCGGCGCGATCCTCGCCTGGTCCACCGACCGCTCCGCACGCCGGGCTTCACCGAAAAGCTGGTGGACCACGATCCAGTGGAGCCGCATCGGGCTAGGTATTGATTAGAGGGTCGGCTCCAGACTCTCAGGGGAGAAGCGCGCCCCTCTTCACCGTCATCCCGGACTTGATCCGGGATGACGGATGGGAAGAGGACCCGACCACCTCAAACCGACGGGCGACGCTCACCCTACCCAATCGAATCGATCACCGCCCCGATGATATCCGGCGAAGGCCCACTCAACCGCTTCGAGGGCTGCGCAGACTTCATCCCGTCCGCCAGCGGCGCACCGTAGATGAAGCCGTAGGTCGGATAGCTCGACCCGCCCAACGCCTCGTTCTGGTGATACCAGACGCGCACCCGGCTCCAGTCGCCGCGCGGCGACACGTCGGTCATCGTCACGTCGCGCTCGACCTGGCCGCGCGTGCCGCCGATCCGTGACCAGTTGCTGTGCGTCACCATCACCACGCGCGGGCCGATCACCTGGCTCACCACCGCGACATGGCCCAATTTCATCGCGCCGGACGGACGGAACACCAGCACTGCGCCCATCTTCGGCGTCGTCCCGCGGGCATAGCGCCCGTCGGCCTGCGCCCACCATGTCCAGGCATTGCCGTACAGCTGGATACCCGACATCAGCCGCGCGAACGGCACGCACTCGCCCACCGTCTCGCCGGTTACCTCGGCACGCACGCTGACGGCATGCAGCGATGCGACCACGAACAGGAAACTGGACCAGCGCATCGCGACCCCGACCATTAGGAGAGTCCGTCATGGCCGGGGGATGCTTAACAAATCGTAGCGTCACCCACGCCGCCCTCGTGGATGCGCCCGTCGGATGTTACCGCGCGGCGAACTGCGATGCGCGCGCCAGCCCGGCGGTCGCCAGGTCATGCGACCAGGCCGGCGACCCGTCCGGCTTGCCCATCTGGACATTCGGTTCGGCCAGCACCTGACGATACAGCGCCTGCGCCTGCGCGGCCCGCGCGGTGGTGCGATAGACATGCGCCAGGTTCAGCAGCACGCCCGGCTCGGTCGAGCCGGCCGCAACCTGCGATGCGAGCGTCCGCTCGGCCGTGGTCAGGTCCCCGGTCGAAATGGCCCTGAACGCCACCGGATCGGCGGATGCGAGCGTGGAAATGGAGAGCAGAAGGGCTCCACCGAGCAAACGAATCATAGCAACCTCTCTTTTTGTTACGTCTTGATGACACTGAGGCTACGCTTTTGTGTATTCCTGTAAATAGGTCATTTTGGGCGTTGTGAGACACAACGAAACACCCCGCTCCGGACCGGAACGGGGTGCGGTGTCGAACGGATATTCAACGGTGGGAGGGAGGCTCAGCGCCGCCCTTGATGCCGAATATTCCTGGGCCGCCCCGGCTTGCCCGTCCGCGGCCGGTCCCGCGAATCATGTCGCCGATGCGGCAAATGGCTCGCCCCCTCCACCGGTTCGAACCGCAGCGCCCCGCTGATCGGATCCGCCTCCACCAGCCGCAGTTTCAACAACTGCCCGCTGACATAGCGGTCGCCGCTCTCGTCCCCGACCAGCGCCTGCGCCGCCTCGTCGAAGGTGAAGCGTTCGGCCCCCAGCGTCGACACCGGTACCAGCCCGTCTCCGCCGATCTCCTGCACCGTCGCGAAAAACCCGAACGCGCGCACCCCGGTGATGCGCGTATCGACCACCTCACCCACGAACCGCGTCAGATACGCCGCGACATAACGGTCGATCGTCTCGCGCTCCGCCTCCATCGCGCGCCGCTCGGTCCGGCTGATCGCCTCGCCCAGCGCCGGCATCCGCTCGGCATCCGCCGCCGGCAACCGCGTCTGCTCGACCGCCGGCGCCAAGCCGAACGCCCCGACCAGCGACCGATGGACCAGCAGATCGGCATAACGCCGGATCGGGCTGGTGAAATGCGCATAGCTGCCCAGCGCCAGCCCGAAATGCCCGGTATTGGCCGGCGCATAATAAGCCTGCGTCTGCGATCGCAGGATCTGCTCCATGATCTGCGGCCGCATCGCCGCGTCCTCGACGCGCGCGAGCAGATGGTTGAACGTCTCGGGCCGCACCACCTGCCCCAGCGCGAACGACACACCGCACGTCTCGAGATACTCCTTCAACGCGACCAGCTTCTCGCGGCTCGGCGACTCATGATCGCGGTACATCACCGGCTGCTTCTTCGATTCGAGCGCTTTGGCCGCCGCGACATTGGCCGCGATCATATATTCCTCGATCAACCGCATCGAATCGAGCCGTTCGCGCGGCGCGACCGACTGGATCCGCCCCGTCTCGTCCAGCTCCACCCGCCGCTCCGGCATGTCCAGATCGAGCGGCCCGCGCCGTTCCCGCGCCCCCGCGAACAACCGCCAGCACGCCCAGAGCGGCTTCAACGCCGCCCCGACCAGTTCCGCCGGCACGCGGCCCGCCTCGCCGTCGATCGCCGCCTGCGCATCCTCGTATGCGATGTTGGCCGCGATCCGCACGGTGGCGCGCGTGAAATGCCACCCCTTCAACGTCCCGTCCGCGCCGACGCGCAGGTGGCACGCCAGCGCCGCCCGATCGACGCCCTCCTTCAGCGAACAGACGTCCGCCGACAGGATCTCCGGCAGCATCGGCACCACCCGGTCCGGGAAATACACGCTGTTGCCGCGCTTGCGCGCCGACCGGTCGAGCTCCGACCCGGCCCGCACATAATAAGCCACGTCGGCGATCGCGACGATCGCGCGGTACCCGCCGGCATTGCCCGGGTCCTCGTCCGGCGTCGCCCACACCGCATCGTCATGGTCGCGCGCGTTGCTCGGGTCGATCGCCACGATCGGCAGGTGCGTCAGGTCCTCGCGCCCCTCGCCCAGCGGCAGCTTCGCCGCCGCGGTCGCCTCGGCCAGCACCTCTTCCGAGAAGACATCCGGAATGCCGAACTTGTGGATCGCGACCAGGCTAAAACTGCGCGGCGCGAACGGATCGCCCAGCCGCTCGCTCACGCGCACCGTCATGCGCGGCGGCCGCCCGGCCTTTTCCGCCAGCACCAGGTCGCCGACATCCGCCTCGCCCGCGTCCGACACCGGCCAGTCGCGCTTCTCGCGCTTGTCGACGGGCTTCAGCCACAACCGGTCGCCCTCGCGGCGCAGCACGCCCAGCACCAGCTCCTCGCCGCGCGCCAGCTTCTTCATCGGATGCGCCAGCCAGCCGGAGCCCGCCTCCTCGGTCCGCGACAGGATGCGGTCGCCCGGCCCCAGCGGATCTCGCTTGCCACGCACCACCACGCGCAACCGCGGCGGCGGCTGGTCGCTGTCCCAATTCTCGGGCACCGCGATCGGCACGCCTTCCTCGGTCACGTCCACGATGCGCAGCACCGTCACCTTCGGCACGCCGCCCATCTTGTGGAACGCGCGGCCCGGGGCACTGTCAATCAGCCCCTCGTCCGCCATGTCCTTCAACAACGCCTTCAGCAGAATCTTGTCCTGCGCATGCAGTCCGAAGGCCCGCGCGATCTCGCGCTTGCCCGCCGGTGTATCGCTGCTCGCGATGAAATCGAGGATTTGCTGGCGGTTCGGGAGGCCCGGCGACTGTCTGTTCGGCATCGCCTGTCTTAACGCGCCGCGGACGATCCGTCATCCGGCCATAAGGTCCACGCCCGACCGCCCCCGCCACGCAAATTTTTTACCGAACCTGTGAAGCCTTCCGCAAGGTCGAGGCGTTACAAAACCAAGACAGAAAAATGAAATGGAGAAGGCTGCAGTGACGACAGGCATCCTCAAGACCGACGTTGGTCCCCAGGCCGCACGCGATTCCGTGCCGATCCCGATGGCGATCCTGTTTGCCGGGTTGATCTCGTCCCCGGTCTGGCTCGCCCTTGGCTGGGCCGTCGGCCTATTCCATTGATCTAAGGCCGACTGGGCGGCTTGCCTAACGGGCGGCCGCTCCGCTATTTGCCGTGCCCGGGGGCCTGTAGCTCAATGGTAGAGCCGGCCGCTCATAACGGCTAGGTTGCGGGTTCGAATCCTGCCGGGCCCACCAAAAACCCCGCGCATCGCGGCACATCCAGTATCAAAACCCTTGTAAATCCTCGGTTTTCGCAGCATCCTCCTAGTCAGGGTGTCGCATCGTGTTGCACCTGATCGTGGGGCATCTGGGGGCACTTTGGGGGCACCGGTTGTCAGATTGGGGGCATCGGTGCTGACCGACGTACAGGCTCGGAAGGCCAAGGCTACCGACAAGGACCAGAAGCTAAGTGACGCTGGTGGGCTCTACCTGTTCGTCACAAAGACCGGCTTCAAGTCCTGGCGCATGAAGTACCGGTACGGGGGCAAGGAAAAGCGGCTGACGTTCGGCCCCTACCCAGAGGTAACCCTGGCGGAGGCACGGGACCGGCGAGACGCCGCTCGCCGTCTTTTGCGCGACGATCGCGACCCTGCCGTCGAGAAAATGAAGGCGCGGGCGTCGAGCGTTACCGCGGCGGCCACGACCTTCGAGATGAAGGCGCGCGAATGGCATACGGCGCAGCGGCCCCGCTGGTCACCAGACTATACTGACCTGGTGATACGCGCGCTCGAGCGTGACATCTTCCCCGAACTCGGACGGATGCCCATCGGTGAGATCGACGGGCCGCTAGTGCTGGCAGAGCTGCGGAAGATCGAACGGCGCGGATCGATCGAGACGGCCAAGAGGATCCGCCAGCATGTGTCGGCAGTGTTCGTCTACGCGATGGCGGAGGGCACCGCGGCAAACGATCCATCCGCTAGCCTCGGCAAAGCCCTTCAACCGCTGGCAAACAAGGGTAAGCAGCCGGCGTTCGTGGACATCGAGAAAGCTCGACAGCTGCTGATTGATACGGAGGCGTCCAGCGCCGGTCCGGTCACCAAGCTGGCGTCGCGGCTGCTTGCCTTGACGGCAGCTCGTCCTGGTATCCTGCGATCGGCGCCGTGGTCCGAGTTTGAGGGCATCGATTGGGGGCATCCGGGGGCACCGGCACCGGGGGCACTCTGGCGCGTGCCGGCCGCGCGCATGAAGCTGGAGATGGACCGGAAGACTGATCAGGTGTTCGAGCACGTCATCCCCCTGCCCGCGCAGGCGGTCGACGTGCTACACGCGCTCCGTCGGCTGACGGGTCGGATCGCCCTGCTGTTCCCCAGCACGCGCAGCACCATCCGCCCGATGTCCGAAAACACAATTGGCTACCTGTACAACCGGATCGGGTATCGCGGCCGGCACGTCCCGCATGGCTGGCGAGCCTGCTTCTCGACCATCATGAACGAGCGGGTCGGTGACGACGTCCGCGTTGGTGATCGCGCAGTCATCGACCTGATGCTGGCGCACGTCCCGCAGGGGCTGTCGGGGTCGGAGGCAGCCTATAACCGGTCGCAGCATATGGCTCGACGCCGGCAACTGGCAGAGGCCTGGGCGGACCTGCTGATGGAGGGCATGGCACCGGCGAACGATTTGCTGCGTGGGGAAGAGCGTTAGTTCGCCGCGTCGTCGCCGACGGAATTAGGCAGCGCGCGAGGATTGTCGATTTCACCACGCCGCACTGTACCGAGGTAGAGCGGGCGTCATGCAGCTCTGAAAATAAGGTATAAATTAACCAAGGTTTATTATTTGGGTTGCGATCTTGGTTAGCCCATTGCCCGTCGCAGTGTGGAGGACGCTATGTACAACTGGATCGCTGAAGCAGACTTGTATCGGTTGAGACGAGCTCGCAACCAAGCCGAGAGCAACCAGGAACGCCAACGTCTTGACGATCTGATAGCAGCGAAGACGGGGAAGGCACCCGCCGTCCCCACGCGAACCGCCACGCAGGAACGCCAGCCATCAGCGTGGAGCTACAAGACGACTTAGCCGCACCCGGCTAATGCATCGCTAGTCGCGTCTGCCGCTTGCCTGAAAACAGGATAGTATTGGTCGTCGCGGCTAGCGTGGGCTGCCCACCCACTCGTTGATGTCGCTTTCGTACCAGCCGACGCAGTTCGTGCTGATCGCGATCTGGGTCGGGAAGGTTCCTGCAGCGACCTTCCGATAGATCGTTGCACGGTGTAGCCCAGTCCGGCGTCGGACCTCCGGCAACCGAACAATGTTGTCATGTTCGCGGGTCACTGAATTACCTCCACCTGTCGCAGCATCAGCTTCTCGAGCCGCGCGAAATAGGTCAGCCGGCTTGCGACGCTGTCGTCGTACAGCCAGAGCTTCTCGTCCCGCGTGTTCCACCAGACGTCCAGCGCGGCCGGATCGCGTGCGAAAAAGACGCCGTGCGTCGGCATTACCTTCTCGTAGTCGATCCACCCGCCCCTTGTCATACCGAGCGGCACGTAATCCCGGTTCAGCGGAAGGAATGCGCGCTTGCGCTTCGGGTGCGCGACCCGCTGGAACAGGTACGGCATCCATAGCTTAAAGAACGTCGGTCCGGCCGCCTTTCCATGGCCGCAGGTCAGCCCCGCCGCCTCTCGATCGGACATTGTCATAGTGTCTCTCCCCGTCCCAATTCGGGATCTGTTACGGTTAAATGACTGCTTAGTGATGTGGGCGTTGCATGTGATGCTCCGTGTTCACCGACGCCGGATACGGTTTGGGGACTTGGGAGATTCGCACGATGATCGCAGACTATACTGACCGTTTGATCTGGAAGCTGGTCTACAGGGTGTTCCAGTCGGCTATTGACCAACTCAACGTTGGCGATTGCGCCTGACCGAAGTGTGGTATTAGTTCCGCTACCGGCGCCAAGCACCGTTGCTCCCGGATCATCGTATACCTTGACGCTGACTAGCGTCGTGTTGAGTTCTACAGTCGCCTCGCGTTCCGGCGTCTTTATGGGCGGCGCTGCTAAGGCGTTAAAGGCAGCGATCTTCGGTCCGGCCTCCGCGACCCACAGTCGCGACGCCAGCAGTTCGCACTCCATCAGCAGCAGGTGCAGCCACATTGCCGGTACCGCCGTCTCGGGCCCGAGCCCCATGGCCCCCTCGCTATCGCGTGACGCTGCGAGGTCCGCGACGGAAGGCATCATCTGACGAAGTTGCGATGCCAGCGCCCGCGCGAGCGGCGGCAGGACGTCGAGGTTGTTATCGTTCCGCGCAGTCGTGTTGATCACGCCCATTCCCTCTCAAATCGGATGTCGTCAAAAGCTTCGAGCGCGGACGGATCCTCGATCATCTCGAGCCCGGACCGGTCGATGTCGTCGTTGATCATTTCGTCGAGGCTGCGCGGCCCGAACTTGCTTGCCCACACAGCGTACCCGGCCAGGAGAAAGCGCTTCGCTTCGCGCTTCACATTCTCGGCAGCGAGGCGCTCCTCGAGCACAGCCAGGTACATCTCGCTGATGATGTCGTCGCGCAGCGCCGGGTTGATCTGGCGGGGCATCGTCGCGGCGATCGTCGCGTACAGCCTGTCGCGGTACGCTGGTGGCAGGGTTGCCGCCCGGGGTCGCTCTCGGATCTTGCGGCGGCGGGCTGTGGCTGCCACCGCTGCGATACGCTTGGCCGCAACGATCTGGCGTCGACGCCCGATCTGTTCGCCCGTCATACCCCGGGCGGCATAATTGATCTGGCCGATGGTCAGGCCCGTGGCGGTCGCGATCTGCGCGGGATCCTCGCCGTTCGTAAGGCGCTCGCATATGACTACGCGCATTCCATCGGTGCATTCGACCATGCGCCGTTCGAGGTGCCTTAAAGCTACGTCATTATTTGCAGCGCGCTCAGCCTGCTTCGGCACCGAGAACGCTTTGGCGATGCGCTCTACCTGCTGCCGCGAGAGGCCGTAGTTCGCACGGATATCTCTCCGCGGCACCCCGCCCAGCAGATCCGTCTCCACCTGGCACCGGGTCTCATACGATATGCCCAAGCTCTCGCCGGTGTACGTGCTGCAGTACCGTTCGTGGAACACTGGCTGTCCGCAGCCGCAGAGCAACTCCTGCCCTCCGCGGCTGAACGCTGCGATGACCTGCTTGAGGTATGCCCCGACGGTAATGCGGTTCCGGCCGACAATCCGCGCCGCTCCCGTGATCGACACGAGATTTCCCGCCAGAAGCTGTTCGACCAGCGTGGCGCGATCCTCGGCCGGAAGCACGCTCAGAGACGGATAACCGCTCATGCCGCAACCGCCTGTGTCGCGAGATCCTGGCTTTCCAGCAACATCGCCCGAATGCGACGGTGCCGATCGTCGCCACCAGCACAGGTCGCGATGAACTCCGACCACGCCGCCATGTCGAACGACGATACGGCGGTGAACAGCCTGGCCTTGTCGAGCCGCGCAGGCGGCATCGCGAGGATCTTAGCGAGCGCAGTGAAGATCGGGCTTCCGGCCGTCAGCCGCTGACCGCCGAACGATGACGCCATTATCTCGAGCGCCTCGGCGACAACCGACGGGCCGTGCTTCCGGTAGATCGTCGCGATGGCGGACGTGAAGGCCACCTCGCCGGGCGTCCAAGAGGCATGACCGGTTTTTCGCGAGACCGTGAAGCCGGCGTCGGTCACCATCTTGGTGATCGCCATCGCTTCCGGGTCACCGCCTGCCGTGGCCGCATGCAGATCGTCCAGGCGGTTGATGGCGCGGCGGGTCCGGTTCATCGCGACGAACATCGCGGCTTCCTCGGCAACGCTTGCATAGGTCGAGATGCAGCAGGGCAGGAACTGGACGTCGCCGCGCAGTCGCGCGCCTTCCAGGCGATGCTGGCCGTCGATGACGTAGAAGCTGCCGTCGTGGCGGCGGGACACGACCAGCGGCATGCACATGCGCCAGTCCCACACGGCCGCGATGCTGCGGATCAGGCGTTGCGACGCGCCGGTGTCGATCGACCGCTGGTAGCTGTCGTCGATGCGCAGGTCCGCGACCGGACGCTGCTCGATGGACGGCGGGTTGCCCAGCTGCGGCGCGAACGCCGGCGCCGGGGACGTCGCGGCACGGTGCCGCCCCGTCGAAGCCATCGGAACTGTCGCCTGCGGTGCCGCCTTTGGCCGTCCCGCCCCAGGCTGTTTGGGGCCGAGCGGCGCATAAACGATATCGTTTTCGTCGAGTTCAGCGAGGAGCGCCGGCATGTCGACGGGCGCACAGGTGTAGTGCTGGTCCTTCCGTTCGATCACGACGTGACCGACGTGGACCCGCGCCTGACCAGTTGGCGTATCGAGAAGGAAGGTGCCGTTCGGCTGGCGCGTCTCGGCCATGGCCGCCTGCACCCATTCCGGCGCGGTGAAGCCCTGCTTGTTCGCCCACATGCGATGTTCGACGGTGGCAGTCATGGTTTCGGCTTTCGATTGAGCCACGATTGACGGGCGGACGATGGCGATCAGCGCTGAGCGGACGTCGGAACGATCGTAAGCGCCGGCTCGAGCTTCACGCCGAGCTCCGCCAACTCCGACATCAGGGTAAAAGCGCGCTGCAGGCGGTGAGCCTTGATCGCCGCAACCCTTCGTGCGGCTGACGGGGCAGCTTCCCGTTCCATGGTGACCAGCCGCTGCGTGGCCGCGCTGTACTCGGCCCAGGCGTCCGCGATCGCGTCCTGAGTGGGGATGCCGGCGATCATGCGCCTTTCCCCACACTAGCGAGCGCCAGTGCCCGACGCTCGCGACGGATCACTTCCTCCTCTGCCCAGGACGTTTGATAACTAGCGACAGTATCGTATCCACGTTCGCCGCCTTCATCCCAGATGTAGCCATCCGGATGACGAACCGGGACAGTCCGGTGCATGCCGTCATTGATACCGCGGGCTGTAAGCGGACGGGTCTCACCGTCTGCACGGACGGCCCAGCCAACGACCGGGTTGAAGGATAGCTCGACTGCCTCGCCGGCCTGATAGGCACTGACGACATCGTAGCCGGGCAAAGCCTGCAAGGTGCCGATTATTGGATTCTGAATGGCGTCCAAAGTCGCCTCGTTGATCACTTCACGCGTGCCGTCGTCGAGCGTGACGAGGTGCCGGTCGTGCCGGTCCTTTCCGTTATAGTCCTTGCAGAGTGCGACGCTTTTAATCCGGGCGACCGGAAAGGCCTCGCTGCAGCTGATATTCGTGAAAAACATCGATACGCCTTTCAACAGATTGGCATGTTGGCGGGGTTGCGGTGCGGCGGCAGTTCGAACTGGCCGCACCAGTCGTAGAAGCCTGTCGAAGGGAACAGGGTGGCCCTGCTCAATGCCCCTGCCCCTAGCCAGTCGTCAGGCTTTGAAACCTTCGTCACGGCGTTCGCGATGCTCCCAGCGACACGGGGCGGGTTACGTCGGCACCAGCCGTAGCGGTTGTCCAAGGGGCTGGTCTCGTGGGCATCCTCAAGCCAAAAGCGGCAGTCCGCGCACGTCTCGGTCATGCGCCGAGCTCCGCGAGGTTCACGCCGCCGATCCGCGCCAGATCGTCGATCGCGGACCAAAGCGCCTGGTAGTCGACGCCGGTCTTTGCCAGGCCTTCCCGGAAGTCCGGATGCCGCGGATCCAAGACCGCCCGATCGGACCATCCCTCGATGACGATGTGCGGGAAGATCGCGGTCAGCTTGGCGAGGACGCCCTCGATCGTCGTCGCGCGCTCGTTCCAGAGGGTCGCCTCGAGCGCGGCCACCTTGGCGCTGTTCTCGTCGTCCCGGCGGCCGCTGTGCGGCCCCCGCTCGAACCACTCCTCTGCATCGGCGCGCAGGCCGGCGTGGGCGTCCAGCAGTGCCCAGTCAGTGCGCTTGAAAGCGCCGTGCTTGCCGAAGCGGCGAGCGTCGGAGACCAAGACGGGAAGGATCTCGGCGACGCTGGTGTAATCCCACCCTGCGTGCGCTTCGAACAGCTGCAGCTTTGTAGCCAGTTCGGACGGTCCAGGCGCGATCTTGCGGTACAGCGCCTGCAGCGCTTCGCTCTCTTCGGAGCACAGCTCGCTATACCGAGCGTCGATTTGGTCATACTCGACCGCCTGCAGAGCAGCCGATGCCACGCGATCGTCGGCGATGTTGTAGTTCATCGGCCAGATCGCGCGAACCGCCTCGTAGCGGGTGGCCGCGGGATTAAAGACCGCACACTCGTACGACATGCGTTCGGCCTGAGCGTCGATGTAGCGATCGTACGCACGGTTCCACTGGATCAGGGGACCGGCCATGAACCGATCGTATTGCTCCGGCGCGGCCGCCTCGGCGACACGCCGCAGATCGTCCGCGAGCGATTTGACCTCCTCGATCTGGACGTTCGCGCCCAGGGCGATGTCGAGTTTGGTCCGGGCGGCAGCCAGGTCCGGTGCCGGCGTGGCGAACAGGACGCGCTCGGCGGCCGTGTCCACGTCCATGGCCGCGCTGGAAACGGCTTCCGCCTCGGCGTACCTCGGGTCGTCAGCATACATCTGAGCGTAGGGCGCGTTCGCGATAATGAAGGCCTCGTTCGCCAGCCGGTAGGCTGCGAGGTTCGTGTCCCACTGGACGCGATCGGGCGTCATGGCTGGGGTGCGATTCCCGGTCGGGCCTACAGAGTAAGCGATATCACTTATGTCGGTATCCGCCGCCAGACGCAGCGCGTCGGTCAGCGTCGACATCAGCATCTCGCCGGCCTGCGGACATTCGAGCTCGGTCGGATCGACCGCCAGAGCGCCGCCTCGGGACAGCGGCTGCGCGTGATGGATCGAGATCATCAGCTTGGTGGCGAGATCGGCCGGAGTAGTAGCAGGGTAGAGCCGCAAAAGGTCGGCCGCGGCCACCACCTCGTCCCCCGCCGTCTCCTCTTCCGAGAAATATGCGGCACGATAGCCGTCGACGAAGCCGACTATCGTTTGGCTAGTGCCGGCAGGGAGCGCGGGCAGGACGATCGCCCCGCTGGTCGCGCTGTTGGTGGCTGCGGTAAGACTGCCAGCCGACGGATCGAGCCGGGGCGCGCTTTCGAGCCAGGGCGCGACGGCGATACCCCCCTCCCCTGCCAGCTCGTCGAGCGTGGCGTCGCGGATTGCGGCCGGCGTCGCAGCCAGCGCGCGGTTGACCGCAGTGGTCGTCAGGCCGCCGGCGTAGGCAATACGGACGTTGGGCCGTGGAGCGGCGGTTTGCGTGAAGTCGGCGTGCTTGAACTGCGTGGCCATGATGCATCTCCCTGCGAGGACGCAGGGGTGCAGCAGAGGCCTCCGGGGAGAGCGTGCGTTACGAGCCTGCGATCACCGTCTGGCGACCGCTGGGGTGCTCAGGTGATGGGCGTCACAATATTGGAAATTTATCATTCCGCAACCCGTTAATTGATAAATTTCCAATAGCGGCGGGAAGTGAGTTGGACCACGCCTGATTTACAAAGTGCATCATCGGGCACAAAGGCACGGCGTGCTTTACAAAAGCACTTCGTGCTTCTAGGTAATTCCCTATGCAACCGACATCAGCATCGTTTTCGCGGCAGCAGATCGCGAACTTGACCGGAATCAGCCCTTCGACTCTCAACTTTTGGATGCGAGAAGGTGTCCTCCGAGCGGAGAGTGGGGGCGGCGGAAAAGGCATTCATAGACGTTTCCCGTTCACTGAGGTGAACCTTGCCGCGGTTCTGAATGTTCTGAGAAACTTCGGGATGAATCTTGAGTCTTTGAGCCAGGTTGCAGCTCTTTTCCACGATGCAATTGATTATATTCAACGTTTGCCAAGTCTTAATGACGATGAAGAAGATGCACTCTTCTCTCTTGCGGTCGATAGGAGAAGGTTTCTCGAGGAAGGATTCTCCTCGCAAATCGTCCGTTCCCGTGAAGAGTTTTCTTCTCATCCTAGATTTCCTTGGATGAACAGTCCGTATGTGGAATGTGTCCATCTATCCTGGCAGGAACTTATTGATTGGCATCGGAAGAGCTTTAACGGCGATTATTACTCTGATCGAATAAATCGAATCGTCGAAACGATTAACCCTGAAGAATATTTGGAGAGACGCAGTCAGTACAATCTGATCGCAAGAATTCCAGACCGAGAGTATGATGAAGCAGACTATTTCGTCAGGAATTCGGAGGGTCAGTGGTTGATATTGCCGGATCAATCTGACGCAGCGCGGATTAGCGAAGCGTTTATCGGACTTAACTTTTCAAAAGTGATCCGCTCAGTTTGGGACAACGCCAATGACTGATAGCGCTTTTGAGGGAGAGCACGGATGTGAAGTGGCTTGCCCAAATTGCCTTCGCTCTTGCGCGGTCGCAATCATTCAATTCACTTGGTGGAAGAACGAACTAACGAAGCTTCTTCGTTCTCGACCGGCGCGTCACTCCGCTCGGTATCGGGAATGGCTTCAAGACTGGCAGGAAGCGCAAGGACAGATATTAAGGCTTCGGCAAGATATGCGGCCCTCTTCTCCGGTCTCCTCGGAAGCCCAGGCAACACGTCCTGAATTGCCCGCGCCAATGCTTCTTGCGATGGCACTTTCATCAACCTCCCGCGAGCCTCATGCAGTAAAAATTCTGGCAGGGTGATGTCGATGGCTTCCAGAACGGCGCGCAAATTGCCAACGCTCGGCTCGCTCCCATTCTTCACGTTCGTAAAGAACGAGCTATTGACACCGGATCGCGCCGTCCACTCGCTATTCGACGGCATCGATGCGGGTCGGATCGACATAAGCCGGCTATACAGCGCCTGAGCCCTTAGGGCTGCGGACCCTCGTTTCGTCGAATGATTTCTCACGTTGGAAATATCTCATGATACGATGGCGTATGCCACTTGATATATTTCCAACGTCAAGGTACCAAACTAATTGGAAATATATCATTCGGTTGGATATGCTCATGTTGACTGATGCGACACTTCTCTCCCGCGTAGAGGCCTACCTAGAAGCGACCGGCGTTCGACCATCAAGGTTTGGCCTAGACGTGATGGGTGATGGTGGGTTGGTGGCCCAGTTGCGAGCCGGACGGTCTCTTTCGCTTAAAAATGCCGTCAAAGTGATGCTGTACATCGAGGCTAACAACGCATCGTCGGGGTCTTTTCCGGTAGCGGACGCGACGGCACGGATCACCCAAATGGCGGCGAAGTAGGCTTGGACGGTGCGCCCCCTCAATCATTTACCGGCACCGTCGCGCGGACGATATCGACGACCTCGTCGAGCATCGCCCCGGCTGCGCCGTAGAGCGTCGTCCCGTTCAGCCGATCCAGTCCATCGAGAAAGCCGTGGATGACGTCGTTCGGCATATCCGTCCGGCGCATCGTGTCGACCAGCACGGCGATGAGGTTCGCGATCGCGATGACCGTCATGCGGTTGTTGTCCCGGGCTTTCCTGTCTTTCGTCATGAGAAGGCTTTTGCCGCATGAACGCACCGAACATCCACGGCCAGCGCCGCACCTTTTCCGCGTCAAGCGCGGTCGATGCGCAGAACGCCATCCTGACGGACATCAAGACCGAGGACGGAACGACCTGGGCCGACATGGGCCGGGTGCTGGGCAAGTCCGATGACCGCGCGGCGGCCTATGCCAACACCGCGGCGGCGATCGACCTGCCGACGTTCCTGTTCGGCTGCAAGGAATGGGGCGGGCGGTTCGCAGATCCGCTGCTCGGTCTGGTCGGCGGGCGCTGGGCGGACGCCAACGCCGTCTGCACCGGCGACGATCAGGCAGCACTGACGCTTGCCACGCTGTTGCCGGCGATCATCGCGATCGAGGCGGACAACCTGACCGAGGCGCACGAGCTGACGCCCCACGAGGTGCTGATCCGCCGCGTCAATACGCTGACCGCATGCTGGCTCGACATGATCGCAGCCGAGAAGGGGCAAGCCCCGCGATGATGCATCGGCGCCTCGGACAGGACGAGTTCAGGCAAGCAGTTGCCGACGCCAAGGCGCGTCACCTGCTGTCCGAAATCATCGGCCGCAAGACCAAGCTGAAACCCCGCGGCAAGCGCGAGATGGTCGGCCTGTGCCCGTTCCATGAAGAACGGTCGCCCTCGTTCGAGGTCAACGACGACAAGGGCACGTACCATTGCTGGGGCTGCGGTGCGGTCGGCGATGCGATGACCTTCCTGACGAAGGCCGAGGGGCTGTCTTTCCGCGATGCCTTCCACGTGCTCGCCGGCGACACCTTCCCCGTCATCTCGGACGAGGAGCGGACCAAGCGAAAGCAGGACGCTGCCGACGCAACAGCGCGGCGCATCCGGATCGGACAGGACTGCTGGCGTCGAGCTCTGCCCTCCGAAGGCACAGCTGTGGAAACGTATATACGTTACCGCGGCATCACCGCACCCCTGCCCGACACCGTGCGGTTCGCGCTGCTCGACTACCGCGACCAGGAGAGCGGCGATGTCATCGCAGCCCGCGTGCCAGCGATGGTCTGCGCGCTGCAGGACGCGACCGGCTCGGTCGTCGGGGTCCAGCGGATCTATCTGGCGCCGGACGGACGCGGGAAGCTGGACGTGGCCAAGCCGAAGATGTCGCTCGGCATCATCGTCGGGTCGGCATTCCGCGCCACCGGGCACGACATCGGCAGCACAACGCAGGTGATCGCCTGCGAAGGTCCAGAGGATGGACTGTCGCTTGCGCAGGAGATCCCGGACCGCCCCGTGCTGGTCGCCTGCGGCACGGCACTGCTGTCACGTCTGGAGCTGCCTGCGCAGGTCCGCGAGATCACACTGGCTGGCGACAACAACACGGCCGGGAGGACCGCTGTCGAGCAGTCGCGCGCCGCCTATCTCGATCGCGGCATCGACGTCGTCGAGATGTACCCGGCCGCCGGGTTCAAGGATTATAACGACCAGCTGCGCGGGGTGCGCATGTGACAGGGATGTTCGAACAGCAGCTGGCGAACGCCAGTCCCGCCGCGCCACTGCAGAACGTGAAAGCAGAACTCAGCCTGCTCGGCGACATGATCGCTGACAACCGGTTGATCGACCTCGTCGCGGACCGTTGCCGCCCCGTAGATTTCTCGGTGCCCATTTACGCCGCGATCTTTGCGCGGATGCTGGAACAGTACGCAGCCGGGGCGACGGTCGATGCCGTAACGCTGGCGCCGTTCTTCGCGGGAGAGGAAGATTGGCCGCGCGCATTCTCGACCCTGTCCGCGGCATCGCTGAACGCCGGAACCCGAGCGCAGACCAAAGCCTACTTCGAGCAGATCCTGATGCTGTCGAGCCGTCGGCGGCTCGTCGCCGGACTGCAGGACGTGATCGCGTCCGCCCGCGACGTGACGATCGCGAAGGAGGAACTAGTCGCCAACGCGGACGAGGCGGTCGCCGAACTCGCGGAGCAGACCGCGACCGCGCAGGCGACCGTCGGAGCCTATGCGCAGATCGTGATCGAGAGCTTCGGCAAGCCGATCGTCGGCGTCCGCTGCGGGATGATCGGTTCACTGGACAAGGTTCTCGGCGTTCTGCGACCGACAAACCTGGTCGTGGTCGGCGGTCGGCCGGGCATGGGCAAAACGTCGCTGGTGACGTCCTATGCGCTGGGGGCATCGAGCCTTGGCCACGGCGTGCTGATCTTCTCGCTGGAGATGAGTGCGGACGAGCTGACCCGGCGGATGCTGGCCGACCTGTGCTTCACCACACATGGCGGCGTACCCTACGAAGCCATCCGCGACGGCACGGTCGGTCGCACGGACTTGGACGCCGTCATGCAGGCGAAGCGCCGCCTCGACGAGATGCCGCTGGAGATCAACGAGACATCGGGTCTGACGCTGGCCAAGTTCGTGCGCCAAGCGCGCACCCATAAGCGCAAGCTGGCCGCGCGTGGTCAGAAGCTCGAACTGGTCATCGTCGATTATCTCCAGCTGATGACACCCAGCCGAAAGGGCCTGTCGCCGTACGAGCATGCCAGCGAGGTCAGCCGCGGTCTGAAGGAGTTCGCAAAGGCGGAGAACCTGACCGTGATGGCCGTCGCGCAACTCAGCCGGGAGGTCGAGAAGCGCCCTGACAAGCGCCCGCAGGCCTCCGATCTACGCGACAGCGGCCAGATCGAGCAGGACGCCGACATCCTCCTCTTCGTCTACCGCGAGGAGGAATATCTGCGCCGCACCGAGCCCGAGGACCAGTACGGTTCGAAGTACCAAGCATGGCAGACCGACATGGACGCGGTGCGAAACAAGATCGAATTTCTTGTTCCGAAACGTCGCAGCGGCCCGACCGGCAAAGCCCTCGGCTGGTTCTTCGGCGGCAATTCTGCGGTGCGTGGCAGCACTTTTTACAGCGAACTCGAGGAAAATTATCCGTGACGGTTCCAGAACCAATGACGCCGCCCGACTGCGATTTGCGCGGCCTCGAGTACATGCCGCTACTCGGCCAGCGCTTGTTCGGCAGCGAGTTCGATGCGCTTGCGAACGACAGCGAGTGGCGTGCGGGCCTGACGCTCTGGTGGGCGGCCTGGACGCAATGCCCGGCCGGATCGCTGCCCGACGATGACGCTGCACTTTGCCGACTTGCGGATTTAGGGCGCGATATCAAGACGTTCCGGAAGCTGCGCGAGCGGGCTCTGCACGGGTTCGTGAAGTGCAGCGACGGTCGACTGTACCATCCAACCCTGTGCGAACAGGCGCTGGTGGCGTGGGACAAGCGCGTCAAGGAACGCGCTCGGAAGGCTCAGTGGCGTGCGAGAAAGCTGGGACAGGAAGAGGGACAGGACGAGGACGTCCCACCTACTGTCCCGCGGGACAGAACGGGGACCGAACCGGGACAGAACGCGGATGTCCCCGCTGACGTGACGAGACGGGACAGTATTACAGTAGCTAACGCTACTGGCGCCGAAGCGCCGCCGCCCGATTTGTCGAAGGTGATCTTCGACACCGGGGTCACGCTGCTGTGCGGAGCCGGGATGACGGACCGGACCGCCCGCCAGTTGATCGGCAAGTGGCGGAAGCAGAACGGCGACGCCTGGACCCGGGACGCGATCGTCAGCGCCGAGGGCAGGTCGGAGCCTGTCGCCTGGATCGAGGGGCGCCGAAAAGCGCAGGACACCGACGCCGACGAAGCCCGCGCGCTCAGCAGCGCCACCGCCGAGCGGTACCGCCGGATGGAGATGCCGGGCCCGCCTTCCCGTGCCGCACCAGCCACCACCGCCCACTCGTGAAGGATCGGACCATGACCCAGTACCACCCGGCCGCGAACGACATCACCGATGGCATCCCGGACGACGTCCTCAACGCCCTGCCGGAGGAGGCGAAGGCGGTTGTGCGGACGCTGTTGGCCCGTGTGTCGGAGCGCAGTTATCGGCGTGGGGTTCAGCAAGGCGTGACGGTGTCCCAGCGCAGCCCCGGCTCGCTGCCGAAGGACCTGCACGCCTGGCGCTACGGCGCGTCAACCGACCTGAGTGTCTGGGCGGACTTCGACATGGTCGAACCGTCGATGTCTCGCCTGTACGCCGAAAATGGCAGTCTGCGTCGGGTCGGTCTGTGGGAGGCGAGCAAGGCGCGATGATGCCCTCCCCCGCGATCCTCGCCTCCGCCTGGTGCATCCTGCGAACCAGCGGCCCGCGCACCCTGGCGCTGGCGCGGTCCCTCACCGCTGCCGGCATCGAGGCGTGGACCCCGACAACGACGCGCCTCATCCGGGTCCCACGCAGCCGCGCAAAGCGCGAGCGCGACTTCCCGATCATGCCGACCTTCGTGTTCGTGCGTGCCCGGCACCTGGCGGAACTCCGTCGGTGCCTTGGCCTACCGAGTAACCCCCATCCCGCGTTCTCTATTTTCCGGCATACTGGCCGCATTCCGCTGATCGCGGATGGGGAGATCGGTAGCGTGCGTGCGATCGAAGAGCAGGGGCAGCAGGAGCGGCAACGTGCCCGCGATCGCAAGACCGACGCTGCACGGCGTGCCAGGCGCCACCATGTCGCGGTCGGGTCGGAGGTACAGATGCCGGATGGCGGGTTCGCGGGACTCACCGGCATCGTCGAGGGAAGCGATGGCAAGTTCGCGCTGGTATGTTTCGGAGGCAAGATGCGAGTGAAAGTTGCCTCTTTCCTCTTGCCGCCGAACGAGGTATAGGACACCCATCCTGTCGTTGTTGTGACGTCGGGCACCGCCGCTTCAGCGGCTGAGTGCGAGCATAGAGCCGGTTGGTCCACTGACCTTACCGCCCTCGCCATCCCCCTGCGGAAGCCATGCTTCCGGGGTTCTCCTACGGATATCCGGCAGATCCAATCGGGCTAGTTCACTCCGCGCTAGTTGAAGCCTTAGCGGGTTGGCACCGAGCGTCGATTAGAAGCTGGCGTAGGGTTTGTCGCAATGCCTTCCCGGACAGGTGCTGGCCGACGCAGTCGTAACCCTCCCGCATTAGCGCACGCGAGATGTCACCGACGTCTCTGCATTTGCCCAAGCGGGCAATCTGGTAGGCGCGCTCGATGATCTGTGGCTGATTGGTCATGTCACGTCCGTAACAGACGGCAAATGATTCGCCCAAATCGAGGTTTGGTGACCAACGACACTGGTCCAGATAGCGCGATGGTGACCAGCTACCCGGCCATCAGTCCATCTTTTTAACTAGGTTGAGTAAGCCTAGTCCGCGCGGCAGCGGCGGCTGGGGAGTTAGGATCCTGTAATCGGGTAGCTTGTCCAGCCGGCCGCGCTCCATGCACGCCACGAACGCACGAAGATGCTTTTCTCGCAGCCGGTCCTCTTCGGTTTGGTATGAGTCCGACGCGACAATCCTGACGTGTTCCATGCCAAGTCCTCGGCGGTCGGATTGGTTACCGCCATTTCAATGATTTGTCGGGTAAAAGTTACCAAAAGGTTAACTACCGTGCGTCGTTTGGTCGGAGGCGTCATGGTCCAGCGTTTGCGTGGATCTGCTGGTGTTGCTCAGCGCAAGCGGAGGCTAGCTCGATCCCACGGCCTATGCGAGCGCTGCCCCGATCGGGGACGGACTACGCTGGCGGTTGAGGTCGATCACATCGTGCCGCTCGACAAGGGCGGCACGGACGACGACAGCAACACGCGCAACTTGTGTAAGTCGTGCCACCTTGAGGTCACGGCCGAGCAGTTTGGGTACAAGGCTCCAATCGAGGGGCGCGGCATCGGGCGGTCGGGCCGACCGACGTCGACCGACCATCCATGGAACCGCGATCGCTGACCTCCACCCCCCCTCAATAAGTCTGGGGGGCTGCCCGGCAGGACACCGACACCGTCCCCCATGCGCACCGCGAGCAATTTTTGAGGGGGGAGGGTTTCGGCCCCCTCCGCCGGGAGGTCGTGATGGCCGATGTTATTGCGATCGACGGCGGCGACGGCGTTCCACCCGAACCGAACTGGACGCGGTATTTCGGCCGAAAAGCCGACCGCGAAACCGCTTCCGAGCACTGGAAGCGCGTCATCAGCGAGATGCGGAGCGCAGAGAAGCTGGCGGTTGCCAACACTCACGCGATCCAGCGGCTGGTCGTCGCCTACGTAACCTTCGACATCTCCGCCAAGGCGGTGCTGAAGCTGGGGCCGGTCGTGCCTGCGCCGCGGACCAAGGTTCTGACGTACAACCCGTGGTGGACGACGATGTCGAACGCGGCCAGCCAGGCGCAGGCGCTGGAAAAGGAACTGTGCATCTCGCCACGTGAGCGCGGGGCCGGTGCCAAGGTCGTCAAGGCCGCGCGCCGCACTACTGGCGCCGACCGATACCTGAAAAAGCGTGGCGAATAGGTTCCTCAGTGACCCGGACCCCACCACCGCGTGGGCCCGGGCCGCGATCGACGGCAAGTTGTTCACGGCTGGCGACCTGGTCAAGCATGCAGCCGAGCGCCACCTGCGTGATATCCGCGACGGCGAGCGGCGCGGCATATACTGGCGACCCGAGGAGGCGGCACACGCGCTGGAGTTCCTGCCGTCAGTTTTCCAGGTGACGGACGGCCCATCTGCCGGCCAGCCATTCTATCCGCTGGAGTGGCACACGTTCGTTGTCGGCTCGCTGTTCGGCTGGCGCACGGATACCAACCGTTGGCGGTACCGAACGGGCTGGCTGGAAACCGGCAAGGGTCAAGCCAAGTCGCCGCTGATGGGCGCCATCGGCGTCTACATCATGGGCTGGTGCGGCATCGCCCGCGCGCAGTGCTACGCGATCGGCGAGGACAAGAAGACCGCCAACGTACTGTTCCGCGACGCCGCGGCCATGTGCCGCGCAACGATCCCCGAGCACGACGACGGTGAAAGTCTTGAAGCGCTGGGCGAAGTTGTGCTGCGCGGCGAGCTCGAAAACGTCTGGAAGATCGAGCATCCGGACAGCGGGTCGTTCTTTCAGCCTATCGCCAGCGGCGAGAGCCTGTCCGGCCCGCGGCCGAACTATGTCGCTGGCGACGAAATCCATGAACTGACCGACGAGAACGTCCTTCAGACGTGGAAACGCGGCATTGATAAGGTCGCGGGTAACGCTCTGATGCTGATGGGCACGAACACGCCCGCCACTTCGCAGCACGTCGGCACTGCATGGTCGGAGATGTACCAGCAGATCGCGAAGGGAGAGGCGCGCGACGACAGCGCGTTCGCGTTCGTGGCCCGGGTGGACAAGGCCGACCGCGAGACGGTGTTCGAGAACGAGGCGTGCTGGCAGAAGTCATTGCCCGCGCTTGGCGAAACCTTCCCGATCACGAACATTCGCGAGACGGTTGCGTCCGCGCTGCTCCGGCCCTCGACCAAGTCCAGCGTGAAGCGGCTGTATTTCGGGATCGACACAGCGGCGGCCGACTTCTGGATCGACGAGGAAAAATGGTCCGCAGTGCAGGGCCCGGTCGATGAGACGGCGATGCGCAACCGGTTCTGCCGGCTGGCGCTCGACCTTTCTCAGAAGAACGATCTAACCGCCCTCTCCGCTGCCTGGGAGCCAATCGGCGACGAACCTCTGGCGGTAAAGAGCTGGTACTGGACGACCCGCGAGGGGCTTCGAGATCGAGCGGAGAATGACAAGGCCCCGTACGTCGAGTGGGTCGAAGACGGTTTCCTCGTCGCGACCCCCGGTTCGACGATCGATTACACGTTCGTTGCCATGCAGGTCGCACAGCTGAAGGCCGAGCAGAACGTCCAGGAACTGGTGGTCGATCCGGCGTTCATTTCCGGGTTCATCGATGCCTGCACCGATGTCGGACTTGAGGTCTGGCTTTACGGCGGCCCCGACAAACCCATCGGACGCGGTCTGAAGATCGTTGCGCATGCCCAGGGCAAGCGGGTCATGTTCGAAGACCGGCAGCTGTGCATGCCGCATTCGATCACGCGGACCGAGGACGCAATCCTGGACCAGCGGATCCTGATCGACAGTTCGCCAGTGACCTACAGCTGCGCGGCAAACGCCGCGATCGACGTCGACGGCCAGGGCAACCGGGCCTTCGACAAGAAGCGGTCACGGGGCCGGATCGACGGCATGGTTACAACGGCAATGGCCGTCGGTGCTGCGACGGCCAGCGTGAAGCCCAAGAAGAAGTCGGTCTACGAATCGCGCGGGGTGCGCCGGGTATGAGGGAGGTGATTGCGTATGTCGCCTGACGCATACCGAGCAGCCGCCGCGTTTCGACGCTCGACCGCACGCGGAGCTGAGATCGCCAGCGGCCGACGTGGCCCCCCCATCACGGCCTACCAGGCACACAGCCTCACTGACGGTGACGACCCCGCCCTCGCATCCTTCATTCGCGGCGGCCGTGAGGGCCTCGCAGGTGTCGCCGTCAGCGACCGCATGGCAATGCGCAATTCGGTCTTTTTCCGGGCAACGTCGCTCATCGCCGGGTCGATGGGCATGCTGCCACTTTCGCTATTTCGCCGCGCGCCAGACGGCACCACGTCGAAGGCGACCGATCACCGGTTGTACCAGACGCTGAAGCTCGACCCGAACGGGTTTCAGTCGCCGTCAGAGTTCAAGAGCTTCATGCAGCTGGCAGCGGTGCTCGACGGGAACGCATTCGCGCAGGTCGTGCGGTTAAACGGCGAGGTGCAGGCGCTCGTGCCGTACGACCGCGGAACAGTGCAGAAGGAGCGGCGAGGCGCGACCCTCCGATTCAAGCATACACCGAAGTCCGGTGGGACGACTTACCTCGACCCCCAGGACGTGTTCCACTTCCGCGCGCCGGTTTCGCTCGATGGGCTGAACGGGCTCGGCCTGCTGGAGGTCGCGGCGGACACAATCGGGCTGGCCCATCTGGCCGATCGTGCGATGTCGAAGCTACTGCGCAGTGGCGTGATGGCCGGCGGCGCGTTGCAGGCGAAAGAGGCGCTGTCCGACGACGCCTATGCCCGGCTCAAGGCGGACATGCGGGAACAGTATTCCGGCGCGGACAACGCTGGCGAGTGGATGGTCCTGGAAGAAGGGCTCGAAGCAAAACCGTTCTCCGGATCCGCGCGCGATACACAGTTTGTCGAACTGATGAAGCGCCAGGCCGAGGAAGGATCGCGCTTCACTGGCGTCCCCCGCCCCCTGCTCATGTTCGACGAGACGGCCTGGGGCAGCGGCATCGAGCAGCTCGGCCTCTACTTCGTCGTCTACTGCCTGCTGCCGTGGTTCGTGATCTGGGAAGAGGCAGTGTGGCGGCTGCTGTCGGTCAGCGAGAAGCGCGCCCGCAACGGCACCATGCTTTACGCCAAGTTCAACGAGCGCGCGCTGCTGCGCGGCTCGATGAAGGACCAGGCCGAGGTGATGGCACGCGCGCTGGGCTCCGGCGGCGGCATGCCGTGGGTCGTCCAGAACGAGGCGCGTGAGTCCTTTGACATGAACCCCAAGCCCGGGGGCGACTACCTCCCCCGCCCCGGCACCAGCGCCGCAACGATAGTCGAGGACGAGACATGATCTACACCCGTCTCCGGGCCGTGATGGCCGCCCAGCGCCCGCCCGAGATCGGCAATATCGGCTCCGGTTCGGACTGGAAGTTCGAGACCCGCGCCCTGGCCGCCGACTTCGAGAAGGTCGAGGTGACCGCGCTGGCGTCCGACCGTCCGACGATCTCGATCTTCGGTTACATCGGCGACGACGGCGATGGCGGCGGCATCTCGACCAGCCGTATCGCCGGCGCGCTGCGCTCGGTGGCAGGCAAGCCGATCACCGTCGAGATCAACTCGCCGGGCGGCAATTATTTCGAAGGCGTTGCGGCTTACAACCTGCTGCGCCGACACGATGCACCGGTCCGTGTCGAAGTGGTGGGCATCGCGGCGTCGGCGGCCTCCGTCATCGCGATGGCTGGCGACGAGATCGCGATCGCCGCGAACGCGGAGATCATGATCCACGAAGCACGCGGGCTGTTTCTTGGCACCAAGTCGGAGATGCGTGACGCCTGGGAGACGCTCGCCCACGTCGATACCGCGATGTGCGAGACCTACGCGGCGCGGTCCGGCCGCCCGGTCGCCGAGTTCGAGGCGCTGATCGCAGGCAAAGATGTCTATTTTCGCGGACAGGAGGCGATCGACGCCGGCCTCGCGGATGTGCTGATGGAGCGGCAGGCCGAGATGCCGGTCTATGCCAAGGCCACCAAGTTTCCGAGCGACAAGGAGTCGCTCGATACGTTTCTCGCAAAACTGGACATGCCGCGATCCGAGCGGCGGGACCTGTATCGCGCGATGGGCACGCGAAACGCTGCCGACCCTGCCACGCCCCGCGCTGGCGATGAACCGGAGGCCGATCTCTCGCGCCTCTTTGCTGCCCTAACCGTCTGAAGGAACAGACATGAACATGATGACCAACCTGCGCGGCACCGCCGCGACGGGCCGGGGCCTCATCGCCGTGCGCGCGGAAGCCCAGCCCAAGAAGCCCGACAGCATCGAAGCCCTCGGTGTCGCATTCGAGGCGTTCAAGAAGACGCACAGCGACCAGCTCGAAGAGATCAAGGCGGGTAAGACCGACGTCGTTACGTCGGAGAAGCTGTCGAAGATCGAAGGCGAGCTGGACAAGCTCCAGGCCGCGATCGAGAGCGTCAACCTGAAGGCCGCCCTCGGCAATGATAGCGGCGAGAAGATCCGCGACCCGGAATATACCGGCCAGTTCCAGGCCTACTTCAAGGGCGGCGCGCCGACCGCGAAGCTGGAAGAACTGCGCGCCGCGGCAACGAAAACCGACGGCGAAGGCGGCTATCTGGCGCCGATCGAGTGGGATCGCTCGATCAGCAAGCGCCAGAAGGTGATCTCCCCGATGCGCCAGAATAGCTCGGTCATCACGATCAGCGGTGCGGGCTTCAAGAAAGTCTATTCCGACGGCGTGGTCGGCAGCGGCTGGGTCGGCGAAACCGCCGCCCGCCCGCAGACCGTCACCCCCGGCCTCACCTCGCTCGGCTTCACGATGGGTGAGCTCTATGCCAACCCGGCGGCGTCGCAGGGACTGATCGACGATGCCGAGATCGACATCGAGGCATGGCTCGCTGACGAGGTGTCGGGCGAGTTCGACAAGCAGGAAGGGATCGCCTTCCTGTCGGGTGATGGGTCCAACAAGCCAGACGGCGTGCTGACCTACGTGACGGGCGGCAGCAATGCGGCCAAGCATCCGTACGGCGCGATCCTCGCGCTCAACTCGGGTGACGCCACGAAGGTCACCAGCGACGCGCTGTTCGATCTGCAGGCAAGCCTGGAAGCCGAGTTCCTCGCGAACGCCAAGTTCTACATGAACCGCGGCTCGCAGGCGGCATTCCGCAAGCTGAAGACGGCAGACGGTAGCTACCTCTGGCAGCCCAGCCTTGCGCTTGGCGTGCCGCCGACCCTCGCGGGTGAGCCGGTCGTTGATATGCCCGGCATGCCCGGCGTCGCGGCCGGCAACGTCGCGGCGCTCTACGGCGACATGGTCGAGACCTATCAGGTCATCGACCGCACCGGCGTCCGCGTCCTTCGCGACCCGTACACCGCCAAGCCCTTCGTGCTGTTCTACACGACCAAGCGGGTCGGTGGCGGCGTGAAGAACCCGACAGCCATGCGCGCGCTGCGCATCGCTGCCTGACACACCGGGGCCGGCTAGGACGCCGGCCCCTTCCCCCGGAGAAATTATCATGGCCAGCACCAAAGCCACGGTCGACACGACCGACATCGCTCCCTCTGGCGTTCCTGGCGTGTCCGATACGACCGGCATGACCGAGGACAGTCTGACGCCTGCCACCGATGTCGCGGCGAGCGGCGCCTTCATCGAACCCGAGATCGTCGCGCGCATCGATGTCGATCATCCGGCCGTCGACAACAACCCACGCAAGGGTCAGCCGCGCATCGCGAACCAGATCGACTTCAACGATCCGGCCCTCGGCAGCGAAGCTGCGGTCGCGAAGAACCTCAAGAATCAGGCGGAAGCCTGACCGACGTTCGGGGCGGGTTCTTCCCCCTGGCCCGCCCCGGGCAACCCAGCGATGCGAGGTGATCTATGCCCGAGCCCGTCTCGCTGGAACTTGCGAAACTACAGCTGCGCCTCGACGGCACGGCCGAGAATGCCCTGATCGAGCAGTCGATCACCGCGGCCCGCGAATGGGTCGAGAAATACACCGGCCATCTTCTGGTGCGCCGTGAAGTAGTCGAGGTTGTCGGCGCGCTGCGGAACACGGTGAACCTGTCCGCCTGGCCGGACGTCGTCGTGACGAAGGTCGAGTACCTCGCCGGCGGCGCGATGGTCTCGCTGGATGCAGCGGACTTCCGCGTCGCGCCGATGCAGCGCCCCGCGCAGCTCGCCCTGGTCGCCCCGTCCGGGTGGTTCGGTGCGGGCGCACGCGCCGCAGGCGCAGCATCTTCGCCCGTGATCACTGTGACGATGCAGGCCGGCTATGCCAACGGCGCCGTCCCCGCTCAGCTGGTGCGCGCCATGCTCGTACTGATCGCCGCCATGTACGACGGCCGCGGCAGCCTGTCCGACGCCGCGATCGCGTCCGCGACCGGGCTCTGCCGCCCCTACCGACGGTGGAGGGTCTGATGTCGGACATCACGCTGCGGTCCGAGGACCTGCCAGACCGCATCGCCTTCCAGCGCAAGGTTGCAGCAACCGGTTTCGCTAGCGCCGGGCAGGAGGAGTGGGTTCCGGTCGATACCGTCTGGGCTGGCGTTCAGGACTTGCTGCCCAGCCGAAGCGAGCGCACCGACGACGGCCTCGTCCTCGCCACCGGCCGCGCACGCGTTCGCATTCGGTGGCGGGACGACATCACGGCCGACATGCGGATCCTGCACGGGGAGCGGGTGATGCAGATCATCGCCGGCCCCGCCATGCTGGGCCGCCGCGGCGGCCTCGAGATGATGGCGGAGGACTATTCCACCGCTGGCGGTACCGCGTGAGCGTGACGATGCGCGGCGGCGCCGACTTTAACGCGTTCCTGGCGGCTTTGCCCCAGAACATCGAGCGGAACGTCCTGCGCACAGCGCTGAAGGCCGGCGCAGACGTGTTCGCCGAGGGCGCGCGCGAAGAGTGCCGATCTGAAGAGGTCCGCGGCACGATCCAAACCAGTAGCCGGTCCGAGAAGGGCATCGTGACTGCCAAGATCCAGACGAAGGGTGATGGCGCGTTCAAGGCGCCGTGGCTGGAGTTCGGAACCGACCCCCACTTCATCAGCGTCGACGACGATCAGACCGGCGGCAAGACGGTCCGGCGGATCAACCTGGAGGCGAAGCGCGGGTCGCTGGTCATCGGCGGCATGTTCGTTGGCTCGACGGTCTACCACCCCGGTGCCCGGCCCTACCCGTTCATGCGGCCAGCGGTGGACACGCGCGAGACCGCCGCGATCGCCGCGATCAGCGCGCATATTGCGGGCAAGATGACACGGGCGGGGATCGAAACACCCGCACCTGAGGATCCGGCGGAATGAGCGGCGTGCTGATCGCCGGTGACCTGCTGACGGGTTTCGATCTGGTCACGACCCTCGTGCCGATCGACCAGATCAAGGCTTGGGTGCTGCCGCAAGGTACGCCCCTCCCCTCGCTGGTCGCGACGTGCATCAGTCGGACGAAGGTCCAGTTTCTCGCCGCGGAGAGCGTCTGGCTGATCACGGAGCGGGTCCAGCTGACTGCGCGAGCCGCGAGCGGCTTGGCGCGCGCAGCCATCCTCCGCGCCGCGGAGCGCGCCTGTGCGGACCGTACCGGCACGATCGCCGGATTTGACCAGGTCGCGGTGTTGTTCGCCGGTGCCGGACCCGACTTCATGAATGACGCGGCCGACATTTTCATGGGCAGCATCGACCTGCGCATCAGCTTCAACGAGCCCGCCTGACCTTTCACAACACTGGAGACAGCCATGACGATTTCCAAAAAGCACGCCGTAGCATTGCAGCAGATCACGCACGGCGACGACGCATTTGCCCAGAACGCCGTGATCATTGGCATGGACGCCGGCCAGTTCGGGGACTGGGAGATGGCGGGGCTGGTACGCGAGGCAACTGCGACGGAAGTCGCGGCCGCAAAGGGTGAGAAGACCGTCGCGCGCAAGCCCCGGAAGCGGTCTCCCAGCAAGACGCCGGCAGCCCAGACACCGTCCGTCTAACGCATTCCATCAGCGAGGCGCACCGTATGACCAGTTCCACTTCCGCCGGCACGACGCTGGCGCTTTCCTCGGCAATGCCGGGGGCGCTGGACGCGGCCGGCTACGGTGCGCTGACGTATACCGTGATCGGCGGGGTGGAGAGCATCTCCGCCTTCGGTCCGCAGTCCGCCGTAAACACCTTCCAGCCGCTTGCCGGCGGTCAGCAGAAGCACAAAGGCCCGGTCAACTACGGCTCACTGCAGCTGCCTATCGCGGTCGATAAAGCGGACGCCGGGCAGACGCTGCTGCGCGTGTTCGCGAATCCGGACAACAGTGCTCAGGCGACGTTCCGTGTGACGCTGCCGAACGGCGACCAACGCTACTTCCGCGGGCGCGTGTTCGGCTCGCCGGAGACCGTCGGTTCGGCGACCAACGTGCTGATGATGACGGCTACGGTCGAGATCGTGACGCGGCCGATTGCCGTTAGCGCGGGCGGGACAGGTATCCCTGCAAACGCTCTTTCTCTCGACGGCACGGACGCCATGATCCTTTCTCTCGACGGCACCGATGCCGGCATTCTCGTGCTGGGAACCGTCTAACTGGTCCTGATGTCTCGCGCTCGGGATACTCACCCCTTTTGCCCGCCGGGCGAAAACTCCCCGCTGATGCGGGTTACCACCCTGGAGAAACATCATGCCAAGTTCGACTTCGGCGGGCACCACGATGGGCGTGTCCGTCGCCGCACCCGGAACCATGGATGCGGCCGGCTATGCCGCGCTGACGTACACCACCGTTGGCGGCATCGAGAGCATTCCCGCTTTTGGTGCGACCAGTGCCGTCAACAGCTTCCAGCCGCTTGCCGGGCCGCAGGAAAAGCACAAGGGGCCGGTCAACTACGGATCGCTTCAGATCCCGATGGCGACCGACAGGGCGGACGCCGGCCAGACGATCATGAACACGCTGGGCGAGCCGGACAACAACGCGATGGGCTCGTTCGTCGTGACGTTCCCGAACGGCGACAAGCGCTACTTCCGCGGCCGCGTATTCGGCTCCCCGGAGACGGTCGGCTCCGCGACCAACGTGCTGATGACCAACTCGACGGTCGAGATCAACACGAAGGTCGTGAAGGTCAACGCGGCCTAACCCCTTCCCGAGATCCGGCGCCCGCGACGCCGGCATCCCCCTCATGTGTCGATCCGGTCCGCTGTCGCGGGTCTGGGCCGGGTCGGCGCACCATCCTCCCGCGAAGGACGCATCCATGGATATCACCCGTTACAAGCCCGCCCTCACCTCGTTCATGCACCTGAAGAGCCCGGACGAAGAAGAGCCGCTGTTCGAGACGATCGACGGCGCGAAGGAAGCGGTGGGCATCACGTTCCACAGCGCCGGCAGCCCGGCCTATGAGGCAGCGGTCGCGAAGCGTACCAACCGGTCGCTCGTCCGCAGCAAGAAAAAGGCGGAACTGACCGCCGACCTGCTCCGCGCCGACACCGTCAACTTCCTGACCGACGTGACCGTGTCGTTCCACCATCTCGACTATCCGCCGGCCGACGGCGCGATCGGCGAGGATCTGTTCCGCGCCCTCTACGCCGATCGTGAGTATGGCTGGGTCGTCGAGCAGGCTAACGCCCACCTGGGCGACTGGTCGAATTTTACGAAGGGCTCGGCGAAGAGCTGAGCCTTTACGTCCGTCAGGTCGCCTGGCTGCTGGCCATCCCCCGGTGGAAGGATGGCAGCGGCAAGGAGACGAAGCTCCCGGCGCGGATGGAAGGCTACAAGGCCCGCAAGGTCGATCCGTCGCTGCCGCCCCTCACCGCCCGTCACGTGTTCGACTGGCTGATGGAAGTCGGCCCGGCGGATGTCGGCGCCATGGGGCAGGTCCCGCTCGGCTGGTCGACCATCCGGGACTGGGCGGACGGCACGTTCCAGCGGCTGTCCGCGTGGGAGTTCCGGACCCTGCGGAAGCTGTCCGCCGAATATCTCGCCGAACTGAGTGCCGCCGAGGATCGCAACCGACCCGCGCCCTGGTCGCCGGGTCGTGCCGACATCGATCCCAAAACCGAAGAGCAGCAGCTGCGCGCCGTGCTTGGCTGAACAGAAAGGAGGTCGCCATGGGTCAGAAGATTGCTTCGCTCGAAATCGAGCTGGCCATGGCGACCGGCGGAGCCGTGTCCGATCTCAACCGCTTTGGCGGTGTCGTGGACAAGGTCAGCGCGCAGGCGATCCGCGACCTGGACCGGATCGATGCCGCGACCAAGGGCGTCGGTGACATGACCCCGGCGACCGAGAAGATGGTGCGGTTCGCCGAGCAGACGGCCAAGTCGGCGATCGCGGCCGCGCGCGAGCTGAACCGCATCGAGCAGGCCGGCGAGCGCATGGCGGCCTCGCTCGAACGGCAGGCGTCGGTGTTCGGCAAGACGACGTCTGAAATCCGACAGATGAAAGCGGCGGCCGCCGCGCTCGCCGCGGAGCAGGCCGGCCAGATCGAACTGGCGGGACGGATCCGCGCGGCCGAGCAGCAGCTGTACGACGCCGAGTTTGCGGCCATGCGGAAGGCCGGCCAGGCGGCGGACGCGCTGGCGGAAGACCGGGCAGCGGCAGCGGCGCAGACGGTAGCGGCAGCCGAACGCGATGCGACGGCGACGCGGGAGGCGGCGCACGCGTACGACCTGTTCAACGCCAAGGTGCGCGAAGGCGTGGCTGCCATGAAAGAGGCTGATGCCGCCACCGCGTCCACCAAGCGCGAGGCCGATGCCATCGCCACGCGCGACGCCGCAATCGCGTACAAGCTGTTCGAAGAGCGGGTCCGGTCGGGTGCCCAAGCCATGCGCGAGATGCAATCGGCCGAGGAGGCCCGGGCCCGCACTTCGTCCGCCGCCGCGGTCACGCGTGAAGCTGAGGCGCACAAGAGGCTCGCCGACGAGGTGCGCGGGTCGCACGATGCGCAGATGGCGGATGCGGCGGCAGCGGAGCGGCTGCGCGCGTCGACCGACCCACTCTACGCGGCCACGAAGCGGCTAAACGATGAGATCGCGGAGTCGACCAGGCTGTACCGGACCGGTGCCACGGCGCCCGCGGAATATGCACGTCAGCAGCAGGTCCTCGCCGGGCGCATCGAGGAAGTGCGCCGCTCGCACGACGCCAGCGCAACATCTGCCCGCCGCGGCGCGGGCAGCATGGCGCAGCTGTCCTATCAGATCAACGACGTGGCCACGATGGCGGCCATGGGCGCCCCGCCCTTCCAGATCTTCGCAAGCCAGATTGGTCAGATTTTCCAGGTCGCGCAGCAGGCCGAGGGCGGGATGAAGGGTTTTGCCAAGCAGGTCGGTGGCCTGGCACTCGTGGCCGCGCCGTATGT